>NZ_JAPFGB010000038.1 GCF_026241095.1 Saccharopolyspora sp. NFXS83 | reverse complement strand
GCTGGGGGGCTGGGGTGGGGGAAAACGGTGGCGTAAGCCGGTCAGGTCACAGCTGTTCGTGTGGGGGTGTGATCTCCTGGGGGTGCTTGTCACAGGTCCGTTGGGTTGAGGAGGTTCGGGCGGATGGGTCTTCCAGGTGCGTTGCGCCGGGTCGGTGGGTCGGCGGCGATGTTGCTCAGCGCCGCTCTGATCGCCGCGGGCTGCACCGATGCGGCGGCACCGCCTCCGCAGCAGCCCCCGACCGGCGGCGAATCGGGTCCAGCGTCCTACCCGGCCGAAGGCGTGCCGGAAGTGGTGCCGCAGCCGCAGAAGGCGGAACGGCTCGGCGACGACGTGGCGGTGCGCGGCAAGGTCGAACTCGTCGTCGACCCGTTCGTGGACCAGCAGACCCGGGACCTGGCGCAACGCGTGCTGCGCGAAGCCGGTGCCGCCGAGGTCGTCGTGCGCGAGCCCGGCCCGGCCGCCGAGGACGCGACGCTGCTGGTCCGGATCGGTGACCGGATGGCTCCGGGGATCGTGAAGGGCCTGCAGGCCAACGGCTGGGGAGCTCCCGGTTCGCTGCCCGAGGAGGGCTACGTGTTCGCGGCCCGCGGCGGGCAGGACACCGTGGTGCTCGGGGCGGACGACGCGACCGGCGCCTACTACGGCGTGCAGACGCTGCGCCAGCTCGCCTCGCCCGGCCGGATCGCCGGGGTCGGCGTGGTGGACCAGCCGAACATGCCGCTGCGCGGCTCGATCGAAGGCTTCTACGGCAGCCCGTGGACGCACGCCGAGCGGATGGACCAGCTCGCGTTCTACGGCGACGTCAAGCTCAACACCTACATCTACGCGCCGAAGGACGACCCGTACCACCGGGAGCGCTGGCGCGAGCCGTACCCCGCGGACAAGCTCGACGAGGTCAAGCAGCTCATCGGCCAAGCCGGGGCGCACCACGTGAAGTTCACCTTCGCGCTCTCGCCGGGAACGTCGATCTGCTACAACGACCCGGCCGATTTCCAAGCGCTGCAGGCGAAGTTGCAGGCCGTGTACGACTCGGGGGTGCGGGACTTCTCCGTGCCGTTCGACGACATCTCCTACACCCGCTGGAACTGCGCCGAGGACCAGGAGCGCTACGGCGCTCCGGGCGAAGCCGCCGCGGGCCGCGCGCAGGCCGAGCTGCTCAGCCGGGTGCAGCGCGAATTCATCGACACCCACCCCGGCGCGCAGCCGCTGCAGACGGTGCCGACCGAGTACTCCGACTACGACGACTCGGCGTACAAGACGGCGCTGCGCGACGGGCTCGATCCGCGGGTCGTGGTGATGTGGACCGGGGACGGCGTGATCCCCGAGCAGATCACCGTCTCGGACGCGGAGAAGGCCGCGCAGGTGTGGGGCCGGAAGGTGTTCCTCTGGGACAACTACCCGGTCAACGACTTCAACAAGTCCGTGGGCCGGTTGCTGCTCGGGCCGTACGGGGAGCGCGAACCGGGGTTGAGCGAACAGCTCGTCGGCGACGTGGTGAACCCGATGAACCAGGCCGCGGCCAGCAAGGTCGTCGAGGTCGGCGCGGCGGACTTCACCTGGAACGACGACGAGTTCGACGCGCAGCGCTCGCACCGCGCGGCGGCCCGCTACCTGGCGACGGACCCGTCGGCGGCGCTGCGGCCCGCTTCGGCGGCCGACCCGGAGACCACGCGGGCGCTGCTGGTGTTCTTCGACCTCAACAGCATGTCGCCGCTGGCCAACGGCTCCCCGTGGCAGCCGCCCGCACCGGAGCTGGAGCGCCGGTTGGGGGAGTTCCGCTCCGAGTGGAACGGGGGCGATCGGGCCAAGGCCCTCGCCGGGCTGCGCGACTACGCCCAGCAGATCGCGCAGGCGCCCGAGCGGATCCGGTCCTCGGCACCGAAGGACTTCGCCGCCGACTCCGAGCCGTGGCTGCAGGCCACCGACCTGTGGGGCGACGCGCTCGGGACCGCGGTGGACGGGTTGCAGGCGCGCCAGGACGGCAACCAGGCGGTCGCCGACGAGCGGTTCGCCGCCGCCGCCGAGCTGGGCCGCCGGGCCGAGCAGGTGCAGACGGTTCCGGGGGAGACCCGGCCGCAGGGAGCCGTCCGGCTCGCCGACGGGGTGCTGGACGTCTTCGTCCGGGAGGCGCCGCAGCTGCCCTGATCGACATCAGTCCTGCGGGACGAGGACCCAGCAGGCCAGGTAGAGCAGGATCCCCGAACCGAAGCCGAGGATGGTGGCGGCGACCAGGCCCACCCGGACCAGGGTGGCGTCGACGCCCAGCAGGTCGCCCACGCCGCCGCACACCCCGGCGATCAGCCCGTCGCGCCGCCGCCGGAACCGCCGATACGCGGGTTCCGCGGCGGCGCCGGTCGTGGGGCCGGTGGCCTGGTCGTGGCCGGGGGACTCGGCGCCGGTGCCCAGCACGTGGTCCGCCGTCCCGGTGGACGTGCTCGCGGACGGGGCGTCGACGTGGGCGGTGGTCTCGTCGAAGCGGTGGTTCGTCGTCTCGGTCATGGTTCCCAGCTTGGCGGGCGGGCGGCTCGCGAACCTCCGGGACGCCCCGGGGCGAACCCCGGCCTCGCCCGCCGCGCCGGCTCAGGGGCCCCGGCTCCGCGCGGGCCCGGCGCGGGCGGCGTGGCATGATCGGCTCGACGGAAGGGGTGGCGGCATGAGCCGGTTCAGCGGGTTTCCCGCGCACGTCGAGAAGTACGTCGGCACCGTACGCGGCGCCGACAGCCGGGACACCGGGGGGCGCGAACGCGACTACCACCTCGTGTACTGCGACCACCACTCCGGCCCGTACGTGTCGCTGCTGACCAGCGGCCTGCGCGAGCACACCGCGGGCGCGCCGCTGCCGCAAGAGGTGCTGTGCACGGTGCACGCCGACCAGGAGCGGTACGGGCGGCACCTGACCTCGGTGATCGCCGAACTGCTCACCGAGTCCGGCAGCCGGGTCGGCTACGGCGCCCTGATCATGAACGATCGGGCGCTGCTGCCCGGCACGGAGGTCGCGGGCGCGCTCGCCGCGCCGCACCCCTACCTCGCCGACGAGTTCGACGTGCTGCTCGACGAGGACGGCACGCCGGTGCTGCAGCTGATCACGCTGCTGCCGATCACCCGCGCCGAATCCCAGCTGGTGGCCCGCTACGGCAGGGACGCCCTCTACGACCGCTGGGAGCAGCGGAACGTGGACCTCACCGACATCACCCGCCCGTCCGCCGCCTGACGGCCCCGGTCCCGGACGGACCGACGCCCCCGGCGTGTCGGATTTCCCGTGCTCCCGCGCGAAAGTGGAACCCGGTTCGCGCGCGAACAGCCCCGATCTCGGTCCGAAGGCGACGCCGTGGCCAGCGGGGATCGTCGTCCGCTGGGGAGCGTTCCGAGGGGCGCCGTCCTTCGATTCCTCGCGAAATCGGAGGGGGCCGCACGACGGTCGCCGTGGGGTCGGCGGGGGCTCGCTTACGCTCGCGGTGTGGGTGATGACGGTGAGGTGGTGGAGATGCGGTCTCCGAGCGAGGTTGCCGTGGCGTTGGACGATGCGGGGTACCTGCCGGACGCGGGGATCTCCACGGCCGCGTTCCTCGCCCTGAGCATGCGGCGGCCACTGCTGTGCGAAGGGGAGCCGGGGACCGGCAAGACCGCGCTCGCGCAGGCGCTGGCCACGGCGCTGGGAGTGGAGCTGATCCGGCTGCAGTGCCACGAGGGCATCGACGCGTCGCAGGCCCTGTACGACTGGGACTTCCCGCGGCAGCTGCTGCACCTGCGGACCCTGGAGGCCGCCACCGACGGCGCGCTGGACGCGGACGCCGCCGAATCCTCGCTCTACACCGAACGATTCCTGCTGGCCCGCCCGCTGCTGCGCGCGTTGCGGGAAGCGCCGTGCGTGCTGCTGGTCGACGAGATCGACCGCGCCGACGACGAGTTCGAGGCGTTCCTGCTTGAGGTGCTGTCCGAGTACGCGGTGAGCATCCCCGAGTTCGGCGAGGTGCGGGCCACCGCTCCGCCGGTGGTGGTGCTGACGTCGAACCGCACCCGCGAAGTCCACGACGCGCTCAAGCGCCGCTGCCTCTACCACTGGCTGGAGCACCCCGACCTGGAGCGCGAGGTGGGGATCCTGCGCCGCCGGCTGCCGGACCTGCGCCCGCGGCTGGCCGGGCAGGTGGCGGAGGCGGTGCAGCGGATGCGGGAACTGGAACTGGTGAAACCACCGGGAGTCGCCGAGGCGCTGGACTGGGCGCAGGCGCTGCAGGCCCTGAACAACGACACCCTCGATCCGGACTCGGCCGCCGCCACGCTCGGTGCCGTCCTGAAGTACCGCGAGGACACCGATCGAGTCCGCACCTCGGGGCTCCTGGGCGAACTGGCCGATCGGGACTGAGGGTTCTTCGCGCCGGTGGGCCGAATCGCGGGCGGGTCCTGACCTGCGCGCCCGGGGCACCGCCGCTCGCTCGCCGTCCTCCGGGCGCGTTTTTCGCGGCACAATGGGGGAATGGACACGCTCACCGGTCTGGTCGGGTTCGCCCGGTCGCTGCGGTACTCCGGCATGGCGTGCGGGCCCGACCGGGTGCAGGCGTTCCTCGCCGCGACCGAGCACACCGGCCTCGCCGAGCGTTCCGCGGTGTACTGGGCGGGCCGGTTGACCTTGTGCTCCGATCCGGAGGACCTCGCCCGCTACGACGCGGCGTTCACCTCCTGGTTCGACGCGGCACCCCCGCCCGCCGCCGACCTGCCGAGCACCCCGCGCCGGACGCGGACCGCCGCGCTCGCCTCCGGGGAGGGCGACGAGGACACCACCGACGACGACCCGATCAAGGCGGCGGCCAGCGCCGACGAGGTGCTGCGCCACCGCGACCTGGCCGACCTCGGCGCGGCCGAACGCGAACACCTGCGCCGCCTGTTCGCGCGGTTGCGCCCGGACCCGCCGAGCCGTCCCGCCGTGCGGTGGAGCCGCTCGCGGCGCGGACCCCTGGATTCCCGCGCGACGCTGCGGACCATGCTGCGCACCGGTGGCGAACCGCTGCGCCTCGCCCGGCACCGCCGGGCCCGCAGGCCGCGCCGGGTGGTGCTGCTGATCGACGTGTCCGGCTCGATGAGCCCGTACGCGGACGCGCTGCTGCGCTTCGCGCACGTGGCGACCCGCCGCGCCCCGGCGAGCACCGAGGTGTTCACGCTGGGCACCCGGATGACCCGGGTGACCCGGCAGCTGCGCCAGCGGGACCCGGAGCACGCGCTGCACGCGGCGTCGAAGGCGGTGCCGGACTTCTCCGGCGGCACCCGGCTCGGCGAGACGCTGCGGGCCTTCCTGGACCGGTGGGGGCAGCGCGGCGTCGCCAGGGGAGCGGTCGTCGTGGTGTTCTCCGACGGCTGGGAGCGCGGCGACGTGAGCCTGCTCGACGAGCAGCTGCGCAGGTTGCGGCGGCTGGCCCGCGCCGTGGTGTGGGCGAACCCGCACGCCGGGCACGAGGGGTACGCGCCGGTGCAGTCCGGGATCGTCGCGGCGCTGCCGCACCTGGACGGTCTCGTCGCCGGGCACAGCCTCGGCTCGTTGCAACGGGTGTGGTCGTGGGTGTTGCGCCTCGGCGGGAATGCGACGGGGGTCACCGGCGCTGAGATGTCCATGGCTCGGGCAGGTCCCGGAACTCGGGAAGTGCCGGAAGTTCGGGAAGTGCCGGGAACCCGGGGAGAACCGGGGACAGCGGAGGTGGCTCGTGCGTGACGTGCTCGATGAGGTGGCCAAGCGGTGGGAGTCCGGTGAGGCGGTCGGTCTCGGCACCGTGGTGGCCACCTTCCGGTCCGCGCCGCGTCCGCCGGGCGCATCGATGCTGGTGACCCAGGCGGGGGAGGCCGTGGGCAGCGTCTCCGGCGGCTGCGTGGAAGGTGCGGTGTACGAACGCGCCACCGCGGCGCTCGACGGGGAGCCCGCCGCGTTGCAGCGCTACGGCGTCAGCGACGACGACGCGTTCGCCGTGGGGCTGACCTGCGGCGGCATCCTGGACGTGTTCGTGGAGCGGGTGGATCGCGACTCGTTCCCCGATTTCGACGCGGTGACCGAATCGGTGCGCGCGGAGGAACCGGTGGCGGTGGCGACCGTCGTCGACCACCCCGACGCCGCCCGCATCGGGGCGCACCTGCTGGTGTGGAACGAACGCACCCGAGGCGGCCTCGGGGAGCGGCGCGTCGACGACGCGGTGGCCGACGACGCGCGGGGCATGCTCGCCAGCGGGCGCAGCGGCGTCCTGGAGTACGGGCCGGAGGGGCAGCGGCGCGGCGAGGGCATGCGGGTGTTCGTGAACTCCTTCGAGCCGCCGCCGCGGATGCTGGTGTTCGGCGCGATCGACTTCGCCGCCGCGATGGCGCGCATCGGCTCGTTCCTCGGCTACCGGGTGACGGTGTGCGACGCGCGGCCGGTGTTCGCCACCCGCAGCAGGTTCCCCGGCGTGGACGACGTGGTCGTGGACTGGCCGCACCGGTACCTCGCCGCGGAGGCCGAGGCCGGTCGGCTGGACGCGCGGACGGCGGTGATGGTCCTGACGCACGACCCGAAGTTCGACGTGCCCGTGCTGGAACTCGCGCTGCGGCAGCGGATCGGCTACGTCGGGGCGATGGGATCGAGGCGGACCCACGACGACCGGATGCGGCGGCTGCGCGAGAACGGCGTGTCCGAAGCCGACCTGGCCCGGCTGTCCTCGCCGATCGGCCTGGACCTGGGGGCCCGCACCCCCGAGGAGACCGCGGTCTCGATCGCCGCTGAGCTGATCGCACTGCGCTGGGGTGGCCAAGGCGCCCGCCTCGCCGAGACCGAAGGCCCGATCCACCGCTGACCACCGGCGGCGAGCTCAGGGCCAGCGGTCCCGCGCTCCGTACCGGCGTTCGGACAACCGGAGCGGATCCGGTGCGTCTCAAGGAGAGGAGTGCACGCGAAGGAATTCCGAGAAGGGGCGAACGAATGCTGAAGCGGAGCTTCACCACCGCGGCCATCGCACTGTGCGCCGGGGCGCTGCTGACCACCGGAGTCGGCCAGGCCGCCGCGACCGGGCCGGGGAACCCCGCGCCGCGGGACGTCTCCGCGTCGAACTGCTCGGGGGAGGACTTCGCGGTCACCTTGCGCGCCCAGACCGAACCCGGTTCGTTCCTGCTGGAACTGCGCAACACCTCCGACCAGTCCTGCCTGCTCGGCGGCTGGGTGCACCTGACGCCCGTGACCGCGAAGGGCACGCCGATCGAGGTGCCGACCGACTACGTCGAGATCCCCACCCCGCCGGTGGGCGACCAGCGGCTCGAACCCGGCGCGACCGCCTACTCCGGAGTGCGGGCCGAGTACGGCGACACCGACTTCACCGCCGTCGGCTTCGACGCGACCCCGGCGGACATGACCGGGAAGTCCCCCACCGCGGTCGAAGGAGCCGGCGAGCCCTACCCGCGCCTCCAGATCAAGGACCTCCGGGTGGGAACCCTCCAGCCGACCCCTGAGAACGTTCTCTCCTGACGGGTTCTCCGGGGCCGTCGGATCAACGACCCGGTGTGCGGCCGGGTCGTGATCTCAGCGGTCGGGGCGCGTGGGTTCACCCGGACATGCGGGCGGAGCCGGGTTGCCTGCGGCGAGGTGGCGTAGCAGGCTCGGGGACGTGACCCCCGTCACTCGAAGGAGGTCATCGTGTTCCTGAACGCCCGCGCTCCCGCGGCCCGTCCTCTGGAGGCCCGATGCCGCGCATCACCGTCAACGTCGACGGCACCGAATACACCGACGACGTCGAACCCCGCACCCTGCTCGTCCAGCACCTCCGCGAACGGCTCGGCAAGGTCGGCACCGTCGTCGGCTGCGACACCAGCAACTGCGGAGCCTGCACCGTCCACCTGGACGGGCACAGCGTCAAATCCTGTTCCGTGCTGGCGGTCCAAGCCGACGGCCACGACATCACCACGATCGAAGGGCTCGCCCGCGACGGCGAGCTGCACCCGATGCAGCAGGCGTTCCACGACAACCACGCGCTGCAGTGCGGGTTCTGCACCCCCGGCATGATCATGCAGTCGCTGGACCTGCTCGCCGAGACGCCGGACCCGGACGACCAGCAGGTCCGCGAGGGCCTCGAAGGCAACCTCTGCCGCTGCACCGGCTACCAGAACATCGTCCGGGCCGTTCGCGACGCCGCGCAGCGGATGCGGCCGGGAGCCGGACCACCGATGGAGCACACCGAGGACGCCCCGCGGCAGCGCACCGGCGAGCAGCAGGCGGAGGTGACGCGCCCATGACCGCCACCGCGGAGCCGGAACTCGGCCGCCCCCGCAAGCGCAAGGAGGACGCCCGGCTGATCACCGGTCGCACTCGCTGGACCGACAACATGGTGCTGCCGGGCATGCTGCACCTCGCCGTGCTGCGCAGCCCCGCCGCGCACGCCCGGATCGCCTCGATCGACACCGAACGCGCCCGCCGAATGCCCGGGGTCCGCGCGGTCCTCACCGGCCGGGACATCGCCGACGAGCAGGGCAGCCTGCCGTGCGCGTGGCCCATCACCGAGGACATGCTGGCCCCGCAGGCACCGTCGCTGGCGGTGGACGCGGTGCACTTCGCCGGTGAGGCCGTCGCCGTCGTCGCCGCCCGCAGCGACGCGGAGGCGCACGACGCGCTGGACGCGATCGACGTGGACTACGACGATCTGCCCGTCGTCCTCGACATCACCGCCGCCGCAGCCGCGGATTCCCCGCTGGTGCACGAAGAACTCGGCACGAACCGCAGTGCCACTTGGACCTTCGACTCCGCCGAGGCGGGCACCGGTGGCGACGTGGAACGCGCGCTCGCCGACGCGGAAGTGCGGGTGGACCGCACGTTCCGCCAGCAGCGGCTGATCCCCGCGTTCATGGAACCCCGCTCGGTCGTGGTGGACCCGACCGGCGAGCAGTTCACGATGTGGTCGGCCACCCAGGTGCCGCACATCCTGCGGCTGATGCTGGCGATGACGCTGGGCGTCCCGGAACACCAGGTCCGGGTCATCGCGCCCGACGTGGGCGGCGGGTTCGGCGGCAAGCTCCAGGTGACGCCGGAGGAGATCATCGCGTTCCTGCTGGCCCGCAGGCTCGGCGTGCCGGTGAAGTGGACGGAGACGCGCTCCGAGACGATGGTCGCCGCCCACCACGGCCGCGACCAGGTGCAGCGGCTGTCGCTGTCGGCCCGCCGGGACGGCACCGTCACCGGGCTGAAGGTGGAGCTGCTGGCCGACATGGGCGCGTACCTGCGGCTCGTCACGCCCGGCGTGCCGATCCTGGGCGCGTTCATGTTCAACGGGATCTACAAGTTCCCCGCCTACCGGTTCAGCTGCACGAACGTGTTCACCAACAAGACCCCCACCGACGCCTACCGCGGCGCGGGGCGCCCGGAAGCCACGTTCGGCATCGAGCGGATGATGGACGAGCTCGCCGCCGAGCTCGGCATGGATCCGATGGAGCTGCGCCGCAAGAACTGGATCGAGCGCGACGAGTTCCCGTTCGACACGGTCTCCGGGTTGACCTACGACTCGGGCGACTACGCGGCGGCGACGGACAAGGCGATGCAGCTGCTGGGCTACGACGAGCTGCGCGCGGAGCAGGCGGAACGCGCGCGGCGCGGCGCGACGGTGCGGCTGGGCATCGGGATCTCCACGTTCACCGAGATGTGCGGCCTCGCCCCGTCCCGCGTGCTCGGTTCGCTGTCCTACGGTGCCGGCGGCTGGGAGCACGCGGCGATCCGGGTGCTGCCCACCGGCAAGGTCGAGGTCGTCACCGGCGTCTCGCCGCACGGGCAAGGCCACGAGACGGCGTGGAGCCAGATCGTCGCCGACCGCCTGGGCATCCCGTTCGAGGACATCGCGGTGCTGCACGGCGACACGCAGAGCTCGCCGAAGGGCCTCGACACCTACGGTTCGCGGTCGCTGGCCGTCGGCGGCATGGCGGTGGTCGCCGCCGCCGACAAGGTGATCGACAAGGCCCGCAAGATCGCGGCCCACCTGATGGAGTGCGCCGAGGACGACGTCGAGTTCACCGAGGGCCGGTTCGGCGTGCGCGGCACCGACCGGGCCACGGCGCTGGGGGAGGTGGCGCTGGCCGCGTTCGCCGCGCACGACCTGCCGGACGGCGTCGAGCCCAGCTTGGACGCCGACGCGACCTTCGACCCGGAGAACTTCTCGTTCCCGCACGGCACCCACCTGTGCGCGGTCGAAGTGGACACCGAGACCGGACGGGTGCGGATCCGGAAGTACGCGTGCGTGGACGACGTGGGCGCGGTCGTGAACCCGCTCATCGTGGAGGGGCAGGTGCACGGCGGGCTCGCGCAGGGCATCGCGCAGGCGCTGTTCGAAGAAGCCGTCTACGACGAGGGCGGCACGCTCACCACGGCGACGCTGGCGGACTACCTGGTGCCGTCCGCGGTGGACCTGCCGGAGTACGTCACCGACCGCACCGAGACGCGGGCGACGTCGAACGCGCTGGGCGTGAAGGGCGTCGGAGAGGCGGGCACGATCGCCTCCACCCCGGCGGTGGTCAACGCGGTGGTGGACGCGCTGCGGCCGTTCGGCGTGACCGACGTGGAGATGCCCTGCTCGCCGCAGCGGGTGTGGCGGGCCGTCACCGGGGCGCGCGCTTCCGGTGCCACCGCGCCGGAATCCGGTGGCGGCATGGGTTCGATGACTCAGGGAGGGCCCCGATGATCCCCGCGGCATTCGACTACGTCGCACCGTCCACAGTGGAAGAGGCGGTGCTGGCGCTGCAGCAGGCCGGTGACGAGGCCAAGGTGCTCGGCGGCGGGCAGAGCCTGCTGCCGGTGCTGCGGATGCGGCTCGCCGACCCGCAGCTCGTCGTCGACCTGGGGCGGATCCCGGAGCTGCGCGGCGTCCGCGCGGACGGCGACCGCATCGCCATCGGCGCCATGACCACCCACCACGAGATCACCCGCGATCCGCTGGTCCACGAGCACCTGCCGCTGCTCGAACTGGCCACCCGCACCGTCGCCGACCCGCAGGTGCGGCATCGCGGCACGTTCGGCGGGGCGCTCGCGCACGCGGACCCGGCCGGGGACCTGCCCGCGCCCGCGCTGGTGCTGGACGCCGAGATGGTGCTCGCCGGCCCCGGCGGGCGTCGTGCGGTGCCCGCCGCCGAGTTCTTCGTGGACTTCTTCACCACCGCCCTCGAACCGGACGAACTGCTGGTGGAGGTGCGGGTGCCGAAGTGGACGGGCTGGTCGGCGCACTACGAGAAGTTCAACCGGGTCGCCCAGGCCTGGTCGATGGTCGGCGTGGCCGCCGCAGTCCGCGTCGACGGCGGCACCATCGCAGAGGCGCGCGTCGGGCTCACCAACATGGCCGCCACCCCGATCCGCGCTTCCGGCGTGGAACGGGCGCTGGTGGGAGCCCCGGCCACCGCGGACGCGATCAGGCAGGCCGCCCGGCACGCCGCCGAAGGCACCAGCCCCACCGCCGACGCGAGCGCCGACGTGGACTACCGGGAGCACCTCGCCGAAGTGCTCACCGGGCGCGCGGTGTCCGCCGCCGCCGGGGTGTAGGAATGGACGGGTCGGTGCGTCGTGCGGCGCACCGGCCTCCCTGGTGCACGGCGGCGTGCGCGGGGAGACTGGCGCGGGTGGTCGCCGGTCGGGGCCACGTCGCCGTGCGCATCCGGCGCGCACGCCCGCGGAGCTTCGCCCCGCACACCGTGCGGCGATCTACCTGGAGGACTTGTCCCGTGCAGATGCAGCACCACTTCACCGTTCCGGTCCCGGTCGACGTGGCGTGGCCGGCGATCATCGACCCCGAGCGGGTCGCCCCGTGCATGCCCGGCGCCACCCTCAGCAGCGCCGAGGGCAACGACTTCGCCGGTTCGGTGAAGGTGAAGCTGGGCCCGATCTCCTTGCTGTACAAGGGGACCGGCTCGTTCAAGGAGGTCGACGAGGCGGGGCGCCGGGTCGTCATCGACGCCAGCGGCAAGGACTCCCGCGGCAACGGCACCGCGGCGGCCACCGTCACCGTGACGCTCACCGCGGACGGGGACGGCACCTCGGCGCAGGTCGACACGGATCTGAAGGTGACGGGGAAACCGGCTCAGCTCGGGCGCGGCCTGATGTCCGAGGTCGGCGGCAAGATCTTGAACCAGTTCGCGGGCAACCTGGCCCGGAGCCTCACCGGCGACGACACCGGCGCCGCCTCCGGCACGACCGGGCCGGGTGAGGCGGCGAAGTCGGGCACGACCGGCGAGGCGGGGCGACCCGGCGACGCCGCGAAGTCGGGTGAGGCCGCGAAGGCCGGCGAGGCGGCGGGTGAGGCGAAGTCCGCCGCCGGGCAGTCGACGAACGGCGAGCACCCGGCCGAGGCGTCCGCCGCGGCGAAGGCCGCGCGGGTCGGCCGCACCCCCGCGTGGCGGGTCACCTCGCCCGCGTCGGAGCGGGCCGGATCCGCCGATGCGGTGGCCTCCTCCACCACCGCCGCCCAGCGCCCCGCCGAGCGAGCCGACTCGGTGATCACCGGTGGCACGGTGCCGAACGACGAGGCCATCGACCTGCTGGGCGCCGCGGGCACCCCGGTGCTCAAGCGCGCACTGCCCGTCGCCGCGGCCGTGCTCGTCGTGGGCCTCCTGCTGCGCCGCCTCCGCCGCCGTCGCCACGGCAGGGCGTGAGGGGACGTCGGCCCGGAGTCACTTGCGGGGTTCGCGGGTGCCCGCGCTGACGACGCCCGCGCGGTTCGCCCAGCCCAGCGCCGAGTAGAGGTGGCGGCCCTGCCTGCTGGCGGTGAGCAGGCCCGTTTCGGCGCCGAAGCGGATCGCCTCGCGCACGAGCGAGCTCATCACCGCGCCGCCGAGGCCGCGCCGCCGGTGCGTGCGGTAGGTGGCGATGTTGTGCGCCACGGCCACCCCGTCCAGCACCACCATGATGCCGTGGGCGGCGGGGCGGTCGTGCTCGTCGACGACCCGGATGTCGAGGATCGGCCCGTCCCGGTCGAGCGACACCGCGTACGGATCGGTGACCGGGAGGTCCGGGTGATCGCGCAGGTCGATCGTCATGAAGTGCTCCTGCTCGGCGGCGAGCCGGAGCCCTTCCTCACCCAGCACCTCCGCCACCTCCTGCGGCGCGGTCGTCGGCACCGCCAGCCAGTCCGGGTGGGGTGAACCGGCGACCTGCGCGGCGAGCGCGCGCAGCGCCTCGGGGTCCCCGTCGGCGTCGAGCACGAGGCTCTCCAGGTGGCGGCCCGGTTTGCCGGACAGCACGTGCAGCGCCCCGTCCGCCTCGTCCGCCGGAGCCAGCCCGCACGCCACGCCCCAGCCGCGCTGCCAGCAGCGGACCAGGTGGGGCAGGGACTGCGCGGAGCCGGTCATCCCCCCACCCAACCACCCCGCCCACCCCAGGACGGAAGGGGAGTGAACGGACCGTTCGTCCAACGGGATCGGGCAGGCGGTCCGTTCACTCCACCCGAGCCCACCACCGCAGCACCGACGCGGGAACGAGTGAGCGGACCGTTCGTCCAAGGGGATTGGGCAAGCGGTCCGTTCACTCGACGAGTTCGCCGCCGCGGTGCGTGGTTTCGCCGGTGGGGACGGGGTGAGCGGACTGTTCGTCCAACGGGTTTGGGCAGAGGGTCCGTTCACCCGGGCCAGTTGCCGCGTGGGGTGGAGGGGGCTCAGCGGGACGGGGTGAGCGGACCGTTCGTCCAAGGGGATTGGGCAAGCGGTCCGTTCACTCCGATCCGGAGCCGGGTGAGGATGGGTCAGCGGGTGGTGAGGAGGGTGTGCACGCGGACCAGGCGGTCGAGCCAGCGGCGTTGATCATCGGCGCCGGGGGTGGCGGCGGCGACCCGCGCCGGGTCCGGCAGCGGAGCGCGCCGCAGCACCGGCAGCACGCCTGCCCGTGGCACCAGCGAGTCGCTGACCACGTCCCCGTCCAGCAGCGACATGGTCCCCAGCCCGCACGCGAACGGCAGCTCCGGCAGCGCCCCGGCCAGCGCGAGCTGCGCGGCGAGCCCCACGCTGGTCTCCACGGCGGAGGACACCACGCACGGCAGCCCGCACGCCTCCGCGACCCGCAGCGCGCGCCGCACCCCGCCCAGCGGGGCCGCCTTGAGCACGGCGACGTCGGCGGCCTCGGCGACCGCGACCTTCAGCGGGTCCTCGGCGCGGCGGATGGATTCGTCGGCGGCGATGCGCACCTGCACCTTGCGGCGGACCGCGGCGAGGTCCTCGATCGTCGGGCTCGGCTGCTCCACGTATTCGAGGCCGCCCGCGGCCCGGTCCAGCTCCGCGATGCGGGCGACGGCGGTGTCCACGTCCCACGCGGCGTTCGCGTCCACCCGGATCGCCCCGGACGGTCCCAGCGCGTCCCGGACCGCGGCGACCCGTTCGACGTCGTCGGCGGCGGCCTGGGAGCGTTCGGCGACCTTGACCTTCGCCGTGGTGCAGCCGGAGGCGGCGACGATCGCGTGCGCCTTCGCGGCGTCCACGGCGGGCACCGTGCAGTTCACCGGCACCTGGTCGCGCACCGGTTCCGGCCAGTCACCGGCGCAGGCTTCCAGGGCGGCGGCCAGCCAGGGCACGGACGCGGCGTCGTCGTAGTCCTCGAACGGGCAGAACTCGCCCCACCCGGCGGGGCCGCCGAGCAGCACGCCCTGCCTGCGGGTGATGCCGCGGAACCGGGTGCGCATCGGCAGGCCGTACACGCGGACCGCGTCGAGCTCGGCCAAGCTGATCGTCGACCCGTTCGCGGTCATGTCTGGTCCTTCCGGCTCGGCCGTCACCACGGCGTTCCTCCCGCACTCGGGTACCGCGTCATCGTCTCGCCCGTGCGGCCTTCCCGCGGACCCGAGCGGACGCGGGAAGGTGCGTGCCATCGTGGGCCGCGCGACGCGAAGCGCCGCCCCCCCCGCGGGAGGCCGGTGCGATCGGATCCGCGCAGCGTCAGGCGACGCTGGGGCGGCCCAGGTCGAACACGTCGACCTCGAAGCGGGCCCACTGCTGGCGCAGCGCGGTCACCCCGTTGTCGAGGATGTAGTTCAACTCGCCCAGGGTCACCGGCAGCAGGGTGTAGACCTGCAGCTGCTCGGTGCCGTCCGGGTCGGTGAACCGGGTGAACTCCGGCGGGAAGAGCGGATGGCCGCTGGCCAGGACGCCGTAGAACTCGGTGTCCGGCAGCAGCGGGTTCTCGTTCGGCACGATCTGGTCCGGCACGAGGTGCGTGCCGCTCTGCACCAGCAGTTCGGACGTCACGTCCACCAGGTGCCGGGCCGCTTCCGCCTGCTCCTTGTAGACGGTGCACGCCAGCTCCTGCGCCGGGTCCGCGCCCAGCGGCTGGAACCGCAGACCCGAGCTGATCACGGTGCTCAGGTGGTACTGCTCCAGGTGGAAGAACACCAGCCCGTAGCCGCGGTTCTCGCCGCGCACGTTGGGCGGCTCCGCGGCCGTGGGGGTGCCCGCGTGACGTTCGAGGTTCTCCGCCAGCCCGATGAACCGGTGCGCACCACCCATCGCGGTGTTGTGCTTCTCGGTGGTCATCCGATCTCCAGTGCTGCGTGTGCTGTCGCAACGGTAACCGGTGCCGTCTGAGGCACGGGTGGTTTCACCGACGACCACGAAAATACGACCTCGCTCCTGCGTCGTGGCGGCGGGTGCCGCAACCGAATTCGGGTCCCGCGACACGCGGGCGCGGGCGCGGCTCAGCCGACATCGGGCAGGGCCGGTCCGAGCAGGTCGTCGGCGTCCACGATGCGGTAGGCGTAGCCCTGCTCGGCGAGGAACCGCTGCCGGTGCGCCGCGTAGTCGGTGTCCAGTGTGTCGCGGGAGACGACCGAGTAGAAGTGCGCCTGCTTGCGCTCGGCCTTCGGCCGCAGCAACCGGCCCAGCCGCTGCGCCTCCTCCTGACGGGACCCGAAGGTGCCGGAGACCTGCACCGCCACCGACGCCTCCGGGAGGTCGATGGAGAAGTTCGCCACCTTCGACACGACGAGCCTGCTGATCTCGCCGTTGCGGAAGGCGTCGAACAGCTTCTCGCGCTCCTTGTTCTTCGTCGAGCCCTCGATGATCGGGGCGTCGAGCGCCTCGCCGAGCTCGTGCAGCTGCTCCAGGTAGGCGCCGATGACCAGCGCGGGCTCACCGGGGTGCTGGTCGAGGATGGCGCGCACGACCGGGGCCTTGGTGCGCGCGGTGGAGCAGACCTTGTAGCGCTCCTCGGCTTCGGAGGTCGCGTACTGGAGGCGTTCGTTCTCGGTGAGCGTGACCCGGACCTCGACGCAGTCGGCGGGAGCGATCCAGCCCTGGGACTCGATGTCCTTCCACGGCGCGTCGAAGCGCTTCGGGCCGATCAGCGAGAACACGTCGCCTTCGCGGCCGTCCTCGCGGACCAGGGTGGCGGTGAGGCCGAGGCGGCGGCGGGACTGCAGGTCAGCGGTCATCCGGAACACCGGGGCGGGCAGCAGGTGCACTTCGTCGTAGACGACGAGGCCCCAGTCGCGGGAGTCGAACAGCTCCAGGTGCTTGTACTCGCCCTTCGACTTGCGGGTGATCACCTGGTAGGTGGCGATGGTGACCGGGCGGATCTCCTTCTTCTCGCCGGAGTACTCGCCGATCTCCTCTTCGGTGAGCGAGGTGCGTTCGATCAGCTCCCGCTTCCACTGCCTGCCCGCGACGGTGTTGGTGACGAGGATCAGCGTGGTCGCGCCCGCTTCGGCCATCGCGGCGGCGCCGACGAGGGTCTTGCCCGCGCCGCAGGGCAGCACGACCACGCCGGAGCCGCCCGCCCAGAACGACTGCACCGCTTGGCGCTGGTAGTCGCGCAGGCTCCAGCCGTCCTCGGCGAGTTCGATGGGGTGCGCTTCGCCGTCGACGTAGCCCGCGAGGTCCTCGGCGGGCCAGCCGATCTTGAGCAGCAGCTGCTTGAGCCTGCCGCGCTCGCTGGGGTGCACCGCCACGGTGTCGTCGTCGATGCGGGTGCCGAGCATCGGGATGATCTTCTTGTTGCGCAGGATCTCTTCGAGCACCGCTCGGTCCAGCGAGATCAGCACCAGCCCGTGCGCCGGGTCCTGGGCGAGCTGCAACCGGCCGAACCGGCCCATCGTCTCGACGATGTCCACCAGCAGCGGCTGCGGCACGGGGTAGCGGGAGTACCGGACGAGGCCGTCTACGACCTGCTCGGCGTCGTGCCCCGCGGCGCGCGCGTTCCACAGCGCCAGCGGGGTGATCCGGTAGGTGTGCACGTGTTCGGGGGCGCGTTCCAGCTCGGCGAACGGCGCGATGGAGCTGCGGGCCTCGTCGGCCTGGGCGTGGTCGACTTCGAGCAGCAGGGTCTTGTCGGACTGGACGATGAGCGGTCCGTCGGTCACGGGTGCGGCTCCTCGGGCTGGACGACTCTTTGCGCAGGTGATCGGCGTGCGGAACAACGGCCGGACCGTCCTCCAGTATTCCACTGGTCGCGTTCGGGCCCACCGTGCTCCCGCTGAGTGGCCACCCGGTGGCGGAACGGGGTGGTTCTGGAAACGATTCGCGGGTTTCCGGGATGGCCGAGATGGCGGTCGGCTAGGTTTCCCGCTCGGCTCGTAGATCATTTAGGAGATGCCGTGAGCGTTCCGCCGCAAGGTCCGTACCCACCGGGGCATCCCCAGCAGTCGCCGGGGCAGCCGCAGCAGTGGGGGGCGCCGGCGGGCTTTCCGGGAGCGCAGTCGCTGGGGGCGTTCGCGCCGGGCACGCCGCAGCAACCGGGCCTCGGCCAGCAGGGATATCAGCGGGTGGCCTCCGGGCAGCTCGGAGCGCAGCCGGGGCAGCAGGTCCCGAGCTATCCACAAGTGGACTACGACCAGCAGGGTTATCCACAGGGTTATCCACAGGCGAACCCGTCTGGTCCACAACCGCCTGCTCAGCCGCCGAAGAAGAAGAGCGGCGTGCTCGGCGGCGTGCTCGGCTGCGCCGGGTTCCTCCTCATCGGCATCCTGCTCACCGTCGGCCGGTCCTTCGCGGGCATGGGCGGCGGCACCCCGGAAGTCGGCGAGTGCGTGGCCATCACCAACGACTCCCAGGACGATCTCGCGTTCGAGACCACCGGTTGCGGAACCTCGGACTCCGACCACCGGGTCGTCCAGGCGAAGCAGAACTACGAGAGCTGCGACGGCGACTACTCCGAGATCACCCAGGGCGCCACCAGCCTGTGCCTGATCCCGGACGTGACCACCGGCGACTGCCAGAAGGTCCCGGGCGCGAACAGCGCGGGCATCTCGATCCCGATGGGCATCGACACCAAAGTCCCGTGCGGCGATCCGCACGCTAACGTCGAGATCGTCATGGTGGCCGACAGCACCGCGGGCGAATCGGTCTGCCCGGCCGACGCCGAGAACTACGCCGTGTTCGACGACCCGCCCAAGACCTTCTGCTTCGAGCTGCTCCGGTGACTTTGCGCGGCCCGCGCTGTGGACCTGCGCATCCGGGGTGTGCTGGGGTGATCCGGGAGTCGATTCGGGAGGTCGGGAATGGGTGAGCGGACGGTCCGGGACGTCACGCGGGAACTGCTGCGCGGGCTGGGGCTGACCACCGTGTTCGGCAACCCCGGCACCACCGAGGTCCCCTTCCTCACCGACTGGCCGGACGACTTCCGCTACGTGCTGGGCCTGCAGGAGTCCGTGGTGGTCGCGATGGCCGACGGGTACGCGCAGGCGCGGCGGTCCCCGGTGCTGGTGAACCTGCACTCGGCGGGCGGGGTCGGGCACGCGCTGGGCGCAGTGTTCACCGCCTACCGCAACCGCACCCCGATGATCGTCACCGCCGGGCAGCAGACCCGGACGCTGGTGTTCGACGAGCCGTTCCTCGGCGCGACGGACGCGGCAACCTTCCCCCGGCCGTACGTGAAGTTCAGCTACGAACCGGCGAGCGCGGCCGACGTGCCCGCCGCGATCGCCCGCGCGCACCAGGTGGCGATGACCCCGCCGCAGGGCCCGGTGTTCGTCTCCATCCCGGCCGACGACTGGGACCAGCCGGGCTCCGGCGTCCCGCCGCGCCCGGTCACCCCCGGTGCCGCGCCGGATCCGGACGCGGTCGCGGCGCTGGCCGCCGCGCTGGACCGCAGCGAGCGCCCGGCGTTCGTGGTCGGACCGGCCGTCGACCACGACGGGGTGGTGCCGGAGCTGGTGGCGCTGGCCGAGCGCACCCGGGCCGCGGTGTGGGCGGCACCGCTGTCGGCGCGCTGCTCGTTCCCCGAGGACCACCCGCGTTTCGCCGGATTCCTGCAGCCGGAACGGCGCCTGCTGGCCGCCGAGCTCGCGGCCCACGACCTCGTCGTGGTGTGGGGAGCGCCCGCGTTCACCTACCACGTCTACCGAGGTGAGGCGGAGGTCGAACTGCCGGAGATGTTCCTCGTGCACGACGATCCCGACGTGCTCGCCCGCGCCCGGCGGGGCAGGGGAGTGCTGGGCACCGTGGCGCACGCGGTCCGCGGCGTCGCCGAACTCGTCGGACCCGGCGCGCCGGGAGAGCGTTCCGAACCGGTGCGGGCGGCCGGGCCACCGCGCCCGGAGGCGAGCACCCCGCTGAGCGCCGCCTACGTGCTCGCCGAGCTCCGCGCGGCGTGGCCCGCCGACGCGGTGGTGGTCGAGGAAGCACCGAGCCACCGCAACGACCTGCACGACCACTTCCCGATCACCTCGCGGGACGGCGGCTTCTTCGCCTGCGCCTCCGGCGCGCTGGGCTACGGCATCGGCGCCGCGGTCGGGACGGCGATCGGGGGACCGTCGCGGCCGGTGCTGGCGCTGCTCGGCGACGGCTCCAGCATGTACGGCATCCAGGCCGTGTGGTCGGCGGTGCGCGAGCAGGCCCCGGTCACGTTCGCGATCCTGGACAACGCGCGCTACGCGGCGGTCGCCGTGCTCGGCGAGGCGGGCGGCGGCCGGAAGCTGCCCGGCGTCGAACTGGGCGGCACGGACTTCGCCGCCCTCGCCCGCAGCCTCGGCTGCCCCGCCACCACGATCGGCACCCCGGCGGAACTCACCGAGGCCCTCGCCGCACCCACCCAGGGCCCGCACCTGCTGCACATCCGAGTGGGAGCAGAGCAACGCCACCTCTACTGACCGGCCCTGTTGAGCTCTTCGTGCTCGGCGGTGCGGGTGGCGGAACCTCAGCGGCCTTCTCGTTGCGGGATCGATTTCTCAACTAGCTCCGCGGAGGTACGTCTGCTGACGTGCCTCCCAGCGGCGCCGCGACCAGCACTTCCGGTGTTCTCGTCCGGTCAGCGGCGAAGCCGCTGAGCAGTGACCACCGGAGCAACCGGCACCGCCGCGGGGTCCCGGTCGTCGTCTCGCGGCAGACCGCGATCGTGCGGCGGACCGCTCGTGAAATCGACCCCGCAGCGAGAGGACGGGTGCGGTTCCGCTACCTGCCCCTGCGCGAACGCGAATCGGCGGTTTCACGGCCCGGCCGCGATCATCGTCGTCGCGTCGAGCGGTCGGTCGATGAAGGTGAAGCGGTGCATCAGGTCCGCGACGCGCTGCATCTGGGTGCCGTCGGGCACCGCGCGGTAGGTGACCAGCTCCGTCTCGGCCGCGACCTCCGGGGAGATCCGGGCGATGTCGGGCAGCAACGGCTCCACCGCGCGGCGGTCCCTGGCCTCCAGCGTGGCGCGGCTGAGGCCGCGCTGGAACGCGGCGACCGTGCGGGGGTTGTCCTGCACGAAGCGCGAAGTGGCGCCGTACCCGGACAGCGGCAGGCCCTCGGCGGACCCGACGGCCGTGTCGAACGCGATGCGCGCGCTGCCCTCGCGGGTGGCGATGGTGATGAAGGGTTCCGTGACCAGCGCCGCGTCGAGCCGCCGCTGCGCGAGGGCCGCGGGCATGTTCGGGAACGAGATCGGCGCCAGCTCCACGCGGTCGGTGGGCACGCCCGCGTCGTGCAGCGCGGATTCGACCAGCAGGTCGGACACGGTGCCGATGGCGCTGACGCCGACGACCCGGCCAACCAGGTCGGCTGGGCCGCGGACACGTGAGTCGGGCGGAACCATCACCACGGCGGTGCCGGGCGCGGCGGCCCCGGCGTCGGCGACGATGCGCAGATCGGCCGCACCTCGGGACTGCGCGGTCAGCAGCGGCACGTAGCTGCTCAGGGCCACGTCGTACTCGCCGCTGATCAGGGAGGTGAGCGCGGCGCTGCCGTCGGTGGCCTTGATGATCTCGACCTGGAGTTCTTCGTGCTGGAAGTAGCCGCGCCGCACGGCCAGCGCCAGCGGCGCGTACTCGGTGGTCGGCAGCGTGCCCACCCGGATGGTGGCCTGTTCCACCTGGGCGTTGCCGCTGCTGCTCCGCGCGCCGCCGAGCAGGCCGCAACCGGTGGTGGTGAGCAGCGCGGCGGAACCCGCCGCGGCGAGCAGTCCGCGCCGGGACAGCGACTTGGCCGGTAACCGTCGAGGGGAGCGAGCAGCGGACATGGCCGGGGCCTCCTCGTCCGGGGCGGAGCACGGGGGGCGACAGCAGTTCGCCGGCGACCCGCCCCGGTCGCCGGCGATCCGGCTTCAGCTGCCTAGCGGTGCGCGATCACGCGCCACCGGTCGGATTCTGCTCCAACGGAGGCGGTTGGACCAGCATCGCGGAGACATCGATCTTCTTGTCGATCTGGCCGAAGCGCTGCATCAGGTCGGCGACCCGCTGCAGCCGGGAGGCGTCCATCGAGGTCGGGATCTTGCCGAGCTCCACGATCGGCGCGAGCTCCGGGGTGATCTTGGCGAACTGCGGGAGCAGCGGGGTGACCTCGGCCCGGTTCTGCCCGGTCACCTGCGCCCGCTGCACGGCGCGCTGGAAGGCCTGCAGCGTCTGCGGGTTCTCCTGGGCGAACTTCGCCGTGGTCATGGCGCCGGCCACCGGGAAGTCCGCGGTGCCGCCGGAGAAGGCATCCATGATCGAGACGGCGCCGGCGTTCTTGGCCGCCTGGGTGATGAACGGTTCGGTCATCACCGCGGCGTCGATCTGGCCGTTCTGCAGCGCGGGCAGCATGTCGGGGAAGCCGAAGCGCACGAACTGGTCGTCGGAGACGTTGATGCCCCGGTCTTGCAGCGCGGCCTTGGTGCCGATGTCGGTGATGGCACCGGGAGCGCTGTAGGCGATCTTGGCGCCGGCCAGGTCCTCCGGCTTCTTGATCTTGGATCCGGGCAGCACCATGATGTTCATGGTGTTCGGAACCGAGATCATCATCTCGCTGATGATCTTGAGGTCGGCCGCACCGGTGGCCTGCGCCTTGATCGGCGCCGTGTAGCTGCCGAGGCTCACGTCGTTCTGACCGGAGATCAGCGAGGTCAGCGCAGCCGGGCCGTCGGAGACCGGCTGCACCTTGACGGTGAGGCCCTCGTCCTCGAAGTAGCCCTTGGCCTGCGCCACCGCGATCGGAGCCTGGGACAGCGCGGGCAGCGAACCCACCACGACCGTGTCCTTCTCCAGCTTGCCACCACTGCTGTTGCCGCTCGCCCCGTCGGAGCCGCTGAGCAGGCCGCAGCCGCTCAGCGTGAAGGTCGTGATGCCGATCGTGGCAATGGACAGCAGCGCGCGGGTTGCGCGGCGCCTTCCGCGAGACGCGGATCCGGTCGGTCTGCTCGGCATGCGGGGGTGCCTCCTCGGGCGAGCGGTGCGTAAAGGGAGACGAAGGTGCCGAGCGGGGTGGCGCGCCGGAAGCCCACGTCTGGCCTGCTTAACAGGCTGCAATAGGATTGGAATCGCACTTACCCGAGCGTGTCAAGGTGATCTAGTTCCCCGTGACCAACTGTAATTGCATTGGGGCTCGGTGTAGCACGATGTCGGTCGGCGACGCTTTTTTCTCGCATTGAGGGAAATATGTGAATGTGCGGCCGCTGCTGAGGAGAATGCTGATGGAGGCTTCAGGTATGCCGACCGTGCGCGACATCACGCGCGGCCTTATGCGCGATCTCGGGTTGACGACCGTCTTCGGCAACCCCGGCACGACCGAAGTGCCCTTCTTGGACCAGTGGCCGGACGACTTCCGCTACGTGCTCGGGCTGCAGGAGTCCGTCGTGACCTCGATGGCCGACGGGTACGCCCAGCAGACGGGCAACGCGGTGCTGGTCAACCTGCACTCCGCCGGCGGGGTCGGGCACGCGCTCGGGGCGGTGTTCGGCGCCTACCGCAACCGCACGCCGATGATCGTGCTGGCCGGGCAGCAGGACCGCAGGCTGCTGCCGCACGACCCGTTCCTCGGCGCGACCGAGGCCGCCCAGTTCCCGAAGCCGTACGTGAAGTGGTCGCTCGAGCCGGCCCGCGCCGCCGACGTTCCGCTGGCGCTGATCAGGGCTTACCAACTGGCGATGCAGGGTCCGCGCGGCCCGGTGTTCCTGTCCGTCCCGGCCGACGACTGGGACCGGCCGGGTGAGCCCGTCACGGCCCCGCACCCCGTCGCCGCGCCCGCCGCGGACCCGGCGGTGATCACCGAGCTCGCCACCGCGCTGCGCGACTGCGAGCGCCCCGCCTTCGTCGTGGGGCCCGCCGTGATCGAGGCGGGCGCCGTCGCGGACCTGGTGGAACTGGCTGAGCGCACCGGCGCCGCGGTGTGGATCTCGCCGATGGTCTCGCGGTCCTCGTTCCCGGAGACCCACCCGCAGTTCGCCGGGTTCCTGCAGCCCGCGGAGCCGGCGGTGGCCGCCGCGCTGCACGACCACGACCTGGTCGCGGTGTTCGGGGCGCCCGCCTTCACCTACCACGTCTACCGCGGCGAACCGGAGCACCGCAGGCCGCAGGGCTACGTGATCAGCGACGACCCGGAGATCCTGGCCCGCACCCAGCACCTGCGGGGCGTGCACGCGGGGCTCGCCCCGGCGCTGCGGCAGCTGCTGGGCGAGGTCGTGCCCTCCGAGAGGCTCGCCGCGCAGCCCTGGGAGCGCCCGGAACTGCCGCCGCTGACCAGCCCGCCGCAGGCCGATCACGTGATCAGCCTGGTGCACGAGCTGCTGCCCGCGGACGCGGTGGTGGTCACCGAAGCGCCGACGCACAAGCAGACGATCCAGCGGCACCTGCCGTTCCACTCGCCCGACCAGGACTTCCACGCCGGGGCCAGCGGTTCGCTGGGCTACGGGATCTCCGCGCTGGTCGGTTCGGCGCTGGCCGCCCCGTCCCGTCCGGTGCTGGGCATCATCGGTGACGGCGCCAGCATGTACGGCATCCAGGCGCTGTGGACGGCGGCCAAGGAGCACGCGTCGCTGACGATGTTGGTGCTGGACAACGAGGAGTACGCGGCGGTCCGGGTGCTCGGTGAGGTCGGCTCCGACGGCAAGATGCCCGGTGTCGCGCTCGGCGGCATCGACTTCGTCGCGGTCGCGCGCGGGCTGGGCTGCTCTGCGCGCCGGGTGGAGGACCTGGCGGAGCTGGACCGGGAGCTGCGCGCGGCGCTGGCCGAACCGGGGCCGACCGTGCTGCACGTCCCGGTCGCGCCCAGCGGCCGTAAACTGTACTGATCGCATTCCCGCATTCAGGGGAATCCCCCGCGAACAATCCTGACTCTGGGCGCTGGCGGCAATTCTGGGATTTTCCCCATTCTTTTCATGATTCGCCCGGAGTCCGTATTCGGAGAGTGATCGCTACTTCCTGGTAGCTCCCGGATTCAGGGCCGTGAATGGCGTCCGGGACCGGAATTCACCGGACTCGGCGATCACGTTCCGAAGCGATGCGCCCGCCGCGCGCCGAGCGGGCGCGCGTCGGGTGTCGCGTCATCCGGTGGGCCGGGATCACTCCGCGGTGGTGCCGCCGGAGACCGCCGCGGGCGGATCGGTGGTCGCCGCGGGCGAGTGCAGCAGCCGCGCCACGTGGCTGCGCAGCCGCACGAACTCCGCCGAAGCGCGGGTGCCGATCTGGTCCCGCTGCGAGCCCAGCGGCACGTCGAGCTCCGCCACCACCGTCGCGGGCGACTTGGACAGCACCAGCACCCGGTCGCCCAGGTAGATGCTCTCGTCGATGTCGTGGGTGACCAGCAGGATCGTGCTGCCGTACTCCCGGCGCACCGACAGCAGCAGGTCTTCCAGTTCGAACCGGGTCTGCGCGTCGACGGACGCGAACGGCTCGTCCATCAGCAGCAGCGCCGGCCGGGTGGCCAGCGCGCGGGCGATGGCGACGCGCTGCTGCATGCCGCCGGAGAGCTGCCAGGGGTACTTCTTCGCCGCGTCCGAGAGCCCGACCCAGGCCAGCGCCTCCTCGGCGCGCTCCCGGCGGTTCACCGAGCGGGTGCGCAGCGGGAACTCCACGTTCCCGCGCACCGTCATCCAGGGGAACAGCGAGCGGCTGTAGTCCTGGAACACCACGGAGAGGTCCTCGGGCACGCCGTCGATCTCGGTGCCGCGCAGCGCGATGCTGCCCGAGGTGGGGCGCTGCAGGCCGCCGATGATGCGCAGCAGTGTCGACTTGCCGCAGCCGGACGGGCCGACGATGCAGGTGAGCTCGCCGGTGCGCACCGCGAAGCCCAGCTCTTCGATGGCGACGTGCCGCTGCTTCCCGGGGTAGGTGTGCCCGAGCCCGGTCACTTCCAGCATGGTGCTCACGGTCATCCTTTCGCTTGAGCGGGCTGGTCGGAGACTTGCTGCCAGCTCAGCGCGCGCCGCTGCACCGCGAGCAGGCCGGTGTTGAGCAGGTAGCCCAGCAGCGCCAGCAGCACGATCCCGGCCCACAGGTCGGGGAACTCGAACTGCTGCTGCGCGTAGATCAGCTGGAAGCCGAGGCCGGTGCTGGCACCGACCATCTCGGACACCACCATCAGGATCAGCGCCTGCGAGAGGCTGACCCGCAGTCCCGCGAAGATCTTGGGCGCCGCCGCGGGCAGCACGATCCGCGTCCACCAGTCCCAGCGCCCGATGCGGAACGCCGCGGCGGTGTGCTGCTTGACGGCGTCCACGGAGGCCGCGCCGTCGGCGGTGTTGAGCACGACGGTGAACACGGTGCCGAAGATGATCGTCGCCAGCTGCATGGGCGTGCCCAGGCTGAACAGCACGAGGAACAGCGGCACCAGCGCCGGTGTCGGCAGCGAGCGGCAGAAGTCCAGCAGCGGCCCGACGTACTCGGTGGCCTTGCGGGAGCGGCCGAGCGCGATGCCGACGACCACGCCGATCACGCCGGAGATCAGCCAGCCGCCGAACAGCCTGCCCAGGCTGGGCAGCACGTCGCGGAAGACGGCGTCGGTCAGCCACAGCTGCGAGGCGGGCCCGGTCAGCCAGATCTCCCAGGCGTGCGCCACGATCCGCGTCGGCGGCAGGAAGTAGACGTTGCCCGCGGCGCGGGTGGCGAGCTCCCAGAGCACCACCGCGATCAGCAGCAGACCCCACTTGCCCAGGAAGTTCCGGAGTAGCGTCACAGTTCCTCCCGGCTCTCGGTCCAGCCGAACAGTCGGCGTTGCGCCTGCTGCAGCCCGGAGTTGATCAGGTATCCGATGGCGCCGACGATGACGGTGCCCGCGAGCACCAGGTCCATCTGCCCGCCGCCGCTGCTCGCTTCGAGGATGAAGGTGCCCACGCCGCGGGCACCGCCCGCGATGAGCTCCACGACGACCACGACGACCAGCGCGATCGAGGCCGAGATGCGGATGCCGGTGGCGATGAACGGTGCCGCGTGCGGCAGCGCCACGGTGAACATGGTGCGCACCTTGCCGAAGCCGAAGGACCGCGCGATGTCGGTGTAGAGCGGGTCCATCTCGTCCAGCGCGTACATGGTGTTGAACAGGATCGGCCACAGCGCGGCGTAGGTGGCCAGCACGATCTTGGTCTCGGGGCCGGAACCGAGCAGCAGCATCAGCAGCGGCAGCAGCGCCACCGCGGGCAGCGGGCGCAGGAACTCCACCACGGTCAGGCCCGCGACCCGGGCGGGGCGGACGCTGCCCAGCAGCAGGCCCAGCGGGATCGCGATCAGCGCGGCGAGCCCGAGCGCGATGAGGAAGGTCAGGATGGTCGCGATGGTGTCCAGCGCGAACTCCGCGTCGGTGCCGAGCAGTTCGACGATGCGCGGTCCCACCGTCGAAGGCGGTGGGATGAAGCGGGCGTCGAGGACGCCGATCGCGCAGCAGAGTTCCCACAGCACCAGCAGGCCGGCCAGTCCGGCCAGGCCGCGAGCGAGTCGGGCCACCGGTCAGCTCCTTTCCGGCGGTGCGCAAGGATCGCGGCGGGGGCGGGTGTCGCTGCCGGTGGCGGTGCGCATCCTGACTGTCTCTCCTCGCTGAACGCGTGGACGTCCCGGTTCGCGGGCGGGCGCGCCGAGCGCGTCCGCAACCCGGTCGGCAGGTGGGGGTGCCACGTGCTGCGAACGGCCCACGGCGACACGATCGCAGCTGGTCGAACGAATGATGATCACCCAGGCGACGGTGTCGATGAGCTCGGCTCTAAGGTGCTCTCAGTGCTTGTAGTACGACGGTCGTCATCGACCGGGACTCGCGGCGCCGCAGAGCCGGTCGTGAGCCTAGGTGATAGCCCGAACGGGTGGTAGGTCGGGCGTTTCGGATATTCGGGAACGCGCGACGGACACGGTGAGTGATGGGCTAGGTCAAGACTGGCGATGCTCCTCTTTGGAGTGAAGGCAGCGCCCGGGTACGTTACCTTCCGTGTCCTTACCCACTTCCCCGTCGGCGGTCGTCGCAAGTACCCTGTGCTGCGCTGGAACGCTGGGCGTCCCGGTACCGTCACAACGGGTGCCGGTCCGCCTTCCGTGGCGAGATTCGGCCTGCTGAGCTGCAGGTTCGATCCTGAGCGCGGTGCAAGTGTAGATTTTTCGTGAGCGGTGCGAGCCTCCGCTGCTGTCGGAAGAGGAAGCCTGGAGTGGCCCGAGGAGACACAGGTCGCGAGCGCCTGAGCCGCACGGAGCAGGCGGACGCCGGTATCCACCACATGGGCGAGGCGCTCGGCACCGAAGGTCAGTTGCTCGGCACCGATAGTCAAAGTGCTTCGCTGGACCTGGGTTCCGCGCATCCGCGGTCCGGTCATGACGGTGGTCTCGGCGACTGGCGACTGAGTAACTGGCGACTGCGCACCAAGCTGTTAGCGGTCCTGCTCATCCCACTGATCAGTGCGGTCGTCTTCGGCGGCCTGCACATCTACGACGGGTTCAGGGAAGCCCGTCTGCTCGAACGGACGCACCAGCAGGTGCACCTGGAGAAGGCCGCTGACGACCTGACCCACGCCTTGCAGCGCGAACGCGACCTCGCGGTCGCCTACGTCGCGGCCGGCCGGTCCGGCAACCGGGCTCCGATGGAGGAGGCCCGCGGCAGCGTCGACACCGAGCTCGGCGAGTTCCAAGGCCTGATCGGGCAGAACGCCTCCGACGTCGCCGCCCCCTACCGCATCGCGGCGAGCAACCTGGACGGCCGGCTCAAGAGCCTGCGCGACTCGGTCGACACGACCCAGTACCCGCCGGAAGGCGTGCTGCGCACCTACAGCCAGAGCATCAGCGCGCTGCTCGACCTCGGTCAGCAGAGCGTCAGCAACATCGGTGACTCCAACCTGCTGCGGCTGACGCTGGCGACCAACGCCGTCGCGGACGCGCAGGAGGCGGCCTCGGTCCGGGCCGCGCTGCTCAACGACGCGATCCGGGCGGGCCAGTTCCGCACCGACCAGAACCGCCAGCTGCTCGCCGCCGAGGCGCAGATGCAGACCGCGATCAGCGACTTCAACGCCGTCGCCACCGAGCAGCAGCAACAGCTCTACCGGGACACCGTCACCGGTGCCGACGTCGACCGCGCGAACAGCATGTCGCAGACCGCGCTGGCCTTCGACAGCGCCGACCAGTCGCTGAGCGGCCTGAACCCGCAGGAGTGGGACGCGGTCGCGAACAGCAGCGTAAACCTGATCGACAAGGTCGGCGGCACCCTGCACGAGCGCCTGGAGGAAGCGGCCAACGACGCGGCCTCCGGTGCGCAGCAGCGCACCATCGCGATCAGCGTCGCCACGCTGCTGGCCTTGGTCGTGGCGCTCGCGGTCGCCCTGATCGTCGCGCGGTCCCTGCTCGGTTCGCTGCGCACGCTGCGCCGTTCGGCGCTGGACGTGGCCGACCGCGGGCTGCCGGAGGCGGTGCGTTCGATCCTGACCGACTCCGGTCCGGGCTCGGGTTCGCTCACGCACATCGAGCCGATCCCGGTCTACAGCCGGGAGGAGATCGGCAAGGTCGCCCGCTCGTTCGACGCGGTGCACTCGCAGGCGCTGCGCCTGGCCTCCGAGCAGGCGTTGCTGCGGAACAACGTCAACGACCTGTTCGTGAACCTGGCCCGCCGCAGTCAGACCCTGGTGCAGCGGCAGCTGTCCCTGATCGACCGGCTGGAGCAGGACGAGCAGGACCCGGACCAGCTCTCCAGCCTGTTCGAGCTGGACCACCTGGCGACCCGCATGCGCCGGAACAACGAGAACCTCCTGATTCTCGGTGGCACCGACCTGACGCGGCGGATGATGCAGCCGGTCCCGCTGACCGAGGTCGTGGGCGCCGCCGTGTCCGAGGTGGAGCAGTACACCCGCGTTTCGGTCGCCGACTCCCCGGAACTGGGCATCCAGGGCCGCGTGGTCAACGACTTCGTGCACCTGGTGGCGGAGCTGCTGGAGAACGCCACGGTGTTCTCCAACCCGGACACCGAGGTCACCGTCCGCACCGCCTACCGCAGGCAGGAACTGGTGCTGGAGATCCGGGACCGCGGCGTGGGCATCGACGCCGCCGAGCTCGGCGAGATCAACGAGCGCCTCACCCGGCCCCCGGAGATCGACGTCGCGGTGTCCCGCCGGATGGGCCTGTACGTGGTCGGGCAGCTGGCCCGCCGCCACGACATCCGGGTGGACCTGCGCAACAACGGCGACCTCGAAGGCGGCGTGACCGCCAGCGTGCGGCTCTCCGGCGAGTTCGTCGTGCAGCTGACCCCGGACGGTCCGCGCCCGATGCCCGACGTGCAGCGGGTCTCCGCGGACGACCGGGACGCGACCGACACCGGCACCCACCTGGGGCTGGCCGCCGCGTTCGGCGGGGCCGCCTCCAACGGGCGCCCGACGGACTCGTCGTCGCAGCTGCCACCGGTGGAGCCGATGCCGGAGCTCTCCGGCGCCGACCCGGAGCCCTCCCGCACCACGCAGGTGCCGGTGAGCAGCAACGGGCACGGCGGCATCGAGAAGACGCACATCTCCCCGGTGTGGATCACCGAGGAGGACGAGCCGGAGTCCGCGCTCGAACCGCAGGACGAGCAGGAGAGTCCCGAACCGGCGGCGGCACGTCAGCCGGAGGTCGAGCAGCAGGACGTCCAGTGGCAGGACGGGGCCGACGACGAGCCGGCGGGTGACGAGCCCGGCGACTACTCGTTCCGCGTCGCGTCGGGCGACTCGTTCGGCGTGAGCGACGTGCCGCGCTGGCACACCGCCGAGCAGGCCGCCGTCCGGCCGGACGCCGAGCCGCCCACCGCCGTGAATCGCCCGGCCGCGGAGCAGAGCTCCGAGGTCTGGCCGGACGAGGAGTCCCGCGCCGACGCGGACTTCGACGGCCAGTGCGGAGCCCCACCAGGATTGGACGCGCCGCAGTTGGGTGAGGACGTGACGACCACGCTGGGCCGTGTCCAGGGTGAACCGCAGGACTTGTTCCACAGCCCGTACGAGGCTGAGAAGACGCAGCAGATCACGCGTCCGCCGAACGGCTTCGACTGGGACGCCGGCCTGCCGGCGGAGGCGGAGTCCCGTGACGCCGCGCCGACGGCGGAGGCGGCATCGACCCCGCCGCCGCTGGGCTACGCGCACCAGACCCGCCGCGAGGGCGACGACGCTCCGACGGAGCGGCTGCCGATCTACGAAGCGGTGCTCTCGCAGTGGTTCCGCGAGGGCAGCGACGAGCCGACGCCGGAGGCGACCGCGCCCAGCGCGGGGTCCCTCAGCCTCGACTCGTCCGGGGCGGGATCTCGGTCCGCCGAGTCCTCCACCGGCGCCCAGACGGATTCCGCCGCCCAGACGGACACCGGCGCGAAGGCGGACACCGGTGCGAGCACCGGCCGCCGGGCTCGTCGCGAGGCGATGGAGCAGAACGATCCCGAGCCGATCACCGGCTCGGATGCGCTCGACGCGACCAGCGGGTTCAGCGCCGTCGGCGGGGAGAACCCCGCGGCCGGTGGTGCGGACACGTCGACGCCGGGCCGTTCGGACAGCGGCGGGCACATCCTTGCCACGCCGCCCGATCCGGGCTGGGGTTCGGCGGATGTGGGCTGGCAGGCCGCCGAAGCATTGGTGGCGCAAACCCGCCAAACCCAGGAGACCACCGCGGCGGGGCTGCCCAAGCGGGTTCCGAAGTCGAACCTGGTACCGGGCTCCGCAGCACCGCGAACGCAGTCTCCGATGCCGACGAAACCTGCCGCACCGCGTTCGGCCGATGCCGTTCGTGGACGGATGTCCAACTTCCAGAGCGGCGTCCGGCGTGGTAGGCACGCAAAGGCAGAACCAGTCTCGACCGAACCGCCCCGCTCGACCCCGAGCCGTCCCGAGGAGCAGGAGTGACCGGGTCCGTCCAGCAACCCATGAGCCAGAACAGCTTCAGTTGGCTGATCACCGATTTCGTGCGCCGGGTTCCCGGCGTCGCGCACTCCGTCGTGGTCTCCGCGGACGGCCTCCTGCTGGCAGGTTCGCAGGGCCTGCCGCGGGATCGCGCCGAGCAGCTGTCCGCGGTCGCCTCCGGGCTCGTCAGCCTCACGCAGGGCGCAGCGCGCTGCTTCGAGGCGGGCGACGTCACGCAGACCGTCGTGGAGATGGAGCAGGGCTACCTGTTCCTGATGTCCATCAGCGACGGGTCCTGCCTGGCGGTGTTGGCGGCTCCGAACGCCGACATCGGCCTGGTGGCCTACGAGATGACCCTGCTCGTGGAGCGGGTCGGCAAGCAGCTCACGCCCGAACTGCGCGCGCAGTTGCAGGGCATGGTTCGGCGATGATTCTCGCCGTGCCGTTCGAATCGGCGACGTGTGAGGGGGATTCGTCATGAACTCCGGTCCCGATCCGAACTGGGACGGCGACCTGTTCCGGATGTACAACCGCAGTGGCGGAGCCGACTCCTGGCAGGACGACTTCGTCGACGATCCGCGCGGTGGGCAACCGGAATCGTGGCCCGGTTCGTCGGGCGGTTCCGACTACAGCCGCGCGCTGTTCGGCGGCCCCGGAGCGGACCTGTTCGGTTCCGGGATGTCGTCGTCCTCGATGCCGTCGGTGTCGTCGGGTTCCGTGCCGGGACCGTCGAACCCTGCTCCGCAGGACCAGGGTTCGCCGCTGGACCTGCCCTACGGCCACAGCTCGCCCGGTACGGGCGCGCACGGCCGGCAGTCGTCCGGCTGGGATTCTCGGGGCTGGGATTCGCAGGCGGGGAGCGGTTCCCGCGGGCAGGGCCGCCACGACAGCGGCCCGCCGTCGGGTTCCATGCCGTCCCTGTCGCAGTCCTTGCCGCCCGTGTCGCAGTCGCTGCCGTCGATCTCGGGATCGATGCCCGCGATCCCCGGTGGTCCGGCGGATCACGGGGAAATGCAGGACACGGGCTCGTTGGTGCGACCCTATGCCCGAACGAGGGGCCGCACGCGGACCGATTATGATCTTGCTATCGAGACGCTGGTCTCCACCAGCGAGCGTGGCCGGGGGCAAAGCAACCCGGCGACGCCGGAGCACCGCTCCATTTGCGGGCTCTGCGTGGAGGCCCGGTCGGTCGCCGAGGTCGCGGCCCACTTGCGGCTGCCTCTGGGTGTGGTGCGGGTGTTGATCGGTGACATGGCCGGACTCGGCTTGGTCCTCATCCACGAGAACGGAATGGTCGTGGGAGACGGACCGTCGATGGAATTCTTGGAGAGGGTGCTCAGTGGCCTCCGGAAGCTCTGATCCCCGGGCGATCATGCAAAATCAAAGCAGCGGCAAGACCTCGACCAAGATCGTCGTCGCCGGCGGTTTCGGGGTCGGCAAGACGACCTTCGTCGGCTCGGTCTCCGAGATCATGCCGCTGACCACCGAGGCGGTGATGACCGAGGCGAGCGTGGGGGTCGACGACCTGAGCGCGACGCCCGGCAAGGTCACCACCACGGTCGCGATGGACTTCGGCCGGGTTTCGCTCGATTCCGACCTGATCCTGTACCTGTTCGGCACGCCCGGGCAGCACCGGTTCTGGTTCATGTGGGACGACCTGGTGAAGGGCGCGATCGGCGCCATCGTGCTGGTCGACACCCGCCGTCTGGCGGACGCGTTCGCGTCGATCGACTTCTTCGACGACCGGCAGCTGCCGTACGTCGTCGCGGTGAACACGTTCGACGGCATGTTGCACCACAACATGGAGGACGTGCGCGAGGCGCTGACGATCGACAAGTCGGTGCCGATGATCTCCTGCGACGCCCGCAACCGGGAATCCACCAAGACGGCGCTGATCACGCTGGTCGAGCACGCGATGCGCCAGCGCCTGTCGATGCCTGCTTCGTCCTCGAAGTCCCAGGCCAAGAGCTGACAGCCGGAACGCGGTCCACGGGGCGACCGCGTTCCTCGGCTCAGCCGTCCAGCGCGCCGCTCTTGAGCGCGTTGAGGAACACCGCCCACTGCGCGGAATTCGCGGTCAGGTGCCCGGCCTCGGGAGCTTTGCTGTCCCGAATCGCCGTGGTGGAGCCGGAGAGAGCGACCTCGACGCAGTTGTCGGCGCCTTGCGATCTCGTTGCCTTGCGCCAAGTCCTGCTGTTGAGGTCAGCCATGGTCACTCCGTCGCTTGCTTTAACTCCTTGACCCGCTGATCCAGCATGCGGGCCGTCTGCCGGTCCGAAGCCGCCACCATGCGCAGGTTGTCGAACGCTTGCGCGTGCGCTTCGGTGTGCACAGGCTTGTCCATGTATTCGGCTCCGGTCAAGCCTTCGGAGTACACGAACGTCGCCGGTGGCTCGGCAAGCGTGATCAGCCGAAACGAACTTCCCAGAGCGATGTGCTCCCCAGCCGAGAACGGCAAGATCTGCACGGTGACGTTCGGCTTCGCCGCGGACTTCCGAAGATGCTGTAGCTGCTCCCGTAGCACCTTCGTTCCGCCGACCACGCGGCGCAGCACAGCTTCGCCGAGCACGACCCACACCGTAGGGCCGTCCGATGCCAGCAGGCGCGCGGACCTGGTTTTCCTTTCTGCCACAGCCGGTTCCGGATCGACCGTCTCGTCGAGCGGATTTGAAAGCACTGCTCGCGCGTAGTCCTCGGTTTGCAAGACCGTGGGGACCAGTTCGGTGTCGTAGACCTTCAGCTCCGCCGCCGCACCTTCCAACGCCACGTAGGTGGCTGCCCAGTCCGGCACCCGCGCCGGCTGATCACGTCGCCGGGCTTCCTTGGCCAGTGCGCGAAGCCGGGCGGTGTCCTCGCTTTCGGTGACGCCGAACATGCCGAGCAGTACGTCGACCTCCGCCGCCGAGACGGTGAGATCGCCGCGTTCGACCTTCGTCAGCTTGCTCGGATACCAGTCGAGCCGTTCGGCGATCTCCTTCGGTTTCACCCCGGATTCGCGCCGCAGGTTCCGGAGGATCAGGCCGACCTGCACGCGGCGGACGGCGGGCCAGGAGTTGTTCATGCCCGCGGATCTTGCCACGAAACGTTCCCGGATCATGATCGCTCGATCGAGCGATTGCCGAATGAAATTTCAAACAGATACGTTTCGTTCATGGTCGAAACCTGGTCGAGATGGCGGGCTCGGCAGCGCTCTCGCCGCTACTGGCGAGAGCTGCACCGGCGCCGGAGCCGCATCCACCTCGGGTGATCCCGAGCCGTTGATCCGAGTTCGATCAAGCCGAGAAAGCATTGCGGACAAAGGAGTTTCGCGTGACCGTGCGAGATTTCGGCTGGATGGCCGCTGCCTACGAGCCGCACTGGCACCGCATCATCGGCATCACCGGCAGCGGTTCGGCGATCGGCGAGTGCGGCCACTTCGTGCGCGGCCCGGTACACCGCAGGCTCGATGCCCCGCGCGACCTCCGCGAGCTCTGCGCGACTTGCCTGAACCTCGGCTCGCACCCCGCCGAGCAGACCGCGGGCTCCGCCCCGACCTGGCCGACCTGACCCCAGACCCGGTCCGATGTCGCCTCCCCTTCCCCGACCGGCATCGGACCGTTCGCCCGGCCCTCGCGTTCCCCGGCGCGAGGGCCGGGCTCCCCGCCTACGCCGCAGAAGGAGCCCGCATGGCCGCCCCTGACGATCCTGCCCCCGTCGGCCCGCCCATTCCTTCCCGCGTGGAAACCGACGTCCTCACCAGCGGTATCGGCCCTGATATCGACCCCGAAGTCTCTTGACGGGCTGGCGTTCCCGTATCGCGAATGCGCGCCGCGAAGCTGATCCACACCACGGTGGAACTGTTTCGCTGGGCTGATCAGGTGAGGCGTGGGGAGGCGCCGCAAACCGCCTGGTACGGCCGATATCGTGCGCGAGACGCGCCGATAGGGGAGGGAGACGCGTTCGTGGTTTATGGCGACCGGCACGTGATGCGGGAACACGAGCAGGCGGCACCGGCAGTGTTCGGAGCCGAGCACATCGAGTCCGACGAAGCCGAGGAACACGTACCGGAAACGGTCTACCTGCCGTCCCAGCGAACCACCCGGCAGGACGAGGAAGTGACGCTGGAACTTCGGGACACGGCGCAAGGCGACCGTGCGTTGCTCGCGTTCACTTCGCTGCGCGAACTCGTGGACGGCTGAGGCGACGGACAAGCCTGGGTCGCGGTGCGCGGACATCAGATCGATGATCTCCGCGTTCGTTCGGGAGCGGACGTGATCCTCTGGGATGCGGCGCTGCCGGTGGATGAGCGTCGCACCCGCTACCAAGAGGGGACGCGATGAGCGGGCTGCACGCCGATCCGGCGCTACTGGCCGGGCTCGCCTCGAAGCTGCGCGGTGCGAGTGCGGATCTTGAAGGCGGAGCTTCCGAACCGCCGGAAACGCGGGCCGGCGCGGTGACCGGCGCAGTCGACGGCGCGATCGCCGTGCTGGCTGAGGCGTTGGGCAACGCCGTCGTGGACGTGGGCGCTCTGGGCGATGCCGTGGCGGAGAGCCGCGCCGTCTACGTCGAGACCGATTACGAGCAGGCGGTCGCGTTCAAAGCGCAGCAGCTGCAAGCCGAGCAGCCACGTTAGCGAAGGGGGAGGCCGTGGGACTCAACACCGAAGTAAAAGGGGACCCCGACAGCCTGACCGCGACCTGCGGCTGGCTGCGCGGACAGGCCGAGCACGCCGACACTACGGGCGACGAGATTCACGGGGTGCGCGGCGATTCCGAGGCCGGTTGGCACGAGCAGGCGGGGGGCTCGTTCCGAGCGGTGCTCGACCAGGCGGGGAAGATCGTCGACAACTTGGCCGGATCGTTGACCGACACCTGCGGCGCGCTGGAAACGCACGCCGACGACTTGCGCACCGTCCGAACTCAGATGCAGCGCGCCCGTGACGTCGCCACCGAAGGCGGACTGGCGATCAAGGGCTACGAGATCCAGGAACCCGGTCCAGCGCCCGCGACGCCTGAGGTGCTGCCCGCCGACCGTCCTGCCACGCCACAGCAGAAGCAGGACCGAGCAGCAGCGGCCCAGGCGGCTGCGGCCTTCGAGAAGAAGGCGCAGGCCTAAGCGCAAGCGAGCCAGATCGTCAAGGAGGCCAAGAAGAAGGAGACCGATTCCCAGCACGTGCTGGTGCGTTTCCTGTCCGGCACCTTCGACCCGGCGAAGCTGGCACTGACCCTCACCGACATGACCAGCGGTGCCACCGCCGCAGTGGCGGTGCGGACCAGCAAGTTCAAGGAGTTCGCCGAAGTGGCGATGGACAAGGCCGCACGGGCGTCGAAGCTCGCCGCGAGCACCGACCTCAGCTTCGCCAACCGGTCCAAGGCCATCGCCATCCAGGTCACCAACGAGGTAAACGCCAAAGCCGCACTGGACGACGCAGCGGCAACCCGCGCGGCCAGGGTGGTCGACCGCTTCCCGGACCGGGTGAAGGCGGGGATCAGGGCGATCGACACAAAGATCGTGCCTAAGCCGGTGAAGACGGGAAGCCCCATTCTCAAAGGTGCCACCAAGGTTGGTTCGAAGCTGCCGATCGTCGGAGGCCTGATCACGGGGTTCGGTGTCTGGTACGACGTTGAGTCCGGGAAAGATCCAGGCCAGGCCATTGCCGGTGGTGGCGCCTCGTTCGGGTCCGGCGCGATCGTCGGCGCTGCGGTCGGTGGCCCGGTCGGGGTTGTGGTCGGTGGCCTCGTCGGGGTGGGGGTTGGGTTCGCGGTTGACGAGTTCTGGCCGGACTGACCAGTCTTAGTGTCCAATTCCAGGAAGGCCGATCAGAGTTGCCTGAAGTGTCTCCTAAGCCGAACCCGCAGACGGGTGACCCGCGTCCATCGAGGGCGCCGGTTGCCGGTGATTACGGCGGCGACCGCCGGAGCCCGTCGAAGGCGAAGTACCCGGCCTCGCCCGAAACGCGCGGTCCGGTGCTCGAATGGCACCAGGGATCGGTGACGAACTCGGTCATCGGGGGTTTCTTCGTCTCCATCCTCATCTTCGCGTTCGGCTGTCTGCGGGACTGGGGATTCAGCTGGATGTGGACGATGCCCGCGCTGTGGATTTTCGTCGCCGCACCACCGGTGCTCTGGTACTTCCTGGGCCGTCGGATCGGAATCTCCGCCGGTGCCGACTGGTTCGCGGTGAAGGGCGGGCACGTCGACGTGTACGAGCTGACGAAGGTGCAGGTCGTCGGGACCAGCGGAGGCCTGTCATGGGATCTGGAGCTCGCGGACCGGAAGGGCACCGAGCTCTCCATCAACCTGCGGGAGATCCAGGCGAACCGGGACTTGTGGGACCTGGTCTACAACGGAATCGCCCACTCGGTGAACCGAGGCGCGAAGACCAACCCGAAGGCCCTCGACAAGCTCAAACTGCGGTGATCGTCCTGGCGAAGCGGCGGTCGTCCGGCGCGGACGCCCGCCTCGACGACGAGTGAATTTCAACCGGAGCCACGTCCCGGCACGCATCTGGGGTGAAGGCCTTCTTCGCCGATCCCATCCGTCGAACGGCCCGCTCCCCCGACGGAGTCGAGCCGGTCATCAGTCCTCCACGACCGCTACGGATGTGATGCGGTGCAAGGGGAATCTTCCCGGTTCGCCGCTGCCCCTGTCGACTCCTTGCAGGACTCCGCCGCCGACGCTGACGGGTTGCACGACGACCTGGCTGGAGACTCCGTTGGAGTTGACGAAGCCGAGCCACACGCTGCGCTGCTGCGCGGCGGCGTCTCGCAGCAGGCGCAAGGTCGCCTCGGCGCTGGGCCTGCCGCGTTCGGGGCTCATGGCGCTGCCCCTGCGGACCGAGCCCGCGCGGTCACCGGAGCGCACCTGCGCGATGAGTTCCGCGAGCTGCTCCTCGCCGGGCGGGGTGGGCAGCACCGGCTGCTGGGCGGCCTTGCCGCGACCGCGCACCCGGTGGCCGTCGGAGCGCAGGTCCAGGATCTGGCCGTCGGGGCCTTCGGCGGCGGGGGCGAAACCGGCGGCGCGCAAGCCGTCCAGCACCTCCACCAGCGGTAGCGGGCTCACCAGCACGGTGGGTGCGATGCGGCGCAGTTCCAGCTCGCCGATGCCGGGGCTGGCCAGCACTTCTGCCAGCAGCACCGAATCGTCGCAGCGCAAGAAGGCCGATGCGGTTCCCGCCCGGAGCCTGCCGTGCCTGCGCGCCACGTCGTCGATCAGGTACGTCAAGCCTTGCGGGATGGGGGTGCGGGACCGGTCGCGGAACAGCGCGTGCAGCTCGTCGGCGCCGCGGCCCGCGTCCAGCGCGCGGCGCACGCTGCTCTCGCCGACCCGGTAGACGGTGGCGCTGCCCGCGGATTCCACATCGGCCACGAGGTTCATGTCCGCGGCCAGCTCCGGTTCCAGCCTGCCGGGCGCGACGACCGTCAGGTCCGCCTGCACCAGCACGTGGTCCAGCGGTTCCGGCAGCGCCGAGGTGAGCACCTGCGCCGCCGTGCTCGCGTCGTCGAACAGCACCGCGCGCCCGGCGCTCGACAGCGCGCCCAGCGCGACGACGCCCAGCGCCGTCGCCTCCCGCAGCGTCCAGCGCACCAGGTCGTCGCGCAGCCGCCCGCCGCGGCGCGGGGCGCGCCAGGCCAGCACGGCCGCCGCCTCGTCGGCGTCGCGCACCCCGTGACCGCCGGGGAGTTCGTCGAGCAGGCCCAGGATCCGGTGCCGGTCGCGCGGCGCCAGCGGGCGGCGCAACTCCTCGGACAACGGGCCCAGCAGCCGGTCCTTCTCGTCGCGCGCCCCGATCAGGCCCGGTAGCCGGGGCAGGTCCACCCAGCTCTTCGCCAGCGGCGCCCACCGCTGCTCCGGACCCGAAGCGAGCCACGTGTCGGCGGCGTAGGTGAGCGTCCACTGCGGTTCGCCGCCGTCGGTGGCGGCGATGAGGTTCGCGGCCACCGCCAGCTCGACCAGCAGCGACACCCGGGCCTCGTCGACGTCGAGTTCCTTGGCGGCGCGGCGGATGTCGCGCACCCCGATGCCGCCGGAGCGCAGCACGTCCGGCGGGTCCTCGCTCCACAGGTGCAGCAGCGACTCCAGGTGCCGCAGCAGCTCCAGCACCTCGCCGGCGGCGGTGGAGTCCACCGTGGCCTGATCGTGGGCGACGAGGTCGAGCAGCGGTTCCTCCGGTTCCACCGGGCCCATCGGGTCGTCGCCGCGGACCGCGAGCGCGAGCTGGCGGGGCAGCTCCACGGTCTCGGCGTCGCGGCGCAGCAGCAGGCCCTTCGCGAGCAGCCGCTGCACGGGCGTCGTCGCCTCGTCCGCGGTGATCCCGCGCCCGGCGTCCTTGGTGCGCCCGATCGGCCTGGGGCCGGCGAGCTTGCTGACGAGGTCCCGCTCCTGCTCGTCGAGTTCGGCGAGCGCGGCGCCGGCGGCATCGGGGGTGAGGTCGTCGGCGGGGCGGCCGAGCCCGGCGGGGAACGCGGGCAGCGCCTCCCGCGCGGTGGGCACCACGGCGAGCTCGGCGTCCTCGCCCCAGACCAGCGCGCGGCGCCGCAGCTCTTCCACGGCCCGCCGGGTCCGCTGCGGGGTCACGCCAGAGCCGAGCATCTCGGCCACCGCGTCCAGCGCGACCGGCGCCGAATCCGCGTCCAGCAGCACCAGGGCTTCCAAGGTGGACAGCGCGAACGAGTCCAGGTCCTCGCAGGCGCGCGCCACCGACGAGCGCACCCCCGCGCGGGTGGCCAGCACGGACGTGTCCGCTGGCGGGGGCGTGGCCAGGTCGGGCCGCATGCGCAGCAAGGCCGTGAGGTCCTCGTCGCCGCGTGCCCGCAGGGAGTCCGCGAGTGAAGCCATCCCCGCCACGATACCGAGTCCCCCCTGCGCATCCCTCGGATCGTGAGTGATCAGGCACGGCGGGCGTCCGGTGCGCCGAGCAGGCGGTCCGGCGTCGGGTGATTCGCGTCGTATCAGGTAGGGCGGGGTTCGATCGCGCCGCCGGATCGGGCAAACTGGGGGTCGTACGCCCACGACGACTTTCCGGAGGATCACCGTGGCCGGTGGCAACGCGAAGAAGGACCGCATCGACCCGACGTGGCCGCACGTGGGCGACGGGGAGCACCCGGTCAGCGAGCTTGTCGCCGACAAGCAGGGCGCGCTGTCGCCGTTCGGTGACGTCACGTTCCCCTTCGACGAGGGCACGTTCCCGTACGAGCACCCCGTCACCAAGATCAACAAGTGACTTCGTGCGAGTAGCGGTCCGCCGCTGCGCGCACCGCTCCCGGCCCCGGATCCCGCTCGGCGGATCCGGGGCCGTTGTGCGTCCGGGCCCCGTTGTCAAGACCGACCCGTCGGTAACCGTGCCGGACGTCGATCACACTTGAGAAAGTTCTAGGCTTTTTCTCTGCCGGGTGAAGTTCAATGGCTTTGGTGGGCGCCGGATCTTGCCTCAGCCCTGAGTGGTGTGCTTCGGGCCCGGCGGTCAAGTTTGAAACTTCGCGCGCGACAGGGGTGTGGCCATGCCGGTTCCAGGTCCGGGTTACTCGATCACGGTCCGAGTGGAGGCGCCGCCGTCGGCCAGCGCGGCGGGCGACCTCGCCAGCGCCATCGGCCGCGCGGGCGGCGTCATCACCGCGTTCGACGTCGTCGAATCGCACGCCGACCGCATCGTCGTGGACATCACCTGCAACGCGCTGTCCGCCGACCACGCCAGCGACATCACCGACCGGCTCGGCGAACTGCCCGGCGTGAAGGTCCGCAAGATCTCCGACCGGACCTTCCTCGTCCACCTCGGCGGGAAGATCGAGGTGAGTTCGCGGGTCGCGCTCGCCAACCGCGACGACCTCTCCCGCGCCTACACGCCCGGCGTGGCGCGGGTGTGCACCGCGATCGCCGAGAACCCCGAGGACGCCCGGCGGCTGACGATCAAGCGGAACTCGGTCGCCGTGGTCACCGACGGCTCCGCCGTGCTCGGGCTCGGCAACATCGGCCCGGAGGCCGCGCTGCCCGTGATGGAGGGCAAGGCGGCGCTGTTCAAGAAGTTCGCCGGCGTCAACGCCTGGCCGGTGTGCCTCGACACCCAGGACACCGAGGAGATCATCCGCGCGGTCGAGCTCATCGCGCCGGTCTACGGCGGCATCAACCTGGAGGACATCGCCGCGCCGCGCTGCTTCGAGATCGAGGCGCGGCTGCGGGACAAGCTGAACATCCCCGTGTTCCACGACGATCAGCACGGCACCGCCATCGTGGTGCTGGGCGCGCTGCGCAACGCGCTGCGGGTCGTCGGCAAGAGCATCGAGGACTGCCGCATCGTCGTCTGCGGCGTGGGTGCCGCGGGCTCGGCGATCATCCGGCTGCTCCAGCACAAGAAGCCCGCCGACATCATCGCCGTGGACATCGACGGCATCGTCCACGACGGACGCGGCGACGAGGACGAGAACCTCCGCTCCATCGCGGCGGGCACCAACGTGGACGGGCGCACCGGCACCCTGTCCGACGCGGTCAACGGGGCCGACGTGTTCATCGGGGTGTCGGCGCCGAACCTGCTCAGCGGCGACGACGTGGCCACCATGAACGACGACGCGATCGTGTTCGCGCTGGCCAACCCGGACCCGGAGATCGACCCGCTGGAAGCGCAGCAGCACGCCAAGGTCGTCGCCACCGGCCGCAGCGACTACCCGAACCAGATCAACAACGTGCTCGCGTTCCCCGGCTTCTTCCGCGGACTGCTCGACGCGCACGCCCACGAGATCACCGACGACATGATGATCGCGGCCTCGAACGCGATCGCCGACGTCGTCGACGGCGAGGAGCGGGTCAACCCGTCGTTCATCGTGCCGAGCGTCTTCGACACCACGGTCGCCCCGGCCGTCGCCGAAGCCGTCCGCAAGGCCGCCATCGCGGGCCGCACCGAGCAGCCTTCGCACGGGGGTTCCTCGATGCCGTGGTCCATGGCGGAGGACTTGGACTACTGACCCCGGACTCGCCACGTCGTGAGCCCTGTGCGGGCGGGGTCCGGGTGGGCTCCTAAGGTCTGAGGTATGGCGCAGGACGAGCTCACGCACGTGGACGAGTCGGGGGCGGGTCGCATGGTCGACGTCTCCGCGAAGGAGGCGACCGCCCGGACCGCCGTGGCCACCGGGGTCGTGCGCACCACCGCCGAAGTCCTCGCGCTGGTGCGGCGGGACGGGTTGCCCAAGGGCGATGCGCTGGCGACCGCGCGGATCGCGGGGATCATGGCGGCGAAGCGGACGCCGGACCTCGTCCCGCTGTGCCATCCGATCGCGCTGTCCGGCGTGGAGGTGCGGCTGGACCTCGGCGACGCGGAGGTCCGGATCGCGGCGACGGTGCGCACCACCGACCGGACCGGCGTTGAGATGGAGGCGTTGACCGCCGTCACCGGGGCCGGTCTCGCGCTGCACGACATGATCAAAGCGGTCGACCCGGCCGCGGTGCTCGACGCCGTCCGCGTCGAGCGCAAAGAAGGCGGCAAAACGGGCACCTGGGTTCGCGAGGACTGATCGGCCCGCCGTCGGCGGAGGCTCGTAGGCTGGAGTCGGCGCGGCGACGTGACGTCCCCGTCGCGCCTGCCCGCGACCGCAAGGAGCCCCGCCCATGCCAGCCCGCACCGCTCGTGTCGTGGCCGCGTCGAACCGCGCCGCGGCAGGCGTGTACACCGACCGCACCGGCCCCGTCATCGTCGAGTGGCTGCGCGAGCGCGGATTCGAGGTCGGCGACCCGGTGGTCGTGCCGGACGGGGAGCCCGTGGGCCGGGCGCTGCGGGACGCCGTGGCCGCCGAGATCACCGTGGTGATCACGACCGGCGGTACCGGGATCAACCCGACCGACCGCACGCCCGAAGTCACCGCCGAGGTGCTGGACCACCAGATCCCCGGTTTGGCCGACGCGGTGCGCGCGGCGGGTCTGCCGCAGGTCCCGACGGCCGTGCTGTCCCGAGGGGTGGCCGGGGTGAGCGGGCGGACGCTGATCGTCAACCTGCCGGGATCGCGCGGCGGGGTTGCCGACGGGCTCGGCGTGCTCGACGGCGTGCTCGACCACGCGGTGGACCAGCTCCACGGCGGTGACCACGTGCCGGGCGGCGGAGTCGTCCCGGCCGCCGAGACCGCTCCGGACCCGGCCCGCGGGCACGCGGCCGTGCTGCTCGCCGAGGTCGCCGACCGCCCGCTGCTCGTCGAGGACGTGGCGCGGCTGGTGGAGGACCGGGCCGCGGGCGCGGTCGTCACCTTCGGCGGCGTGGTGCGCGATCACGACGGAGGCCGGGGCGTCACCGAGCTCGAATACGTCGGGCACCCCAGCGCCGACGAGGTGATCCGGGAGGTCGCCGCAGAACTGGCCGGTCGCCACGACGGGGTCCGGGCTTTGGCCGTGGCCCACCGGGTGGGCCTGCTGGGGATCGGCGATGTGGCGCTGGCCTGCGCGGTCGCCGCCGAACACCGCAAGGAGGCGTTCGCGGTGTGCGCCGACCTCGTCGACGAGGTGAAGCGCCGCCTGCCGATCTGGAAGCGCCAGGTCTTCGCCGACGCCTCCGAAGAATGGGTCAACTGCCCCTGAGACGGTCTCTGCGTCGTGTGCGGCGCCCCGAGGCCGGGATGACCACGCGTCGCTTTCGAGCTAGCTGACGGCCGTCCTTGAGCGTCCCAGGCACATCCAGATCTCAACAAGGCAACGATCGCCGATCACTATCCCCTCAAACCCGCCAACGCCGAAGGCCGAGCGAATCCAATCCCGCCGACCGGCCGAAGGCCGTGCCTTTGCGGCGAAGCCGTGCAGTGGGCGAGCGAAGCGATGCCTGCCTTGCGGCCGAAGGCCGTGCCTGGATGCGCGAAGCGCATAGCCCACGTCGAAAACTCGGTCACTCGCGGGTTCTCAGCGTCCTTCTCGCGAGGACAGCTTTTTCCCTCGTGGCGGAGCCACTTGGGAAAAAGATCCCGCAGCGAGAAGGACGCTGAGGTTCCGCTGAACGACCACCCAAGCAAAACGAGCCCCGACCCCCCAGAAAGTGAAACGGGACCCTGCCGCTGGGGGAGGCGGCAGGGTCCCGGGTCTGGGAGTCGAGCCGGCCCGCACGGGGGAACGGGCCGGACTACGGACTCCACGCCAGGTCATCGACCTGGCCGGATGATCACTTGATGTCGAGCTGCTGACCCGGGAAGATCATGTTCGGGTCGTTGAGCACGTTGCTGTTGCGCTCGAAGATGTCCTGGTAGTTCACGCCGTACTGGCTGGCGATCTTGCCCAGGGTGTCACCGGCCTGCACCGTGTAGTCGGCACCGCCGGACTTCACGGTCGACTTCTTGGTGGACTTCTTGGAGCTCGTCTCGCTCTTCTTCGAGGAGGACGAGCTCTTCTCCGAGCTGCTCGACTTGCTGCTGGTGCTGCCGCTGGTCCAGCTGGTCTTCGAGGTGCAGCCGGGCCAGGCGCCGGAGCCCTGCGAGGCGAGGACCTTCTCGGCGACGGCGATCTGCTCTTCGCGGCTGGCGTCCTTGGCGTTCGACGCGTACTGCGTGCCGCCGTACGCGGCCCAGGTGGACGGGGTGAACTGGAGGCCGCCGGAGAAGCCGTTGCCGGTGTTGGCGCTCCAGTTCCCGCTGCTCTCGCACTGCGCGAGCTTGTCCCAGTCAGCGGCGTTGGCGGGTGCAGCGATCGCGATCGGGGCGGCGACCACGGCACCGGCGATGGCCAGCCGGGCGGCGTTGCGGGCGATGCCGGCGGTGGAAGGTTTGCGGTGCTTGCCTTCGTAGCGAGTCATTTCCCTCTCCTGCCGCGCTTGCGAGGTGAGCTGTCGGGTTCGGGCTGAGAGGCAGCCCGGCCGGCTCGGGAGCCGGCTTCACCCCTAGGGCGTTCGGGGCGCCCAGTGGTGGTTCCCCCGCCCCTGTCCGGTGTGTTCTTTCGGGGGTGAGAAGCCCGCCGGACAGGGTTCGGCGCTGCGGGCTTCCGTGGTCCTTGCTGATCGGTTCGGGGCCGACCGGAGAGCGACACTACGTAACCGATCGCCGAAGCGGAAATCTGAGCATATGTGACGGTCGTCACAGTAACGATGACTCGGGGGTGTCCGATCTCGATCGTTTTTGCTGATCAGGGCGTCGTTATCAAGTCGTTTCCGGGCTGAGATCGATCACCGTCAGTGAGGCGTGGCTCACCTCTTCAGTGCCCCGGAAACCTCGTCGTTGAGTGCTCGTCACTTCCGAAGCGCTCTGAATCGAGTCGGGATCAGGCGTGGATCGGCGGGATCTCGCGATCACGCACTGATCAACTGATGTGACGCTGAGTCAATGTTGACCTCGGTCGAGTGATCGAGTCGATGAGATCGGGAAGGGGGCGGCGGGACCGGTTCGAAGATCAAGAGACGGTCGCCGGACGGGTCCCTGAACCTCGGCGCGGAGTCACTCGAACGCACACCGAGAAGTCACCCGGGGGAGTGTGTCAGACACGCCGGGGAGTGTTGTATTCGCGCACGCGCGCCTGCGCGGGCGGATCAATAAGGAGAGAACTCGATCGCCGCAGCCGTTCAGCCACCCGCGAACGGCGGCAGCACGTCCAGCTCATCGCCGTCATCGACCGAGGTCGAGCGGTCGCGCACCGCGACCCCGTTGAGCAGGAAGCTGCAGGCGGGAACGACGTTCGCCAGCCGCTCGTCGTGCGCGGCGAGCACCGCGTCGATCACGTCGGAGGCCCGCACTGGGCCCGGCGAACCGGCGGAGACGCACAAGGTCTCCTCGGTCACGCCCGCCGCGGCCCTGGCGCCGGCGAAGTAGCGCACCCGCACCGCCAGCGCGGTCGGGGCGCCGTCGAACTGCACCGTCATGGCTGGTCAGCCTCCGATCGCGCTCATCGGGCGGGAAGGCTGGGCGAACCCGTCGTCGTCCATCCCGTGCCCGGCCTTCTTGGCCCACATCGTCTCCTGCCACAGCCGGGCCAGTTCGTCGTCCCCGGCGCCGTCGCGCAGCGGGCCGCGCAGATCGGTCTCGGTGGTGGAGAACAGGCAGGACCGCAGCTGCCCGTCGGCGGTGAGCCGGGTGCGGTCGCAGGCCGCGCAGAACGGCCGCGTCACCGAGCCGATCACGCCGACGGTGCCCGGACCGCCGTCCACCAGCCAGCGCTCGGCGGGGGCGGAGCCGCGCTCGGCGACGTGCGGGGTGAGGGTGAACTCCTCGCCCAGCCGCTCCAGGATCTCGTCCGCGGTGATCATCTGTTCGCGGTCCCAGCCGTGCTGCGGATCCAGCGGCATCTGCTCGATGAACCGCAGCTGGTAGCCCTCGGCCAGGCAGAACCGCAGCAGGTCGCCCGCTTCGTCGTCGTTCACGCCGCGCAGCAGCACCGCGTTCACCTTGACCGGTTCCAGCCCGGTCGCCTTCGCCGCGGCGAGCCCGTCGAGCACGTCGTCGAAGCGGTCCCGGCGGGTCAGCTCGTGGAAGGTGTCGGCGCGCAGGGTGTCCAGCGAGACGTTGACCCGGTCCAGTCCGGCCTCGACCAGCGCGTCGGCGTAGCGGCGCAGGTTGATCCCGTTGGTGGTCAAGGAGGTCTTCGGGTTCCCGGTCAGCGCGCTGGTGGCGCCGATGACGTCCACCAGGTCCTGGCGCAGCAGCGGCTCGCCGCCGGTGAACCGCACGTTGGTGACCCCGAGGGTCTCCACGGCGATCCGGATGAGCCGGTTCATCTCCTCGGTGTCGAGCATCTCCTGGCGCTTCAGCCACGGCAGCCCCTCGGCGGGCATGCAGTAGGTGCAGCGCAGGTTGCACTTGTCGATCAAGGAAACGCGGAGGTCGGTGGCCACGCGGCCGAATCGGTCGATCAAGGCCGGGGTGTCCGGACGGGTCGACGTGTCGGTCGCGGGGCGCACGGCCGGGATGCCCAGGTCCACTGCGGTCACCGTTCGAGCCTAACCCTGCCCGGAAGGGTATTTCGATCGTCGCGGGAGCTTTATCGCGCTGCCGCAGCGGATTCTCACCTGCAGAAATCCACACCGGATCGTCATAAGGACCGCAGTTGCGTGTTCGATGACACTGTCTCCGCCGCGATTGCGGCAGTAATCTGCTCGACTGTGCCGCACTACCGGATTTCCGAAGCCGCCGGACTGCTCGGCGTCAGCGACGACACCGTGCGCCGCTGGGCCGACGGCGGTCAGCTGCCCACCGAGCGCGACGGCTCCGGCCGCCTCGTCGTGGACGGCGCCGACCTGGCCGAGTTCGCCCGCGACCAGGCGCGTGCCGTGCCGGACCCCTCCGGGGTGGGCAGGTCGGCCCGCAACCGCTGGGTCGGGCTGGTCACCGAGGTCGTCTCGGACCGGGTGATGTCCCAGGTCGAGTTGCAGTGCGGCCCGCACCGGGTGGTGTCGCTGATGAGCACCGAGGCCGTGCGGGAGCTGGGGCTCGAACCGGGAGTGCTGGCGGTGGCGGTGGTCAAATCGACCGCCGTCGTGGTGGAGACGCCGGGAGGTTGACGTGGTCAAACCCAGAGTTGTCGCGGCATTCGCCGGGTTCACGCTGTTACTGGCCGGGTGTTCGACGGGCGGTGCGGAGCAGGCGCAGGGCGAGCGGACGGTCACGGTGCTCGCCGCGGCCTCGCTCACGGAGTCCTTCGACGAGCTCGCGGGCCGGTTCGAGGCGGAGAACCCGGGGGTGCGGGTGCAGCTGGACTACGCGGGTTCGTCCACGCTGGTCGAGCAGCTCACCCAGGGGCGCCGGGCCGACGTGTTCGCCTCGGCGGACGGCAAGAACATGGCCAAGGCGACCGCGGCGGGCGTGACCGGTGGCGAGCCGCAGGTGTTCGCCACGAACGAGCTGACGATCGCGGTGCCCAAGGGCAATCCCGAGCACATCGCCTCGCTGGCCGACCTCAACGCGCCGGGCAGGCTCGTCGTGCAGTGCGCGCCGCAGGTCCCGTGCGGTTCGGCGGCGCGGACCGTGGAGCAGGCGGCCGGGCTGCGGATCAACGCGGCCAGCGAGGAGAACGACGTCAAGTCGGTGCTGCGCAAGGTCACCGCGGGCGAGGCCGACGCCGGGCTGGTCTACGTCACGGACGCGAAGGCCGCCGCCGGCCAGGTGCAGGCCGTGGACTTCCCGGAGGCGCAGCGCGCGATCAACGACTACCCGATCGCCTCGCTCAAGGACGCTCCGGAGCCGGAGCTGGGGGCGCGGTTCCTGGACTACGTGCGCGGTCCGGTCGGCGAGGAAGTGCTGACGGCGCACGGTTTCGGCACCGAATGAGGCGGAACGGGATGCGGCGCGCGCCCTCGGCGGGTTTTCCCGCCGTGCTGTGGGTGCCCGCCGCGTTCGCGCTGGCGCTGATCGTGCTGCCGGTGCTCGGCCTGCTCACCCGCGTCGACCCGGCGCGGCTGCCCGCGCTGCTGACGAGTTCGGCCGCGGTGGACGCGCTGGACCTGTCGGTGCGCACCTCGCTGGTGGCGACCGCGTTGTCGCTGGTGTTCGGCGGCCCGCTGGCGGTGGTGCTGGCGCGGGCGCGGCTGCGCGGGGTGCGGGTGCTGCGGGCGGTGGTGCTGCTCCCGCTGGTGCTGCCGCCGGTCGTGGGCGGGCTGGCCCTGCTGTACCTGCTCGGCCGGACGGGTCCGCTGGGCGGATTGCTCGACGACGCGGGCCTCCGGCTGCCCTACACGACGGCGGCGGTGGTGCTGGCGCAGACGTTCGTGGCGATGCCGTTCCTGGTGGTGGGGCTGGAGGGCGCGTTGCGCTCGGCCGACGCCCGCTACGAGCAGGTGGCGGCGACGCTGGGCGCGGGCCCGTGGCTGACGTTCCGGCGGGTCACGGTGCCGATGCTGTTGCCCGCGCTGGGGTCGAGCGTGGTGCTCACGTTCGCCCGCGCGCTGGGCGAGTTCGGCGCGACGATCACGTTCGCGGGCAGCCTGCAGGGCACCACCCGCACGTTGCCGCTGGCCATCTACACCACGGCGCAGTCCGATGTGGATGCCGCCGTGGCGATGTCGTTGCTGCTGGTGGTGCTGGCCCTGCTGGTGATCGGCCTGGCGGGGACGAAGGCAGTGGAGGGACGCGCGTGACCGGCCTGCACGCCCGCATCGAGTTCGCCCGCCCCGAGTTCACCCTCGGCGCCGAGCTGGCGGTGAAGCCGGGGGAGGTGCTGGCGGTGCTCGGCCCCAACGGCGCGGGCAAGTCGACCTTGCTGTCGGTGCTGTCGGGCCTGCTCGTCCCGGACCGCGGCCGGGTGGGTCTGGACGAGCACGTCTGGTGCGACACCGAGCGGTCCGAGCACGTGCCGACGCACCGGCGGCGCGTCGGACTGCTGGCGCAGAACGCCTTGCTGTTCCCCCGCATGTCGGTGCTGGAGAACGTGGCGTTCGGCCCCCGCGCCGCAGGTGCGGGCAAGGCCGCGGCGCGGGAGACGGCTCGCCGCTGGCTGGTCGAGGTGGACGCGGCCGAGTTCGCCGAGCGCCGACCGGCGCAGCTGTCCGGTGGTCAGGCGCAGCGCGTCGCGCTGGCCCGCGCGCTGGCGGCCTCGCCGAGCCTGCTGCTGCTGGACGAGCCGCTGGCCGCGCTGGACGTGGACGCCGCGCCCGCCGTGCGCGGCCTGCTGCACCGGGTGCTGCGGGAGCAGCGGCAGCCGACGGTGCTGGTCACCCACGACGTGCTCGACGCCGTGGTGCTGGCCGACCGGGTCGCGGTGCTGGTGGACGGGCGGATCATCGAGCAAGGGCCGACGCGCCGGGTGCTGACCCGGCCGGCGGCGGCGTTCACGGCCCGCATCGCCGGGCTCAACCTGCTCACCGGCGCCGCCTCCGACGGCGGGCTCGTCTTCGCGGGCATCCCCGTCACCGGCCGCACCGCGGAGGATCTGGAGCCGGGGAAGCTGGAACCGGGGGAGCAGGCGGCGGCGGTGTTCTCGCCGTCGGCGGTGGCCGTGCACCGGGACCGCCCGCACGCCAGCCCGCGCAACGCCGTGCCGGTGCGGATCAACGCGCTGGAGCCGCGCGGTGACGTGGTGCGGTTGCGCGCCGAGACGCGCACGCCGGATCCGGTGGTGCTGGCGGCCGACGTGACCCCCGCCGCCGTCGCCGACCTGGGGATGTCCGCAGGTGATGACGTGTTTTTCGTGGTTAAGGCCGCCGAAGTAGCCATCCACCCGGTGTCCGGAGGATCATCTGGGGCGTGACTGAGGAAACGCCCTGGACGTACTTGATGGACATGGACGGCGTGCTCGTGCACGAGGAGCACATGGTGCCGGGAGCCGACCGGTTCCTCGCCGAGCTGCGCGAGCAGGGGCGGCCGTTCATGGTGTTCACGAACAACTCGATCTTCACCCCGCGAGATCTGCGGGCCCGCCTGCACCGCACCGGCCTGGACATCCCCGAGTCGGCGATCTGGACGTCCGCGCTGGCGACGGCCCAGTTCCTGGAGAAGCAGCGTCCGGGTGGCAGCGCGCACGTCGTCGGCGAATCCGGTTTGACGACCGCGCTGCACAACATCGGTTACGTGCTCACCGACCGCGACCCGGACTACGTGATCCTGGGCGAGACCCGCACCTACAGCTTCGAGGCGATCACGAAGGCGATCCGGCTCGTGGAGGGCGGTGCGCGGTTCATCGCCACGAACCCGGACGAGAAGGGTCCGAGCAGGGAGGGCACGTTGCCCGCGACCGGTGCGGTCGCCGCGCTGATCGAACGGGTGACGGGCAGGGCGCCGTACTACGTGGGCAAGCCGAACCCGCTGATGATGCGGTCGGCGCTGCGGGCGCTGGGGTCGCATTCGGAGAACACGCTGATGATCGGCGACCGGATGGACACCGACGTGCGCTCCGGCCTGGAGTCGGGCCTGCAGACGATCCTGGTGCTCACCGGGATCTCCGACGAGAACACCGCGGAGCTCTTCCCGTACCGCCCCACGAAGGTGATCAACTCGGTCGGGGACCTCGTCGGCAACACCGCCGACCCCTTCGGCGCCTGAGTCCCGACGTGAACGGCCCGTCCGGCCGGACGGGCCGTTCACCTGGTCAGCCTCGGGTGGGCAGGCGGTCGTCGGAGTCGACGATCTGCTTGCCCAGCGGGAACAGCGACACCGGGATCAGCTTGAAGTTGGCGATGCCCAGCGGGATGCCGATGATCGTGACGCACTGCGCGATGCCGGTGACGATGTGCCCGAGCGCGAGCCACCAGCCGGCCAGCAGCAGCCACAGCACGTTCCCGATCGAGGAGAACGCGCCCGCGTCGGGCTCGTCGACGAGTCGGCGCCCGAACGGCCACAGCGCGAAGTTCGCCATCCGGAACGAGGCGATGGCGAACGGGATCCCGATGATCGTGATGCCCAGCACGACGCCCGCCACGGCGTAGCCCAGGGCCAGCCACAGCCCGCCGAAGATCAACCAGATCACGTTCAGCAGCAATTGCATGCCCCCGAGCTTGCCATGATCATCCGGCTGGCGGCTCAGGTGCTCCCCTGGGCTTTCCCTCAGACCCTGAGGTCGCCTTCGAGGACGGTGACGGCCCTGCCGCGCAGGCCGACGCGGTCGCCGTTCGGGGTGGCGCGGACGAAGCCGCCGCGCGCCGAGGCCTGCTCGCCGACGAGTTCCGCGCCCGCCCGCCCCAGCTCGGCCGCCCAGTACGGGGCCAGCTTGCAGTGCGCGGAGCCGGTGACCGGGTCCTCCGGGATGCCGGAGGCGGGGGCGAAGAACCGGCTGACGAAGTCGACCCCGTCCCGGTCGCCTTCGGCGGTGACGATCACGCCCCGGCGCGCCCAGGCGCCGATGCGCTCCAGGTCCGGTTCCAGCGCGCGCACTTCGGCTGCCGAGCCGACCCGCACGAGCAGGTCGTCGGAGGTCGACAGCACCGCCCGCACGGTCGTGCCGGGCAACGCCGCCGCCAGGTCGGCGGGACCGTCCGCCGGGGTCGGCGCGCTCGCCGGGAAGTCCAGCCCGATCCAGCCGTCACCGGCGTCGGTGCAGATCAGCTCGCCGCTGCGGGTGCTGAACCGCTGGTCACCGCCGAGCACGTGCGCGGTCGCGAGCGTGGCGTGCCCGCACAGGTCGACTTCGGTGGTGGGGGTGAACCAGCGCAGCGGTTTCGGCTCGGTGCCGTCGAGCACCACGAACGCCGTCTCGGCGTGCTTCATCTCGGCCGCCACGGACCGCATCCACGTTTCGGAGGCGGGCGCGTCGAGCAGCACCACTCCGGCCGGGTTGCCGCTGAACGGGGTTTCGGTGAAGGAGTCCACGACGTAGATGCGCACTCCGGCAGCCTACGGCTCAGGGCAGGGCGAGCAGGCTCACGGCGACGGCGGCGACGCCCAGGCCGAGGAGCCTGCCGCGGTGGATCCGCTCGGCCAGCACGCCGCGGGCGAGCAGCACGGTGCTGACGGGGTAGAGCGCGACGATCACGGCGACGACGGCGAGGTCCCCGCTGCGCGCGGCGAGCAGGAACAGCAGGTTCGCCGCCGAGTCCAGCGCTCCGGCCGCCGCCGACATCGCGTGCGCGGGCCGTTCGGGGCCGAGGCCCCGGTGCAGCACCGCCGCCGCGGTCAGGGTGATCGCCGAGGAGACGGCGCGGCCCACGATCAGCGGCGCCACCCCGCTGTCGGCGGGCGTCTGGTGCAGGAAGATCAATTGCAGGGCGATGGCGGCCCCGGCTCCGCACGCGAGCAGCAGCGCGGTCCGCGACGGCCGCGTCCCGCCGCGCTGACCGGCGCTGACGAGCACGACCGCCACCAGCGCCAGCGGCAGGCCGATGAGCCCGGCGGTGGACAGGTGCTCGCCTTGCAGCAGCAGTCCCGCCGCCACCGGCAAGGCGGCGGACACCAGCGCGGTCACCGGTGAGAGCACGTTCATCGGCCCGATGGCGAGGGTGCGGTAGAGCAGCACGAACGCGGCGGCCGAGGCGATGCCGGAGGCGGCTCCCCAGGTGAGGGCGGTGGTGCTGAACGAGGCGCCGAGCAGCGGCCACAGCAGCAGTTCGACGACGAGGCTGGCCGGGGCCGCGATGATCACGGTGCGCAGCACGTGGGCCTTGCGCGCGCCGAGCCCGCCGAAGAAGTCGGCGCACCCGTAGGCGAGGGAGCTGCCCAGGGCCAGCAGCAGAGCGAGCACGGTCCTTCTCCTATCCTTCAGCAGAACGACCGCACGGTACATCTTAATGACCGAATGGTTCAACCGACCGACCGCACGGCGCAGTCGAGTGGTCCGGCGGTGAGGAGGGTGAGCAGATGTCCGACCCGGCCGTGGCCTTGAAGGCGGTCGCGCAGAACGTCCGGGCCGCCCGGCTCCGCGCAGGCCTGTCCCTCGACGAGCTCGGCCGTCGCGCCCAGGTCAGCAAGGGCGCTCTGGTCGCGCTGGAGAAGGCCCAGGGAAACCCGAACCTGGCCACGCTGGTCCGGTTGGCCGACGCCCTCGGCATCTCGGTGTCCGCGCTGATGCAGGGCGCACCCGAAGCGCGCGTGCGGGTCGTGGACGCCGACGAGGTCGCCCCGCTGTGGACGGGCGACGGCGGCGGCGAGGCCCGGCTGGTGCTGACGACCTCGGCTCCGACGCCGGTCGAGATCTGGCGCTGGCGGCTGGAGCCCGACGAGGAGTACCCGAGCCACCCGCACCAGGCCGGGGTGGTGGAGACGCTCAGCGTCACCTCGGGCCGGCTGGTCCTGGTCATCGACGGCACCGAGCACGTCGTCGAGGCCGGGCGGACCGCGACCTTCGACGGCGACGTCCCGCACGCCTACCGGGGCGCGGGCGAGCGGACCTGCGAGCTGATCATGACCGTGCAGCTGCCGCCGGGCCCCGCGGCCTGACACGATCGAGGAAGGTGGGGACATGCGCAAGATCGACCGGTGGATCGTGGACCACCCGATGGTCGCCGCGGTGTCCGTCGCGGTGGCGGTCGCGGCGCTGAACCTGGCCGTGTCGGTGCTGCTGCACCCGGACGGACTCCGGTTCGGGCTCGGCAACCTGTGGCTCGCGCCGCCGGTGGGGGTGCTGGCGTACTTCCTCGCCTTCCGGCCGATCAGCCGCAAGCACCGCGGCGAGTAGGCCGGACGACGCCGTACCCGGCGGGCGGAAGCGGAGGCTCCGGGACCCCTCGATTTTTTGCGGCTCGGGCGCAATCATGAGTGCCTTGCGTCATACCCAGCGTCGGGGAGGGCACTTGTGGACACCGTTCGACCAGCAGAATCCAGTTACGACTCCGGAATCTCGGAGGTGCCGCTGCTCGGCGACACCATCGGCGCCAACCTGGACCGCGTCGCCGCCCGCGTCCCGGATTCCGACGCGCTGGTGGAGCACGCCCGAGGACGCCGCTGGACCTACCGCGAGTTCGTCGCGGACGTGGACGCGCTCGCCGTCGGCCTGCTGGAGGCGGGCATCGGCAAGGGCGACCGGGTCGGGGTGTGGGCGCCGAACCGGGCGGAGTGGACGCTCACCCAGTACGCGACGGCGAAGATCGGCGCGGTCCTGGTCAACATCAACCCGTCGTACCGGCTGCACGAGCTGGAGTTCGTGCTCAACCAGGCCGGGGTGCGGATGCTGGTGTCGGCGCAGCGGTTCAAGACCTCCGAGTACACCGAGATGATCGAGCAGGTGCGCCCGAACTGCCCCGGCCTGGAGCAGGTCGTGCTGTTCGACGACGCCACCTGGGACGCGCTGTTCGAGCGCGGCCGGGCGGGGGATCCGGAGCGGCTGGCGGCGGCGCAGGCCGAGCTCGGCGCCGACGATCCGATCAACATCCAGTACACCTCGGGCACCACCGGGTTCCCGAAGGGCGCGACGCTGTCGCACCACAACATCCTCAACAACGGCTTCTTCGTCGGGGAGCTCTGCGGCTACTCCGAAGTGGACCGGGTCGCCATCGTGCCGCCCTTCTACCACTGCTTCGGCATGGTTATGGGCAACCTCGCCTGCACCAGCCACGGCGCGGCGATGATCATCCCGTCCGAGGGGTTCGACGCTCGCACGGCGCTGGAGGCGGTCTCCGCCGAGCGCTGCACCTCGCTGTACGGGGTGCCCACGATGTTCATCGCCGAGCTCGACCACCCGGACTTCGACACCTTCGACCTGAGTTCGCTGCGCACCGGCATCATGGCCGGCTCGCCGTGCCCGGCGGAAGTGATGAAGCAGGTCATCGACCGGATGGGCATGACCGAGGTGTCCATCTGCTACGGCATGACCGAGACCTCGCCGGTGTCCACGCAGACCCGCGCCGACGACTCGCTGGACCGCCGCGTGTCCACCGTCGGCCGGGTCGGGCCGCACCTGGAGGTCAAGGTCGTCGACCCCGTCACCGGGCTCACCGTGCCGCGCGGTGAATCGGGGGAGCTGTGCACCCGCGGTTACTCGGTGATGCTGGGCTACTGGGAACAGCCCGACAAGACCGCCGAAGTGATCGACAGCGCCCGCTGGATGCACACCGGCGACCTCGCGGTGATGGACTCCGCCGGGTACGTCAGCATCACCGGGCGGATCAAGGACATGGTGATCCGCGGCGGCGAGAACGTGTACCCGCGGGAGATCGAGGAGTTCCTCTACACCCACCCGGACATCGTGGACGCGCAGGTCATCGGGGTTCCCGACGCGCGCTACGGCGAGGAGCTGATGGTGTGGGCGCGGCTGCGCGCCGGGGCGCCGGAGCTCACCGCCGAAGCGCTGCGCGAGTTCTGCACCGGCAAGCTCGCGCACTACAAGATCCCCCGCTACGTCCACGTGGTCGACGACTTCCCGATGACCGTCACCGGCAAGATCCGCAAGGTCGAGATGCGCCAGCAGGCGAAGACCCTCCTCGGCCTGGACGACTGACCTGGGCACCGGCTGACCTGTCCACACCTCGTTCCGGTGTGGAGAACCCGTTCACCTTCGCGAGAAGGTGAACGGGCGCCTCGCCGCCGCATCGGCGTCGTCGGTGCGCAACAAGGGTTTCAGGGGCGTGGACAGCTTCGGGCCCCGCGATCTCTCGCGAGATTGCGGGGCCCCGAGCGGTGCATCCGGGTGGTGGGTGCGGTCAGGCCTTGGCGAGTTCCGCTTCGTCTTCGGCGCCGAACTGGTCCTCCAACCGCTCCGGGGAGGCGTCCACGTCGATCTGGGCCAGGGGAGTGCCGCGCGCCGAGGAGATCGCGCCGAGGCGGCGGCTCGCGCGGTCCGTGGCGTAGGTGAGCAGCTCGTCGGTGTTGAGCTCGAACGGCCGCACCTCGGGCGCGTCCGCGGGGACCCACTGGATGAGCTCCATCGCGTGCGGCAGCAGCTCCTGCATCATCTCGTCGACGTGGTCCCAGTTCTTCTCGTCCGCGGCCACGTGGCGCCGGCAGGTGAACGTGCCCCACGCCATGTGCCTGCGCTCGTCGTCGCCGATGCGCCCGATGAGCTTCTGCATGCCGGGGAACAGGCCCCGGCCGCGGCAGATCTTGTTCCACGCGAAGTACCCGGTCAGCGCCAGCGAACCCTCGACGACGTGGTTGTAGGTCACCGACGCCCGGATCTGGTTGCGCGGACCCGGATCGGTGTCCAGCGCGTGCAGCACGGTCGGCAGCACGTCGTAGAAGATCGTGCGGTATCCGGGGTTGTCGTCGACGTATTCGTTGAGGTTCTCGTGCAGGCCGACCGCGTCCATCCACAGCCGGAAGGCCTGGGTGTGCTTGGCCTCCTCGTACATGAACTGGGTCAGGTACATCTCGTCGCCGAACCGGCCTTCGGCGGCCATCGCGGACAGGAACGGGCGCAGGTCCTGGGTGACCGCTTCCTCTCCGGCGATGAACTCGGCGCAGAGCCCGGCGACGCTGCGCCGTTCGTCGAAGGTGAGCCCCGCCATGTCCTTCGCGTCCTGCGTGAAGTCGAGGTCGGCGGGGTTCCAGAACTTGGCGTTGCCCTTGGTGAACAGCCGCAGCGGCAGGGAGTCCCAGTTGAGGCCGCCGGGGCGCAGGGAGTGGAAGTCGTCGCGGTGCTTGCTGCTGTGCGTGGTGGTCGTCATTGGCCTGCTCCAGCTCGCCCGAGATGTGTGAGTCAAGTTACACAGCGATTTTCGGTACCACAGAGTTCCGCGTCAAGGGCGGACGGGCTCCCGCATTCCCCCGTTAGCCTGCACCAGTGACTCCTGCGACCGTCGGATTCGACCTCGACCTGACCCTCATCGACCCCCGGCCAGGCATGATCGCCGTATTCGATCGGCTGCGCGACGAGTTCGGGGTGCCGGTCGACGGCGAGCACTTCGCCGCCAACCTCGGCCCGCCGCTGCCCGACGTGCTGCGCACCTACGGTTTCGACGAACCGCTGGTGCACCGCCTCGTGACCCGGTTCCGGGAGCTGTACCCGGACGTCGTCATCCCGGTGACCCGGCCGATGCCCGGCGCGGACGAAGCGCTGGCGGCGGTGCGCGCCCACGGCGGTCGCGCGCTCGTCGTCACCGGGAAGTTCGAGCGCAACGCGGAACTGCACCTGAAAGCCCTCGACTGGCAGGTGGACCGGCTCGCGGGCGACGTGTTCGCCGCCGCCAAGGGCGACGTGCTGATCGACGAAGGCGCCGCGATCTACGTCGGCGACCACCTCGGCGACATCGTCGGCGCGAAGACCGCCGGTGCCGTGGCGGTGGGCGTCGCGACCGGTCCCTACCGGGCCGACGAGCTCGTCGAAGCGGGCGCCGACGTGGTGTTCGCCGACCTCACCGAGTTCCCGGCCTGGCTCGCCGCGCGCGCCGGCTGATCAGCGGCCGCGGGTGCGGGCCACGGCCCCCACGACGCCGACGATCAACCCGAGCGGGGCCAGCAGCGTCGCCAGGTTCAACCACAGCGGCAGGTCCGCGATGCCCGTCGCGTAGAGCCCGAACACCACGACCACCGCGAGCACGCCCGCGGCGAACAGGCCCACCGCGAGCGGCAGCACGAACGATCGGGACGGCGCGGCGCTCATGCCGATCAGCGTAAGCGCTGCGGGCACCCGCTCGGACCGGGTGTGGGCGGAACCTCGCCCGCGGACGCGGCCGACCGGGTGGTGCTCGACCGCCGCAGCGCAGGAGCTCCGACGAAATGCCTGCGCACGGCGCTGCGGGCCGGTGGGCGGGCGGCGCTGGGCGAAAGGGGCGGTGATGTCTTGTTCCGGGCGGGTACCCTTAAGCTGACGCGTCCTGGGAACGCTTGGCAGTGTGGTGTTCCGGGGCGTTTTTGTTGTGCTAGGGCCGGATCGCGGCCTCCGCACGACGCACGATGACGACCAGAGGGACCCGCTCGCTTCCGGCTCGCCCGCTTCGGGCTCCGAGGCGGAGCGCGCGGGCAGGGCATCGACAGGGAACGGTGAGGACAGTGCCGACCGGCAGGGTCAAGTGGTACGACGCGGACAAGGGCTTCGGCTTCGTGACCCAGGACGGTGGGGAGGACGTGTACGTGCGGTCCTCCGCGTTGCCGTCCGACGTCGAATCGCTCAAGACCGGTCAACGCGTCGACTTCGACATGGCGCAGGGCCGCCGCGGACCGCAGGCGCTGCGGATCCAGCTGCTGGACCCGCCACCGTCGGTCGTCGAGGCCCGGCGCCGCCCCGCGGACGAACTCCACGGGATGGTCGACGACATGATCAAACTGCTGGAGCTGAAGGTGCTGCCCGATCTGCGCCACGGGAAGTACCCCGACCGCAAGGTCTCCAAGCGCATCGGCGAAGTGGTTCGCGCGGTTGCTCGCGAGCTTGATCCGGGGGCTTGATCGGGGGCGACGGGGTGTCGCCTGGCGTGAGGTGGGGGTTTTAGGGCCTTCCCCGGTTTGGGCGTGTGGTTGCTGTGGTGCGGTGGAAGGTCTTTTTTACTGAGTGCTTCCACGGCTCGTGTTGCTTTGGTGGTCGGGTAGCGGAACCTCAGCGGCTTCCTCGCTGCGGGATCTTTTTCCC
>NZ_JAPFGB010000037.1 GCF_026241095.1 Saccharopolyspora sp. NFXS83 | reverse complement strand
GGACCGTTCGCCCAGTCGGATTGGACGAACGGTCCGTTCACTTCGTCGCGTCGGGGGCGCGTTCCGGTGGGGGCGGTGGCCGGGGCTGAGAGGTAGCGCACGCGGTGGGGGTTCTGGCCACTGGGCGGCGGGTGAAATAAGGTTAGCCTTACTTTGTCCGCGTCCCGTGGGGAGAACGATGCCGGAGCCGCAGGGCGCGTCACTGCCGCTGTCCGCCGCGCAAGCGGGGATCTGGTTCGCGCAGGCGCTCGACCGCGCGAACCCGATCTACAACACCAGCGAGTACGTCGAGATCCACGGCCCGGTCGACCCGGCGCTGTTCGCCGCCGCGCTGACCAGGGTGCTGGCCGAGGCCGACACGCTGCGGATTCGCGTGGTCGAGGCCGAGGACGGCCCGCGGCAGCTGATCGAGCAGCCGTGGGAGCCGAGCCTGCCGGTGGTCGACGTCAGCGGGGACGCGGACCCGATGTCCGCGGCGCTGCGGTGGATGCGCGGGGACCTCGCCGAACAGGTGGACCTCGCGGTCGGGGGCCCGGAGGGCAGGCTGTTCACGGCGGCCCTGCTGAAGCTGGCAGACGACCGCTGGCTCTGGTACCAGCGGATCCACCACGTGGCCATCGACGGCTACGGCTTCTCGATCGTGCTGCGCAGGGTCGCGGAGGTCTACACGGCGCTGGTCGGGGGCGACGAACCGGGGGAGTCCCCGTTCGGGCCGCTGGAGGCGCTGCTGGACGCCGAACGGGACTACCGGGCGTCGGACAAGTTCGAGCGGGACGCGGAGTTCTGGCGGGAGCGGTTCGCCGACCGCCCCGAGCCGGGCACCTTGGCCGGTCGGGCAGGTCAGACGGCGCGCACGTTCCTGCGCCGTGCGGCGGACGTGGACTCCGATGCCGCCGATGCGTTGGCCGGGGCCGCTCAGGACAGCCGCACGATCTGGCCGGACGCGTTGATCGCCGGGTTCGCCGCCTACCTGCACCGGGTGACGGGGCAGCGCGAGGTGGTGCTGGGGCTGCCGGTGATGGGGCGGCTCGGTTCGGCCGCGTCGCGGGTGCCGGGCATGGTCGTGAACGTGCTGCCGCTGCGGCTCGCGGTCGCTCCGGACTCGACGCGCGACGAGCTGGTCGTGCAGGTGGCGAAGGCCGTGCGTGAGGTGCGCAAGCACCAGCAGTACCGGGGCGAGGACCTGCGCCGGGACCTGCGGTTGCTGGGCGCGGACCGTCCGCTGTTCGGCCCGATGATCAACGTGAAGGCGTTCGACTACGACCTGTGCTTCGGCGAGCACTCCGCGACGGTGCACAACCTGGCGGCGGGCCCGGTCGACGACCTGACGGTGTCGGTGTACACCGCCGGCACCGGCATGCGGTTCGAGTTCGACGCGAACCCGGACCTCTACACCGCCGATGAGATCGCCGCGCACCAGGACAGGTTCCTGCGCTTCCTGAGCCGGTTCATCGAGGCGAACGGGACGGTCGGCGAGGTCGACCTGCTCTCCGCGGAGGAACGCCGCCTGGTCCTCGACGAGTGGAACGGCGGCCCCGTCGGAGCCGACCGCGCGGGGATGACGCTGCCGGACCTGTTCGAGGAGCAGGTTCGGCGCACCCCGGAGGCGGTGGCGTTGACCTGGGGCGACGAGCGGATCACCTACACCGAGCTGGACGCGCGGGCGAACCGGCTGGCGCACTGCCTCATCGACCACGGCGTCGGCCCGGAGCAGCTGGTGGCGCTGGCGCTGCCGCGTTCGGCGGAGCTGGTGGTCTCGGTGCTGGCCGTGCTGAAGGCGGGCGCCGCGTACCTGCCGCTGGATCCGGGGAACCCGGCGAGCCGCATCGCCTACATCGTCGCGGACTCGGAGCCCGCGATCCTGATCAGCGACACCGAGCACCACGCGAACCTCCCGGCCGACATCCCGCGGCTGCTGCTGGACGATCCGGCCGGTGCGGCGGAGATCGCCGAGCATTCCCAGCGCGATCCGCTCGGCGGGGAACGCGGGCCGCTGACGGCGGATCACGCCGCGTACGTCATCTACACCTCGGGTTCCACCGGCCAGCCCAAGGGCGTGGTGATCCCGCACCACAACGTGGTGCGCCTGTTCACCGCGACCGACCCGTGGTTCTCCTTCGGGGCCGAGGACGTGTGGACGCTGTTCCACTCGTACGCCTTCGACTTCTCGGTGTGGGAGCTGTGGGGAGCGCTGCTGCACGGCGGCAGGCTGGTCGTGGTGCCGCACGAGGTGAGCCGCTCGCCGGAGGAGTTCCTGGGCCTGCTGGCACGCGAGCGCGTCACCGTGCTCAACCAGACGCCGTCGGCGTTCTACCAGCTAGTCGAGGCCGACCGGAACGCTCCGGAGCTCGCTGGCGAGCTCGCGTTGCGGTACGTGGTGTTCGGCGGTGAGGCGTTGGACCTGTCCCGGCTGGACGACTGGTACGCGCGGCACCCGGGCACCCCGAAGCTGATCAACATGTACGGGATCACCGAGACGACCGTGCACGTGTCGTACGTGGAGCTCGACCCGGAGCTCGTCGCGCGGCGCGACGGCAGCCTGATCGGCCGCGGCATCCCGGACCTGCGGGTGTACCTGCTGGACGAGAACCTGCACCCGGTGCCGCCGGGCGTGATCGGCGAGCTCTACATCTCGGGGGAGGGGCTGGCGCGCGGCTACCTGGGGCGGCGGGCGCTGACGGCGTCGCGGTTCGTCGCCGACCCGTTCGGCGAGAAGGGCGCCCGGATGTACCGCTCCGGGGACTTGGCGCGGTGGCGTTCCGGTGGCCTGCTGGAGTTCGTGGGGCGAGCCGACCACCAGGTCAAGATCCGCGGTTTCCGCATCGAGCTCGGCGAGATCGAGGCGCGGCTCGCGGCGCACCCGCAGGTCACGCAGGCCGCGGTGGTGGCGCGCGAGGACCAGCCCGGTGATCACCGGCTGGTCGGTTACGCCGTGTCCGCGGCCGAGGCCGCCGACCTGCGAGCGCACTTGGCGGCGGATCTGCCGGACTACATGGTCCCGTCGGCCGTGGTGCTGCTGGACGCGCTTCCGCTGACTCCCAACGGAAAGCTCGACGCGCGGGCGCTGCCCGCGCCGGACTTCGCGCCGCAGGCGGCGGGCCGCGGCCCGCGCGACTCGGTCGAATCGGCGCTGTGCCGGCTGTTCGGCGAGGTGCTGGGCGTGCCGGAGGTCGGCATCGACGACGGCTTCTTCGACCTCGGCGGACATTCCCTGCTGGCGACGCGGCTGCTGACGCGGGTGCGCGGTGAGCTGGGCGTGGAGGTCTCCATCCGCACCTTGTTCGACCACCCGACGGTGGCGGGCCTGGTGCGGCGGATGGGGCCGAGCCTGCGTCCCCGCCCGGAACTGCGCCCGCGGCCCCGGCCGGAGGAGGTGCCGCTGTCCTTCGCGCAGCAGCGGCTCTGGTTCCTGCACCGGCTGGAAGGGCCCAGCGCCACCTACAACCTGCCGATCAGCGTGCGGCTGTCCGGTGAGCTCGACGTGGCCGCGTTGCGCGCCGCGCTCGGTGACGTGGTGGGCAGGCACGAGAGCCTGCGCACCGTGTTCCCCGATCGCCAGGGCGAACCGCGCCAACGCGTGCTGGAGCAGGGCGAACCGGAGTTGGCGGTCCGCGAGGTGGGCGAAGCGGATCTCGACGGAGCGCTGGTCTCCGCCGCTCGGCACGGGTTCGACCTGGCGCAGGAGCCTCCGCTGCGCGCCACGCTGCTGCGAACCGGCGAGCGGGAGCACGTGCTGCTGGTGCTGCTGCACCATATCGCCACCGACGAGTGGTCGATGGCTCCGCTGCTGCGCGACCTCGCCACCGCCTACACCGCCCGCCGCCGCGGCACCGAACCGGACTGGGCGCCGTTACCGGTGCAGTACGCGGATTACGCGCTGTGGCAACGGGAACTGCTCGGCGATGAGCAGGACGAGCACAGCCTCGCGGCGCGGGAACTCGTGTTCTGGCAGGACGCGTTGGCCGGGCTGCCCGACGAGCTCGCGCTGCCCGCCGACCACCAGCGGCCCGCGGTGCCCAGCCACCGAGGAGGCGCCGTGCGGTTCGGCTTCGACGCCGCGCTGCACCGGGATCTCCGAGCGCTGGCCACCGAACACCGGGCGAGCCTGTTCATGGTGGTGCAGGCCGGGTTGGCGGCGTTGCTGACCCGTCTCGGCGCGGGCACCGACATCCCCATCGGTTCTCCGGTCGCGGGACGCGGGGACGACCGGCTCGACGAGCTCGTCGGGTTCTTCGTCAACAGCCTGGTGCTGCGCACCGACACCTCCGGCGAGCCCACGTTCGCCGAGCTGCTGGACCGGGTGCGCCAGTCCGACCTGGCCGCCTACGACCACGCCGAGCTGCCGTTCGAGCGGCTCGCGGAGGTCCTCAACCCGTCGCGGTCGCTGGCCAGGCACCCGCTGTTCCAGGTGATGCTGGCCTACTGGGGCGAAGCGGAGGTGGTGGACGCCGAGTTCCCCGGCCTCCACGCGACCGTGGGCACCGTCGAGGCGGGTGCTGCCAAGTTCGACCTGGCGCTGAGCCTGCGCGAGGTCTCCGGCGGCGTCGAGGGCGTCGCCCAGTTCAGCGCCGACCTGTTCGAGACCGCGAGCGTCGAAGCGCTGACCGCGCGGTTCGTGCGGCTGCTCACCGCCGCCGCCGCGGACCCGGACACCCCGATCGGCGACCTCGACCTGCTCGGCTCGGCGGAGCGGCGGCGGATCTTCGCCTGGGGCGACGCGATCCCGGGCCAGGATGTGCGGCCCACGACCTTCCCCGACCTGCTCGACCAGCGGATCGCGGAGCACCCGGACAAGGCGGCGCTGGTCTTCGAGGACACCGAGCTCAGCTACGCCGAGCTCGGCGCGCGGGTGAACGCGCTGGCGCACCTGCTGTTGGAGCGCGGGGCCGCGCCGGGCCGGATCGTCGGTGTGATGCTGCCGCGCTCCCCAGAGCTGATCATCGGGTTGCTGGCGGTGCTCGCCTCCGGCGCCGCCTACCTGGCGCTGGACCCGGACTACCCGGCCGACCGGCTGGAGCACATGATCGACGACGCGGACCCGGGCCTGGTGCTGGCGTTCTCGGACCGCAGGCCGGCCAACGCGCCCACGCTGCTGCTCGACAGCGCCGAGGTGCGCGCGGCCTGGGACGCCGAGCCCACCGCGACACCGCCCCGAAAATCCACGGTGGATGATCCGGCGTACGTCATCTACACCTCCGGTTCCACCGGCAGGCCCAAGGGCGTCGTCGTCCCGCACACCGGCGTCGCCGGTCTCGTCGCCACCCAGACCCAGCGGGTCGGCGTGACCGCCGACAGCAGGGTGCTGCAGTTCGCCTCGCCGAGCTTCGACGTCGCGTTCTGGGAGCTGTGCATGGGCCTGCTCTCCGGCGGCACGCTCGTCGTGGTGCCCGCCGACCGGCGGGTCCCGGGCGCGCCGCTGGCCGACTACGCCCGCGACCACGGGGTGACGCACCTGGCGATCGGACCGTCGGTGATGGGCATGTTCCCGCCCGACGTGGACCTGCCGCCGAACGCGACCCTGCTCTGCGGCGCCGAGAAGGTGCCCGCTGACCTGGTGGAACGCTGGTCGCGGGACCGCACGATGCTCAACTGCTACGGGCCGACCGAGGCCACCGTGAACTCCACCTTGTGGGAGTGCGAACCGGACACCGGCACGTCCGTCCCGATCGGTGTGCCTGACCCCGGTACCCGGCTCTACGTGCTCGACGCCGCGTTGCGGCCGGTGCCGCCGGGAGTGGTCGGCGAGCTCTACGTCTCCGGAACCGGGCTCGCCCACGGCTACTTGAACCGCCCGTCGCTGACGGCCGAGCGCTTCGTCGCCGACCCCTACGGCGCGCCCGGCGCGCGCATGTACCGCACCGGTGACCTGGTGCGGTGGCGTGCCGACGGGGCGCTGGACTTCGCCGGGCGGGCCGACGACCAGGTCAAGATCCGCGGTTTCCGCATCGAACCCGGCGAGATCGAGGCGGCGCTGGCCAAGCACCCCGCCGTCGGCCAGGTCGCCACCGTCGTGCGCGAGGACCGGCCCGGCGACAAGCGCCTCATCGGCTACGTCGTCGCCCAGCAGGGGGTGGAGCAGGCGGAGTTGCGCGCGCACGTCGCCGAATCGCTGCCGGACTACATGGTCCCCGCCGCGATCGTGTTCGTGGACGCGCTGCCGCTGATGCCGAACGGGAAGCTGGACCGGGCGGCGCTGCCCGAGCCGGACCTCGCCGCCGCCGTCGGTTCCGCGGTGCCCCGCGACCCCACCGAAGAGGTGCTGTGCGGGCTGTTCGCGGAAGTGCTCGAACTGCAGCGCGTCGGCGTGCACGACGGCTTCTTCGACCTCGGTGGGCATTCGCTGCTCGCGGCCCGGCTCATCGCGCGCATCGACGAGGCGCTCGGCGTGAAGCTCAACGTGGGCAGCCTGTTCGCCGCCCCGACCGTCGCCGGGCTCGGTGCCCGCGTGCGCACCGGCGGCAAGGGCGACGCGCTGGGCATCCTGCTGCCGCTGCGCACCGAGGGCGAGAAGGAACCGCTGTTCTGCGTGCACCCTGCGGCCGGGTTGGCCTGGCCGTTCTCCGGGCTGATGAAGCACATCGACCCGCAGCGCCCGCTCTACGGCCTGCAGTCGCGGGGCCTCGACGAGCCCGCACCGGTGATGGACGACCTCGCCGCGATGGCCGCCGAGTACCTCGACCACGTCCGCGAGGTGCAGCCGCACGGTCCGTACCACTTCCTCGGCTGGTCCTTCGGCGGCGTCGTCGCCCACGAGATGAGCACCCAGCTGCAGGACCAGGGCGAACAGGTCCGGTTCCTGTGCATGCTCGACTCGTACCCGAAGGACGTGTGGGACGAGCTGCCCACCGAGGAGGAGGCGCTCAAGGCGCTGCTGTACATGGCCGGCTACGACATGAGCCTGCTCGGCGAGCAGCCGCTGCACCGCGACCAGGTGATGGAGATCCTCTCCGCCGAGGGCAGCGCGCTGGCGAACCTCGAAGAGCACACCGTGAAGGCGGTCATCGACAACTTCGCCAACTGCGCGGTGCTGGAGAACGAGGCCGACCACGGCACGTTCCACGGCGACGTGCTGTTCTTCACCGCCACCGTCAACCAGGCCAGGGCCTCGCTGACGCCCCGCATGTGGGAGTCCTACGTGGATGGTGTCGTGGAGGACCACGACATCGCCTGCGAGCACAAGGACATGACCAGGCCTGCCCCGCTCGCCGAGATCGCCGAGATCGTCCAAGATCGGCTGCGGCGCACCGAAGCCCCCGCCCCAGACCCGCGAAGGAGTTCCGGACCATGAGCAATCCGTTCGACGACCCCGAGGGCTCGTTCTACGCCCTGGTCAACGACGAGGACCAGTACTCGCTGTGGCCGGAGCGGATCAAGGTGCCCGACGGCTGGATGATCGCCCACGGCCCGGCGGGCAGAGAAGTCTGCCTGGAACACATCGAGGTGCACTGGACGGACATCCGTCCCGTCCGCAACGGCGCGTGAGGACGCGAGCGGCTCGCGTGGTGGGCCGGGTGGCGGAACCTCAGCGGCTCCGCCGCTGACAGGACACCGATCAAAACGGTTCTGCAAGAACTCCTAAGTCGGGAACCAACAGTGCGTGTGAACGACCCCAAAGTCGCGGTCTGCATCGTCTACGTCGCCGCGATGTTCATGAACGGCATGGACGCCACCATCGTCAACGTGGCGCTGCCCGCCATCGGCGCCGAGTTCGGGGTGCCGCCGAGCGCGACCAGCGCCATCAACATCGGCTACCTGGTCAGCCTCGCGGTGTGCATCCCCGTCTCGGGCTGGCTGGGCGACCGGTTCGGGACCAAGAAGGTCTTCCTGGCCGCGTTCGGCGCGTTCGTGCTGGCCTCCGCGCTGTGCGGGGCCGCTCAAGACCTGGCGCAGCTCACCCTGGCCCGCGTCGTGCAAGGCGCGGGCGGCGGCGTGCTGAGCCCGGTGGCGCTGACCATGCTGTTCCGCGCCTACCCGCCGCAGGAACGGATCAAGCTCTCCAGGGTGCTGGTGATCCCGACCGCCGTGGCGCCCGCGCTCGGGCCGGTGCTGGGCGGGTTCTTCGTCGAGCAGCTCAGCTGGCGGTGGGGCTTCTTCGTGAACGTGCCGTTCGGCGTGCTGGCGCTGGTCTACGGCGCGTTGCGGCTGCGCGAGCACGTCGAGTCCGTGCACAAGCGGTTCGACCTGATCGGGTTCGCACTGGCGGCGCCAGGGCTGGGTCTGCTGATGTACGCGCTGGACGCGGTGTCGATGCGCGGGCCGGGTTCCCCGCACTTCTACCTGGCGGGGGCGGTCGGGCTGGGCTGCCTCATCGCGCTCGTCGTGTCCCAGCTGCGGTCCCGGCAACCGATGCTGGACGTGCGGTTGTTCGGTGACGCCTCGTTCCGGCGGGCCAGCCTCGTCCTGGCGACGTGCGTCGCAGGATTCCTCGGCACGCTCTACGGGTTCACGCTGATGTACCAGTCCGGCATGGGCGCCTCGCCGTGGGAGACGGGCCTGGTGACCCTGCCGAAGGCGGTCGGCCTGATGGTGGCCTCGCAGGCGGTGACCTGGGCGCATCCCAAGATGGGGCCGCGGCTGCTGATCGCCTCGGCGATGCTCGGCGCCGCCGTGTCGTTCGCGGCGATGAACCTCGTGACCGGTCCGCTGTCGGCGGGGGCCGTGCAGTTCGCCTCCGGGTTCTTCGTCGGTGCCGCGTCGATCGAGCTGCAGGTCGTGGCGTTCGCGACGATCAGCGCGACCGCCACCGGCAGCGCGTCCACCTTGTTCAACGTGCAGCGCCAGGTCGGTTCGGCGCTCGGCGTGGCCGTCACGGCCGGCGTGCTCGCCCTCGGCGGGGCGGGGGCTTCCGGCTCGCTCGGCGTCTACCACGTGGCGATGCTCGTCTCCGCCGGATTCGCGCTGCTGGGCGTGTTCGTGGCGCTGCGCATCAAGAATCCCGCCGCGCTGCGCGCCGGTGCTGGTCAGGGCGTGGACGAGGGCAGCGGAGCCGGGGCGGTCCCGGCGGCCCGGAGCTGACGGCACGGCCGGTCGGTCACGCGTCCGGGCGAGATCTGGCCCACCGTGGGGAAGACATCCCGCCGTTCTATGGTTAGGCTAGCCTTAATTCCAGTGATCGTTCTGGAGACAGTGAGGAAGGAACGCCAGGGCTGATGACGACAGCGGACCGACCCGGACGCAGCGAACACCGCCGTCCACCGACCCGCACGCTGGAGGTTCTCCGCACGGCGGAGCTGTCGCCTTCGATGCGGCGCATCACCCTCGGCGGGGACGAACTCGTCGGGTTCCGCGAGCAGCACAGCGGACCGAACGTGAAGGTGTTCGTCCCGCAACCCGGTCAGCACCGCCCGGTGCTCCCCGTCCTCAACGACGAAGGCCGCTACGTGTGGCCCGAACCGCACGAACGGCCGACCATGCGCACCTACACGGTGCGCCGCTACGACGAACAGCGCGGCGAGCTCGACATCGACTTCGTCATGCACGGAGACCACGGCGTCGCCGCATCCTGGGCGCGCGAAGCCGAACCCGGCGACTACCTCGGCGTGCTCGGCCCCGGCGGCCGGACCTGCCGGGAAGCCGACTGGTACCTGCTGGTCGGCGACGAGACCGCGATGCCCGCCATCGCCTCGATCATCGAAGGGCTGCCGCTCACCGCGCGCGGCCAAGTCTTCCTGGAAGTCGCCGGGAGCAGCGACCAGCAGCACATCGAATGCCCACCGAACGTGCGGATGACCTGGCTGCACCGCGACGGCGTGCCCGCAGGGCACTCCACGCTGCTGTCCGACGCCGTCCGCGACCTCGACATCCCCGACAGCCACGACGTGTCGGCCTGGGTCTCCGGTGAATCCGGGATCGTCCGCGGCATCCGCCGCCACCTGCGGCAGGACCGCGGGTTCGACGCCCGATCGGTGCTGGCCATCGGCTACTGGAAAGCCGGCATGGCCGAAACCGACTACCACGACCGATACAACCACGACCGCGACTGAGCGGTCTGCGGATTCCACCGTGCCCGAGCGCGACACCGACCGGGTACCGGCGAAGGGACAACCGTGTCTGCGGCTCCGACCCCTGTGCAAGGCCACGTCCAGGACATCCTCGGCATCGGCTTCGGCCCCTCCAACTTAGCGCTGGCCGTGGCCGTCGAGGAACACAACCGCCGCTGCGGCGAAGACGAACGGCTCGACGCGAGCTTCGTGGAACGCAAGCCGAGGTTCGGCTGGCACCGCGGCATGCTCATCGAGGGCACCACCATGCAGGTCTCGTTCCTCAAAGACCTCGTGACGATGCGCGAGCCCGCCAGCGACTTCTCGTTCCTGTCGTACCTGCACGACAAGGGTCGGCTGGTCGACTTCATCAACCACAAGACGATGTTCCCCACCCGCGTCGAATACCACGACTACCTGGAGTGGGCCGCCGGTCGGCTGGAACACCTCGCGGACTACGACGCCGAAGTCATCGACGTGCGGCCCGTGCAGGACGGTGACGTGTTCGAGGTGCTCGTGAGGCACGGCTCCGGCCAGGTCACCACGCGGCTCACCCGCAACATCGTCGTCGCCGTCGGACTCGAAGCGAGCCTGCCGCCCGGCGCGGAACTCGGCGACCGCGTGTGGCACAACCTCGAACTGATGCACCGCGTCGGCGAACTTGACGGCACCGAGCCGCGCCGGTTCACCATCGTCGGAGCCGGGCAGAGCGCCGCCGAAGTCACCGACCACCTGCACCGCTCGTTCCCCGAAGCGGAAGTGTGCTCGGTGTTCAGCCGCTACGGACACACCCCCGCCGACGACAGCCCGTTCGCGAACCGCATCTTCGACCCCGACGCGGTCGACCACTTCTACACCTCGCCGACCGAGGTGAAGCAGATGCTCATGGACTACCACCGCAACACGAACTACTCCGTGGTGGACCTCGAACTCATCGAGCAGCTCTACGCCCGCGCCTACCAGGAGAAGGTGCAGGGCAAAGAACGACTGCGGATGCTCAACGCCTCCCGCGTCACCGACGTCGAGACCTCCGCCGACGGCGTCGCGGTCACCGTCGAATTCCTGCCGACCGGGGAGCGCGAGGTGCTCGACTCCGACGTGCTCGTCTACGCCACCGGCTGCCGCCCCGGCGACCCCGGCCGGTTCCTCGGCCGCACCTGGGGCGAATGCCTGCAGGACGCGGACGGGCAGGTGCAGGTGGACCGCGACTACCGGGTGCGCACCACCGACGGCGTCCACGGCGGCGTGTACTTCCAGGGCGGCACCGAGCACACCCACGGCATCACGTCGTCGCTGCTGTCCAACGGCGCGGTCCGCGCGGGCGACATCCGCGACTCGATCCTCCGGTACCGCAACGCTCCCCGGGTGACCGCACCGTCCGACTACGCCCTCACCGCCGAACACGCCTGAGCCCCCGGCCCCGTCTTCCGGCGGCCCACCTCCCACGGCATCCCGAGTGAACGGACCGTTCGTCCAACGGGATTGGGCGAACGGTCCGCTCACTCCACCACGCCTGCGCAGGATCGGGACTGAGTGAACGGACCGTTCGTCCAGCGGGATTGGGCGAACGGTCCGCTCACTCCATTCCGAACCAGAGCGACGGCGCCTCTTCCGGGTGCACGTGCCGCTGGGTGGGTTCGGGTGAACGGACCGTTCGACCAACGGGATTGGGCGAACGGTCCGTTCACTTCATCCGGGGTCGTTCGTGGGTGAGATGGCTTCTGCGGGGTGTTCCGACCGGGTGGGTTCGGGTGAACGGACCGTTCGTCCAACCGGATTGGTCAAAGGGTCCGTTCACCTGGGCGCCCGGCGGGCTGTGATCACCGGCACAGGGGCGGGGTGGGAACAAAGGGCGGTGATCGGGTGGTTGGGAACGGCGATGGACACTGTCGCCAACCCGGACCGCACCGCCCTCGGGGCCCGCGGTCACGCGGACCAGACCGACCCGATTCGCGGCACGGCGCGGGGGCGGTCGGCCGTGCCGCTGTCGATCCTCGACCTCGCGCCCGTCGGGGTGGAGACCACGCCCGGTGAGGCGCTGGCCACGACCACGGAGCTCGCCAGGGCCGCCGAACGCTGGGGCTTCCACCGGATGTGGGTCGCCGAGCACCACGGCATGCCGGGGATCGCGAGCTCGTCACCGCCGGTGGTGATCGCGCACCTCGCCGCCGCGACGAGCACGCTGCGGCTCGGTTCCGGTGGCGTGATGCTGCCCAACCACGCGCCGCTGGTCGTCGCGGAGCAGTTCGGCACGTTGCAGGCGCTGCACCCGGGTCGCATCGACCTCGGTATCGGCCGCGCACCGGGCACCGATCAGGGCACGGCCCGCGCGCTGCGCCGCACCAGCGGCCCGCTGTCGGTCGACGACTTCCCGCAGCAGCTCGGTGAGCTGCTGCGCTTCCTCGGTGACGGTTTCACCGCCGACCACCCGTACGCCGAGGTGAACTCGATCCCGCACGGCCAGGCGCCGCCGGTGTGGCTGCTCGGGTCCAGCGGGTTCAGCGCGCAGGTCGCGGGTGCGCTCGGGTTGCCGTTCGCGTTCGCCCACCACTTCTCGGCGCGCAACACGCTGCCCGCGTTGGAGCTGTACCGGCAGTCGTTCCAACCCTCGGAGGTGCTCGACGAGCCCTACTCGATGATCGGCGCGCAGGCGATCGCCGCCGACACCGAGGAGGAGGCGCTGGACTTGGCGCGCCCGATGGCGCTGAGCATGCTGCGGCTGCGCAGCGGCAACCCGGGGCGCATGCCCAGCCCCGAGGAGGCCCGCGAGTACCGGTACTCGGAGATGGAGCAGAGCGTCGTGGACAGCTGGCTGGCCGACGCGATCTACGGCACGCCCGAGTCGGTGCACGCGGAGCTGGAGGCGCTGCGGGAGAGCGCCGAGGTCGACGAGCTGATGCTCACCGCCAACATGTACGACCGGACGTCGAAGCTGCGTTCCTACGAGCTGATCGCCCGCGCCTACGGCCTGCCTGGCGTGGACTGAACCCCTGATCCGCATCGGCCTCGGCGCGTGCGCGTGGCCGGCACCACTGTCTCGCCAGGTCACGCGCAGCCGCGCGGGGGCGGTGGCGTACGGTCGATTCCGGTGTTCGTGGCAGCGGCGGGATTGAGGGATTTGTGGTGAAGCCTGGCGTTCTGGCCTTCTACCGGGTCATGGCGTACGTGACAGCGGTGCTGCTCATCTTGCTGTGCCTGGCGATGGTGTTCAAATACCTGTGGCCCGAGGGCTCGTCCGCGCAGCTGCTGGGCGACCAGTGGACGACCACGATCGGCATCGGCCACGGCTACCTCTACATCGTTTACCTGTTCGTCGCGCTGGTCACCACCGTGCAGCTGCGCATCCCGTACGGGCGGATGCTGCTGGTCCTGCTGGCGGGCACCATCCCGTTCGGCGCCTTCTTCGCGGAGCGCAAGGTCGTGCTGTGGCACCGGTTGCGCACCAGCGGTGAACCGCTGCCGTTCGAGGGCGCGGCGACGCCGGAGGCGACGAGCTGATGACGGCGGTTCCCGAACAGGCTGAGACCGCGGCCCCTGCCACCACCACCGCGAAGCGGCGCGGCGTGCTCGCCGCGTACTTCGCGCTCACCAAGCCGCGGGTCATCGAGCTGCTGCTGGTCACGACGATCCCGGCGATGTTCCTGGCCGAGCGTGGTATCCCGTCGCCGTGGCTGGTGCTGGTGACGCTGGTCGGCGGCGCGATGTCCGCGGGCAGCGCGAACGCGTTGAACTGCGTGGCCGATTCGGACATCGACGCGGTGATGCACCGCACCCGCAGCCGTCCGCTGGTGAGCTACGAGGTGCCGCGCAAGCATGCGTTGATCTTCGGCATCGTGCTGGGCGTGGTCTCGTTCGCGGTGCTCGCGTTGGGCGCGAACCTGCTGGCGGCGGTGCTGTCGCTGGCGGCGATCCTGTTCTACGTCTTCGTCTACACGCTGCTGCTCAAGCGGCGGACCTCGCAGAACATCGTGTGGGGCGGTGCCGCGGGCTGCATGCCGGTGGTGATCGGCTGGGCCGCGGTGGCCGGCAAGGTCGAGTGGCCCGCGATCGTGATGTTCGCGGTGGTGTTCCTGTGGACGCCGCCGCACTTCTGGTCGTTGGCGATGAAGTACCGCGACGACTACGCGCGCGCCGGGGTGCCGATGCTGCCGGTGGTGGCGACGCCGCGGCAGGTGTCGGCGCGCATCCTGGTCTACAGCTGGGCGACGGTGGCCTGCACGCTGCTGCTGGTGCCCGCGACGAGCTGGGTGTACGTGGCGATCGCGGCGCTGTCCGGCGCGGCGTTCCTGATCGTGGCCCAGCGGCTGCACGCGTCGGTGCGCCAGGGGCGGGCGACGAATCCGATGACGTTGTTCCACCTGTCCAATTCGTACTTGGCGGTCCTGTTCGTGGCCATCGCGGTGGACGCGGCCGTCGGCCTGCCGACCCTCGCCTGACGGGTCCCCACCCGGCCGGTGCGGAGCGTCCGCTCATCGCCTCCGCACCGCCGACGCGGAGATGAGCGCGCCGATCAGCACCCCGGCCCACACCACGGCCAGGGCGGTGAGCAGCCCCGCCGGGTAGTTCCGATCCAGCAGGCCGGGGTTCTGGTTCGGCGCGCAGGCGCGCCACAGGAACGGCACGGCCAGCAGCGCCAGCACGGCGCTCAGCACCAGGCCTACCGCTGCGGGCGCCCGGCCAGGGGCGCGGCAGCAGCCGGGACGCCGCCCAGCCGACTAGCCCGGCCGGCGGGAGCAGCACCAGGTCCACGAGGACCGGTCCCGCGGCCAGCCAGCCGAGCACCGGCCACCGGATCGCTGCGTCGGCGAGCAGCTCCGCTGCCAGGCACCAACCGCCCCAGCCGAGCATCGCCAGCCCGGCGGCGGCGGGCAGCGCCCGCGTCACAGGACCTCCACCCGGCGCCCCCACTTGGTCTGCAGCACCCCGGGCCGGTTCGGCGCGCTTCAACGCAGGACGGGGAAGACCTCGGCACCACCGCGCCCGGTGGCCGCTTCCACGAGGTGCACCGGGTCGGCGACGGCGGTGAGCAGCGCGGCGGTCTCCCGCATCGGCTCTCCCGCGAGCGGGCCGGGTTTCGGCAGCTCCAGCGCGGTGGCCAGGTCGAGGTAGTGCACCACCGCCTCCATCAGCTGGATGCGGAGCACCTCGCCCCCGGCCACGGTGCCCAGCCCGAAGTAGGGGACGAGCCGGTCGAGGTCTTGGCCGCGCAGCCGCGCGATCGTCCGCGGCGCCACGTCGGTGAACTGCTCGACGAGCTCGGCAGGGGAACGGGAATCGGCGACGCCCGCGTCGCGGATCCGCTCGGCGGCGGTGTGCGCTATGCCGCCGGGGCGCTGCATGAACGCCAGCAGTCGTGCCGCGTCCGCGAACGTCGGCGCGGCCTCGGGTTCGACGGCGTCCTCGGCGTCGAGCGCGGCTCCGATCATGGCCGGGACGTCCGCGTAGTGCGCGAAGACGTGCCGCACGGTCCAGCCCTCCAGCCGAGTCGGCCGGGCCCATCGCGCGGCGTCGAGATTTCGGCCGAGTTCCGCCCAAGCCCGCCAAGCTCGGTCGAGCGCGTCTACGATCATGGTGTACTCCCAGGGCAACGGCTGTCGCGTGCCATGAGATCACGACCGCGGGCGGTTTCGGAGGAAGTTCGCGGGCGACGAACGGTGCCGCGCGGTCATCGGCATGTCGGATGGGGGCGTGCATGAGCGAACGGTGGAGTGCGGAGGCGGTGGCCGCGTTCCGGTCGGTGTCGAGGCGGCGGCGGTGGCGGGCGAGCGCCGTGCTGTTCTCGGTGGGCGACGAGTCGGACCACGTGCTGCTCATCCGCAGCGGCCGGGTCAAGGTCTGGTCGATGTCGGTGCGCGGCACCGAGGCGATGCTCGCCATCCGCGGGCCGGGCTCGATGATCGGCGACTTCGCCGCGGTCGACGGGGAACCGCGCGGCGCCACGGTGACCGCGCTGGAGCAGGTCGAAGCGGACGTCGTGTCCGGCGGGGATTTCCGCCGCTTCCTGCACGAGCACCCGGATGCGATGTTCGAACTGCTCACCAGGGTCGTCGCCCGGCTGCGGGAATCGGACCGGCACCGGGTGGAGTTCGCCTCGTCCGGTGTCGCGGAGCGGCTCGCCCGGCTGCTGCTGGAACTGGCGCGGGAGCACGGGATTCCGGACGGTGCCGGACGGCGCGCGATCGCGATCCCGCTGAGCCAGGCGGAACTCGCGAGCGCGACGAGCGCGTCCCGGGAGGCGGTGGCCCGGGCGTTGCGCGAACTGCGGGAGTGCGGCGCGGTCAGCACGCAGCGCAGGCAGATCGTCGTGCTGCGAGGTGACGTGCTCGCCGAATACGCGGCGCGGTAGTCCTCCGGCGCCCGTTCAGCTCCCCGCCCCGGCGAAGAGCACGAGCAGGCCCGTCCAGAGCAGGAACGCGAGCAGCGCGACGCAGAAGCAGCGCAACGCGTTGCGCAGCCGCCGGTACTTGGTGCCCGCGATGTGCGCGAGCGCCTCCGCCTGTTGCCACGCCTGCGCGCACAGCTCGGCGGTGGTCGCGGTGTGGAGCTGCGCCGCGCGGTGCTGCTGGAAGGTGGGGAACGCGAACAGGTTCGGCCTGCCCGAAGGCACGCGGGTGCGCGGTGTGAGCGCGGACGTGAGGTAGAGCAGCGCCCCCAGCGCCGCGCACAGCGACAACGCCAGCAGCGCCAGCGAGGTGAACTTCGACGCGGCGTCCGGTAGCGCGGGAGGCGTGGAGATCGCTTTGCTCGCACCGCCGATGCAGATGCCGAGCGCGGAGATCAGCAGACCCGCCTTGGTGTCGGCTCCGGAGATGGAACCGCGGAAGTCGCCCGCGGTGCGCAGCGCGACCTCCAACTCCTGCTCGGCGGTGAGGTGGTCGCTCGGTTCGCGCCCGTCCGGCTGGTCCTGCGGCGGCGCGGTGCGGGCGGGGGCGGCGCGGTCGATCGTGGCGAGCTGCTCGCGGGGCATGGCTTCCTCCGTGTCCGTGAGTTCGGGGTGAGATCAGCTCATCACCTTCCGTGTCTGAACACTGCGTCAGAATCCACAGAACGAAAGCGCTCCACCCCACACCCAGCCGGACGAACCCCGCACGCCGCGAAGATCCAGCGGAGTGAGCGGACCGTTTGTCCAAGGGGATTGGGCGAAGGGGCCGTTCGCTCGGTTCGGGAGTGCCGGGTGCGTTCGGTGGATGGAGTGAGCGGACCGTTTGTCCAAGGGGATTGGGCGAAGGGGCCGTTCACTCAGATGCGGCGCCGCCCGCGGCGTGCGCTGCCGGGCGGGTCAGTCGCGCAGGGCGGCGGGCGCGCCGGATCGGTCGCCTCGGCGCCGCGATTGCCCGCGGGGTTCACCGATGTCTTCCGCGACCACTACGTCACGGTCGACGGCTTCCGGTCGCACTACCTGGCGGGTGGCGACGGCCCACCGCTGCTGGTGCTCGGCGGCTGGTCGCAGAGCTGGTACCAGTGGCGATTCGTGCTGCCGGAGCTCGCCGAGCGGTTCTCCGCGGTGGCCGTCGATCCGCGCGGCGTGAACCTGACCGACAAGCCCGCGACCGGCTACGACTCCGGGACGCTGGCCGCCGACCTCGTGGCGTTCATGCGCGCGCTGGGGCACGAGCGGTTCGCGCTCGTCGCCCACGACATCGGGGTGTGGACCGGCTACGCGCTGGCCGCGGACCACCCCGAGGTGCTGGAGCGGGCAGTGCTCTCCGAGGCGATCGTGCCGGGGCCGTCCGCCTCGCCGCCGCTGCTGGCCGACCGCCGGACCAGCGATCTGCTGTGGCACTTCAACTTCAACCGCGCCGTCGGCGTGAACGAGCGGCTGGTCCAGGGGCGGGAGGAGATCTACTCCCGCCACCAGTTCGCGACGAAGGCGGCGACGTCGACGGCGATTCCCGAGCACGCCGTCCAGGTGTACGTCGACGTATTGCGCGATCCGGAGGCGCTGCGGGCCAGCTTCGACTACTACCGCGCCATCGACGCGATCATCGAGCAGAACCAGCTGCGCAAGAAGGCGAAACTGACCCTGCCGCTGCTGACGATCGCGGGCTCGGAGTCCGTCGGCGACCTCATGGCGGCCGAGTTCGGGGCGGTCGCCGAGGACGTCACCAGCGTGGTGCTGCCCGGCGCCGGGCACTACGTCCCCGAGGAGGACGCGGCGGGCATGCTGGCCGCCGTGCGCCCGTTCCTCGCCGAGTACCGCGCGGCTGCCTGACGTCCGGTGCGGGGCCCGCGCCCGTCCGCGAGCCCCGCACCGCGCTCATGCCAGCGACGGGGCGACGCCGCCGTCGACGCGCAGCGCGGCGCCGGTGGTCGCCGAGCCCGCCTCGGAACCCGCGTAGAGCACGAGGTTCGCCACTTCTTCCGGTCGGATCAGCCTGCCCAGCAGGGAGCTCGGGCGTTCCTCGGCGATGAAGCGGCGCTCGGCCTCCTCGAACGGCACGTCGGCGCCGACCCGGCTGCTGATGAACTCGGCGACGCCGGGGGTGAGCGTCGGGCCGGGCAGCACGCTGTTCACGGTGACTCCGGTGCCCTTGACCTCCTGGGCCATGCCGCGCGCCACGGAGAGCTGGGCGGTCTTGGTCATCCCGTAGTGCACCATCTCGGTCGGGATGAAGATCGAGGACTCGCTGCTGATGAAGATCACCCGGCCCCAGCCCCGCTCGACCATGCGAGGTGCGTAGTGCCGGGCGAGGCGCACTCCGGACAGCACGTTGACCTCGAAGAACCGGCTCCACTCGGCATCGCTGATCTCGAACACCGGGGTGGCGGAGAAGATCCCGGCGTTGTTCACCAGGACGTCCACGTCGGGCAGTTCGGCGATGAGCGACTCGGCTCCCGCCGCGGTGCCGATGTCCGCGGCGATCCCGCGCACGGTGCCGCCGGTGTCGGCGCGCAGGGTCTCGACGGTGGCGTCCACCCGTTCGCGGGACCTGCCGTTGACCACGACGTCGGCTCCGGCACGGGCGAAGCTCGCGGCGATCGCCTGGCCGATTCCGCTGGTGGAGCCGGTGACCAGCGCGGTGCGGCCGGACATGTCGGTGTTCATCGATGCTCGCTTTCTCGTGGCGTCTTCCGTCGGGTTCCCATCGCGGGTCGTCCCGACGCGCAGTGTGCGTGAGCCGGAACCCCGCTTGAGCGGGTAGTTGCGCACGCTTGGTAAATAGTTGCATGCGCTTGATATCTGCGCAAGCTGCTAGGCTGGTCCGGGAGATCGAGCTCACCGGCGACGGTGGGTCACCGGTAGGAGGTGTGCGAGTGGGTATCGCCGACGACGCGGTCGAAGTACGCGCGCAAGGCTGGCGCACGCTCGCCGCGCTGCACGGAATGCTGGAGACGGCGCTGGAGAAAGCGCTCAGCACCGGCCACGGGCTGTCCGTCGTCGAGTACACCGTGCTCGACGCGCTCAGCCGCCAGGACGGCTGGCACATGCGGATGCAGCAGCTCAGCCGCGCCGCCGCGCTCAGCGGCAGCGCCACGACCAGGCTCGTGACCAGGCTCGAAGACCGCGGCCTGCTCGCCCGCATCCTGTGCAAGGACGACCGCCGCGGCATCTACACCGAGCTCACCGACGAAGGCCGCGCCCTGCTGGAGCAGGCCCGCCCCGCCCACGACGCGGCGCTGGAGAAGTCCCTCGCCGAAGCCGAACAGGTGCCGGAGCTCAGCGACCTGGTCGACGCCTTCCACCGCGTCACCGCCCGAACCTGACCCGCACCGACCTGTCGAAGTGAACGGACCGTTCGTCCAACGGGATCGGGCGAACGGTCCGTTCACTTCAGCGGCGTGTGGCCGCGGGCTTCTGCCAGGTGAGGGAGTAGCGCCAGAGCAGCAGGCGGCGGTAGCGGGAGCCGGGGAGTAGCACTTGTGCCGTGCGGCGCACGTCGTCCCAGGTCATCGTGGGCTCTTGGGTGGGCATGCCGGGCGGCTCGGTGGCTCCGCCGTGGCGGCGGGCGAGCACGCGTTGCGCCGGGATCGCGGCGAAGTCCACCGCCCAGTCCAACGGCGTGTGGTGCCGGGCCAGGCCGATGACCACCAGCGAGCCGTCGGGAGCGAGCATCCGCGCCATCCCGGTGAGCGCCGAGGCGAAGTCGATGTGGTGCAGCGAGGCCACGCAGCAGATGAATCCGTACTCGCCGTCGCGCGCCTTCGCTTCGAAATCCACGAAATCACTGTCCACAAAGGATGCATTGGTGAGATCGGTGGTGGCCTTGCGGGCTTCCCGGATCATCGAGCGGGAGCGGTCGATCCCGGTGACGCGCCTGGTCTTGGCCGCGAGCTTGCGCACCAGCGTCCCATCGCCGCAGCCGATGTCCAGCGCGCTGCCGCAGTCGTCGGGCACCGCGTCGAGCACGAGCGGGTGGTAGTGCACGTTGTGATTCCAAGGCTCCCCAGGCACTTGCTCACCCTAACCGCCTGCACGGTGGCCTCCGGCGGGTCATCAGGGGAGCTCCGGGGTTGTGGACACCGGCCGAGACGATGACCTTGGTGGGCGAATGTCGTTGTGCGACAAGTGAATTCTCGGACGCTGGTGATTCGAGGACCGCCCCGCGCTACGCGGACCTCCCCGCCTCGGTGAACGGGACGAACCCGTCCCCCGCGCAGACGTAGTGCAAAAGTGACCCCATCTCCACGTGCCGCGCCGGACCGGTGGGGCGGAGCGCTCGTTCAACCGGCGCCGTCGTGGGGAACTCTGGGCGCTGCGCGGTCCGGCGCAGGCGCCAGCACGCACCGGGTGCCGTGCCCGAAGATGGTGGTCATGCACTTGTTGTTGTGGTTGCACAACGAACGGGTGCGCTGTTGCTCCTGCAGCCGGTTGATCAGGTCCGGTTCGCGCAGCAAGGCGCGTGCCATGGCGACGAACTGGAAACCTTCGCCCATCGCCCGTTCCATGACGTCGCGACCGGTGACGCCCCCGAGGAGGATCAGCGGGAGGTCCACCGCGGCGCGGATCTGGCGGGCGTCTTCGAGCAGGTAGCCGTCCTCGTACGGGTAGCCGCGGAGGAAGCGCGGGCCGGCGATCTTGACACCGCTCCTGATCGGCTCCGGAAGGTGCGCGGCGAAATCGTGCACCGGGGCGTCACCTCGGAACAGGTACATGGGGTTGAGCAGGGAGCTGCCGACGGTCATCTCCAGCGCGTCCACCGTGCCCTCCTGCTCGAGCCACTGCGCCACCACGGCCGCCTCGTCCAGCCAGAAACCGCCGGGCACGCCGTCGTCCATGTTCAGCTTCGCGAGGATCGCGATGCGGTCGCCGACCGCGTCCCGCACGGCGCGGGTGATCTCGAGCGCGAGGCGCGCGCGGTTCTGCAGCGGGCCGCCGTACTCGTCCTTGCGGCGGTTGAGCTTGGGGCTCAGGAAGGAGCTCGCCAGGTAGTTGTGCCCGAGGTGCACTTCGACGGCGTCGAATCCCGCCTCGATCGCCATCCGGGCCGCCGATCCGTGCGCGCGGACGATCCGCGCGAGGTCGCGGTGGGTCGCCGGTGTGGTGCGCATGGTCAGCGGGTTGAGGGTCCGGCCGGGCGACAGCGCGGGGCCGCCGGTGCTCCAGGGGTTGCCCACCGGGCCCGAATGTCCGATCTGCGCGGACGCCGCGGCCCCTTCGGCGTGCACGGCGTCGGTGAGGCGTCGCAGTCCCGGCAGCGCTTCGGGGCGCCAGTGGATCTGGTGGCCGTCGGTCCGCCCCTCCGGTGAGACCGCGCAGTAGGCCACGGTCGTCATCCCGACTCCGCCCGCGGCGTGGGCGACGTGGAAATCGATGAGCGCATCGGTGACCAGACCGCCGCGCGCCCGCTTCTCGTACGTCGCGGCTTTGATGGTGCGGTTGCGCAGCCTCACGGGCCCGAGCGCGGCAGGTGCGAACACGTCCGGCGCGCGGTGTGCTGCGGAGTGCTGAGGCATCGTCTCCTCCTCGAACCGATGGGGTTTGCCGGTGGTTCGCCGATCCGGGCGGTCCCGCCGTCCCGGCCGAGCACCCGCGCGTCGGGCGGGACGAGCAAGCCGGAGCTCGCGCCGCCGTGGACGGGTCACGGAGCGGCGCGGGGCTTTCGCGCGTCGGAGGGCTTCAGCTTGCGGAGGTAGCCGGCGAGTTCTCGCAGCCGCCCGGGGCGTGGCCAGGAATCCGGCCGGAAGTAGGCGTCCGATCCGCCGTCGACGAACACGACGCTGCCGACGAGGAAGTCCGCGGCGTCGGAGAGCATGAAGACCACCCAGTCGCCCAGCTGCGAGGTGTCGCCGTAGCCGCCGATGGGGACGGGGAACGACTCGACCGCCTTGGACTCGGCCGGGCTCGACAGCAGCCGCTCGATCATCGGTGTCCTGATCGCGCCGGGGGCGAGGGCGTTGAGCCGGATGCCTGCGCCCGCCCACTCGGGCAGCACCGAGTGGCGGCGCACCCAGCGGCTCACCGCGAGCTTCGACGCGGCGTAGATCATCAGCGGGGCCGCCCTGCCGAAGTGCTTGACGCTGCGCATCGCCTTCTCCGGGTCGCCGTCGAGGAAGGCGGTGATCGTGCGGCGCGGGACCAGCGGTGTGGTCGTCGTGGCGTTGCTCGAGAACGCGACCACCTTGGCCTTGTCCGCCGCGGCGAGAGCGGGGCGCCAGGCTTCGAGCAGCTCGACGACGCCGAGGTAGTTGACCTGGGCGATCCTTGGCCCGCTGCCGGGCGCCGGTGCCAGCCCTGCGGCGAGGACGGCTCCGTGGAGGCGACCGCCCGCCGCCTGCAGCACGCCGTTCGCCGCCGCGCGTCGGCCTTCCGGTGTCGCGAGGTCGGCGGTGACGTCCGCTTCCTCGATGTCGACCCCGATGACGGTGTGGCCCGCGGAGCGAAGCTTGTCGGCGGCGGCTTTCCCCATGCCGGACGCGGATCCGGTCACGGCATGAACGCCCATGGTCCACCTTCCTCGCCTGGCTGAGGTGCGACGACGCCTCGACCTTATTGGCTTATCGAGACAAAAACAATGGTTCGGCTATCCTCCGGGCGATGTCCACCACCGATGCGGGCGGTCCCGCTCCCCGCCGCGGTCGCCCGACGGTGCTCGATCGCGGTGCCGTCGCCACGGCCACGTTCCGGCTCTGGACCGCGCACGGCTACGACGCGGTCGGTTGGGGCGACATAGCGGACGCGACCGGGGTCAGCGTGCGCACGCTCGTCCGGCACTTCTCCCGCAAGTCCGAGATCGCGTGGGTCGGCGTGCCGGCGGCGACGAAACGGCTCCGCGAGGCGTTGCGCGCCACGCCGGACGATCTCCCCGTCAGCGACGCGGTCCGGCGGAGCGTCCTGGCGTCGGTGTCGCACGACCCGATGCTGGCTTCCGCCGGTGTCGACTGGGTGCGCGTCGTCTACGCGCAGGAAGAGATCGCCGGTTCCGCCGGGGCCGCGTACCGGCCGTGGATCGAGGAGTTGGCCGGTTACATCGCCGGGCGCGTCCCCGAGATCACCCGGGCGACCGCGACGGCTATCGCGAGCGGCTACCAGGCGGCGACGTTCGCGGCGCTCGTCGCCTGGAGCGAGGGCGGGGCGCGGGGCGATGCCGTGGCCGCGACCGACGAAGCGCTGCGATGGCTGGAGATTCCGCCCGGCGCCGACCCGCGAACCGGGTGAACGACCACCCGTCCGGGGCCGAGCGGCGCGGAAGGTGAACGGCCCGTCCGGCCACTGGCCGGACGGGCCGCACGAGGGGGTGCCGGGGGCGGGAGCGGTGGGAAGCGACTACCGCCCCCGGCTTCGGATCAGCCGGAGGCCGGGCGCACGGCCTCCGTCGCGCTGATCACGTTCTTGAGGGCGGTCTCCACCTCCGCGTAGCCGCGGGTCTTGAGACCGCAGTCGGGGTTGACCCACAGGCGTCGCGCGGGCACCGCGGCCAGCGCCGCCTTCAGCAGTTCCGCGACCTCGCCGGCCTCCGGGACGCGCGGCGAGTGGATGTCGTACACGCCCGGCCCGACGCCGCGGGCGAACCCGACCTCGTTGAGGTCGTCGAGGACCTCCATGCGGGACCGGGCCGCCTCGATGCTGGTCACGTCCGCGTCCAGCTCCACGATCGCGTTGATCACGTCGCCGAACTCCGAGTAGCACAGGTGGGTGTGGATCTGGGTGCTCTCGGCGATGCCGGAGGTGGCGAGGCGGAACGATTCCACCGCCCAGTCCAGGTAGGCCTGGTGCGCGGCGGAACGCAGCGGCAGCAGTTCGCGCAGCGCGGGCTCGTCGACCTGGATCACCCGGATGCCCGCGTTCTCCAGGTCCTTGACCTCGTCCCGGATGGCGAGCGCGACCTGCCGGGCGGTGTCGCCCAGCGGCTGGTCGTCGCGCACGAACGACCAGGCGAGGATGGTGACCGGCCCGGTCAGCATGCCCTTCACCGGCTTCTCGGTGAGCTGCTGCGCGTACTTCGCCCAGCGCACCGTGATCGGCTCGGGCCGGGACACGTCGCCGAACAGGATCGGCGGGCGCACGCAGCGCGACCCGTAGGACTGCACCCAGCCGTTGTGGGTGCTCACGAACCCGTCCATGTGCTCGGAGAAATACTGCACCATGTCGTTGCGCTCCGGCTCGCCGTGCACCAGCACGTCGAGTCCCAGATCTTCCTGCAACCGGATGACGCGTTCGATCTCGTCCCGCATCCGCTGCTCGTAGATGGCTTGGTCGATGCTGCCGGAGCGCAGTGCCGCACGAGCTCTGCGCACGTCGGTGGTCTGCGGGAACGAGCCGATCGTCGTCGTCGGCAGCGGCGGCAGGCGCAGCGACTTCTGCTGCGCGGCGAGCCGCTTCGCGTAGTCCCCGCGCCGGGCGTGCTCGGGGTTGAGCGAGGTGAGCCGGGCCTGCACCCGGTTGTTGCGCACCCGTTCGGCGTTCGCCCGGTCCGCGATGCGCCGGCGACCGCCGTCCAGCTGCTCGGACACCGAGTCGCGGCCCTGGTGCAGCGCGCGGTCGAGGACGACGACCTCGTCGACCTTCTGCACCGCGAACGCCAGCCACGACTTGACCTGCGGGTCGATGTCGGTCTCGGCTTCGACGTCGTAGGGCACGTGCAGCAGCGAGCACGAGGTGCTCACGGCCACGTCGCCCGCGAGGCCCAGCAGCGTCGCCGCCTTCGTCAACGCCTCGTCCAGGTCGGTGCGCCAGATGTTGCGGCCGTCGACCAGGCCCGCGACCAGCGTCTTGTCCCGCAGCCCGGAGGTCGACGGCAGTTCGTCGATGGTGCGTTCCCCGGCGACGAGGTCCACGCCGAGCGCCTCGACCGGCGACGACGCCAGCACGCCCAGCGCGTCGCCGAGGTCGCCGAAGTAGGAGGCGACCAGGATCTTCGGCCGCTCCGCGAGCTCACCGAGCTCGCGGTACGCGGCGCGCAGCGCGTCCAGGTCGGCCTGCGAGCGGTCCGCGGCGAACGCAGGTTCGTCCAGCTGGACCCACTCCACACCGGCGCGGTGCAGCTCGCCCAGCAGTTCCGCGTAGGCCGAGACGAGCTCGTCGACCTTGTCCAGCGGCCGGAACGACGCGGGCGCACCGTCCTGCGGCTTCGACAGCAGCAGGAACGTCAGCGGGCCGACCACGACCGGACGGGTCGTGACACCCAGCTCAGCGGCCTCGTCGTACTGGTCCACCACTGTCCGGTCGGACAGCCGGAAGGTGGTCTCCGGGCCGATCTCCGGAACGATGTAGTGGTAGTTCGTGTCGAACCACTTCGTCATCTCCAGCGGCGGCGCGGATTCCACGCCGCGCGCCATCGCGAAGTAGGTGTCGAGCGGGTTCAGCTCCAGTTCCGCGAAGCGGGGCGGTACCGCGCCGAAGGTGACGGCGGCGTCGAGAACCTGGTCGTAGTAGGAGGAAGTGTTCCCCGGCACGGAGTCCAGACCGGCGGCGCGCAGCGCGCGCCACGTGTCGGTGCGCAGCGTGCGGGCGACTTCGCGCAGCTCCGCCTCGCCGATGCGGGACTTCCAGTAGTTCTCCAGTGCGCGCTTCAGTTCCCGGTTCGGTCCGATCCTGGGATATCCGAGCACGGTGGATCCGATGGTGCTGGTCAACGCTCTCTCCTCGCGAGCTGGACGGCAGTTCTGCGAGGTCGGGCGGGCGTGATCGGCACACGCCGCCGCGAACGGCGGCTCGTCGACCAGGTCCTCCCGCGAGACCTCGCAACAGCACGCGTCGCGTGGACGCGTGCACCGGCGGCAGGTCTTCGGACTCGTGGGCGTTCCCGGGAGGACCGGGGTTCCTACTGGCCGTCGCTTCCCGAGCTCGCGCCCAGTGCTGTGACCGGCCTTCTCAGACCGGTGACGGCGTTCGTTCCCACTCACCGCTGCGGGGCAGTCCCGGTTTCGCACCGGGTTCCCTCTTGCCTCGCGCAGCGCCGCTTTCGCAGAGCTGTGCGAACCACCAGCACTTCGGAGGCTACTTGCTTCCGGCGGGAAGACAAGGCCTTGACGTCCCGGTCACCCAGCGTGCACGTGGCCGCGCGGGAGGATTTCCCGGCTCGGAGGGCAACCTCCGGCGCTCGGGAGCGTCTTCAGGGGCAGGTAGGGGGAAACGGTTCCCGTCCTGCCGCGCAGGCGGACTCGAGAGGAAGAAACACCGTGGGGATCAACGGAATTCGAGCAAGCATGAGCATCGGCGCGTTGGCCGCCGCGTTGGCCCTGGCCCCGTTCGGCGTCGCCGCCGCGGATTCGACCGAGACGTCCACATTGGACTTGGATGGCAACGGAACCCTGGACACCGCGACGCTGGCCGCTGTCGGTGACGGCTCGCAGCAAGTCCTCAAGTTCACAGTGGATGGACGCGTCACCGAGGCGACGCTGACCGGCGACGCCTACGCCGGTACGCGGCCCATGCGGGTGCTCGACGTCAACCACGACGGCAAGCAGGAACTGCTGGTGGGCGAGTCCGTCGGGGCGAACACCGAGTGGTTCGGCGTCTGGGACCTCGGCGCCGACGGCGCCCCGCGCGAGATGACCACCCAGGACGGTCGGCCGCTCAAGATCAATGAAGGTGGCGGCGTCGCCGCGCGGCTCGGCTACGAGTGCGCCCCGGCCGGGTCGGACGGCCGCGTGCTGATCACCCTCGCGGCGTCGAACGAGAGCCAGACGTCCGAGCCCGCCTACGACGGCAAGCGCGTCGCCTACGACGTGCGCGACGGCGTGGCCACCCCGGTCGACGAATACCCGTTCGCCGGGGTCGGCCAGGACGACCCGGTGCTGGTCGTGGAGCTTGGCACCTGCGCGTGACCGGACGCCGGGGCCGTCGTGCCGGATTGCGGCGCGGCGGCCCCGGCGCGCGTCCGCCGGCCGCGCGGCCGTGACTCCTTTGTGACCGTTCAGGGGCTTCGAACGCCCGTCGCAGGGTCTGTTCCAGGGCTGAGTTGTCGATCAGCTTGCCGTTCGATACCGGCTCTGCAACGCCGATGGCGTCGGTACCACTGTCGACGGAGAGGCCGGTTACCCTGCTTCCTGCAGCTCACGTGAGCGATGCGCGGGCCCTCGTAGCTCAGCTGGACAGAGCAAAGGACTTCTAATCCTTAGGTCGCAGGTTCGAGTCCTGCCGGGGGCGCCTTTTCACCGGTCACCGGGATGGGTCGAATCTCGACCAAGATCACCTGTGGACCTTGCCCCGGCTGCGCGCCGTGGTGGCGCGGAGTGGGAGGAGCGGGATCACCCGCGAGGCGCCGAAGAAGCGTAGGATCAGGGTACCGGAGGCGTTCGGCGACCTGCGGTCTCGCGGGTGCCGCTGCGGGCGCACCACGATTGTCCGGCCCGATCGGGCTTGGGACGGGGGCGCCGAGATGACCTCGGTTCTGCTCGACTCAACATCCGCACAACACCGAACTTCCGCGCCGCGCTTGCAGATGAAGGCCGCAGGCGTCGCCCGTGACCGTTTCGACGGCGGCTGGTGGCCGCGCACCGCGGAGCGGGTACGCGAGTTCACCGAACTGGTGGCCGCGCTCGGCGACGAGGTCGGGCCGGTCGGCCGCGTGTCCTGCCCCCTCGCGACGTGGGGTGCGATCGACCGAAAAATGATCATCGGAGGTCGGCTGGTGCGGTTCGACGGTTTCCGGGCGATGGATCCGCGCACCGTCGCGGTGATCGGTGCGGACCGTCGGCGGACGAGCCTGCTGGTCGTGCCACCGGGCGCCGCCGACGGCGCGGCACGGGCGGCGCTGAGTTCGGCCGCCGGACTCGCGGGCCCCGATGACGCAGCCGTGCCGGTGCCGCTCCCGCGAGGGGCGGACTCCGGTGCGGAGCAGCGGTGGGAGGCCGAAGGAGGCCGGGTGGCAGCCGTCCGCTGAGCGGTTCGGCAGTGCCACCCCACCGGAGATCGGCCGAAGATCGGCCGATCCAGCGAACAAGAGGAGTTTCATTGACCAGTACGTACACCCCTTCGTCCACCGCCGACGGCGTCGAGCCCGCGGTGTTCAGCCACCCCGAGGACCAGCATCCGCCCGCCCGCCCGGTGGCAGGTGGGCGAACCGATCGTCGCTCCCGGGACATCCGCTTCTCCGAGCAGTCGGCCAACGCGGGTCGATGAGCGAATCGCCGCCGAGCACCGGAGAACGCACCGGTAGCGAGTTCGCCGAGCTGTCCCGCGAGGTTCGCGAGGCGGGATTGCTGCGGCGCAGGCACGGCTACTACGGGTTGAAGATCGCGGGGAACCTGCTGGCGTTCGCGGGCCTGTGGACGGCGTTCGCCTTCCTCGGCGACAGCTGGTGGCAACTCGTCATCGCGGCGCTGCTGGCGGTCTCGTTCGCACAGCTCGCCTTCATCGGCCACGACGCGGGGCACAAGCAGATCTTCCGGGCCCGCCGACCCAACGACGTGCTCGGCACGGTGCACGGCGGCTTGGTCGGCATGAACTTCCAGCAGTGGGTCAGCGGGCACAACCGCCACCACGCCAACCCGAATCACGAGGAGCACGATCCGGACCTGGACGTGCCCGTCGTCGTGTTCACCGGCGCGCAAGCGCGCCTGCGGACCGGTTTCCTCCGCTGGATGGCCAAGCACCAGGCGGTGCTGTTCTTCCCCCTGCTCACGCTCGAAGGTCTCAACCTGCACGTCTCCGGGATCCGGGCGGTGCTGAGCGGGGAGACGAAGCGCCGTCGAGTGGAAGGCGCGGTGTTGGCGATGCACGTCGTGCTGTACCTCGCGGCGGTGTTCCTGGTGCTCTCGCCCGGCCTCGCCGTCATGTTCATCCTCGTGCACCAGGCGTTGTGGGGCGTGTACATGGGTTGCGCGTTCGCGCCCAACCACAAGGGCATGCCCACCATGACCGGAGACAAGATCGACTTCATGCGCAAGCAGGTGCTGACCTCACGCAACATCCGCGGTGGGCCGATCACCGATTTCGTCCTCGGCGGGTTGAACTACCAGATCGAGCACCACTTGTTCCCGAACATGCCCAGGCCGCACCTGCGCCGAGCGCAGCCCATCGTGCAGCGGTTCTGCGCCACGCACGGCATCCCGTACACCCAAGCCGGAATCGCGCAGTCCTACCGCCATGTGCTGCGGCACCTGCACGAGATGGGCGCGCCCCTGCGGGCCGCCGACCGGGTGCGGCGCGCGGCTTGATGAACCCGCCGGTGCTGTGGCGGTCGGGCGCCGGGTCGCGGCGCTGCCTGCGGTGACGACGCCGGTCCGGCTCGAACCGGTGTCCGGGAAATTGGTGGGCACCGGGGCGGCGAGCCGGTCACGGCGCACCCGAAATCGCAGGTCAGAGTGCGGAAGTTAGGCTCGTTGCGTGGCTTCTGAGACCGTTACGCCCGATCCGCGCACCAGGTCCACCACCGTCGGGATCTTGGTCGTCACGGCCGGGATCCTCGCCGCGGTGGTGGCCGCGGCGCTCACCGCGATGTCGGCGAGCGGCTCTTACGCCGCATACGGGCTGCCCGATCCGGGAACGGTCACCAGCCTCGGACTCCCGGTCGTCCGGGTGCTCGCCGAGGCCGGTGCGGTCGTCTGCATCGGCTCGTTGCTGCTGGCCGCGTTCGGCATCCCGGCGCGGCGCTCCGGGCCGCTGCTCGCCGACGGCTACGCCGCGGTGCGCACCGCGGGCTGGGCCGCGGCGGTGTGGTGCGCCGGTGCCGCGTTGCTCGTTCCGTTCACCGCCGCCGACGCCACCGGCCGCCCGATCCACGAGGTGCTCAGCGCCGAGGTGCTGTTCGGGCTCGTCGACGCCCTGGAAGAGGCCAAGGCGTGGCTGCTGACCGCGGGGATCGCGCTGGTGCTCGCCGTGGGCTGCCGGGTGGTGCTGTCCTGGGGCTGGACGGTCGTGCTGTTCGCGATCTCGCTGCTCGGCCTGTTCCCGGTGATCGCCACCGGTCACTCCGCCAGCGGCGGCGCCCACGACATCGCGACGAACAGCCTGCTGTTCCACCTCTTCTCGGCCACGTTGTGGGTCGGGGGACTGGTGGCGCTGCTGGCGCACTTGGCGCGCGGCGGCGCGCACGCCGGGTTGGTGGCGCGGCGGTTCTCCCGGATCGCGTTGGTGTGCTGGATCGTCATGGCGGTCTCCGGCGTGCTGAACTCCTTCGTGCGGGTTCCGCTGGACCAGCTGGTCACGACGACCTACGGGTTGCTGGTCCTGGCCAAGATCGTGCTGCTGGCCGTGCTCGGCGTCATCGCCTACTTCCAGCGGGAGCGGGCGGTGCGGCGCGTCGAGGAGGGCGGGGACACCCTGCTGCGCTTGGGTGCGATCGAAGTGCTGACCATGTTCGCGACGATCGGGGTGGCCGTCGCGCTCGGCCGAACCCCGCCGCCCGCGGAGCTGGGAGCGGCCCCGGACCGCACGGAGCTGCTGATCGGCTACCCGCTGGACGGGGCTCCGACGGCGTTGAAGCTGTTCTTCGACGGCCGGTTCGACCTGGTCTACGGCACCTTGTCGCTCGTGCTGGCCGGGCTGTACCTCTACGGCGTGCGGGTGTTGCGCCGCCGCGGTGACCGGTGGCCGGTGGGCCGGACCGCGGCGTGGCTGTGCGGTTGCGCCAGCATCCTGTTCGCCACGTCGTCGGGCATGGGCCGCTACGCGCCCGCGATGTTCAGCGTGCACATGGGCCAGCACATGATCCTGTCCATGCTCGCGCCGGTGCTGCTGGTGCTGGCGGGGCCGACGTCGCTGGCGCTGCGGGTGCTCAAGCCCGCCGGGAAGGGCGAACCGCCGGGCACCAGGGAGTGGCTGCTGGCGTTCCTGCACTCGCCGGTGACCCGGTGGTTGACCAACCCGTTCGTGGCGCTGGCGTTGTTCGTCGGATCGTTCTGGGCGCTGTACTTCTCCGGGCTGTTCGACGCGGCGTTGCCGGAGCACTGGGCGCACCTGCTGATGAACGCGCACTTCCTGTTGGCTGGCTACGTCTTCTACTGGCCGGTGATCGGCATCGATCCCGCGCCGCGGCCGTTGCCGTCGCTGGCGAAGGTGGGGCTGGTGTTCGCCTCGATGCCGTTCCACGCGTTCTTCGGCATCACCTTGATGATGTCCAAGAACGTGATCGGCTCGGACTTCTACCGGGGCCTGTCGTTGCCGTGGGTGCCGGATCTGCTGGCGGACCAGAACCTGGGCGGCGGGCTCGCGTGGGCGTCGGGGGAGGTGCCGCTGGTGGTGGTGATGCTGGCGCTGCTGATCCAGTGGTCGCGCGCCGATGATCGGGAGGCCCGGCGCTACGACCGCCGGGCCGCCGCCGACGGGGACGCGGATCTGGTCGCCTACAACGAGATGCTGCGGCGGCTCTCCGGTGGTGATGCCGCCGGTTCGGGCTCCTCGGGATCACAATCTCGTTCCGATGGGTGACCCACGAAGGTGGAGTCCTCGTCGATCTCCGATGTGGTTGTCCACAGGCGCTCGATCTGTGCACAGATTGTGAAAAAGGGGTAGCGCGGCGTGATCGCCGCGGCGCACTCTGGAGTCGGGCCGAGGAACGGCTCCGATGCTCCGAAGGGTGGGCCGTGATGTTCGAGACGACCGTGGCAGTGGTGGGGACCGTGCTCACCGAGCCGAAGATCCGGGAGACGCCCCGGGGCGACCGGATCGTCAGCTTCCGGCTGGCGGGCAATTCCCGGCGCTACGACAAGGAAGCCGAGAAGTGGGTGGACGGCGACCGCTTGGTGGTCACCGTCAACTGCTGGCGCCGGGTGGCCGACGGAGTGATCGGCGTGGTGGGCAAGACCACGCCGGTGCTCGTGTCCGGGCGGCTGCACACCCGCGAGTACGAGTCGGCAGGCGGGTGGCGCACCTCCGTCGAGGTGGAGGCCGCGGCCGTGGGGCTGGATCTGGCGCGGGGCAACCGTTTTCCCGGATCCGCGGATCGGCTCGCCGCCGAGCTCGACGCCGTCCAGGGCGAATCCGGGTTCGACAGGTCTCGGCCCGCGGCGGCCAGGAGCGGGTGACCTGCGGGGCTGCGGGGTGGTCCGGTGACCAGCGGTGAAGCCGGGCGAGCAAGGGACGTGCGCAGCCAGTGGAGCGGCAAGCGACGGCGGTGCACGGGCCGACACGGGTCGCAACTACGATTCAGGGCATGGCCGAGTTCATTTACACCATGAAGAAGGTGCGGAAGGCGCACGGGGACAAGGTCATCCTCGAGGATGCGACCATCCAGTTCCTCCCCGGTGCCAAGATCGGCGTCGTTGGCCCGAACGGCGCCGGCAAGTCGACCGTGCTCAAGATCATGGCGGGACTCGAACACCCGAACAACGGTGAAGCGTTCCTCTCGCCCGGTTACACCGTCGGCATCATGCAGCAGGAGCCTCCGCTCAACGAAGACAAGACCGTCCTCGGCAACGTCGAGGAAGGCGTCGGCGAGATCATGGAGAAGCTGCACCGCTTCAACGCGATCGCCGAGCAGCTCGCCACGGATTACACCGACGAGCTGATGGAGGAGATGGGCAAGCTCCAGGAGGACCTCGACCACGCGGACGCGTGGGAGATCGACTCCCAGCTCGAGCAGGCGATGGACGCGCTGCGCTGCCCGCCGCCGGACGCGCCGGTCACCCAGCTCTCCGGTGGCGAGCGCCGTCGGGTCGCGCTGTGCAAGCTGCTGCTGAGCAAGCCCGATCTGCTGCTGCTGGACGAGCCGACGAACCACCTGGACGCCGAGAGCGTGCTGTGGCTGGAGCAGTTCCTCGCCACCTACCCGGGCGCCGTCCTCGCCGTGACGCACGACAGGTACTTCCTGGACAACGTCGCGGGCTGGATCCTGGAGATCGACCGCGGTCGCACCTACCCCTACGAGGGCAACTACTCCACGTACCTGGAGAAGAAGCAAGAGCGGCTCGCCGTGCAGGGCAAGCGCGACCAGAAGCTCCAACGCCGCCTCAAGGACGAGCTGGAGTGGGTCCGCTCCAACGCCAAGGCCCGCCAGACCAAGTCGCGCTCCCGGCTGGACCGCTACGAGGAGATGGCGGCCGAGGCGGAGAAGACCCGCAAGCTCGACTTCGAGGAGATCCAGATCCCGCCGGGCCCGCGACTGGGCAACCAGGTCGTGGAGGTGGAGAACCTCAAGAAGGGCTTCGGCGACAACCTGCTGATCGACGGTCTGTCGTTCGACCTGCCGCGCAACGGCATCGTCGGCGTCATCGGTCCGAACGGCGTCGGCAAGACGACGCTGTTCAAGACCATCGTCGGCCTGGAGCAGCCGGACGCGGGCACCGTCAAGGTCGGCGACACCGTTCGGCTGTCGTACGTCGACCAGAACCGGTCCAACATCGACCCGAAGAAGAACGTGTGGGAGGTGGTCTCCGACGGTCTCGACTACATCCAGGTCGGCCAGGTCGAGATGCCGTCCCGCGCGTACGTCAGCGCGTTCGGCTTCAAGGGCCCGGACCAGCAGAAGCCGGCGGGCGTGCTCTCCGGCGGTGAGCGCAACCGGCTGAACCTCGCCCTGACCCTCAAAGAGGGCGGCAACCTGATCCTGCTGGACGAGCCGACGAACGACCTCGACGTCGAAACGCTGGGCTCGCTGGAGAACGCGCTCGAACAGTTCCCCGGCTGCGCCGTGGTGATCTCGCACGACAGGTGGTTCCTGGACCGCGTCGCGACGCACATCCTGGCCTGGGAAGGCGACGACGAGAACCCGGCCAAGTGGTACTGGTTCGAGGGCAACTTCGAGGGCTACGAGAAGAACAAGATCGACAGACTGGGGCAGGAAGCCGCCCGTCCGCATCGTGTCACCCACCGGAAGTTGACCCGGGGCTGATCCTGGCGGGGAGGCGTCTTGGCCAGCGTGCACGGAGCTCAACCGGGCGGTGCGCAAGAGTTGTTCGAACCCGCTTGGCAGATGCGTTGGCGGGTTCCCGAGCTTGCCCTGATGCTCGGCGATCAAGCCGTGGCACAGGCCAGACGTGTCGGAGATCGTTCGCTGCGGCTCCGTGCCGAGGCGGTGGCGCTGTTCGCGTCCAACCGCCTCGGGCACGGCGTCGCGGTGACCAACCGGGCCATCACGGCGGTGCGCGACGCGGAGCGCGCGGGTGATCATGAGATCGCCGCGGAGCTGCGCGTCGAACTGGCCTGCTGCGCGCGTACCGCCGGTGGGCACGAGGTCGCGCTGCGCGTGTTGCAGCCGGTGCTGGAGCGCGAGCGGATCGAGCCATCGCTGCGCGCGCACGCACTGCTGGAGCTCGCGGCGGCCCTGCCGGGCAAGCAGCGGGAAGCGGAACGCTCCGAGGCGCTCGACGAGGCCGATCGGCTCTACGCCGCCGCCACCGAGCTGAACCGGGACACCAGCAGGCTGCTGCTGGCGCGGGTACGCACGGCACGGGCCGGGCACCTGCGGCGCAACGGGGACTTCGAACAGGCCGCGCGCTCCGCCGAGGCGGGGCTGGCACTGCTGGACCGGCTCGGCGATCCCGCTGCGGAGAGCGGCGAGATCCGGGCGCGCCTGGTGCTGGAACGAGTGCACTCGCTGCTGGACCTCGGTCGTCGCGTCGAGGCCGTCGAAGCCGCCTTCCCGGTGATCCGCACGCCCGTCCGTGCGGCGGCGGCCGGGCCGTCGGGGTGGCTGCGGCTGGCGTTGGCGACCCGCGTGCACCTGCCCTCCGGCGAGCTCGCCGCGGCGGTCAGGTTGCTCAACGACGCGGCGGCCAACGCCGAACGGCACAAGCTGGACTGTCTGCTCGCCGAATCGCTGAGCATGTCCTCGCAGACCCACGAGCGGGCCGAGGAGTACGTCGAGGCCCTGGCCATGCTGCGACGCGCGTACGCCGCCGACCGGCGGTGGCGTGCCGCGGTGCACTCGGCGCGGGTCCGGCTGCTGGAGGAGTTCCCGGCGCTGGCGACCGCGAGCCCGGCCGCGCGAGGCACCGCCGGACGGACCGCCGAGCCGGCGGAACCCATCGCGCCCGCCGCAGCCGAAGCGGGCTCCCGGCAGGCCGCCGAAGCGGTCGCGGAACCTGCTCCGGAACGCCCCCGGCGATCCCGTGCCGCAGCCGATCCCGTCGTCGAGGCCTCCGCGCACGACTCGGACGGTGCGCACGGCGCCGACGTCCCCGCGCCGCGGCAGACCGCCGGACGCCGCCGGGCCGACGGCACCGGTCGCCCGCAGCGCCTCGCGGACCCCGAACCCCAGGCCCCCATCGTCCCGGCCCCGCTCCCGGAGACTTCCTGGCCGGAGCCGGAACCCGCGCCGGAAGCGCAAGCGCTCATCGCGCAGCAGCCCTCGTCGGGCGACCCGCTCGACGAGTACCGCAAGCCGGGGGAGAGCAGCGTGCGCGACGCCGCGCGCAGGCTGATGGACACGCTCACCAGCCGCGTGGCAGACGACCGCAGACCGCATCCGGACACCCCGGGCCAAGATCGGCCCGCCTCGGCGCCGGAGACCTCGGGCACCGCGATGCCCGAGCCCCGCGCGCCGGAGCAGGATCCCACCGCGCCGCCCGCGGCCACCGCCGGATCCGGCGGCAAGCGCCGCGCACCGGAACCGGAGCCGCCCGCGGCGGACGAACCGGGTCGCCACGGCGGGGTGGACGTCCCCGTCGGTCGTGTCACCGCCGCGCCGTTCAGCGAAGGGTTCCCGGTCTTCGACTTCGGATCCGGTGGTGCATCGGACCGGGGCGCCGAGAGCAGCGCCGAGGACTTCCCGGACTTCCGCACCCGGGGCGCGCGACGCGAGGAACCCGCGGTCGACGAGCCGTCCCCCTCCCCTTCCGAGATGGGCGCCCCCTGGGACCGGAGCCCGGCCACCGAGCCGGTCGCGCCACCCGACGTGACCGCGATCATGCCGGTGATCTCCATCCCGGACGACGAGCCGCCGGCCCCTTCGGGCCAGGTCGGTGCGGTGGAGCACCTCGACGACTCCGCCGTGCCGCGCGGCCCCGAGCGGTGGCCCGCCGATCCGGGCCCGGCGACCCCGGAATCCTTCGGTGCGGCCACATCCGGGTCGTACGAGGAAGGTGGCCGCCGGTCCCGCGGCCGATCGCTCGCGGAGATCCGCGAAAGCCTCGCCGAGATGCAGCGCCACGGCCGGGAGGACACCGGACAGGACGCACCGCGCCGGGCCGCCCCGGAACGAGCGGACTCCGATCCGCTGGGCGACCGGGGCGACGAGCCGCCTCGATCCGGCGCGTCGTGGGCGGACCGCTACTTGGGCGCGTACCTCGACGGCGATCCGCAGGAGGCCGCTCCGGAACCGCGCTCCGGCGGCAGGCGCCGCGCCCGGCACGCCGATCCCGACGAGCAGCCCGCCACCCCCGCGATACCGGAGACACCGCGCTGGGAGCCCGAACCGGAGTCGTCGTACCGCGATTCCCCGCAGTGGGGCGGAAGTGCGACGCGGTCCACCGGCGCACCGGACCCGCTCGGCCCATCGGGAACGACCGATTCGGGGTTGCCGCCGAACTTGGGCGCGCTGTCCGAACCTCCTCACGCTGAGCCGTACTACACCGGAACCTCCTACGCGGAGTCCGTGTTCGCGGATCCGGGCGAGGACGTGTCCCCGTTCGACCGGACCCGCCCCGAGTTCGGACCGGCGCATTCCGCAGGCCTCGACTCCGCCGGTTCGGCGCTCGCCGATCCCGGCCGCCCCGCGGCGGAACGGCTCGAATCGGCGGCGGAACTGCTGGCGCGCCACCGCGACGGCGGAACCGAGCAGTCCTCCGACGACGAGCCGGGCAACGAGGTCGGCCTGGCGGACCTGCTGGCCGAAGCGCTGCTCGCCTACGAGAACGGCAGACGCGGCCAGGACGACACCGACGGTGCGGGAAGGCACGGGCAGCCCACGGCGAACGGGCACCCGGTCGGCCTGCCGCACCCGAACGACGCGGAGCCGGAAGATCCCGGCACGCCACGCCATCGGCGGCCCGCGTCGCACCACGAGCCCTGGACGTCGTGGGGCCACTGAACGTTGTGCCGGGGTTTCCCCTGGGAGCGGTGCCGCTCCCACCTGATCCGCTCTCAGCCTGGCAGGCTTAGGGTGGAATCCGTGTTGGCACAACGCGGTGCCGTCAAGCGTGGAGCAGCTGAAGATGACCTCGAAACCCCGATCCGCCATTCCTGACGCCGACCCCGTCAGGCCTGCCGTGCTGGAGAACCCGGAGGCCTCGAAGGCCTGGTTGCTGGATCGTTCCGCCGAAGCCGCCGGGGAGCTCGGCGAGCTGTTGCGGACCTACTTTCGGCATGTGCCTGCCGAAGAGCTCGTGGGAGACGAGCCGGCGGAACTGGTCGCGGCCCTGCGGTCGCACCACGCGCTGGCCGGTGTGAGAGCGGCGGGCCGCCCGCTGGTGCGGATCGTGAACCCCAACCTCGAACCGGACGGCTGGCGGAATTCGGCGACCGTGCTGCAGCTGGTCACCGACGACATGCCGTACCTGGTGGACAGCGTGATCGCCGAGCTGACCCGGCACGGCGCCGAGGTGCAGCGCGTCATCCACCCGATCGTCGTGGTGCGCCGCGACGCCGCGGGCCAACTGCTCGAAGTGCTGCCGCAGGCCGATCCGGGCGATCCGCCGCAGGACGCGCTGGCCGAGTCGTGGATGTTCGCCGAAGTCGACCGGATCACCGACGCCGACCGGTTGCAGGCGCTGGAGCAGGGTCTGCTCACCGTGCTCAGCGACGTCCGGGAGGTCGTCGAGGACACCGAGCGGATGCTGGCGAAGGCCCGTTCGGTGGCCGACGAGCTCGAAGCGCAGCGCGGCCAGCAGGCGCAGGACGGCGCGGGCCTGCTGCGCTGGCTCGCCGACGGCCACTTCACCTTCCTCGGCTACCGGCACAACGAACTCACCGAGCAGGACGGCCGGCCGGAGCTGAGCCCCGTGCTGGCGTCCGGGCTCGGCGTGCTGCGCAGCGACGCCGTGGGCGCCGAGGACCTCACCACCGGCGCCGACGTGCTCACCAGCACCGGGTCCGGTGAGCCGCTGGTGCTCACCCAGGCGAGCACACCGTCCACAGTGCACCGCTCGGTGCATCCGTTCTACGTCGGCGTGCTGACCTACGACGAGGGCGGGGCGGTCAACGGGGAACACCGCTTCCTCGGCATGTTCACCACCACGGCGCTGCACGAGAACGTGCTCGACATCCCGTTCATCGAGCGCCGGGTGCGCAAGGCCATCCACGGCGCCGGGTTCCCGCTGGAGTCCTATTCGGGGCAGCGGATGCTGGAGGAGATCCAGAACTACCCGCGCACCGAGCTGTTCTCCACCGACCTGGAGACGCTGCGCGACACCGTGACCGGTGTGCTGGCGCTCGCCGAACGCCGCAAGCTCAAGCCGTTCGTGCGCCGCGACCCGTACGGCCGGTTCTTCTCCTGCCTGGTGTACCTCCCGCGGGACCGCTACACGACCCGTTCCCGGCTGGCGATGCAGGAGGTCCTGCTGGCCGAGCTGGGCGGCGGCAGCGTCGAGTACAGCACCCGAGTCGGGGAGTCGGCGCTGGCCCGCGTGCACTTCGTGGTGCACACCAAGCCCGGTGGGGAGGCCCCGGAGCCGGACCTGGCGCGCATCCAGCAGCGGCTGTCCGAAGCGATCCACACCTGGGAAGACCAGATGGTCGACGAGGTGGAGATCGCCCCGGCCGACACCGAGGAGCCGCGCCGGGTGCGCCGCTCGGAGGCCGCGAGCGAAGCCGCCCAGCAGTACGCCGCCTCGTTCCCCGAGGCGTACAAGGAGGACTTCAGCGCGGGCGAGGGCCTGCTGGACCTGCGCAAGCTGGAGTCGCTGTCCGGCGAGCACGACCTGCGCATGTCGTTCTACACGCCGCGCGACGCCGCGCCGGGCGAGCGCCGGTTCAAGATCTACGTGACCGGTGAGCGGGTGACGCTGTCGCGGGTGCTGCCGGTGCTGCAGAGCATGGGCGTCGAGGTCGTCGACGAGCGCCCCTACGAGGTTGTGCCCGAGGGCGGCGACCAGTGCTGGATCTACGACTTCGGGCTGCGCCTGGAGGCCGGGCTGCTCGACACCGAGGGCGCCGAGCGGATGGACACGTTGCGCGAGCGGTTCGAGGACTCGTTCCGCGCCGCCTGGCAGGGCGAGGCGGAGGTGGACCGCTTCAACTCCCTGGTGCTGCGCGCCGGTCTCAGCTGGCGCCAGGCGTCGGTGCTGCGCGCCTACGCGAAGTACCTGCGCCAGACGGGCGTTCCCTACAGCCAGGAGTTCATCGCTGACGTCATCCTCACGCACCGGGCGACGACGGTGGCGCTGACCCGGCTGTTCGAGGTGCGCTTCGACCCGAAGCTCGGCGAGGAGGACCGCGCCGCGCAGCAGGAGGAGCTGCGCACCCAGATCACCCGGTTGATCGACGATGTGACCAGCCTCAACGCCGACCGGATCCTGCGCAGCTATCTGAGCCTGATCACCGCGACGCTGCGCACGAACTACTACGCGGACGGCGCGCGGGAACGCTCCTACCTGGCGATGAAGCTGGAGCCGAAGGAGATCCCCGGACTGCCCGAACCGCGGCCGGAGTACGAGATCTTCGTGTACTCGCCGCGTGTGGAGGGCGTGCACCTGCGGTTCGGCTCGGTGGCCCGCGGCGGGCTGCGCTGGTCGGACCGGCAGGAGGACTTCCGCACCGAGATCCTGGGCCTGGTCAAGGCGCAGGCGGTGAAGAACGCGGTGATCGTGCCGGTCGGCGCGAAGGGCGGCTTCGTGGTGAAGCGCCCGCCGCTGCCCACCGGTGACCCCGGCAAGGACCGGGAGGCGAACCTGAACGAGGGCATCGCCTGCTACCGCATGTTCATCTCCGGCCTGCTGGACCTGACCGACAACCTCGTCGCCGGTGAGGTCGATCCGCCGCAGGGCGTGGTGCGCCACGACGGCGACGACACGTACCTGGTGGTGGCCGCGGACAAGGGCACGGCGGCGTTCTCCGACATCGCCAACGAAGTCGCCGGTTCCTACGGCTTCTGGCTCGGCGACGCGTTCGCCTCCGGTGGTTCCGTCGGCTACGACCACAAGGCCATGGGCATCACCGCGAAGGGCGCGTGGGAGAGCGTCAAGCGGCACTTCCGCGAGCTGGACGTCGACACGCAGCGCGAGGACTTCACCGTCGTCGGCATCGGCGACATGGGCGGTGACGTGTTCGGCAACGGCATGCTGCTGTCCGAGCACATCCGGCTGGTCGCGGCGTTCAACCACATGCACGTGTTCATCGACCCGGAGCCGGACGCGGCGAGCTCGTTCGCGGAGCGCCGCAGGCTGTTCGAGCTGCCCCGGTCCACGTGGGACGACTACGACCGCGGCAAGATCAGCGAGGGCGGCGGCGTGTGGTCGCGGTCGTTGAAGTCGATCCCGCTGGGCGACAAGGTCCGCACCGCGCTCGGCATCGACTCCTCGGTGACCGCGCTGCCCCCGGCCGAGCTGATCAAGGCGATCCTGCAGGCGCCCGCCGACCTGCTGTGGAACGGCGGCATCGGCACCTACGTGAAGGCCGGTGGCGAGACGCACGGCGACGTGGGCGACAAGGCGAACGACGCGGTCCGCGTCGACGGTGGCCAGCTGCGGGCGCGGGTGGTCGGTGAGGGCGGCAACCTGGGCCTCACCCAGCTCGGCCGCATCGAGTTCGCCCGCGCCGGCGGCAAGGTCAACACCGATGCGCTGGACAACTCCGCCGGGGTGGACTGCTCGGACCACGAGGTCAACATCAAGGTCCTGCTGGACCACCTGGTGTCCGAGGGCACGTTGGACGGGGCGCAGCGCAACGAGCTGCTCGCGGAGATGACCGACGAGGTCTCCGACCTGGTGCTGGCCGACAACTACCGGCAGAACGCGGTGCTCGGCATCTCCCGCGCGCACGCCGCCGAGATGGTGTCGGTGCACGCCAGGCAGATCACCGCGCTGGAGGACAACGGGCTCGACCGCGAGCTGGAGGCGTTGCCCGGCAAGAAGGAGCTGCGCGACCGGGAGAAGAGCGGGAGCGGTCTGAGCTCGCCGGAGCTGGCGACGCTGATGGCGCACGTGAAGCTCTCGTTGAAGGAGCAGGTGCTGGCCAGCGACCTGCCGGACGCGGACGCGTTCAGCGGGCGGCTGCCGGACTACTTCCCGAAGCCGCTGCGGGAGCGCTACGCCGACGCGGTGCCCGCGCACCCGCTGCGCCGCGAGATCACCTCGACGCTGCTGGTCAACGAGGTCGTCGACGGTGCGGGCGTGTCCTACGCGTACCGGTTGTCCGAGGAGATCTCCGCCACCGCCACCGACGCGGTGCGGGCGTTCGCCGTGGTCACCGGCGTGTACGACCTGCCGGAGCTGTGGCGGCGGATCGACGAGCTGGACAACGTGGTGCCCAGCCGGGTCGCGGACGAGATGGTGCTGCAGGTCCGCAGGTTGCTGGACCGGGCCGCCCGCTGGCTGCTGTCGAACCGGCCGCAGCCGCTGGCGATCGGTGCCGAGATCAGCCGGTTCCGGCCGGTCGTGGCGGAGCTGTCGGCGAGCGTGCCCGGCATGCTGCGCGGCCGGGCCGCCGCCGGTGCGCAGGAGAAGACGCAGCGGCTCATGGCCGAGGGCGTGCCGGCGGACCTGGCGGAACGCATCGGGGCGCTGCTGGACACCTACGCGCTGCTGGACATCACCGAGGTCGCCGAGCTCGCCGAGCGCGACGCCGGGTTCAGCGCGGAACGCAGCCCTCGGGAGAGCGCGGAGCTGTACTACGTGCTCTCCGAGCACCTCGACATGGAGCGGCTGCTGCTGGCGGTCAACGGGCTCGAACGCGGCAACCGGTGGCATTCGCTGGCGCGGCTCGCGCTGCGCGACGACCTCTACGCCTCGTTGCGGGCGTTGACGATCGACGTGCTCAGCACCAGCGACCCGGAGGAACCGGCGGCGGACAAGATCGCCCAGTGGGAAGCCACCAACGCTTCCCGGATCGGGCGGGCCAGGACTTCGCTGGAGGCGATCAAGCGCTCCGGCACCTTGGACCTGGCGACGTTGTCGGTGGCCACCCGGCAGTTGCGCAGCATGGTGCGGTGATGCCGGTCGTTGCTCCGGTGGGAGCGGCGACGTGAGTGGAGGAGGGGCGGGCCGCGCGGTCCGCCCCTCCTCGCGTCCGCACCCGGCGATGCGGCGCGGAGCGCCACCGCGCGGCTGTGCGAGGCTCGGGGCGCGAGGCCGATCGTTCGCACCGGCGAGCGGACTACGATCTGGGTGAGCCTCAGCCATCACCACGGAAAGGACACCGACGAGTGGGTGCGTTCGTAGCCGATGTTCCGCTGCGCTGGTCCGACATGGACGCGTTCGGGCACGTCAACCACGCCAGGACGGTGACCCTGCTGGAAGAGGCCCGGGTGGAGCTGCTGTTCACCGAAGCGGGCAGGCAGGGACTGCTCGGCATGGCCGAAGGCATGGTCGTGGCGCGCCTCGCCGTGGACTACCGGATCCCGGTGGCGCATTCGGCGGGCACCTTGCAGGTGCGGTTGTCGGTGCGGGACCTCAAGTCGGCCTCGTTCGTCATCGACTACTCGGCGTCCACGAGCGGTTCCGCGGAGGTCGCCACGGCCGAGACCGTCATGGTGCCCTACGACCTCAAGGCCGGGCGCCCGCGCAGGCTCACCGCCGACGAGCGGACGTTCCTCGCCGAGTGGCAGCTCGCGCACGCGACTTCGGAAGCGGGGCAGGACCGTGCCTGAACTGCGAATGCCGGACCCGGTGGAACGCGACGACCTCGGCGCGTTCGTGGCGCGTTCGGTGCGGCTGGACTCGCAGACGGCGATCCGGCTGCGCAACCGCCGGGACACCGGACGCATCGACGTGTGGGCGGTGACGCCGTTCGACGCGTTGTGCACGCGCTCCGTGGGAGGCGAGGCGGATCCCGCGGACCTCACCGTGTCCGGCAACGAACTGCTGGCCGCGCTGACCGTCGCGGGTGGCCCGAAGATGGATCCGGGGCCGCCGCGGGACCTGCTGTGGCGTTCCGAGCTGCCACCGCCGGAAGGCTGGCGGCGGGTGGACGACCTGCCCGCGAAGCTCGTCGGCGAGGTTGCCGACCGCGGGATCGGTGTGGCGAAGGAGAACGTGGGGCCGAAGGGCACCCCGCCCGCTTCGCTGCTCGATCAGGAGGTGTTCACGGTCAGCGGTTCCGGGCTCGACGTGAAGATCCCGCTGCGCTGCCTGTTCGTGCTCTCCGGCATGGGTTTCCTCGTCTCGGACCCGGCGGAGTCGGAGATCGTGCGGGTCAGCGCGACCGATTCCTGGCTGCGGCTGGATTCGCGCTTCGGCGCGGTGGTCCGCCGCCGCCACGCGCTGCTGCCGCTGCTGATGTGAGCGGGCGCGCGGTGCTCGCCGGGGTCAGGCGCGGCGGGGCTGGAGGCGCTCGGTGCACCAGGTGACCGCGGTGCTCACCGCGCCTTCCAGCGGGCCGCGGCGGAAGAACCGCTTCCACATCGTCGCGAACACCAGCGAGAACACCAGGAACAGCTCCGACATGTAGGTGTTCACGAGCCCGACGATGCCCTCCGGGCGATGCCCGTCCGGGGGGAACGCCGGGAGGTCCGGGATCCACGTGGCGGCCTGGCCCATGCTCGCGAGGTTGTCCAGCGTCTCCGGAACCCCGCTCATCGGCCAGCCGCCGACGACGATCTGCCAGGCCATCACCAGCGCGTGCAGCGCGTACAGGGTGAGCGCCATCGTCCCGGCCTTGATCAGCGGGAGCAGCGGGCGTTCGAAGCGGTCCGCCAGCTCCAGGCACAGCACCAGGATCGCCACCGCCACGCCCAGCGAGCCCAGCAGTTCGAAGGTGGAGCCGCTGTGCGGGCGGGCCGCGAGCAGGAACTCCGGGTGCTCGATCGGCACGGTGCCCTCGGTGAGCACTTCCGGCAGCGGGCCCGTCACGAGCCCCAGCAGCGCCGAGGTCGTGTACGTCACCACCGCCACCAGCACGCTGCCGATGCCCAGCCGCAGCCGCACCGCGCGGGAGCGCAGGTCGAGCCTGCCGATGGTGATCCCCGCCAGCACCAGCCCGAGGTACGTCGCCGCCGGGTAGAAGTCCAGCAGCGTCAGGTCGAGCACGCCCAGCTCGGCGAACAGGCGTCCCGGGTCGACGGAGTTGAACGCCCCCACCGCCGCCGCCACCGAGTTGTTCCCGGCGAGCATGCTGCGCAGCAGGTACGAGGCCTGCGGACCGGCGACCACCAGCACCCCGGCGGCGATGGCGGTGCCGCGCGGCCCCATCCCGAGGAACGGCAGCGACAGCAGGAAGTACACGCCGTAGAACGGGATGATCACGGTGAGCAGGAAGCCCGTCGCTTCCGTCGCCTTCGCCAGCGCCAGCCCGATGATCAGCAGCAGCACCGCCCGGATCGCGACCCGCACCCGCGCGTCCCGCAACGCGGCCCCGGTCAGCGGGGTTCCGCGCCCGGTGAGCATCGCCAGCGAGACCCCGGCCAGGAAGGTGAACAGCGCGGTCGCGCGCCCGCTGGAGGCCTGCGCCAGGCCGATCTCGACGAAGCCGCCGCTGAACGGCGCCCCGAAGTGGATCACGAACATGCCGAAGATGGCGACAAATCGGGCCAGGTCCACACCGAGCAGCCGGTTACCGCGGGCTGTCCGGGGGCGTTGATCACGGCGCTGGGCCTCGTGGCGAGGTGCCGGGCTCGCTGCGGTCATGACGTCCTGAAAGAGACTGAAGGCGGAACTCGGGCGTTGCACAACTTACCCGCCGGTCGTGACCCGCTCGCCGCAAGGTCGTCCGGCGCGTTGGGTGCGGCGCCGGTACCCGCTCCCGCCTGCGCGTTCGCCCTGATCCAGCGCTCCGGCGATCGCCCGATTGGGCTGATCGGGTGACGGTTCCGTGATTTGTTCATCGCACCGGAAGCGCAAGGGGAACGGCCCAGTGGGGCACTGCGGTCGGGCGAGCGCCTCGCTCGTCGCGGGAGGGGTCAGATGAGCCACACCGCGGTGTTCGGCGGCAGCCGTTCGCCCTCCAGCGCGCCGCTGGAGAGCAGCACCTCACCCGGCGGCAACGTCACCGGTTCCGCCGACGCGTTCAACGCGCAGGTGAGCTCACCCGGTTCCCGGCGGAACGCGAGGCACCCGGGCGGGGCTCCGAACCACGACACCTGGTCACCGCGCAGCGCCGGATGCTCCTTGCGGAGCTCCAACGCGCGCCGGTACAGCGACAACGTGGAATTCGGGTCCTCCAGCTGGGCTTCCACGGTGTAGGAGGCCCACTCCGAGGACATCGGCCACCAGCCGCCCGGCACCGGTGAGAAGCCGAACGACGGTTCTTCGCCCTCCCACGGCATCGGGCCGCGCGCGGGCGACGTCGAGCGCGTGCCGCCTGCGCTGGGCAGGCCCAGTTCCTCACCGGTGTCCAGCCCGACGATGCCCGGCAGGCCCAGCGTCACCAGGGCCAACGCCCGAGCCCGCGCCTCACCGGTGGCGCCACCGCCGAACCGCGTCACCGGATGCATCCGGTCCTCGCCGGTCACGACCCACACCGCGGGCACTCCCAGCATCTCCGCTGACGCGAGCATCCTGGTGATGACCTCGCGCAACTCCGCCGCGTCGAACAACGTGCGGCCCAGCCGCAGATCGATGCCGATGTCCCAGCCGTCGTGGTCGTCGTAACCGTCGAACCACGACTCGTCGATCAGCACCCCGATGCCGCGCCCCGGGTAGTCCGCCGCGATGGGCGAGAGCCTGGCCAGCACCTCGCGGACCGCGGCACCCGCGGGTTCGCCCGCACCGGGAGCCACCGCGACCCGCAAGGCGTCCACGCCGCGGTCCAGCCAGAACCGCACCGACGTCGCGAACACCTCGTGCCCGTCGGTGCCGATCCGGTCGACCAGGTCGCGCTGCGCGGTCACGTCGATCGCCACCCGCAGGCCCGCGGCGTGCGCCTCGTCCACCAGCGACTCGAACGACTCCAGCTCGCCCAGCACCGGGTCGACGCCGCGACCGCGCTCCGGATCGGTCAGCGGGCTCGCCGTCAGCGCCGTCAGCCACAGCGCGTCCACACCGAGCAGCTCCAGGTACCCCAGGCGCAGCCGGGCGCCGTCGAGATCCCCCACGCCGTCACCGTTGGCGTCGGCGAACGAACGCAGGTCGACCCGGTAGAAGACGGCATCGCGCCACCAAGGCGCGACCGCCGCCGCTCCCGAATCCCCCACCGGTGCGTTCATGACAAACGATCAGGCTCCTAGAACCACGAATTCATCATGCTCTGCGCCGCCATCTCCAAGTACTGCCAGAGCTGCCGGTGATGCTCGTCGTCGAGCTCGGCCTCGTCCACCGCGATCCGCATGCAGCGCAGCCATGCGTCCCGTTCCGCAGGGCCCACCTTGAACGGTGCGTGCCGCATCCGCAGCCGGGGGTGGCCCCGACGGTCCGAATAGGTGTGCGGCCCGCCCCAGTACTGCATGAGGAACAGCCGCAGCCGCTCCTCGGCGGGCCCCAGGTCCTCCTCCGGGTACAGCGGGCGCAGCAGCTCGTCCTTGGCCACCTCCTCGTAGAACCGGGCCACGATGAAGTGGAAGGTGGATTCGCCGCCGACTTGGTCGTAGAAGGTCTCCGGTGCGCTCACGCGTTCCATCCTCCCCTGCCGGCGGCGGTGCTCATACCTGGGCCGAGTCGATCTGCGGCCGTCCGTTCGGGTAGGGCGGCTGGATGTCCTCGTCGTCGTAGGCCCGCTTGATCGCCACGCGGAGCCTGCGCTGCACCGCCCACTGGGTGCTGGGCCGCACCTTCACGGTCAGGCGCAGCGTGATCGTGTCCGAGGTGATCTGGTCCACGCCGAGCATCTCCGGCGGGTCCATCACGTCCTTGGACAGCGGTTCCCTGGATGCGGCCTCGGTGGCGACCCGCGTCGCGACCTCCATCGCCTTCTCCACGGAGCTCGTGTGCGAGATCGGGAAGTCCACGACGGCGACCGCGAAGCCCTGGCTGGAGTTGCCGACGCGCAGGATCTCGCCGTTGCGCACGTACCAGACGGTCCCGTTGAGGTCGCGCAGCGTGGTGACCCGCAGCCCGACGGCTTCGACGGTGCCGGTGGCCTCGCCGAGGTCGACGATGTCGCCCACGCCGTACTGGTCCTCGACCATCATGAACATCCCGGACAGGAAGTCCCGGACCAGGTTCTGCGCGCCGAACGCCACCGCGACGCCCAGCACCCCGGCGGAGGCCAGGATCGGACCGAGCTCGATGCCCAGGGACTTCAGCACGTACATCAGCGCGAGGCCGAAGATCACGAACGAGGCCAGCGACTTGAGCACCGACCCGATCGTGCGGGCGCGCTGCACGCGGCGCTCCGAGAGCAGCGCCATCCCGGCGGCATCGCTGCGGCGTTCCTTCAGCGGCACCAGCAGCTTCGGCGTCTTGCCGCCGTTGCCCCTGGTCAGCCGGGAAATCGTGCGGTGCACGAAGTAGCGGGCCAAGAACGAGATGACGATGATCATCAAGATGTTCAGCGGCTTGGCGATGAGCAGGTCCGAGTACATCGCCAGCCACTGGTTGCCGGTCCAGGAGAAGACGGTCTGGCACCAGCTGCCGTCGTCCTGGACGCAGTTGGGCTGGGTTAACAGCGGGGGTGTCATGGGTCGGGGTCTCCATGCTCGGGTGTTTCGTCGACCTGTGCGCGTCACCGAAGGCCGCTGACCACGTCGAAGGTGCCGTCCGGCTGAAGACCGGGAGCTGTGGACGCCCCGCCGCCCGCAGCTCCCGCAGCCGGCACCGCACCGGACGTGGCACGTGCCTTCCGCGACTGTTGTCAGAAGTGGCGACCGCTCAGGCGAGGGGGAGCCCGGTGGCCTCCGCTAGGAAGGCGATCTGGTCGGTCGCCAGGCCTACCGTACGCGAAACGGAACGGGCGGAATGTCCTACCTCGGTCTCCCTGCGCAGCAGCACGGGACGTCGGGCCGGGTCCGAAGCGGTCGCGTGCTGCAGCGCCGCGCACATCTTGCGCGCGTGGTTCGGATCCACCCGCGTGTCCGACTCGTAGACGGTGAACAGCACCGACGGGTACGCGGTGCCCTCGGTCACCGCGTGGTACGGCGAGTACGACAGCAGCCAGTCCAGCTCGTCCGGGTCGTCGGCGGTGCCGTACTCCTCGTTCCACGTGCGGCCCAGCAGGAACTTCTCGTACCGCACCATGTCCAGCAGCGGAGCCGAGCACACCACCGCGCGGTAGAGGTCCGGGCGCTGCGTCAGCGCCGCGCCCACCAGCAGGCCGCCGTTGGAGCCGCCGGTGATCGCCAGCTGCTGGGGTGAGCTCCACCCGGTGGCGACCAGGTGCTCGGCCGCGGCGTGGAAGTCGTCGAAGACGTTCTGCTTGCTCTCGCGCATGCCCGCGCGGTGCCACTGCTCACCTTCCTCACCGCCGCCGCGCAGCGACGGCAGCGCCCACACCCCGCCCGCGGCGACCCAGGCCAGCGCGGTGGGGGAGTAGGAGGGCTCCATCGACAGCGAGAACCCGCCGTAGCCGGTGACCATCGCCGGTCGAGGCTGATCGGGTTCCGCGGTGGGCGTGAGCAGGAACATCCGGACGGTGGTGCCGTCCTTCGAGGTGTACTCGACCTGCGAGGCGTGCACTTCCGGCAGCTCGGCCGCACCGGGAGCGCGCCGATCCTGCCGGGTCGTGCCGGAGGCCCGCGCGTAGAGCTGCACGCACGGCGGGGTGGCGAAGTCGGTCCAGCCGATCCACAGCCGGTCCCGGTCGCCCTCGGTGTCCTCGTCCACCGCGGTCAGCGCCGTGATCTGGCCGGTGCCGGGAAGCGGTACCTCGTCGGTGCGCTCGCCCGTGACGGGGTCGTGCAAGGCCAGGTCGGAGACCGCGTGCCTGGTGCGCAGCACCGCGAGCTTCGGGTCGTCGGTGCCGTCGTCGAACCAGCGCACCGCCTCCAGCACCGAGTCCGGCTCCTCCGGGATCAGCTCCTGCCAGTGCGCGGGCTCCGGGGTCTCCGGGTCGGTGACGCACAGCCGCCAGCGCGGTGCGTCCAGCGTGGTCTGCACGTACAGCCTGCCGTCGCGCTCCACCCACGCCGAGGCCCGGATGCCCTCCGAGGTGTCGATGACCTGGCGGAGCTCGCCGCCCGCGGACAGGTCCGCGATCCACATCGAGTCCCGCCGGGCCGTGCCCGGACTGCCGTGGATCAGCAGCCAGCGGCCGTCGCGGGAGACGCGGGCGTCGTAGTAGAAGGTGTGCTCCAGGCCGTCGCCGTGGATCAGCAGGTCGTCGTCGGGGTGGTTGCCGACCTGGTGTCGCCACACCCGGCGGTGGAACTGCTCCTCGCCCGCGGGCACCGCTTCCGGCGGCAGCCGCCGCACGTAGAAGAACTCGGCACCGCCCGGCATCCAGGAGATCGACGAGTAGCGGCAGCGGTCGATCGGGCCTTCGACCAGCTCACCGGTGGTCACGTCCAGCACGTACAGCAGCGACTCCTCGTCGCCGCCGACCGACACCTGGTAGGCCAGCCGGTCGCCTTCCAGGCTCGGCGACCAGCGGTCCAGCGTCGTCAGGCCGGACGGGTCCAGCTCGGTGACGTCGAGCAGCGGCCGCTCGGAACCGTCGTGGTCGAGCAGGTAGAGCACCGGGAACTCCTGCCCCGGCGCGCGGCGGGTGAAGAACGCCCGCCCGGCGCGCCACACCGGGGCCGACACCGACCCCGCTGCCAGCAGGGACGTCAAGTTCCGCGCGATCTCCGCACGTCCGGGGAGCTCGTCGAGTCGCGCCCGCGCGAACTCGTCCTGCGCGGCCGACCACGACTCGGTGGTCGGGTCGGCCGGGTCTTCAAGGCCTCGGTACGGGTCGGGAACCCGCCTGCCGTGCAGGTCGTCGACCGTGTCGGCGCGTTCGGCGTGCGGATAAGACAGGGGCGGCTGAACCTTCGTCACGCTCGCCGACGATACGGGTGCGGGTGCCCGCTGCGGCGGTTCGGCGGCGGCGTTCACCGAATTCACCCTGAACGATCAACACCGGAGCCCATACGATCGACGCCAGTGGTGCCGGTCGGCTCATCGACCTCTCCCGGACCGTCGCGACCTCGGGTTCGTACCGCGGCGCGGGTGACTAGCACGTGGTGAATCACACGTGCGTTCGGGGTGTCGATTGTGGTCGACTGGTTCTTGCCAACCGGTGGAGGTGGTCGCGTGCACGACCGAATACCGACTCGGACAGGCGCGGCCACGGGGCTCGCGTCTCGGGCGGCGCTGTGCCAGGCACCGGCGCAGCACTGCGTGCAGTCGGGTGATCCGGTACCCCCGTGGCGCAAGCGGCGGGTGCTGTTGCTCAACACGACCTTCGAACCGCTGACCGCGCTTCCGCTGCGCAGGGCGATCGTGCTGCTGGTCTGCGGCAAGGCGGAGGTCGTCCACGGAGACTCGGCGGGCATGACGCTGCACTCGGCGACGAGCAGCCACGAAGTGCCCTCGGTGATCCGGCTGAGCAGCTTCGTACGGGTTCCGTACCGGGGACGCGTTCCGCTCACCCGCTCCGCGTTGATGCACCGCGACGGGCATCGCTGCGTGTACTGCGGCGTTCGAGCCGAGACGATCGATCACGTGGTGCCCCGCAGCCGAGGCGGGCCGCACGCGTGGGAGAACTGCGTGGCGTGCTGCACCAAGTGCAACCACCGCAAGGCCGACAAGACGCTCAGCGAACTCGGCTGGCAGCTGCCGGTGGCCCCGCACGCGCCGCGCGGCAGGCACTGGCGGCTGATCGCGGGTTTGTCCGAGACCGATCCGCTGTGGCTGCCCTACCTGGGCGAGTCCGCGGCGTGAACCTGCTGGGAGCACGTCAGGCCACCGCGGCGAGCTGATCGGCACTGCGCCCACTGATGCGCACGCCGCGTTCCTGCCCGCTGATGCGGACTCCGGCCTGCCCGCTGATGCGGACTCCGCGCTGGTCACCGCTGATCCGAACCCCGCGTTCCTGCCCGCTGATGCGGACGCCTCGGTCTTCGCCGCTGATCCGCACGCCGCGCTGGTTGCCGCTGATCCGCACACCGCGTCCGGTACCGCTGATGCGCACGCCGTGCCGCCCGCTGATCCGGACTCCGCGGTCCGCGCAGCTGATGCGCACGCCGCGCTGCTCACCGCTGATCCGCACCCCGCGGTCGTGCCCGCTGATGCGGACTCCGTGATGCGAGACAGGGCTGTTCGGCCCGTGCTCGCCGCTGATGCGGACGCCGCTTTCCTGACCGCTGATGCGGACGCCGCGCTGGTCACCGCTGATCCGGACTCCGCGTTCCTGCCCGCTGATGCCGACGCCGTGTCGCGAGCTGATGCGGACTCCGTGACGCCCGACGGGGCTGTTCGGCCCGTGCTCGCCGCTGATGCGGACTCCGCGCTGGTCGCCGCTGATGCGGACGCCGCGCTCGGTGCCGCTGATGCGGACTCCGCGGTCCTCGCCGCTGATCCGCACGCCGTGCTTCTGCCCGCTGATCCGGACTCCGCGTTCCTGGCCGCTGATCCGCACGCCGCGCTGGTCACCGCTGATGCGAACACCCCTGTCCGCGCCGCTGATCCGGACACCTCGATCAAGGGAACTGATCCGCACGCCCTGCCGGCCGCTGATCCGGACGCCTGCCTGCGCGCTGATGCGGACTCCGCGCTGCTCGCCGCTGATCCGCACACCGCGGTCGGTACCGCTGATCCGCACGCCGCGATGGCCGCCGCTGATCCGCACGCCACTGGCTGTGTGCGCACCGTGTTCAAGAAGGGGCTGCGCATCGAAGGAATTGGTGACAACATTACGCTGAGCGGCGGTTTCGATGATCGACATGGTGTGCCTCCCGCAGGCCAATAGACGAGTTATGGGGCTAATGATCAAATATGCAAGACCCATACAGGTGAAAAACTAGAAGCGCGGAAGCGTTCAAACAAGCCGCCAACTTGCCGCCTGCTGCGACCTTCTGGATGGGCTCCATTTGGCGGCGGCGATTACTCTGAAAGAGTTACATTACGTGAGGCGCAACACGCTTGACTAGTGACTTTCGGTAGCCCTTGTCCTGCTCAGGGCCAGAATGATCACGGTGAGTCACTGAAACGATGCGTGCTGCCTACCTGTCGTAGCCAGGTGTCCCGTTCCCGCCGTCCGCGTGCGATTCGGCGGGCGAGAGCGGTGCTTCCGGTGTCCGCGAGGTGTGGGCGGGGCCGATTTTCGGGGCGAAATCGCAGCTCAGCGCTGCTTTTCGGGCTGCAGGGACGACCTGGGGTGGCCGGCGGGCTCGACCGGAGCTTCCTCGCATGGATCCGCTCTCGTGTCAAGAGCGGCGTCGATTCACTCGTTCGGCGGTATGGGATTTTCACTAGAAATTGAGCAGTTGCTCGTGCGGCTTCGCGGGGTCCGGGACCAGGGTTCGACGCGCGTGCGAAAGGCGGGCATTCTCGTCGGTTCGTTTCCGCGGCGCCGCTACCTCGCGCGTTTTCGCAGGTGGTGAAGATTCTTCCCGGCGAGTCGCGGTTTCTCCGGTCGCAATTGCACGGGAATTGCGCTGCGTTGTCCACAGGTTTGTCCACAGGTGCGGACGTCGCCGCCGCGTCGGGTCGAAGAAGCGCTCCGACCGGCCTCCCGCGCACCGGAACGCGACCGGTCGCCGTGGTGTCATCCCACGCGGCGGCGTGATCGGCTACCGTGCTGGGCGTGACTGTGGTGGAGACCTTCCTCGTGCTGGCGGTGATCCCAGCGGCCGTGTACCTCCTGGTCACGGTGATCGCCTTCCGGTCGAGCCTGACCCGTACCCGTTATCGCGCAGGCCAGGACTGGGAGTTCGCGCCCGTGTTCTGGGTTGCCAACCCGGCAGGCGTGAGCACTGCTCCGCCCGGCGACCTGGACTCGTCCGAGACCGCGTCCGACGCCGTCGAGCACACGCACAGCACCGACCGGGGAGGCGCACGTGGGAACTGGTGAGATCACCGGCGTGAGCCGGTCCGATGAGCAGGAGCTGGCGGCGGGCGAGGCCGTGACGGCGACCGGGCGGCTCTCCATCGCCCGCCGGGTCAAGCCGCAAGCGCGGCACCTGCCGTTCAGCACCGGCCAGCTCGCCCGGCTCGACGAGGCGCTCACGCTCTCCAGCCGCAGCACCGGCCTGGAGTTCGCGATCTACCTCGGCGACCTCGGCGAGCAGACCCGCGAGTCCGCGGCGGCGCTGCACGCCAACCTGGGCGCGCGCGCCGAGGAGGGGGTGCTGCTGGCGGTGTCCCCGCAGCAGCGCGCCGTGGAGATCGTCACCGGCGCGGAGTCGAAGCGCCGCGTGCCCGACCGCAGCTGCCAGCTGGCCTTGATGACCATGGTCGCCTCCTTCAAGGAAGGCGAACTGATCGACGGCCTGATCAGCGCGCTGCGGATGCTCTCCGACGCGGCGGGCACCCAGCACTGAGCCCTCCGGGAGGGCGCGCCGGTCTCCGGGTAGCGGACCTCGGCGCGAGGACCCTCCCGCACGAACCGAGAACGGGGCCGGACCGATGAGGTCCGGCCCCGTTCCCACGCTCAGGAGCGGTCGAACTCGCGGGCCGCCAGCGCCCGCACGATGCCCGCCCGGCCTTCCGAGACGAGCCGGCGCAGCGAGGCCGGACGTTCGCCGGCCAGCCAGGCGTCCGCGGCGTCGACGGTGCTCTGCCGCACCGCCCACGACGGGAACAGCCCGATCACCGTCGGCTGCGCGCGTTCGCTGGAACGCCGCTGCCACACCTCGTCGATCTCGGCGAAGTAGCGCTCGACGTAGGGCACCAGCAGCTCGCGCTGTCCGGGGTGCTGGAAACCCGCGATGATCGAGTCGCTGACCGCGTTCGGCAGCTCGTCGTCGTGCACCGCGCGCTGCCAGGCGCGTTCCTTGGACTCCGGGGTGGGGATCAGCGAGCGCGCGCGCTCGGCCTTGCGCCTGCCGGTGGCGGTCTTGTCCTGCTCCAGCTCCGCGTCGATCTCCGCCTCGTCCGCCGCGCCGTGCGCGACCAGGGCCTGCAGCAGCAGCCAGCGCAGGTCGGTGTCGACGGTGAGCCCCGCCAGCGGCGCCGACCCGTCCAGCCAGCCGCGCACGACCTCGAGGTGCTCGGTGCCGAGCACCGAGGACGCCAGCGAGTTCACGAACGCCAGCTGGTGGTCCGAGCCCGGTTCGGCGGCCTGCGCCAGCTCCAGCACGCGGGTGGAGAACCGGTTCCAGCCCTCCGGCTGCCACTCCGGATCGGCGTAGGAGGCCAGCGCGGTCTGGGTCTGCAGCAGCACCCGCTGCACCACGCCGATCTCGCTCTCCGCGCCGATGCCGGACTCCGCGGAGCGCCCCAGCACGAGGCTCACGAAGTCCCGCGCCTTCAGCTCCGCCTCGCGGGTCATCTCCCAGGCGGTGGACCAGCACAGCGCCCGCGGCAGAGACTGCTCGACCTCGCCGATCCGGTCGATCAGCGTGGCCAGCGACTCGGGGTCGAGCCGCATCGTGCAGTAGGTGAGGTCGTCGTCGTTGACCAGCACCAGCTTGCCGCGGTGCACGCCGATGAGGTCCGCGACGTCGGTGCGCTCGTCGCTCACGTCGAGTTCGACGCGGTGGGTGCGGACCAGCTCACCGGTGGCGGGGTCGTCGTCGTAGACGCCGATCGCGAGCCGGTGGGTGCGGTGCTCACCGGCGCCGGGGCGGGCGCCGCTCTGCACGACGGTGAACTCGGTGAACCGGCCCTCGTCGTCGGTGGTGAACCGGGGGCGCAGCATGTTCAGCCCGGTGGTCTGCAGCCACTGCGCGCTCCACCAGGACAGGTCGCGCCCGGAGGCCTCTTCGAGCGCCAGCAGCAGGTCGTTGAGCGTGGCGTTCTTCCAGGCGTGACGCTCGAAGTAGACGCGCAGCCCGGCGAGGAAGTTCTCCAGGCCCACGTAGGCGACGAGCTGCTTGAGCACCGACGCGCCCTTGGCGTAGGTGATCCCGTCGAAGTTGACCTCGACGGCCTGCAGGTCCGGGATGTCGGCGGCCACGGGGTGCGTGGAGGGCAGCTGGTCCTGGCGGTACGCCCAGGACTTCTCGACGCTCGCGAAGGTCGTCCAGGCGCTGGTGTACTGGGTGCCGCCGACCTGCGCGAGCACGCTGGCCCAGGTGGCGAACGACTCGTTGAGCCACAGGTCGTCCCACCAGCGCATGGTCACCAGGTCGCCGAACCACATGTGCGCCATCTCGTGCAGCACGGTCTCGGCGCGGCGCTCGTAGAGGTAGCCGGTGACCTTCGAGCGGAACACGAAGTCCTCGAGGAAGGTGACGCAGCCGGCGTTCTCCATGGCGCCCGCGTTGAACTCCGGCACGAAGCACTGGTCGTACTTGCCGAACGGGTACGGCACCCCGAACGCCTTGTGGTAGAAGGCGAAACCCTGCTTCGTCTCGGTGAACAGCCGCTCGACGTCGAGGTGCTCGGCGAGCGAGGCGCGGCAGTACAGCCCCAGCGGGATCGGGTCCTGGCCGTCCTCGCCGGGGAACTCGTCGCGCCACTCCGCGTAGGGGCCCGCGACCAGCGCGACCAGGTAGGTCGACATCGGCTTCGTGGTCTCGAAGACGTGCGTGCGGTGCTCGCCGGAGCCGGTGATCTCGGCGGGCGCGTTCGAGATGACCTTCCAGGACGCGGGAGCGTGCACCGTGATCTGGTAGGTGGCCTTGAGGTCGGGCTGGTCGAAGCAGGTGAACATCCGCTTCGCGTCGGCCGTCTCGAACTGGCTGTAGAGGTACACGCCGCCGTCGACCGGGTCGATGAAGCGGTGCAGCCCCTCACCGGTGTTGGTGTACTGCAGGTCGGCGCGCACGACGAGTTCGTTGTCGGCGGCCAGGTCCGGAAGCGCGAGCCCGGAGTCCTCGGCGTAGCCGGACACGTCGAGCTCGACCCCGTTGAGCGTCGCTGCGCGCACCTCGGCGGCCATCAGATCGATCCACGTGGAGGCCCCCGTTCGAGCGCTGCGGAACCGCACCGTCGTGGTGGAACCGAAGGTCCGCACGTCCGGCCCGTTCGCGCCGTCGGAGAGGTCCAGTTCGATCACGTAGGACTCGACGTCGAGCAGCGCCGCGCGCTGTTCGGCTTGGTCCTGGGTGAGGTTCGGCGGGGCCACGGATCACCTCGTTGTTCGTAGGATTCTGCGCACCGGCGTTCCGCGCCGGTGCGGGGCGCTGGAAATCCAATCACGCCGGAGCGGCGCGGTGCCGCCCGACGCCTGATCATCACCGCCGGGCGTGTCGGTCGGCGCGGACGAACACCTGGGAGATCGGGGTGCCGCGGCGGTTCATCCGGGAATATCGGCACATTCCCCATTCGGTTCGGCCGACTGGGAAGAAGTTCGGGGTGGCGCGGAGTTGTACCTGTCGCGGGTGTCCGCCCGCGCCGAACCGGCTTCCGCGCGGGTCTCCGCCCGTGCCCGACCGAGCTCCGTGCCGCGCACGGGGCACAGTGGAGGGTTGTTCATGAGCACCGAGCGTCCGAAGGTCGACTTCTACTTCGACCCGCTCTGCCCCTTCGCGTGGGTCTCGTCGCGGTGGATCCTGGAAGTAGCCCAGGTGCGCGACATCGACTTGAACTTCCGGGTGATGAGCCTGGCCGTGCTGAACTCGGGCCGGGACCTCCCGGAGGAGTACCAGGACCTGATGCAGAAGGCGTGGGGCCCGGTGCGGGTCGCGATCGCCGCCGCCAAGCACCACGGCGACGACGTGCTCGGCCCGCTGTACACCGCGCTCGGCAGCCGGATCCACAACGAAGGCCGCAAGGACTACGAGCAGGTGATCAGCGAGGCGCTGGCGGAGATCGAGCTGCCCGCGTCGCTGGCCGAGGCCGCCACCAGCACCGATTACGACGACGAGCTGCGCGCCAGCCACCACGCGGGGATGGACCCGGTCGGCGAGGACGTGGGCACGCCCACCATCCACGTGGACGGCGTCGCGTTCTTCGGCCCGATCACCACCCGCATCCCGCGAGGTGAGCAGGCCGGTGAGCTGTTCGACGCCGCGCGCACGCTGGCCGCTTACCCGTACTTCTTCGAGCTCAAGCGGACCCGCACCGAGTCCCCGCAGTTCGGCTGATCCGGTTCGTTCCGCGCAGGTGGCCCGGACCTCGTCGCCGACGTGGCCGGGCCCCGACTTCAGGGGGCCGGGTGCGGGAGGTGGCGGTCGTCCGGGCAGCGGGGCGGACGCCCGGTGCCCCGGCGCTGCTGTGCGTGCCGGGGACGATGTCGGACCCGGTGATCTTCGACGGGCTCGCGGAGGCCACCGGGACCGACGTCGTCGTGGCGCCGTGGCTGGAGTGGCCGGGACCGCACGACATGGCCTCGCTGGGCGCCGAAGTGGCGCTGCTGGCCGAGCGGCACGCTCCGGTCGTGCTGCTCGGGCATTCCACCGGGGGCGTGATCGCGTTGTCCGCGGCGTTGCGCACCGACCGGGTGCGAGGCGTGGTCGTCTGCGACAGCGGCGTGAACATGCGCGGCCACGGCGATGTGGACGCGATCATCGACCGGGTGCGCGAGCAGTGGGGGCCGGAGCTGTGGCGCGCGGTCGCCCGGCGGTCGGTGCACCTGCCGGTCCCGGCGGAGGTCGCGGAGCGGCTCGACTCCTATCCTGCCGGTCTGGCGCGGGACGCCGTGCTGGAGGCGTTGCGCAGCCAGCGGGACACGGACCTTGCTCCGCGGCTCGCCGAGCTCGGGCGGCTCCCGGCGCTCGTCGTGCACGGCAGGTTTGACCGCGCCCGCACCCTCGCGCACGCGGAGGAGCTGGCCGGCTCGCTGCCGGGCTCGGAACTGGTCGTGCTGGAGTCCGGGCACACGCCGCCGGTGGAGCTCCCCGACCGGTTCGCGGCGGAACTGGTGCGGTTCCTGGCCCGGTTGCCGGACGGGGGTTGATCGCCGAGCCGGTGCTCCGGAACAGCGGTGTGCTCCGCGCCAGCGTTGTGACACGCTCGGTGTCGTATCGATCGGTCACCCTCGGGAGGAACGCATGGCGGCGCCCACGACCAGCCGAACCGACCACGTCATCGGAGGCGACCACGTCGCCGGCTCCGGAGCGCGGATCGAGGTGGTCAACCCGGCCACCGAGCAGGTGATCGGCTCGGTCCCGGCCGGCACCGCGACGGAGGTGGACGCGGCGGTCGCCGCGGCGCGCGCCGCCTTCGACGGCTGGGCGTCCCGCCCGGTGGCGGAGCGGTCGGCCGCGGTGCGCCGGATCTCCGAGGGCATCGCGAAGCGCCGCGACGAGATCGCGGCCACGGTCACCGCCGAGATGGGTTCTCCGATCGGCTTCTCCACCCAGGTGCACGCGAGCGTTCCGGTCGCCACCTCGCGCGGTATCGCCGACCTGCTCGACGCGGGATACGCGTGGACCGAGGAGTCGGAGAACTCGCTGATCGTCCGCGAACCCGTCGGGGTCGTCGCCGCGATCACGCCGTGGAACTACCCGCTGCACCAGATCGTGGCGAAGGTCGCCGCCGCGCTGGGCGCGGGATGCACCGTGGTGCTCAAGCCCAGCGAGGTCGCCCCGCTCACCTCGGCCATCTTCGCCGAGATCGTCGCCGACGCAGGCGTGCCCGCAGGGGTCTTCAACCTCGTGCACGGCACCGGCCCGGTCGTGGGGGAGGCGCTGGCCGCCCACCGCGACGTGGACATGGTGTCGTTCACCGGCTCCACCCGCGCCGGTCGCCGCGTCTCGGAAGTCGCCGCGCAGACCGTGAAGCGGGTGGCCCTGGAGCTCGGAGGCAAGTCCGCCAACGTGGTGCTGGAGGACGCCGACCTCGCCAAGGCCGTGAAGCTGGGCGTCGCGGGGTGCTTCCCCAACGGTGGCCAGAGCTGCAACGCGCTCACCCGCATGCTCGTTCCGGAATCGCGCTACGACGAGGCCGTGGAGCTCGCCGTCGGCGCGGTCGCCAAGTACACCGTCGGAGACCCCACCGACGAGACGACCCGCATCGGCCCGATGGTCTCCGACGTGCAGCGCGACCGGGTCGCCGACTACATCCGCAAGGGCGTGGCCGAGGGCGCCTCGGTCGCCGTCGGCGGGCCGGAGGCACCGGAAGGCCTGGACACCGGCTACTACGTGCGCCCCACCGTGTTCACCGGCGTCACGCCCGACATGACCATCGCCCGCGAGGAGATCTTCGGCCCGGTGCTGTCGATCTTGTCGTACCGCGATGAGGACGAAGCCGTGGCGATCGCGAACGACTCCGAGTACGGCCTGTCCGGCGCGGTGTTCGGCTCCGACGACCGAGCGCTGGCCGTGGCGCGGCGCATCCGCACGGGCCAGATCGCCGTCAACGGTGGTGCCTTCAACCCCAACGCTCCGTTCGGCGGCTACAAGCAGTCCGGCAACGGCCGCGAGTTCGGCAGGCACGGCCTGGAGGAATTCCTGGAGATCAAGTCCATCCAGCGATGACCCCGAGTACTTAACGTACTTCACGTACTCGACGTAGTTTCGGCGCAGGCCGGAGGGAGTGCGTCGATGGTGCACTACGGCAGTTACACCAGGATTTCCCATCCCCCCGGACCGGAGCACGCACGGCCCGAGCTTGTGGGGCCACTCTTGCGCGACCAGCTTCAGGTGTCGGAGGAGGACTTCTGGGCGTGCGTCAACCGGAAGACTCCGCGAGGCTTTTCCGTTGATCCGGCGGATTCACTCCCGGCGGAGTTGGTCCGCTTGCTGATTCATCGGGTCGGAGTTCCGGAGATCGAAGTCAAGGCGATGTCCAAGGATGCGGCGATCGCCCGGCTCAATGCCTACTGGAACCGCCTCTGAGCTCGCCGTGGATGGCCCTAGAGTGGTGGTGTGATTCGGGCTCGGGAGTTGCACGAGTGGCCGTCCGCTGAGGACGAGGCCGTCGCCGTTCAAGAGCGGTTGAGGTCGATGGTGCGCTTCGACGGCGTTCCCGAGGACGTGCGGACCGTCGCGGGGCTGGACGTCGCTTACGCCGAGGGCTCCGACGACGTCATCGCCGCGGTCACGGTGCTGAACCCGACTGATCTGTCCGTTGTGGACAGTTCGGTGGTTCGGGCGCGGGCGGAATTCCCCTACGTGCCGGGATTGTTCGCGTTCCGCGAGGCTCCGCCGCTGCTGGAGGCGCTGGCCGCGCTCGACGTCGAGCCGGACGTGCTGGTCTGCGACGGGCAGGGGCTGGCGCACCCGCGGCGCTTCGGCTTGGCCTGCCACCTCGGAGTGCTCACGGACCTGCCCAGCATCGGAGTCGGCAAGACCTCGCTGGGGAAGTACGACCCGCCGGGCCCGGAACGCGGCGACCGATCACCGCTGCTGCTCGACGGAGAACCCGTGGGAAGCGCGCTGCGCACGCAGCCCGGCGTCAAGTCGATCTTCGTCTCGGTCGGCCACCGCTACACCCTCGACGCCGCCTGCGACCTGGTGCTCCGCCTCGCCCCCCGCTACCGCCTGCCGGAGACGACCCGAACCGCCGACCAACTGGGCCGAGCTGAATCCCGTTCGCCACTGCGGTGACGACCCGGGAAAAGCGCAGGAGGACGTGCGAGGTCTGTTGATGCTGCGGGTAGCTGAACAGCAGATCATGGATTCGCATTGAAAGGTGGGCGCCTCTCCGGCGAATATCCGTTCGAGCTCTTCGGTCCACATCTGAAAAGTCCGATGCCGGAGTGTTCGGATCAAGGCGCATTCCTGGTCGGAGAATCTGCTGTTTTCTGCTTTGCGCTGCCAGTATACTCCGGCGATTGTTTCGTGCAGGGCGAATATCGGCCCGTCGCCGCGAAGGTAGCGGGCGCGGAATTCCTCGGTGTTCACCATGAATTCGTCGCGGCTTCTGGGGTGAATGCCTTCAGTTGTGGCGAACAGGACCTCCCTGATCAGGTGGTTTCGTTCGTCGAAGTCGTCACTTATTGGATTGAGTGGGTATCCCCGGTCAAGGTTGTCGACTGCGGAAGTTTCTAGGAAGAAAGTTTTTCTATAATAGGCAAAGTGCTGGGATGTCAAGCTGTGCGCTCTTCTGGGGCGCTTCGTTGGGTCGCTCTCGGGATTGTTCGACTTCGGAATAATTCAGCCCTGATTCCTCTGGCGCGCGGGGTGATTCTCGTCCTTTGCTGGGAAATCCAGGTCGAGGTGGATGTCGTAAAGCGAGTGTTCGTACTTGGCAATAGCGTCCATCGAGTGCAGATGTAAGCGGATCGCCGACGTGTTCGCGGCAAGGCCGCTGTTGGCCTCATTCAGCGGGGGCAAGTCGAGAAGTTGCGCCGGAGCGCGGCGACAGATCGCCGCTACTGCTGGACGGTGCCCGTGAGCGCGTTGTGCACGCAACCGGGCTTCAGTCGATCTTCGCGTCGGTTCGCCACCGATGAATCCTCGGTCATTCCTAGGTCTGAATCCCGTTCTCGTCCCAAGCTCGGAAGCCGACTTGTGAGCCGTGATCGTCGAACTCGGCTTCCGTGGCGACCTGGCCGTTGGGATGCCATTCGCGATGCGTGCCGATCGGCATCCCGTTTCGCATCCGCCCTTCCTTGCGCAAGAGATCCGGGGTCCGCCATTCCTGATAGGGGCCGTCCGGGTATCCCGCGAAGTAGGAGTAGGTCGACACGACGCTGCCGTCGTGGGCTGTTTCGACAGTGACGCCGGTGAAGGGTTCATCCTGGTAGAAGACGCGACCGGATGCGTCCATGTCGGTCTCTTCTTCGTCGACCCGAAGCTCGCTCATTCCGGACCAATCTCTTCGTACTGTCGGTGGCCAGGCGGGTAGGGGAGTCTACCCGCGCTGCTGGGAACTCCGGCCACCAGGCGATGGCAGTTAGCGCAACAGGCCGCCGGGTTTGGGATCTTTCCGGTGTGCGGGAACGTGTTGTCGACTCGCATCTCTCCCAGGACTCGATCCAAGTCGGCGGGGGAGATGTCGTGGGGGACGCCACGGTCGATCAGCATCTGGTTGAGGTTCTTGACTTCGGCGTGGTTCAGCGGCGGCGAGGGATTGGGGAACTCGGTCCGCCATGGCTTGCCGTCCCGCATGATCGGATCGCCGTTCGCGTCCGGGCGTCGATCCGGCTGCACGTATCCGGTGTTCGGGTCATCGTCGATCGGTGTACTGCGCATGGAGTCAAGCCGTTCCCGCATGACGGGATGAAGGTTCTGCTTCGGGTCATAGCTCGGGTGCGAGGAATCCAGGTTGGGAACGACCTTGTCGGCCGGCCCATTGATCGACTCATAGATTCGTCCGGTCTGCCGGTCGATGGACACCGACAGGCACTGCACGTTCTTCCCGGCCCACTTCTCGACGTTTTTCCCCCGCCAGTCCGCAGGTGTGATCGAGCCGTCCTCGATCTGCTGCCTGACCAGCTTGTTCCGATCGGTCATCACGTCTCGAACATAGGCCTCGATCGGCTGCCCCTTGTAGTGCGTGATCGGGCCGTCCGCCGGATCGGACGGGACGCAGTCATTTCGGTCAAGAGTTTCGAGCACGTGTGGTCTGCTCGGGTCCGGCGGCAGTTCGTCCGGATGTTTCGCCACGAAACCGGTATCGCGATCGAGGGACTGCTCCTCATCACCCCGCGCCGCCGCGTCGTCCGGGGCCGGGCCCGGGTCTTCGCCGTCGTGGGACGGGTGGAAGCCGTCGTTGCCGGTCGGGGTGTCGGTGCCGTCGGGGTGGTGGGTGTCCCAGCTGCCGTTCGGGGGCCAGCCGGGGCGGCCGTCGGGGCCCATGTCGGAGGCGAAGACTCGGCCGTTGCCGTCGGTCCATGCGAGGCCGCGGGGTGCGGTGACGGGGACGCCGAGTTCGCGGGAGAGGTCGCGGGCGAGGCCGCTGGTGCCCGCGTCGCAGGACAGCAGGCGGATCGGCCCGCCGTCGTAGCCGGGGTCGCGGCGCAGCACGTCCGCGAACTCCTTGGCGCTGAAGGTGTGGTCGCCGACTCGGACGCGGCCGTCGGGCAAGGCGTGCACGTCGACGGTGTGGTGCACGCCGTCGTCGGGGACGCGCTGCGCGAGGTCCCGCATGTTCTGGTCGTGGTGGTACGACGAACCGCTGGGAGTGCGGTCGCGGGTGGCTTCGGCCTGGTCGAGCTGGTGCTGGCGTTCCGGCGTGCCGGGCTCGGCGTCCGGGTGCTGCCGATCGCCGTCGTGGGGTCGCTGATCCGCGTCGTGCGGCCGTTGTTCCGGGCCGCCGTTCGGGCGGTCGGGCTGCCGGTCGGGTCGCGCGTCGGCGGAGTGGCGGCTGTCGGGGCGCGCCGGTCCGTCCGCTCGTGGTCCGTCGGCGCGGGGCGATTCCGGACCGTCTCGGCGGGGTGCTGAGGAGTCCGGTCGCGCGTCCGGTTGAGCCGCGTCGCGGGAGCGCGGGGGAGCGGGGTCCGCTCCCTGCGGGCGCGTCCCGGTTCGGGCGTCGTGCGGTTGCGGGCCCTCCGGCGTGCGGGTGGGCGGTGCGGCCGGTCGGTCACCGGGCGCATTCGGGGCGCGGTAGCCCTGAGGTTGTCCGCTGGGAGGCGGAGTCGCGGGTTGTGGGCGTTGCCCGGTGCCGTCCGGGCGTCCGGGCTGTCCGCTCGGATCAGGGCGCTGCCCGGGAACCTCCGGGCGGGACGCGGGACCGTTGGCGTTCCCCGGGCCGTCCGGTCGGCCGGAGGGGGCGGCGTGCCGCGGGCCGTCCGGTCGGCCGGAGGGGGCGTTGTGCGACGGGCCGTGCTGCGTGCTCGGGCCGCCGGGTCGCGACGCGGACTGACCAGGTGATTCGGCGTGGCGCGCGCCGGGGGAGGGTGGCGGAGTCGAGGTGCGACCGCCGTCGGGCCGGGCG
>NZ_JAPFGB010000036.1:40810-66486 GCF_026241095.1 Saccharopolyspora sp. NFXS83 | reverse complement strand
ACCGGGGAAGGCCCTAAAACCCGACGCCACACGCCAAGCCGAACCCGACTCCACACCCCGCAACCCCACGCCAAGCCCGAGCGAGACTCCGGAGCTCAGCCGACGGAGAGGCGTTCGCGGGTGCCGCGGACGCGGGGCCACCAAGCGGCGAGTTCGTCGGCTTTCGCCAATGCCTCCCGCGCCGCCGCGTTGTCGTGGCGGGCCATGTGGGCGCGGGCGAGGGTGGCGTAGTCGTCGGCCTTCGACAGCGGCGAGGTGTTGTGGTCGGCGCCGATCGCGGCCAGCCGGGCCGCTTCGTCCGGGTCGTCTTCCAGCAGCGCCAGCAAGGCCTTGGTGCCGCTGAGCTGGTAGGCGGGGTAGCCGAGGCCGATGGCGTCGTCGAGCGCCTTCTTCGCGATCGGCAGCACGTCCGCCGCGGGCAGTTGACTTGCTTCGGCGGCGGAGAAACCGAGCCCCGCCAGCCCGGCCAGCGTGTACGACATCTCGCGCTGGTCGATCTCGGCGGCGGCGATGTGCCCCACCAGGGTCAGCACCGCCTGGGCGTACTCGCCGCGCGCTTCGAGCATGGTGACCTGGCAGTTGATCGTGGTGTTCAGGCCGGGGTGCGCGGCGGTGAGCCGGTCTGTCGCGGCCTGGGCTCCCGCCACGTCACCGGCGAGCAGCGCTTCGTGCGCGCGGGCGGCGAGCGGGCCCGCGCGGAACTCGGTGCGGCGCGGTTCCGGCATCCGGGGCAGGCCGAACAGCAGCCACCCGGTCGACGTGGCCAGCGGGGCGCGCCGCGGCCACAGCTTGTAGAGCATCAGCGGTGTGGCGGCCACCAGCACGCCGCGGCCGAACGGGCCGTCGGCCAGCGACCAGCTCGCCGTGACCGCTGCGATGCCGGCCAGCGCGGACACGAGGCCCGTCAGCCAGCAGCGCAGGATCACCGGGCTGCGCCACGGTCCGATCTCGGAGGCCAGTTCCAGCGGCAGCATCCGGAGGGTGATCGTCGTCCGGCCGATCCGCCAGGACGCGATTCCGCGCAGCGAGCCGATCACGATGTGCCGGATCCGCAGCCCGAACACGGCCGCACCGGCCAGCAAACCCAGCTGAGTGATCATCGGCAGCACGATCACCCCGGCCAGCGCCCCCAGCGCCCCGAGCACGAACCGGCCGTCGTCCGCGACCCCTTCGACGATCCCGACGGCCACCAGGCCCCCGACCGCCGCCACGACCCACGGACGCAGCCATTGGCGCACTGTCCCCATGGGCGAGGAACTTACGGGACCGCTCAGCGCCGCCACGGCGCTTTGCGCTTTCCCGGCGAGCGCGAGCACGACCGGCGGTGCCGTGAGCCCGGCGTTCTCCTTCCTGTCGCATCCGGAAAAACCTGGTCAGCGAGGCCTTGGCGTGCTCCGGCCGATGCGCGGAACGCGAGGTGAGCCACCCGATAGGCTGAGCCGCAGCGGTCGGCGGAGCGAGCTCGGGGGACCGGCTCCGCCGCCCGGTCATCGGACTTGGGAACAGGACGGGAACTCTGTGGCACCGGTTTCGGCAGGCGGTCGGCGCGGCGAACGGGTCTTCGGCGTGATCTTCGCGCTGCTCACGTGCATCGTGTTGCTCGGCGGGTGTTCGCGGGTGGTCAGCGGGACGCCCTCGGTGGCGGGCGGCCCCGCCACCGACGACGTGGCCGGACTGCCCGTGGACGACGGCCCCACCGGGCCCCGCGCCGGGGTTGCCGATGCGGACCTGCCCGTCGAGGGCACCGACGGCGGCGAGATGGACGTGCTGGCGCGCAACGCCATCGCCGACATCCAGGAGTTCTGGAAGGACGAGTTCCCCGGGTCCTTCGACGGCAAGCGGTTCGACGACGTCAAGCGGCTCGTCTCCTACGATTCGACCGCGCTCGGCGGCGACCTCTGCGGCGAGCGGACCCAGGGGCTGTCGAACGCGTTCTACTGCGGCAAGGAGAACCTGATCGCCTGGGACCGCGCGGATCTGCTGCCGCGGCTGGACAACAGCTTCGGGCCGATCGCCGTGGTCACCGTCCTCGCGCACGAGATGGGCCACGCCGTGGAGCACCGCGCGGGCACCACCGGCGCCGACGACCCGACGCTGGTGCTGGAGCAGCAGGCGGACTGCTTCACCGGGGCGTTCTTCCGGCACGTGGCCGAGGGCGACGCCGAGCACTTCCAGGTCTCCACCGGGGACGGCCTGAACAAGGTGATGGGCGTGCTCAACTACATCCGCGACACCCCCGGCGACACCGACTTCAAGGGCGCCGACGCGCACGGCAGCGCCTTCGACCGCGTGACCGCCTTCCAGTACGGCTTCAGCGACGGGCCGAAGCGCTGCGCGGCGATGGACGCCGACGACGTCAAGCAGCGCACCACCCAGTTCCAGTTCTGGAAGAAGGCGCAGGAGACGGACCTGCCGGTGGACGAGAAGAACCTGCGGGCCGTGCAGGACAGCCTGCAGGAGGTCTTCCGGGACACCGGCGCGCTGCCGCCGGAGCTCGTCACCGAACCGCGCGCCTGCGACGGGGTCCGCGGTACCGCGCCCGCCGCTTACTGCCCGGCGACCAACACGATCTCGTTGAGCTTGGACGACCTGCAGAAGATCGCGAACCCGCCCGCGAAGGACGCGCCGGACTCCGGTTACGGGGATTTCGCCGCCTACGCGCAGATCGCGTCCCGCTACGCGCTGTCGGTGCAGCAGGCCGCCGGTCTGCCGCTGGAGGGGGAGAACGCCGGGCTGCGCACCGCCTGCATGGTCGGTTCCTGGAGCGGGTTGCTCGTCGAGGATCCCATCGGTCAGCGCAACCCGGTCGGTGAGCTGCGGATGGCGCCCGGCGACATCGACGAGGGCGTGGCGGCGCTGCTCGGCGACGACAGCCTCATCGCCGCCGACGTCAACGGTGACCAGGTGCCCGCCGGTTTCGCCCGCCTCGACGCGTTCCGGACCGGTTTCCAGGACGGGTTCGGCCCGTGCAGCACGAAGTACGGGGTTTGAGTGATGTCTCGACCGGCCCGACGCTGATCAGGGGGCGTGCTCCGGGTGGCCGATTCCGCCGTCCGGGGAGCAACGGCGGGTGGGGTCGTGCGTCTTCCGGGCATGGCTGGATGTCGCGAACTGACGTGGGACGGACTGCTCAACGGCCGGGACCTCGGCGGGCTGCCGGTGCGCGGTGGGCGCGTGCGTTGGGGCGCGGTGGTGCGTTCGGGGAACCCGGTGTTCTTGAGCGCCGACGGCTGGGCGGGGTTGTGGGGCCACGGCGTGCGCACCGTCGTGGACCTCACCGACAGCGGTGAGGACGGGCCCGATCGGGCGGAGCGCCCGGCCGGGCTCACCACGCTGCGGCTGCCGCTGGACGACCACGACGACACGGAGTTCTGGGGGCGCTGGGGCGGTCCGCTGTCGTGCACGCCGCTGTACTACCCGGCGTTCGTGGACCGGTTCCCGCGGCGGATCGCCGAGGTCGTCGGCGCCGTCGCCACGGCCGCGCCGGGCGGTGTGCTGGTGCACTGCGGGAGCGGTCGCGACCGCGCCGGGCTGATCGTGCTCGTGCTGCTGGGCCTGCTGGGCGCGTCCGCCGAGGTCATCGCCGCCGATCACGCCCTGAGCCACGAGCCGCTGGGGGCGTTCCACGCCGTTCAGGGCCGGGCCGACGACGCGCCGGAGATCGAGCGGCTGCTCACCGCGCACGGCACCAGCACCCCGCAGGTGGTCCGGTCGATCACCTCCCGCGACCTGGCGGCGCACCTGCGCGCCGCGGGCCTGGCGCGCCAAGACCTCGCGGCGCTGCGGGGCCGGATGCTCAGCCGTTCCCACCCGGAGGCGCCGGCCCGCAGCGTCGACACCCCGTTCCTCTACGGCTGACCAGGCGGAGTGAACGCGCCGTTCGTCCCACGAGTCCGTGCGGAACGATCTTCGCTCGGCGCGGCGGGGCCGCTGCGCGGCGATCACCGGCGCAAGACGGCCACCGGCGGGTCTCGCGACTTCCGCGCGCGGACGGCGATGTCGCCGTGCGGGGATCTCCACGAGGAATCGGGCCCGCAGCGAGGACGCCGCTGAGGTTGCGCTACCCGGCCCCCTGCGCGAGGAGCCGTCCGCGACCGGCCGACCGGGCCGTCGATCCCGCTCCCGCGCAGGTCCGGCGGGACGACCGCGCGGGTGGTTTGTAGGCTTCCTGCTCGTGCGGTCGCGCCGCGACCCGGTTCGCGGTGCGGCCGGAATGCGCGGGCGCCCTTCGGTGTTGAGGTGCCGGGCACCCGGTGACCCGCACCCGGCCTGCCGCGCACCGGCCCGCGGCCGGCGAGCAGCACACCCGCCGGCCGAAAATCAGCGGCGTCCCCGTGGCGCGGTTCTCTATCCTGGAACGAAGTATGGGTACGTCACCTGTGAGCTCCCCGCTGGCCGACCTGCGCGGTCGCCTGCCCGAGCTGATGTTCAACGACCAGCGCAGGCTCCGCCGCCGCATCGAAGGCGTCCGCAAGATCAAGGACGCCGCGAAGCGGGAGTCCGCCACCGACGAGATCGCCGCCGACGTCGTCGCCGCCGAGCTGCGCGTCGAGCAGCGCCGCGCCGCCGTCCCGGTCATCGGCTACCCCGAGCAGCTGCCGGTCAGCGCGCGCCGAGAGGACCTGCTGGCAGCGATCCGGGACAACCAGGTCGTGATCGTCGCGGGCGAGACCGGCTCCGGCAAGACCACCCAGATCCCCAAGATGTGCCTGGAGCTGGGCCGCGGCGTGCAGGGCGTCATCGGGCACACCCAGCCGCGCAGGCTCGCGGCCCGCACCGTCGCCGAACGCGTCGCCGAGGAACTCGGCACCGAGCTCGGCGAGGCCGTCGGCTACCAGGTGCGGTTCACCGAGCGGGCCGGCGAGTCGACGCTGGTGAAGCTGATGACCGATGGCATCCTGCTCGCCGAGATCCAGCGCGACCGGCTGCTGCGCCGCTACGACACGCTGATCATCGACGAGGCGCACGAGCGCAGCCTCAACGTCGACTTCCTGCTCGGCTACCTCAAGCAGCTGCTGCCGCGCCGCCCCGACCTCAAGGTGATCATCACATCGGCGACGATCGACCCGGACCGGTTCTCCCGGCACTTCGACGACGCTCCGATCGTGGAGGTCTCCGGGCGCACCTATCCCGTCGAGGTGCGCTACCGCCCGCTGGTCGAGGAATCGCCGGATCCGGACCTGCCCGTCAACGAGCGCGACCAGACGCAGGCCATCTGCGACGCCGTCGACGAGCTCGGCGCCGAGGGCACCGGCGACATCCTGGTGTTCCTCAGCGGTGAGCGGGAGATCCGGGACACCGCCGACGCGCTGAACCAGCAGAAGCTGCGCGGCACCGAGGTGCTGCCGCTGTACGCGCGGCTGTCGGCGGCCGAGCAGCACCGCGCGTTCCAGCCGCACACCGGCAGGCGCATCGTGCTGGCCACCAACGTCGCCGAGACCTCGCTGACGGTGCCCGGCATCAAGTACGTCATCGACCCCGGCACCGCGCGCATCTCCCGCTACAGCTTCCGCACGAAGGTGCAGCGGCTGCCGATCGAACCGGTCTCGCAGGCGTCGGCGAACCAGCGCAAGGGCCGCTGCGGCCGGGTGTCGGAGGGCATCTGCATCCGGCTGTACTCGGAGCTGGACTTCGAGTCGCGGCCCGAGTTCACCGACCCGGAGATCCTGCGCACCAACCTCGCCTCGGTGATCCTGCAGATGACCTCGCTGGGGCTCGGCGACGTGGCGTCGTTCCCGTTCCTGGAACCACCGGACCGCCGCCAGATCACCGACGGCGTCAACCTGCTCCACGAGCTCGGTGCGCTCGACGAGTCCGGCAAGGACGACGACCGCAGGCTCACCCCGATCGGGCGCTCCCTCGCGCAGCTGCCCATCGATCCGCGGCTGGCGCGGATGGTGATCGCCGCCGACCGCGACGGCTGCCTGCACGAGACATTGGTGATCGCCTCGGGGTTGTCCATCCAGGACCCTCGTGAGCGTCCGGCGGAACACCAGCAGGCCGCGGGGGAGAAGCACTCCCGGTTCAGCGACAAGGAATCGGACTTCCTGGCGTACCTGAACCTGTGGAACCACTTGCGCGAGCAGAAGGACGAGCTGTCCTCGAACCAGTTCCGCAAGCAGTGCAAGGCGGACTTCCTCAACTACCTGCGCGTGCGGGAGTGGCAGGACCTCTACTCGCAGCTGCGGCAGATGGCGAAGTCGCTCGACATGACCATCAACGACCGGCCCGCCGACCCCGAGCGGGTGCACCGGTCGTTGCTGGCCGGGCTGCTCTCGCACATCGGGCTCAAAGACACCGACAAGAAGACCGAGAAGGCGGGCCCCCGCCAGCGCGGCGCCTCCGAATACTTGGGTGCGCGCAGCGCCAAGTTCGCGATCTTCCCCGGTTCCGCGCTGTTCAAGAAGCCGCCGCGGTTCGTGATGTCCGCCGAACTGGTGGAGACGTCCCGGCTGTGGGGCCGGGTCAACGCCCGCATCGAACCCGAATGGGTCGAGGACCTCGCCGGGCACCTGGTCAGGCGCAGCTACAGCGAACCGCACTGGGAGAAGAACCGCGCCGCGGTGATGGCGAGCGAGAAGGTCACCCTCTACGGCGTGCCGCTGGTCGCCGGGCGCAAGGTCAATTACGGCCGGGTCGAACCGGAGCTGTGCCGGGAGCTGTTCATCCGGCACGCCCTCGTCGAAGGCGACTGGGACACCGACCACCGCTTCTTCCACGACAACCGCGCGCTGCTGGCCGAAGTGGAGGACTTGGAGGAACGCGCCCGCCGCCGCGACATCCTCGTCGACGACGAGACGCTGTTCGAGTTCTACGACCAGCGCGTCGGCGCCGAGGTCGTCTCCGGCAGGCACTTCGACATCTGGTGGAAGAAGACCCGCCGCGAGCAACCGGAACTGCTCAACTTCGAGAAGTCCATGCTCATCAACCAGGAATCGGCGCGGGTCACCGACCACGACTACCCCGACACCTGGCAGCAGGGCGGCCACCGACTGGAGCTGACCTACCAGTTCGAGCCGGGTTCCGACGCCGACGGCGTCACCGCGCACATCCCGCTGGCGGTGCTCAACCAGATCGAACCCGCCGGGTTCGACTGGCAGATCCCCGGTCTGCGCGAAGACCGCGTCATCGCGCTGCTGAAGTCGCTGCCGAAGACGTTGCGGCGCAACTTCGTCCCGGTGCCCGACCACGCGCGCGCGGCGCTGTCCCGGATGCCCGCGATGCGCGGCGACCTCGTCGGCGCGCTGAGCGAACAGCTGCGCGCCATGACCGGCGTCGTCGTGCCACCGGACTCGTTCGACGTGGACGCGCTGCCCGAGCACCTGACGATGTCGTTCCGCGTGATCGACGGCGACGGGAAGAGGCTCGCCGAATCCAAGGACCTCGACGAGCTCAAGCAGCGGCTGCGCCCGAAGCTGCGCGCCGAGATCTCCGCCGCCGCTGACACCGTGGAACGCGCCGGGCTCAGCGAGTGGAGCTTCGGCGAACTGCCGCGCACCTTCGAGAGGGAACGCGGCGGCAACGCCGTGAAGGCCTACCCGTCGCTGGTCGACGAGGGCGATTCGGTCGCGGTCCGCATGTTCGACACCGAGGCCGAGCAGCGCCGCGCGCTGTGGCACGGCACCCGGCGGCTGCTGCTGCTGAACCTGCCGTCGCCGGTGAAGTCCTTGCAGCGCGGCATGAACGCCCGCACCCGCGTCGTGCTCGGCACCGGCCCGCACGGTGACGTCGCGCGGCTGCTGGAGGACTGCGTGACGTGCGCGGTGGACAAGCTCGTCGCCGACGCCGGCGGGCCGGTGTGGAGCCAGGCCGGGTTCGCCGCGCTGGAGGCGAAGGTGCGGGCCGGGCTCGGCCCCGTCACCGCCGACACCGCCGCCAAGGTGGAGAAGGTGCTCACCGCGGCGCAGCAGGCCCGGTCGGCGCTGGCCGACCGGGAGCGCACCATGCCGCGGGATTCGCTGGCCGACGTCCAGGACCAGCTGGCAGGTCTGCTGCATCCCGGTTTCGTCGCCGGAACCGGCTGGGACAGGCTGCCGGACGTGGAGCGGTACCTGCGCGCCATCGAGCACCGGCTGGAAAAGGTGCAGCACCACCCGCAGCGGGACCGGCAGTGGCTCGCGCAGATCGACGAGGTGCGCGACCGCTACCGGGAGCAGCTCGACGCGGTCCCCGAAGGGCGCGCGCCCGCCGAGGACCTGCTCAAGGTCGGCTGGATGATCGAGGAGTTCCGCGTCTCGCTGTTCGCGCAGCCCCTGGGCACCCCGCACGCGGTCTCCGCCAAGCGCATCCACCGGGCGTTGGACAAGGCCGCTCGCTGAGGCCCGCCGTCTTTGAACTCGGCCTGCGGAGGGGGTCGGGTGGCGGAACCTCAGCGGCTTCCTCGCCGCGGGATCGATTTCTCATGGAGGCGCCCCTGCACCACGAAATCGCTGTCCCCGCGAGGAAGCCGCTGAGAACCCGCCGGTGGTCCGGTTGCTCAGGTGGTCGCGGCTCAGCGGCTCCGCCGCTGACAAGACAAGGGCGAAGAAGACTGCTCACCTGGAACTGCAAGATCAAAGGCAGGTGCCGAGACCTGGGCGGCGCGGTTCCCGTCACACGGCGGGGGAGACCGTGAGGCCGAGGGCGCCGGGGCCCGCGTGGGCGCCGATGATCGCGCTGGTCTCGGCGATGACGACGCGGCGGACCTGCGGGAGCTGGGCGCGCAGCTGCTCGGCGACGTCGTGGGCGCGGTCGCCGTACTGGAAGTGCTCGATGCCGATGTCGACGGGGCCGTTCCCGGCGCGGGCCACGGCCTGGCGCACGGCCTTCTTCAGCGCCCGGTCCGGGCCGCGGCCCTTCACCAGCGGTTCCAGGATGCCTTCGCGCAGCACCAGCACGGGCTTGATCGACAGCGCCTGCCCGAGCATCGCCTGCGCGCGCCCCACCCGGCCGCTGCGGCGCAGGTACTCCAAGGTGTCCACGTAGATCATCTGCGTGGTGCTGCGCAGCCGCCGGTCCAGCACGCCCAGCACGCCCTGCGGGCTCGCCCCCGCGGCGGCGGCCTCGGCGGCGGCGATCACGGGGAAGCCGATGCCGAGCCCGCACAGCCGGGAATCGACCACGTAGACCGGCAGGTTGATCTCCTCGGCCGCGGTGCGGGCCGACACGCAGGTCTGGGACAGGCCTTCGGAGATGTGCACGGACACGATCGCCTCGGCCCCGGCGGAGGCGGCGTCGTTGTAGTTCCAGAAGAACGCGGGCGGCGGCGGCGGTCCCGTTTCGACGGGAGTGCCCTCGCGCATCGCCTGCGCGAGTTCGGCGTGCGGGACGCGGCGCTCGTCGTTCTCCTGGTCGCCGATTTTGAGCTCCAGCTGGATCACGCAGATGTTCAGCTGGTCGGCGACGTCGGTGGGGATCGAGGCGGTGGAGTCCGTCACGATGGCGACGTGGTGTTTCATGGCGTGCAGGCTAGTCACGTGTAAAAGTTTTCAGGTCGTGGCCGGGTTGAGGTGTGAGCCAGAATTCCGGCGCGATTGAAGACGGTACCGATGACGTGAGTACCGTCACGGGAAGCCGTGGTTGCGCAGGGGCTACCGGCAAGTAACATCCGGGGTGGCTGGCGTCACTGTGTCACCGACACTGTGTCATGGCAAGGTCGAACTTCCCGGCAGCGATGTGAATGCATCGACCGGAACCCGCGCATCAGCGCGAAACGCAAGCAAAGCCATCGTGAAGTCCGCAGGAGGTCGAAGAGGACCCATGAACATCGTCGTCCTGGTGAAGCAGGTGCCCGACACGTGGTCCGAGCGCAAGCTCAAAGACTCCGACCACACGCTCGACCGCGAGTCGGCGGACGCCGTGCTGGATGAGATCAATGAACGTGCGGTGGAAGAGGCACTGCTGATCAAGGAGGCCCAGGGCGGCGAAGTGACCGTCGTGGCGATGGGTCCCGATCGTGCCACCGACGCCATCCGCAAGGCGCTGTCGATGGGTGCCGACAAGGCCGTGCACCTCTCGGACGAGGCGCTGGCCGGTTCGGACGCGGTTTCGACCGCGAAGGCCCTGGCCAAGGTCGTGGGCACCGTCGAGTCCGTGGACCTGGTGCTCGCGGGCAACGAGGCGACCGACGGTCGTGTGGGTGCGGTCCCGGCCATGCTGGCCGAGCTGCTCGGATGGGCGCAGCTGACGTACGCGCGCAAGGTCACCACCGACGGCTCGACGATCAGCATCGAGCGCGAGACCGACGCGGGCATCATCGGCCTGGAGGCGAACCTGCCCGCGGTCGTGTCGGTCACCGAGAAGATCAACGAGCCGCGGTACCCGTCGTTCAAGGGCATCATGGCCGCCAAGAAGAAGCCGGTCTCCGTGCTGACGCTGGCCGACGCCGGCATCGACGCGTCCGAGGTCGGCCTGGCGGGCGCCGGGTCCAAGGTCGTCGAGTCCGCGCCGAAGCCGCCGAAGCAGGCCGGCCAGCGCGTCAACGACGAAGGCGACGGCGGCACCAAGATCGTCGAGTTCTTGGCCGCCGAGAAGCTGGTCTGAGTCCTAGGTTCGCGAGGAGATAAAGACATGTCTGAGGTTCTGGTCCTCGTCGACCACTCCGGCGGCGAGGTCAAGAAGGTCACCCTGGAACTGCTGACCGCGGCGCGCCGCCTCGGTGAGCCGTCGGCCGTCGTGGTCGGCGAGCCCGGTGAAGCGGGCAAGCTCACTGACGCGCTGGCGTCGCACGGTGCGGAGAAGATCTACGTGGCCGAGTCCGCGGAGACCGCGTCGTACCTGGTCACCCCGGCCGTGGACGTGCTCGCGTCGCTGGTCGCCTCGGCCTCCCCGGCCGCGGTGCTGGTACCGGGCTCGGTCGACGGCAAGGAGATCGCGGGCCGGCTGGCCGTGCGGCTCGGCTCGGGTCTGCTGTCCGAGGTCGTCGACATCGACGGCGACGGCGTGGGCTCGCACTCGCTGTTCGGCGGCACCTACAACGCGAAGGCACAGGTCACCACGGGTACGCCGATCGTGACCGTGCTGCCGGGCAGCATCGAGGCCGAGCAGGCCTCCGGTGCCGGCGCGCAGGAGTCCGTCGAGGTGCCCGCGGTCGACGCGGCGAAGAACGCGAAGATCACCGGTGTGCAGCCGGTCGAGGCCGGGGACCGCCCCGAGCTGACCGAGGCGTCCGTGGTCGTCTCCGGTGGCCGCGGTGTCGGTTCGGCCGAGTCGTTCGACGTGGTGGAGAAGCTGGCCGACTCGCTCGGCGCCGCCGTCGGCGCTTCGCGTGCCGCGGTGGACTCCGGTTACTACCCGCACCAGTTCCAGGTCGGGCAGACCGGCAAGACCGTGTCGCCGCAGCTCTACATCGCCCTCGGGATCTCCGGCGCCATCCAGCACCGCGCCGGGATGCAGACCTCGAAGACGATCGTGGCGGTCAACAAGGACGCAGAGGCGCCGATCTTCGAGATCGCCGACTACGGCGTCGTCGGCGACCTGTTCAAGGTCGCGCCGCAGCTGACCGAAGAGGTCGGCAAGCGCAAGGGCTGAGTACCCGAGCACGACGAAGCGGGCCGCACCCATCGGGTGCGGCCCGCTTTCGCGTTCCGGTCTCGAATTCCGCCGATCATCGGGTGGGAGATCGCGCTCGCCCATTCCCAGGTCCGCCCATTCCGCGATGTTGATCAAAGCGAATTGTCCGGATCATTCCGGAGGTGAGTCCGTCCCGTCGGACCGGTCCGGTGAAAATGCGCGGCGCTGAAAGCGGATCCGGCGAATTCGAGCGGGAACCGTCAAGATCGGGATTCGTCGCGGCCCTTGCAGGCGAGTTTGTCGGCGCGCTCGTTCTCCGGGTGACCGCTGTGGCCCTTGACCCAGTTCCACTCCACCTCGCCGTGGCGCTGCACCTCCGCGTCGAGGCGCTGCCACAGCTCCGCGTTCTTCACGGGCTGCTTCGCGGAGGTCTTCCAGCCGTTGCGCTTCCAGCCCTTCATCCACTCCGAGATGCCCTTGAGCACGTAGGTGCTGTCGCTGAACACGCGCACGTGCGGCATCGGCCGGGTCAGCGCCGCCAAGCCCTCGATGACGGCGGTGAGCTCCATCTTGTTGTTCGTCGTGGCGCGCTCACCGCCGTGGAGCTCGCGTTCGTGGTCGCCGTAGCGCAGCACCACGCCCCAACCGCCGGGGCCGGGGTTCCCGCTGCACGCGCCGTCGGTGAACAGCTCCACGCGTTTCTGATCGGGCTCGTCGGCCCCTGCTGGCTGTGGCATCCGGGCAACGTAGCGCGCTGCTCCGGCGCACCGGGAAGCAGGCGGGCCGGGGGAGATCCGCGGCTCGGGAACTTCTGGAGCGCGCCGCCCGTTGGACGATCGGAGCCGCAGCGCGAGCTCCGCGACTTCCGGACGAAACGGCTGAAAACGGCCGGCTCCGGGGGCGCCGGTACCGGCGAGATCGATCAGGTACCGGGCATTCACCGAAAGTTCCTGCTGCGTGTCATCGGTCTGTCTACTGCGCTTTCAGCGCGCGGGGATACACCTGCACGCATGTCCGAGTCGCAGCTGCTTGCCAGCACCGCGCCAGCAGGATCCTCCTCGTCCGAGGCCGCCCACTACTCCCTGCTCGTGGCCAGGGACACCGACGAAGTGCGGGCCGCGCAGCGCCTGCGCTACCAGGTGTTCGCCGAGGAGATGGGCGCCACCGTCCACGCCGACCTGCCAGGGGTGGAGACCGATCCGTTCGACGACTTCTGCGATCACCTGATCGTCCGCGACGACCGCTCCGGCGAGGTCGTCGGCACCTACCGCATGCTCCCCCCGGAACGCGCGCACGCCGCCGGGAAGCTGTACTCCGAAAGCGAATTCGACCTCGGCGCGCTCGCCTCGGTGCGGCCCGCGCTGGTGGAGACGGGGCGCTCCTGCGTGCACCGGGACCACCGCAGCGGGGGCGTCGTGAGCCTCGTGTGGGCGGGCATCGCCCGCTACATGCTGCTCTACGGCCACACCTGGCTCGCCGGGTGCGCCTCGGTGCCGCTGCACGACGGCGGACCGCTCGCGGCGAAGGTCTGGGACACCGTGTCGGCCAAGCACCTCGCGCCCGAGCAGTACCGGGTCCGGCCCTACCTGCCGTGGAACCCGGACGGCGTCGAGCGCACCCACCGCGGCCCGCTGCCCGCGCTGCTCAAGGGCTACCTGCGCCTCGGCGCGTGGGTGTGCGGACCGCCCGCGCACGACCCGGACTTCGGGGTGGCGGACTTCTTCGTGCTGCTCGACTTCACCGAGATCGACCAGCGCTACCTGCGGTTCTTCCTGGGCGCGGCGGCATGATCCACGCGTGGTCGCCGGTCTCGCCGTGCGGGCCGGGTTGCCTGCCGAAGCCGGGGAGCCTGCGCCGCGCGGGCGCCCACCGGGTGGTGCTGCGGCTCACCGGGGCCGCCGGACTGATGCTGCTCGGAGTCGGGCTGGCGGTCGTGCTCGCGGTGCTGCGCGGCCCGCTGCGCACCGTCCTGGTGAAGTCCTGGTTCCGGGCGTTGCTGCGGGCGTTCGGGGTGCGGTTCGTGGTGCGCGGCGAGCGGTCCGCGGACGGCGGGCTCGTGGTCACCAACCACGTGTCCTGGCTGGACGTGGTGGCGCTGATGGCGGTGCACCCGATGCGGCTGCTGGCGAAGACCGAACTGCGGTCCTGGCCGGTCGTGGGGCCGCTCGCCGCCCGCGTCGGCACCCTCTACATCGACCGGCACCGCCTGTCGGCGCTGCCGGAGGCGGTGCGCACCGTCGCCGACGCGCTGCGGGAGGGCTCGCTCGTCGGTGCCTTCCCGGAAGGCACCACGTGGTGCGGGCTGGCCTCCGGCACCTACCGCCCCGCGGTGTTCCAGGCCGCGGTGGACGCGGGCGTGCCGGTGCGGCCGGTCGCGCTGCGGTTCACCACCGCGTCCGGGGCGCCCACCACGGTCGCGGCGTTCGTCGGCGAGGCCACGCTGCTGGAGTCGGTGCTGGCCGTCGCCCGCGTCCGGGGCCTCGTGGTGGAGCTGTCGGTGCTGCCGGAGCTCGACGCGGCGGCGATCGGGGACCGGCGGGAGCTGGCCCGTCGGGCCGAGCGCGCCGTCGCGGCGATCACGGAGCCCGACGGCCCCGAGGAACCGCACCTGGCCGAACCCCGCCGCGTCGCCGCGTGACCGGCGATCCGCCGCGGGGCAGGCCTCCGGCGGCGGAGCCGTGCAGGCGGTCAGCGGCGGCGCTCCCCTCGGGTTCCGGGGTGCCCGCGGCGGCGTTCGCCTCGAACCAGGTCTCGCCGCCCAGCGCCATGAACAGCACCCCCTCCCGGTGAGGTGCGTTCCACGGCGTCGGCCCGGCGCCGGACGTCGACCACGTCGTTGCTCCTTCACGGTGCGGTTCGCGGACCGGTGACCAGGGTTGCCCAGGCCGCGCGGGGCCGCTGGCCGCCCACCCGCCGTTCGGTGGAGGGGGGTGGACTTCGACCCGGGTGCAGGATGCAGGCTCACCGGGTGACGATCGACGACGGAACCAGTGGAACGCAGCACACCCCCGCGGCCTCGGAGAGCGCGCTGTGGGGGCCGCAACGCCGGAACTTCACCCTCGGTCTGATCCTGGTCATCACGCTCGCCGCCTTCGAGGCGATGGGCATCGGGACGGCGCTGCCGACGATCGTGCGGGAATGGCACGCCGAGCAGTGGTACTCGTGGCCGTTCACGATCTTCATGGCGGCCAGCGCGATCGGCACGGTCGTGGCGGGCCGCTTCTCCGACCGCATCGGCCCGGCGGTCCCGCTGCTGGTGGCGATGCCGACGTTCGCGGCGGGTCTCGTGCTCGCCGGGATCGCCCCGGACATGTCCGTGCTGCTGGTGGCGCGCGCGTTGCAGGGCTCGGGGGCGGGCGCGCAGATCGTCGCGCTGTACGTGCTGATCGCCCGCGTGTACCCGGAGCGGGATCGCCCGGCCGCGTTCGGTGCGCTCTCGGCGTCGTGGGTGGTGCCCGCGCTGGTCGGCCCGGTCGTGGCCGGGGCGCTGACCGAGCACGTCGGCTGGCGCTGGGTGTTCCTCGGGCTGGCCCCGCTGATGCTGGTCGGGGCGGCGCTGCTGGTGCCGACGGTGCGGCGGCTCGGCTCCGCGGGGGAGGCGGCGGCACCGGGCTCGGCCCGGCTGCCGCTGGCCGCGGTGGGCGCGGCGGCCGGGACGGTCGGGCTGAACTGGGCCGCGCAGCGGATCTCCGGCGCGGAGAACTCCGGCGGGATCCCGCTGCCGGTGCTGGCGGTGGGACTGGCGGCGGCGCTCGTGCTCGTGCCGTCGCTGCGGGTGCTGCTGCCGCGCGGCACCGGCACCGGGCGGCCCGGCATCCCGGTGATGGTGCTCGCGCGCGGGCTGCTGGCCGGGGTGTTCTTCAGCGCTCAGGCGTTCGTGCCGCTGATCCTCTCGGTGGTGCACGGCTATTCGCCGACAGCGGCGGGAATTCCGCTGACCGTCGGCTCCCTCGGCTGGACCGTGGGCGCGTTGTGGCAGAGCCGCCGCCCGGACGTGCGCCGGGAGCACGTCGTCGCCACCGGGCTGGGGCTGGTCGCCGTCGCGGTCGTCGGGCTCGTGCTGATCGCGCCCGCGTGGGGGCCCGCGTGGGCGGTGTTCCTGCTGTGGTCCGTGGGCGGCGTCGGCATGGGCATCGGGGTGGCGAGCACCTCGGTGCGGGTGCTGGCGCTGTCGGCGGCGGACCGGCGCGGCTTCCACTCCTCCGCGCTGCAGATCTCCGACATGCTCGGGCAGGCGCTGCTGGTGGGCCTGGGCGGAGTGCTCGTCGCGGCCCTGGCGACCCCGGACACCCCGACGGCGGGCGTGGTGGCCCTGAACCTGGCACTGGGCTGCATCGCCCTGCTCGGCGCGGTCCGCGTGTTCCGCAGCGCGGACACCGGAACGACGGCCGGCGCATCGGACTCCGCCGAGCAGCGGTGAGCCGGCCACGAACGCGCTCCGCGTCCTGACGGTGGGGGGCGAGCGAACCGGCCTCGCGGCCGAAGGCCGTGCCTGGATGCGAAGCACATGGCCCACGTCGAGGAGCCGGTCACCGGCGGGTTCTCAGCGGCTTCCTCACGAGGGCGACGATCGCGCGTGTGGCGGAGCCACTCGAAAAATCGATCCCGCGGCGAGAAGGCGGCTGAGGCTCCGCGACCCGGACACCTACGCAGCTCATTCCACGCTGACTCCCTGCATTACCCTGGAAGAGCGATGACTTACCTCGACCATGCCGCCACGACGCCGATGCGGGCGGAAGCGGTCACGGCGATGAGCGAGGCGTTGGCCAGGCTGGGCAACGCCTCGTCCCTGCACACCTCGGGCCGTCGAGCGCGCCGCGCCGTCGAGGAATCCCGCGAGGGCATCGCCACCGCGCTCGGTGCCCGCCCCTCCGAGGTCTTGTTCACCGGTGGCGGCACCGAAAGCGACAACCTCGCGGTCAAAGGCATCTTCTGGGCGCGCCGCGGCAAGGAGCCCGCGCGCAGGCGGGTGCTGGCCTCGGCGGTCGAACACCACGCGGTGCTCGACACCGTGGAATGGCTCGCCGCCCACGAAGGCGCCGACGTGACCTGGCTCCCCGTCGACGAGCACGGCCGGGTCCGCCCGGAAGTGCTGGAGGACGCGCTGCGCGCGAACCCCGACGACGTCGCGCTCGCCACCGTGATGTGGGCGAACAACGAGGTCGGCACGGTCAACCCGATCCAGGAGCTCGCCGCCGTCGCCGACCGCTACGGGGTGCCGCTGCACACCGACGCGGTGCAGGCCGTGGAGACGGTCCCGGTGGACTTCGCCGCTTCCGGCGCCGCCGCGCTGACCATGACGGGGCACAAGGTCGGTGGCCCCTACGGCGCGGGCGTGCTGCTGCTGGCGCGCCACGTCGAATGCACCCCGGTGCTGCACGGCGGCGGCCAGGAGCGCGAAGTGCGCTCCGGCACCCTCGACGTGCCCGGCGTGCTCGGGCTGGCGAGCGCGACCCGCGAAGCGGTCCGGCGCCGCGCCGAGCACGTGCCGGAACTGGCCGCGCTGCGCGACGAACTCATCGACGGGGTGCGCGCGGCGGTGCCCGACGTGATCCTCAACGGCGACCCGACGCTGGAGGTCACCGGCGACTCCCCGGCGCGGTTGCCCGGCAACGCGCACTTCACCTTCCCCGGCTGCGAAGGCGACAGCTTGCTGATGCTGCTCGACGCGCAGGGCATCGAGTGCTCCACCGGTTCCGCCTGCACCGCCGGGGTCGCCGAACCCAGCCACGTGCTGCTGGCGATGGGGGCCGAGCCGCGGGCCGCGCGCAGCTCCCTGCGATTCTCCTTGGGACACGACTCCACCGGCGCCGACGTGCGGGCGCTGACCGAGGTCATCGGGCCGGTGGTGGAACGGGCGCGCAACGCCGGGCTGACCGGGTTGCGGCGAGCGGCGGCGGCTTCGACCGCCACGACGGAGGTGTGAGGCAGTGCGAGTACTGGCTGCGATGAGCGGCGGCGTGGACTCCGCGGTCGCCGCCGCCCGCGCGGTGGAAGCCGGGCACGACGTGACCGGCGTGCACCTGGCGCTGTCGGCGAAACCCGGCACGCTGCGCACCGGTGCCCGCGGTTGCTGCACCGTCGAGGATTCCCGCGACGCGCGCCGCGCCGCCGACATCCTCGGTATCCCGTTCTACGTGTGGGACTTCGCGGAGCGGTTCACCGAAGAGGTCATCGAGACCTTCGTCGGCGAGTACGCCGCCGGGCGCACCCCGAACCCCTGCCTCACCTGCAACGAGAAGATCAAGTTCGAGGCGTTGCTGGAGAAGGCGATGGCGCTCGGCTTCGACGCCGTCTGCACCGGGCACTACGCGCGGCTCGTCGTCGAGGACGGCGTGCCCGAGCTGCGCCGCAGCCGCGACGAGGGCAAGGACCAGTCCTACGTGCTGGCCTCGCTGACGGCCGAGCAGCTGCGGCACTCGATGTTCCCGCTGGGCGGCTCGCTCAAGTCGGAGGTGCGAGCCGAAGCCGAACGGCGCGACCTGGCCGTGGCCAACAAGCCGGACAGCCACGACATCTGCTTCATCCCCGACGGCGACACCCGCTCCTTCCTGGAGTCCAAGCTCGGGCAGAGCCCCGGCCAGCTCGTGGACGCCGAGACGGGCGCCGTGCTCGGCGAGCACACGGGCGTGCACGGGTTCACCGTCGGGCAGCGCAAGGGCCTCGGCATCGAGGCGCCCGCGCCGGACGGGAAGCCGCGTTACGTGCTGTCGCTGGAGCCCGTGTCGGGCACCGTGAAGGTCGGTTCCGCCGATCGACTCGGGGTGACCGGGATCGACGCGAAGCGGCCGATCTGGCCGTCGGAACGGGAGCTGGACGGCTCCACCGAGTGCGTCGTGCAGGTGCGGGCGCACGGCGGCACCGCCGGAGCGGTCGCGGAGGTCGCCGACGGCGGCCTGCGCGTGCGGCTCAGCGAGCCGCTGAGCGGCGTCGCGCCGGGCCAGGCCATCGTCCTGTACCGCCCGGAGCCGGAAGGCGACCTGGTCCTGGGCAGCGGCCTCATCTCGGCTACTCGTTGAGGGAGGTCTTCCCCTTCCGGGCCTGCGTTGGTTTCCGGGTGGCGGAACCGCAGCGTTCTTCTCGCTGCGGGATCTTTTTCCCTAGTGGCTCCGCCACGAGGGAAAAAGCTGTCCTCGCGAGAAGAACGCTGAGAACCCGGGGCGGTGCCGGTTGCTCTGGTGGTCGCTGCTCAGCTGCTTCGCCGCGGACAAGGTGACGGATCGAAGGCCCACTTGTCAGGTCCCGTGGCCGTCGGTCAGCGGGTGCGCAGCACCGCTTCGAGCTCGTCGAGGGCGCCGAGGGCCTGGCCGTAGCCGAAGACGTAGAGGTTCTTGAACGGCGTTCCGCCGGACTCGCGCACGGCGGGGAGGTTCTGGAACGAGCCCTGCCCGAGCAGCGCCTGCATCGCCTGGTCGACCTGCCCGTCCGGATTGACCTGGTAGAACAGCACGTCCGTGTCGTTGAGCACGCCGAGCTGCTCGTAGGACTGCTCGACGGCGCTACCGGTGCGCCCCTCGGCGGCCGTGCCGAAGCGGCAGCCCGCTTCGGCGAGCACCACGCCGCTCCACGAATCCGGCAGGCACAGGTTCCAGCTCCCGGACTTGAACGAGGCCACCAGGTTGAACCGGGTGCGTTCCAGCACGGCGGCGTAGGTCCGCCGGATCTCCGCGGCGCGCTCCAGGTAGCGGTCCCGGAGCCGGTTCATCGGCTCGGGGCGGTTGACGATGTCCGCGGCGCGCAACGCCATCTCCTGCCACTCGCCGGACACTCGGGAGGTCAGGATGACCGTGGGGGCGATGCCGGTGAGCTGCTCGTAGGTGCTGCCGCCGCTGAGGGTGAACGCGCTGTTGCCGATGATCAGGTCGGGGCGCACGGCGAGCACTCGCTCGAACTCGGGCTGGTAGCCGCCGACCCGGGGCAGCGCGCGGTAGGTGTCGAGGTGCTCCGCGGGCATCCAGTCGTCGAGGCCGTCGACGGTCGCCGCCGGGCGGATGCCCACGTCGAGCAGCGCGATCGTGGCGTACTGGTCGAGGCACACGACCCGCTGCGGGTCGGCCGGGATGTCGACCGGGCCCTGGTGGGTGTCGACGCGGCGCGTCGGGCCCTCGGGCCGGGCCCCGCCCGCTCCGCCGGCGCACCCCGCGACGCCCAGCGCGGCCAATGCCGTCGCGGCCTGCAGCAGTCCGCGGCGGGAGAGCGCGGATGTCCGGGACAGCGGCATGGAGTACTCCTTCGCAGAGCCGGTCCACCCGGGCGGGTGACACCGAAAGGCGGTAAGCATGGTTAGCCTAACCTATGGTGCGCATCCCGCCTGTCCCTCCGTCCGACGGCGGAGCCGATAATGGACGGGTGAGTGACGCAGCGTGGAACCCCGGCATCGTGACCGCCCTCGGATCGATGCCGGGAACGGATCCGGTGGAGGCCGCCCGCATCGTCCTGGGCGAGCTGCCCGACCTGATGCCGTTGCCCGAACTGCCCGCGCGCGGAGTCGGCGCCGACATGCTCGGCCGCACCGCCGGGTTGCTCGTCGACCTCGCGGTGGAGGTCGTGCCCTCCGGCTACCGCGTCGCGGGCAAACCGGGGCGGGATCATCGCCGGGCGCTGGACCTGATGCGCTGGGACCTGGACGCGGTGGAGCAGGCCGTGGCCGAAGCGGGCCCGCCGCGCGCGGTGAAGGTGCAGGCGGCGGGGCCGTGGACGCTCGCGGCGGGCATCGAGCTGGAACGCGGCCACCGGGTGCTCACCGATCCCGGCGCACTGCGGGACTTCGCGGAGTCGCTCACCGAAGGTCTCCGCGCGCACGCCGCGCAGGTCGCGCAGCGGACCGGCGCGCCGGTGGTGGTGCAGCTCGACGAGCCGTCGCTGCCCGCGGTGCTCGCCGGGAGCCTGCCCACCCCGTCCGGCTACGGGCAGGTGGCGGCCGTGCCGGAACCGGAGGCGCAGAGCCTGCTCGGCGAGGTGATCGAGGCGCTGGCGGCGGCGACGGGTGCGCCGGTGCTGGTGCACTGCTGCGCGAACCGCCCGCCGGTGCGGCTGCTGCGCGGCGCCGGGGCGGGGGCGATCGCGTTGGACGCGACCAGGCTCGGTTCGGTGTCCGGTGCGCTGGCCGACGAACTCGGCGAGGCGTGGGAGGAAGGCACCCGGCTGGTGCTCGGGCTCGTGCCCGGAGTCGATCCGGAGGGCCGCCCCGATGTGCGGGAACTGGCCCGTCCGGGCCTGGAATTGGCCTCACGGCTGGGATTCGCGCCGAAGGCGCTGCTGGAGCGCGGCGCGGTGAGCCCGGCCTGCGGCCTGGCGGGGGCCTCGCCGGAGTGGGCGCGACGTGCGCTGTCGGTGGCGAAGGAGATCACCGAGGTGTTCGCCGAAGCGGCGGAACGCTAGTCGCCGCAACGAACTCCTCCTGGAATTTCATGATCATTTTGTCCCGTTCACGTCACCTGAATGTCTCAACGATGGTAAGAAGCCAGACGTGTCGAAAACCGGCGAAGTCGAGCGGTTCGGATGGGTGCACCGCAGCACCGTCCAGGACGCGGCGTGCCTGACCTTCGTGCGCGGCACCGACCTCGATCGGCTCGCGCAGCGCTTCGGCGCGATCACCGAGCACGCGCGCACCCTCGACTTCGACGAGTACTGCGAGGAGGCGTTCGCGCACCAGGACCGGTACCCGGTGATCGGCCTGCGCAGCGTCGGCGAGTGGACGCTCATCGCCGAGGACGGCGGATTCCAGGGCAGCAGGGCGGAAGTGCTGCGCCGGGTCAGCCACCGCACCGAGGCTGTCTCCGCCTTCTGGAACGTCAACGCCCTCACCCAGTTCTCGCACGCCGTCGACGGGGAGCTGCGCACCGCGTTCGAGGCGTTGATGCCCGCCTTCCGGCAGGGCACCCGCCCGGACGGGCTGGAGGACATCCGCGCGGGCCTGCCCTGGCCGGGCATCGACCCGCTGGGGGAGCCGGGCGCGAGCACGATCGACCTGATGCTGGCGCTGGCCGCGCGGATCACCGGCGAGCCGCTGACGCCGGACTGGTTCGACGGTGATTTCGCCACCTACCCCGTCGCGTCCTGGCCGCTGGACCTGCCGGGTTCGCCGGAGGTGCTGCTCGACGAGGTGGGGCTGGACCAGGTCGGCATCCGGTTCCACGCCGACGACCTGGAAGCGGACTCCGCGGCACTGCTCGACGCCGTGCGCCGGGCAGGCCCCGCGCGGTGCAGGCGCGCCGCGGCGAGCGTGGCCCGGCACGTGCTCGACCTCACCGCGGGCCACGACCAGCTGGTCGTGGCCGAGACGCTGCGCGCGCTGGAGGCCGGCGCCGAACCCGACGACGCGGCCATCGGCGAAGTGGTGCGCCTGCGGCGGTGGGAGCTGCACCGGCGCCCGGTGACCAGCGCGGATCGCGCCCGGGTGCGAGCGCTGGAAGTGCTGCGCCAGGCCACGAACCGGGATCCGCTGACCGGGTTGCTGGGCGCGCTGGCCGAGGCGGGCCGCCTGCGGGTCGAACGCAGCGACCTCACCGACCTGGTCACCGCGGCGCTCGCGTGAGGACCGCCGCCACCCCGGGCGCCTGAGCCCGGATCTCGCGGAAACGCCCGCGACGGCCGTGGCGGGACCGGCACAATGAGGGCATGTTCAAGTTCTTCCGCCGCCGCACCGACCAGGCCGACGTCGTTCCGGACGAGGTCGACGTGACCGCCGACGCGCGGGCGCGGGCGGAGGAGTTCTGGCGGCGCTGGGACGAACTGCTGCCCGAAGTGGCGGCGGCGCTCGGCGAGAGCATGCCGCAGCGCGTCGATCACGACCTGGCCGAGGCGGTCGCGGCGCTGCACCCGGATCTGACGTTCTCCGTGGAACAGGGCGAGCGGGCCGTCTACGCGCTGGTCGTCAGCGGCCAGGCCGACCCGCGGGTGCGGCCTTACACCGACGCGTGGCTGGCGGCGGCGCCCCAGCGCAACGCGCTGTTCGAGTACCACGACTCGGTGCCGCCGGTGCCGGATCCGACCCAGGTCACGGTGAACCTGCGCGGCGAGAGCTACCCGCTGGCCGACGTGCGGGTGTTCGCGCAGGTCGACGCGGCGGAAGGGCTGGTCGACGTCTCCGTGTACCACCCGAGGTTCGCCGGCATGGAGTCCGCGGCGCAGTCCGCGCTGACCTTCCTGCCGTTGGACGCCACGCTCGGCGAGCGGCTCGCGGCGGACCGGCTCGGCCGGGTGGAGACCGCGGAGCAGGAGCCGCAGGGCGCGATGGGCCTGCTGGAGTTCCGCGAGCTGGTGCGCGGCTTCGACGTTGCGGGCGGGGCGGACTCCGCGGATTCGGGAGGCCCCGGTGGTCCCGACGACGCGGCGGGCTTGGCGGAGGTGCTGGACGCGGTCGGATCGGACGGGCCGACGGGATCCGGCGGCGCGAACGACCGGGACGCGCCGGGCGCCGCCGAGAGCGCGCCGGGATCGGACGGCGGATCCGGTGCGGCCGGTCGCGACGGCTCGCCGGGATCCTCCTCGCACGACTCCGAGTGATCTCCGGCTCCACCCGGCCCGGCGATCACGGCGGCACGACCCCGGGCGCCGACCGCGCAGGGTGAGCACCGTCCGCCGGGCGAGCACCGGATACGGGCCGGACCGTGCTGTACCAGGTGGCGTCGCCCGCGCCGGACGGCGTGGTGATCCGCGCGAGCTGTCGGGGGCGCTGGTTAGGCTCATGACGTGACCAGCAAGGACCGCACCGGTACGGCCTCCGGCGAGACGACCGGCCCCACCGCAGCCCAGCCCGCTTCGACCCAGCCCGCACCCACCGGGGCCGAGCAGGCCGAAGCCGCTCGCTCGGACGGTGGCGCGCGCCCCGAGGAGGACGCCGAGCTGCCCGGCGACCCCGCCGTCGAGCAGGCGGAGGGCGTGGAGGACGTGCCCGCCGAGGTCCGCGAGCGCTACGCGACGCTCGCCGAGGAGGTCCGCGGCCACCAGTTCCGCTACTACGTGCTCGATTCGCCCACGATCGCCGACTCCGAGTTCGACGAGCTGTTCGTCGAACTCCAGCGCCTCGAATCCGAGCACCCCGCGCTGCGCGACCCGGACTCGCCGACCCAGGTCGTCGGCGGCACCTTCTCCACCGAGTTCACCGCGGTGGACCACCTGGAGCGGATGCTGAGCCTGGACAACGCCTTCGACACCGAGGAGTTCCGCGCCTGGGTGGACCGGGTGGAGCGCGAGGTCGGCTCGGACGCGCACTACCTGTGCGAGCTCAAGATCGACGGGCTGGCGATCAACCTGCTCTACCGCGACGGCAAGCTGGACCGCGCGCTCACCCGCGGCGACGGCCGCACCGGTGAGGACGTGACGCTCAACGTCCGCACGATGGGCGACGTGCCCACCGAACTGCACGGCAGCGACGAGTACCCGGTGCCGAAGCTGGTCGAGGTGCGCGGCGAGGTGTTCTTCCGGGTGGAGGAGTTCGCCGAGCTCAACGCCGCGCTGGTGGAGGCGGGCAAGTCGCCGTTCGCGAACCCGCGCAACGCCGCCGCCGGGTCGTTGCGGCAGAAGGACCCCCGGGTGACCCGCAGGCGCCCGCTGCGGCTGATCTGCCACGGCCTGGGCAAGCGGGAAGGTTTCGAACCGGCCAGGCAATCGGAGTCCTACGCCGCGCTCAAGACGTGGGGCCTGCCGGTGTCCCGGCACACCCGCGTGCTGTCCGACGTGGACGAGATCGTCGAGCACATCCGGTACTGGGGGGAGAACCGGGACACCGCCGAGCACGAGATCGACGGCGTCGTGGTGAAGGTCGACGAGGTCTCGCTGCAGCGCAGGCTCGGCACGACCTCCCGCGCCCCGCGCTGGTCCATCGCCTACAAGTACCCGCCGGAGCAGGCGACCACGACGCTGCGCGACATCAAGGTCAACGTGGGGCGGACGGGCCGCGTCACGCCGTACGCGGAGATGGAACCGGTGAAGGTCGCCGGGTCCACCGTCTCCATGGCCACCCTGCACAACTCCGACGAGGTGCGGCGCAAGGGCGTGCTCATCGGCGACCGCGTCGTGATCCGCAAGGCGGGGGACGTGATCCCGGAGGTGCTCGGCCCGGTCGTGGACGTCCGCGACGGCGGTGAGCGCGAGTTCGTGATGCCCTCGGAATGCCCGGAGTGCGGTTCCGCGCTGTACCGGCAGAAGGAGGGCGACGTCGACATCCGCTGCCCGAACTCCCGGTCGTGCCCGGCGCAGCTGCGGGAGCGCCTGTTCCACTTGGCCGGTCGCGGCGCCTTCGACATCGAGGCGATGGGCTACGAGTCGGCGGTCGCGCTGCTGTCGTCCGGGGTGCTGGTGGACGAGGGCGACGTGTTCGACCTCGACGAGGGGCAGCTGCTGGAGACGGAGCTGTTCCGCACCAAGGAGGGCAACCTCTCCGCGAACGGCGCGAAGCTGCTCAAGAACCTGGCGGCGGCGAAGGAGAAACCGCTGTGGCGGGTGCTGGTGGCGCTGTCCATCCGGCACGTCGGCCCGACCGCCGCGCAGGCATTGGCGCGGGAGTTCGGCTCGCTGGAGCGCATCGAGGAGGCGGCGGAGGAGGACATCGCGGCCGTGGACGGCGTCGGCCCGACCATCGCTTCCGCGGTCCGCGAGTGGTTCGAGGTGGAGTGGCACCGCGAGGTGGTGCGCAAGTGGCGCGCGGCCGGGGTGCGGATGGCCGACGAGCAGGACGACTCGGTGCCGCGCACGCTCGCCGGTCTGTCCATCGTGGTCACCGGTTCGCTGGAGACGTACTCCCGGGACGAGGCCAAGGAGTTCATCATGGCCCGCGGCGGTCGTGCCGCCGGTTCGGTGTCGAAGAAGACCGCGTTCGTGGTCGTCGGCGACTCACCCGGATCCAAGTACGACAAGGCCGTACAGCTCAAGGTCCCCGTGCTGGACGAGGGCGGCTTCCGGATCCTGCTCGAACAGGGCCCGGACGCCGCCGCCGAAGCGGCGCTCGACACCGGCGGTGCGGAGGGATCTGCGTAGGTGGTGGGGTGGCGGAACCTCAGCGTCCTTCTCGCTGCGGGATCTTTTTCCCTCGTGGCTCCGCCACGAGGGAAAAAGCTGTTCTCGCGAGAAGGACGCTGAGAACCCGCGGGTGGTCGGCTTTGTGACGTGCCCGGATGCGCTTCGCGCATCCGGGCACGGCTTCGCCGTGAGGCACGGCTTCGCCGTGAGGCACGGCTTCGCCG
>NZ_JAPFGB010000036.1:3233-40751 GCF_026241095.1 Saccharopolyspora sp. NFXS83 | reverse complement strand
CGCCGTGAGGCACGGCTTCGCCGTGAGGCACGGCTTCGCCGTGAGGCACGGCTTCGCCGTGAGGCACGGCTTCGCCGTGAGGCACGGCTTCGCCGGTGACAAGATCGGAAGATCAGTCCGAGCGGATTTGTCGGGTGTTGGTCGCGAGGTGAGTGACGCGGCCTCAGCCGTCCAGGACTACTGACACGATGCCCGCCAGGTGCGCCAGCCGCGCCACCTCGGCAGCGCGGAACATGGGGCCGCCGGGGCGCCCGGCCAGCAGCACGCGGTCGGGCTTGCCGATCGGCGTCGCGGCCAGTTCGGTGCCCAGCTCCTGCCAGGTCTCCGGCACCCAGATCTCGTCACCGTCGAGGATCGTGGCCCGCGGCAGCGGTAACCACGGCAGTTCCAGGTAGCCCTGCTGCGGGGCCGAGGAGCTCGCGGCGAGCTGTTCCGCGCCGCCCGCGTGGTGCCCGAACACGATCGCCCAGCCCGATCGGATGATCTTCGGGACGCCTTCGGCGAAGATCTGCAGCCCGTTGCCGGGTTCGGCCGCGATGTCCTCCACCAGTTCCAGCTCGCGGTGGGTGTCCAGCACGCCCGCGTAGGGGCGGACCGCGTCGACCTCGACGCCGTCGACCGATTCGGCGGCGGTGATCAGGATGTCCGGCAGCCTGCCCGAGGGCAGTTCGACGACCATGTCGTCGATCGCCACGTCACCGCCGCGTTCGACGACGTCGACGCTGAGGATGTCGGCGCCGATCTCGCCCAGCGCGGAGGCCACCGCGCCGAGCACGCCCGGACGGTCCGGTATCTGCACCCGGATCAGGAAGGACACCGGACTCAACGCCTCCAGCTTCGTGCGCGGCACCTCGCCGTCCGCGCTCCCCGCGCCGCACGGCCGCACGCGGAGGCCACCGTGCGCCCGGCAGGCGGGGCAAATTGTGGCAGACACCGCAGCCTATCGGTGAGACCGGCGTTCGTGTAGTGAAACGACGGGCCGCTGTCGCTGGTCCCGGATGTTTCCCGCACCGCGGAGCCCCGCGTCCCGGAGTGCGGAACCCCGGCCGCCCCGTGCCGGGGGACGCGCCCCCTGGGCACCGGAGCCGATTTCCGCTGAGCGGACGGCACCGCGCCCGCGCCGTCCACATCGCGGGAGCTCGGGAAGGGGCGTTCGCAGGGCAGGGGAAATCCCTACCGCCCGCCGTCGCGCCCCTCCGCTGGTGCCGACGCGAGGAGCATTCGGAGGCGGGGTCGGGCGGTACGTGAACGGTCACCGGCAAACGGGGTTGGTGACCGTTCACGGTGCCCGGACGGTCGGCGAGCCGCGGCGGGAGCGCACCGCGCCGAGGCCGGTAACCGGCCGCGCACCCCGTGCGCGACACGTCGGTTCGCCCCCTGAACGGGCACATGCGGGCTCCGCAATAGACTGAGGTCCAACCGTGATACCGGACATGACCAGGGAGCCTTCGTAGTGTCCAAGATCTCCCGCGACGAGGTCGCGCACCTCGCCGGCCTGGCCAGGCTGGCGGTCACCGAACAGGAGCTCGACACCTTCGCCGGGCAGCTCGACGTCATCCTGGAGTCGGTGGCGAGGGTGGGTGAGGTCGCCGCGGATGACATTCCGCCGACCTCCCACGCGGTGCCGGTGACGAACGTGTTCCGCGATGACGTGGTGCGGCCCAGCCTGCCGCGCGAGGCGGCGCTGGACGGCGCGCCCGCGGCGGAGGACAACCGGTTCCGCGTTCCGCGGATCCTGAGTGAGGAGGCGTGATGACTTCGACCGCGACCGGAGGTGACTCGGCCCTGATCGGCCTGTCCGCCGCCGATCTCGCCGACCGGCTGTCCTCGGGCGAGGTGACCTCCGTGGAGGCCACCCAGGCCCACCTGGACCGCATCGCCGCCGTGGACGGCACCGTGCACTCGTTCCTGCACGTCGACGAGCAGGGCGCGCTGGCCGCGGCCCGGCAGGCCGACGAGGACCGTTCCGCGGGCAAGGCGGCCTCGCCGCTGGCAGGCGTTCCGCTGGCGCTCAAGGACGTGTTCGCCACCAGCGACATGCCCACCACCTGCGGCTCGAAGATGCTGGAGGGCTGGAAGCCGCCGTACGACGCGACGGTGACGCGGCGGCTGCGCGAAGCGGGCGTCGTCATCCTCGGCAAGACCAACATGGACGAGTTCGCGATGGGCTCGTCCACCGAGAACTCCGCGTACGGCCCGACGCGCAACCCGTGGAACACCGACCGCATCCCCGGCGGTTCCGGCGGTGGCTCCTCGGCGGCGCTGGCCGCGTTCGAGGCGCCGCTGGCGATCGGCACCGACACCGGTGGCTCGATCCGCCAGCCCGGCGCCGTGACCGGCACCGTCGGCGTGAAGCCCACCTACGGCGGCGTGTCCCGCTACGGCCTGGTCGCCTTCTCGTCCTCGCTGGACCAGCCCGGCCCGTGCGCGCGCACGGTGCTGGACGCGGCGCTGCTGCACGAGGTGATCGCCGGGCACGACCCGATGGACTCCACCTCGATCAGCGGCGCGGTGCCGCAGGTCGTGGCGGCGGCGCGCGAAGGTGCCGCCGGTGACCTGACCGGCGTGAAGGTCGGCGTGGTCCGCGAGTTCGCGGGCGACGGCTACCAGCCGGGCGTGGAGCGGTCCTTCCGCGCCGCGGTCGAGCAGCTCTCGAAGCTGGGCGCGGAGGTCGTGGAGGTCTCCTGCCCGAACTTCGAGTACGCGATGGGCGCCTACTACCTGATCGCGCCGAGCGAGTGCTCTTCGAACCTGGCCCGGTTCGACGCGATGCGCTTCGGCCTGCGCGTCGGAGACGACGGTTCCCGCAGCGCCGAAGAGGTCATGTCGCTGACCCGCGAGGCCGGGTTCGGCCCCGAGGTGAAGCGCCGCATCATGCTCGGCACCTACGCGCTGTCGTCCGGCTACTACGACGCCTACTACGGCCAGGCGCAGAAGGTCCGGACGCTGATCACCCGCGACTTCGCCGCCGCGTTCGAGCAGGTGGACGTGCTGGTGTCGCCGACGACGCCGACCACGGCGTTCGAGATCGGCGAGCGCACCGAGGACCCGCTGGCGATGTACCTCGCGGACCTGTGCACCATCCCGTCGAACCTGGCGGGCAACGCCGCCATGAGCGTCCCCAGTGGACTGTCCGATGAGGATGGTCTTCCGGTGGGGTTGCAGATCATGGCCCCGGCGTTGGCCGACGACCGGCTCTACCGGGTCGGTGCGGCCTACGAGACCGCCCGCGACGCCGCCCAGGGCGGCCCGCTGCTCGACCGTGTCCCCGCTCTGGAGGTGGCGTGATGAACTCGAAGATCAAGGCAGCGTTCCAGCTCGCGTCGGTGCTCTCCGCGGCCTTCGGGCTGCGCGCGAGCATTCGCGACGCCAAGGCGAACAACGACCGGCTTGCGATGGCCGACTCGATCATCACCGCGCTGGGCCTGGTCACAGGCACCGCGCTGGCGATCCGCACCCTGCGCAAGGGGGATGACGGCAAGTGACCGCGGTCGCCGAGATCATGGACTACGACGAGGTCCTGGAGCGGTTCGACCCGGTCCTCGGCCTCGAGGTGCACGTGGAGCTGTCCACGGCCACCAAGATGTTCTGCGGGTGCGCCAACGTGTTCGGTGCCGAGCCGAACACGCAGGTGTGCCCGGTGTGCCTGGGGCTGCCCGGCGCGCTGCCCGTCGTCAACGGCAAGGCGGTGGAGTCGGCGATCCGCATCGGGCTGGCGCTGAACTGCCAGGTCGCCGAGTGGTGCCGGTTCGCGCGGAAGAACTACTTCTACCCGGACCAGCCGAAGAACTTCCAGACCTCGCAGTACGACGAGCCGATCGTCTTCGACGGTCACCTCGACGTGGTGCTCGACGACGGCGAGACGTTCCGCGTCGACATCGAGCGGGCCCACATGGAGGAGGACACCGGCAAGTCGCTGCACGTCGGCGGCGCCACCGGCCGCATCCACGGCGCCGAGCACTCGCTGCTCGACTACAACCGCGCGGGCGTCCCGCTGGTGGAGATCGTCACCAAGCCGATCGTCGGTGCCGGTGAGCGCGCTCCCGAGGTCGCTCGGGCGTACGTGGCGGCGCTGCGGGACCTGCTGCGGTCGCTGGACGTCTCGGACGTGCGGATGGACCAGGGTTCGCTGCGCTGCGACGCGAACGTCTCGCTGATGCCGAAGGGCACGAGCGAGTTCGGCACCCGCACCGAGACGAAGAACGTCAACTCGCTGCGCAGCGTGGAGCGCGCGGTGCGCTACGAGATGCGCAGGCACGCGGCGGTGCTGACCTCTGGCGGCGAGATCCGCCAGGAGACCCGGCACTTCGACGAGTCGACCGCGACCACCTCGGCGGGCCGCAAGAAGGAGACCTCCGAGGACTACCGGTACTTCCCGGAGCCGGACCTGGTGCCGATCGCGCCGCCCCGCGAGTGGGTCGAGGAGCTGTCGACGACGCTGCCCGAGCTGCCGTGGGAGCGCCGCAAGCGCATCCAGGAAGACTGGAAGCTCTCCGACGAGGAGCTGCGCGACCTGGTCAACGCCGGGGCGCTCGACCTCGTCGCCGCCACCGTGGACGCCGGTGCGCCCGCGGCGGAGGCGCGGTCCTGGTGGGTCGCCTACCTGTCGCAGCAGGCCAACACGCGTGGCGTGGAGCTCACCGAGCTGGCGATCACGCCCGCGCAGCTGGCGCGGGTCATCGCGCTGGTCGCGGACGGCAAGCTGACCAACAAGCTGGCCCGCCAGGTCGTCGACGGCGTGCTCGACGGCCAGGGCGAGCCCGACGAGGTCGTCGCCGCGCAGGGCCTGGAGGTCGTCTCGGACGACTCCGCGCTGCAGGCCGCCATCGACGACGCGCTGGCCGCGCAGCCGGACGTGGCGGACAAGATCCGCGGCGGCAAGGTGCAGGCCGCGGGCGCCGTCGTCGGCGCGGTCATGAAGGCCACCGGCGGCAAGGCCGACGCGAAGCGGGTCCGCGAGCTCATCCTCGTCGCCTGCGGGCAGTGACCCGAACGCTCCACCCCTGACCGGACCTCCCGCCCCAGAACCGGGGCGGGAGGTCCGTTCTTCTGCTGCCCCCTCGTTTCGGCGAGCCACCGCGGTCCGCGGCCCCGGCCCCTCGCGCAGATCACCCCGCGAGGAGCGTGGCGCGGCTGACGGATCGGGCGTCGCCATGGTCCACTCAGGACGCATCGCCGATCCGGAGCGCGGCGACGCGCCGGTGGCCGAGACGGGGAAGCGATGAGTTTGCCGCAGCTGTACACGGCGCTGCTGGCGGGCGGGCTCGTGCTGTTGGCCAGCATCGTCGCCACGCGAGCCGCGGCGCGCTTCGGACTGCCCGCGCTGCTGCTGTTCCTGGCGCTGGGGCTGGCGATCGGCGAGGACGGGCTGGGGCTGCGCTTCGACGACGCCCAGCTCGCGCAGAACCTGGGCACCGCAGCGCTGGCGGTGATCCTCGTCGAGGGCGGGCTCACCACGCGCTGGTCCGACGTGCGCCCGCTGCTGACACCCAGCGGCCTGCTCGCCACCGTGGGGGTCGCGGTCAGCGTCGCGGTCACCGCGGTGGGAGCGCACCTGCTCATCGGCATGCACTGGCAGTCGGCGCTGCTGCTCGGCGCGATCGTGTCCTCCACCGATGCGGCGGCGGTGTTCTCCGTGCTGCGCACGCTGCCCCTGCCGCGTCGCGTGTCGGGCATGTTGGAGGCCGAATCCGGGTTCAACGACGCGCCCACGGTGATCCTCGTGCTGCTGTTCAGCACGATCCCGCTGGAGATCCACCCGCTGGAGGTGGCCGGGAACGTGCTCTACCAGCTCGCGGTGGGCACCGTGATCGGCGTGGGGGTGGGCTGGGCCGGGGCGTGGGTCCTGCACCGGATCACGCTTCCGGCGTCCGGCCTGTACCCGCTGGCGATGTTCGGACTCGGGGTGGTCGCGTTCGCCGCCGCGGGCTCGGTGGGCGCCTCCGGGTTCCTCGCCGCGTTCGTGTCCGGGCTGGTGCTGGCGAACTCGGGGCTGCCGCACCGGGCTTCGCTCCGTTCGTTCGCCGAGGGACTCGGGTGGCTGGCGCAGATCGGCCTGTTCGTGCTGCTGGGCCTGCTGGTGACGCCGCACGAGCTGTTGCCGGAGCTGTTGCCCGCGCTGGTGGTGGGGCTGGTGCTGCTGCTGGTGGCGCGACCGGTGTCGGTGCTGGTGGCGCTGGCGCCGTTCCGGTTGCCGTGGCGGGAGCAGCTGTTCGTGTCCTGGGCCGGGTTGCGCGGCGCGGTGCCGATCGTGCTGGCGACCTTCCCGGTGGTGGCGGGCATTCCCGGCAGCGACCGGGTGCTCAACGTGGTCTTCGTGCTGGTCGCGGTGTTCACCTTGGTGCAGGGCCCGGGGCTGCTGGGGCTGGCGCGCCGGCTGGGGCTGGTCCGGGCGGACGCGGCGCGGGAGATCCAGGTGGAGGTGGCTCCGCTCGACGTGCTCGACGCGGAGCTGCTCACGGTGTCGGTGCCCACCGGTTCCCAGCTGCACTACGTGACGCTGCGGGAGCTGCGGTTGCCGGAGCCGAGCGTGATCACCCTGATCATCCGGGCGGGCCGGTCCTTCGTCCCCGAACCCGCCACCCGCCTCACCACCGGCGACGAACTGCTCATCATGACGACCGCGCGAGCACGGGAGGTCGCGGAACGCCGCCTGCGCGCCGTGAGCCGCCGAGGCCGCCTCGCGCACTGGTTCGGCGAATACGGCGCACCGGACTGACGGGGCGAGCACGGAGGGCGGATCGCGGCCGGGTTCCGCCGCCCGCGGAATCGCCGCGCGGTCAGTCCTTGCCGCTGTCGCCCGAGGGGGGTTCGATGCGGATGGCTCGGTCGTCGCTGGGGACCGGGGCGCCGCCGGACTTGTTGGCGGTTCCCAGCCACAGCTGGCCGTCCGGGCCGTTGGCGGCGGCGGAGAAGCGTCCGTAGGTGCGTTCCATGACCTTGGACGGCTGGCCCGTGAAGGTGCCGTCCGGGCCGGGGTTGAGCGTGTAGAGCGCCGCCGCGTCCGTCAGCGCCACGACGACCGACGCGGGTCCGGCCGCGCACCCGGACACCCCGGGGCGGTCCGGCCAGCTCCACGCCGGTGCTCCCAGGGCCGCGCCGAACTCCAGCCTGTGCAGCGAATCGCGCGAGCCGGCGCGGTCGGTGAGCCAGTAGCCGCCGGTGTTGATCGCTCCGCACAGTCCGCCGGGATCCGACACCCCGGAGGCCACCACGCGCGAGGACGGGTCGGGGTTGCCGGGCGCCGCCGCGCCGAACCCGTCGATGCGCAGCACCTTCCCTGCCAGCGACGCCGGGTCGGTCGCGTTCGCCCGGTCGCCCGCGTCGCCGGTGGCGACCAGCAGCGCGCCCCGGCCGTCGTCGAGCAGCGCGCCGGAGTTGCCGGAGGCGCCCTTGGGGATGCCGGTGAGGACCGGTTTCGGGTTGTCCCGCGGCGCCACCCGCAGCACCTGGTTCTCGCCGTCCACGCTCGCGTAGGCGTAGATCAGCTCGTCCTCCTGGTAGCTCGGCGACAGCGCGAGCCCGGTGAGCCCACCGCCGCCGGACGAGTCGACGGGCACGCGCGCCACCTCGACCGGTTCGACGTCCTGCTCGACCCGCAGGATCCGGCCGGTGGCGCGCTCGCCCACCAGCGCGCCCTTCCCGTCGGGCAGCACGGTGATCGCGCCCACCGGGTCCAGGCAGGTCGCGACCACCGCAGGGTCGGGGTCGATGCAGCCCGCGGGAACGGAGGGCGGCGGTTCGGTCGGCTGCCCGGGTTCCGGCGGGGGAGGGGCGGGTTGCTCGATGGACGGCTGCGGCCCGGCCTGCGGCTCCAGCGAAGGCTGGTCGCGCCAGGCGTTCGGGTGCTCGTTCGGGAACTGCGCGCAGCCGCCGGCGGCGAAGGCGCCCACGGCCAGCAGCACTCCCGCCGCTCGCGCGCGAGTACGGCGACCGGGGCGGGAGGTGCGCTGGGAGGCTGCCACGAGGTCCGAGGGTATCCGCCCGGTCGTGAACGCACGGTGAGCACCCGAGGATCCGGATCATGCGACGCCGCCTCGCCGTCCCACCCGGTGGAAGTCGCTTCCCGTCAGGTTCGAGCGGAGCAGTCGCCGCCCGGCGACCGAATGCAGCAATTACGGATGGGCCCCCGGACGTCGGCCGATACCGATCGGCGGCGACGGACGGTGTCGATTCGGTGATTCCCGGTGTTCTCAGATGTCGATCTTACGGCTGTCGCCAGCGGAAACCGGGAATTCACCGAAGGTTCGCGGGACCACCGGGCCATTCTGCCGGATGCCGGAACACCGGGATCTCGGCCGAATTACGTCTGGAAGAGCTTCACTCGAAAGGGTCGCTTCATCCGTGTGTGATGCCTTAGCCTTCACCGCCGTGAGCATTCACGACGATCGCCCGAGCGGCGCGGGCGGAAACCGCGACGACCGCGCGCAACGCGGCGGAGAAAAGTCCGCCGACGGGCCTACGGGAACCCAGGGCCTCGGCGTGCAGGACTACGACTACTACGACGACGCCGCCTACAACGACGGTGCGGCGACCTCGGTGGTCGACCGCCGTTCCGGCGACGACTTCTACGAAGAATTGGACACCCGGAAACCATTCGGCTGGAACGCCGGAGCCGACCTCGGGCTCTTGGCATTGCGGCTGGTGATCGGCGGGATCTTCGCCGCCCACGGCGCGCAGAAACTGTTCGGCGTGCTCGGCGGTAGCGGTCCGGAAGCCTTCGCGCAGTCCCTGGCGAAGTCCGGGTTCGAGCAGAGCGCGGTGCTGTCCCTGGTCACCGGTGGAACCGAGCTCGGCGCCGGCGCGCTGCTGGTGCTGGGCCTGTTCACCCCGCTGGCCGCCGCGGGCATCGTCGGCGTGATGGCCAGCGCCATCGTGTCGATGAAGCTGCCCGGCCCGTTCTTCGACCAGGAAGGCGGCTACGAGTACCTCGTGGTGCTCATCGCCGCCGCGCTCTGCCTGATGTTCGCCGGGCCCGGCCGGGTCGCGCTGGACAACGGGCGCGCCTGGTTCCGGCACCCGCTGGTCAGCGGCTTCATCTGCCTGGTGATCGCGGCGGGTTCCTCGGCCGCGGTGCTGATCCTGCTGCGCTCCTGATCCGGCGGCTCCGCCCGCCGGGCGGAGCCGCGCAATCCCCCGAAACGAGACATCCCCCGAAACGAGACCGGCCGGGTTCCCCGTGGAACCCGGCCGGTCTTCTCGTCATCCGGTCACTTCGAGACGTCGCGCACCGCGCCGTGCGAGGCCGAGGTGGCCAGCCGCGCGTAGGCCCGCAGCGCCCCGGTCACCGGGCGCTGCCGGGATTCCGGCTGCCACGGGTGCTCGGCGGCGTCCATCTTCGCGCGCCGCTCGGCGAGCACCTCGTCGTCGACGAGCAGCTCCAAGGAGCGTTCGCGGACGTCGATGAGGATCTGGTCGCCGTCCTGCACCAAGCCGATCATGCCGCCGTTGGCCGCCTCCGGAGAGATGTGCCCGATGGACAACCCGGAGGAGCCGCCGGAGAACCGGCCGTCGGTGATCAGCGCGCACTTCTTGCCCAGGCCGGAGCCCTTCAGGAACGCCGTCGGGTGCAGCATCTCCTGCATGCCGGGGCCGCCCGCGGGGCCCTCGTAGCGGATCACCAGCACCTCACCGGGCTGGATCTTCTTCTGCAGGATCGCGGCGACGGCCTGCTCCTGGCTCTCCAGCACTCGCGCGGGCCCCTGGAAGTGCCAGAGCTCCTCCTCGACGCCCGCGGTCTTCACGACCGCGCCGTCCTCGGCGAGGTTGCCGCGCAGCACCGCCAGCCCGCCGTCGGCGGTGTAGGCGTGCTCGAAGTCGCGGATGCAGCCCTCCGCGGCGTCGGTGTCCAACGAGGACCAGACGTTCTCAGTGGAGAACGCCTGCGTGGTGCGCACTCCGCCGGGCGCGGCGTGGAACAGGTCGAGCGCCTGCTGCGACGGCGACTCGCCGCGCACGTCCCAGCTCGACAGCCACTCGGTGAGGCTCCCGCTGTGCACGGAGGACACCTCGCGGTGCAGCAGCCCGGCGCGGTCCAGCTCACCCATGATCGCGGAGATTCCGCCTGCCCGGTGCACGTCCTCCATGTGGTAATCGGAGTTCGGCGCCACCTTCGACAGGCACGGCACCTGGCGGCTGATCCGCTCGATGTCCGACAGCTCGAAGTCGATCTCGCCCTCGCGAGCGGCGGCCAGCGTGTGCAGCACGGTGTTCGTCGAACCGCCCATCGCCATGTCCAGCGCCATCGCGTTCTCGAACGCCTGCTTGTTCGCCACCGAGCGCGGCAGGACGGAGTCGTCGTCCTCCTGGTACCAGCGCTTGGAGATGCGCACGACGGTGCGCCCGGCCTCCTCGAACAGCTCGCGGCGCAGGGCGTGGGTGGCCAACGTCGAGCCGTTGCCCGGCAGCGCGAGGCCCAGCGCCTCGGTGAGGCAGTTCATCGAGTTCGCGGTGAACATGCCCGAGCACGACCCGCAGGTCGGGCAGGCGGACCGCTCGACCTCGCTGAGCCCGTCGTCGTCCACCGCCGCGTTCGCCGAGGCGGAGATGGTGGTGATCAGGTCGGTCGGGGCCTGCGCGACGCCCTCGACGACCACGGCCTTGCCCGCCTCCATCGGCCCGCCGGAGACGAACACCGTCGGCACGTTGAGCCGCATCGCGGCGTTGAGCATGCCCGGCGTGATCTTGTCGCAGTTCGAGATGCACACCAGCGCGTCCGCCTGGTGGGCGTTGACCATGTACTCCACCGAGTCGGCGATCAGCTCGCGCGAGGGCAGCGAGTAGAGCATGCCGCTGTGGCCCATGGCGATGCCGTCGTCCACCGCGATCGTGTGGAACTCCCGCGGCACGCCGCCTTCTTCGCGGATCTTTTCGGCCACCACGTCACCGAGGTCGCGGAGGTGCACGTGACCGGGCACGAACTGGGTGTAGGAGTTGGCGATGGCCACGATCGGCTTGCCGAAGTCGTCGTCGGTCATGCCGGTGGCACGCCACAACGACCGGGCGCCTGCGGCGTTCCGTCCGTGCGTGGTGGTCCGGGAGCGCAACTGGGGCATGGTCCTTCTCGGTTTCTCACAGAGTTCGCGTCATAGCGGCGAAAGACGCCCACCTTGTGGGTGGGGGCGAACGGCGGTGACCACGACGCTACTCCTGCCCGGCGACGTCCGGTCCGACCGGTTCTCGCCCGTCGGGCGTTCGTGACGCACGCCTCGGGAGCCGTCCGGGCGGCGATGCGCGCGGTTCCGGGAGCGCGGGGCGGCTCGTGATCGTGTAGCTGCGGGGTGGTCAGTCCGCGGACTTCGGGCCGGTCCGCCCGTCGTCGTCGGACTCCGAGCTCTCGGCCGGAGCGGCGTCGGTCTCGGACTGCTGATCGGCGGCGGCCGGGGTCTCGCCGGTGGCGTCGCCGGTCCGGTCCTCGTCGGTCGCGGGCTGCGCCGGTTCGGCGTTCGGGTCCGGCAGGCGACCGCCGCTGAGCTCGGCGAGCCGGGGCAGATCGCGCACCCGGATCGCCGGGAGGACGACCTCCTTGCCGGAGGTGAGCACGGCGCGCACCCAGCGGTTCTCGTCCAGCCGCACCGAGGCGAGCTCGTCCCAGTCGAACCGGGCGGTGGCGAACAGGCCGCGCGAGGCGATCCGCTCGGCCGTCACCACGGTGCGCGGGCGCACGATCACGTAGGCGAGCGCCAGCGGGATCAGGTACGAGGGCAGCAGCAGCGGGAAGGGCTGCGCGAACGCGATCGGCGTCACGCCGATCGCCACCGCCAGCACCGCCAGCAGCGAGGTCCGGGTGAGCTGGAACGTCAGCGACTTCGGCAGCGCCTTCACCCGCCGGGCGGTGTCCTTCGCGGCTCCGGTCTTCGCGGGTCCTGCCGGGTCCGCGTCCCGTTCGCCGGAGCCCTGCTCGGCGACCGCCTCGGGCGAGTCCGCCGCCGACGGGTCGGCGTCGGACGCGACCGCGCCGGGCAGCTCCGAGGCGTCTCGGGTCGCCGTGCCGGTCGTGCCGTGCTCCTCGGACGTGCTCACTTCGCGGGTCCCCTCTGCCTCTGCGCGTTCCGAGCCCGCCGCGTCCGGAGTGCCCGATTCCGCCGGGGCGGAGCCGGTGCCGGTGCGGCCGGGCCCGTTCTCGCCGGGCCGTTCCGATGCCGCTGGGGACTCGCTCACCCCCCGATGCTCTCACCCGTGCGCACGCCGCCCGCAGAGTCCCGGGCGCTCGCGCCCACGGGATGCCGGGGGCGCGAGCGGTTCCCACTTGATGGCACCGGCGGTTCCACAGCCGGGGACCCGCCGGGCCGGCGCGGGAGCGACGTACGCCACATCGGACTCCGCCAAATGCGAACGGGATATCCGTGAACAGCGAAAACGCCAGCGGAAGCGGGGTTTCGGGCGGCTTTCGGCGTCCACCATGCGGGAATCGCGTCCCGCATGGTTTGACCTGGTGGCACCAGTGCCGTTAACGTCCTGGCCATGCTGCGACTGCACGACATTCTCGTACTTCCCCGGCGCGTCGACGCCTGAGGAAGCTCCGCAGCGTCGACGCGCCAACCCTCGTACGGTCCCCTTTTCGGCCCGGCGGGGGTTTTTTCGTGCCCACTCACCGACCACCACCGTTCGGACAGAGGCGAACTCGATGACCAGCGCCCACACCAGGCAGAGCCCGGTCCCGGCACCGCCGCCGGGACACCGTTCCAAACCAGCACCGCCCAACGACGCCCCAGTGCAGGTCACCGGCGCGCAGTCGCTCGTGCGGTCGCTGGAGTCCGTCGGGGCCGAGATCGTCTTCGGCATTCCCGGCGGCACCATCCTGCCTGCCTACGACCCGCTGCTGGACTCCACGAAGGTCCGGCACGTCCTGGTCCGCCACGAACAGGGAGCCGGGCACGCCGCCACCGGGTACGCCCAGGCCACCGGCAAGGTCGGCGTGTGCATGGCCACATCCGGCCCCGGCGCGACGAACCTGGTCACGGCGCTGGCCGACGCGCAGATGGACTCCGTCCCGATCGTGGCGATCACCGGTCAGCAGGCCACCAGCCTGATCGGCACCGACGCGTTCCAGGAAGCCGACATCTGCGGCATCACGCTGCCGATCACCAAGCACAACTTCCTGGTCACCAAGGCCGAGGACATCCCGCGCACCATCGCCGAGGCGTTCTACATCGCCGCCTCGGGGCGCCCCGGCCCGGTGCTGGTGGACATCCCGAAGGACGTCCAGCAGACCGCGACCACGTTCTCCTGGCCGCCGGAGATGAAGCTGCCCGGCTACCGGCCCACCAGCAAGCCGCACGGCAAGCAGGTGCGCGAAGCCGCGAAGCTGATCACCGCGGCGCAGCGGCCGGTGCTCTACGTCGGTGGTGGCGTGCTCAAAGCCGAAGCGACCGAGCAGCTGCGCAAGCTGGCCGAAGCCACGAACATCCCCGTCGTCACCACGCTGATGGCGCGCGGCGCGTTCCCCGACTCGCACCCGCTGCACCTGGGCATGCCCGGCATGCACGGCAAGGTCGCCGCCGTCGCCGCGATGCAGCGCTCCGACCTGCTGATCACCCTCGGCGCCCGGTTCGACGACCGGGTCACCGGCCAGCTGTCCTCGTTCGCGCCGGACGCGAAGGTCGTGCACGCCGACATCGACCCGGCGGAGATCTCCAAGAACCGCAACGCCGACGTGCCGATCGTCGGTGACTGCAAGGAGGTCATCGCCGAGCTCATCGACGCCGTCGCCACCGCCACCGAGGACGGCGGCACCGCCGACCTCGGGCCCTGGTGGACGCAGCTGAGCACCTGGCGCGACACGTTCCAGCTGGGCTACGAGTGGCCCGCGGACGGCAGCCTCGCCCCCGAGTACGTCATCGAGCGGATCGGCGCCCTCGCGGGCCCCGACGCCGTCTACGCGGCCGGTGTCGGGCAGCACCAGATGTGGGCGGCCCAGTTCATCGGCTACGAGCAGCCGCGCAGCTGGCTGAACTCCGGCGGGCTCGGAACCATGGGCTACGCCGTTCCCGCCGCGATGGGCGCCAAGGCGGGCGTGCCCGGCAAGGACGTCTGGGCCATCGACGGCGACGGCTGCTTCCAGATGACCAACCAGGAACTCGCCACCTGCGCCATCGAAGAACTGCCGATCAAGGTCGCCGTCATCAACAACGGCAACCTCGGTATGGTCCGGCAGTGGCAGAGCCTGTTCTACGCCGAGCGCTACTCACACAGTGACCTCGGAACCCACAAGCACCGCATCCCCGACTTCAAGCTGCTCGCCGAGGCGCTGGGCTGCGTGGGCCTGCGGTGCGAATCCCGCGAGGACGTCGACAGCGTCATCCAGCGGGCCATGGAGATCAACGACCGACCCGTCGTGATCGACTTCGTGGTGGGCAAGGACTCCCAGGTGTGGCCCATGGTGGCCGCGGGCACCGGCAACGACGAGATCATGGCGGCTCGCGGCATCCGCCCGCTGTTCGAGGAGGATGAAGCATGATCAGCCCTCTGTCGGCAGGAGGACTGCTCGACCGCACCGCAGGGGACCGTGACGCGAACCGGTCACGATCGACCTCGGAACGAGCGATGGAGCAGGACGCGACCAAGCCCACGAATCGCGGGGAGGCGGGACAGTGAGCCGACACACGCTCAGCGTGCTGGTGGAGAACGTGCCGGGTGCGCTCGCCCGCGTCTCGGGACTGTTCTCGCGCCGCAGCTTCAACATCGAGTCGCTGGCCGTCGGGCCGACCGAGCACCCGGAGATCTCCCGGATGACGATCGTGGTCGCGGTCAGCGACCAGCCCCTCGAACAGGTCACCAAGCAGCTCAACAAGCTGGTCAACGTGATCAAGATCGTGGAGCTGGAACCGGAGGTCGCGGTGCAGCGCGAACTGCTGCTGGTGAAGGTGCGCGCGGACGCCTCGGTGCGCAGCCAGGTCCTCGAGACCGTGCAGCTGTTCCGGGCCAAGGTCGTCGACGTCTCCCCGGAGGCGCTGACCGTGGAGGCCACCGGCGACGGCGAGAAGCTCAACGCGCTGCTGCGCATGCTGGAGCCCTACGGTGTCCGGGAAATGGTGCAGTCCGGGTCGATCGCCATCGGCCGCGGCCCCCGCTCCATCACCGCCACCGCGGTCCGCTGATCCGATTCCCGGCAGCGCCGCCGGGAAACCGACCGGCGGCGGGCATGGGCCCGCGGCCGGGACCCGCCGCGATCGCACCGGCCGCGGCACATCGGCGGGCAACACCGGGCAGGCACCGCCGGGAAGACAATCGAACAAGTCCCGAAAGGAACACGGAAACCATCATGGCAACTGAGATCTTCTACGACGCCGACGCCGACCTGAGCATCGTCCAGGGCCGCAAGGTCGCGATCATCGGCTACGGCAGCCAGGGCCACGCGCACGCGCTGAGCCTGCGCGACTCCGGCGTGGACGTGCGCATCGGCCTGCCCGAGTCGTCGAAGTCCCGCGCCAAGGCCGAAGAAGAGGGCCTGCGGGTGCTCACCCCGGCCGAGGCCTCGGCCGAAGCCGACCTGATCATGATCCTGGCGCCCGACACCAAGCAGCGCGAGATCTACGCCAACGACGTCGCCCCGAACCTCAAGGGCGGCGACGCGATCTTCTTCGGGCACGGCTTCAACATCCGCTACGGCCTGATCCAGCCGCCGTCGGACGTCGACGTGGCGATGGTCGCCCCCAAGGGCCCCGGCCACCTCGTGCGCCGCCAGTTCGTCGACGGCAAGGGCGTGCCGTGCCTGATCGCCATCGAGCAGGACGCCTCCGGCAGCGCGCAGGCGCTGGCGCTGTCCTACGCCGCGGGCATCGGCGGCGCGCGCGCCGGCGTCATCAAGACGACCTTCAAGGAAGAGACCGAGACCGACCTGTTCGGTGAGCAGGCCGTCCTCTGCGGTGGCGCGAGCGCGCTGGTGCAGACCGGTTTCGAGGTGCTCGTCGAGGCCGGCTACCAGCCGGAGATCGCGTACTTCGAGGTCCTGCACGAGCTGAAGCTGATCGTGGACCTGATGTGGGAGGGCGGCATCGCCGGGCAGCGCTACTCCTGCTCCGACACCGCCGAGTACGGCGACCTCACCCGTGGCCCGCGCGTCATCGACGCGCACGTCAAGGAGTCCATGCAGAAGATCCTGGGCGAGATCCAGGACGGCACCTTCGCGAAGGAATGGGTCGCCGAGGACGAGTCCGGCCGCCCGAACTTCAACAAGCTCCAGCAGGCCGGAAACGACCACCAGATCGAAGAGGTCGGCAAGAAGCTGCGCGCGCTGATGTCCTGGACCGGCAAGTGAGCGTTCGCGGACGATGACTTCGCGGCGTCATCTGATCGGTGACGTTCGCGATCAAGGCCCGGCGATCCCCACAAGGGATCACCGGGCCTTCGTCGTTTCGGCATCGACTTGTTCGGCTTGGCGTGGGGTTGCGGGGTGTGGAGTCGGGTTCGGCTTGGCGTGTGGCGTCGGGTTTTAGGGCCTTCCCCGGTTTGGGTGTGTGGTTGCTGTGGTGCGGTGGAAGGTCTTCTTTAGTGATTGCTTCCACGGCTCGTGTTGCTTTGGTGGTCGGGTAGCGGAACCTCAGCGGCTTCCTCGCTGCGGGATCTTTTTCCCGAGTGGCTCCGCCACGAGGGAAAAAGCTGTCCTCGCGAGGAAGCCGCTGAGAACCCGCGGGTGGTCGGCTTGTGGACGTGGGCTAAAGCGCTTCGCGCTTTACAGGCACGGCCTTCGGCCGCAAGGCAGGCTTTGCTTCGCTTGCCCGTTGCATGGCTTCGCCGCATAGGCATGGCCTTCGGCCGCTAGGTGGGGCTCGTTGTGCTCGTTCTGCGCGGCTTCGTGCTCGATGGTGGTCGGTCAGCGGGTGGGGCGGTGGGGTGCGTGGTCCGCTTCGGCGTAGAGCTCTGTTAGGAGGGCTACCGCGGCCGGGGTTGCGGGGTGCGGGTCGTGGCGGCGCCAGATCAGGTGAACGGGGACGGGGGCGGCGTCTCGGACAGGGCGGTAGACGATGCCGTCGCGGCGGTACTGGGTGAGGGTGCTCTGCGGGGTGATGCCCACGCAGCGGCCGGTGGAGATCGCGGCCAGCCAGTCGTCGATGTCCGGTGTGCGCTCCAGCTCGGGGCGGTCCTCCGGCGGCCACAGGTCCGCGGTGGTGGTGCCGGTGCGGTGGTCGACGGCCAGGACGCGCCGCCGGATCTCGTCCAGCGTCAAGGAACGGCGGCGCGCCCACGGATCGTCGGCGGCCAGCGCGCAGTAGCGGCGCTCGTGCCCGACGGTGGCGTGGGCGTAGCGGTGGGCGTCGATCCCCACGCGCGCCACCGCCAGGTCGCACGCCCCCTCGGCGAGACCGCCGGTCTGCGTGTTGGTGCGGACCAGGTGGAGCTCGACGTCGGGGTGGCGGCTCGCCCAACGGCGCTGGAACTCGTTGGTGTGCCTGCCCATCGCCGACCAGGCGTGGCCCAGCCGCAGCCGGGTGTGCCCGGTGGTGGCCTCGCGGACCAGGTCGTCGACCTCAGCGAGCAGGTGCCGGGCGCGGGCGAGCACCTGCACGCCCGCCGTGGTCGGAGTGCAGGTGCGGCTGGTCCGGTGCAACAGCCGCACGCCGAGCGCGTGCTCCAGCGCCAGCACCGTGCGCGAGACCGCCGCCTGCGAGACGCCCAGCTCGATCGCGGCGTCGGTGAACGTGCCGGTGTCCACGATCGCGACCAGGCACCGCAGGTGCCGCAGCTCCACATCCATGACTCCAGCGTATGGCGGGGGCCGCCGATGCATTTTGCGCGGCCGACGGCGACCCCGATTCTCGGGACCATGAGGACGGGAGCGGAGCGGGCCGAAAACCCCGCCGCGAGGGGAATCGCCGGACCGGAGACCGCCTGCGCGGTCAGCGGCGGATCGGGAACCGGTGAGCCGGGCGCCGGGACCACCGGGTCGGGCGGCACCGGCAGGGGTGCCGGGATGGCCCTGATGCTGGGCGGCGGGCTGTCCAACCAGCTCGGGGCGGCGACCGGGGCGCTGGCGTTCCCGGTGATCGGCCCGGCGGGCGTGGTCGCGGTGCGCCAGTGGGTCGCGGGCATCGTGCTGCTGCTGGCCGGACGGCCCCGGTTCCGCTCGTTCACCGCCCGCCAGTGGTGGCCGGTGCTGGGCCTGGCCGGGGTGTTCGCCACGATGAACCTGTCGCTCTACACCGCGATCGACCACATCGGCCTGGGACTCGCGGTCACGCTGGAATTCCTCGGGCCGCTGGCGGTGGCGCTGATCGCGTCCCGGCGGCTGCTCGACCTCGGCTGCGCGCTCGCCGCCGCCGCGGCCGTCGTGGTGCTCGTCCGCCCGCAACCGAGCACCGACTACCCCGGCATCGCGCTGGCGCTGCTGGCGGCGGTGTGCTGGGGCTGCTACATCCTGCTCAACCGCACCGTCGGCCGCCGGGTGCCCGGCGTGCAGGGCTCGGCCGCCGCGGCGGCCGTCTCCGCGGTCGCGTACCTGCCGATCGGTGCCCTGGTGCTCGTGCGCAACCCGCCGACCGCGGGGGCGCTCGGCTTCGCCGTCGTCGCGGGAGTGCTGTCGTCGGTCGTGCCCTTCCTCGCCGACCTGCTCGCGCTGCGCCGCGTGCCCGCGCAGTTCTTCGGGGTGTTCATGAGCGTCAACCCGGTGCTGGCCGCCCTGGCCGGGGCCGTGGTGCTGGGGCAGCGGCCGGGCTGGCCGGAGTGGGCCGCGATCGTGGTCATCGTCGGCGCCAACGCGGTCGCGACGCTGGCCGCCCCGCGGGCCGAGATCGTGCGCGGAGGCGGGATCGACCCCGCTGAGCAGCGATGCGGCGAGCGCACGGCGGTGCCGACCACACCCGATCATGCGATCGAGCGGACGTGACGGCGGCGGTATGGTGCCCGGCGTGAGCGAAGAGACCAGTACGACAGTGGACGCACCGGTGGACGACAAAGCGCACATCCGGCACAAGCTGGACTTCACCGACGCGGAATGGATCACCAGCACCGAGGACGACGACGAACCCGGCGTGGAGATCGCCTTCGTCGACGGTTACATCGGCATGCGCAACGGTGCCGAACCCGAAGGCCCGGTCCTCGTTTTCACTCCCGAGGAATGGGACGCTTTCGTCGCTGGAGCAAAGGACGGCGAGTTCGACGAACCGTGATCAATTAACCGCGCAATCAAGCGGCTGAGCTGCTAGAACACCTTCTTATTCCGATCCGGTCGAACACGGTTGCCGGTGCCCCCGGACGGTGTGGAGTGGGATTGGGATGCGTCACACCCTTGTGAACGAGTTCTCAATCTCCCGTTAAACTGCCTGACCGTCCGGGTACAACGCCGTGCCCTGCTACGACCGTGATCCCACTCAATGGAGCGCGCCCGTGACCAATCGTCCTGTCGTCCTGATCGCCGAGAAGCTTGCCCCCTCCGTGCTCGAAGCGCTCGGAGACGAGGTCGAGATCCGCCACGTCGACGGCACGGACCGGCCGGCCCTGCTCGCGGCCGTCGCCGACGCCGACGCACTGCTGGTCCGCTCCGCGACCAAGGTCGACGCCGAGGTCCTGTCCGCGACGAGCAAGCTCAAGGTCGTCGCCCGCGCCGGCGTGGGCCTGGACAACGTCGAGGTGCCCGCCGCCACCGAGCGCGGCGTGATGGTGGTCAACGCCCCCACCTCCAACATCGTCTCCGCCGCCGAGCACGCCCTCGCGCTGCTGCTGTCGGTGGCCCGCAACGTGGCCGCCGCGGACGCGAGCCTCAAGGCGGGGGAGTGGAAGCGCAGCTCCTTCAGCGGCGTCGAGCTCAACGGCAAGACCGTCGGCGTCGTCGGCCTCGGCAAGATCGGCCAGCTGTTCGCGCAGCGCATCGCCGCCTTCGGCACCAAGCTCATCGCCTACGACCCCTACGTGTCCGCCTCGCGCGCCGCGCAGCTGGGCATCGAGCTGGTGAGCCTGGAGGACCTGCTGGCGCGGGCCGACGCTCTCTCCATCCACCTGCCGAAGACGGCCGAGACGCTGGGCCTGATCGGCGCGGAGGAGCTCAAGAAGGCCAAGAAGGGCCTGATCGTCGTCAACGCCGCTCGCGGCGGCCTCATCGACGAGGAGGCGCTGGCCGAGTCGATCCGCAACGGCCACATCGGTGGTGCGGGCATCGACGTCTACAAGACCGAGCCCACCACCTCCAGCCCGCTGTTCGAGCTGGACAACGTCGTGGCCACCCCGCACCTGGGCGCCTCCACCGCGGAGGCGCAGGACCGCGCGGGCACCGACGTGGCCCGCTCGGTGCTGCTGGCGCTGCGCGGCGACTTCGTCCCGGACGCGGTCAACGTGCAGGGCGGCGCCGTCGGTGAAGAGGTGCGCCCGTACCTGCCGCTGACCCAGAAGCTGGGCCAGCTGCTGTCGGCCGTGCTGGGCAGCACGCCGACCTCGGTGACCGTGGAGGCTCGCGGCGAGCTCGCCGACGAGGACGTGTCGGTGCTGCAGCTCGCGGCGCTGCGCGGCGTGTTCTCCGGGGCCGTGGACAGCCAGGTCACCTTCGTCAACGCGCCGCAGCTCGCCGAGGACCTCGGGGTCGAGGTCGAGGTGAAGACCACCTCGGAGAGCCCGCACCACCGCAGCGTCGTCTCGGTGCGCGCAGGTCTCGCCGACGGGCGTTCCGCCGTCGTGTCGGGCGCGCTGTCCGGGGCGGACCTGGTGGAGAAGCTCATCGAGGTCAACGGCCGCCACTTCGACCTCCGGGCCGAGGGCAGCGTGCTGCTGCTGGAGTACCCGGACCGCCCCGGCGTGATGGGCACGGTCGGCACCCTGCTCGGTGAGGTGGGCGTGAACATCGAGGCCGCCACGGTCAGCCAGACGACCGAGCGCTCCGACGCGATCATGCTGCTGCGGGTGGACCGACCGGTCGAGGCCGGCGTGCTGGAGCCGATCGGTGCCGCCGTCGGCGCCCGCACGGTGCGGACGGTCGACTTCGAGTGATCCGCTGATCTCCGACCGGCGACGTCCGGTGCGACTGCGACGAGGGCCGTCCCACACTTGTGGGCGGCCCTTTTCGCGACCCGGCTCACCCGCGTCACCCGTTCGAGTGTCCCGCCAATCGGGAAGCCTCGACCACTTGGTGGGTCCGGCGTGCCTGCCTGCGTGGCCTTGCCGGTAGCCTTCGGCGCAACAGTTCTAGCCCCGCGGTTCGGGGTGGTAGTCGGGAGGTGTGTACATGCGGCTCGCTGTGATCCCCGGTGACGGGATCGGGCCGGAGGTAGTGGCCGAGGCGCTGAAGGTGCTCGGTGAGGTCGTTCCCGATACCGAGATCACTCGATACGACCTGGGAGCCGCGCGCTGGCACGCGACCGGTGAGCTGCTACCGGAATCGGTGCTCACCGAATTGCGCCAGCACGACGCGATCCTGCTCGGTGCGGTCGGCGACCCCTCGGTGCCCAGCGGGATCCTGGAGCGGGGGCTGCTGCTGCGGCTGCGCTTCGAGCTCGACCACCACGTCAATCTCCGCCCCGCTCGGCTGTACCCGGGTGTGAAGAGCCCGGTCAACGACCCGGGCGAGATCGACATGGTGGTGGTGCGCGAAGGCACCGAAGGCCCCTACGCGGGCAACGGCGGGCTGCTGCGCAAGGACACCACGCACGAGATCGCCACCGAGGTCAGCCTCAACACGGCGTTCGGCGTGGAGCGGGTGGTGCGGGACGCGTTCGCCCGCGCCGCATCCCGGCCGCGCAAGCACCTCACGCTGGTGCACAAGACCAACGTGCTCACGCACGCCGGTTCCTTGTGGTCCCGCGTGGTCGAAGAGGTCTCGCTGCAGCACCCCGACGTGACCGTGGCCTACCAGCACGTGGACGCCACCACGATCCACCTGGTGACCGACCCGGGCCGGTTCGACGTGATCGTCACGGACAACCTGTTCGGCGACATCATCACCGACCTGGCGGGCGCGGTCACCGGCGGCATCGGGCTGGCGGCGAGCGGCAACATCGACGCCACGCGCCGCAACCCGAGCATGTTCGAGCCGGTGCACGGCAGCGCGCCGGACATCGCCGGGCACGGGTCTGCGGACCCGACGGCAGCGGTGCTGTCGGTGGCGCTGCTGCTCGACCACGTCGGGCAGACCGAGGCGGCGCGCAGGGTGGAGGCCTCGGTGGCCTTCGACCTGGCGACGCGCGACCACTCGGCGCCGGGGGCGACCTTCGCCGTCGGCGATCGGCTCGCGGCGCTGGTGTCCTCCCGCGAGGTGGCCCAGCAGGCCTGATCCACGCACGCACGGCGGGCGCCTTCCCCTGGGGGAGGCGCCCGTTCTGCGTCGGATCGCGGTCCGCCCAAGTGGTACCGGTCGGCCGGGTTGTGGCAGCATGCGGGCGTGGCCATCAGCACCACGATCATTATCGGAACGCGCGCCGGGTGACGACTCCGCACCCCCGGCGCGCAGACCTCTCGCATTCCGCGGGGGGTCTTTTTTGTGCCCGGACGCTCCTGGCACGCGCCGCGAGGTGACGAGCAGTCCCCGCCGCAGGCATCGCCATCGAAGCCGACAGGAGAGATCCAGTGACTCGCACGATCCCGGCCGGAACCCCTCTGGGCGACGAATTCCACGTCTACGACACCACGCTGCGCGACGGCGCCCAGCGGGAAGGGATCTCCTACTCGGTTCCCGACAAGATCGCGGTCGCCCGGCTGCTGGACTCCCTCGGCGTCGGCTTCGTCGAAGGCGGCTGGCCCGGCGCGCTGCCGAAGGACACCGAGTTCTTCGCCCGCGCCGCCGCCGGTGAGCTGGAGCTGCGCCACGCCGCGCTCGTCGCCTTCGGCGCCACCCGCCGCGCTGGCGCCCGGGCGCACGAGGATCCGCAGGTGCGGGCGCTGGTCGACTCCGGCGCCCCGGTCGTCACGCTCGTCGCCAAGTCCGACCGCAGGCACATCGAGCGCGCGCTGCGCACCACCGTCGAGGAGAACCGCGCCATGGTCGCCGACACCGTGCGCTACCTGGTCGGGGAGGGGCGCCGGGTGTTCGTCGACGCCGAGCACTTCTTCGACGGCTACGCCCACGACCCGGACTGCGCGCTGCGGGTGCTGGAGGCCGCGGTGACCGCCGGGGCCGACGTGGCGGTGCTCTGCGACACCAACGGCGGGCAGCTGCCCACCGGGCTCGCCGACACCGTGCGGGAGGTCGTCGCGCGCACCGGGTTCCGCGTAGGCATCCACTGCCAGGACGACACCGCCTGCGCCGTGGCGAACTCGGTGGCGGCGGTGCAGGCGGGCGCCACCCACGTGCAGTGCACCGCGAACGGTTACGGGGAACGCGCGGGCAACGCCGACCTGTTCGCCGTGCTCGGGAACCTCACGACGAAACTGGACATGCCGGTGCTGCCGGAGGGCGGCCTCGGCGAGCTCACCCGCGTCTCGCACGCGCTCACCGAGATCGCCAACCTCGCCCCGGACACCCACCAGGCCTACGTGGGCGCGTCGACGTTCGCCCACAAGGCGGGGCTGCACGCGAGCGCGATCAAGGTGGACCCGGAGCTCTACAACCACCTCGACCCGGCCGTCGTGGGCAACACGATGCGGGTGCTGGTCACCGAGATGGCCGGGCGGGCGAGCCTCGAGCTCAAGGGCGCCGAGCTCGGCCTGGACCTGACGGAAGCGCCGGAGGCCGTCGGCACGGCGGTGCGCAAGGTCAAGGAGCTGGAGGCGCGCGGCTGGTCCTTCGAAGCCTCCGACGCGTCGCTGGAACTGCTGCTGCGCCGCGAGCTCACCGCCGCGGGCGAGCCGGACGCGGGGGAGCACGACGCGCCGTTCGACCTGGAGTCCTACCGGGTGGTGCTCGACCACCGCCCGGACGGGACGGTCGTGTCGGAGGCGACGGTGAAGGTGCACGTGGACGGGAACCGGGTGATCGCCACCGCCGAGGGCAACGGGCCGGTGAACGCGCTGGACGCCGCGCTGCGCGAGGCGCTCGTGGGGCGGTTGCCGTGGCTGGACTCGGTGGAGCTGGTGGACTACAAGGTCCGCATCCTCACCGACGCCTCCGGCACGGACGCGGTGACGCGGGTGCTGGTCGAATCCCGCGACGGCGCCGACGAGTGGACCACGGTGGGCGTGCACGGCAGCATCGTCGAGGCGAGCTGGCTGGCCCTGTGCGACGCCCTCGCCTACAAGGCCTTGCGGCACAACGCGCATCGCCGGTCCGAGGTGAGCGCCGTTTCGGGCGGCAGCGGCACCGGTGACGACACCGCATAGGCTGGGACGGTTCGCCTCGTCCCAGCACGAGCGAGCCGAGTACGAAGCAACCAGGAACGAAAAGAGGTCCGCCGTGCGCCTGGCCCGAGTCGCCCACTCCGACGGGGTGTCGTTCGTCGCGCTGGAACCCGATCCGTCCGCGCCGCAGGAGAAGGTGCTGGCCATCGAGATCGACCAGCACCCGTTCGGCGACCCCACCTTCACCGGGCGCAAGTGGCCGATGGCCGACGTCCGGCTGCTCGCGCCGATCCTGCCCAGCAAGGTCGTCTGCGTCGGCAAGAACTACGCGGACCACGCGAAGGAGATGGGCGGCGAGGCACCGGCGAACCCGGTCATCTTCATGAAGCCGTCCACCTCGGTGACGAGCCCGAACGCGCCGATCAAGCTGCCGCCGAACTCGGAGCGGGTGGACTACGAGGGCGAGCTCGCGGCCGTCATCGGCCAGCCCTGCAAGGACGTTCCGGAGGCGCGCGGGCTCGAGGTGGTCCTGGGCTACACGATCGCCAACGACGTCACCGCCCGGGACCAGCAGCAGGCCGACGGGCAGTGGACGCGGGCCAAGGGCTACGACACCTTCTGCCCCCTGGGCCCGTGGATCGACACCTCCGTCGACCCGGCGGACCTGGGCCTGCGCACCGAGCTCGACGGGGAGCTCAAGCAGCAGTCGCGGACGTCGCTGATGCTGCACGACGTCGCCGGTCTCGTGTCGTGGGTCTCCCGCATCATGACGCTGCTGCCGGGCGACGTGATCCTCACCGGCACGCCCGCCGGGGTCGGCCCGGTGCGGTCGGGGCAGAGCGTGTCGGTCTCCATCGACGGCCTGGGCACCCTCACCAACCCCGTGCAGTAGCCCCCGGCGGGCGGCGAAGCCACGTCGCCTCGCGGCCGAAGGCCGTGCCTGGATGTGCGAAGCGCATGGCCCACGTCGAGAAGCCGGTCACCCGCGGGTTCTCAGCGTCCTTCTCGCGAAGACGGCTTTTTCCCTCGTGCGGAGCCACTAGGGAAGAAGATCCCGCAGTGAGAAGGACGCTGAGGTTCCGCCGCCCGACCACCAGAGCAGAACGAGGACTACCCCCGCAACGCCTCGCGCGGTGGGCGTTCGCGCAGCGCGCCGTAGGCCAGCAGGTAGGGCGGGAGCATGCGCAGCGCCGGTATCCGCGTGATCAGCCGCAGCGGGCGCGGCAGCCGGGTCCGGTCGCCGAAGTCGATGTCGCCGCGCAGGCCGGGCTCGACCCCGTTGCGGTGCAACACCTTCTGCAGTCCCTGGATCAGCAGGGTCGTCGGCCACCGCCTGCGCTGGATCGCCGCGACGTGCCTGCGGCGCAATCGGCCTTCCCGCAGCGGCGTGGCCAGGTGGCGGGCCGCGGCGACCGCGTCCTGCACGGCCAGGTTGATGCCGATGCCGCCGACCGGGGACATCGCGTGCGCCGCGTCCCCGATGCACAGCAGCCCCGGCACGTGCCACTTCTGCAGCCGGTCGAGCGTGACGTGCAGCAGCTTCACGTCGTCCCACCCGGCGACCAGTTCGCGGCCATCGTCGAGCCACGGCACGAGGCGCCGCAGCCGCCGGTTGAACTCCTCGATCGGCCCGGACCTGCCGTCCGCGTCGGAGTCCTTCTCGATGATCGAGGCCGTCTGGTAGTAGTCGCCGCGGTCGATCAGCACGGTGAACGTGCGGTCGCGGATCGACCCGATCAGCCCGGCCGGGTCGTCCTCCTTGCGCGGCACCCGGAACCAGCGCACGTCCATCGGGGTGGGGAAGTTCCGCAGGTCGAGCTCCGGCAGCCGCCGGGCGAGCGAGTCCCGCCCGTCGCAGGCGACGGTGATGTCGGCGCGCAGCTCTCCGGTGCCGCCGTCGGCGTCGCGGTAGTGCACGCCGTTGACCCGGCCGCCCTCCCGGATCAGCCCGGTGACCTCGGTGCGCATCCGGAGTTCGAAGCCGCTCTCCTGCTTCGCCTCGTCGGCGAGCAGGTCCAGCAGGTCCCACTGCGGCACCAGCGCGAGGTAGTTGTACTTGATCGGCAGCAGCCGGAAGTCCCCGATGGTGACGAAGCCGCCGTCGGCGTCGATGGGCAGCCGCACCGTCTCCACCTTGCGTTGGGGCAGCTCGGCGAACCGCTCGGCCAGGCCCAGGTCGTCGATGAGTTGCAGCGTCGTCGGGTGCACGGTGTCGCCGCGGAAGTCGCGGAGGAAATCGCCGTGCTTCTCCAAGACGGTGACCTGCACCCCGGACCGGGCCAGCAGCAGGGCCAGGACCATGCCGGCGGGACCGCCGCCGATGATGCAGCAAGTCGTGCGCTCCATTGCGATCACTCCTACCCGGCGCCGCACACCGGTGCACTCCGAGATCGATATTCAACATGCGTTGAATAACCTCAGGGTGCTCCTCCCGGAGTCGCTGGTCAAGCACCGAACCCCGCCGGATAGGGTGGACCGGTCATGAGCACGCCAGAGTTCGCCACACCAGCGCCCGGAACCGTCCGCGCCCGGTTCTGCCCGTCACCGACCGGCACACCGCACGTCGGGCTCATCCGCACCGCCCTGTTCAACTGGGCTTTCGCCCGGCACCACCAAGGCACCTTGGTGTTCCGCATCGAGGACACCGACGCCAGCCGGGACAGCCAGGAGTCCTACGACGCGCTGCTCGACGCGCTGCGTTGGCTGGGGCTCGACTGGGACGAAGGTCCCGAGGTCGGCGGCCCCTACGGGCCGTACCGGCAGAGCGAGCGCAAGGACGTCTACGCGGACATCGCGCGGCGCCTGCTCGACGCCGGTGAGCTCTACGAGGCGTTCTCGTCGCCGGAAGAGGTCGAAGCCCGGCACAAGGCCGCGGGCCGCGACCCCAAGCTCGGCTACGACAACTTCGACCGCGACCTCACCGACGAGCAGAAGGCCGCCCACCGCGCCGAAGGCCGCACCCCGGTGCTGCGGCTGCGGATGCCGGACCACGACATCACCTTCACCGACCTCGTCCGCGGCGAGATCACCTTCCGCGCGGGCACCGTGCCCGACCCGGTGCTGGTCCGCGGCAGCGGCGACGCGCTCTACACGCTCACCAACCCCGTCGACGACGCGCTCATGCGCATCACGCACGTGCTGCGCGGCGAAGACCTGCTGTCGTCGACGCCGCGCCAGATCGCCCTCTACGAGGCGCTGCAGCGCATCGGCGTCACCGACTTCGTCCCCGAGTTCGGGCACCTGCCGTTCGTCATGGGCGAAGGCAACAAGAAGCTCTCCAAGCGCGACCCCGCTTCCGACCTGTTCCACCACCGCGACCGCGGATTCCTGCCCGAGGGACTGCTCAACTACCTCGCGCTGCTCGGCTGGTCCATCGCCGACGACCGCGACGTGTTCACCCTCGACGAGATGGTCGAGGCCTTCGACATCAGCCGGGTCAGCGGCAACCCCGCCCGGTTCGACCAGAAGAAGGCCGACGCGATCAACTCGGCGCACCTGCGGGCGCTCGCCCCGGACGACTTCGTGCAGCGCGTCGTGCCCTACCTGGTCGACGGCGGCGTGCTCGACGCCGAACCGACCGAGCAGCAGCTCGCGACCGTGCGGGCCGCCGCGCCGCTCGTGCAGGAACGGCTCATCGTGCTCTCCGACGCCGTCGGCATGATGCGATTCCTGTTCGCAGGCGAGGACTTCGAGCCCGAAGAGGCCTCCGCGGCCAAGGCCCTCGGCGACGACGCCCGGCCCGTGCTCGACGCCGCCATCGGCGCGCTCGACGCGCTTCCCGAATGGACCACCGAAGCCATCGAAGCGGCGCTGAAGGAGTCCGTCGTGGACGGACTCGGCATCAAACCCCGCAAGGCCTTCGCGCCCGTCCGCGTCGCCGTCACCGGCCGCACCGTCTCGCCGCCGCTGTACGAATCCATGGAACTGCTCGGCCGCGAGGTCTCGCTGAACCGGCTCCGCCGCGCGCTGGTCTGATCAGCAGCACGATTCCAGCGACCGGGTGATGTCCCCAGTGGACGTCACCCGGTACTGGTACCTCGACTAAACCGTGTCAGGCCAACGACTATCACCGTCTTGGACGAGGCGGACACCGCCGGTGAACCCCTAGCCTCTCGGGGTGACATCCGCGCCGCACCCTCCGACCACGCCTGAACTCGGCCGCATCAAAGCCGTGTGCCTGGACATCGACGACACCCTGCTCGACAACGCCGCCTCCTCCCGCCTCGGCCTGCGCGCCCTCATCGGCAACGACGCCGCCTGGCCCGTGTGGCGCCACACCACCGAAGACCACTACGAGCGGTACGTGGCCGGCGAAGTCGACTTCGCCACCATGTGCGTCGAACGCACCCGCGCCTTCTTCGCCGCCTTCGGCGAGCAGATCAGCGACGCCGAAGCCGCCGTCCGCGAGGACTACCGGATGGCCGCCATGCAGGCCGCCTGGCGGCTGTTCGACGACGCCCTGCCCTGCCTCGAATGGATGCGCGCCAGCGGCCTGCGACTGGCCGTCATCACCAACGCGCCCAGCGCCTACCAGCGCAAGAAGATCAGCCACACCGGACTGGCCGGCGCCTTCGACAGCATGCTCATCTCCGGCGAACTCGGAGTCGCCAAACCGGATCCGCGGATCTTCCACGCCGCCTGCGAATCCCTCGACGCGGCCCCGCACGAAGTCGTGCACGTCGGCGACCGGCTCGACACCGACGCCCTCGGCGCCGCCGACGCGGGCCTGCACGGCGTCTGGCTCAACCGCAGCGGCACCGAACACGCGCCGCCCGAAGGCGTTTCGATGATCACCAGCCTCGCCGAGCTCCCCGAACTCCTCGTCTGCGACCTGCCGTTCGCCCCCGAGATCCCCGCCCAGCACGCCCCCGGGGACCCGGCACCGCGCGAGACCACGCGCATCGGCGCGCTCACCCGCTGACCGAGCCCGGCCCGCGAACCGGTGACGTCCACCCGCGACGGTGCACCCGAAACCCGCCCCCACCAGGGAAATCGGCATAAGAGGGGGGTGCTGTCACGGCGTCGCGGGCCATGCTCTACTATTTTCATCAGCAAGGCGGACAGCGACGAACCGGTCGGACTTCCTCCAGAAGCCCGAGCGAAGACCGCTGGACACCGAAGCCGATGGGGTATGGTGTAATCGGCAGCACGACTGATTCTGGTTCAGTTAGTCTAGGTTCGAGTCCTGGTACCCCAGCGGAACGATCAGCAATGATCGTTCGTTCTAGGGCCCCGTCGTCTAGCGGCCTAGGACACCGGCCTCTCACGCCGGCGGCGCGGGTTCGAATCCCGTCGGGACTACAGTGATTAGGGCCCCACTTCCTTTTGGAAGTGGGGCCCTAATCGTGTTCGGGGTTGGTGAGTGGCTTTGTGCTGCTTTGGTGGTCTTGGTCTTGGTCTTGTTGGTGGGTGAGTGGTGGTCGTGCAATGCGACCGGCGTTGCGGTGGGGGCAGATGGTTCCTCGCGCGGACGGCTGTTCCCTCGTGGCGGAGCCATCGGGAAAGCGATCCTGCGGCGAGGAACCAGCTGAGACCCCGCTGCCGGGGGCCTCAGAGGCGGTTCTGCAAGCCTTCGGTTGCTGCTAGCAGGTCTGCTGCCCAGCGGGCTCCTGGGCGGCGGCCCATTCGGTCTATGGGGCCTGAGACGGAGATCGCGGCCACTACGCCGCCTTGGGAGTCGCGGACGGGGGCCGAGACGCTGGCCACGCCTGATTCTCGTTCCGCGACGCTTTGAGCCCAGCCCCGCCGCCTGACCTCCAGGAGAGTGCGTTCTCCGAAGACCGCTTCGGCCAGGACCGCTCGTTGCGTCGCGGGATCCGCCCAGGCGGCCAGGACCTTCGCCCCGGAGCCCGCGACCATCGGGAGGGTGGAGCCCACGGGGACCGTGTCGCGCAGGCCGCTGGGGGGTTCCGCGGAAGCGATGCACAGGCGCTGCATGCCGTCCCGGCGGTAGAGCTGCACGCTTTCGCCCGTGATGTCCCGCAATTTGGGCAGCACCGTCGAAGCGGCCTCCAGCAAGGGGTCCACCGCGCCGCCCGCCAGCTCCGCCAGTGCGGCACCGGGACGCCACCGGCCGTCCGAGCCGCGGCGCAGCAAGCGGTGCACCTCCAGGCCCACCGCGAGCCGATGCGCCGTCGCCCTGGGCAGGCCCGTGCGCCCGCACAACTCCGTCAGGCCGCACGGTTCGCCCGCCACGGCCTGCAACACGGCCACTGCCTTGTCCAACACTCCGATGCCGCTATGCTGTCCCACGTACCGATACTAACTTCTCGATATCTGAGAAGTCCACTCTTTGGGACAGTGCCCCGGAACCGGGGTGCGACCACCACATCTCGATGGGGAGGAGCGATGGGCAACACGCTCGCGGAGAAGGTCTGGAGCGGCCACATCGTGCGCCGAGGCGAAGGTCATGAGCCGGACCTGCTCTACATCGACCTCCACCTCGTGCACGAAGTCACCAGCCCGCAGGCGTTCGAAGGGCTGCGGCTGGCGGACCGGCCGGTCCGCCGCCCCGACCTCACGATCGCCACCGAGGACCACAACGTGCCCACCACCGGCATCGATCTCCCGATCGCCGACCCGGTGTCGCGCACCCAGGTGGACACCTTGCGGCGCAACTGCGAGGAGTTCGGCGTCCGCCTGCACCCGATGGGCGACGCGGAGCAGGGCATCGTGCACGTGGTGGGACCGCAGCTGGGGCTCACCCAGCCCGGCACCACGGTGGTGTGCGGCGACAGCCACACCTCCACCCACGGCGCGTTCGGCGCGCTCGCGTTCGGCATCGGCACCTCCGAAGTGGAGCACGTGCTGGCCACCCAGACGCTGCCGCTGCGCCCGTTCAAGACCATGGCGATCAACGTCGAAGGCTCGTTGCGGCCCGGCGTGACGAGCAAGGACATCATCCTCGCCGTCATCGCCCAGATCGGGACCGGCGGCGGGCAGGGCTACGTCCTGGAGTACCGGGGCGAAGCGATCCGGCAGCTGTCCATGGAATCCCGCATGACGGTCTGCAACATGTCGATCGAAGCGGGCGCCCGCGCCGGGATGATCGCCCCCGACGAGACGACTTTCGAGTACCTCAAGGGCCGCCCGCACGCGCCGGAAGGCACCGACTGGGACGCCGCCGTCGAGTACTGGAAGACGCTGCGCACCGACGAGGACGCCGAATTCGACGCCGAGATCACCCTCGACGCTGACTCGCTGACCCCGTTCGTCACCTGGGGCACCAACCCCGGGCAGGGCCTGCCGCTGGGGGAGCGCATCCCCGACCCGGAGACCATCGGCGACGACTCCGAGCGCTACGCCGTCGAGAAGGCGCTCGACTACATGGGCCTGGAAGGCGGCACGCCGCTGCGCGAGGTCGCCGTGGACACCGTCTTCCTCGGTTCCTGCACCAACGGCCGCATCGAGGACCTGCGGGCCGCAGCGGCCGTCCTGGACGGGCGCAAGGTGGCCCAGGACGTGCGGATGCTGGTGGTGCCCGGCTCGATGAAGGTGCGGCTGCAGGCCGAGTCCGAAGGGCTCAACGAGGTTTTCACCGCCGCGGGCGCCGAATGGCGTTCGGCGGGCTGCTCCATGTGCCTCGGGATGAACCCCGACCAGCTCGCCCCCGGCGAGCGCAGCGCGTCGACCTCGAACCGGAACTTCGAGGGACGGCAGGGCAAAGGCGGTCGCACCCACCTGGTCTCCCCGCTGGTGGCCGCCGCCACCGCGGTGCGCGGCACCCTGTCGTCGCCCGACGACCTCGACTGATCCACCCGACCCGAAAGGAGCAACGATGGAACCGTTCACCCAGCACACCGGCGTCGGCGTTCCGCTGCGGCGGTCCAACGTGGACACTGACCAGATCATCCCCGCCGTGTACCTCAAGCGGGTCGCGCGCACGGGGTTCGAGGACGCGTTGTTCGCCGCGTGGCGCAACGACGAGAACTTCATCCTCAACAACGACGCCTTCCGCAACGGCAGCGTGCTGGTCGCCGGACCCGACTTCGGCACCGGATCGTCCCGCGAGCACGCCGTGTGGGCGCTCAAGGACTACGGCTTCCGGGTGGTCATCTCCTCCCGGTTCGCCGACATCTTCCGCGGCAACTCCGGCAAACAGGGACTGCTCGCCGCCGAGTGCGCCCAGTCCGATGTGGAACTGCTCTGGAAGCTGCTGGAGAACGAGCCCGGCACCCAGGTGACCGTCGATCTGCAAGAGCGGACCGTGCAGGCGAAAGACCTCACCGTCCCGTTCGCCATCGACGACTACACCCGCTGGCGGCTGCTGGAAGGGCTCGACGACATCGGTTTGACCCTGCGCCACGCCGAGACGATCGACACGTACGAGAAAACCCGCCCTTCCTTCAAACCGGCCACGCTGCCCGCTCGCGCGGGCTGAACCGGAACCGGCCGCGGGCTCGGTTCTCCTTGCTGCGCAGGGAAAATCCGACTCCGCGGCCGGTGTTCACAACCTAACCGGGAAACCGGCGATACGAGCCCTGAGCCGCCGAAAGCCCCACGCCCCAACGAAAAAATGGGGCGTGGCGAATGGCATTCGGCAACTCAGGGCTTTACCGTGGGTTTTGAGTCGGCCCGACGGGGCCGTTGTTGTCCTGGGAGGGACTGAAGTGAACAAAGCCCAACTCATCGAGGCACTCGCGGAACGCCTCGGCGACAAGAAGACCGCCAGTCAGGCGGTAGAGGGCGTCGTGGACCTCATCGTCCGCAACGTCAACAAGGGCGAAAAGGTCAACATCACCGGCTTCGGTGTCTTCGAGAAGCGCGCACGTGCCGCCCGCACCGCGCGCAACCCGCGCACCGGCGAGGCCGTCAAGGTGAAGAAGACCAACGTCCCGGCATTCCGCGCCGGCACCCAGTTCAAGGAAGTCGTGGGCGGCAGCCGGAAACTGCCCCGCGCGACGGCCGCGAAGTCGGCGGGCACCAAGTCCGCGGGCACCCGCAGCACCGCGACGAAGACCGCGGGCACCGGGCGCGCCACGACCAAGTCCGCCGGTACGGCGACCAAGGCCCCCGCCACCAAGGCAGCGGGCACCCGGAGCACGGCGAAGACCGCCGCCGCCACCAAGACGGCGCCGAAGAAGGCCGCCGCCACGCGGTCCAGCGCGAAGCCGGCCGCCACCAAGGCCGCGCCGAAGACGGCCGCGGGCAGCAAGACGACCGCCGCCAAGTCCACCGGAACCAAGGCGACCGCGACCAAGGCGACCGCCTCCAAGGCCGCCACCGGCAAGGCCACGACCTCCAAGGCGACGGCCACCAAGGCTCCGGCCACCAAGGCCGCGCCGAAGAAGGCCGCCACCACCAAGGCCACCGCCTCGAAGTCGACCGCCAAGACCTCCGCCGCGAAGACCTCCGCGGCCAAGACGTCCGGCGCCCAGACCTCGACCGCCAAGGCCTCCGCGGGCAAGACCACGCGCAAGACCGCCAAGAAGTGAGCGCTCGCCGCCTGAGCGAGCCGAGCTTCGCAGGCGTTCGCGGGTGGCATCCCCGCACACGGCGCAGCGTCACCCGCGCCACGCGCGGCGGCGGAGCGACGCGCGGCCCCGGTACCCGTGCCACGGGCACCGCGGCCGTGCCCGAACAGAGGTGCTCCGCCGGTTCTCAGCGATGATCCCGGTGCGATCGCGATGGCGATCGGGCCGGGATCATCGCCGTTCCGGTCCAAGAACCGCTCCACGGCGAGACGTTTCCAGCCTCGATGCCCCGCCTCGGACGCCCCGGTCCGCGAAGAGCGAAGCGACCGAACCGCGCCTTGCGGCCGGAGGCCGTGCCTGTATGCGCGTCAGCGCATAGCCCACGTCGAGAAGGCGGTCACCCGCGGGTTCTCAGCGGCTTCCTCGCGAGGACGGCTTTTTCCCTCGTGGCGGAGCCACTCGGGAAAAGATCCCGCAGCGAGGAAGCCGCTGAGGTTCCGCCACCCGGCCACTCAAGCAACTCATCCAGCGGCAGAGGCGTCCGCCAGGTAGTCGGCCGACACCAGCCGCAGCAGCGGGCCGGAACCGTTGCCGGTGTGCACGTCCCGGCTGAACCGCAGCGTCCACACGCTCCCCTTGGCGCTGACCACGTCCCCGCTGACGGCTTCGCCCACCGCGAGCTCGGCGCTCGGGGCCTCGCCCGGCTCGGCCGGGTGCAGCGCGGCGGATTCCACCAGCCTGCCCACCAGATCCGGGATCACGCCGCCCTGGCTGCAGACCACTGCCGTGCCCGCGCCCGCTGCGATCCGCAGCAACCGGTGCACGGCCGCGGCCGGGTCCTCCAGGTAGCCCTCCTCGGACAGCAGCGGCTCCGGGGCCACCTCGATGCCCAGGTCCGCCGCCAGCGGCTGCACCGTCTGCGCGCAGCGCACCCGAGGCGCCGAGTACACCCGTTCCGGACCGAACAGCGGCAGCCAGGAGTGCAGCGCGTCGCGCTGCCTGCGACCGGCCCCGGACAGCGGACGCAGGGTGTCGTCACCGTCGAAGTCCGACCGCTTCCCGGCCTTCGCGTGCCGCACCAGCAGCAGCGTCACCGGGTCGTCGGGCAGCGCGGTGAACTCGTCCAGAACGTGCCGGTCCTGCGGGTAGCTCAGCAGTTCCCGCGCCTTCGGCAGCGCCGTCCACACGAGTTCGTCGACCTCGTCGTTGACCTCGAAGTGGCCGTCGCCCGCGCGGGCGATGAAGTAGTCCACCTGCTTGCCGGTGCCGCCGCCCGCGCCCGGAACCTCGTAGCTGACCCGCCTCAGGAAGCCGGAGAGCACGCAACCGAACCCGGTCTCCTCCAGCACTTCCCGCGCGGCGGCGTGCGCCGCCGTCTCACCCGGATCGAGCTTTCCCTTCGGCAGCGACCAATCGTCGTAGCGCGGGCGGTGCACCACGGCCACCTCGGGCGCCCCGTCGGTACCGGGGCGCCACAGCACCGCCCCCGCGGCACGGATCGTCACCGGCCTGCTCGTCGTCATCGGTTGCTCCGGTTCGTGCGCAGCGGTCATTGCACCTTCGCCCCGTGCTGGCGCAACATCTCCGCCTGGTGATCGCGAACCTGCTCGCCGCTGCGCGGTGAGGCCTCCCAGTCGCCCTTGGCGTTGAGCACCCAGCACCGCGTCGACGGGTGCAGCGCCGAGTCCAGCATCGCGTCCAGCTGCTCGGTCAGCTTCGGGTCGACCACCCGCACCTGCGCCTCGATCCGGCGATCCAGGTTGCGGTGCATCATGTCCGCGCTGCCGATCCAGCGTTCGTCGATGCCGACGAAGTGGAACACCCGGGAGTGCTCCAGGAAGCGCCCCAGGATCGACCGCACCTCGATGTTCTCGCTGAGGCCGACCACCCCGGCCTGCAGCGCGCAGATGCCGCGCACCACGATCCGGATCGGCACGCCCGCCAGCGAAGCCCGGTACAGCGCGTCGATGATCTGCTCGTCGACCAGCGAGTTGACCTTCATCCGGATGCCGCACGGCTCTCCGGCGCGAGCGCGCTCCGCCTCCGCCTCGATGCGTTCCACGATGCCGAGCCGGATGCCGTGCGGGGACACCAGGATCCGCCGGTACGTGCCGTGCCGGGCGTAGCCGGTGAGCACGTTGAACAGGTCAGTGAGGTCCGCGCCCACCGCCGGGGCGGCCGTCAGCAGCCCCAGGTCCTCGTAGGTGCGGGCAGTCTTCGGGTTGTAGTTGCCGGTGCCCAGGTGGCAGTAGCGGCGGATCGTGGAGCCCTCCTGGCGGACCACGAGCGCCGTCTTGCAGTGCGTCTTCAAGCCCACCAGGCCGTAGACCACGTGCACGCCGGCGCGTTCCAGCGTGCGCGCCCACTGGATGTTGGCCTGCTCGTCGAACCGCGCCTTCAGCTCGACCAGCGCCACCACCTGCTTGCCCGCCTCGGCGGCGTCGATCAGCGCGTTCACGATCGGCGAGTCGCCGGAGGTGCGGTACAGCGTCTGCTTGATCGCCAGCACGTGCGGATCGGCCGCGGCCTGCTCGATGAACCGCTGCACCGAGGTGGAGAACGCGTCGTAGGGGTGGTGCACCAGCACGTCGCCCTCGCGCAGCGTCGCGAAGATGCTCTTCGGCGTCTGGCCCTCCGCGAACGCGGGGTGCGTGGCGGGCACGAACGGCGGGTTCTTCAGATCCGGGCGTTGCAGCTTGTCCAGCTGGAACAGGCAGGACAGGTCCAGCAGCCCCGGCACCTCGACCACGTCGTGCGCGTCGACTTCGAGCTCCCGCAGCAGGAGTTCGAGCATCGTCTCGCTCATCGTGTCGGTGACCTCGAGGCGCACCGGCGGGCCGAACCGGCGGCGCGCCAGCTCCCGCTCCATGGCCTGCAGCAGGTCCTCGTCGCGGTCCTCCTCCACTTCCAGGTCCGCGTTGCGGGTGACCCGGAAGATGTGGTGGTCGCTAATGTCCATGCCGGGGAACAACGTGTCCAGGTGCGCGGCGATGAGCTCTTCCAGCGGCAGGAACGTCGCCCGCTCGTTCTCCCGGTCGGCCTCGACGCGGATCAGCCGGGGCACGTTGTCCGGCACCTTGACGCGGGCGAACCGGCGCAGGCCCTCCTCCGGGTCGCTGACGGTGACCGCGAGGTTCAGCGACAGCCCCGAGATGTACGGGAACGGGTGCGCCGGGTCCACGGCCAGCGGGGTCAGCACCGGGAAGATGTGGTCGTCGAAGTAGCGGCCCAGCACCTGCTGCTCAGGCCGGTCGAGCTGCTCCCAGCGCATGATCCGGATGCCGTTGGCCTCCAGTTCCGGCACCAGCTCGTCGAGGAACGTGCGGCCCAGCTTCTCGGTGAGGTCCTGGTTGCGGGCGGCGATGCGGGCGAGCTGCTCGTGCGGTGTGAGCCCGTCGGCGCTGCGCACCGAGAGCCCGGTCTCCTCGCGGCGCTTCAGGCCCGCGACGCGGACCATGTAGAACTCGTCCAGGTTGGAGGCGAAGATCGCCAGGAACTTGGCGCGTTCCAGGACCGGTTGCGAGGGATCCTCGGCGACGGCGAGCACGCGGGCGTTGAAGTCCAGCCAGGACAGCTCGCGGTTCAGGTAGCGGTCGTCGGGCAGGTCGGTGCTGGCTGCGGCGCGGGTCACCGCGGGCGGAGCGGCCGGCACGCGGGCGCCTTCGCCGTTCACCGGCGGTTTCGGCGCCGGAGGCGGGGCCGGGGCAGCGGTCGCGGCGGCGGTCTTGCGCCGAGCGCTCGCCGGTGCCGCCGAGGTGGTTGCGGGCTTCGCGGTGCGCATCCGGGACGTCCTCGGCTTCGCTGCGGGGGAGCCGCCCGTGGCGTTCGGTGCGGCCTTCGCCGTGGAGGTCTTGCGCGCGGTGGACTTGGCGGCGGTCGATTTCGCCGTCGTGGATTTCGCTGCGGTGGGCTGCGAGGCCGTGGGCTTGGCCGTCGTGGATTTCGCTGCGGTGGGCTGCGAGGCCGTGGGCTT
>NZ_JAPFGB010000036.1:0-3223 GCF_026241095.1 Saccharopolyspora sp. NFXS83 | reverse complement strand
TGGGCTGCGAGGCCGTGGGCTTGGCCGTCGTGGATTTCGCTGCGGTGGGCTGCGAGGCCGTGGGCTTGGCCGTCGTGGATTTCGCTGCGGTGGGCTGCGAGGCCGTGGGCTTGGCCGTCGTGGATTTCGCTGCGGTGGGCTGCGAGGCCGTGGGCTTCGCCGTCGCGGACTTCGCGGTGCCGGATTTCGCCGCGCCGGTCTTGGCCGCACCGGTCTTAGCGGTGCCGCGCCTCGCCGTGGTCCGGGCCGTACCGGGCTCCTCCGGCGACGTCGCCGCGTCCTGCCTGGTCGTCCGGCTCCCACGGTTGGACTTCGGCGAGTTCTGACGAGCACCGGCGGCCCCGGCGGTCGACGAGGTCCGGCGTGGCACGGGCTTGGTGGTCTCGTGATCGCTGCTGTCGGTACTCACGACGACCATTCTCACCCATGCCGGGGCCGTCGCTCGACCTTTGTCGCGGGGAACACCACACAGGTCAGCGCGGGTTTCCGGAGGCGCCCGCCAGCCACGCCGCGGTGCGCTCCCCGAGACCGATGCCCGTCGCCCGCCGCAGATCCGCCGCGGTGTCCACATCGCAGCGCAACGACGCCCACTCGCCGTCGAGCGCCCGCGCCCCGGACGACGCGTGCGCGGCGGCCGAACCCGGCCCGAACCGGGGTGCGAGCGCGCCGCCCGCGGCGGCCAGCAGCAGCGTCGTGCCCGTGCCCTGGTGATCCGCGCTGAACGCCCGATCGGGCCCGGCCTGCTCCAGCGCCGCCGCCAGTTCCGCGGGCCGCAAAGCCGGAAGATCCGCCTGCAGCGCGCCGATCCGGGCCTCGCCGCGCGACCGCAGCACCCGTTCTCCGTGTTCCAGCGCCGGATTCAACCCCGCCGCCGGGTCGTCGGGGACGACCTCGACGCCGTCGGCGGCGAACGACTCCGCCAGCCGCGGATCGGAGGTCACCACCACCACCGCCCGCACCCCGGCGGCGCGCCGCGCGGCGTCCACCGTGTCGTGCGCGACCGCGCTCACCAGATCCGCGTGCCGCGCGGCGGGTCGATCGTCGCGCAACCGGGACTTCGCCAGGTGCAGCGGTTTGATCGGTACCAGCAAGGACACTCCGCCGTTCATCCCGCCATCCTCCGCTCCGCCGTCGATCATCGAGTATGCCCGCCGCGGGCCGACCGCTCGCCGACGAGGACCGTGGGCCAGGTAACTTGACAGCCGCTCTAGGGCGAGAGGAGATAGGCGTGGCGGAACCGGCGAGCCTCAAGGGGACGCGCAAGCGGACCAAGGAACGGCCCCCGACGCTGATGGGGCGGTTCTGGCTGTGGCTGGCGGCGGTCGTGTTCTACCCGTTGACCGCACTGCTGTCCCGCGTCCGCGTGCACGGGCTGGCGAACATCCCGGCCACCGGCCCGGCACTGCTCGTGCTCAACCACGTATCGCACCTGGACCCCGTCTACGACGCGGTCACCGTGCACCGCGCGGCCCGGATTCCCCGATTCATGGCCAAGAACACGCTGTGGAACGTGCCGGTGCTGAGCAACGTGCTCAACGGCGTCGAGCAGATCCCCGTGTTCCGGCAGACCGCCGACGCCCGCAAGAGCCTCGAATCGGCGCACGGCGCGCTCGAAGCGGGCAAAATCGTGATCATCTACCCGGACGGTACGGTCACCAAGGACCCGGAGGGCTGGCCGATGTCGCCGAAGCCCGGCGTGGCCAGGCTCGCCTTGGAGCACGACGTGCCGATCGTGCCCGCCGCCCGCTGGGGCACCCGCGACGTCTACGACCACTACGAGAAGAAGTTCCGCCCGTTCCCGCGCAAGACGGTGCACGTGCGGATCGGTGAACCGCTCGACCTGTCCGAATTCCGCGACGAGCCCGCCGACGCCCAAGCGCTGCGCGCCGTCAGCGAGCTCGCGATGAGCCGGGTGCGGGAACTGCTGGGCGAGATCCGCGAGCAGCAGCCGCCGGAGGAGTTCTACTCGGCGGCCCGCCGCCGGGACCAGCAGACCCGGAGCGACGATGACCGGACCTGAGCCCGCCCGCAAGGTCACCGTGCTCGGAGCCGGATCCTGGGGCACCACCTTCGCCAAAGTCCTCGCCGACGCAGGCAGCGACGTCACGCTGTGGGCGCGCCGCGCCGAAGTCGCGGAGCGCATCAACACCGAGCACCAGAACCCCGGCTACGTGCCCGGCGTGGCGCTGCCGGAGTCGCTGCGGGCCACCGACGACGCCGTCGAAGCGATGCGCGGTGCCGAAGCCGTGGTGCTCGCTGTGCCCAGCCAGACGCTGCGGGAGAACCTGGCGGGCTGGCAGCCGCTGCTGCCGCCGGACGCCACGCTCGTCAGCCTCGCCAAAGGCGTCGAACTCAGCACCCTCAAGCGGATGAGCGAAGTGGTCGCCGAAGTCGCCGACGTCCCGATGGACCAGGTCGCCGTCGTCTCCGGCCCGAACCTCGCCATGGAGATCGCCCGCGAGCAGCCCACCGCGACCGTCGTGGCCTGCACCGACCACGGCCGCGCCGTCGCGCTGCAGGCGGCGTGCTCCACCGGCTACTTCCGGCCCTACACCAACACCGACCTGGTGGGCATCGAGCTCGCCGGGGCCTGCAAGAACGTGATGGCGCTGGCCTGCGGGATGGCCGCCGGGCTCGGCTACGGGCAGAACACGATGTCCTCGCTGATCACCCGCGGCCTGGCGGAGACGACGCGGCTCGGAGCGGCGCTCGGCGCGGAGCCGATGACCTTCGCGGGGCTCGCCGGGCTCGGCGACCTGGTCGCCACCTGCACCTCACCGCTGTCGCGGAACCGGACCTTCGGGGAACGGCTCGGACGCGGGGAAACGCTGGCTCAGGCGCAGGACGCCACCAACGGACAAGTCGCCGAGGGCGTGAAGTCCTGCTCGTCCATCCGGGAGCTCGCCGCGCGCCACGGCGTGGAGATGCCGATCACCGAAGTGGTGCACCGGGTGTGCCACGAGGACCTCGGACCGGTGCCCGGTGCCGCGATGCTGCTAGGCCGGGAGCGGAAATCGGAGTGATCCGGGGTTCCACGGCTCGTTTTTCTTGGGTGGTGGGGTGGCGGAACCTCAGCGGCTTCCTCGCTGCGGGATCTTTTTCCCGAGCTGCTCCGCCACGAGGGAAAAAGCTGTCCTCGCGAGGAAGCCGCTGAGAACCCGCGGGTGGTCGGCTTTGTGACGTGGGCTATGCGCTGGCGCGCATCCAGGCACGGCTTCGCCGT
>NZ_JAPFGB010000035.1 GCF_026241095.1 Saccharopolyspora sp. NFXS83 | reverse complement strand
GGCCGTTTCAGGGGGGTCAACCTCGCGGTCACCCGCACCCCGGAACAGCCAGCACCCCGGCTCTTTTAGAGTTTGTCGATCCAAACCCTAACAGAACCGAATTTCGACCGCTCCAGGGGGGGGCCAACCTCACGGTCACCCACACCCCAACCAGTCAAAAACCGACCTACATTTAGAGTTTTGCATTCGAGCGACCCGCTCTACCAGTACTACCCGGAAGCTCGGTTCGACCCCGCCGCACCCGGTCCGATTCGTTTTCGGCCCGTTCCGTGCTGGCAGAAAGAAATCTACAGGACCCTCACAGGGCCTTGAACACCACCCCCCTCTAATAGCGAAATCGCAGGTCATGGCGGGTGAACGGCAGGTGTCCCCCGTTCCGTCGGCGCTCACACCTTCGGGGCGATCTGAGCGCGAAGTGACCGCATCCGGCGTTCGGAGCCCTCATTCATACGAGACCGGCCCACCCGGTCGATCCGCAGCGCCCCGTTCAGGAGGAGCCATGACCGCGCCGACCGCCCCGCATCCGATCCTGCTGCCCGCCGCCACCGATCCCTACTTCGTGCCCGACGACCGGGCGGTCGCGCCGACCTCGCGCACCGAACTCGCGAACTCTTCCGCTTCCCCCGCGGACCGAACCTCGTGCGCGCTTGCCGGGACGCTCGGCGCACCCGTCATCGACGTCCTGCTCGGACGCCGCCCGCTGGGTCAGATCAAATCCCGGGTGTCGCCGAGCGTGCACGGCCTGCTCAAGTCCGGCTCCGTGCGGCGGCTGCTGCACGAGCCGCAGCAACGGCTGCTGTCGATGCACGCGTGCGCGATCAGCCCGGATCTGGTCGAGGGATGCGCGGTGATCGCCTCCCGGATCCGAACCCGCGCGCTCGTACTGCGCTGGGAACGCAGCGGCGGAGGCTGGTCGTGCACCTTCCTGTCCGTCGTCTGAGCGGTCCTGCGCCCGAACACGACATCGCCCCGCACTCCTCGTGGAGTGCGGGGCGATGGGGGAACGCGACGGGCAGGGCCTCAGTGCCGCTTGTGCTTCTTGGCCTCTTCCCGCGCGGCGGCCCGGCGCTGCCGCCGGGTGCCGCCGTTGTCGTCGCCACCGTTGTCCTCGGTGCTGGTCTGCACCTCACCGGACTCGGTGGGGCCGGAGTAGTTCAGCCGCGGGCGCTGCGGCGGGGTGAAGCCCTGACCGCCGAACGCCGGCGGAGCGCCGTCGCCACCGACCGTGCCGCCGCCGAGCTGGCTCATCGCCGGACCGGCGGAGGCGCGGGAACGCTTGGAACGCGGCTGCGCCTCCGCACCCGAGGACGCCTGCCCGGCCGCGCCGCCCTGCTGGCGCTGCTGGGCGGCCGAACGCGGCACGGCGGGATGCACGTCCGTGGGGAAGTCCGAGCCGTCGGAACGGCTCACCGACACCGGCACCGACGGCTGCTCCGGAGCGGGCTCCGGCTCGGCCGCCTCCACCTGGACGTTGAACAGGAAGCTGATCGACTCTTCCTTCAACGCCTCGAGCATCGCGTGGAACATGTCGAAGCCTTCCCGCCGGTACTCCACCAGCGGGTCGCGCTGCGCCATCGCACGCAGGCCGATGCCTTCCTTCAGGTAGTCCATCTCGTAGAGGTGCTCGCGCCACTTGCGGTCGAGCACGCTGAGCACCACCCGGCGCTCCAGCTCGCGCATGGCACCCGCGCCGACCTTGCCGTCGACCTCGGCCTCGCGCCGGTCGTAGGCGTCCCAGCCGTCGTGGAGCACGGCCTCCTGGAGGCTCTCCTTGCTCACGTCGTCCTCGGCCTCGACCAGCTCCTCCCAGTCCAGCTGAACCGGGTAGAGGCCCTTCAGGGCCGTCCAGAGCTTCTCGAAGTCCCAGTCCTCGGCGTAGCCCTCGGAGGTGGCGCCGTTGACGTACGCGGCGGTCACGTCCTTGATCATGTGCCGGACCTGCTCGCGCAGGTCCTCACCCTCCAGGACCCGGCGGCGTTCGGTGTAGATCACCGAACGCTGCTGGTTCATGACCTCGTCGTACTTGAGGACGTTCTTGCGGATCTCCATGTTCTGCTGCTCGACCTGGGTCTGAGCGCTGCGGATCGCCTTGGTGACCATGCCGTTCTCGATCGGCACGTCGTCGGGCACCTTCAGCCGGGTCATGACCGTCTCGACCATCGCGGCGTTGAACCGGCGCATCAGCTCGTCGCCCAGCGACAGGTAGAAGCGGGACTCGCCGGGGTCGCCCTGACGCCCGGACCGGCCGCGCAGCTGGTTGTCGATGCGGCGCGACTCGTGCCGCTCGGTACCGAGGACGTACAGGCCGCCGGCCTCGCGAACGCTCTCGGCCTCCGCCTTGACCTGGGTCTTGACCTTGTCCACGACGCCCGGCCACTCCGCCTCGTACTGCTCGCGGTGCTGCACGGGGTCCAGGCCGCGGCGCCGCAGCTCGGCGTCGGCGATGTGGTCGACGTTGCCGCCGAGCACGATGTCGGTACCACGACCGGCCATGTTCGTGGCGACCGTGACCGAGCCCTTGCGCCCGGCCTCGGCGATGATCCCGGCCTCCGACTCGTGGTGCTTGGCGTTGAGGACGCTGTGCGGCACGCCCTTCTTCGTCAGCAGCTTCGCCAGGTACTCGGAGCGCTCCACGCTGGTCGTACCGACCAGCACCGGCTGACCGGCGCGGTGCTTCTCCTCGATGTCCTCGGCGACGGCCTCGAACTTCGCGGCCTCGCTCTTGTAGACCAGGTCGGGCTGGTCCTTGCGGGCCATCGGCTCGTTCGTCGGGATGCTGACGACGCCGAGCTTGTAGGTGCCCTGGAACTCGGCGGCCTCGGTCTGGGCCGTACCGGTCATGCCGGCGAGCTTCTCGTAGAGGCGGAAGTAGTTCTGCAGCGTGATCGTGGCCAGCGTCTGGTTCTCGGCCTTGATCTCGACGCCTTCCTTGGCCTCGATCGCCTGGTGCATGCCCTCGTTGTAGCGGCGGCCGTGCAGGATGCGGCCGGTGAACTCGTCGACGATGGTGACCTCACCGTCGCGGACGATGTAGTCCTTGTCGCGCTTGTAGAGTTCCTTGGCCTTGAGCGCGTTGTTCAGGTAGCCGACCAGCGGGGTGTTCGCGGCCTCGTAGAGGTTCTCGATGCCCAGCTGGTCCTCGATGATCGTGACGCCGTCCTCGGTGACGCCGACGGTGCGCTTGCGCTCGTCGACCTCGTAGTGGGCGTCCTTGCGGAGCATCGGCGCGAGGCGGGCGAACTCCTGGTACCAGCGCGAGGACTGGTCGGCCGGACCGGAGATGATCAGCGGGGTGCGGGCCTCGTCGATCAGGATCGAGTCGACCTCGTCGACGATGGAGAAGAAGTGCCCGCGCTGCACGCAGTCGGCCAGGCTCCACGCCATGTTGTCGCGCAGGTAGTCGAAGCCGAACTCGTTGTTCGTGCCGTAGGTGATGTCGGCTTCGTAGGCGCCGCGGCGCTGCTCCGGGGTCATGTCGGCGGTGATCGCGCCGACTTCCAGGCCCAGGAAGCGGTGCACCCGGCCCATCCAGTCGGAGTCACGTTTGGCCAGGTAGTCGTTGACCGTGACCACGTGGACGCCCTTGCCCGCGATGGCGTTGAGGTACGCGGGCAGCACGCAGGTCAGGGTCTTGCCCTCACCGGTGCGCATCTCGGCGATCTGGCCGAGGTGCAGTGCCGCACCACCCATGAGCTGCACGTCGTAGTGCCGCTGTCCGAGCGTGCGGTGCGCGCCCTCCCGGGCGACGGAGAACGCCTCGGGCAGCAGTTCGTCCAGCGATTCGCCGTCGCTGTGGCGGCGCTTGAACTCGTCGGTCTTGGCCCGCAGTTCGGCGTCGGAGAGCGCGACCGCTTCGTCTTCGAGCTCGTTGATGTGCGCCGCGATGGCGCGCAGGCGCTTGAGCGTCTTGCCCTCGCCGGCGCGGAGCAGTCGGGACAGGACCATCCGGTCGACCTCACTAGCTGATCGTGATGCGCCCGTCACGGACGCCTTGTGGTCATCGTATTAGAGCCGGGTTGCCTGGGTGGCGGTTCCGGCGGAGCGTCGGTCGGCACCGGGCCCCGGACGGCGACCGTCCCCCGCGCACACGGTACGCGGGGGACGGTCGGTGGGGTCGGGCGCTGGCGCAGACTCGCCGGACGCCCGGTTGATCGTCCGGTCAGGCGGCCAGCCGGATCACCCCGTAGTCGAATCCTCTGCGCCGGTACACCACGCTCGCGCGTCCGGTGTCCGCGTCGGAGAACAGGTAGAAGTCGTGGCCGACCAGTTCCATCTCGTAGAGGGCTTGGTCGACGGTCATGGGCGTGGCGGCGTGCTCCTTCTCGCGGACGATCCGACCTGGTTCGTAGCCGTCCCCGTCCGCGTTGCCGCGGGGCACGGGGACCTCCCGGTCCGAGCCGGGCATCGCGGTCTCGCCGGTGGTCATGTCGGCGTCTTCAGCCACTTCCTCGGCGGGGGCTTCGAGGAGCCCGACCGCGGTGGAACCACCGGCCGCGACGGTCTGCGTGGTGTTCGCGGAGGTCGCTTCCGCGACGGAGGTGGACTTGTGCCGCCCGTAGTGCACTTTTCTGCGGTCGTGCATGCGGCGGAGGCGGTTCTCCAGCTTGCTCGTCGCCGAGTCGAGCGCGGCGTAGAAGTCCCCTGCGGCGGCTTCCGCTCGGACGGCGGGCCCGCGGCTCTTCAGGGTGATCTCCACGCGTTGGCAGCTCTTCGCCTGTCGCGGATTGCGTTCGTGGAACAGCTCCACGTCCGCCCGAATGGTCTTTCTGTCGTAGCGCTCCAGCCGGGTCAGCTTGTCGGCGATGTGCTCCCGGTAGTGCTCGGGAACCTCAACGTTGCGACCCTTGACGACGATGTCCATTCACGACCTCCGTTCCTTGCGTACATCCCGTGACGTGTCCGCACGGCGGCGCCGGAACCGCGACCGATCTCAGTTCGCTTCCGGCGCCAGGGACATGGGTTCCTCACTCCTTCCCAAAGCGCGGGTACGACTGAATGCAGGCACGTTAGCTAACTTCGCCAACGGGAAACAGCCCCCGAGATGGGCGACGTCAAGCCGCCACTGAGCGTGATGTACAGGGCTGAGCGGGCGACGCGCGAGGCTCGCGACGGGGGTTTCCACGGCGTGTCCCACACCACTCGCCTCACTCTTTCGGGCTAAATGTGATCGAGTTGCGGTCACTGAGCGACACCGCCCAATTTGGGGCTCCCTGCGGGCGCCTGGAGCTCCCCCGCAGGTCGGAGCGCCCGGGCGCGAGTGCCGTCGACTGCTCATACCCCCTGAACGAACGAAGGGCGGTGCTGAGTTCCTCAGATGTCGGGCCGCCGGACAACGCACGATCGTGTCAACCCGAGGTCGCGGTCAGCACCAGCACCGCGGTGACCGGCACGCCGTGCCGCGCCAGGACGTGCGCCGAGCTCATGGCGGTGGCGCCGGTGGTGAGCACGTCGTCGATCAGCAGCACCGGCGCGCCGGCCGGCGGCGCCCGCCGCGGCAGCACCGACACCCGCCCGGCCAGGTTGCGCAGCCGTTCCGCCGGGTCGAGCCCCACCGAGTCGCGAGCACCGGCTCCGGACACCAGGCAGTCGGCGACCACTGCGGCCCGGCCGCGCTCCGCGAGCACGGCCGCGGCGCGACCCGCGACCCGCGTCATGTGCGCCCCGCCGCGCCGCCGCGAGGTGATCGCCCTCGACGGAGCGGGCACCAAGTGCCACGTCCCGGCCGGGTCGAGGTCAGGCACGGTCTCCGCCCCGAACGCCGCCCTTCCGGAGGAGCTCGGGCCCCATTGGAGAAGCCCCGCCAAGCCGTCCGCGATCGCGACGCCGAACGGATCGGCGAGGTCCCGGCGGCCGGCCGCCTTGTAGGAGACGACGGCTCGCCGCGCCGCACCGCGATATCGGCCCAGGGCGAACACGGGCGGCACGGCGGCCGAGCCCGACGGCACCGGCAGCGCGCGGACCACTTTGCGCAGCCCGCCGAGTTCCCGGGCGCACCCGCCGCACCACGCGGTTCCAGGTCGGGCGCAGCCCGCGCAGCGCAGCGGCAGCATCAGGTCGATCAGCCCGGACGCGGCGGCGGCGAGCCCGTCACCGGTTCGGCGCCACCGACCGGGCGCCCGCGCGGCGACGGGCTCGCCGGCCCCTTCCCGAGATCCGCTCATGCCGTGCAGGGTGCGCGATGTCGCCGTCCGACTCACCGCGGCGCGTCGGACCGCGTGCGGCGAACCCGGATCAGCCGGGGAAGAACGGGAGCGAGTTCCCCTCGATCTCGCCCGGCAGCACGCTCCACACCGCGTTCGAGGCGGTCGCCTCCCAGAGCCAGCGCTGGTCGGCCACGACGACGCGCTTGCCCGGCCCGACGGTCACGGCGTTGATCGGCTGCGTCAGGTTCGCCGAGGCGTACTCGGTCCAGTCGAAGCCGTCCACGGTGACCTCCATGACCGGTGAGGAACCGTCGGTGGCCGCCACCAGGGACTTGTCCGTGAGCCAGTCCACGCCCGTCACGCGGAAATCCCGGTCCGCGCCCAGCGTCACCGGGTGCCGCAGCGCGACGCGCCCGTCCTCGTCCACGACCGCCCCGACGACGATGCGCCCGTCGACCACGCCCGCCGCGCGGGTGCCGTCGTGCGACAGGCGCAGCTGGGTGAGCTGCCTGCCTCCGGAGAACTCGCCCACATCGACCGGCCGGACGCCCCACGACCCGCCTTCGTCGACCGCGCGGAACACGTCGCGGCCGTTGACGACCGCCCACACCTCGGAGTCGCCCCGCCAGGTGGGCCTGCTCATGAAGCTGCCGGTGGGCTGCAGCTCGGACATGTCCTCGCCGTACGGGCCGACCCGCAGCCCCACCATCCCGGAGGGTTTGCGGGCCACTGCGGCGAGCCGCGAACCGTCTCCGGACTGGGCGGCCTGCACCACTTCCAGCGCGCCGGATCCGGCGGGTCCGGGGATGGGGCGGACGTTCTCGTCGAGCACGTGCAGCCGTTCCCCGATCACGGCGAGACCGGGCAGACCGGGGCTCACCGCGTTGTCGCTCTCGTAGGACTCGACGTCCGCCGGCTGCAGGTCCCGCTTGCCGGGCAGCAGCGCGACGCCTTCCTCCTGCAACCGGACCCGGGCCTTGCTGACGTTCTGCAGCGACAGCACGACCTGCGCGGCGAGCATCTGCCGCGATTCGAGGTCGGGTTCGCCGAGGCCGCTGAGGTTGACCACCAGCGCGCCGTCATCGTCCTCGCTGACGTTGGTCTTCGTGCTGGCCCCACGCGGGAGCTGGCTGGCCATCGCGTCCTTGAAGCCCTCGGAGGGGCCCGCGATGAGCAGTTCGATCACGCGCTGCGGCAGCGTGACCTCGGGCTGGGATCCGACCCAGCGCAGATCGGGCACCACACCCCCGCCGTCGTGGTCCGCGAAGTAGATCGGCACCGCCATGAAGCCGTCCTTGAAGGAGGCCCTGCTGATCACCATGTCCTCGGGCGGCGAGGCGATCCGCCACTGCCCTTCCCGGTTCCGCTCCACCCGGACCTGCACCTCGTAGGGGCCGGTCTCGGGGACGAACGAGGCGTCCGGCCGCAGCCGCCCGACCCGGTCCGCCTGCAGGCTGACGAGCTGCACGTTCTCCGGCTGGTTCGGCGGCGGCGGCACCGGGATGGTGTCGATGTTGTCGACGATGAGCACCGAGTTGTCCGGTTCCCACCGCCGCTCGGCGTCGTCGGTCAGGTACTCCTTGGCCGCCGCGAAACCGCTCTCCGGGGTGGAGCCGGTGTCGGCGAAGCTGCGCACGAGGTCGAAGGAGTTCACGCCGCGCGGCGGTTCCGGCATCGTGGCTCCGGGCGCGTTGCCCTCCACGACGGGCTGCACCGCCATCGGATCGGACCGCTCCGGGATGGAGGCGCAGGCGCCCAGCGGGAGCAGGGCCAACACCAGCACGGCCAGCCGGCGACGCGTCATCGCAGGTCCTCCCAGCCTCGTTCGACGGGGATGGCGCGACCGGTCCTGGCGTGGTCGGCCTTCGTCTGATCGACCCTCGCCTGGTCCTCGCTCGGCGGGTGCTCCGGCCGTTCCTGGTCGAGCCCGGCGGAGTCGTGCGGGGAGGGTTCGGAGAGCCGTGCGGGGCCGGTGTCCCGGACCGCGCCCTCCCGCTCGCCTTCGGCCTGCGCGTCGAGGGTGCGGGCCAGCAGCGCTCCCGGGGCGGCGATGCGCCGTCCGACGGGCAGCGCCAGCGGGCTGTCGGTGAAGTCCTGCCCGGGCGTGCGCGGCAACGTCAGCCGGAAGCACGATCCCGAGCCCGGTTCGCCCCACGCGTCGAGCAGCCCGCCGTGCAGCCGCGCGTCCTCGGAGCTGATCGACAGGCCGAGTCCGGTGCCGCCGGTGCGGCGGTTGCGGGACGGGTCGGCGCGCCAGAACCGGGTGAACACCAGTTCCGCTTCGCCCGGGCGGAGCCCGACGCCGTAGTCGCGGACGCTGACGGCGACGGCGCGGTCGTCGGCGCCGAACCTGATCTCCACCGGCCCGCCTTCGGCGTGGTCGATGGCGTTGGCGATCAGGTTGCGCACGATGCGTTCGACGCGGCGGGCGTCGCCGACCAGGTCGAGGTCGTCGCCCGCCACCTCGACGCGCAGCGGGACCTTGCTGGTCTCGGCGATGCCGCGCACCGAGTCCACGGCGCGCTGCACGATCGCGGGCAGGTCCAGCGGTTCGGCGGCGAGTTCGGCGACGCCCGCGTCGAGCCGGGAGATCTCCAGCAGGTCCGCCAGCAGCGCCTCGAACCTGTCCAGTTCGTCGACGAGCAGCTCGGTGGAGCGGGCCAAGCCGGGCGGGAACTGCTCGCGGGAGGCGTGCAGCACGTCGGCGGCCATCCGGACCGTGGTCAGCGGGGTGCGCAGCTCGTGCGATACGTCGGAGGTGAAGCGGCGTTGCAGCTGGCCGAACTCCTCCAGCTGCTTGATCTGCTGCTTGAGGCTGTCGGCCATCTCGTTGAACGACTCGGCCAGCCGGGCCACGTCGTCCTCGCCGATGACCCGCATCCGCTGGTCCAGGTCGCCGTCGGCGAGGCGCGCGGCGTTCTGCGCGGCCTGCCGCACGGGGCGCACCACCTGGCGGGTGACGAGGTTCGTGATGGCGCCGAGCAGGACCACCAGCACCAGCCCGCCGACCAGCAGCGTGCTCTGCACGAAGCCGAGCGTGCTCTTCTCCGAGGTCAGCGGGAACAGCAGGTACGCCTGCAGCGAGCGGGTGGAGCTGTCGACGGGGGTGCCGACGACCAGCATCGTGACCGGTTCAGTCCCGCGCGGCACCGTGGTGATCTGCTTCGCCAGCTGGCCTTGTTCGACGAACCTGCGCAGTCCGTCCGGCACGTCGCGCAGGGGGCCGGCGAAGGGATGCGGCTCGGACCCGGCGCCCGCGCCGTCCACCAGCACGGGTTCGAAGGCGCCCGCGGCCGGTTGCTGCGTGGAACCGCTCGAATTGGGCGTGGTGAGGCGGTTGAGGGCCTGTTCGAGCTGCTGGGAGACGTCGTCGGAGTTCGGGTCGACGGCGGTCAGCTCCCGCTCCAGCACCGGCAGGCTCGACTGCACCTGCATGATCGCGGCGCGTTCCTTCGCGGTCATCAGCTGGTAGGTGATCTGCGTCTGCAGCACCATGCCCAGCACGCAGATGACCACCGAGGACAGCGCGAGCGTGCTGACCACCACGCGCAACTGCATGGAGCGCCGCCACACGCGTTCGAAGCGCTGCCAGCGTTCCCTGAGCTCATCGCGGGCGCGCGTCCCCCACCGGCGCAGCACCCTGCCCCGGCTCGCCCACCCGCTCAACGCGACCTGAGCCGAGGGATCACGGCGGGCCCGCCTTGTACCCGACACCGCGGACCGTCAGCACCACCTCGGGGCGTTCCGGGTCGCGCTCCACCTTGGACCGCAGCCGCTGCACGTGGACGTTGACCAGCCGGGTGTCGGCGGCGTGCCGGTAGCCCCAGACCTGCTCCAGCAGGACTTCGCGGGTGAACACCTGGCGCGGCTTGCGGGCCAGCGCGACCAGCAGGTCGAACTCCAGCGGGGTGAGCGCTATCGGCACGCCCTCGCGGGTCACCTCGTGGCCGGGGACGTCGATGCTGAGGTCGCCGATGGCGAGCACCTCGGCGGGTTCGGCGTCGGTGCGGCGCAGACGGGCGCGCAGGCGGGCGACGAGTTCCTTCGGCTTGAAGGGTTTGACGACGTAGTCGTCGGCGCCGGATTCGAGGCCGAGCACCACGTCGACGGTGTCGCTCTTGGCGGTGAGCATCACGATCGGCACCACGGACTCGGTGCGGATCGCCTTGCACACGTCGATGCCGTTCATGCCGGGCAGCATGAGGTCGAGCAGCACCACGTCGGGTTTCAGTTCGCGCAGTGCGGGCATCGCCTTGGTTCCGTCGCTGACCACAGCGGTTTCGAACCCTTCGCCCCGCAGGACGATGGTCAGCATTTCGGCCAGGGCCGGATCGTCGTCCACCACGAGCACGCGCGCCTTCATGCCCCACATGGTTGCACTTCTCACTCCTGGGCCGGACAGCACCCGCCGATCGTCACCGCAGGTCGTCATGCCTGCACCGAACGCGGAGGGACTTGTACCGCCGAACGGGGTACTCAAGGCGTGGACCAGCCGCGGCGCGCGCACCGCCCGCGATCACCGAGGGCGTCCGGGCGCTTCAGCCGGTGATCTCGGCCGCCAGCTCGGCGTAGTCCAGGCGCTCGGCGCCGTCGATCACCCGCCACGGCGACCACCAGCCGATCTCGGCGAGCTGCGCGTACACCGCGCCGCAGCGCCGCTGCAGCGAGGAGTCGGATTCGAAGTTGTCGCGGCGCCGGGTCTCGGTGCGCTCCCGGTGCTCGGCGCGGGAGGCCGCCACGTCGGCCGGGACCCGCAGCAGCAGCTGCAGATCGGGCCGCGGCACGGCGAACCTCTCGACCTCGAGTTCCCGCACCCACCGCACGAACTCCCCGTCGGCGTCCTGGTGCAGCCGGGCGGCGCCGTAGGCGGCGTTGGAGGCGACGTAGCGGTCCAGCAGCACCACGTCGTGCGCGGCGAGGTCCGCGCGCAGCTCCTCGGCCGCGTCCCGCCGGTCCAGCGCGTAGAGCACGGCCATGCCGTGCACGGACTCGCCGAGGTCGCCGTGGCCGCCGTGCAGCGCTTCGGCGACGAGTTCGGCGTGCACGTCCGCGGAATACCGCGGGAACGCGGCGTGCGCGACGGTGCTGCCGCCCTGGCGAAGCCGCTCGGTGAGCCCTGCGGCGAGCGTGCGCTTGCCCGCGCCGTCCAGTCCTTCGATCACGATCAGCCGCCCCACGCCGAGGACGATACGCAGCGACCGCGCGCAGACCGCCGATAGGGTTGACGTGGCGCGAAAACGGTTCACATCCGGGTGCGATGCGGCAAAACTCGACACCCGTGGCGCCCACCCCGCTCGACGGCTACCGCACGTTCCGCGATCACCTCGCCGCGGACGAGTGGCGCGACCTGCTGCGCGTCGGCGCTCCGGTCCGGTACGAACCGGGCGACGTGCTGCTCAAGGAGGGCGACGACGGCGATCACGTGCTCGTGCTGCTGTCCGGCGCCTGCCAGATCGTCGGCGCGCGGCTCGATCAGGGACGGGCGCTGCTCGCGGTGCGCTGGGCGGGCGACGTGATCGGCGAGCAGGCGGATCTGGACCAGCAGCCCCGGTCGGCCAGCGCCTACGCCCTGTCGAAGTGCGCGGTGCAGCTGCTGCGCGGCACCGAGTTCGCCGCCTTCATCCGCCGCCGCAGGCTCGAACGGCAGCTCACCCGCTACGTGAGCGCGAAGTTGCGGTCCAACAGCACCATGGTCGCCGAGCTGGCCGGGTTGTCGGTGAAGTCGAAGGTGGCGTGGCTGCTGTGCCGGCTCGCCGCGGCCGACGAGGTGGACTGGTTCGTGCAGCTGTCCCAGCGCGAACTGGCCGATCTGCTGGGGATGTCGCGGACGTCGGTGGCGGCGAGCCTGTCCGACTTCCGCGCCCTGGGGTTGCTGCGCACCGAGCCGCAGGGAGTGCAGGTGCTCAAGATCGACGCGTTGCGGGCCGAGATCAGCCCACCTGACCACGTGTGATCCACTTCATAGTCGGGGGTGTCCGAAATCGGACACCCCCCCAGCACACCCGCTCGATGCTGGATCTCGACGAGCCGGGCGGCGCCGATCCGGCGCAGCGCTCGGCCGAGGCAGGAAGGAAACACCATGTCGACCGGTACCAGCCCCCACGTGCGACGCACCAAGCAGCTGCCGCCGTACCGCGCGGTGTTCGCCGTGGACACCAAGGACTTCAGCAACAGCCCCAGCGCGCACCAGCAACAGCTCAGCCGGGACATCCCGGACCTGCTGGCGCAGGCCCTCGACCAGGCCGGGCTGTCGCGCCTGTGGGAGAACCGGGTGTTCGGCACCTCCACCGGCGACGGCTACTACTTCGGCGTCGACGCCACCGACGTGCCCTTCCTCGTCGACCCGTTCCTCACCGAACTCGACGAGGTGCTCCAAGACCACGACGAGGTCGTGCGCGCCCGCGACCGCGCCCTGCGCCTGCGGCTGCGCGCCAGCATCCACCTCGGCCCCATCCCCGACAGCGGACTGTCCACCGCGATGAACGAGACCCACCGCCTGCTCGACTCCGCACCCGTCCGCAAGATCCTCGAGGAATCCGACCCGGACTCGACCTTCCTCGCCGCGATCCTGTCGCAGCGGGTGTTCACCGACGTCATCCGCGGCGCCTACGTGAAACTCCGCCCGGCCCGCTTCGCCGAACGCGCCGTCAAGGTCAAGAGCTACGAAGACGTCGGCTACCTCTACACGCCCACCGCCTCGGTGAACCCGGACTCGCTCGACGGGGTCGACGCCGCACCGGTCGACGCCGCGCAGCTCCAGAAGGACCAGCAGGGCGCACCGGAACAGGCACATCCGCCGCAGCCGATCACCAACACGGTGAACAACACGGTGCACAACGAGTTCTCCGGCTCCACCGGCGGTTCCGTGCTCCAGGTCGGACAGGCGCGGGACATCGGCTTCAACGGGCAGAACTGAGCGAACGTGCGGGAGCGGCGCGCGGCCCTGCGCGACGGGGCGCAGGGCCGGGTCCGAGGAACCGCGGAGGGGACGGTTCCTCGGACCGGCGGCCCACGTTCGCCTTCCTGGGGGTAGGCGAACCCGGCCGCCCCGCGGCCGGTACCGGCCGCGACACGCCTGGGATCACCCGGACGGTGCTGCCGCCCGGACCCGCGCGACGCGCGGTGCACGCCCCTGACCTGGATCTCCGCGCCACTCCTGGCGAACCGGGGACAGGCAGGGGCGAGGGCCGTCACAATCGGGTGTCGGAGGGCTCGCCACGAGTCGATCTGCGGTGGACAATCACTGCCAAGTGATCATCACCGATCCGATGGCCAGGAGGCACAAGTGCAGATACCGGGGCCCGACACCCGCGTGGTCGAGCTGCGGGTGCACGGCATCCTCGGGACCACCGGGGATGCGCTGACCGACTCGGTGGCCTCGGTCGACGTCGCGGGTGACGGGGTGGGGCGCATCGTCCGGCCCGCGGATCGGCTGCGCCGCCCGGTGCCCGGTCCGATGCTCACCGCCGGCGACCGCACGGTGCCCCGGATCGTCGAAGGCTACGTCTGGGGCGGGATGACCTCCGGCGGCTGGGCGAAGGCCAGCTGGGCGCTGATGTTCCCGTTCGCGCTGAGCAACGTCGCGCACTGGATGCTGCCCCCGCCCAAGCCCGGAAGCGCCGTCGGCGGGGCGCTGTCGCACGTGCTGCGCGCGCTGCTGCGGGTGAGCGCGCTGCTGCTGACCATGCTGTTCGTCGCGCAGCTCGCGGTGGTGCTGCTGGATCTGCTCGCGGCGCAGTGCCTGCGGCCCGGAGCGCAATGCCTGACCTACGTGCCGGAGTCGCTGCGCGCCGTTCCCTCGGTACGAGCGGTGCCCGCGATGCTGCTGCTCGGTCTGATCGTCTTGCTGATGCACCGGCTCTCCAGCGTGTCCTGGAAGGTGTCCGGGGCGTGGAAGTCGTTCGGGGGACGCGGCGACAACTCCCGGCACTCGGCGCGGGCCGCGGTGCTGCCGGGCGCCAACGTCGTCGCCGATCCGGACACCCCCGCGCTGCGCGCGCTGCACGTCGTCGGGGCGCTGGCGGTGATCTCGGTGCTGGCGCTGGGCGGGCCGCTGACGCCGAGCGCGGATCCGCGCTGGCTGTTCGCCGAGCTGCTGCTGGTGGTCTCGCTCGGCGGCACGCTGCTGCTCGACGACCCGAGCGGCATGGGTTCGGGCCCGGTCGCCGCGGTGGTGCGCGGGCTGCTGAGCCGCACCGCGCGCCGGAGCGTCGTGGCCGCCGCGGGGGTGCTGCTGTTCTCGGTGGCGATCCTGCCGGGATCGCTGAACGGTCCGCTGCCCGGTTCCGGCTCGACGGTGGACGTGATCACCGTCGGCCTGCTGCTGACCTGCGTGGGCATGGCGGTGCTGCTGGTGCCGGCGGCGCTGCTGGCGCGTCCCGGCTGGTCCTCGGTGCCCCGCGATCTGCGCCCGTGGGCGGGCGGCTGGATGGCGGCACCGGTGCTGATGTTGGCGTGCATGCTGGGCGCCGGGTTCGGCGCGGGCCTCGCGCTGACCCTGCGCCAGGCGCTGGGCGCTCCGGAGTTCCTGCGGCTGCCCGCCGCTTACGACGACGTGGCGTTGTTCTGGGGCAGCGCCGCCGTGCTGCTGGCCGTGGGCGGAGCCGGTCTGGGCTGCTGGATGCTGATCAGGCGCTGGTTCCCGCACGGCACCGACGACGTGCCCGCTCAGGTCGCGCTGCTGCACGCGGGCAGGCAGCAGGACCAGCGCAACGCGGCCGGGTCCTGGCGGATGGCCGACGTGCAGCGCCGCTACTCGCACCACGTGCTGCTGCTGGTCGCGGCGGTGCTCACCGCCAGCACCGTGTTGGCGCTGGGCCTGCGGGCGTGGAACTTCCCGCGCACCGAGTGGGCGGACTGGCTGCGCACGCTGGGCGTGCTGGCCCTGGGCCTGCTCGCGGCGGGGCTGCTGCGGATGGTGCAGCTGGCCGCGAAGGAGCGCACCGCCGGGCGCTACCTGGGGATCCTGTGCGACCTCACGTTGTTCTGGCCGCGCGAGGCGCACCCGGTGGTGCCGCCGTGCTACGCGCTGAAGGTCGTCCCGGAACTGGCGGCCCGCGCCGCCGAGCACTTGGCGGAGCCGGACACCCGAGTGGTGCTGGTCGGGCACAGCCAGGGCAGCCTGCTGGCCGCGGTCGCCACGGCGCGGCTGCTGGAGTCGCTGCCGGAGGCCGACCGGGAACGGGTCGGGCTGGTCACCGCGGGTTCCCAGTTGCAGTGGGCCTATCCGCGGGCGTTCCCCGGAGTGGTGCCGCACGAGTCGCTGCGCGATCTGGCCGGGTCGCTCAGCGGGCGGTGGCGGTCGTTGTGCCGCGGCACCGACCCGCTCGGTGGCGCGGTGACCACGTGGAACCGGCAGGTCTTCGACGGGATGCTGATCGGCGTCGGGCTGCGCCCGGACGGTTCGCACGGCCCGCTGCCGCCCGCGACGCGGGGCCCGACGGGCGCGCTGGTGCTAGGTGGCGATCACTGGCTGCCCGATCCGCAGCGCGGACCGTTCTCGTTCCGCCGCTGGGTTCCGGGCGTGCTGGGGCATTCGGACTACAGCGGGGACCCGGAGTGGGACCGGGCGGTCGCGATGGCCGCCGGATTGGAGATCCCGGTCCGGGGAGCCACGTTGCCGCTGCGCACGCCCGCGGCGACGGCGGTGGCGCAGGCCGCCGACCCGCTCGGCGCGCTGAGCGAGCCGCACCGAGCGAGCGAGGCCGACGAGGCCCGCCGCGGCGCCGCCGCGTCCACCGGGTGCGTGGCGCCGGCGGACGACCCGGCACCGGGCGAGGACGCGACCGTGACGGACCTGCTGGGCTGGGATCCGGACGAGGCCGCCGAGTCGGACGAGGCCGCGGCCTCCACCGCCGCCCGAGCAGCCGACGAAGACCCCCCGTCCCGCTCGGCGCTACCGGAGATCACCGACCCGCGAGGCCGGGTCGCCCCGTGGGAACGCGGCAACGCCCTGCGCGCCGCGGACCGCTGACACCTCCGGAACACGCCCACCCGACCGACGAGACCACCGCACGAACGAACGTGCCCCGGTCACCCCGGCACCACCGGGCGCCTTCCCCCCTGAGTTCCCGGCCCTCGATCCGCCTGCCAGCGGCGAAGCCGCTGAGCAGCGACCGCGCGAGCAACCGGCCACCGCCGCGGGTTCAGCCGCCTCCTCGCGAGGACAGCGACTGCGCGTGCGGCGGAGCCCTTCGCGAAATCGATCCCGGGGCGAGCAGACAGGTGAGGTTCCGCCACCCCGCCCCAAAGCGAACGGCCCCGCTCCCCCGAGCAGGGGAAGCGGGGCCGTTGGTGTGGTCGCTTAGACGGAACCGCCGGAGGCCACGTCGCGCTGCTGCGCGCCGAGGCGGGAGTGCTTGCGGCTGTAGAGGAAGTACACCACCACACCCGCGATCATCCACACGATGAACCGGACCCAGGTCAGCGCGGTCAGGTTCAGCATCAGCCACACGCAGGCGATGATCGCCAGGATCGGGATCAGCGGCACCAACGGCGCCTTGAACCCGCGCGGCAGGTCCGGCCGCGAACGCCGCAGGATGATCACACCGGCGGAGACCAGGATGAACGCGAACAGCGTGCCCACGTTGACCATCTCTTCCAGCTTGTCCGCCGGGAAGAACGCCGCGGCGAGCGCCACGACCAGGCCGACGATCAGCGTCGCGCGCACCGGGGTGCCGTTCTCGCTGTGCGTCTTGGCGAGCCCGCGCGGCAGCAGGCCGTCGCGGGACATCGCGAACAGGATGCGCACCTGGCCGAGGAACATGACCATGACGACCGTCGTGAGCCCGGCCAGCGCGCCGACCGTGATGACCCCGGCCGCCCAGCTGATGCCGTTGAGCTGGAACGCGGTCGCCAGCGTGGCCTTCTCACCGTCGGGCGTGGTGCCCAGCTGCTTGTAGTTGACCATGCCGGTCACCACGATGGCGACGGCCACGTACAGCACGGTGACGATCGCCAGCGAGCCGAAGATGCCGCGCGGAGCGTCGCGCTGCGGGTTGCGGGTCTCTTCGGCGGTGGTGGCGACCACGTCGAAGCCGATGAACGCGAAGAACACCAGCGAGGCGCCCGCGAGCAGGCCGAACACGCCGAAGCTGCTCGTCTCGCCGCCCAGCAGCAGCGACAGCAGCGACTGGTCGAGCTTGGAGGCGTCCTCCGCAGCGGACTCGGCCGGCGGGATGAACGGCTTGTAGTTGTCGGCGTTGATGTAGGACAGGCCCACCACGACGACGAGCAGCACCACGAAGACCTTGATGGCGCTGATGACGAGGCTGACCCGCGCCGAGAGCTTGGTGCCGACCGCGAGCACGGTGGTCAGCGCGCCGATCAGCAGCAGGGCGCCCCAGTCGAACTGCAGCGGCCCGAGTTCGAACTTCGTGGGCACACCGCTGATCCCGACGAGCTCGAGCACCTGCTGCAGGTAGCTCGACCAGCCCTTGCTCACCGCAGCCGCCGCGACCGCGAACTCCAGGATCAGGTCCCAGCCGATGATCCAGGCGATGAACTCGCCGAAGGTCGCGTACGAGTAGGTGTAGGCGCTGCCCGCGACCGGAACGGTCGAGGCGAACTCCGCGTAGCAGACCGCGGCGAGGCCGCAGGCGATCGCCGCGATGACGAAGGACAACGACACCGACGGCCCCGTCGTGTCGCCGGCCGTGGAGGCGGCGAGCGTGAAGATGCCTGCGCCGATGACGACCGAGACGCCGAAGACCATCAGGTCCCAGGCACCGAGGTTCTTCCGGAGCTTCGTGTCCGGCTCATCGGTATCTTTGATCGATTGCTCGACCGACTTTGTTCGCCACAGCCCGGTCCCTGGCACTGTCGCCCTCCTCTTCCAACCCGAATGGTGGAACGCACCCTAGCGGGGGAGTGTTGCACCGGATTCGCTGGAAAACAGTGTGGCCGGAGCAATTCGTTAATGCTCTGTGACCGCTCCGTCCACCCGGCGGACATCGTGATCCTCCGAATGCATCGGATCGATCACTGTCCGTGCGCATATCGCGCGTCGCCGCAGGTAGGAGGCCCGCCAACAAGACAATTTCCCGGTTTTCCCCAGATCATCGGGAAAGCCTGCACGAGCGGATAAATCGCCGAAGATTCAGTCCTGTCCCGAGACCGCGGACGTGTTCTCCGCGGCCGGGTCCACACCTCGGTCAAGGTCGGGTTCGAGGTAGATCAGCCGGGCCGCGGGGACCTTCGCCCGGACCCTGGCCTCCGCGTCGTCGATCTCCGCGGCCACCTCGGCGACGGTGATCGACGGGGCCAGTCCGATCTTCGCCGCGATCAGCAGCTCGTCCGGGCCGAGGTACTGGGTCCGGATGTGGATGACCTTCTGCACCTTGCCGCCACGCAGCTCGCCCACGACGTCGTCGAGCACCGAGCGGGTCGCGCCCTCGCCGATGAGCAGGCTCTTCGTCTCGACGATGAGCACGATCGCGATGACGCCCAGCAGCACGCCGATGCACGCGGTGCCGATGCCGTCGAACACCGGGTCACCGGTGAGCACGGACAGCCCGACGCCGCCGAGCGCGAGCACCAGGCCCAGCAGCGCACCCGCGTCCTCCAGCAGCACCACCGGCAGTTCCGGCGTCTTGGCCTGGCGGATGAACTGCCACCAGCCGAGCCCGCCCTTGATCGCGCGGGATTCCTTGATCGCGGTGGCGAAGCTGTAGGACTCCAGCGCGATGGCGACCACCAGGATCACCACGGCCACGATCGGCGAGGTCAGCTCCTCGGGGTGCTGGATCTTGTGGATGCCCTCGTAGAGCGCGAACACCGACCCCAGGCTGAACAGCATCAACGCCACGACGAACGAGTAGAAGTAGCGGTCCCGCCCGTAGCCGAACGGGTGCTCCTCGGTGGCTTTGCGCACCGAGGTCTTCTGCCCGAGCAGCAGCAGCCCCTGGTTGGAGGTGTCGGCGACCGAGTGCACGGACTCCGCGAGCATCGACGAGGACCCGGTGAACAGGAACCCGCCGAACTTGGCCACCGCGATGCCCGCGTTCGCGGCCAGAGCCGCCAGGATCGCCTTAGTACCGCCGCCTGCTGACACGATGTCGCTCCCGAGTCCGATGGTCGAAAAGTCCTCGGGGAATGTACCGGCATGATCGGCCGACTCAGGTCGATACCGGACAACTCGCGGCCCACCGGCGGCGCGATCGCCACGATCCGAGCGGCTCGTCGGGCGGTGGCTACGCCCCGGCGGCGGCGCGGAACAGCTGCGCCGTCCCGTCCTGGCACGCCGGGTGGGCCAGCACCGCCGGATCGGAGGCCGCCAGCCACACCGACTGGCCCTTCACCACGTCCAGCTCCACCCGCTGCTCACCGGGGCCGCCCGTGGACAACCGCACGCCGCCCTTGGTGCACAGCAGGATCTGCGGGCCGTGCGAATCCAGCCGCACCGCCGTCGAGTTCGCAGGCGACCAGTCCACCCTGGAGAGCCGGAACTCCTCCGCGGGCGTCTGGTAGACGGTGAGGTTCCCGTCCAGCGACTCGCCCTTGTGCACCCGCATGTCGGCGCAGGTGAAGTCCAGCACCCGCAGCAGCTCGGGCACGTCCACGTGCTTCGGGGTGAGCCCGCAGCGCAGGATGTTGTCGGAGTTCGCGAGGATCTCCACCCCGGTGCCCTGCAGGTAGGCGTGCAGGTTGCCCGCGGGCAGGTAGATCGCCTCGCCCGGCTGCAGCACCAGCCGGTTCAGCAGCAGGCTCGCCAGCACGCCCGCGTCGTTCGGGTAGGCCTCCCCCAGCTCCAGCACGGTGCGGCACTCCAGCGCGAACTCGCCGTGCTCGCGGACGTGCCGCACGCACGCGTCCAGCAGCTCCGGCAGCAGGTCGCGCAGGTAGTGCTGCGGCAGCGTGATCCAGGTGGTGAACAGCGCCCGCAGCCCGTCCGCGTCCGGTTGGGCCGCCAGCAGCCCGGTGTGCGGACGCAGGCTCGGCACGTCCAGCTCCCCCAACAGCCGCACCGTGCGGTGCGCCTCGCGGAAACCGGCCAGCGCGTGGAACTCGGTGAGCGCGCAGACCAGCTCCGGTTTCGCCGTGGGGTCCGGGTAGTTGCGGTTCGGCGCGTTGCGCGGGATGCCTGCGCGTTCCTCCCGCGCGAAACCTTCCGCGGCCTGCTCCGCCGACGGGTGCGCCTGCAGGCTCAGCGGCTCGTTCGCGGCGAGCACCTTGAGCAGGAACGGCAACCGGCTTCCCCAACGCCCGGTGCACACCGGACCCAGGTGGTGCGCCGGGTCGGCGTCGAGCAGGTGCAGCAGCGACTCCTCGGACCCGTCCGGCCGCACCAGCTTCGACGGGTCGCCGGGGTGCGCGCCCATCCACAGCTCGGCCTCGGGGTGCGGAGTGGGAACCGGCCGGCCGAGCAGATCCGCGATAGCGGTACGCGAGCCCCACGCGTAGGGGCGCACCGCGTTCCGCAGTAACTCCACAGTCCTTCTCGCTCTCTTCACCGCTGGTCAGGCATACCGCTGCGGCGTGCCGGGCTCACCGCGCACGCCACGACGCCTACCTCGGCGTCAGCTTCGACCAGCATCGTCGGCGTCGGCCCTGGAACAGGACATCGCCTCTCCGCCACCAGTGCATCAGGGGCACCCCTGGTAATTGCCCAAGGTTTTCCCGCCCCGTCCGTTCAGCGCACCGCCAGTGCCTGCCTGCCCGGACCTCCGAGCGTGCCTGCCGCGAGGCCCAGGTAGACCGCGGCGAGATCGAACCGCAATGCGAGCAGCGCCACCCGCAGCACCGCGTCCGCGTGGGCCGACTCGCCGGGAACGATCAGGTCGGCGCTCGGCAGCGACCCGGTCGCGGCGCGTTCCTCGTTCTCCGCGCGAGCGTCGTGCCGGGTGCCGATCAGGAAGACCCGCGGTGTCGCGCCCTGGTCCACGTCGGGGTCGGCGAACAGGTCCGAGCCGGATTCGCGCACCGAGCGGTACAGGGCGTACCGGGTCGTCGCCTGCGCGTGGTTCGTGACGTCGCAGGCCAGCCCCGCGTGCACGCCGAGCGCGTACGCGCCGTGGCCCGCGACGGCGGTGGCCAGCTGGTCCACGCCCCACAGCAGCGGTTCGTGGTCGGCCAGCCGCAGCGCCAGCGCCTTCGCCGGATTCATCAGCGGTTCCTGGCCGGGGTGCGCGCGCTCCGCCTCCCGGTCCAGTTCGTCGGCGAGCTGATCGGTGTCGCAGCGGGTGAGCCCCAGCGCGATGAGCACACTGAGCCCCACCGTGAACACGTGCGCGAAGGTCAGTTCGTCGGGCACCGGGATGCGCGGGGCCACGACCTTCGCGCGGCCCGCGCCGGACGCGGCCACCGGCCCGTCCTCGGGCACGGACAGCACCACCGAGGCGCCCCGCCGGGTCGCGGTCGCCACGCCGTCCGCTAGCACCGGGTCACCCGGATCGGGCGTGTGCGCGAACACCACGTCCAGCGGGCCGACCCACACCGGGACGGTCTCCGCCACGATCACCGGGACCGGGCACGACGGCCCGGCCAGCGCGGCGAGCACCCCGCACACCGACGGGCCGAGCCCGGGCCGCGAGACCAGCACCAGCGAGCGCGGCCTGCCGTCAGCGAGGTCGTCGAACCCGGCCTCGCGCACGTTCTCCGCAGCCGCGCGCACCTGCGCGCCCGCGAGCGCGGCCGACCGCAACAGCCCGCGCGAATCGGCTTCGGTGAGCCGGTCAGGGTCGTCGAAGAGGCTGTCGTCGAGCACCGGAGGTCACCTCTCCCCGGTCGCGCCAGGATCGTCGGGGCCGCCGACGGCCTCCTCCAGCAGCAGCACCGGGATCCCGTCCCGGACGGGATAGCCGCGCCCGCACGAAGTGCACGTCAAGTACTCCTCCTGCGCGGCACCGGCGACCTCGGCGCGCAACGCGCCGTGGTCCGGCCCCGGGCAGGCGAGGATCTCCAGCAATGTCGGTTCCAGAGCCACGGCCACGTTCCCTCCTGAGTCCACACCCGGTCCACGCCCAGCGGGCGGCATCACGCGTTCAGCCCCGCACCACTGCGAGCACCTCGTCGCGCAACGCGGCGACCGCGGTGGCGTCCGGCGCCTCCACGTTCAGCCGCAGCAGCGGCTCGGTGTTCGAGGGCCGCAGGTTGAACCAGGAACCGTCCGACAGCTCCACGGTAAGCCCGTCGAGCTCATCGATTCGAGAGTCCGGACGGTCCCGGTAGGTTTCGGCCACGGCGCGCATCCGCCCCGCCTGGTCGTCCACCGTCGAGTTGATCTCGCCGGAGGCCGCGTAGCGGGAGTACTCCGCCATCAGCCCGGACAGCGGACCGGCCTGACCGCCCAGCGCGGCCAGCACGTGCAGCGCGGCCAGCATCCCGGAGTCGGCCTTCCAGAAGTCCCGGAAGTAGTAGTGCGCCGAGTGCTCGCCGCCGAAGATCGCCCCGGTCTCGGCCATCGTCTGCTTGATGAACGAGTGCCCGACGCGGGTGCGCACCGGCTTGCCGCCGCGCTCGGCGACGATCTCGGGGACCGCGTGCGAGGTGATCAGGTTGTGGATGACGGTGCCGCCCGGTTCCTTCGCGAGCTCGCGAGCCGCGACCAGCGCGGTGATCGCGCTCGGCGCCACCGGGTCGGCGTTCTCGTCCACCACGAAGCAGCGGTCGGCGTCGCCGTCGAAGGCCAGGCCCGCGTCCGCGCCGACCTCGCGCACCTTCGCCTGCAGGTCCACCAGGTTCGCCGGGTCCAGCGGGTTCGCCTCGTGGTTGGGGAAGTTGCCGTCCAGCTCGAAGTACATCGGCACCAGCTCGACCGGCAGGCCCTCGAACACGGTGGGCACGGTGTGCCCGGCCATGCCGTTGCCCGCGTCGACGACGACCTTCAGCGGCCGGATCTCCCGCAGGTCCACCAGGTGGCGCAGGAAGCGCGCGTAGTCGGCGGCCATGTCCCGCTCGGACACGGTGCCCTTCGCGCCCAGGAACTCGGGCACGCCGTGCGCGACGAGCTCCTGGATCTCGGACAAGCCGCTGTCCTGGCCGACCGGCGCCGCGCCCGCCCGGCACAGCTTGATGCCGTTGTACTGAGCGGGGTTGTGGCTGGCGGTGAACATGGCGCCCGGCAGCTCCAGCGTGCCGGAGGCGAAGTAGAGCAGGTCGGTGCTGGCCAGCCCGATGGAGATCACGTCGACCCCCTGGCCGGTGATGCCCTCGGCGAACGCGGCGGCCAGGCCGGGCGAGGAGTCGCGCATGTCGTGGCCGACGACGACGGCGGGACCGCCGACGAGCCTGGTGAACGCGGCGCCGATCTCCCGAACCACGTCGGCGTCGAGCTGCTCATCCACCACCCCGCGGATGTCGTACGCCTTGACGATCTCCGACAGGTCCCGCACTCTGCACATCCCTACGTAGTCCGGCCAACCTCGGTGCGGTCCGAGCCTACCGGCGATCGGTGATCTTGCGGAGAGCTCCCGACGGCCACGAGCGGCACGTCACGTTCCGCGCGCCGGCTCACTCGTCCCGGGGGTCGGGCAGCGCGCGCAGATGCCCGCGCCTGCCGCCGCCGACCGAGAAATCCGGTGACTCCACCGGCAGGTCGGAGTGCCCCGCTTCGCGGACCGCTTCGGCGAGCGCCGTCAGGTCGTCCACGGACCGGTCGGGCAACGCGAACTCGCCCTCGTAGCGGACGACCTCCCAGCCCTTCGGCACCGTGAGCCGCAGCGCGTGCTCTTCGCACAGGTCGTAGCTGTGGGGTTCCGCGTACGTGGCCAGCGGTCCGACCACCGCGGTGGAGTCCGCATAGGCATACGTAAGCGTCGCAACGGCCGGGTTGGTACACCCGGTCCGCGAGCACCGCCTCACGCTCCGCACGACTGGCACGATAGCGCCCTCCGTCCAGCCCGTGCCGGAGGCACGCGGAAACGTCCTCGCCCGCCCTTCCCGGGCACGGCCGCCGCAGCCCGCTCACCGGGGCATTCGCACTGGTGGACGGGTTTGTTCGCGCTGCGCTGAAGTCGCGCCCGGCGATCCGGTGACACCGCGTGCTCGCACCCGGTGCCGCAAGGGGACCCGAACGGGCATCCCCGTGGGGAGCCTGAGGGCGTACCCTCAGCCCGTGGTGACCGCACGTGGATATCGCCGCCGGACGCTGGCCCGGCGGGATCGTCGAGGACGCGGCCTTCGCGGCCCCCTGTACCCGTCGTCGGTCCCGGTGGCGCGCAGCCGTTCGCAGCGGTTCGACGCGATCGTCCTGGAGGCCCTGGAACCGATCGAGCAACGCTGGCACGCCGAGCTGACCGAGCTCGACGTGGCCGTCGACGAGGTCCCGGAGGTGCAGGTCACCGCGCCCGAGAAGGTCGTGTGGGACGACGACGTGGTGGTGGACGCGAACGTGCCGCTGGCGCGCCTGGTGCCCGCCGGGGTGGACCGCCACGGCCTGCCGACCCGCGCCCGCATCGTGCTCTACCGGCGACCGCTGGAAGCGCGCGCCCGCGACGGCCAGGACATGGCCGACCTGCTGCACGACGTGCTCATCGAGCAGGTGGCCACCTACCTAGGCCTGGACCCGGACGTCATCGAAGGCCAGTGAGTCCAGGGGTCGAGTGGCGGAACCTCAGCCGGTGGTCGGCTTGTGGACGTGGGCTATGCGCTTCGCGCATCCAGGCACGGCCTTCGGCCGCAACGCACGGCTTCGCCGGAAAAGGCTGGCTTTGCACCTGCCGTTCCAGGTGAGCAGCGTTCTTGGTCTGCGTCTTGTCAGCGGCGGAGCCGCTGAGCAGTCACCAGCTAGAGCAGGCCGATCACCGGCGGGTTCTCAGCGGCTTCCTCGCGAGGACAGCCAGTTCGCTGTGTATCGGACATGCATGAGAAATGGCTCCCGCAGCGAGGAAGCCGCTGAGGTTCCGCCACCCGGACACCTGTGCAGGCCTAGGGGGAAGACGAGCTCGGAGTCGGCTCTCGGCGGCGGGAGGGGAGGGCTCCGATGGCGGTGAAGAGGATCGCGGCGGCCTGGAGGACCAGGAGTGCGGTGCGGGAGGAGTCGCCGTAGCCGATGCGGACCTCGCTGGCGGAGTCCGGCATCGGTACCGCGACCTGGTGGCCCCATGCTTCTGCCAGCGGGGCTTCCTCGCCGTCGATCTCCGCGTGCCAGCCCGGCTCGTGCTCGGCGGCCAGCAGCAGCACCCGGCCGATGCCGCCGTCCGAGACTCGCACCGCGACCTCCGGCAGCGTCGCGGGCACTCGCAGCGGGCGGGCCTGCGGTGAGGGAACGCCCTCCAGCCGCGCCTGCCGGGCGAGGTCGGGTCCGAGCAGCTGCACCGGACCGGCGGGCAGCAGCACCCGCAGCACCGGTGAGCCGTCGCCGAGCGTGCCGTGATCGGCGACCAGGTCACCGGCCGCGGTCCGCACCCTGTTCGCCGTCGCCGCGTCCGGCACCGCGACGTGCCCGACGCCTCGCGCGGCGGCGGCGGCGAGCGCGGTGCGCACCCGCTGCGGATCGCCGGAGAGCAGCTCGGTCCCCGCCTCCCGCAGCCACCGCACCGCTCCGGGCACCGGAACGAGGTCGTCGTCGCCGAAGTGCGGTGCGCGGCCCTCGACCACCCGAGCGGGCGCCGAGCCCGGCTCGATCACCAGCAGACCGCCCGGCCCGTCGAGTTCCGCGGCCAGCGCCGCGGTCCCGCCCGCCGGTTCACCGCGCAGCGGACCGCGCCCGGCGAGCACCGCGCTCACCCCGGTGACCAGCAGGGCTCCGGTCAGCGCTCCGGCGAGCACCCGGCGAGGCACCTGCTGCGGCATCGGTCCCGCCGCCAGCACCATCCACAGCAGGCCCGCCGCGGCGACGATCAACGGCGCCCCGGTCGCGCCGGTGGTGGCCGGGCCGCCCGCGAGGGGTTCCGCCACGACGACGTCCACCACCACGGCCGCCGACCACCCGGCGAGCGCCGTGACCGCTCCCGGCACCATCGCCCGGCTCGGCGCGAGGGCCACCGCCAGCAGCACCGCGAGCACCAGCAGCCCGCCCGCCCAGGTCGCGGGCGACCCGTCGGCGCTCAGCGCCGCGAGCCAGCCGCCCGCGGGCGTCTCGGAGAGGCGGGCGCCGAGCCCGTGCAGCAGCAGCTCCGGGTGCTTCAGCAGCACCACCGGCCACGGCAGCAGGCAGGCGATGGGCAGCAGCACCAGCGCCGCCAGGCCCGCCATCCGGCGCTGCGCCCGGCGCGCCTCCCCCGGCACCGCCACGAAACCGAGCAGCGCCAGCAGCACCAGCAACGCCTGCGCCAACGGCGCGAACGCCCCGAGCACGGCCAGGCCGAGCGCCGTCGCGCACGCCGTGCCCAGCCAGTGCCGCGACTGGGCCAGCATCGCCAGCCGGGACAACCCGATCACCGAGGCGATGCCCGCCAGCAGCGGCGGCACCAGGACGTGCGCCACGACCACGTCGAGGCGTCCCTCCCCCGCCGAGGCCGTCGCCACCGGCAGCAACGCGTACGCGCCTGCGGCCAGCGCCCGGTGCGTGCCCCGCATCGGCAGCGAGCGGGTCGCGGCGTAGGCGGTGAGCCCGGCCAGCGGAACGCCGAACAGCAGCAGCACCGCCACCACCGCGGGCGGCCCGCCGAGCGGCGCGAGCACCGTCCCCAGCATCGCGAGCACCAGCAACGAAGCCGAAGCGGGCGCGCCGGTGCCCCCGTTCACGGGATGCCAGGAAGCGAGGTAGTCCCGCCAGGTCGTGCTCAGGTCCACGGCGGGCAGCAGCCTGCCGCCCTGCAGCTCCGCGCCGAAGCGGGCGTGCTCGGCGACGAGCCCGTGCGTGACCAGCGCGAACGCGATCAGCACGGCGGTCAGCACCACGGGCGGCGTGAGCAGCAGTTCCCGCAGCACGCGCCGCCGGTCCACCTGCACCAGCAGCAACTTCCGGTCCGGTTCCGGCGCGTACCGGGCGTCGCGGGGAACGGGTGAGGGCCGTGGCTTCGACTCCTCGACGGGCGCCGCTTCGACGGGCACCACCACCGGGCCCGTGGGGCGGCGCAGCCCGCCGACGCTGCGCCTGCGGCCACCGGGCTTGGCGAGCGCTCCCGCGGGCAGCGCGGCGGGCCCGACGGAGCGGGGCACGGCGGCGTCGTCGATGGCGGTGACCCGGCCTGGCCCGAGCGCGCCCGGTGTGCGGCCGAGCACGACCTCGCGCCGCACCCGCTCGCGCACGAGTCCCGCGAACGCGGCCCTGATCCCGTTGCGCAGCCGGGTCAACCGGCTGGTCAGCAGCCCGCGGACCTCGGACGGGGCCGGTGTGGTGGTGCGCCGCCGCGAACGCGCCGGACGCAGTTCCATGCCGCCGCCGACCAGCGCGGACACCACTGCTAACTCGGCGGACACGTCCCGGCGGCGCCACAGCAGCGCGTAGCCCGCGGCCCGCAGCAGCGACAGCGCCAGCAATCGCGGCACTCCCAGTACGAACGACCAGAACGAGGCGTTGACCAGGAAGGTGCGCACGCCTCCGACCCGTTCGGCGGCCCGCAGCGAACGCTGCTTCGCCGCGTCCGGAACCCGGTCCCCGCCGCGCAGGTCACCGGCGTGGCGCATCCGGGCACTGGGCACGCACAGCACCAGGTGCCCGTCGGAGTTGGCCCGCCAGCCGAAGTCGATGTCGTCGAAGCCCAGCGGCAGCGCCGCGTCGAAACCGCCGAGGCGCTCGAAGACGTCCCGCCGGATCAGCGCGCCGGCGGTGGACACCGCCAGCACCTCGGACACGGCCAGCATGTCGGTGGCGCCGCGCCCGCCCTGGGGCACGTCGATCTCGCCGGTTCCGTCCACTGCGGACTCGTCCGCGAGCTCGGAGTCGTCCGCCGCACCGGGCGGCGCGTCCTCGTCAGCCGATCCCGCGGCCTCGACCTCGTCCACTTCGGACGATTCGGCGGTGTCGTCGGACTCGGTGGCGTCGGCATCCGCTTCGGCGTCCGCGGGGGATGCGCTCGCGGCCGGGGAGCTCTGCCCGGAAAGCCCCCAGTCGAGTTCCGGATCGGCCTCGGCCGACCCGATCCCGGTCTGGCGATTGCCCGAGGCGTCCGTGGACACCCCTGCGTCGACCACCAGTCGCGGATCGTCCCAGTCCAGGCCCAGCGGCCCCAGCACCGCGGCCGTCGAGTCCAGCTCGGCGACGCCGAGCAGCTGGCGCAGGCAGTCCGGGGCGGGCGCGGAGTCGTCGTGCAGCAGCCACAGCCACCGGCCCGGATCGCCCCACCGCGCCACCGCGTGCTCCGCCGCGGCCGACACCGCGGCGCCGAAACCAGTGTCCTGCGGCAGTTCCAGCACGCCGTCGACCAGATCCGCCGCCTCGGCCAGCAGCTGCGCGGTGTCGTCGGCGGAACCGGTGTCGACGGCGAGCAGGTGCCTCGGCCGGACGGTGAGCTCGCGCAGCGCGGCCAGCACCTCCGGCAACCGGCGGTCGCCGTCGTGGCACACCAGCACCGCCACTACCGGCGCGGTGTTCAAGCGCGGCGCGGTCCCGACCACTGTGTCCTCCCCTGCCGTGGTGCGATCACCGCACGACGGTAGTGGACCGAGGCCCGGCAGCTCAGAGCCTGTCTCACGAATGCGCGCCGCGGAAGGGGCGGTGCCGGTGATCCCGGCTGCGGCCGGTCCGTTCCGGGAGCGCGCGGGCAGGAAGCGGCCGGTGGGAGGCCGGGCCCGGCGAGGCGCCGATCCGCGCTCGGACCGGCGGGGCCGGGCCCGGCCTCACACCGCCTGTCGCTTGAGGCGGCGGCGCTCCCGTTCGGACAGCCCGCCCCAGATTCCGAAGCGCTCGTCGTGCTCCAGCGCGTACTCCAGGCATTCCGGCCGCACCTCGCAGCCCGCGCAGATGCGTTTGGCCTCGCGAGTGGAGCCGCCCTTCTCCGGGAAGAACGCTTCCGGATCGGTTTGCGCGCACAATGCGCGTTCTTGCCACTCCTGTTCCGGCTCACCCAGTTCGAAGAGCTGGGCGAGCACATCGGCATCCGTGGTCTCGGATTCCTGCGCCTGCGGATCCCCCCATTGCATCAGGTTCCCCTGCTGCAGCGGATGACTCTGTTCCATCAAGCGGCCCTGTTCCATCAGGTGGGCTTGACCTGTCTCCCACATTGGTCCTCCCCCGATCGCTCCCGTTCCCCGCGGTCCTCCCCAGGACCGTTCGGGATGCACTCCGGACGCGAGGCGCGCAGCGTCCCGCGTCGCCGCCCGGGCAAGGCACCGGCCCTCTCACCGCGACCGCCCGTTCGACCATGGTCACCACCAGGGCTCCCTTTCCCCGGCCACCGCTTCGAATCCGCCGCGGAGAATCCACGAGGTGGAAAACCGATCCGGACGATTCGTCGCGATTCGCCGCTGACGACCGGTCTGCCTAGCGGAGGACCGCTGGGCGAACCCGCCGCCGAGCAATCATTTCAGCGGAGAATGACACCGCTGTGATTACACCGGTGTAGCTCCACTCGGTCAAGCGGAGCCAACCCGTTGAGGGACCCCGCCGCGCCCGCCGCATGACGCAACTTCGGCGCACTTTTGTTCGCAGCCCAATACTCCAGGTGGCGGCGTCGCGCAGCGCCGATCGACGCTTTTCACCCGCCGGTCCCGTGCAACCGCCGCGGGACGGGGACAATGGCGGGGTGAACAAGCGCGTGAGTCCCCTGTTCCTCGGCCTGCTCGGTGCGACCGTCCTGGGCGGTGTGCTGGCCACGTTCGACAACTCGTTCGCCAGCGTCACCGGCGTGGTGCTGATCGTGCTGGGCGGTTGGGCGACGTCGTTGTGCCTGCACGAGTTCGGGCACGCGATCACCGCCTTCCGCGGTGGCGACCGCGCGGTGCAGGCGAAGGGCTACCTGACGCTGGATCCGCGCCGCTACACCGACCCGGTGCTGAGCATCGTGCTGCCGTTGCTGTTCGTGATCGCCGGTGGCATTCCGCTGCCCGGTGGCGCGGTGTGGATCAACCACCACGCGCTGCGCTCCCGGCGCACCGAGTCGATGGTGTCGCTGGCCGGGCCGCTGACCAACCTGGTGCTGGGGATGCTGATCACGGCGGTGGTGCAGCTGTTCCCGATGCCGGGGTACTTGGGCGCGGGCCTGTCCTACCTGGCGTTCCTCCAGGTGATCGCGTTCGTGCTGAACATCCTGCCGATTCCCGGCCTGGACGGGTACGGGGCGATCGAGCCGTGGCTGTCGTACCGGGCGCGCGAGCTGGGCGAGAAGGCGCGGATGTGGGCGCCGCTGGTGCTGTTCCTGCTGCTGTTCGCGGTGCGACCGGTGGCGCAGGCGTTCTTCGGCATCGCCTACCTGATCTTCGGCGCCGTCAGCGGCGACACCTGCCTGGTCCAGGTCGGCCAGCTCGCGTTCCGCTTCTGGGAGCTCTCCGCCGGGAGCGTGTCCCCGGAGCTGTGCACGCCTTGATCCGGTGACGCAGCGGACATCGACCGCGCCCAGGTTCCCGACCGGAGGGCCTCGTCCACGTGCGAGGATCGCGGGGTGAAGGTCGTAGCACTGGTCGGCGGAGTGGGCGGGGCGCGGTTCCTGCTGGGAGTCAAAGCAGCGCTGGGCATGCCCGCGCTCGGCGGAGGTGACCGCGAGTCCCCGCACGAGGTGACCGCCGTGGTCAACATCGGCGACGACGTGTGGATGCACGGACTGCGGGTCTGCCCGGACCTCGACACCTGCATGTACACGCTCGGCGACGGCATCGACACGGCGAAGGGCTGGGGACGTGTCGACGAGACGTGGTCGGTGAAGGAGGAGCTGGCCGCCTACGGAGCCGAACCGAGCTGGTTCGGGCTGGGCGACCGGGACATCGCCACGCACCTGGTGCGCTCCCGGATGCTGCGGGCGGGGTATCCGCTCTCGGCCGTGACGGAGGCGCTGTGCGATCGCTGGCGGCCCGGTGTGCGGCTGCTGCCGGTCAGCGACGACCGGGTGGAGACGCACGTCGCCATCGAGGACCCGGCCACGGGCGAGCCGGCCGCGGTGCACTTCCAGGAGTGGTGGGTGCGCCACCGCGCGGAGCCGGTCGCGAACGCGATCGTGCCGGTCGGCGCGGAGGAGGCGACGCTCGCGCCGGGCGTGGCCGAGGCCGTCGCCGACGCGGACGTGGTGCTGGTGGCCCCGTCGAACCCGGTGGTGAGCGTGGGCACGCTGCTGGCGGTTCCGGGGTTCCGCGCGGCGCTGCGCTCGACGAAGGCTCCGGTGGTGGGCCTGTCCCCGATCATCGACGGCCGCCCGCTGCGCGGCATGGCCGACGCCTGCCTGACCGCGATCGGCGTGGAGACCTCCGCCGAGGCCGTCGGCAGGCTCTACGGTTCCCGCTCGGAGTCCGGTGACGGCGTGCTCGACGCCTGGCTGGTGCACACCGGCGACAAGGCCGACGTGCCGGGCGTGACCGTGCGCGACGTGCCGCTGCTGATGTCCGATGTGGACGCGACGGCGGAGATGGCCAGGGCCTCGTTCGCGGCGGTCGGGCTCTCGGTTCCGGAGGGGTCATGAGGGATCACGCGGCGCCCGCGGGGCTGCAGCTGTTCGCGGTGACCGGCCTGCCGGAGTTCGGCCCCGGCGACGACGTGGCGGCCTCCGTCGCCGCGAACGCGCCGTGGCTGTCCGACGGAGACGTCGTGGTGGTCACCAGCAAGGTCATCTCGAAGGCCGAGGACCGGATGGTCCGCACCCCGGCCGACCCGGAGGCCAGGGAGGAGCTGCGCCGCGAGCTGGTGCGCTCCGAGGCGACGGCGGTGCTGGCGCGGTTCCGGAACACGCTGATCACCCGCAACCGGCTGGGCATCGTGCAGGCCGCGTCCGGGGTGGACGCCTCGAACGTGGCGCTGGACCGGATCGCGCTGTTGCCTGAGGACCCGGACGCCTCGGCCCGCCGGTTGCGGGCCGGGCTGGCCGAGCGGCTGGGCGTGCAGGTCGCCGTGGTGATCACCGACACGATGGGCCGGACCTGGCGCAACGGGCAGACCGACGCCGCGATCGGCGCCGCGGGCCTGCGGGTGCTGCACCACTACGAGGGCAGCGTCGACGCGCAGGGCAACGAGCTGGCCGTCACCGAGGTCGCCATCGCCGACGAGATCGCGGCGGCGGCGGACCTGGTGAAGGGCAAGCTCGGCGGCGTGCCCGTCGCGGTGGTGCGCGGGCTGCGCACCGAGGACGACGGCTCCACCGCCCGCGACCTGACCCGCCCGGTGGAGCACGACCTGTTCCGGATGGGGACCAACGAGGCCCTCGCGCAGGGCCGCCGGGAAGCGGTGCTGGTGCGCCGGTCGGTGCGCTCGTTCAGCGCGGAACCGGTGGACGAGCAGGCCGTGCGGCGCGCGGTCGGTGCCGCGCTGACCGCTCCCGCGCCGCACCACACGAAACCGGTCCGGTTCGTGTGGCTGCGGGACCGGGCGCTGCGCGCGAAGCTGCTGGACGCGATGCGCACCGCGTGGCTGACCGACCTGCGCGGCGACGGCCGCGAGGAGAGCTCCGCGCAGCGCCGGGTGGGCCGGGGCGACCTGCTGTACTCGGCGCCGGAACTGGTGCTGCCGTTCCTGGTGCGGGACGGTTCGCACGCCTACCCGGACGCGCGGCGCTCCGAGGCGGAGCGGGCCATGTTCACCGTCGCGGGCGGTGCCGCGGTGCAGGGACTGCTGGTGTCGCTGGCCGCGGAGGAGCTCGGGTCGTGCTGGGTGTCCTCGACGTTGTTCTGCCCCGACGTGGTGCGGGCCGCGCTGGAGCTGCCGGAGTCGTGGGAGCCGCTGGGCGCGGTCGCCGCCGGCCACCCGGCCGAACCGGTCGACGGCCCCCGCCCGCCCCGCGACCTCGACGACGGCCTCGTGGAGCTGTGATCTCCTGATCTCGGAGAACCCGGCCGTCGGAACGCCTCGCGCGCCCGACGGCCGGACGGCACCGTCGCCGCCGGAGGCGGTCGGGGACACTGGTGCGGTGACGACGGAGCAGAGCGACCACGTGACCGGCGAGACCGCGCAAGACGAGGGGCTGCACGCGGACGCGGTGCGCACGCTGCGCGACTGGGCGCCGGCCGACGCATCGCAGGAGGCGCTGCGCCACGCGTTCCTCACGCTGCTCGACGCGCGCCCGGACGCGTGCCGCCGCGCGTGCGCGCCGGGGCACGTGACGGCCTCCGCCGTGCTGGTGGACTCGGCCGGGGAGCACGTGATGCTGACCCTGCACCCGCGCGTCGGGAAGTGGCTGCAGCTCGGCGGGCACTGCGAACCGGAGGACGCCTCGCTGGCCGATGCCGCGCTGCGCGAGGCCACCGAGGAGTCCGGGGTCGACGGGCTGGTGGTGGCGCCGGATCCGGTGCACGTGGACGTGCACCCGATCACCTGCTCGCTCGGGCTGCCGACGCGGCACTTCGACGTGCGCTACCTCGTGCGCGCGCCCGCCGGCGCGCAGCCGGTGCGCAGCGACGAGTCCCTGGACCTGCGCTGGTGGCCGATCGACGCGCTGCCCGCGGACTCCGACCTCGGCCCGCTGCTCGACGCCGCCCGCCCGCACCTGCGCTGACCAGAACGGCTCACACCACGAGCCGGAGCTCGCACCGGATCCGCTCCGTCCGAGCCAGCCGCCGATCACCCGTCACCAACGCCATCCCGTGCGCTTCGGCGACCGCGACGTACGCCGCGTCGTAAGCCGTGACGTTCCCCCTGAGATCCCACATCCGGTCCAGCACCGGCGGCGTGAGCGGCAGGCTCTCGATGTAGGTGGTCTTCCAGCGGCGAAGCGCGCTCTCGGCGTACTCCTGGCTGATCTTCCGCCCCAGCACCAACCCGCGGAGGACGTTCATCAGCTCGACGGGCTGGTGCGGGGGAGCGGCCCAGCCGGGGTCGGCGCCCAGCGTTTTCCTGATCTGCGGGCCGCTGTGGTCTCCGCCCAGGAAGAACGCCACCAGGGTCGAGGTGTCGACGACGATCACGCGACGCCCGTCTCGCCCGGCGAACCGGGCGCCTCACCACGCGCCGCCCGCACGGCGTCCACGATCTCGTCCATGCTGAGCGGGCCGCCCCCGATGGGTTCCATCTCGGCGATCTCCGCGTTGCGCGCGAACTTCGCCTCGCGCTCGAGAACGACGAGGAGGTAGTTCTGCATGGACTGCCCGCTGCGCTCGGCGGCGCGGCTGAGCAGCTCCTTGATCTCGTCGGGGACGTTCCGAACCGTTATGGCCGTCATGCAGTCATTGTAGCTGCACTGTGCAGTCACGACGGTCGTCCGCTCGGATGGTCAGCGCGTGCGGTAGTCGCGGGCGGGCAGGCGGGGGCCGAAACGGGGTCGGGTGGCTCCGGCGGCGTTCAAGTAGCGCACGGCGCGGTGGCGGTGGCCCGCGTAGGGGGCGAGCGCGTCGAGCATCTCCGCGTCGTCCATCGGCCGGTTCGCGAGCGCGAGGCCCACGATCGTCGGCAGGTGGTAGTCGCCGACGCTGACCGCGTCCGGATCTCCCCAGGCCCGCTGCGCCACCTCCGCCGAAGTCCACGGGCCGATGCCGGGCACGTGCTCCAGCAGCGCGCGTCCTTCCGCACCGCCGAGGTCCACGGCCCGTTCCAGCCGGTGCGCGACGCCCGCCGCGGCGATCAGGGTGCGCCGCCGGGCACCGTCGACGCCCGCCTTGTGCCACTCCCAGTCGCGGATCTCCCGCACCTGGCGCGGAGTCGGCGGCGCGCACAGCCCGCGCGGCGCCGGTCCCGGCGCGGGAGCGCCGAACCGGCGGCACAGCTCCCGCCAGGAGCGCCACGCCTCCCGGTTGGTGACCTTCTGCTCCAGCACCGCGGCCACCAGCACGTCCCACACCCGGCCGGACGAGCACAGCCGCATCCCCGGCGCGGCCCGCCTGCCGCGCCGGACCATCTCGTGCGCGGCGACGAAACCACCGTCGTCATCGGCGGCGCCGAGCAGCTGCGGGACGCGGCCGAGCACGACCTCCGCCCCGTCGCCCCAGGCCTCGGCGGCGACCTCGCCCGCCGGGTCCACCGCGATCCGCAGCGTCGCGGCACCGTGCGCGGTGGTCGTCGCCAGCCACCACTCCCCGGAGTCCGCCACCGAACTCGTCGGATCGCCGCTGCCCCTGCGCAGCGGCGAGAGCACCCGCGCCAGGTCGAACGGGGCCGGGGGCGACCAGGTGGTGCGCATCAGCTCGTCATCTCCGGTCCGCCGAGAACCGCACGCCACCGGCGGGGATCTCCACCGACGGCCACACGCGGACGCCGTCGAGCAGTTCGCACCCGTCGCCGACCACCGCGCCGTCGCCGACCACCGCGCCGCGCAGCGTCACCCCGGAGCCGATGCGGGCGCCCGCGCCGATCACGCAGCCCCGCACCTCGGAATCGGCGCCGACGTGCGCGCCGTCGAACAGCATGGAGCCGGTGACGTGCGCTCCCGCCTCGACGACGGCGTCGGCTCCGACGGTGCTACCGCCGTCGACCACGGCGTCCTCGGCCACCCGGGCACCCTGCAGGACCAGCGCCTCCCCCGGCCGTCCCGGCAGCGCCACCGACGGCAGCTCACCGCGCACCAGGTCCGCCGAGCCCCGCACGTACGCGGCCGGGGTCCCCATGTCCAGCCAGTACGAGGAGTCCACGTGGCCCTGCAACCGCTTGCCGTCGGCCAGCAGGCCGGGGAACGTCTCCCGCTCCACCGACACCCGGCGACCCGCGGGGATGTCCTCGATCACGGACCGGCGGAACACGTAGCAACCGGCGTTGATCTGGTCGACCGGCGGGTCCTCGGTCTTCTCAAGGAACGCGGTCACCCGGCCGTCGGCGTCGGTCGGAACGCAGCCGAACTGGCGCGGGTCGTCCACCTTGACCAGGTGCAACGTCACCTCCGCCGCGCTGCTGCGATGCGTGTCGACCAAGGACCGCAGGTCGAGGCCGGAGAGGATGTCCCCGTTGAACACGAGCACGTCGCGCTCCCTCAGCAGGTGCGAGACGTTGCGGATGGCGCCCGCGGTGTCCAGCGGCTCGTCCTCGACGACGTACTCCAGCTCCAGCCCGAACGCGGAGCCGTCGCCGAAGTGCTCGGCGAACACCTCCGCCTTGTAAGAAGTGCCGAGCACCACGTGCTCGATGCCCGCCGCCCTGATCCGCGCCAGCAGGTGGCTCAGGAACGGCACTCCGGCGGTGGGCAGCATCGGTTTCGGCGCCGAGAGCGTCAGCGGGCGAAGCCGCACGCCCTGGCCACCGACCAGCACCACCGCCTCCGCGTCGCGCAGCGGGCCGGGCGGACCAACGGGACCGGCGGTCATGCCGGACCTCCTTCCTCGCGCCGGGTTCGCCCCGGCCTCCGGTACGGGTCGCCGTGATGCCCGCCCGGGGGTTCTCCCCCGAACGGCCACCGGGCGTGCCCAGTAGATCCTGACGAAAACCCGTTGGGGGGAATACTGTGACAATGGTGGCGGCATAATGGAGACCGGGCTCCGGCTCAGTGGAATCGGTCACCTCCATGCCTGATCACCGCACCCCGCCACGGCACCGCAGGACCATCCCGGAGCACGGCACGACGCCGTGCTCCGAACGGCACCGCGGCGCCGCGGCAGCGAGTTCGAGGCGCCGGCCCCGTCCGGCGGTCCCGGATCGCATTCGAGCACGAACGCCACGAGCGGCGTCACGACACCACTGCCTCGGCGTCGCGACGGCCCGCACCGTGGTGGCACCATGATCGTCGCGTCGCGGTGGGGAACCACCCCGCGGCACGTGACGAGAACACCGGGCAGATCACCCACACCAATTCCGGCCGCGGGCCGGGGGCGGCGGATACAGTGCGACGACGCGGAACGGAACCGGCATCCGCGCCGCGGCGCGGATCGAAGCCGAACCCCCTGCCGCGACGCGGACGGGGCACGAATACTTTGCCGCGAGACGGCGAGAACACGAAGGGACCGCGGTGCGGCGAGCACCTCAGCGTCGCACCGCGGTAGCGCAATGGTCGCGACGCGGCCGAGAACCCGACGGCGAAAGCATGGAGAGGCACCGCTATGGACCCGCGGGACCGAGCCGACGAAACACTTGCTCGTGCGCGGGCACGGGGCGCGTTCGTCGTCACACCGGACAACGCCACCTCGCCGATGGACGCTTCGACGACCGTGCGGATCCCGCGCACCGTGGTCGCCGCCGCCGACCAGGCACCGGCCGACGCCGACTCGACGATGGCCATCCCGCAGCCCGCCACCCGGCCGCAGGAGCGCCCTGAGCAGCGACCGCAGCCCCAGAGCGGGCAGCAGCAAGCGGGACAGCAGCAAGCCCAGCAGCCGTCCGGGCAGCAGCAGTCTTCGCAGCAGCAGAACGACGGGTACAGCTGGCCGGCGGAGGACTACGGCCAGCTGCCGCCGAACCCGTACCAGGCGCAGCGCAGCGCCGGGCAGTTCGGCCCGCTCGGGTCGCGGGCCGCCCGTAACCAGCAGTACTGAACCGCCTCGCGGCACCGCGCGACCTCGCGCGTCCAGCGAGCCGGACGGCCTCGTCCACCTCGCGGTGCCGGGCGCCGCGCAGCGCGCACCGCCCGGCACCCGGTGCGCTACTTCGCCTTCGCGCGCACTTCCAGCCTCGCCCGGACCGCCAGCGCGGCCCGCAGCGCGAGGCGCAGCGGCGCCCACACGGCGCCCCGGTGCCGGTCGGCGAGGTACCGGTAGGCGCTGCGGTGGTGCTCCACCAGCATCTTGCCGGGCGTCTTCGACGTGGCGTGCCCGCCGACGTGCGTGATCCGCGCGCTCGGCACGTACACGTTGAGCCAGCCCTTGCGGCCCAGCCGGTCGCCCAGGTCGACGTCCTCGAAGTACATGAAGTACCGCGGGTCGAACCCGTCGACGCCGTCGAAAGCCTCGCGCCGCACCAGCAGGCACGAACCGGACAGCCAGCCCGCGGTGCGCTCGGCGACTTCCGCTTCGGACTGCCGGTAGGCGCGGGTCCACGGGTTGCCCGGCCACACCCGGCCGAACGCCGCGTGCCCGGCGCCGCGGCCCAGCGAGGGCAGCAGCCGGGCCGACGGGTAGACGTCGCCGTTCGGTTCCGTGATCAGCGGGCCGAAGGCGCCGCCGCGCGGCCAGCGGGAGGCCGCGGCCAGCAGCTCGTCCAACGCGCCCGGTGCCCATTCGATGTCCGCGTTGCTGATCACCACCCAGCCGACCTCGGGTCCGAGGGCGGCCACGCCGCGGTTCGCTCCCCCGCCGAAGCCGAGGTTCGCCCCGGTCGGGAGGAATTCGACCTCGGCGCGGGTCTCGGCGGCCTGTTCCGGCGTCCCGTCGGTCGACCCGTTGTCCGCGAGGATCACGCGCACCGGGCGGTCGGTGGCCGCTTTGATCGAGTCGAGGTTGCGGTCCAGGGTCTCGCCGGGCGAGTAGGTCACGATGACGATGGCGAGCTCGTCGCCTTGGCTGCTGGAGGAGGCGGTCACGCCGGGACATTCTGCCGAACGGCGTTCGGCGACCTCGGGGCGGTGAGCCCGTGTCAGCGGGTGCGGCGGTGCACGTGGTGCGCACGGGAGTAGGCCTCGCGGTGCTCGGCCGCGCACGCGGCCCAGGTGAACTCCTTCGCGCGGCGTTGCGCGGCGGTCGACAAGGCCGAGCGCCGGGCGGGGTCGTCGAGCAGTTCGGTGAGCCCGCCCGCGATCTCGGCGGGCCCCACGCCGCAGTAGGCGACGGCGTCGCCGCCGACCTCGGGCAGGCTCAGCCGCCCGGTCGTGAGCACCGCCGCGCCGCAGGCCATCGCTTCCAGCACCGGCAGCCCGAAGCCTTCGCCGATGCTCGGGTAGGCGACCACCTGCGCCCCGCCGAGGAAACCGGGCAACTCCGCGAACGGCACGTACCCGGCGCGGATGACGCGGATGCGGTGCGGCACCGCCTCCAGCGCCCGCTCCACCCGGGTGTCCCAGCCCGGTTGCCCGGCCAGCACCAGCGCCGGATCGTCCGCGCGACCGCGGGCCGCGGTGGTGAAGCCCTTGATCAGCGCGGGCACGTTCTTGCGCGGTTCGAGGGCCCCGAGGAACGCCACGTACGGCTGGTCGCGCAGGCCCAACCGGTCCCGCACGGCGCGGACCTCCGCGGGCGACGGTGGGTGGAAGTGGTCCGGGTCGACGCCGTGGTGCATCACGTGCACGGCGTCGCGGTCGGCTCCGGCGCTGCGCGCCAGCTCGTCGGCGGTCGCCTCGCTGGGCACCACACACAAGGTGGCGCGGCGCAGCGCGGCCTTCGTCCAAGCGCGGAAGAAGCGGGCCTTCACCGGCGAGTGCAGCGCGGAGTCGGTGAAGAAGGTCGCGTCGTGCAGCGTGACCACGGACGCGGCCGGGTTCGCCAGCGGCGTCGTGTAGTGCGGCGAGTGCAGCACCTGCGCCCCGAGCCTGCGCACCAGCCTCGGCAACGTGGTCTGCTCCCAGGTGAGCCGGGCCGTGCGCGTCGCCACCGCCTCCGCGGCCGGGATGATCCGGCTGTTCGGGGCGAGCCGCCCGTACAGCGCCGCGTCCCGCGGCTGGCAGGCCACGCTCAGGTGCGCGCCGTCCTGCTCGAGGGCGGCCAGCAGCGAATCGACGTAGCGACCGACGCCACCGCGGTCCGCGGGAACGGCGGTGGCGTCGACGAGCAGGTGCGGCTCACCTCTGTGCACGCGTGCAGCGTACGGGGGCGCCGGAGCCGATCGTGGTGGGTTCCGCAAATCCGGTTCACGTTCGGCCGAGGTGCGCCCGCCACACGTCGCGGGCGGCGCGGCCCCAGCTGAAGTGCTCCGCGCGGCGAGGTCCGGCCTCGGCCAGCTTGGCGCGCTGATCCGGGTCGTCGACGACGATGCGCAGGGCGCGGGCGAGCGCACGCGGGTCGGCTCGCCGCACCGCGAGACCCGCCGTTCCGGCGACCTCCACCAGCGCCGGAACGTCGGAGTGCACCACGGGCGTGCCGACGGCCATCGCCTCGATCAGCGGCAACCCGAAGCCCTCGGCGAGGCTGGGCGCGACGAGCGCGGTGGCGTGGCGCAGCAGCACCGCGAGTTCGGCGTCGCCGACCTGGCGCAGCACCCGCACCCGCTCGACGGGCAGTCCGTGCCGCTCGGCGAGGCGCAGCGGATCCACATCGCCCCAGCCCGGTTCGCCGGCGATCACCAGCGGGATCGCGGGCGCTTCGGGCCGGGCCAGCGCCTGGATGAGGTGCTCGTGGCCCTTGCGCGGTTCGATGGTGCCGATGATCAGCAGAAAGCGCGGCGGCAGCGTCGCGGCGACGATCCGCGCGTGGTCCGGTTCGGGCTCCGCCAGCAACGCCGGGGACACCCCTTCCCCGACGACCTGGATCGCGGCGCGCACCGGGGTCCGGCTGGCGAGGTCGGCGGCGACGGCCTCGGTCGGCACGACGATCGTGTCCGCGTCCCGCGCGGCGCGGCCGATGGCGCGGCGGTGCCAGGTGGCTCCGCGCGGGGTGAGCGTCTCCGGGTGCGTCCACGGCACGGTGTCGTGCACCGTGACCACGAGTCCGCGGCCTCGTTTGCGCGGCGGGGCGAGCGGGGTCATGGCGTGCACCGAGTCACCGCCGGGCCACAGCGGGACGCCGCGTTCCCACGCCGCGATCAGGGCTGTGCGCGGCAGCGGCAGGACTTTCGGGGCGCCGACGCCGTCGACGGCGGCTCGGCCGGGGTCACCGGTGCGGCTGATCGCGGCGGTGACCTCCCAGCCGTCGGGGGCTGTCGCGGCCAACGCCGCCAGCAGTTCGCGGGTGTAGCGGCCCGTCCCGCCGGGCACTGCGGCGACGAGCTGCTCCGCGATCACCACCAGTTCAGGCACGTGCTCACCTTAACCACCGGCTTCCGCCCTTCTCACCAGGTCAGCACCCCTGCGCTCCCCTCAAGATCGACTCGACTCCCGCCCGACCGCGATTTCGCGAGCCGACCGCCGAGGCAGAGCGGGGCGTTTCACCAGCTCAAGCGCGGTTTTCGGAGACGTTCCGCGGGTATGCGGTTCGCACTGTCTCGCGAGGTTGCGCGAGTTGTCCACAGCGACGCGATCCGTCCACAGCTGCAGGGCTGCCGGACGGGGTCGTGGACTGTTCGGCCGCCGCGCGGGGAGCAGGGAGGGGGTGAACGGACCGTTCGTCCAGCCGGATTGGGCGAACGGTCCGTTCACCTCGCTCGCGGCGCGGCGCGGGCGTCGCCGGGTGTGGACAGCGGGACGGTTCCGAGGTGGAGCGGGCTAGGGTTCCGGCGAGGTCGCCGCGGCGGGCTCGGGCGATGTCGGGTTCGGCGTGGCGGTGCTCGCCGAGGGGCGGTTCGGATGCGGGGCGGTGTGCGCAGCACGGTCGTGGTGGTGACGTGGCGCGGACGAGCGCACCTCTCCGCGTGCCTGGACGCGGTCGCCGCACTCGACCGTCCACATCGGACTGTGGTGGTGGACAACGCCTCCGACGACGGCAGCGCCGAGCTGCTCGCCCGGCACCCGTCGGAACCGGAAGTGCTGCGGCTGCCCCGGAACCTCGGCTACGCCGGCGGCATCGCGGCGGCACTGCACCGGGCCGAGACGCCGTTCGTGGCCTGGCTCAACGACGACGCCGCACCGGAACCGGGCTGGCTCGCAGCGCTGGAGGACGCGCTCGACGCGGATCGCGGCGCGTGGGCGGCGGCCTCCGCGATGCGCACGCCGGACGGCGAACTCCAGTCCGCCGGGGTGCGCCTCACCTCCGACGGGCACGGAGCGGACATCACCGATCGTCCGGCCGGCGGAGCGGGAGCCGCCGAAGAGGTGTTCGGGTTCTGCGGCGGCGCGGCGCTGCTTCGGACCGCGGAACTCCGCGCCGCGGGCGGCGTCCCGGAGCGGTTCTTCTGCTACTACGAGGACACCGACACCGCGTGGCGGCTGCGGCTCGGCGGCGGCCGGGTCGTGTTCGTGCCCGGAGCGGGAGTCGTGCACCTGCACGGCGCCAGCACTCGCCCCGGGTCGCCGCGGTTCCACCGGTGGAACGAGCGCAACCGGCTGCTGATGCTCCTGCGCTGCGCCCCGGCCCGGATCGCGGCGGCCGAGCTGGTCCGCTTCGCCGCGCTGACCTCGGTGCTGCCGCTTCGCCGCCTGCGCGGAGCCCCGGTCCCGCCGGTGAACTTCCGCCTCGTGCTGCGGCTGCGGGTGCTCGCGGAGGTCGTCGCGATGGCCCCGGCCGCGCTGCGCGCCCGCCGCTCACCGACGGCGCTCGGCCGAACCGCGCTGTGGACCCGCTGGTCCGGCCGCTGACCACCGGCACGGCCCCGCCGAACCGGGTGAACGGACCGTTCGACCAACCGGGACTGGACGAACAGGCCGTTCACTCACTCCAGCCCTGCCCCTCCGCCCACACCGACCGACGAGTCGGTAGCGGTGAACGGACCGTTCGCCCAACCGGACTGGACAAACGGGCCGTTCACTCACTCCCACCAGAGCCGACGCACAACCGTCCCCAGGTGAACGGACCCTTCGACCAACCAGACTGGACAAACAGGCCGTTCACTCACTCCCACCAGAGCCGACGCACAACCGTCCCCAGGTGAACGGACCCTTCGACCAACCGGACTGGACAAACAGGCCGTTCACTCCGGTGGTGTTCGCGCGGGGTGCCGGGATTGGGCGGATTCGCGGACTGTGTGCATTCGGTGCGCGGGGATAGGGCACGCTTAGGGGGTGGCTGTTACCTCCGAGTCCGCGGCACTGCCTGCCGTCTCCGTGATCGTGGTCAACTACCGCGGCGCGGACGACACGATCACCTGCCTGCGCGCGGTGCGCGACGAGCTGGACTACCCGGCGGACCGGCTGGAACTGATCTGCGTCGACAACTCCCCCGGCGACGACGAGGCGGCGCGCATCCGCCAAGGACTCCCGCAGGTCACCGTCCTGGATCCGGGCGCCAACCTGGGTTTCGCCGAGGGCTGCAACCTGGGTGCGCGGTCCGCGTCCGGCCAGGTGCTGGCGTTCTTGAACAACGACGCCCGGCCCGCCCGCGACTGGGTGCGGGCGGCGGTGGCGGTGCTGCGCGCGGAGCCGACGGTGGGCGCGGTGGCCAGCAAGGTCCTGGACTGGGAGGGCGAGCTCGTCGACTTCGTCGACGGCGGGCTCACCTGGTTCGGCATGGGCTACAAGCGGCACGCGGGCGAACCGGACGACGGTGGGCACGACGCGCCGCGGGACGTGCTGTTCGGCACCGGCTCGGCGCTGTTCGTGCGCGCGGAGCTGTTCGCGGCGCTGGGCGGTTTCGACGAGCGCTTCTTCATGTTCTACGAGGACGTGGACCTGGGCTGGCGGCTGAACCTGCGCGGCTGGCGGGTGCGCTACGAGCCGCGATCGCTGACCTTCCACCGCCACCACGCGTCGATGGCGGAGGTGTCCTCGGCGCGGGAGAACTTCCTGCTGGAGCGCAACGCGCTGGCCGCGCTCTACAAGAACGTCTCGGACGAGACGCTGGCGAAGGTGCTGCCCGCGGCGATGGCGCTGGCGATCCGCCGGGCCACGGCGCGCGGCGACGTCGACGCGCGGCAACTGGAGATGGCGCGGCGCCCGGAAGGGCCGGACTTCGACGACGACGTGCCGATCTCGCGGGACGCGCTGGCGGGGATGCTGGCGATCGACCAGTTCGTGGAGCTGCTGCCGCAGTTGAAGGAGGCCCGCGAGGTCGAGCAGGCGGCCCGGGTGCGCACCGATGCCGACCTGGTCCCGCTGATGCGCAAGGCGATGGAGCCCGCCTACCCGCTGCCGCGCTACCTGGCCGCGCACGAGGTGCTGGTCGAGGCGTTCGGCTTGGACGAGGTGTTCGGGCGGCCCCGCACGATCGCGGTGCTCACCGGGGACGCGGTGGCGGAGCGGATGGCGGGCCCGGCGATCCGCGCCTGGCACATGGCGGAGGTGCTCAGCGCCGAGCACGACGTGCGGCTGGTGAGCGTGAACGCGCACGTGAACCCGCCGGAGTCGGTGTTCCCGGTGGTGGCGGCGAAACCGCGGGAGCTCGGCGCGCACGTGGACTGGGCCGACATCGTGATCGTGCAGGGGCACGTGCTGGAGATGGTGCCCGCGCTCAAGCACGCCGACTCGACGAAGATCGTGGTCTGCGACGTGTACGACCCGATGCACCTGGAGCTGCTGGAGCAGGGTCGCGACACCGACGACGAGCGCCGCGCCGCCGATCTGCGGGGCGTGACGAAGGTGCTGAACGCGCAGTTGCGGCGCGGTGATTTCTTCCTGTGCGCCTCGGAGCGGCAGCGGCACTTCTGGTTGGGGCACCTGGCTTCGCTGGGCCGGTTGACGCCGGGCCTCTACGACACGGATCCGACGGTGCGGTCGTTGCTGGAGGTGGTGCCGTTCGGCTTGTCCTCGGTGGCGCCGCGCCGCACCGCCCCCGCGATCAAGGGCGCGCAGCCGGGCGTCGACGCCGACGACAAGGTCGTGCTGTGGGCCGGTGGCGTGTACAGCTGGTTCGATCCGCTGACGCTGCTGCACGCGGTGTCCCAGGTGGCGCAGCGCCACCACGACATCCGGTTGTTCTTCCTGGGCATGAAGCACCCGAATCCGGACGTGCCGGAGATGGGCATGGCCGACCGGACCCGGCACCTGTCGAGCAGGTTGGGCTTGACCGGCAAGCACGTCTTCTTCAACGAGACGTGGGTTCCCTACGCGCAGCGGCAGAACTACCTGCTGGACGCCGATTGCGGTGTCACCTCGCACTTCGAGCACGTGGAGACGACGTTCGCGTTCCGCACCCGGGTGCTGGACTACCTGTGGTCGGGGCTGCCGGTGGTGACCACCGACGGCGACTCGTTCGCCGACCTGGTGCGCCAGGAGGGTCTGGGCGTGGTCGTGCCCGCGGAGGATCCGGAGGCGTTGGCGGCGGCGTTGGAGAAGGTGCTCTACGACGCGGAGTTCGCCGCGTCCTGCCGGGAGCGCATCGAGGTGGTGCGGGATCGGTTCACCTGGGAGTCGGTGCTGGCGCCGCTCACGGAGTTCTGCCGCGATCCGCGTCCCGCGGCGGACCGGCTGAGCGCCGCGAGTCCGCTGACCCGGACGCAGACGCCGGACCGGGTGGAGGCGGTGCGCCGCGATGTGGCGCTGCTGCGGGAGTACTTGGACGCGGGCGGCCCGCTCGAGGTCGCGAAGCGGGCGGGCGGCCGGTTGCGCAGGCTGGCGGGCGATCGGCTGCGCAAGCGGTGAGCAGCCGGCTGCGGGTCCTGCTCGACGGCACTCCGCTGTTGGGCAGTCGGACCGGGATCGGCCGCTACACGGCCTCGTTGAGCGCCGAGCTCGGCCGGATGTCCGATGTGGACGTGCGAGCGATCGGGTTCACCGCGCGGGGTTGGCGGGCGTTGCGCGGGGCGGTGCCGCCGGGCGTGCGGGCCGCGGGTCTTCCGGTGCCGGCGCGGGCGGTGCGGGCGGCGTGGTCGCGGCTGCCGTTCCCGCCGGTGGAGTTCCTGGCAGGCAGGTCCGACGTGGTGCACGGCACGAACTTCGTGCTGCCGCCCGCACTCTGCGCGGGCGGCGTGGTGACGGTGCACGACCTGGCGTTCCTGGACGCGCCGGAGGAGGTCGCCGAACCCGGTTTCGCCGAGCTGGTGCGGTCCTCGGTGCGGCGAGCGGCGGTGGTGTGCACGCCCAGCGCAGCGGTCGCCGACACCGTCGCGGACCGGTTCGGCGTGGCGCGCCAGGGCATCGTCGTCACTCCGCTCGGGGTGGATCCGGAGTGGTTCGAGGCGATCCCGCCGGGCGCCGACCTGCACCGGCTGGGCCTGCCGGACGACTACTTCGTCTTCGTCGGCGCCGAAGGCCCCCGCAAGGGCGTCGACGTGCTGCTGCGCGGCCACGATCGGCGGTTGCCGCCGCTGGTGATCGTCGGTCCGGGTGAGGCGCGGCAGGTGCGCAACGTGCTGCGCACCGGGTACTTGCCGGAGCGGGAACTGCGCAGCGTCGTGGCCGGGGCGCGGGCGCTGGTACTGCCCTCGCGGGACGAGGGCTTCGGGCTGCCCGCGCTGGAGGCGCTGGCGTGCGGGGTTCCGGTGGTGTGCTCGGACCTGCCGGTGCTGCGGGAGGTCACGGGCGGGTTGGCCGATTTCGTGCCCTACGGCGATCCGGACGCCCTGCGCGCCGCGCTGGAGCGCACCGCACCCGGCGATCCCGCCGCGGCCACCGCCCGCCGGGCGCACGCGGCGGGCTTCACCTGGCGCGGCTGCGCGGAGGCGACGCTGCGGGCCTACGAACGCGCCCGGTGATGCACGGCCGGTGCCGCGGGTTCTCCGGACCGTGACCACCGGATCCGCTAACCGTGCCGTGGTCACCCCGCGGCGAGCGGCTCCCACCGCTCGGCGGAGAAATCCTTTCGTGCGGCCTGACCTACGGGGAAGCGGCGCAACGCCTGACGGCACCGGCGTCCACTGTGAAGACCCGCCTGCGGGACGGCCTGATCCGACTCCGCGACTGCCTCAACGCCCAGCGCCGATGATCGTCGATCCGTGTCTCGCCAGCGGCGAACCCGCTGAGCAGCGACCGCCCGGGACACCGGCACCGCGGCGGGTTCTCGGCGTCCTTCGCGCGAGGACGACGTGTGCGGCAGAGCCGCTCGCGAAGTCGATCCCGCGGCGAGGAGGCCGCCGCCACCCGGACACCTGCGCAGGCCACCGCGAGCGGACGATCAGCTCTCGCCGTCCCAGGCCAGCATGAGTTCGGCGTAGGACGTCGAGTCCGCCAGTAGGTCGGCGTGGGTGCCGAGCCGGGCGCCGTCGCCGTCGAGCAGCAGCACCCGGTTCGCGCGCCGCGCCGAGGCGAGCCGGTGCGCGATCACCACCAGCACTCCGCCGCGCGCGGCGAAGGCGCGTTCGGCGCGGGCCTCCGACGGACCGTCGAGGTGCGCGGCGGCCTCGTCGAGCACCACGATCCGCGCCTCGCTCGCGTGGACCCGGGCCAGCGCCAGCAGCTGCCGCCCGCCCGCGGACAGCCCCTCCCCGCCGTGCCGGATCGGCCCGTCCAGGCCGCCGAGCTCGCGCACGAGGTCTCCGGCGCCGACGGCGGTGGCCGCCGCCAGCAGGTGGTCGTCGGTGGCCGCGGGGCCGAGCAGCGCCAGGTTCTCGCGCACCGTCCCGGCGAACAGGTACGTCTCCTGCGGGGTGAAGGCGATGAGCCGGTGCCGCCGCGCCGGATCGAGCTCGGCGACGGGGACACCGCCGACGCGCACTTCGCCTCCGGTCGGCGCGCTGGTGCCGGTGAGCAGCCCGGCGAGCGTGGACTTGCCGATGCCGCTGGGGCCGACGACGGCGAGGTGATCGCCCGGCCGCAGGCCGAGGTCGAGGCCCCGCAGCACCGGTTCGGCGTGGTCGCCCCAGCGGTGCGTCAGGCCGCGCGCGTCGACGTCCTCGCCGCGCGGTGCGCCCCGGGGCCGGTCCGGTTCGGTGCCGGGGCTGATCTCGCCGAGCCGGTTGAGCGCCACCATCAGCCGCAGCAGCACCGATCCGGTGGTCGCGGCCAGTCCGTGCAGCGCGGGCTGCAAGGTCGCGGTCACGTACACCAGCGCACCCAGCACGGTGCCCGCGGTGAGGCGCCCGTCCGCCACCGCCGCCGGGGTGATCGCCAGCACCAGCACCACGGGCAGCAGTCCGCCGCCACCGATGATCAGGGTGCGCAGCGCGGTCGCCGTGGACATCCGGATGGTGGCCCGCGCCTGCTCGTCGATCGCGGCGCGCACGGTGCTGGTCGCCACGTCCTGCGCGCCGCAGGCGACGACGTCGCGCAGCCCGGTGAGCACCGCGCCCGCTTCCGCCGCGGTGCGCTCGTCGGCGAGGGCGAGCGCCCGCTGGCTGCGGGCGAGCGCGGGCAGCAACCCGCAGAACAGCACCACCGCCAGCAGCACCGGCGGGGCCACCGGCCACAGCAGCAGCGGGTCCAGCGCGGCCACACCGGCGAGCGCGGCGGCGACCGTGACGAGCAGTCCGCGGGCCTGCACCAGCAATCCCGCCGTCGCGTCCCGCACGATCTCGACGTGCTGGGTGATCCGCGCGACGCCCGCCGCGTCCGGCCCGCCGCGCGGCGGTGCGGTCTCGTGCAGCACGTCGCGCACCACCCGGCGCACCAGCGAGTCCCGCAGCGGTTCCACGATGACGCCGATGCGCCGCCACACGAACCGGACTCCGGCGGCGCCGAGCACGGCGGCGGCGGCGAACGTGAGCAGCCAGGCCGCGCCGACGTCGAGCCTGCCCGCGGCGAACCCGTCGTCGACGGCGTTGCGCACGAACGTGCCGGACAGCAGCGCGGGCAGCGCCTCCAACGCGGAGCAGGCCAGCAGCACCGTCCAGCCGCGCCAGTGCCCGGCGAGGGCACGCCGGTAGTCGGCGGCGACGCTCACCACGTGGCTCCTTCCGCGAACACCGCGCGGTAGTCCGGGTCCGCCCACAGCTCGTCGTGCGGGGCGGTGCCACGGATCCGGCCGTCGTCGAGCCACACCACGAGGTCCGCGCGGCGGGCGGTGCCCGCCCGGTTGGTGACGACGATCCGGGTCCGGCCGGGCAGCGCGGCGGCCATCGCGCGTTCGGCGCGGGCTTCGGTGACGGTGTCGAGACCGGCCGTCGCGTCGTCGAGCACCAGCAGCCGCGGCTGCCGGGCCAGCGCTCGGGCCAGCCCGAGGCGTTGCGCCTCGCCGCCGGACAGCGGCGCGTCGGCGAGCCGGGTGAGGTAGCCGTCGGGCAACCGGGTCACCAGGTCGTGCACTTGCGCGGCGCGGCAGGCCGCCGCCACGTCGACTCCGTCGGCGCCGTAGGACACCGCGGTCGCCACGGTACGGCCGAGCAGCACCGGTCGTGCGAAGGCGATGCCGACGGCACCGCGCAGCGCGGCCGGATCGAGCTCCGGCAGCGGCACCCCGTCGAGCAGCACCCGGCCCCGGTCGGGCGGGCGCAGACCGCCGAGCACTTCGGCGAACGTGGACTTGCCGGATCCGGAACGTCCGGCCACGGCCACGATGGTGCCCGCGGGGATCAGCAGGTCGATCCCGGTGAGCGCGCCGCGCACCGCGACGCCGCTCACCCGCACCTCCCCCGGACCGGACGGCAACGGCCGCGCGCCGACCGGGTCCGGGCTCGTCCGGTGCACTTCGGTGATCCGCACCGCGCAGGATCGGGCGCGCGACAGGGCGGTGAACAGCGCGGACTGCCGGAGGATCCCCATGCCCGCGGTGGCGTAGCCGAGCGCGGCGAGCACGTCGCCGACGCTGAGCCGACCGCCGAGCACGCCGACGCCCGCGGCGCCGAGCACTCCGATCTGCACCAGCGGCAGCAGCAGCCCGGCTCGCCACATCATCCGGGCCTGCGTGCGCCACGTCCCGGCACCGGCCGCGCCCAGCCGGTCCAGCGGGCGCAGCACCCGGTGCACCTCCTGCTCGGCGACTCCGGCGGCGGCGATGGTGCGCAGCCCCGTGACGGCGTCGAGCAGCCGCGCGCCCAGCTCGCCGGAGGCCTCCTGGTAGGCCAGCAGGTCCGCGGCGGTGCTGCGCACGTGCGACCGGGCCAGCAGCAGCGCGGGCGGCAACGTCACCAGGTAGACCAGCGCGATCCGCCAGTCCAGCAGCGCGAGCGCGACGAGGGCGCCCGCCGACAGCAGCGCGGCGGTGATGATCTCCACGAGGGTCGCGGTGATCTGGCCCGCGCCCGCGCAATCGCCGGTGATGCGGCTGACCGAGTCGCCCGCCGCGAACGGGCCGCGGTGCCCGATGCGCACCAGGTGACCGGCGAGGTTCGTCCGCAGCCGGACCGTGGTGGCGGCGGTGATCCGCGCCGACAGCAGCGTCGCGGCCACCCGGGCGAACACGCCGCCGCCGCCCAGCGCCAGCAGCACCAGCACGGGACCGACGGCGCCGCCGCCCCCCGAGACGACGGCGTCGACGGCCCTCGCCAGCGCCTGCGGCACCAGCAGCGCGCACCCGGTGGCCGCCAGCGCGGTCAGCGCGAGCAGCACCACCGCCCAGCGCCGCGCCCGCACGGCCGACAGCAGCACGTGGTCCTCGTTCACCATCAGTCGTCCCGCGCACCGGGCGCGTGCTCCGTGCCGCGGGAACACGCCGGAGGTGATCGTTTCACCGCACCTGTCACCTGATCCCCGCTCACGGTCTCGTTCCCATCCCACCGGCCTCTTCCACGGCCGCTCTCCGCACCACCTCCGGCGTCGGGAACTTCACCCGCCCCCGCGCGCAGTCGTGAGGAATCGCAGTCCACCAGCGGAAACGGGTTCCCCATCGGGGCGGCGCACACGGAGCGGGCCCGGGGCTCACCGGCTCCGGGTCGCGCGTCACCCGGGGTGTTCGATCTCGCGAGTGGTCCGCAATGCGCGGAGCCGTCCGCGGAGGTCCGGTGCCGTGCGCCCGTGCCGGGATTGCGCCACCCGCCGCATGGGTGGGAGGGCGCTGGCGTGCCAAGCTCCACGTGGGAGCGGCGCACTTGGACTGCGCCGCTCCCACGCTCAGGCTCAGTTGCAGGTGAGCACGCTGACCGTGCTGTTCGCACAAGCTGCCAGCAGGCTCAGGTTGCTGCCGTTGTCGCCACCGCCGTCGCCACCGCCGAACGAGGCGTCGTGCGCGTCGAGCTCCTGCAGCTGAAGAACCATCTCCATGGTCGTTCCCTTCATCGTTTTCCTCGCTGTCCGGACGGTGTTCCGCCCGGGGTTCGTGGGTGCCGCGCCCGCTGCGCGCGGCACGGTTCTCAGTGCGGCGTCCCCGGCTCGGCGCCGAAGAACGGCAGCACCCGGCCGTGCCCGTCGAGCACGGCGGCGACGGTTCCGAGCACCCCCGCTCCGCCGGTGGCGACGTCCGTCGAGAGCCGCAGCAGCTGGTTGCCGGGCATCGCGATGCCGCCGTCGCCGATCGGCAGCGCATGGACGCCCAGCGCCGCGAGGTGGACGCCGATCGCGTCCGCCCACCCGGGATCGGGGCTGCGGCGGTGCGCCGCAGCCAGCGCCGCGAGCAGGCCGCAGCGGCCGAACAGCAGGCCGGGGTGGATGACGAACTCGCCGAGGCAGGCGGAGAGCAGGTCCCCTTGCCACCGCAGGCATTCGGCCTCCGGGTGGCGCCGCGCGAGTTCCTCGGCCACCAAGGCGATGCCCGCGCTGCCCACCCCCGCGTAGGGCAGCGTGCGGGCTCCGCCGTCGCGGACCTGCAGGCCGCCGTCGTCGGCCCGCACGCATTCGTCGAGGTCCCGCAGCAGCGCCCGGTCGGCGAGGTCCAGCCAGCTCCGCTCGCCGGTGACGTCGTGGAGGTGGGTGAACAGCAGCGCCGGTCCCGCCCAGCCGTCGAGCAGCCCGGCCCGGCCGACCTCGCCCGGCGGCGGCGCCGCGGGCAGCGCCGTCGCGAGCCGGTCGCCGATGTTCAACGCGCGGCGCAGGAATTCGCCGTCGTCGCGCCGGTGCGCGAAGTGCAGCAGGTTCAGCGCGATCCCGGCGAGACCACCGGCGTAACCGTGGTCCTCGGTGCGTTCGGCGAGGCCCGCGGCGGCGTCGAGCAGTTCCAGCGCGACTTCCCCGTGCCCCAGGTTCTCCAGCACGTGGGCGGTGCCGTGCGCGCCGTCGAGCAGGCCGGGACGTTGCGGCGGCGTGCGGCGCACCGCGTCGATCAGCCACTGCTCGTGCTCCGGGTAGCGCCCGGCACCGGCCACGTCCAACGCGTGCAGCACACCGGCCGCGCCGTAGGCGAATCCGGTGCCGCCGACCCGGAATTGCTCGATGTCGCCGGGGAACAGCCGGTCGCTGCGCTCGGGCGTGGCGGTGCCGAGCACGCCTTCGGCGAATCCTTTGCGGACGATGCCCCAGTCCGGCGCGCGCTGGTCCAGTTCGGTGGTCGCGGACGCGGCGCCGTCGGGCAGCAGCCGTTCGCGCAGCGCTTCGCCGTATTCGGCGGGCAGGTCGAAGCGCCGGCGCACGACGGTGATGAGCGCGTCGAGCTTGCCGGGAGCCAGTTCCAGCAGCGGGTTCAGCGGCAGGAACAGCCACAGCGCGAGCGCGGCCAGCGCGTGCCGGTCGACGTCCGGCCCGGTGGTGCCGGGCGGCGCGCGGAATCCGGGGGCGCCGAGCGCGGGGCGCGGCGGGGCCAAGTCGAGCGAGGCCATCTCGAAGTCCACCAGCGCGACCGAGTCGTCCTCGTCGACCAGCACGTTCAGCGGGTGCAGGTCCCCGAACACCACGCCGCGCCCGTGCACCTGGTCGATCAGGTCCCGCACCCGGTCCAGCAGCGCCAGCGCGCGGTCCGCGTAGCGGGCGAGCTCGCCGGCGGTGACGTGCCGCCGGGTCAGCGGGTAGTTCCGGGCCAGCCACGAGCCCAACGACCGTCCTGGCATCGGTTCCATCGCGAGGAAGGTGTGCTCCCACACCGGGAACAGCTCGTGCGCCTCGGGGACGCCTTCGATGCCGCTGAGGTGCCGCAGCACTTCGTGCTCGCGGCGCAGCCGGGCCGGCGCGTCGGTGCCGTCGCGGTCCAGCCCCGCGTGCGGGCGGGCCTCCTTGAGCACCACGTCGGCACCGTCGGATTCCCTGGTCGCGCGGTAGACGCCGCCGCCGTTGGAGAAGTGCAGCGAGGAGGTCACCCGGTACGGCAATTGCGCCGGGTCGCCGTTCTTGCGGGCCGCCAGGTGCGGTTCGAGGAACTCCGGCAGCCGCACCCACTCGGGCACGGAGAATCCCGGTCCGCGCACGTCGGGAACGAGCACGCCGTCGGGTCGTTCCACGGCGGGCACCCGGCTTCCGCCGAGTTCCGCCCACCGCTGCTCGAATCCGCCGAATCGAACGTAGAGCGGGCCGGCGCCGTAGCGGAGATCGCTCAGAATGTAAGGGCCGGGTTCACCGGCGAGCGCCGCGGAGAGCTCGACGAGAATGGTCCGCAGGTGATCGTCGTCCACCGGGTACGCGGTGATGAACTTTCCGCTGCCGGAGCGCGGCGCGTATTTCGAGTTCCGCACCAGAAGCACGGCCTGATCGCGCAGGTGCTTGAACGCGACCCGATTGCGCAGACAATGGTCGCCGACGACGCGCAGCACTCGTTCCGCATTGTCGATCGTCGCCGAGACGTGCACCTTCCAGCCCTGTTCCGGCAGTTCGACGCCCTGCGGTCGCAGCATCCGCCAGATCCCGAGCGAACCGTCCCGCCAGCTCGAACCTTCGGGAACCGCCAGCAGCCGCGCGTATTCACCTCGGCCGCCGGAATCACCGGAAGAGCCGTTCTGCTCATCGTAGAAGAGCGGATCGGCGAAGCAGAATGCTTCATACCGGAGATCCATGGCAGACCTTTCACCGAGCAACGATCATGACTTTTCCGCGACAACCCGATCGGCACGACACTTCGCCGGTCGCCATGAAATTTCCTCATGGCCACCGGAAAATGCCAACCCGCCGAACCGGTGATCGCACTGGACTCAACGAGTGACTACTTAGGTCTCGTTACCGCGAGGTAGAACGCGAAACGCCAAATCGGAGGCCACCGCGAATCACCCGTTCGCCCGTAACGGCCGCCTTCCCAGGAGAAACGGTTCAGCCAGAACTCGCACCGGCCGAATCGAATGCACGAATACCAGGAACACCGAACCCGCAACAATGCGTACACGAGAAAGCGGACAACACATCTCAAAAGTGCACGTGCCACTCCAAGACTGCACATCCATGCATCAGTGCAACGCGTGGGCCTGCCCGGCCGCGCCGTTCGACGCCGTCAGGCCTCGCCGCGCAACGCCGGGCCGTCCTGCAGGAAGGCGTCGGCCAGCGCGCTGCGCCAGTCCCGCAACGGGCTCAAGCCCGCCTCGGCCCACGCCCGCGGCGACAGCACCGAATAGCCCGGCCGCGGCGCCGGACGGGGGAAGTCGGCCGTGGTGCACGGCAGCACCCGCTCCGGATCGGCGCCGATCTCGGCGAACACCGCGCGCGCGAACTCGAACCAGCTCGCCCGCCCGCCGTTGGTGCAGTGCAGCACCCGCTCCGCCGGATCGCGGCGCGCGGCCAGCAGGCCGGCGAGCTCCAGCAGCCCGTCGGCGAGATCACCGGTCCAGGTCGGCGCCCCGATCTGGTCGTCGACCACGGTCACGGTGTCCCGCTCCCCCGCCAGCCGGACCATCGTCTTGACGAAGTTCGCTCCCCCGGCGCCGTACACCCACGCCGTGCGCACCACCCAGGCGCGCTCGGCCGCCGCGAGCACAGCCTGCTCCCCCGCGAGCTTCGTGCGCCCGTACACCGCGCGCGGCTCCGTCGCGTCGGTCGGCTCGTAAGGCGCGTCCGCGGTGCCGTCGAAGACGTAGTCGGTGGACAGGTGCACCAGCGGAACCCGCCGCCGCGCGCAGGCCCGGGCCAGCGCCGCCGCTCCGTCCACGTTGATCGCCGCGGCCAGTTCGGGTTCGCTCTCCGCTGCGTCCACCGCCGTGTGCGCGGCGGCGTTGAGCACCACCGGGCGCAGGTTGTTGTCCCGCGCGGCCTCGGCGAAGGCGTCCACCTCGTCCGAGACGTCCTGCGCGTCGCGGATGTCCAGCTCTGCCGAGCCGGGCGCGTGCACCAGCCCGGCGATCCCCTTCGCCCGGCGGTGCAGCTCGCGGCCCAGCTGGCCCCGGCCTCCCGGCACCAGCAGCGCGATCTCGCCGCGTTCCACCGAGCTCATCCGGTGACCAGAGCCGCCGACTTCAACGGCTCCCACCAGGCCCGGTTCTCCCGGTACCAGCGGACCGTGCCGGCCAGGCCGTCGTCGAAGGCGACCGTCGGCCGGTAGCCGAGCTCCGCGCTGATCTTCGCGTGGTCCACCGAGTAGCGGCGGTCGTGGCCCTTGCGGTCCGCCACGGACCGCACCATCGAGGCGTCCGCGCCGAGCTCGGTCAGCAACCGCTCGGTCAGCTCCCGGTTCGTCAGCTCGGTGCCGCCGCCGATGTTGTACATCTCACCCGGCCGCCCCGATTCGGCGACGAGCTGGATGCCCCGGCAGTGGTCGGTCACGTGCAGCCAGTCCCGCACGTTGCCGCCGTCGCCGTAGAGCGGCACCTGCTTGCCGTCGAGCAGGTTCGTGATGAACAGCGGCAGCATCTTCTCGGGGAACTGGTACGGGCCGTAGTTGTTGGAGCAGCGGGTCACGCAGACCGGCAGCCCGTGGGTGCGGAAGTACGCGCGGGCCAGCAGGTCGGAGCCCGCTTTGGCCGCCGAGTACGGCGAGTTCGGCTCCAGCGGGTGCTCCTCCGGCCACGAGCCCTCGTCGATGGAGCCGTAGACCTCGTCGGTGGAGACGTGCACGAACTTGCCCACCTCCGCCGCCAGCGCAGCCTGCAGCAGGGTGTCGGTACCGACGACGTTGGTGAGCACGAAGTCCGACGCGCCCAGGATCGATCTGTCCACGTGGGACTCGGCGGCGAAGTGCACGACCACGTCCACGCCGCGCATCAGCTCGCCGACCAGCGCGGCGTCGCAGATGTCGCCCTGCACGAAGCGCAGCCGGGGATCGTCGGCGACGGTGCTCAGGTTCGCCTTGTTGCCCGCGTAGGTGAGCTTGTCCAGCACCACGACCTCGGCGTCGGCGAACTCCGGGTAGGCGCCGCCGAGCAGCTGCCGCGTGTAGTGCGACCCGATGAAACCGGCACCACCGGTGATCAGAACTCGCATGACACCTTCCGCAAGTGGTGGGACGGACCCGCGGATCCGGACCCGGACGGGGTCTTCGCCGAGCAGTCTGCCACGTGGGAAATCGGGGAAAGCACGGTACCGAACCACAATCGGTGATCAGACGTGTCCGGCGATCGAGTGACACCGATGGTCCCTCCCGCGCGCAACCCCATCGGTAGATCACCGTTAGCCTGCACGGTGACCCCGCCGAAAATCACCCCGGCGAGGTGTAACGCTCGCAGGCAGGCCCAAGGAGGATTCGGCGTGGACGACCGGTCGCGACGGCCAGGTGGCCCACCAGGGCAGCCGGGCAGGCCCGTCCCCCCGCGCGGGCCGCAGGGCGGCCCACCTGCCCCTCCGGGCAGGCCCCGGCCAGGCGGACCCGCACCTGCGGGACGACCGAGCGGCGGCGAACCGCGCCGCCCCGCGCCCCCCGAACGGCCCGCACCGTCCGAGCGCCCCGCCCCGCCGGACCGCTCGGCATCGCGGCGCTCCTCGGGCGACGGACCGCGCAACCCCGCGGCGCCCCCGGCACCACCGCCACCGGACGACTCCGACGGCCCCGGCTCGTCCCGCCGAGCCAACACCGTCGGGCGCACCGTGGTGGCCCTGCTGTCGGTCCTGGTGCTCGGCACCACCGGCTACGCGTGGGGCGCGCTGCGCAACCTGAACAACGGCCTCTCCGGCAGCGACGTCATCGGCAGCGGGTTCAACTCGCCCGACGGCGCCACCGACGTGCTGCTCATCGGCAACGACAGCCGCACCGACGCCGACGGGAACCCGTTGCCGAAGGACGTGCTGGAGTCGCTGCGCACCACCGATGACGAGGGCGGCGACCTCACCGACACGATGATCCTGATGCGCATCCCCAACGGGGGTCAGCGCGCCAGCGCCGTGTCCTTCCCGCGCGACACGATGGTGCAGCTCGGCAACGGTTACGGGGAGCAGAAGCTCAACTCGGCCATGGGCCGGGCGAAGAGCGACGCCCGCGCCCGCCTGGAATCCGAAGGCGTCACCGACCCCAAGCAGCTGGAACTCCAGTCCAAGGCCGAAGGCCAGAAGTTCCTGATCAAGACCATCCAGGAGCTGTCCGGGGCGAGCATCGACCACTACGCCGAGGTCAACCTGCTCGGCTTCCACGACATCACCACGGCCGTCGGCGGCGTCGACGTGTGCCTGCTCGACGACGTGGACGACAGCGACTACTCGGGCGCGGTGTTCGAGGCGGGCCCGCAGACCATCGCGGGCGCCGACGCGCTGGCGTTCGTGCGCCAGCGCCACGGCCTGCCGCGCGGCGACCTGGACCGCGTGGTGCGCCAGCAGGTGTTCATGTCCGGCCTGGCGGGCAAGATGCTCGCCGGCGGCACCTTGAGCAACCCCACCAAGCTCAGCGGGCTGATGGAGGCGCTGAAGAAGTCCGTGGTCCTGGACCAGGGCTGGGACGTGGTCGACTTCGCCCAGCAGATGTCCGGTATCGCCGGTGGCGACATCGACTTCCAGACGATCCCCATCGAGCTCGTCGGCGAATCGGGCGCCGAGGACGTCGAGGCCAACCCCCGCGAGGTCAAGCAGTTCGTGGACAACCTGCTGCTGCCCCCGGAGGAGCGCCAGGCCAAGGAGCAGGCGGCGAAGGCCGCCGAGGAGCAGCGCAGCGGCACCAGCGTCAGCGTGTTCAACGCCTCCGGCAAGACCGGCCTGGCGGGCGAAGTGCTCAGCACCCTCAGCCAGGAGGGCTTCTCCCAGGGCGGCAGCTCCAACGCCGACTCCATGCCGAGCTCGCTGGTCTACCACGCGGCGGGCGACGAGGCCGTCGCCCAGCAGGTCGCCGACTCGCTCGGCGGGCTGCCGCTGAAGGTGAGCAGCAACCTCACCGCCGGCTCCGTCGAGGTGTACTTGGGCAGCGATTACGCCGGTCCGGGAACGCAGAACTTCGCGGGCGGCAAGCAGATCCGGCTCGACGGCGGCAGGCAGGCCGCCCCGCGGCCCGCGCAGCAGCCGGGCGGACCGGAGCAGCCGATCAACGCCGGTGGAGTTCCCTGCGTGAACTGACCGCAACCGCACGACCGATCACCCCGCCGAACCGGGCTCAACAGGCCCGATCGGCGGGGTGATCCGGTTAAGCTGGATCAACCTCGTGGTCGGCCCGCTGTCGGGGCGGGCCGTCGAGGACGGGCCGCAGTATCGGGGGAGGAACCGTGGCCGACGAACAGGTTCCGCGGGACGCGGACCAGGCGGCCGAACAGGCCGCGGACCGGTCGGCGGACACCTCCGAACCGCGGGGAGAACCCACCACCCGCCGACGCCGGGGACGACGGCTCGCGCGGATCACCGGCCGGGCGCTGTTCGCGCTGCTGTCGGCGGGCGTGCTGGCGATCACCGCCGCCGGGTGGACCGCGCTGGACCGGCTCAGCGGCGAGGTCAGCAGCGCCGAGGTGCTCACCGAGACGCCGGACGCGCCGCCTGCCGACGACGGCGCCACCGATCTGCTGCTGGTCGGCAACGACAGCCGCACCGACGCGCAGGGCGAGCCGCTGCCGCTGGACGTCCTGCGGGAGCTGCGCACCGAGAGCACCAGCGGGCTCAACACCGACACGCTGGTCCTGCTGCGCGTCCCGCACGACGGAGCGCAGCCGACGGCGGTGTCGCTGCCGCGCGACACCTCGGTGGCGATGCCCGGCGGCACCCAGAAGATCAACGCCGTGTACGGCCTGGCGAAGGCCGCCGCGGCGCGGCGCGACTCCGGTTCGGGGGCCGACGCGGAACGGCGCGCGCAGCTCGCGGGCCAGCGCGCGCTGGTGCAGAGCGTGCAGGGCCTCGCCGGTGTCCGGGTGGACCGCTACGCCGAGGTGAACCTGCTCGGGTTCTACGAGGTCACCGATGCGCTCGGCGGTGTCGAGGTGTGCCTGAACCAGGCCACCTCCGACAAGGACTCCGGCGCGGACTTCGCCGCCGGGCGCCAGACCATCTCCGGCGGCGACGCGCTCGCGTTCGTGCGGCAGCGCCACGGCCTGCCCCGCGGCGACCTGGACCGGATCGTGCGCCAGCAGGTGTTCATGGCGGCGGTGGCGAACAAGCTGCTGTCCACCGGAACGCTCACCGATCCGGCGAAGCTCGCCGGGCTGCAGGACGCGGCACGGCGCTCGGTGGTGCTCGACCAGAGCTGGGACGTCACCGGGTTCGCCGCCCAGATGCAGGGACTGGCCTCGGGCAGCGTGCGGTTCGTGACGCTGCCGGTGCGCTCGGTCGGCGACCGCGACGAGCACGGGCAGAGCGTGGTCAAGGTGGATCCGGCGCAGGTGCACGACTTCATCGCGGGCCTCGTCCCCACCGCCGGCGTCGTCGGCCGGCCTGCGCTGGACCTCGACGGCACCGCCCGGCACCAGGGCGAGGCCCCCGCACCGTCCGGGCCCATCACCTCCGCGGGCATCCCCTGCGTGAACTGACCGCGCCGTCCCCGAAGCCGTCCGCTCGGACCCGGACATAGGGTGCGGGCATGAGCGTTACGCAGGCATTGCTCGGGCCGATGGTGGCCGCGGGACCGCCCCGGCCGTTGATCACGCACTACGACGACGCCACCGGCGCCCGCGTCGAGCTGTCCAGGGCCACCGTCGCGAACTGGGCGGCGAAGACGGCGAACTGGCTGGTCGACGAGTTCGACCTGGAACCGGGGGCGCCCGTGTCGGTGGCGCTGCCCGCGCATTGGCAGACGCTGGGCGTGCTGCTGGGTTCGTGGTGGTGCGGGGCGCACGTGGTCGACGCCCCGAAGGGCGCCGAGGTCGCGTTCGTGCCGGGTTCGGCGGTCGAGTCGGGCGCGGGCGCGCACGTGGTGGCCGCGGTGGGGCTGGACGCGATGGGCGGGCCGGTGCGCGGGCTGCCCGCCGAGGTCGTGGACTACGTCTCGGACGTCCGGGTGCACGGCGACGACTTCGCCCCGCGCACGTCGATCCCCGGCAGCGCACCGGCGCTGCTGGGCGCCACCGTCGACGAGGTGCTCGGGACCGCCGCCGCGCGCGCGACCGAGCTGGGCATCGGTTCCGGGGCGCGCGTTCTGTCCACGATGGACTGGACGTTGCCGGGCGGCGTGCTCGACGGGCTGCTGGCGGTGCTGTCGGCGCAGGGTTCGCTGGTGCAGGTCAGCAATCCGGACCCGGCGAAGGCCGAGCGGCGCCGCTCCGACGAGAAGACCACCGTCGAGCTCGACGGCTGACCCCGGCGGGTTCCCCGGAGCCGCGATCTCCGCGCTCCGGGGAACCTCCGGTCGAGCCGGGCCGCCGCCGCGGGCCGCAGCCTGCCCGCGGCGGGCCCGGCCGCGCGGCTCGACCGCCGCAGGTCTCGATCACGCGTCGACGGTCTCCTGGCGCTGCGCGGCGTCGCGGTTCTGGAACAGGCCCTGCAGCGTGTACTTCGTCCCGCTGAAGCCGAGGGCGAGGCTCGTCGCGGCGAGCACCAGCACGTATTCGAATCCGCCGTCGGTGGAGAAGAATCCGCTGCCGAGGTGCGCGGTCACCAGCGCGCCGAGCATGACCGCGGCCAGCAGCACGCCCGCGACGGGCATCAGCACGCCGAGGATCAGCGCGAGGCCGCCGAGCAGTTCGACCAGCGCGGTGAACCAGGCCGCGGCGGTGGGCAGCGGGATGCCCATCTGCTCGAAACCGGCGCCGACACCGGACATGCCGTTGAGCACGAACTTCTGGTACGCGTGCAAGACGAAGGTCACGCCGACGACCAACCTGGCCAGCAGGACGGTGACGTCGCGGAGACGGTGCTGCATCAGCTCACCTTTCACAAACGCTCGGGGTATCGACGCTCCAGCATATACATGAACCTTCAAATAAAAGCGGTTGAGATGCCGTTCACCCCGTCCGCGCCCCAAGTTCGCCCGGACGCCGGTGGGCGATGTCGCCCGAACGCCGCAGCTCGCCGCATCTACCCAAAGTAAGATACTGATGAGTAGCATCGGGGCGTGCGTGCTGACGAGACCTTGTTCCTCCGCGACGGCGACTGCTTCGTGCCCACCGAGGCCGCGGGCAACCCGTGGGGCGAGCTCACCGGTGGCGGCCCGATCGCCGGACTGGTCGCCCGCGCGGTCGAGCACACCCTCGACGAACCCGACCTGTTCGTCGCCCGGCTCACCGTCGACCTGCACCGGCCCGTGCCCCGCAGCGGCATCGCCGTGGCCACCCGCACCATCCGCAGCGGCAAACGGCTGCGGATCGTCGAGATCATTCTCAGCCAAGGCGGCACCGAGGTCACGCACGCGACGGCGCACGTGCTGCGGCGCAGCGAAGCCGACGGCGAACCCGAGGTCGAACGCACGCCGTTCGCCGGGCCCGGCGACATCGCCGAGACCTCGCTGCTGCCGGGCGGCCTCGGGCTACGGTGGGGCGTGCACGACGTGGTGCAGGTCCGCTGGGTGCGCGACCAGTTCTCCGGCTCCCCCGCCCAAGCCTGGATGCGGATGCCGCTGCCCCTGCTCACCGGCGAGCGGACCAGCCCGCTGTCCCAGGTCGCGATCCTGGTGGACTGCATCAGCGCGGGCAGCCCCATCGGCACCCTGTTCGGGCCGTGGATCAACAGCGACATCACCCTGTACCTGCACCGCGAACCCGCCGGCGAATGGCTCGGCATGGAGATGGACCGCACCGTCGAACCCACCGGCATCGGCGTGACCCGCGCCCGGCTGTTCGACGAACGCGGGCCGATCGGCACCGCCCACGAAGCGGTCCTGGCGCACCGGCTGGGCTGAGCTCGCACACCGCCCGGCCTCCGGGAACGAGACGGTCCTCCCGATACGGATCGCATTTCACCCCGCGCATTCGTTACGTGACTAGTACTTATTTCACCGAATGGGGTCATCCTGGACCCGGAGGCATTGTGCCCCCTCCAGCCACCTAGCAGTGTGATCGTCGGCATGAATCCATGCCGACGAACCGCTGCGGAGGCATTGATGGACGAGCAGCTCACCTCGGAGAACTACGAAACTCCCACCCTGGTGGAAATCGTGGAATTACCCGAGAGCTCCTCGGTGAATTCATTCCCGACGTGCTCGGTGACCCGGACCGACCCAAGAATGGAATGAGCATGCGCCACCATCAATCAGGGTGGATCACCCTGCCCGACGTGCCGGGCCTGCAAAAGGTGGTCGACCGGTTCTCCCCGCAAGGCCGCATCGTGCTCGCGCACGACTCGGGAAATCCGTGGCTGGTAGGTCATTTCGTCCTCGAGGACCTGGTCCCCGCGTCGCTCGGCCCGGTCCGGGTGGCGCTGCTGGGGCACTGCCCGATCGACGCCACCCGGCTCGCGTCCATCGTGCGCGGGCTGCGCTCGATCACCGACCTGGACGCGGTGCTGCACCGGCTGCCGGGCGGCGTGCACCTCGCCGCCTCGGTCGGCGGTGACGTGCGCGTGCAGGGCGGGATCTCCGGGTTGCGGCAGGTGTTCCACACCCGGATCGACGGCGTGCCGATCGCCGGTGACCGTGCCGACCTGCTCGCGGAGCTGGCCGGCACGGGCATCGACGAGCACGCGCTGGCGCTGCGGGTGGCCGCCGGACCGGTGGGGCCGCCGCTGGACGAGCGCACCGCGTGGTCCGGGGTGCGGGCCGTGCCGCCCGGCTCGTACCTGCGGATCGAGGCCGACCGCGCGCACCAGGTGCGCTGGTGGCGCCCACCGGAACCGGACGTCCCGCTGCGGCGCGGCGCCCGGATCACCAGGGAGGCGCTCGACGCGGCGGTGGGGAACCGCACCGAGGGCCGGTCCGGCGCGGACCTCTCCGGCGGAATGGATTCGACCTCGCTGTGCTTCCTCGCCGCCGAGCGGAATCCGGAACTGGTCACGTTGAACCGCCGGGAATCCGACACCGAAAACGAGCACAGCCGGCTCGCCGCCGAATCCGCCGAGCAATTGCCCACCGCCGAACACCTGGTGCTGCACCCGCGGGAGATGCCGTCGGCATTCGACGACCCCGGCACCGCGATGGGCCAGGAGCAGCCGTCGCCGCTTTTCCACGGCCTCGCCAGAATTCACCGGTGCGGGGAGTTCCTGGCCGAACACGGCGTGCACCGCCAGCTCGCCGGTTTCGGTGGCGACGAACTTTTCCACGGGCCACCCGGATATCTGCATTCGCTGCTGCGGAACCGGCCGGTGAAAACGATTCGGCAGTTGCGCGGTTACCGCACGCGCCACCGGTGGCCGCTGCTGCCGACGGTGTCCGCGCTGTTCGCCGCGCACGACGTGTCGCACTGGTGGCGGGAGCAGGCCGACCGCCTCACCGCGCCGCCACCCGCGACGCAGCCGCCCGCGCTCGACTGGGGCGTGGCACCGCTGCGCGCGGCTCCGTGGGCGAGCGCGGAGACCGTCGCCGCGGCTCGTTCGGCGTTGCGCGGCGCGGCGCTGGCGGCCGAGCCGCTGTCGGCCCACCGCGGGCAGCACCAGCTGCTCGCGGCGCTGCGCACGGCGGCACCCGCCTACCGGCAGTTCGCCCGGTGCTACGCGGAATCCGGAGTGCGGCTGGAACTGCCGTACTACGACGACCGGGTGGTGGAGGCGGCGATCGCCGTACGCCCCGACGAACGGGCGTCACCCTGGCGGTACAAGCCACTGCTGGCCGAGGCCGTGCGCGGCACCGCACCGGACGCGGTGCTGCACCGCTCGGCGAAGGCGGGCGCACCGGAATCGGGGATCGGCGCGGACGTGCACATCGGTTTCCGCCGCAACCGCAACGCGATCCTGGCGCTGTTCGCCGACTCCGAACTCGCGGTGCACGGCCTCATCGACACCGGTGTGCTGCGCAGGCACCTGCTGGCGCCGCACGTCGGGCCGAGCACCCTGGTCGCCTTGGAGCACCTGCTGGGCTGCGAGACCTGGTTGCGCGGCGTCACCCGAGGCTCCGCTGGGAGGACCGATGCACCTGCGACTGCGTCCTGACGTCGACCCCACCGACGTCACCGACGGAACCGTGCTGCTCGACGAACGCACCGGCCGCCGCTGGCGGCTCAACCGGACCGGCACCCAGGTGCTGCGCGGCCTGCTGATCGGCCAGGACGCCGACCGCATCGCCAACGAGCTCGCCGACCGGCACCGCATCCCGGCCCACGTCGCCAGGCACGACGTGACCGCGATCGTCGAACGGCTCCGCACCGCCACCCTGCTGGAATCCACCGGCCAGGAATGACGGATCACCGGTGAGCGCCCGCATCCGCGGGCGCTCACCGGGCGCGGTGCTCAGGATTCGCCGACGCGGTCCTGAAGAGCCGTGTGCTTGTCGTGGACCATCGCCTCCAGGTCCGCCTGGAAGGTCGCCATGGCGGCCCGCAGCCGGACGCCCAGCTCACCCGAGTCCGCGGCAAGCGTGCGGACCGCGAGCAGCCCCGCGTTGCGCGCTCCGCCGACCGACACGGTCGCGACCGGCACGCCCGCGGGCATCTGCACGATCGACAGCAGCGAGTCCATGCCGTCGAGGTGCTTGAGCGGCACCGGCACCCCGATCACCGGCAGCACGGTCGCGGAGGCGACCATGCCCGGCAGGTGCGCGGCTCCCCCCGCCCCGGCGATGATCACCCGCAGGCCGCGGTCGGCGGCGTCGCGGGCGTAGTCCAGCATCCGCTGCGGTGTGCGGTGCGCCGAGTACACACCGGCCTCGAAGGGCACGTCGAACTCAGCGAGGGCCTGCCCCGCCGCCTGCATCACCGGCCAGTCCGAGTCACTGCCCATGATCACGCCGACCAGTGGCCGCTGCTGCGTCATCTCCGGTTCCTCTCCCACACCGGGAAGCGGAGCCTTCGCCGCACCGGCCGACCCCGCCTTCCCCCTTGATCGTCTCGGCGCCGCACGTGCGCGCCCCACCCGCCCATCTCACCAGCAGCCCCGAAGGCACCCGAACCCCGGCCTGAACCCGATCCCAGCACCTTCAGCGGCGAAGCCGTGCAGTGGGCGAGCGAAGCGAAGCCTGCCTTGCGGCCGAAGGCCGTGCCTGTAAAGCGCGAAGCGCTTTAGCCCACGTCGAAAAGCCGCTCACCCGCGGGTTCTCAGCGGCTTCCTCGCGAGGACAGCTTTTTCCCTCGTGGCGGAGCCACTCGGGAAAAAGATCCCGCAGCGAGGAAGCCGCTGAGGTTCCGCCACCCAACCACCCGAGCAAAACGAGCCCGAGAAACCGACGTCAGTGCACCGGGTGCCCGTCTGCCCACTCGCCGTGGGAGAGGAAGTGGGCGGCGAGGTCCGCCTCCCGGCGGGTCGAGGCCATCTCGTCGCCGAGGACGGTCACGTGCCCGACCTTGCGGCCGGGGCGTTCGGCCTTGCCGTACAGGTGGACCTTCGCGTGCGGGAACCGTGCGAACAGGTGGTGCATCCGCTCGTCCACGCCCATCTTCGGCTCGGTCGGAGCGCCCAGGACGTTCGCCATCACCACGGCCGGAGCGGTCAGCGCGGTGCTGCCCAGCGGGTAGTCCAGCACGGCGCGCAGGTGCTGCTCGAACTGCGAGGTCCGAGCGCCTTCGATGCTGAAGTGCCCCGAGTTGTGCGGGCGCATCGCCAGCTCGTTGATGACGAGCCCGTCGTCGGTCTCGAACAGCTCCACGGCGAGCACCCCGACGACGCCCAGGGCGTCGGCGATGTGCAGCGCCATGTCCTGGGCCTCGTTGCGCAACTGCTCGGACGAGTCGGGGGCGGGCGCGAGGACCTGCACGCAGATCCCGTCCGACTGCACCGTTTCCACCAGCGGCCACGCCGCGCCTTGCCCGAACGGGGACCGCGCCACCAGCGCCGCCAGTTCCCGGCGCAGCGGCACCCGCTGCTCGACCAGCAGCGGAGCACCGCCCTCCAAGAGCTCGCCGACGACGCGCTCCGCGCTCTGCGGGGTGTTCAACGTCCACACGCCGCGCCCGTCGTAGCCGCCGCGGGCGGTCTTGAGCACGCACGGCCAGCCGTGCTCGGCGCCGAACTCCAGCACCTGCGCGACCTCGGTGACCTCGGCGAACGGCGGCACCGGCAGGCCCAGCTCGGCGAGCTTGCGACGCATCACCAGCTTGTCCTGCGCGTGCAGCAACGCGTCCGGCCCGGGATGCACGGCGACACCGGCGGCGACGAGCTCGCGCAGGTGCTCGCCCGGCACGTGCTCGTGGTCGAAGGTGACGGCGTCGCAACCCTGCGCGAAGGTGCGCAGCGCGTCCAGGTCGGTGTGCGCACCGAGCTGAACGTCCGGCGCGACCAGCGCCGCCGGGTCCTCCGGGGAGACGGCCAGCACCTTCAAGGACTGGCCCAGGGGGATGGCGGCCTGGTGGGTCATCCGCGCGAGCTGCCCACCACCGATCATGCCGACGACGGGAGTACGAGTGCGATGGTCCACGAGCAGGGGATCCTACTTCGTGGCCCCGGTCATTCTGCGTTGGTGGTCGGGTGGCGGAACCTCAGCGTTCCTCTCGCTGCGGGATCAATCTCGCGAGCGGCTCCGCCGCACACGACATCGCTGTCCTCGCGAGAGAAACGCTGAGAACCCGCGGGTGACCAGCTTTTCGACGTGGGCCGTGCGCTTCGCGCATCCAGGCACGGCTTCGCCGCAAAGCACGGCTTCGCCGCAAGGCCCGGGCCTTCGGCCGGTTCTCGTGTCAGTCGAGGGTGCCGAGCATGGCGCAGGCCGTGGGGTGATCCGTCGGAAGTGGTTCTTGGCGGACTCGGACGGGGCCCACCGGGTGCAGGGCCGGGTCGGCGGCTATCCGGCGGTGCACCAGCACCCGGACCCGGTCGCAGCGGGCCCGCAGGCACGGCTCGCGGGGGGCCAGGACGGCGGCCGTGCCGGAGCGCAGCAGCGACACGGTCTCGCCCGAGTCGAACACCTCCCGGAGCACGTCCGCGGCCAGCACCATCGCCATCATCAGCGGGTAGCCGCCCGTTTCCGGGGAGATGTCCAGCGACACCGTGATCAGCACGTGGTCGGTGTCGACGGACCTGCCCGCCGCGAACGCTCCCCGGTACACCTCGTGCAACCGGGTGCGCAGGTAGGACGCCGTGGTCAGGCCCGTCAGCGGGTCCTGCACCTCGCGTCCCACGGTGTACTCGGCCTGCACGTCGGCCCAGCCGAGCGCCACCGGGCGCAGCAACCAGGCGGGCACCGCGTCCTGATCGGGCGAGACCAGGCCGTCCGTGCCGTCGTCGATGCTCACCGCGTGCAGCGCCGCCACGTCCAGCAGCGCCTCAGCCAGCCCGACACCCGCCTCCGCGCGCGCTGCTCCGAGCCTGCCCAGCGGCTCGGTCAAGTCCTCGCCCAGCGCCACGGCCCGGCACACCGCGTCCACCGCCCGCACACCCCAGTCGCTCGGGAACGGCCAGCCCGCGGCGAGGCTCGCCGTGCGCCAGCGCATCCGCAACGCCCGATCGACCCCGTTGCAGCCCTGAATCCAATTGCTCATCCTGACCCCCTTTCACCGGGGAGACGACCTGCGCGTTCGGTCATGACGGAACACTGCGTGCACGGCTCCCGGAGGCGTCGATCACAATGGTCGCGGCGCTGATTCGCATCACGTTGGCGGATCGACGGCCGGTGGCGCGAATGGTTCGATAAAGCCGATCTGCTCCGATCGGCGGTGTCCGGACAGGGCCGGTCGCCGGACCGCGCGATCACGAGACGGCCTGCCCCGGCGAGGGGACCGACGTGCCGGCCGGAGTCCCGCCTGCGCCCCGACCGAGGCTGCGCACCGGGTTCTCCTGGCCCGCGGAGCCGAACAGCGACAGAAACCCCGAACGATGGCAATCCCGGACAGCGGACCACACAAAGGAAGGTGCGGCGTGGCCACAGCCCCGGCCGAAGCGCAGGGTCCCAGCGACGGCGAGCTGATCGAAGCCGTCCGGCACGGTTCGACGGAGGCCTACGGGACGCTCTACGAACGCCACGTCGCCTCCGCGCACAACATGGCCAGGCAGGTCGCGAGATCGCAGGCCGAGGCCGACGACCTGGTGTCCGAGGCGTTCGCGAAGGTGCTGTCCACGTTGCGCGGCGGGCGCGGCCCGACCACCGCGTTCCGCGCCTACCTGCTGACCGCGCTGCGCCACGTCGCCTACGACCGCACCCGGCGGGAACGCAAGGTGCAGCTGGCCGAGGACGTCACCGAGGTCTCCGGCGCCGAGGTGAGCGTGCCGTTCACCGACACCGCGCTCGACGGGCTGGAGCGGTCGATGGCCGCGCGCGCCTTCGCACGGCTGCCGGAGCGCTGGAAGACGGTCCTGTGGCACATCGAGGTCGAAGGCGAGACGCCCGCCCAGGTCGGCCCGCTGCTCGGGCTCACGCCGAACGGGGTGTCCGCGCTCGCCTACCGGGCCCGCGAGGGCTTGCGGCAGGCGTACCTGCAGGTGCACCTGAGCTCGCTGGACGACGACGAGCCCGGCGTGGCCTCCTGCCGCGCCGCGGCGGACCGGCTCGGGGCG
>NZ_JAPFGB010000034.1 GCF_026241095.1 Saccharopolyspora sp. NFXS83 | reverse complement strand
GCTCCACGCGGAAGAGGCCCGCGACCTGCTGGAGATCCGGCGCTCGCTGGACCCGCTCGCGGTGTCGCTGGCCGCGCCACGGCGTCAGTCGTCGTGATCGCTGCCCGCGCTGCCCGACCCGAAGTCGAGGTTGAGCGTGCGGTCGATCTCGATGGGGCTGTCGCCGTTGTAGCTCACGTTCAGCAGCCCGGAGCCGGTGCTGCTCTGGCCGTCGCTGCTGGGTCCGGCGTGCGCCACCGGCGAGAGCAGCAGGGCGGTCGCCGCGATGCAGGCGAGTCCGCGGAGAAAGCGCATTGGGGGGCCTCTCGTTGGTGTGGAAGGGAAACGAGCGTGGATCAGGTCAGGCGGATGCTCCGGGGACGGCCGGTGCCGACGCGGGGTCCTCGGCCGGCCGCTCGGCGAATCGGCGGGCCAGCCAGGCGCAGGCGATCAGCTGCAGCTGGTGGTAGAGCATCAGCGGCAGCACCAGCAGCCCCACGCTCGCGGCGGGCAGCAGCACCGAGGCCATCGGCAGGCCGCTGGCCAGGCTCTTCTTCGAACCCGCGAACACCAGCGCGATCCGGTCCGGGGCGGTGAACCCGCACCAGCGCGCCGCCAGCGAGGTCACCGCCAGCACCACCACCAGCAGCACCAGGCACACGGCCGCGAGCAGCAGCAACCGGGACGGCGTCAGCTGCTTCCAGATGCCGTGCGCGGTGCCCTCGCTGAACGCGGAGAACACGACGGCGAGGATCACGCCCCGGTCGAGCTTGCCGAGCACCCGCTGCTCGCGCACCCGCTCGCCGATCCAGCGGCGGGCGAACTGCCCCAGCAGGAACGGCACCAGCAGCAGCAGCACGATCTCGGGCAGCGCGTCGAGCGGAACGGCGCCGGTACCGCCCGCCAGCAGCAGCCCGGCCAGCACCGGGGTGAGCAGCACCCCCAGCACGTTGGAGAACGTCGCCGCGCAGATCGCCGCCGCGACGTTGCCGCCCGCCAGTGAGGTGAACGTGATCGACGATTGCACCGTCGAGGGCAGCACGCACAGGAACAGCAGCCCCAGGTGCAGCGGCTCGCTGAGCACGGCCGGCACCAGGACCGCGGTCGCCAGGCCCAGCACCGGGAACAAGGCGTAGGTGCTGAGCAGGATCGCGCCGTGCAACCGCCAGTGCCGAATTCCCTCCCAGGCGGCGCCGTGCGGCAGCCGGGCGCCGTAGAGGAAGAACAGGAATCCGACCGCGACCGTGACCGCGGCGTCGAGCACCACCGCGGGTTCACCGCGAATCGGGAAGAAAGCCGCGAGGACGGCGGTGAGGACGATCGCGATGATGTAGGGATCGGTTCTCGGTCTTTTCAAAATATTGTTCGGCATCACTGTTCTGTCGAACTTCGAGGCGAGGTGAATTCTCGGCGGCACGAATCCAGGAGTTCTGCTTCCGGCCGCCGAGTGGCGGGGTCGATCAGGTCTGCAGCACGACCGGCCGGACGTGGTTCCGGCTGATGTTGCGCTCCAGCAGCGCCAGCGATTCCGCGACTCCGACGGATCCCGCCGAGACCTCCGGGAGCCTGCCGTCGGCGACGCGCAGATCGGTCAGCGCCCGGTCGATGGCCGACTGCGCGGCGAACAGGCACGGCGTGCTGTAGATCGCGACGTCGACGCCGAGCTCCTGCAGCTCGGGCAGCGAGAGCCGCGGGGACTTGCCGCCCGCGATCTGGTTGAACAGCAGCGGCTTGTCGCCGATGACCTTGCGGACCTTGGCGATCCAGTCGACGCTGCGCACCCCGTCGACCAGCAGCACGTCGGCCGCCGTCTCCGACAGCGCCTCGGCCCGGCGCAGGATCTCGCGCTCCTCGGTGGCGTCGGTGCGGGCCACCACCAGCAGGTCGTTCCTGGTGGAGAGCACCAGGTCCAGCTTGTCCAGGTAGTCCTCCAGCGGCAGGATCCGCTTGCCGTCGACGTGGCCGCAGCGCCGCGGTCGCTGCTGGTCCTCGAGGATGACCCCGGAGGCGCCGATCATCTCCAGCTGCTCGACGACGTGGCAGGCGACCTCGGGGTCGACGTAGCCGTCGTCGATGTCGACCAGCAGGTGCTGGCGGGGGAACGCCAGCCGTAGTCGCTGCACGAACGCGACCATGTCCGGCCAGGCGATGAACCCGATGTCGGGCAGGCCGTAGTGCGAGGCGGCGAAGCCGAATCCGGAGACGAACATCCCGGAGTAGTGCTGGGCGGAGACCGATGCGGAGAACATGTCGTAGACGCCGATCAGCGGTGTGATCTGCTCGCCGGCCACGTCGTCGCGCAGTGCGGTGCCGTACTTCACGGTGGACCTCCAGGGTTTTCGGGTAGGGGTGTGCGAGGGGCCGTCCTGGAAATGGGTTCGGTCCAGGGTGAAACGGCCCCTCGGTTTTCGGGATGCCGGATCGGTGTGGTGGTACCGGCGCGGTTCCGGTTCTCCTGAAATCGTCGCAACGCGGCAGGAGTGGTTCCGGACGGAGAATTTCAGGGCGTGGTCCAGGGCGCCATTGGTCCCGATGTGATGGGTCCGTTTTTGGTTCTCCCGGACTGATTTCACTTTATTGCACGAACCGAACTCGGGCCAAACCCACAAATGGGTGCGAGTAGGTGCACGATGGCGAATCACGCTGAGTGATGATGAATGTTCTCTAATCTTTCGCCCGGATCGCGGAGGATGAGATGATTCCGCTCGGAACGAGGAAAGGTTTTCATGTTCTCCCGCCTGCTCGCGCCTGACCAGCGGCGGATCTCGTCCGCGTCCTCACGGTGCGGCCCGCTGCCGTCGTTGTGCTTTCCGCGCGCCGGGTCGTTGCACCGGAAAAGATCAACTTTGGGCTGACGGAACCTGGTGATGCGCCGCTCGCTCTGCGTGATCACATGAGCGGATCGGCATGCGTTCGCGCCGGCATCGCCGCTGTTCGCGGTCGCACCGCCGGGAGGTTGCGCCGTCCACGACGCCGGTCGGCGCCGAGTGATCGGACCGTCCCCGCGATCACCTTGAAGCGCGCTGAGCCTGCGGGTAGACACCAGGTGGCGGACCGCCCAGCGAACGTGAGGTGCCATGACCAACGCGCGACGACAGTCGGTGCGACGCGCTCGGACGTTGCTGTCCGAGCATCCGGTGCTCGACGGGCACAACGACCTGCCGTGGGCGCTGCGGCTGCACGGGGCCTACGACCTGGAGTCGCTCGACATCGCCCAGGACCGGACCGGGACGCTGCACACCGACCTCGCGAGGCTGCGCGCCGGCGGCGTCGGCGGGCAGTTCTGGTCCGTCTACGTCGAAGCCGAGCTCCAGGGGGACCGCGCCGTGTCGGCCACCCTGGAGCAGATCGACTGCGTGCTGCGGCTCGCCGAGCGCCACCCCGGCGAGCTGCGGCTCGCGGGCACCGCCGCCGAGGTGCGCGCCGCGATGGCCGACGGCCGCATCGCCTCGCTGATGGGAGCCGAGGGCGGCCACAGCATCGCCTGCTCGCTGGCGACGCTGCGCGCGTTCTACGCGCGGGGCGTGCGGTACCTGACGTTGACGCACAACGACAACGTGCCGTGGGCCGACTCGGCGACAGACGAGCCCGCCGCGCACGGGCTCACCGCCTTCGGCGAGGAGGTGGTGCGGGAGATGAACCGGCTGGGCATGCTCGTCGACCTCTCGCACGTCTCCGCCGACACCATGCGCCACGCGATCCGGGTGTCCCGCGCGCCGGTGCTGTTCTCGCACTCGTCGGCCCGTGCGGTGTGCGATCACCCGCGCAACATCCCCGACGACGTGCTCGCCGCGCTGCCCGCCAACGGCGGCGTCGCGATGGTCACCTTCGTGCCCTCGTTCGTGCTGCAGGAGGCCCGGAACTGGGTGCGCGCGTTCGACGCCGCGGCGACCGAGGCCGGGCTCGACTGGCACGGTGGGGGAGACGAGGTGCGGAGGTTCCGCGCCGACTACGAGGCGGCGCACCCGCGGCCCGCAGCGACCGCCGCCACCGTCGCCGATCACCTCGACCACATGCGGGAGATCGCGGGCATCGACCACCTGGGCATCGGCGGCGACTACGACGGGGTCGACATCACGCCGGCGGACCTGGCCGACGTGGCGAGCTACCCGAACCTGTTCGCGGAGCTGCTGGACCGGGGGTGGTCCGAACAGGACCTCGCGAAACTGGCGCACCGCAACGCGATCCGCGTCCTCGACGACGCCGAACGGGTCGCCGACCGGCTGCGGGAGACCGAACGCCCCTCGGTGGCCACGATCGAGGAACTGGACGGCTGACCCGTTCTGCCGCCGGGGCCGGGGGCGTGTGCACTGTGCGGGCGACCCACCCGTCGAGGTGATCCTCGGCCACCGGGGAACACCGGGCCCGGCGGGTGAGTTGTTCCGATGAGTCATCCGGACGCCGAAAGAGGTATTCATGTCGAAGCTGGCGCAGGTAGGCGTCACCGGCCTTGCCGTGATGGGGCGCAATCTGGCCCGCAACTTCGCGCGCAACGGTTACACCGTCGCCGTGCACAACCGCTCCGTCGGCCGCACCCACGAGTTCATGGAGCGCTTCGCGGAGGAAGGTGAGTTCGTCGCCGCCGAGTCCGCGGCCGACCTCGTCGCGTCGCTGGAGCGGCCCCGCCGGGTCGTCATCATGGTCAAGGCCGGTGGGCCGACCGACGCCGTGATCGACGAGCTGGCCCCGCTGCTCGACGAGGGCGACGTGATCATCGACGGCGGCAACGCGCACTTCGAGGACACCCGCCGCCGCGACGAGGAGCTGCGCGGGCGCGGCCTGCACTTCGTGGGCACCGGCATCTCCGGCGGCGAGGAGGGCGCGCTCAACGGGCCGTCGATCATGCCCGGCGGCTCCGCCGAGGCCTACGAATCGCTCGGGCCGATGCTGGAGAAGATCAGCGCGCACGTGGACGGCACGCCCTGTTGCACCCACGTCGGCCCCGGCGGTGCCGGGCACTTTGTGAAGATGGTGCACAACGGCATCGAATACGCCGACATGCAGCTGATCGCCGAGTCCTACGACCTGCTGCGCCGCGCGGGCGGGCTGGACCCGGCGCGCATCGCGGAGGTGTTCCGCGGCTGGAACCAGGGCAGGCTCGCCTCGTACTTGGTGGAGATCACCGCCGAAGTCCTCACGCACACCGACGCCCGCACCGGTTCCGCGTTCGTGGACGTCATCCAGGACCAGGCGGAGCAGAAGGGCACCGGCCGCTGGACGGTGCAGACCGCGCTGGAGCTGGGCGTGCCCGTCAACGGCATCGCCGAGGCCGTGTTCGCGCGCAGCCTGTCCGGGCACGGCGACCTGCGCGAGGCCGCGCAGGGCCTGGCCGGTCCGCAGCCCGCCGAGCTGTCCGCTGAGGATGCGAAGCGGCTGGCCGAGGACGTCGAGAAGGCGCTGTACGCGTCGAAGGTCGTGTCCTACGCCCAGGGCTGGAACATGATCTCGGTGGGCAGCCGGGAGTACGGCTGGGACGTCGATCTCGGGGCGATGGCCACGATCTGGCGCGGCGGCTGCATCATCCGCGCCGCGTTCCTGGACCGGATCCGCAACGCCTACGGCAACGACCCCTCGCTGCCCACGCTGCTGGCGGACGCGGAGTTCTCCCGCGAACTCGCCGACGCGCAGGACGCGTGGCGACGGGTGGTGGCCACCGGCGCCGAACTGGGCATCCCCACGCCCGGGTTCTCCGCCGCGCTGTCGTACTACGACGCGCTGCGGGCGCAGCGCCTCCCGGCGGCGGTGACGCAGGCCCAGCGCGACTACTTCGGCGCGCACACCTACCGCCGCACCGACGTCGAGGGCTCGTTCCACACCCGGTGGGACACCAACCGCACCGAGGAATCCGCCTGACGCACCCGGTGATCGGTTCGTGAGCGAAGGCTCCGGGGCCCGTTGCGCACGTTCGCGCCACGGGCCCCGCTTCGCGCCGGGATGCCTCCGATCGGCCGTCGGCGACTGGTCCCGGGGAGGGCGATCCGTGTTCGTGCGGGCCATCGATGGCGGCCAAGTGCACCATTGCGGCCCGGTTAGGCCGACAGGGTGCATTCCGTAACGACCGTCCGTGTCCGGCGACATGGTCATCGAGCCCGGTGAACAGCACCGGGCACGGTGCGCCCCTGCCCGGGGCGGAAAAGAGAAAGCGGACATGAGTACGCGGACCTTCCCGCAGTCGCCGACCGCGTCGTCACACCTGCGGCCGGATCGGCGCCAGTGGACGTGGGGCATCGGTGGTGTCTTCGCCCTGCTGTTCGTGGTCGGACTCGCGGTCTCGTGCGCGGAGCCGCCGGAGGACGAGTCGTCCCGGCCGGTGCCGACCGGGCAGGTGGAGCCTGATGCGGACGTGCTCGAACCGGAGGCCGTCCCGCGGCCGACGCTGCCGCCCGCCGCGACCTACGAGGCCCAGGCGCCCGGGTGGATCTCCGCCCCGGAACCGGCGCAGCCGCGCGAGCCGGGGGGCTACGAGGACTGCGTCGTGGCCCGCGCCGCCCCGGTCCACCGCGGCGACCTCGGCTACAGCTCCGAACCGGACCGCGACGACGACGGGGGCGGCTGCGGAACCTGACCCCGCTCGCCGGGCGGAATCACGGGCTCGGGGGACGCTGGGCGTGTTCGCGGAGGGCGGCGAGCTGGGCGGTGATGGCGAAGTCGAAGCGCGCGGCGAAGTCCGTTCCGGTGAACTCGCCGAGGATGCCGTGCAGCGCCGGGTACCGCCGCTCGTCGACCGCCTCCCGGAGCGCGGCGGGGCGGGGGCCGGAGGGGGCCTGTTCCTCCTGCACCAGCCCGAGGGTGACGTAGAGCGAGGTCCACACCGCCCACGACGCCTCCCGCGCCGCGAGCCCGCCGCGCAGCAGCGTCGTGGCGAGCTCTTCGGCGAAGCGCAGGACGTGCGGTTCGAGCGCGTAGGTCCCGGTGACGAGGGCGGCGCCGTCGCGATGCGCCAGCAGCACTCGCCGCAGCCGGTGGAACAGTTCGCGCACCCGTGGCTCCCACGGCCCAGGAAGGTCGTCGAAGCCGATCTCACCGATCAGCGCGTCCGCCATCAGTTCCCGCAGTCGTGCCTTGCTCTTCACGTGCCAGAGCACGGTGTTCATCCGGACGCCGAGCCGGTCGGCCACCGCCCGCAGGGTGACCGCGTCGAGGCCGTGCTCGTCGAGCACCCGCACCGCCTCGGCCACCACTGTGGCCGGTTCGAGCCTGCGCGGTTCGCCCATCGTCCCAGCTTAGGGAGACTCCGCGTCGCCGCCAGCGGTCGCGTTCGGGTGACGACGGGCACGGCGCCGGTCACGACGTGCGGTGACCGGCGCCGGCGGGGTTCAGCCCTCCAGCTTGGCGCGGAGGAATTCGAGCGTGGCGCCCCACGCCTTCGCGCCCTGCACCGGGTCGTAGGTGCCCATGTGGTTCTCGTCGTTGAAGAACGCGTGCCCGGCCGGGTAGATCCGGAAGTCGGGGCGCGTTCCGGACTCGGATTCGATCCGGTCGGCCAGGGCTTCCACCGCGTCCGGCGGGGCCATCGAGTCCTGTTCGCCGAAGTGGCCGAGCAGCGGTGCGGTCAGGTTCTCGAAGCTCGGGTAGTCCTCGCCGAGCACGCCGTAGAACGGCACCGCGGCACCGATCTTGTCGCCCTGCTGAGCCGCGAGCACCAGCACGAACCCGCCGCCCATGCAGAAGCCGACGGAGCCGATCTTGCTGCTGGTGACGGCGTCGTGGGACAGCAGGTAGTCCACCGCGCCGCCGAGGTCGGTGGCGGCCTTGTCCACCGGCAGGTCCTGCATGAGCTGACCGGCCTCGTCGGAGTCGTGCGTGGTGCGCCCGCCGTAGAGGTCGGGGGCGAGCGCGACGAAGCCTTCGGCGGCGAGCCGGTTGGTGACGTCGGCGATGTGGTCGGTCAGGCCCCACCACTCCTGGATCACCACGACTCCGGGGCCGCTCCCGGACTCGGGCAGCGCGAGGTAGCCGTGCGCGGTGCCCCCGTTGCTGGGGAAGGTCACGTTCTGCAGTGGGTTCTCAGCCATGCCCCGATTGGACCACTTCCCGGTGGCGGTCGGCAGCGGGTGGGGTGGGTGGCGTCAGAGTTCCCGCAACCGGGTCAGCACCACCCCCAGCGTCACCAGGTCGGGAGCACCGCCGGGCGGCGCCGCGGCGGCGAGGTCGCCGCTGAACAGGCGGACCCAGGCCGGGCCGTGGCCGGTCCGGGCGTCACGATCCGCCCGCTCGTCAGCGGTGAACTCCGCGCCGGAGCTCATCGGTGTTCGCTCCGAGACTTCAGCCGTGCGCAGGCCGGGCAGCGGTTCCCCGTCCAGCCGGGCAGCACGGCGAGCACACCGGGCGGGAACGTCTGCCCGCACAGCGAGGTCAGTTCCCGGCCGCGCGCCGACGGGTGCTGGATCTCGAAGGCGTGGCTGATCAAGCCGGAAACGCCGAGCGCGGTGCTCCGGTAGCGGGCGAAGAAGATCACGGCTGCCACCTCGGTGCCGGGCGGCGCTCGTCGAGCGGCGGTGCGGTGCCCGTCCGGGCCCGGCAGTCGGGGCACACGCCCGGCGGCAGCAGGTAGCCGGGCCACGCCGGTCGGATCTCGGTGCCGCACACGGCCCGCGTCGTGCAGCCCGGCGACCACCGCCACCGCGCGGGAACCGCGTGGCCGACGGCGGCGTGCCTGCCGCCGACCCAGTGCACTTCGGATGTTCGATCACTCATGGTCGCAGGATCGTCACCGAGGGTGCGTGGACTCCAGGTCGGCCGGGTGGTCATCATGGGTAACCGTGGGTCAACCCAACGAAAGCCTGCGGGAGGCGCGGTTGCGCACCGCGTCCCGGCGTGCGCCGGGCGAACCGATGTCCCGATCCGAGCTCGCTTCGGCGGTGTCGTCGTGGTTGTGGCGGGAGACCGGCAAGCGCCACGACCTCGACCCGCACCTGCTGGCGAAGTGGGAGCGCGGGGCGGTGCGCCGCCCTTCGGGTCCGTACCGGGCGGCCCTGCGGGCGGTGCTGGGCGCGTCGTCGGATGCGGAATTGGGCTTCGTGCCAACGCGATCCGCTGCTGACGAGGTACCCGTCGAGCCCGCTGAGGCGGTCTTGGACCCGATCGGTCCTGGCTCGGCGGACGGCGGGCCTCCCGCCGACGCGGACTTCGTGGCTTCGCTGCGCGGTGCGATCGCGCAGTTCGTGCGGATGGATTCGCTGCTGGGCTCGGGTGAGGTGGTCGATGCCGTGGTGCGGCGTTTCCGCGATGCGCAACGGGTTCTGGCTTCGGGGCGCTACCGGGTGGAGGTGGAGCGCGACCTGGAGGCGGCGACGGCGGAGCTGGGCGAGGTCGCGGGGTGGATGCTCATCGACGCGCAGCGCCACGACGAGGCGAGGCTGATCAACTCGGAAGCGCTGATGTTGGCGCAGATCGCCGGTGACACGTCGATGCAGTGGTTCATCCTGTCGAACCAGGCATTGGCGGGCACGTACTCCGGGCGGCAGCGGGAGGCGCTCCGGATCTCCGAACGGTTCGGTGAGGAGCCCCGAGTTCCCATTCGGGTGCGGGCGTTGTTCCGGCTTCGACAGGCGCGTGCGCTGGGGCACCTCGGGGATGAGTCGGCGGCGCGGAGCGCGTTCGACCGCGCGCGAGCGACGTTCGGCGACGGTGTCAGCAACCGCGATCCCGCTTGGGCGTGGTGGTTCAACGCGCGGGAGCTCGACGGGCACGCCGGGAGCATGTACGCGTCGCTCGGCAGGCACGCGGAAGCCTTGCCGTTGTTGAGCAGCGCGGTGGACCTGGCAGCCGGGCGGGAGAGCCAGCGGTGGGCGCTCTACATCCACCGCGCGTGCCTGCTCGATTCGGCGCTGGCAGCCGGTGCCGTCGCGGAGGCCGAACGGGCGGCGATCGCGGTGGCGCCGATGCTCGGCCAGATGCACTCGGTCCGGACCGAGAACCGACTCCGCCGCGCCGTCGCCAGGGGGCCGGGGGAGGCGTTGCCCTCGACGTTGTCCGACGTGCTGGACCACATCCGCCACCGCCTCCCGCCGCGCTGATCCCGCTCGGCTCGGTCTCAGATGTCGTCGACCGAGTGCACCGCGTCGACCGCGTAGAGGTGGGGTTCGTAGGACTTGGCGACTTCGGCTGCGGCGCTCATGTGCGGCTGCGCCACCGGGTTGGCGAGCATGGCCTGGAACGCGTCCGCGTCGCTCCACTGGGCGTAGTTGACGACCTTGGTGCCGTCGGTGCTGGCGTGGATGTTGGCGGACACGAAGCCGGGCAGCGTGATCATGACCTCCTCCGTCGCGCGGTTGAGCAGGTCGACGAGCTCGCGCTGTCGCTCCGGGCGCACGGTGAAGACGTTGATCAGGGTCGCCAGCGGCGCGTTCTGCTCGATGGTGCTCGGCATTCTCGGATCCTCTCGGTATGTCAGGTTCCTGACATCCACCAGTTTGTGTCAGGATCCTTACGTGAGTCAAGAAGGACACACCGAGCATCGGCCCGGATACCTGGTCAAGCGCGTCCAGCAGATGCTGCGCCACGAAGCCGACCGCGAACTGCGCGACAGCGGCGTCACGATCTCGCAGTACGCGGTGCTCAACGCCCTCCACGAACATCCGGGAGCGTCCTCGGCGGAGCTGGCGCGGCTCTGCTTCGTCACCCGGCAGTCGCTGCAGGACGTCCTCGCGGGCCTGCGCGGCGGCGGCCTCGTGGAGGTCGCCGACCGTCCCGCGGCAGGGCGGGCGAAACCGGCTCGGCTGACCTCGCTCGGCGAACAGCGCTTGGCCAGGGCGGGTGACGTGATGACCGCGGTGGAGGAGCGGATGCTGGCCGGGTTCGGCGCCGAGGAGCGTGCCCTGCTGGCGGACCTGCTGATCCGGTGCACCGACAACCTCGCCGGTGACCCCGAATGAGCCCGAGCTCCCGGCCTGCGGCGAACGACCTGGACACTGTGCTGCGATGACCGACTTCTCCTCCCTCCCGCTGCCGGACCTGCCGGTGCGCCCGGTGCTCGGCGAGGTCGCCGACGCGCTCGCCGAGCACGGCACCACGGTGCTGGTCGCTCCGCCGGGCACCGGGAAGACGACGCTGGTGCCGCTGGCGCTGGCGCAGCGCGGGCTGCGCGTGGTGGTGGCAGAGCCGCGGCGGCTGGCGACCCGCGCGGCTGCTCGCCGGATGGCGCAGCTGGTCGGGGAGGACGTCGGTGAGCGCGTGGGGTATTCGGTGCGCGGGGAGCACGTGCGGGGGCCGCGCACCGTCGTCGAAGTCGTCACCTCGGGCCTGCTGGTGCGGCGGTTGCAGGCGGACCCGGAGCTCTCCGGGGTCGATGTGGTGGTGCTCGACGAGTGCCACGAGCGCCACCTCGACGCGGACCTGCTGCTGGCCCTGCTGCTCGACGCCCGCGACGGGCTGCGCCCGGACCTGCGGCTGCTGGCGACCTCCGCGACGATCGCGGCCACCCGTGCGGCGGAGGTGCTGGGCGGCGCCCCGGTGCTGCACGCGCAAGCGCGCACCTACCCGGTCGAGCACCGCTACCTGCCGCCGAACCGGGGCGAGCGGCTCGAGGCGTGCGTGGCGCGGGCGGTGCGGACCGCGCTCGACGAGCAGGACGGTGACGTGCTCACCTTCCTGCCCGGTGCGGGCGAGATCCGCCGCGTGGCCGCCGCGCTGTCCGGACTGTCCGATGTGGACGTCCTCCCGCTGCACGGCCGACTCCCGCACGCCGAGCAGGATTCCGCGCTGCGCGAGGGGAAGCGGCGCAAGGTGGTGCTCGCGACGGCCGTCGCCGAGTCGAGCCTGACGGTGCCGGGCGTGCGCGCGGTCGTCGACTCCGGGATGTCCCGGGTGTCCCGCGTGGACACCCGGCGCGGGCTGGCGGGCCTGGCCACGGTGCGCGTGTCGCAGGCGGGCGCCGAGCAGCGGGCGGGCCGCGCCGGGCGACAAGGGCCGGGCCTCGCCTACCGCTGCTGGCCGGAGCACGAGCACAGCACGTTGCCCGCGTTCGCCGAGCCGGAGATCCGCACCGCCGAGCTCACCCGCCTCGCGCTGGAGCTGGCCTGCTGGGGAACTCCGGACGGTTCCGCGTTGACCTGGTGGGACGAGCCGCCGACCGGTCCGCTGGCCGCCGGGCACGAGGTGCTGCGCGGGCTCGGCGCGCTGGACTCCGATGGTGCGGTGACCGGCAGGGGGCGGCGGATGGCCGAGCTCGGGCTGCATCCGAGGCTGGCGCGAGCGCTGCTCGACGGCACCGAACTGGCCGGGGCTCGGGCGGCGAGCGAGGTCGTGGCGCTGCTCGACGACGACACGGTGACCTCCGAGTCCGATGTGGACTCCGCGTTGGCTCGGCTGCGCCGCGGCGGGCCCGGCGCCGATCGGTGGCGGCGGGAATCCCGCAGGCTTGCCGCGCGCTCGGAGAAGCCGGCGCGGCAGGGGAGGGCGGACCCGGCCGAGATCGTCGCTCTCGCCTTCCCGGAGCGCCTCGCTCGCCGCCGGGCGCCGGACTCGCCGATCTACCTGATGGCGTCGGGCACGGCCGTCGAGGTGCCGACCGGGTCGCCGCTGCGGCACGCGGAGTGGCTCGCGGTGGCGGTCGCCGACCGCAGTCCCGGTGCCGCGCACGGCACGGTGCGACTCGCCGCTCCCGCCGACGAGGACTTGGCCCGGCGCGTGGCGGCCCCGCTGCTCACCGTGCGCGACGAGGTCGGCTGGTCCGGCGGCGACGTGCGGGCGGTGCGGGAGGAGCGGATCGGCGCGATCACCGTGGACAGCAGGCCGCTGCGCGAACCCGATCCGGCGCTGGTGCGGGCGGCGCTGCTCGACGGGCTCCGCGCCGACGGGCCGGACCTGCTGCGGTGGAGCCAGGACGCGGCCCGGCTGCGGGACCGCATCGGATTCCTGCGCTCGGTGCTCGGCGAACCGTGGCCCGCCGTCGACGACGAATCGCTGTTGTCCGATGTGGACTCCTGGCTGGAACCGGAGTTGTCCCGCGCCCGCAAGCGGGCGGACCTGGCGCGGATCTCCGCCAGGGGCGGGCTGCGCAGGCTGATCCCGTGGGACCAGGCGGCCCGGTTCGACGAGCTCGCGCCGGAGAGCGTCGAGGTGCCGTCCGGATCCCGGATCAAGATCGATTACTCGGGTGATCGGCCCGTGCTGCCGGTGAAGGTGCAGGAGGTGTTCGGCTGGCGCCAGGTCCCGATGCTCGCGGGCGGCCGGATTCCCCTGGTGCTGCACCTGCTCTCACCCGCCGGGCGCCCGGCGGCGGTCACCTCCGACCTGGAGTCCTTCTGGGCCACCGGCTACCCGCAGGTCCGCGCCGACCTCCGAGGCAGATATCCGAAGCACCCCTGGCCGGACGATCCCACCACCGCCACCCCCACCCGCCGGACTCGCCGCTGATCCTCTTGCGCAGTGGGGCGGGTGGCGGACCTCAGCGGCTTCCTCGCCGCGAGATCGATTCCACTGGTGGCTCCGCCACGGGAGAAATCGCCGTCCTCACGAGGAAGCCGCTGAGAACCCGCCGGTGGTCGTCTTGCTCCGGGGGCGCTGCTCAGCGGCTTCGCCGCTGACAGGACGCTGATCGAAGGGAAGGCCTGGCCGCCTCAGTCGAACGTGATCGCGATCAGGTCGGTCGCTCGCAGGTCGTCCATCGTCCAGGTGACGCCCGCGAGGGCGCAGCCGATTCGGGCCACGCCGAAGATGTCCGGCTCGCCGGGGTCCAGGCCGTCCTCGTCGGAGACGCCCGCTGCCGCGATCGCCGCGCGGACGTCGGACCGCGGTTGCGGGTCCCGCAGGTCCAGGTCGTGCGCGTCGGTGCTGAAGACGAGCTCGCCGTCGATCGCGTACCCGACGCCGACCGGGGGCCCGGTGAAGTTCGTCTGGATCGTCACCGCGGGTCCGCCCCCGGCGGACAGGACTGCGCTCGGGTCCTGCACAGCCGGTCGCGGCTTGCCCGCCATCGACTCCAGCCCGGACCAGTCGCCGCCGGCCGCCGCGTTCACCGCACGGGCGCGTTCCAGGTTGCCGACCTCGCAGGTCGCACCGGCGTCGTCGAACACCAGCGTCCAGCCGCTGACCCGGCCTGCCAGCAGCACCGCGACGCAGTCGGGGTCGCCGAGGGCCGCGCGCGGCAACGAGGTGGACTCGTCGGGAGACCGCGCGGGCAACGTGCACGGCACGGCGGAACCGGCGTCGAGGCCGAGCAGCTCCAGCGCCGCGCGCGGTTGCACGTCGCGGACGAGGTGCACGGTGGAATGACCGATCGGGTCCAGTTCGGACATCCAGATCGGGCGGTCGTCGGTGTCCAGGGTTCCAGCCGGAAAACCGGGTGTGGGCACGACATCTCCTCGCAGTCGGGAAGTGGTGGGGGCGCTGCCGGTTCGGCACGGCGGCGCCCTGCGGAATCGACGATCGAGCTCAACCGAACGGCAGCATCACCAGGTCGGCGGCGCGGATGTCCGCCGAGGTCCAGGAGGTGATCCCCGCGAGCACGCAGCCCATGCGGATGACCGCCTCCGGATCGCGCTCACCCGGATCCAGGTAGTCCTGCTCCACGATCCCGGCGGCGTCGACGGCGTCCTTGAGCCTGCCTTCCAGGCCGGGCGCGATCACGTCGAGGTCGTCGGAGTTCGTCCACAGCACTTCTGCGCCGTGCTCGGCGAAATCGAGGCCGCAGCTCGGTCCGCTGAAGTTGTTGGCCAGGCTCAGCGCCGCACCACCGGTCCGGGACAGCGCCATCGCGGGGGTCACCAAGGCTCCGCCGACGTCCGAGACCTCGGACGTCATGCCCGCGTCGTCGAAGACGAAGGTCCAGCCGCGGATCCGCCCGGCCAGCAGCACCGCGCTGCACTCGGAGTCGCCGAGCGCGGTGCGCGGCAGCGAGGTGTGCTCGTCGGCGCGCTCCTGCGGCAAGGCGCACGGCCGGAGGTGCTGGAGCTTCGCCCCCAGCACCTCCAGCGCCTGGAGCGGCTGCAAGTCGCGCACCAGGTGCACGAGCTGGTGCGGGTCCCCCGAGCCGAGTTCGGAGAGCCAGGCGGGACCTCCTTCGGAATCCAAGGTGTCCGCGGGGAATTCGGGTGCTGTCATCGGTGGTCCTCGTCGAGTGGCGATCTTGTGATGGCGACACTCTGCACCAGACCCCTGACAACGAGTCTCGCGAGCACCCCGAGGGCATGTCTGTGACCTTGGTCTGCGCAGTGGGTCGGGTGGCGGAACCTCAGCGGCTCCCTCGCCGCGGGATCGATATCTGATGTACGTCCGATACGCGGAAATCGCTGTCCTCGCGAGGAAGCCGCTGAGAACCCGCCGGTGGTCGGTCCGCGTGGGTGGTCACCGCTCAGCGGCTTCGCCGCTGACGAGACGCGGACCAAGACGAGCTCGCAGACAGGCTCTCGGTGGTCCGTTCGGGGGAACCGGCGCGCCCCGCGATGAGTTCTCGCGGGCCGGGTGGTCCTCCTCGGTGAAACGGACAACCGAGGAGGACGACGATGAGCTTGCCCGAGGTCGTGTCGCGGGAGGAATGGCTCGCCGCGCGCAAGGAGCTGCTGGCGCGGGAGAAGGCGGCGACGAAGGCGCGGGACGCGCTCAACGCGGACCGGCGGCGGTTGCCGATGGTGCGGATCGACGAGGACTACCGCTTCGACGGCCCGGACGGGACGGCCACCTTGCTCGACCTGTTCGACGAGCGCCGCCAGCTGCTGATCTACCACTTCATGTTCGACCCGAGCTGGGACGCGGGCTGCCCGAGCTGCTCCGGGTTCGTCGACCAGTTCGGCGACCTGACGCACCTGCGCGCGCGGGACACGTCGCTGGTCGTGGTCTCGCGGGCGCCGCTGGACAAGATCGAACCGTTCAAGCGGCGGATGGGCTGGGCCTTCCCGTGGTACTCGTCCGGCGGCGGCCGGTTCAACCACGACTTCCACGTCACCCACGACGAGTCGGTGTCGCCGATCGAGTACAACTACCGCAGCAAGGCCGAGCTGGAGCAGTCCGGAGCCGGCTACTACGTCGAGGGATCCGAGCCGTTCGAACTCCCCGGCCTGAGCGTGTTCCTGCGCGACGGTGACGCCGTGTTCCACACCTACTCCACGTACGCGCGCGGACTCGACGGCCTCGGCAGCACCACCAGCCTGCTCGACCTGACCGCACTGGGCAGGCAGGAGGAGTGGGAGGAACCGGAGGGGCGTGCGAGCGTCGTCGGAGCCCCGGCCGGGAGCGACAAGGTCCGCTACCACGACGAATACTGATCACTGGGGGGTCGGGAACGCCGTCGCAGCGGGGTCGTGCGATGACCGCAGGTCGTCCTGCATCGGGTGGTTCACATGTTTCTTGACAACGATCGACGCAGGCTGAAAGGTTGTCGCGACGTTCCACTGCGACGGTGTGCAGGAAGCCGGTGCGAATCCGGCGCGGTCCCGCCACTGTGAATGGGGAGCCGCGTCCACTGGGGCCACTGCCGGGAAACCGGTGGGAAGGCGGGGCGCGGCGCTGATCCATGAGCCAGGAGACTGGCATCGTCGTACCGATTCGCACGGGGTCGCGGAGCCCCGAGGAGGTACGAAGTGCACCCGAACTCGCTGTACACGCCGGATTCCGGGCGGTTCCCCGAGTCCTTCCCCGTCGCGTGAGCGGCGTGATCGGCCGCAGGCGGCTGCTCGCGGGTGTCGCGGGAGCGTTCGCCGCCGTGCCCCTGGTGTCCTGCTCCGGCGGCTCCGGGTCGAGCCCGGGGCGGCTGCGGGTGGCGTTCCCCGCGGGCGGGGCCACCGAATCCCTGGACCCGCACACCGGCTCGCTGTTCGTCGACCAGGCGCGGGCGAAAGCGCTGTTCGACACGCTCGTCGGCTACGCCGACGACATGAGCGTGGTGCCGCGCCTCGCCGAGTCGTGGCAGCCGGATCCGACCGGGACCCGCTGGCGGATCCGGCTGCGCCCGGCGAAGTTCCACGACGGTCGGCCGGTGACCGCCGAAGACGTGCTCTGCACGTACCGGCGCATCGCCGACGACTCCACCGCCGCGCACGCGAGCGCGCACTTCGCCGACGTGGATTTCGGTGCCAGCGAAGCGATTTCGGCGACCGAGCTGGAACTGGTGCTGGGCGCGCCGAACTTCGAGTTCCCCTCGGCGTGGGGAGCCCCGGCCACCGAGATCGTGCCCGCCGGAACGACCGACTTCACCGCGCCCGTCGGCTCCGGACCGTTCCGCTTCGTCTCCTTCGAGCCCGGCAAACCCGCCGTGTTCGCCCGGTTCGACGGCCACTGGTCCGGCCCGGCCACCCCGGCCGAGCTGGAGTTCGTGCCGATGGAGGAGGAGAGCGCGCGGGTGAACGCGCTGCTGTCCGGCCAGGTCGACTACGCCCACGACGTCAGCGCGAACTCGGTGCGCCTGCTGGAGCAGGGCGGCCGGGCGCGCGTGCACTCCGCGCCGTTCGGCACCATGCAGTCGTTGCTGCTCAAGGTCGACCGGCCGCCGTTCTCCGACCCCAGGCTGGTGCGGGCCGTGCGGGCGGGGCTGGACCGCGAGGCGCTGCTCCGCATCGCGCTCAGCGGCCAAGGCCGGATCGGCAACGACCTGTTCGGCGCCGGTCTGCGGTTCTACCCCGCGGACCTGCCCGAACCCGCGCGTGACCCGGAGCTCGCCCGGTCCCTGCTGCGGGAGGCCCGCGCCGACGGGCTCAGCTGGGAATTGCAGACCAGCTCCGTCGACCCGTACTTCGAGTCGGCGGCGAGCCTGATCTCCCAGCAGCTGGGCGAGGTCGGGATGCGCGTGACACCGCGGATCGGGCCGTCGGAAACGTACTTCTCCGACATCAAGGAGCACGGCGTGGCCTCGCTGAGCAGGACCGCCGCGTTGCCGGTGCCGACGTTCCTCGGCCAGCGCATGACCTCCGACGCGGGCGTCGACAACTACACCGGCTACCGCTCCGCCGAGTTCGACGCGCTGCACGCCGAAGCTCTGTCCACAGCGGACGAATCGCGGCGCGCGGAGCTGCTGGCGCGGGCGCAGCGGTTGTCGCGGGAGCACAGCGGCATGGTGGTGTGGGGCTTCAGCGGCTGGAACGTCGCCACCTCCGACCAGGTGTCCGGAGTGCGCGGCGCACCGCCGAACTCGCTGGACTGGGCCCGGTTCGACCGGGTGAGCGTGGGGTGATCGCGCTCGCTCCGCAGCTGCGCGGGGCGGCCCCCGGTGCCCGGGTGCTCGGCGCGGTGCTGTCCCGGATCGGCGTCGCGGCGGCGCAGATCGCGCTGGTCGCCGTCGGCGTGTTCGCGCTCACCGCGCTGCTTCCCGGCGACACCGCCGAAGTCGTGCTCGGCGAGCACGCCGACGCCGGGCGGGTCGACGCCCTGCGACGGCGCCTCGGCCTGGACGAGCCGCTGGGCACCCGATTCCTGGACTGGGCGGCGGGAATCCTGCACGGCGACCTCGGCACCTCGCTGCGCACCGGGCGCCCGGTGGTCGACGAGATCGCGGGCAACGCCGCGACGACGGTGCTGCTGGCGGCGCTGACCCTGCTGATCGTGCTGCCGCTGGCGCTGTGGCTCGGCGCGCGCAGCGGGCTGCGCGCCGGATCCCGGTTCGACCGGTCGGTGAACTCCGCGGTGGTGCTGCTGAACTCGATGCCCGAGTTCGCGCTGGCGCTGCTGCTGGTGGGCGTGTTCTCGGTGCAGGCGGGCTGGTTGCCGGCGACGGCCGCCGGGCTGTCCGGGTGGTCGTTGACGGCCGAACCCGCGGTGCTGGTGCTGCCGGTGGCGGTCCTGGTGGCCAAGCAGTTGTCCGCGCTTGCGAGGCAGGTCCGCACCGGCGTGGTGGTGGCGAACTCCGCCGAGTTCGCCACGCACGCGCGCCGCGCCGGGATCGGCGAGCGCGGCGTCGTGCTGCGCCACGTGCTGCCGAACGCGATCGGCCCGGTGCTGCAACAACTCGCGCGCACCGTGGACGGACTGCTCGGCGGCGTGGTCGTGGTGGAGGCGCTGTTCGCGCTCAACGGACTCGGCTCCGGGTTCGTGGAGGCGGTGCGCGCTCGGGATCTGCCCGCGGTGCAAGGCCATGCGCTGCTGTTCGCCGCGATCACGATCGGAGTGAACCTGGTCATCGACCTGGCGGCGCGCCGGTTCCGGGCGGGTGCGCGATGAGCCGCGTCCTCGGCTGGGTGCTGCTCGGCGTGCCGCTGCTGGCGGCGCTGGCCGGGCCGCTGTCGGCCGGGCCGGTGCGCGCGGCGAGCATCCCGCTGCTGCCCCCCGGCGGCGCGCACCCGCTCGGCACCGACGTGCTCGGCCGGGACGTGCTCGGCCTGGCGCTGCACGGCGGCGGATCGGTGCTGGCGCTGGCCGGGGGAGCGCTCGCCCTGTCCTACCTGGCCGGGGTGCCGCTGGCCTTGGCCGCGGTGGGCCAGCCGTACCGCTGGGCGGACCGGTGGCTCACCCGCGGCCTGGACCTGGTGCTGGCGCTGCCCGGATTGCTGGTGCTGATGGTGCTGGCCGCCACCGGAACCCGGACGGCGGGCGCGCTCGTGGTCGCCGTGGCGGTGCTGCAACTTCCCGCCGTGGTGCGGATCGTGCGCGGCGCGGCGCTCGACGCGGGCCGGCGCGGCGCGGTGGAAGCGATGGCGCTGCAAGGGGAATCGTGGTGGCGCATCCACTTCGGCTACATCGGTCGCGGCGTGCTCGCGCCCGTCGCCGTGGACGCGGGCGGCAGGCTGAGCCTGGTGCTGTACCTCGTCGCCTCGGCGAACTTCCTCGGCCTGGGACTCGACCCCGCCACCGCCGATTGGGCGGTGCTGGTCGAGCGCAATCAGGAGGCGCTGTTCCTGCAACCGTGCGCGGTCCTCGTCCCGGCTGCCCTGCTGGTCGCCCTCTGCACCGGCATCAATCTCACCGTCGACCACCACTTGGCGACCGGCCGCGGACCCCGCACCCGAACCAGTTGAGCGCGCACGGCACCGGCGCCGACCCGCTGGCTCCCAGCGGAACCGCGGGCGCCAGGTATGCGGGGGCGCATCCGGGGCGGAGGCGGCGATCGGGCTCCGCGACCGCTGCTCCGGAGATCGGCGCTGAGCGCGCCATCCCGGGCGCCGGGCGCGAAGTGCACGCGGCTGCGTCCGACGGAGTGGGCGGCGCGGCCGTCCATCGCAGTGCCGCCGCAGCGGACGGAGCAATTCACCCCGGAGGACCTTGACCACCTCCGTGTTAGCGCTAACACTGGCGGCTCGATCCGGTCGAGGTGGAAGCGGGGGCGGCGATGGCCAGGGAATCCGGCGGTCCGGCGGCCGGTGCGCCCGGCCCGGGGCAGCGGGCCTCGCTGGCCGATGTCGCCCGGCTCGCCGGGGTCTCGCACATGACGGTGTCCCGCGTCGTCAACGGCACCGGGCCGGTGCGGGCCGACACCCGGCGGCGGGTGCTCGACGCCGTGCGGCGGCTCGGCTACCGGCCCAACCCGCACGCCCGGGGACTGGCCACCGGCCGGTCGCGGGTGCTGGGCGTGGTGGCGCTGGACTCGGTGCTCTACGGCCCGGCGAGCACGCTGTTCGGCATCGAGAACGCCGCCCGCGACTCCGGATTCGGCATCTCGGTGGCCAGCGTCCGCGAACCGGGCAGAGCGGGCATCGGTGAGGCCGTCGACGCGCTCTGCGCGCAGGGCGTGGCGGGGATAGTGGTCATCGCACCGCACGCGGAGACGGGACGGGCGCTCGCCGACGTCCCCGCCGACGTCCCGGTGGTCGCGGTGGCCGACACCGAGCAGGCGCCGGTCCCGGTGGTCGCCGTGGACCAGCGCGACGGCGGACGCCAGGCCACCGAACACCTGCTCGCGCTCGGGCACGAGACGGTCTGGCACATCTCCGGACCCGACGGCTGGTTCGAGACCGAGGCCCGCGAGCAGTCGTGGCGGGCCGCGCTGGAAGCGAGGGGCGCCGCGGTGCCTCCGGTGCTGCGCGGAGATTGGAGCCCGCGCTCCGGGTACGAGGCGGGCCGGAAGCTGCTGCGGTATCCGGGCGCGGACGCGGTGTTCGCGGCCAACGACCAGATGGCGCTCGGCCTGCTGCGAGCGTTGTCCGAAGCGGGCCGGTCGGTGCCGGGCGACGTGCGGGTGGTCGGGTTCGACGACGTGCCGGAAGCCGCCTACTTCTCCCCACCGCTGACCACGGTGCGCCAGGACTTCCTCGCCCTGGGGCGCAAGACGTTCGACCAGCTGCTCCGGCTGGTCGAAGGAGCAACGGACGTGCCCGGCCGATCGATCGTCGCGGCCGAACTCGTCGTGCGGGACAGCACCGGAGCTCGCTGACCCGCCCACCCGACGCACCAACACCCGCAAGAACGCGCTGGATCCGACTTCGCCAACGACGACGAGGAAACGAGAACCATGCTCACTGCCGATGGCTTACGGCTGTCCATGAACTGGATGGACAACCTCATCCTGATCGTCTACTTCGCGGTGGTGCTGGGCATCGCCCTGGCCGCGAAGCGCAGCGTTCGCAACAGCCTGGACTTCTTCCTCTCCGGCCGATCGCTACCCGCGTGGGTGACGGGGCTGGCGTTCGTGTCGGCGAACCTCGGCGCCACGGAAATCCTCGGCATGGCGGCGAACGGGGCGCAGTACGGCGCCTACACGATCCACTGGTACCTGATCGGCGCGATCCCGGCGATGGTGTTCCTCGGCCTGGTGATGATGCCGTTCTACTACAACTCGAAGGTGCGCAGCGTCCCGGAGTTCCTGCTGCTGCGCTTCAGCCGCTCCTCGCACCTGCTCAGCGCCGCTCTGTTCGCGGTGGCCTCGGTGCTGATCGCCGGCGTCAACCTGTACGCGCTGGCGATCGTGCTGCGGGCGCTGCTGGGCTGGCCGCTGCCGGTGTCGATCGGCGTGGCGGGCGTGTTCGTGCTCGCCTACATCATCATCGGCGGGCTGTCCTCGGCGATCTACAACGAGGTGCTGCAGTTCTTCGTCATCGTGGCCGCTCTGGTCCCGCTGACCGTGCTCGGCCTGGCGAGGGTCGGCGGCATCGGCGGCTTCATCGACCACGTCTTCGCCGGTCCGGGGCCGGAGTTCCTCACCGCGTGGGGCGGAACCGGGTTCGGCCAGGACAACCCGCTGGGCGCGAACTGGCTGACCATCACCCTCGGGCTCGGCTTCGCGGTGTCGTTCGGGTACTGGACGACGAACTTCGCCGAGGTGCAGCGCTCGCTGTCGGCGCGCAACCTCTCGGCGGCGCGGCGCACCCCGCTGATCGCGGCGTTCCCGAAGATGTTCATCCCGCTGATCGTGGTGCTGCCCGGCATCATCGCGCTGCTGGTGTACCCGCAGATCGGGCAGGCCGGTGGCGCCTACGACTACAACGACGCGATCCCGCTGCTGATGCGGGACCTGCTGCCCAACGGGGTGCTGGGGCTGGCGGTGACCGGGCTGATGGCCTCGTTCATGGCGGGCATGGCCGCGAACGTGTCCAGCTTCAACACGGTGTTCACCACCGACATCTGGCGCCCCTACCTGAAACCGGGCATGCCGGACGCGCACTACCTGCGGGTGGGCCGCGTCGTCACCGCGGTGGGCGTGCTCGCCGGCATGGGCACGGCGTTCATCGCGGCCTCGTTCAGCAACATCATGAACTACCTGCAGACGCTGTTCTCGTTCTTCAACGTGCCGCTGTTCGCGACGTTCATCCTGGCGCTGTTCTGGAAGCGGATGACCGCGAAGGCCGGTTTCTACGGGCTGCTGGCGGGCACGATCGCGCCGATCACCTTCTACGTGGCGTACAAGACCGGCGTCGTGCCGATCGCCACCGACCAGGGCGCGAACATGATCTCGTCGATGATCGCGTTCACCGTGGACGTGGCCGTCAGCGTGCCCGTCGCGCTGGCCACCGCGCCGAAACCGGACGCCGAACTGCGCGGGCTCGTCTACACCAGGGCCGCGGCGAACGACCGCGGTGAGGAGCTGCCCGGCGACTCCGCGTGGTACCGCCGCCCGGCGCTGCTGGGCTGGGGCGCGATCGTGCTCGCCGCGGCGTGCTACCTCCCGTTCTCGTTCTGAGCGAATCCCGCACCTGAAAGGAGGCCACCATGACCGAACCCGACCGCCCGGAACGGCACGGCACACCGGACGAGCACGCCGCCGACATCGCGGAGCTGGAGCGGAAATCCGGCACCGCGGCCCGGTTGTTCGACATCCGCAGCGTGATCGGCGGGCTGTTCGTGTTCTACGGGCTGCTGATCGGCGCCGCCGGGCTGTTCACCGACGAGGACGCGCTGGCGAAGGCGCAGGGCATCAACATCAACCTGTGGACCGGGCTGGCGATGCTGCTGGTCGGTGGATTCTTCCTGCTGTGGCTGAAGACCCGGCCGTTGCGGGCCGAGCCGCCGAACCAGGAGTGATCCTTCGACGTCCCGGATGAAAGGACGATCCTTGCCGCACACCCGACGGTTCCTCGCCGAACACGGTTTCGCCGCCGACGATTCCCCCGCCACCAGCGTGAAGCGCTTCCCCGACGGGGCGCACTACCGCGTGGAGATCCCCAGCACCGAAGGCCCGGAAGTGCTGGACGCGGTGCTCGAGGAGGCCCGCGCCAGAGAAGTGGTGGTGCACCGGATCTCCCAGGGCAGCGGGGCGCTGCTGCTCACCGACGTGGAGCTGGCCCGGATGGCGGGCACGGCGGCGGACGCCTCCGTCGAGCTGAGCCTGTTCGCCCGGCCGCTGGCCGGCTGGGGCACCGGGGCGATGGCCACCGCCTCCGGGGGTGGTCCCGTCGCGGCGCAGGCCCGCGGCACCGACGGGCTCGTGCACGCGGTGGACGACATCCACCGCAGCGCCGAGGCGGGCGTGCGCAGCGTGCTGATCACCGACCTCGGGGTGCTGCGGGTCGCCGCGAAGATGCGGGAATCCGGCGACCTGCCAACGGATCTGCGGTTCAAGATCAGCGTGCAGATGGGCCTGGCGAACCCGGCTTCGGTGCGCGTCGCCGAAGACTTCGGCGCCGACACCTACAACGTGCCGACCGATCTCACCATCGGGCAGCTCGCCGCGATCCGCGCGGCCACCGACCTGCCGCTGGACGTCTACATCGAGGCGCCCGACGACCTGGGCGGATTCGTGCGGCACCAGGAGATCGGCGAGATCGTGCGGGTCGCCGCGCCCGTCTACGTCAAGTTCGGGCTGCGCAACGCGCCGAACATCTACCCGAGCGGCACCCACCTGACGCCGACCGCGGTGGCCTTGGGGCGGGAACGGGTGCGACGCGCCCGCATCGGCCTGGACCTGCTCGCCCGGCAGACGCCGGACGTGCGCACCTCCGTGCCGGGAGCGGACGGGCTGGCGCTGCCGCAACCGCGCAACCGGGCCGAAGCCACTTCCTGGATGAGCGAGCACGCGACCGACGGGGGAGCGCAATGAAGATCACCCACCTGGACACCTTCGTGCTCGGCACCCCGTGGCGGGACCTGACCTACGTCCTCGTGCACACCGACGACGGACTGGTCGGAGTCGGCGAAACGCGGATGCTCGGGCACACCCAGGCGCTGCTGGGCTACCTGCGCGAAGCGGCGCCCCGGCACATCGTCGGCACCGACCCGTTCGACCTGGAATCGCTGGTGTGGCGAATGAAGCACGGCGACTACGGGCGTGCCGGGGAGATCGCGATGTCCGGCATCGGCTGCGTCGAGATGGCGTGCTGGGACATCATCGGCAAGGCGCTCGGCCAGCCCGTGTGGCGGCTGCTCGGCGGCAAGGTGCGCGATCGGATCAAGGCCTACGCCAACGGCTGGTACACGGTGGAGCGGTCACCCGACGAGTTCCACGCCGCCGCGCGGGAGGTGGTGCGCCGCGGCTACCGCGCGCTGAAGTTCGACCCGTTCGGGCCGGGCCGCTGGGAACTGGAGCCCGCCGAGCGGCGCCGCTCGGTGTCGCTGGTCGAAGCGGTGCGCGACGCAGTCGGTCCCGACGTGGAACTGCTCGTGGAGATGCACGGCCGCTTCACCCCGGCCGAAGCGGTGCGCATCGCGGGCGAGCTCACCGAGTTCTCCCCGAGCTGGATCGAGGAACCGGTGCCGCCGGAGAACTTCGCCGCGCTGTCCACAGTGGCCGAGAAGGTGAGCATCCCGGTGGCCACCGGCGAACGCGTGCACGATCGCACCGAGTTCCGCGAACTGTTCGAGCGGCGCGCCGCGGACGTCATCCAGCCCGACATCGGGCACTTCGGCGGCATCCTGGAGACCCGCAAGGTCGCCGCCACCGCCGAAACCCACTACGTGCTGATCGCACCGCACAACGTGGGCGGGCCGGTGCTCACCGCCGCCAACCTGCACTTGGCGGCGGCCACCACGAACTTCAAGATCCAGGAGCACTTCAACGACTTCGCCGACCGGCACGTGAAGCAGGCGGCCCCCGGACTGCCCGAGGTCTCCGACGGCTACTTCCCGTTGCCCCAAGCGCCCGGTCTCGGCGTGGAGCTCGACGTGGACTTCGTGCGCGAACACCCGCCGGAAGGGGCGCACTTCGACCTGTACGCCCAAGACTGGCAGTTCCGCGGCACCGGGGGCTCCGCGTGAACGATCGCGCGGTGATCATCGATCGGCCGGGGGAGCTGCGGCTCGGTCCCGTCGAAGCGGTCGGGCCCGGCCCCGGCGAGGCACTGGTGCGGGTGGCGTGGAGCGGCATCTGCGGCTCCGACCGGGAGGTGTTCACCGGCGGCCGGCCCGAGGGATTCGTGCGGTACCCGGTGATCCCCGGCCACGAGTGGTCCGGCACGGTGCTCGCGGTCGGGCCCGGCGTCACCACCGACTACGTGGGCCACCACGTCGTCGGCGAGGGATTCCGCGGCTGCCAGTCCTGCGACGCGTGCCGGCGCGGCGAGAACAACCTGTGCGGGGCGGGCTACGAGGAAACCGGGTTCACCCTGCCCGGCGCGTGGTCCGGGCACCTGGTGCTGCCCGCCCGCCTGCTGCACGTGCTGCCACCGGAAGCGGATCTGCGGTCGGCGGCCGTCCTGGAACCGGCGGCGTGCGTCGGCGAGGCCTGCCTGCGGCTCGGCGGGGTGGCCGGGGAGAGGGTCGCCGTCGTCGGCGGCGGCAGCCTCGGGCTGCTCGGGACGCAACTGCTCGCGGCCACCGGCCCGGCGGAACTCGTCGTCGTGGAGCCGAGAACGGGGCGAGGGGAGATCGCCGAGTCCTGCGGGGCCACGACCGTGCTCACCCCGCTGGAAGCGGTGCGGCGGTGCGGCCGGTTCGACGCGGTGCTCGAAACCGCGGGATCGCCCGGCACCGCGCACCTCGCCACCCGGCTGGCCCGGCGCGGTGGGCGGGTGGTGCTGACCGGCGTGCCGCCCGAGTCGGATTCGCTGTCCACGGCGCGGCTCGTGTCCGCGCAGCTCACCGTGCACACCGTGTTCGGCGCACCTTCCCGGGCCTGGTCGCACGTGGTGCGCCTGTTCACCGCCGGAGTGCTGGACCCGGCGCGGATCATCACCCACGAGTTCGCCCTGCCCGACGCCGCCGAAGCCCTGAAAACCCTGGAGGAACCCGGCCCCCACATCGGCAAGATCCTCCTCAACCCCCACCGATGAGCCCCGCCCCGCGAGCGATCGGGGTGAACGGACCGTTCGTCCAATCCCGCTGGACGAACGGTCCGTTCACCCCGAACCACACCCGCACCGATGCATCGCACATCGCAACGTGCGACACACTCCCGCACGGCGCACGAGCTTGTCGGAGTGAACGGACCGTTCGCCCAATCCGATGGGACGAACGGTCCGTTCACTCGAACCCGACAGGGAACGGCGGCAGTGTTGATCTTCTGAGGGGGTGGGCAGGGGGTGGAGTGAACGGACCGTTCGTCCAGTCCGGTTGGTCGAACGGTCCGCTCACTCCGGCCGCGGTGCAGTGGGAAGGGGTCGGATGGGTGTGCGGCGGTATCGGGCGGAGCAGATCACCGAGGCGTGCGCCGAGCACGGGGAAGGACCCGTGTGGCACGAGGGCTGGCCGGGGCTGCGGTGGGTGGACATGCTCGCGGGCGACGTGCTCACGCTGCTGCCCGGCGGAACCGTGCGGCGCGCGCACGTGGGTTCCGTCGCCGCCGCGCTGCGGCCGAGGGCCGGTGGCGGCGCCGTGCTCGCGGTGGAGCGGGGCTTCGCGCTCGCCGAGGACGACCTCGCCGACGTGCGCCCGTGCGGGGAGCTGTGGGCCGATCCGGGAGTGCGGATGAACGAGGGCGGTTGCGACCCGCACGGCCGGTTCTACTGCGGGTCGATGGCCTACGCGGCCACTCCCGGCGCGGGCAGGCTCTACCGGCTCGACGCTTCCGGGCACGCGGAGGTGGTGCTGGACGGGGTGACGATCTCCAACGGCCTGGCGTGGAGCCCGGACGGCGCCGGCGCCTACTACGTGGACACGCCGACGCAGTGCGTGGACGCGTTCGCCTACCGCGACGGCGAGCTCACCGATCGGAGGCGGCTGGTGCGCATCGACCCGGCGCTGGGCGCTCCGGACGGGTTGGCGGTGGACGCCGAGGGCTGCGTGTGGGTGGCGCTGTGGGGTGGTGCGGCGGTGCACCGCTACGCGCCGGACGGCGGATTGCTCGCCGTGGTGGAGTTGCCGGTGCCGCGCGTGACCGCGTGCACCTTCGGCGGCAGCGACCTGGCGGACCTCTACATCACGACCTCCCGCCAGGAGACGGACCTGCGCCGCCACCCGGAGGCCGGTGCCTTGTTCGTGCTCCGCGACGCCGGCCGAGGCCTGCCGGTCCTGCCCTACGCGACCACCTGACCCATGGATCAGCGGATCGCGGCGAGGTCCGCCTGATCGGGACCGGGGTGCTCGGCTGCAGGATGAGATGGTGACCCCGCATCGACCCCGAGGAGGCCCGTCGTGCCCGAGTTGAACATCCGCCCGTCGATCGGAGCCGCTGAGCACCGGGCGCTCGTGGCGATCTGGCGCAGCGCCGTCGATGCGACGCACACCTTCCTCGCCGCAGCGGACCGCGACGAGATCGAGCGGCACCTGGCGTCGGACCACTTCCCCGCCGTCGTCCTCTCGGTCGCGGAGGTCGACGGCGATCCGGTCGGCTTCGCCGGCACGCTCGACGGCAGGCTGGAGATGCTCTTCGTCGACGCCGCTCGCCGCGAAGGCGGGATCGGAACCGCGCTCCTCGATCACGCGATCACGGAGCACGGCGTGACCAGGCTCGACGTCAACGAGCAGAACGTGCTTGCCGCGGGCTTCTACGCCCACCGCGGGTTCGAGGTCGTCGGCCGGAGCGAGACCGATGACGCGGGTCGCCCCTACCCGCTGCTCCACCTGCGCCTCAGCACGTCGTCCTGACGCAGGGCCTCGTCCGGGGCTTCGCGGGCGCCCGCCCGCAGATCGCGTCTTGATCGACACGGCTCAACCGCCGCTGATCCACGAGCCGCTCTGCGGGGATCTGCGGACGAATCCCGCGCCTGCGGGCGACTTCCTCGACCTCTCCCGGAAGCGCGGGGGTGGGGGCAGGTGTGGCGGGGCGAGGGCGGCAAGGTCGTGGCAAGGCGTTGACAACGTTGCGCAAGGGGGCGTTCGATGACTCGCGCCGCACTGATCCGGTGGTGCGGCGCGACGGAGCGGAGGCGGTGTGGCGGCAACGCTGACCGAGGTGGCCGAGCACGCGGGCGTGGCGCTGTCCACGGCGTCCCGCGCGTTCGGCGAACCGGGCAGGCTCGGCGCGGACACCTTGCACAAGGTGCTCGCCGCCGCCGAGGAACTCGGCTACGAACCCGGACGTTCCCGCCGCGCGGGCGGCACGCCGCGCGGCACCACGGTGGCCGTGGTCGTGCCCGACATCGCCAACCCCGTGTTCGGCGCCTTCGTCAAAGCCGCCCAGGGCGAGGGCAGGCACCGCGAGCAGACCGTGGTGCTCGCCGACACGGCCTTCGACCGGGACCGCGAGCGGGACATGATCGCGCGGATGCGGGACCGCGCCGACGGCATCGTCGTGTGTTCACCGCGGCTGGACGCCGAGGAGTTGCCAGCGCTGTGCGGGCGGACCCCGGCGGTGCTGGTGAACCGGGAGACGACCGGCGTCGACTGCGTGCTCACCGATGCGACCGACGGGTTGCGCCAGACCGTGGACTACCTGGTCGCGCTCGGGCACCGCCACCTCGCCTACGTGCAGGGTTCCGCCCGGTCCTGGTCGAACACCCACCGGCTCGGCATCGTCACCGCGCTCGCCGAGCAGGCCGGGGTGCGGCTCGAGGTGCTGGGCCACCAGGCGGAGACGGTCGCGGGCGGTACCGCGGCGGCGGCCGGGGTCGTCGCGGGCGGGGCCACCGCGGTGATCGCGCACAACGACCTGGTGGCGCTCGGCATCGTCGCGGGCGCGCGGACTCTGGGCGTGCGCGCCCCGGCGGACCTGAGCGTCGTCGGCTTCGACGACATCCCGCTGGCCGAGGTGACCCACCCGGCGCTGACGAGCATCGCTGCCCCGATGGACCGCGCCGGGGCGGTGAGCGTGGAACTGCTGCACCGCGCCGTCGCCGGTGAGCGGCGCCTGCCGCGCACGGTGCACCTGCCCACCCAGCTCGTGGTGCGCGGCACCACCGGGCCCGTCCGAGAGGGGATCGCATGAGCCGCGACCGGATCGCGGCGGCCGAGGTGCTGATCACCAGCCCCGGCCGCAACTACGTCGCCCTCAAGATCACCACGGTCGATGGCGTCGTCGGCTGGGGCGACGCGACGCTCAACGGCCGCGAACTCGCCGTCGCCGCCTACCTGCGCGATCACTTGGCGCCGCTGCTGATCGGCCGCGATCCGGCGCGCATCGAGGACACCTGGCAGTACTTCTACCGGGGCGCGTACTGGCGGCGCGGGCCGGTCACGATGACGTCGATCGGCGCCGTGGACCTGGCGCTGTGGGACATCAAGGGCAAGACCGCCGGGCTGCCGGTGTACGAACTGCTCGGCGGCGCGGTCCGCGACCGGGTGCTGAGCTACACCCACGCGTCCGGGTGGGACCTGCCGGAGCTGCTCGACTCGGTGGACGCCCAGCGGGACCGCGGTTTCCGCGCGGTGCGGGCGCAATCGGGCGTGCCGGGCCTGGACACCGTCTACGGGGTGCACCGGGGCGGCACCGGCTACGAGCCGGCGGGTCGGGGCGCCGCGCCGCACGAGGAGGTGTGGGACACCGCCGCCTACCTGCGCCACGTCCCGGAGGTGCTCGCCGGGGTGCGCGAGCACGTCGGCCCGGAGCTGCACCTGCTGCACGACGCGCACCACCGGCTCACGCCCGGTGAGGCGGCGCGGCTGGGGAGGGCGCTGGAACCGGTGGACCTGTTCTGGCTGGAGGACGTGACGCCTGCCGAGAACCAGGAGGTGCTGCGCCGCGTGCGCGCGCACACCACGACTCCGCTGGCCATCGGCGAGGTCTTCAACACCGTGTGGGAGTGCCAGGCGCTGATCACCGAGCAGCTCATCGACTTCGTCCGCACCTGCGTGACCCACGCGGGAGGGATCACGCACCTGCGGCGGATCGCGGCGCTCGCGGAGTTGTGGCAGATCAAGCTGGGACCGCACGGCCCGTCGGACGTGTCGCCGGTGGCGCTGGGCGCGTCGCTGCACGTGGGCCTGAGCACGCCGAACTTCGCGATCCAGGAGTACATGGGTTACGGCGAGGCGGTGCACGAGGTCTTCCCGCACTCCTGGCGCTACGCCGACGGCCACCTGCACCCCGGAGACGAGCCGGGCCTGGGCGTCGCCGTGGACGAGGACGTCGCCGCGAAGTTCCCGTACGAACCCGCCTACCTGCCCGTCGCGCGCCGCCGCGACGGTTCGATGACGGATTGGTGAGCAGATGACCACGCCCCGCCTCGCGGCGAGCACGGTGCCCCCGGCCGCGCTGCTGCGGACCGCTCCGCCGGAGCGCACCGGAATCGTCCACTTAGGACTCGGTAACTTCCACCGCGCGCACCAGGCCGTGCACACCGCGCAGGCCCTCGCGCACACCGATGGTCCCTGGGGAATCCTCGGCGTGGCCGGGCGTTCCACCGAGGTCGCCGACGCGATGCGCGAGCAGGACCTGCGCTACTCCGTGCTGGAGCTGTCCCCGCACGGCAGCGCCGCCACCGTTCCCGCCGTGCACACCGGAGTGCTCGTCGCGGCGCGCCAGACCGACGCGGTGCTCGACGCCATCGCCGCGCCCGACACCCGGATCGTGACGATCACCGTCACCGAACGCGGCTACACCTACTCGCCGCGCACCCACGCGCTCGACGTCGACTCCGAGCCGGTGCGCGCCGACCTGCGCGGCGACGCGCCGCCGCGCACCACCATCGGGCAGATCGCGCGCGGTCTGCAACGCCGATCGCGCGCCGGATCCGGGCCGATCACCGTGCTCAGCTGCGACAACCTCGGAGCCAACGGGCGGCGGACCCGGCGGCTGGTGCGGGAGTTCATCGCCGAACTCCCCGCAGCCGAACGGGACGAGCTCGAACCGTGGGTGGCCGAGTCGGTGACCTTCCCGAACAGCATGGTCGACCGCATCGTGCCCGCCACGACCGACGAGCACCGCGACGCGGCCCGCACGCTGCTCGGAGCCCGCGACGCGGTCCCGGTCCCCGCCGAACCGTTCAGCATGTGGGTGCTGGAGGACGAGTTCGCCGCGGGCAGGCCCGCGTGGGAGCACGCGGGCGCGCTATTCACCGACGACGTCGAGGCCTACGAGCTGCTGAAGTTGCGGCTGCTCAACGGAACGCACTCGCTGATCGCCTACCTGGGCGCCCTCGACGGGTGCGACACGATCCCCGAGGCGGTAGGGCGGCCGTTCATCGCCGACGCCGCCCGGCGGGCGCTGCGCGACGACTACCTGCCGACGCTGGAGGTGCCCGACGCGATCGACGCCGACGACTACGTCGAGCGGCTCTTCGAGCGGTGGGCGAACTCCGCGCTGCGCCACCGGACCCGCCAGGTCGGTTCGGACGGCTCGGTGAAGCTCGCCCAGCGGGTGCCCGATCCCGCGCTGGCGCACCTGCGTTCCGGGCGGGTCCCGCAGCAGCTGGCGCTGACGGTCGCCGCCTACCTGTGCTGCCTGGCGCCGGCCGCCGACGCCGGTCCGCACGCGGCGGCGATGTCCGACCCGGCGCGGGACGCGCTCGTGGAGTCCGCGCGCCGCAACGGTTCCACCCGGTCCTTCGTGGACGACGTGCTCGGCGGTGGCCTGCTCGGTGCGGAACTCGCCGGGCACGGCGAGTTCGCCGCGCGGGTCGCCGAACTCGTCGACCTCATCACCCGGCACGGCCCGGCCGCCGCGGTCCTGGAGACCACCGCCACCTGAACGAATCCCCGCAGGACCACCCCGCCGTCGCGCACCGTCGCGACCTGATCCATTCGAGGACGCATGGACAGCAGAGCACCCGCCGGCACCGCCGCGCCGTCCCAGCCCGCCGACCCGCGCTCGGTGCGCCGAGCGGCGTGGGCGGGCCTGATCGGCACCGCGCTGGAGCAGTACGACTTCGTCATCTACGGCACCGCCTCCGCGCTGGTGTTCAGCGAGCTGTTCTTCCCCGGGGTGTCCCCGGCGGCCGGACTGCTGGCCAGCTTCAGCACCTACGCGGTCGGCTTCGCCGCGCGCCCGCTCGGCGGCCTGTTCTTCTCCCGACTGGGGGACCGGCTCGGGCGCAAATGGGTGCTGGTGACGACGTTGCTGCTGATGGGCGGCTCCACGCTGGCGATCGGCCTGCTGCCGACGTTCGACCAGGTCGGGCTGCTGGCCCCGGTGCTGTTGCTGCTGTGCCGCTGCCTGCAGGGGCTCGGCGCGGGAGCGGAGCAGGCCGGTGGCGCCACCTTGCTCACCGAGACCGCGGCGCCCGGCCGCCGGGGGCGGCTGGCCGCGCTGGTGATGACCGGCGCGGCGCTGGGCACCGCGGTCGGCGCGGTGGCCTGGGTGCTGGCGCAGCTGCTGCCCGAGGACCAGCTGATGAGCTGGGGCTGGCGGCTGGTGTTCGCCAGCAGCCTCCTCGTGACGATCGCCGCGCTGATCCTGCGGCGCAGGCTCGCGGAAAGCCCCGTGTTCCAGGAGATCCAGCAGCAGGAAGCGGAACCGCGCCGACCGGTGGCGGAGGTATTCCGGAGCGGCAGGCGCCCGCTGCTGCTGGTGTTCCTGATGAACGTGGGCGCGAGCGCCCAGTCCTACACCTACCAGGTGTTCATGGCCTCGTACCTGGTGTCCTCCGTGGGCGTCGACGCCGAGCTCGTCCCGAAGGTGCTGCTGATCGGCGCGCTCTGCGGTGGTGTGGCCGCCGCCGGGTTCGGCGCCCTGTCCGACCGGTTCGGGCGCAAGCCCGTGTACGCGACGATCATGGGCGTGCTGGTCCTGCTGCCCGGACCGAGCTTCATCGCGCTGAGCACCGGTTCCACCACGGCGATCATCGTGGTGATCGTGCTGGGCTTCATCCTCGCCTGCCACGGCGGGGTCGGCGTCCAGATGAGCTACTTCCCGGAGCTGTTCGGCACCCGCTACCGCTACGCGGGCGTGACGCTGGGCCGCGAGTTCTCCTCGGTGCTCGGCGGCGGTGTCGCACCGCTGCTGTGCACGGCGCTGGTCGCCGCGTTCGCCGGGTCGTGGATCCCGGTCGCGATCTACATGTCCGTGGTCGCGCTGATCAGCTTCATCGCGACGTTGCGCAGCCCGGAAACCCTGAACCGGGACCTCACCGACGCCAGCGACGCCTAACGGCAAACGGGAGCGCATTGCTCCGTTCGCGTTGTTGACCGGGGATGCCGGACGCGCTCTGATGGGTGATCACGCCGGAGAGCCGGTCGTGGTGCTCCCCGTCGAGGAACGAGGAATCCCGAGATGAGTCTCCACTTCGCGTCGCCCACGCGGGTCGGCGGTGTCCGGGCCGTGCTGATCGCGCTGGTCGCGGTGGCAGCGGCGGTGACGGTCGCGCTGCTGGTCGCGGTGCAGCCACCGGCGAGCGCGGTGGACGGCAAGCACGCGGCGGTCTACTACCAGACGCAGTACGACGGCGACCGGTACGTCTCGCCACTGGAGCTGACCGCCAACGGCGCACCGGTGACCGACGTGATCGTCGGCGCGGTCCACCTGAACTCGCCGACGGAGGTCCACCTCAACGACGATCCGCCGGACGCCGCGAAGTACGAGCAGATGTGGGCGGACCTGCGCTCGCTGCAGGACGGCGGCGTGCAGGTGCTCGGCATGGTGGGCGGTGCGGCGCACGGCAGCTTCCAGCGGCTGGACACCGAGTTCGACACGTACTACCCGCTGCTGAAGGACTTCCTGAGCACGCGCGGGCTCGACGGCGTGGACCTCAACGTGGAGGAGGAGATGTCGCAGCAGGGCATCCAGCGGCTCATCACCGCGCTGCGCGCCGACTTCGGCCCGGACTTCCTCATCACGATGGGACCGGTGGCCAGCGCGCTGTCCGGCGGCGGCAACCTCTCCGGATTCGACTACGACCAGCTCTACCGCGAGGTCGGCGGCGAGATCGCCTGGTTCAACGCCCAGTTCTACAACGGCTGGGGCGACGCCTCGTCCACGGCGGACTTCGACGCCATCGTCGAGCGCGGGGTGATCCCGGCGGAGCGGATCTCGGTGACCGCGCTGACGAACCAGGGCAACGGCGGCTCCGGGTACGTCGACGTCGAAGGGCTGCGGGCCACGTTGTCGGCGTTGCAGGCCGAGCACCCGAACTTCGCCGGGGTGACCGGCTGGGAGTACTTCAACTCGCAGCCCGCCACCGGATCCGACCCGTGGCAGTGGCTCATCGACGTCACCGGAGCGTGGAGCTGAGCCGGGACTCGGCCTGACTCCGGAACGGGCGCACGGACGCGACCGCGGCCCTCGTCGACGCTCCCGGATCACGCGGTGGGGCAACCGGTTCCTCATCTCCCGTCGGCGGGCGGCGGGCGGCGGGACCTGCCGACCGCGTTCGTCGTGCTCGACGACGGCGACCTTCGAACGGGCCGCCGAGAGGCACGGGACCACCCCGCCGGAGCTGCCGTTCGGTGGTGTGAAGCGCTCCCGTTTCGGCCGTCGGAGGACGGGGGAGTTCGTCAACGCCCGGTTGCGCCGGACTTCGCCGGCGGAGGAGCAGCGCTCCAGCCGCGGGAAACGAGCACGTTCCACGTCGGGCCGCGCCCTGGCCGCACTCGGCAAGGCGGCCCGGCCTGTCCTCCCGAGCGGAATCCTCAGGCGTCGTCCCAGGTTTGGGCGACGGCGTGCACCTTGACCCCGAGGGCCTGGGCCACCGCGGTCTCGCCGGGTGGTGCCGCGTCGTCGGTGATCAGCGTGTCGTAGCCGCTGACGTCGCCGTGGGCGTAGGTGGCGGAGCGGCCGAACTTGCTGTGGTCCACGGCGAGCACCGCCCGCCGCGCCGAGTGCAGGAACGCCTCCTTGTTCTCGGCGTACTCCCGCATCGGGTGCGAGAGCCGTCCTTCGTGGACGCAGGTCGCGGTGAGGAACGCGACGTCCACGTGGAACCGTTCGAGCTGGCGCACCACCTCGGGGCCCGCGCAGGACTCGAAGTCCGGGTAGAAGCGGTCGCCGAGCAGCGTCACCTGCGTCGTGGACTCGGACAGCAGGTAGGCCACCCGCAGCGAGTTGGTGATCACGTGGGTGTCCTCGGTCTGCCCGAGCAACCGGGCGAGCGGGAACAGGGTGCTGCCGCAGTCGAGCAGCACGGTGCTGCCGGGGGTGACGTGGTGGCGCAGCTCCTCGCCGATGGCCGCCTTGGCCTCGCGGTGCATGTTCTCCCGGAACCGCAGCGAACTCTCGATGTCCACGGTGGACAGCGCGATGGCCACGGCGCGGCGCTTGTGCAGCAGCTTGCGCTCGTGCAGGTCGTCGAGGTCGCGGTGCATCGTCATCAGGCTCACGCCCAGCCGGGCCGCGAGGTCGTCGATGCGCACCTCCCCGCCCTTCCCGACATGACGTAGGACCGCTTGGCGGCGCTGCTCCACCTCGGCCCTGGACTTCCTGCTCGACATCGTCGCCTCCCCTCAGCCCTAATTTATCCCACATTTTGCGTGAAGATCTTGAAAAGATCTGAGAAATCTAGCATCTTGATCCCACACAACCGGCTGACCGCCGCGGCTACCGCGACCCGCCGGAGGTATCCAAGGCCACCACCGCAAGGTGGATGACCAGTAAAAACACCCGGACCGCCCTGCGTTGCAGCGAGGCGATCCGGCTGCACCGAACCGGGCACCGAAGCCCGTCAGGAGGTCCTCACCGTGGTGTCTACCGACCACGAACCCCCCGCATCCGCGTCGTCCAGCGGCGGGGCGACGTTCTTCGATCGCATCGGCATCCCGCGAACCCTGCTCTGGGGCTACGTCGGGATGTTGCTGTTCATGATCGGCGATGGAGTGGAGACCAGCTACCTCTCCACCTACTTCAAGGTCGACCTGGGCTTCTCGGAGTCCAGCGTCGGCATCGTGTTCACCGTGTACGGCCTCGCCGCAGCGGTCGGAGCCTTCCTCGCGGGCGGCCTGTCCGACAAGTGGGGACCGCGCAAGGTCATGATGGTGGGCGCCGCCCTGTGGGCGGTCTGCCACGTGCTGATGCTGACCATCGGCATCCCCACCAGCAACTACGTGATGATCCTGCTCACCTACGGGGTGCGCGGTCTCGGCTACCCGCTGTTCGCCTACGGCTTCCTCGTCTGGATCATGGTCGGGGCGCCGGAGAAGCAGATCAGCAAGGCGCTCGGCTGGTACTGGTTCGCGTTCACCATGGGCTACCCGGTGCTGGGATCCGCGCTGGTCTCCGGGCTCAAGCCGGCCCTGGGCTTCTACCCGACGCTGTGGGTGTCGCTCGCGCTGATCGCCGCCGGTTCCCTCATCGTGTTCACGATGCTCAAGGAGCGCTCCGGTTTCACGCCGCTGGCCGCCGACGGCTCCAGCATGGTCCAGACGCTCGTCGGCTGCTTCACCATCATGTTCTCCCGGCCGCGAGTCGGCCTGGGCGCGCTGACCCGGCTGATCAACACCACGTCGCAGTTCGGCGTGTGGGTCTTCACCCCGCTCTACCTGATCGAGCAGGTCGGATTCAACTCCGAGGAGTGGTCCACGCTGCTGATGATCATGATGGGCTCGAACCTGGTCGGCGTGGTCGCCTTCGGCGCGCTCGGTGACCGGTGGAGCAGGCACAAGACCATCGTCTGGTTCGGTGGTGTGCTCGGCGCGGTCGCCTGCCTCGGCCTGTACTACGTGCCCAACGCCGTGGGGCACAGCTACATCCCGGTCGCGATCACCGTGGCGATCTTCGGCGTCGGTCTCGCCGGTTACGTGCCGCTGCCCCCGCTGATGACCCAGCACGCCCCCGGTCGCAAGGGCCAGGTCATGTCGACCTACACCCTCGGCGCCGGTGCGAGCCAGGCCGTCGGCCCGGCCATCGGCACCGCGTTCATCGGCATCATCGGCATCCAGGGCGTCATGTGGATCTACGCCGTGCTGCACCTGGCCAGCGCCGCGCTCGCGATGATCATTCGCGAGCCCAGCGCGGAAGCTCAGCGCGAAGCCGCGGAGCTGCCCGAGGACAACACCGTGGTCGCGCACTGACCACCAGTCGGACGCGGCTCGTCCCCCCGGAGAGCCGAAACGACGCGAACTCGGACGTTCCCCTGCGACGTCACCCGCCGCACGGGAAGTGCTGAGAACATTCGGCGGAGCCGGCGCCCCCACGAGGGGCGCCGGCTCCGCCGTTTCGGCGCCCGGCCTCGCGCGCACGGCGGGAGCGGGGTCAGGACTTCGCGGCGGCGGTCTTCTTCTTCGGCGACACCCGCAACGTGATGTCCGCGGTGACGACCGGCTCCCCGGAGGTGTCGAGGATCCGCACCGGCACCACCCACTCGGCGGGTTCGTCGCCGGGCTCCGGCAGCGGGTTCAGCTCGGCGACGCCCACGACGTCGGTGCTCGCCTTGGCCACGTAGCGCACCGCCATCCCGACCGGGATCCACCGGTGCGTGGCCGGGACGCTCGCTTCGGCCAGCACCCCGGCGGCGACCTCCGCGACGTTGCACGCGGCGATCGCGTGGAAGGTCCCGATGTGGTTGTGCACGGCGCGGCGTTTCTTCGAGCGCACCTCGCAGTAGCCCGGTTCCAGCCGGACGATGTGCGGCCGGACGGTCCGGAAGTACGGCGCGCGCAGGCACACTCCCCAGGAGAACAGCCTGGTCCCGAGTGGACGCGGTGAGAACTTGCGCCACATCTCCAGCGTCGAGGGCATCGTCGGTCTCCTTCGGGTGCGCGGACGTCGTTGCCGAGGCAGAACATTACCGGTGGGTAACCTGCGGGGTGGCCACCGGTCGCTCAACCGCCGCCGCGCTCGCGCGTCGGCGACCTGCGGCGGTACCCCGTGATCCTCGTCCGATTTACGCCGGGCACCGCCGCTGGGCTGCGACGATGGGAGTGGGCGGCGGTTCGCCGCGCCGCCCGGATCCACAGCGTGCGGCGCCGGTTCGACGTCGAACCGGCGCCAGTGAGGAGAGCGCATGAGTGCCCCCGGCCTGAACGTCGTCATCGCCGACACCAACCTGCTGCCGCTGCGCGCGGAGATCGAGGCGAGCCTGCCCGCGGGGACGCGGGTGAGCTGGCCGGACCGGCAGGACGCCGAGGCGATGCGGGCCGCCGTGGCCGACGCCGACGTGTACGTCTCGGGCAACCTCCCGGAGGACCTGGCCAAGGCGGGGGAGCGGTTGAAGCTGGTGCACGCGGCCGGTGCGGGCACCGACGGCATCGCGGTGCGGGCCCTGCCGAGCGGCACGATCGTGGCGAACACCTTCCACCACGAGAAGTCCATCGCCGAGTACGTCGTCGCCGCCAGCACCATGGTGCGCCGCGACTTCCGCAGCCAGGACGAGGCGCTGCGCTCGGGCCGCTGGGACACTCCCGTCTACAGCGGACGAGCGCCGTGGGTGAACGCGCTGACCGGCGCGACCGTCGGCTTCGTCGGCTTCGGGCACATCGGCAAGATCACCTGGCAGCGGTTCCGCGCCTTCGAGGCGCAGGGCGTCGCCGTCACCCGCCGGGGCGAGGTCGACGCCGCCGCGGAGGGCCTGGAGTGGACCTCCACCATCTCGGATCTGGGCGCACTGCTGGAGATCTCGGACGTCGTGGTGCTCTCCACCCCGCTCACGCCCGAGACGACCGGGCTGATCGGCGCGGCCGAACTGGAGCGGATGCGCGACACCGCGGTCCTGGTCAACGTCGGTCGCGGACCCATCGTCGACGAGCGGGCGCTGTACGAGGCGTTGCGCGACGGCGTGATCGGCGGCGCGGCCATCGACGTCTGGTACGACTACCCGGTTCCGGGCGAGGTGAAGCACCCGAGTTCGCTGCCGTTCCACGAACTCGGCAACGTGCTCATGACCCCGCACTCCTCGGGGCTGACCCGCCAGACCTTCGCCGGTCGTTCCGCGGACATCGTCGAGAACATCCGCCGGCTCACCGCGGGCGAGCACCTGCGCAACGTGGTGACCAGGGCCTGATCCGCGCACGCGCACCGCGACCCGCGCCGGCGCTGGCGCGGGTCGCGGTGCGATCACGTCCACGTCCTTCAATCCGGCGAAGTGATCGGGCAGGTGACTTCGGAGGAGTCGCGCCCGCCCTCGCGGCGTGGTCCTCCTGACCGCGCCGCTCCGCGCCGTCCTGGTGCTCGCCGGCCGTTCGGCCGTCCTCTCGGCGACGCGAACCGGACCCGGTCGCCGCGTTCGGCGATCCCGCAGGCCGTGGTCGCCCTCGGGTGCGACGGCTCCGATCCGCCGCTGACCGGCCCCTGCGCGGGACGGAGGAACTCCTCACCCGCGGATCGTCGTGTTGATCCAGTCGCGGTAGGACTCCACCTTGGTCCACTGGCCGTAGCCGGTGCTGCACTTCCCGTCGTTGTCGGCGGGTCCGCTGGTGACGCCGATCAGTTCCCAGTCGCCCTCCCTTCCGCGGATCTGCGGGCCGCCGGAGTCGCCTTCGCAGGCGCTGGTGCCGGGAACGGCTCCTTCGGCGCAGAAGTTGCGGTTCCGGTCCATGTCGGTCGTGCACCGGTCACCGGGGACGATCCGAGTGCTGATCTCTTGCAGCTTCTGGGGAATGTCCTGGGTGCTCTCGTTGGTCCGGCCCCAGCCGATGGCGCGCGCCGAGCGGTCCTGGGGAGGTTCGGGGTCGGCCGAGAGTCCGGCGGGCTTGTTCGGCACCGCGTGGTCCAGCCGGAGCAGCGCGAGGTCCGCGGCGGACCCCTTGTGGCCGGGGTTCACGACGATCTGCTTGACGGTGGCCGTGCTGCCGCCGGCGGTGCGGTCATCGCTGCCGATCCGCGCGGTCACGCCCTGGGGCGAGCGCGGGATGGACTCGCCGTTCTGGCCGGTGTCCGTGACGCAGTGCGCCGCCGTGAGCACCCAGCCGGGGGCGACGAGCGAACCGCCGCAGAAGAACTTCTTGTCGTGATCGAGGCTCGTCATGAAGTCGTACGAGTCGGTCACCGTCTTGCCGCCGATGATCGCGGGTGCCATCTGGGCACCCATGGCGGCCGGAGTGACCAGCAACGATGCCGCGATCGCGGCGATGGACAGACACAGGCGCATGGAACACCCTCCACTCGGAAGCGGCCGAGCCTAGGGTCGCCGCGGTGGTCCGTCCAGAGTGCTCAGGGCGGGGTTGTGCGCTAGGACACGCCCGGAATCGGCCTTTTTCGCGCAGCGTTCCTGATCCCGCACTCGGTGAATTCGCCCGCATGTTCCGGAACCCTCCGGTGCAGGTCTGGTGAACCGGATGCGGCGCGGTCGCGTTGAGTCGTCGAGCGAACACGGTGAGCGCCGGAATTCGGGCCCGTCATCGCAGATCCGGCGCGTCCGGAGGCCAGAGCGGGACGGTGAGCGTCCCGTCGGCGCGCGGCGGTGGTCCGAACGAGAGCGCCCGCCTCCGGCGGGCGCCGTCGGTCCTTGGTCCGTCGCGTGCTCTTGCGCGCGAGCGCGACCGCGCCACGTGGTGGCGCGGTCGTGGACGAGCGGTGCTCGCGGAGGAGGTTCAGGCCCGCTCCTGCCGCTTGGCGTGCTTGCAGTCAGGGCAGTTCACGCCGCCGTGGAAGGTCTTCGGCTTGTACGTTTTCTCCGGGAACGCCTTGCCGCACGCGGAGATCGCCAGGTCGTTCCACCAGGAGACGTTTGCGCGGTGGGTGATTCCGTCGTGCAAGATCTCGGCTTTCATGAGCGTTCCTTCCAGTGCTGATGCCAACTTCCGGATGAACCCCTCCCCGAATGGAGCATCAGAACATCACTGGTGATCACACACAGCAACGTTCGTTCGTCGATTCGCCGCCGTGCGGTCGCCTCGTAGCGACGAACGGTTGATCAAATTCGGTCCACATGATCACTTAACGTAGTTTTGTGGTTCGGGTTGATCCGTTCGGGTTCGGCGGCTCGCAGAGCTGTGCGCGGACGCCGGAATGTTTTCGACGGCGTCAGCGGTTCCACCGTCGGCGACCGCCGATCTCAGCACTTCGGAAGGAGCGGCCACGGTGCCGTACCTGGAACAGTCCGACCACCCGGACATCTTCGTCGAGCACGGATATCCGGAGCACATCGCGGATCTCGGCGAGATCCGCATGAACTACGCGGTGGCGGGCGACCCCGCGAACCCAGCCCTGCTGCTCGTCCCCGGCCAGAGCGAATCGTGGTGGGGGTACGAAGAGGCGATGCGGCTGCTCGCCGACCGGTACCAGGTCTACGCGGTCGACCTGCGCGGGCAGGGCAGGTCCACGTGGACGCCGGGCCGCTACAGCCTGGACCTCTTCGGCGGCGACCTCGTCCGGTTCATCGATCGGGTCATCGGCCGTCCGGTGGTGGTCAGCGGCCTGTCCTCCGGCGGGGTGATCGCCGCGTGGCTGTCCGCCTTCGCCGCGCCCGGACAGGTCCGCGCCGCCGTCTACGAGGACCCGCCGCTGTTCTCCTCCGAGCTCGACCCGGCGGTCGGCACGTCCATCCGACAGGGGGCGGGCCCGATCTTCCGGCTCTGGCACAAGTGGCTCGGGCCGCAGTGGTCCATCGGCGACGTCGCGGGCATGCGCGCGGCGATGGCGACGGAGCTGCCGAGCCGGATGTCCGCGATGCTGGGCGCCGTCGCCGAAGGCGAATCCGCCGGTGTGCCGCAGAACCTGCGCGAGTACGACCCGGAGTGGGGCGACGCCTTCGCCTCCGGCCGGGTCGCGCTGGGCTGCGACCACGAGACCATGCTGTCGCGGGTGCGGGTCCCGGTGCTGTTCACCCACCACTTCCACCACGCCGACCCGGAGACCGGCAACCTGATCGGCGCGATCTCCGGCCAGCAGGTCGAGCACGCCCGGCGGCTGATCGAAGGAGCCGGGAACTCGTTCACCTACCGGGCCTTCCCGGACATGCCGCACTCGATGCACGGCCACGATCCGGCCACCTACGTCTCGACCGTCACCGGCTGGCTGGGCGAGCTCGACGGGTGATCCCGCCCGCGTGATCCGCGCACCGGCGGTGCTCGCCGTGCCTTCGCCCGGCGCGGCGAGCACCGGCTCATCAGCTCAGCGCGGCGAGCATGTCGTCGGCCAGCGGCCCGCTGGAAGCGGGGTTCTGGCCGGTGAACAGGTTGCCGTCCCGGACGGTGTGCGCCGCGTAAGCCGGGCCGGACTCGTGCTTCGCGCCCCGCTCACGGAGCCGGGCCGCGAGCAGCCACGGAGCGCCCTCGGCGGTGCCGAACAGCTGCTCCTCCTCATCGGTGAAAGCGGCCATCCGCCGGTTCGCGAACCGCCAGTCGCCCGCGGCGTCGACGGCGCTGAGCAGGCCCGCCGGTCCGTGGCAGACCGCGCCGATGAGCTTGCCGGTGTCGTCGGCCCGGATGAGCAGGCGCCCCAGGTCCTGGTCCTGGTGCAGGTCGACGACCGGCCCGTGCCCGCCGGGCAGCAGCACGGCGGCGTACTCGTCGATGTCGACCTCGTCCAGCGGCAGCGGCGATCCGAAGTCGCGCAGCGCGGTCGCGGCGTGCGCGACGTGGCGGGCGCAGTCCGCGCCGGCGATCTCGGGGTCTGCGCTGTGCCGGTCCAGCGGCTGCAGGACGCCGCCGGGGGAGGCGAAGTCGACCGCGTGACCGGCGGCGGCGAACTTCTCGTGGGGCGCGGCGAGCTCTTCGGCCCAGTAGCCGGTCGGGTAGGACGAACCGTCGGCGCGCTCCCAGGTGTCGGCGGCGGACATGATGATCAGGATCTTGCTCACGGAGCAGGCCTTTCGGGGATCGGGAGGTCGCGGGCGGCGCAGCGCACCCGGAGGGTGGCTCGCGGCTCGCATCCGAGGTCGATTCCCAGGCTGCCGCCCGAAAAGCGTTCCCGGGGACCTTCGTCGCGCCCTGCGCGGACCCGGCCCGGCGAACCTAGGACGCAGCGGACCACCCGCGGACGAGCCGCGGCGGCGACAATGGGCGCATGGCCCGGACCAACCGCGAGCTCGCGGACTTCCTGCGGCGAGCCCGCAGCCTCGGCGACCCCGCCCGCGCCGGCCTGCCCGCCGATGGCCGGGTGCGGCGGGTTCCCGGCCTGCGGCGGGAGGAGGTCGCCCTGCTCGCCGGGGTGTCGACCGACTACTACGCGCGCCTGGAGCAGGGACGGCGGATCGTGCCGTCCCCGCCGGTGGTGGCGGCCATCGGCCGCGCGCTCGAACTCGACGACGCCGGACGCGCGCATCTCGAAGCCCTGATCGAGCGCTCCGCCGGTTCGGGGCGGCAGCGGGCGCGCGGGGTCCAACGGGTGCGGCCCGGCCTGCACCGGTTGCTCGACGCCCTCGACGGCGAGCCAGCGCTGATCCTCGGCCGCCGCACGGACGTGCTGGCGAGCAACCGGATGGCCAGGGCGTTGTTCACCGACTTCGACCGGATCCCGGCGGCGGAGCGGAACTACGCGCGCTGGATGTTCCTGGACGACGACGTGCGCGCGCTGTTCGCGGACTGGGAGCAGCACGCCCGCACGACGGTCGAGGCGCTGCGCTTGGACGTCGGCGCGGACCCCGACGACAGGGCGGCGATCGCGCTGGTCGCCGAGCTGCGCGAACGCAGCCCCGAGTTCGGCCGGTGGTGGGACGAGCACCGCGTCCACCAGCGCACCCACGGGTCGAAGCGGCTGCGCCATCCCGTCGTCGGAGAGCTGACGGTCCAGTACGAGACCTTCGTGCCGCCCGGCGATCCGGACACGACGCTGTTCCTCTACACCGCGGAAGCCGGTTCGGCGTCGCACGACGCCTTGAACCTGCTCGCCAGCTGGAACCTCACCGGCGACACCGGAACCCGCGCTCCCCAGCGCGGGCGGTAGACCGCAGCCCGATCACTCCGCCGGGCGCCAGGACTGGAACGCGGTGATGCCGACGGCTCCGCCGTCCTCGCGCAGCGGCGTGACGCGCAGCGCGTCGGTGCGCACCGGCGGGTCCACGACGACCCTGCCGGGTTCGCCGGGGCGGGGTGGGCTCGTCGGCAGGTCCACCCACTCGCCGTCCCGGCGGTGTTGGAGCCGGTACGAGTCCGGGGTGCGGACGCCCTTTCCGTCGTCGTAGAAGGAGATCCGCACGTCCGAGACGTCGATCGGCTCGGCCAGGTCGACCTGCAGGTGGTCGGTGTGGTTCGGGCTGCCGTGGTTCGTCCACCGGGTGCCGGGCACGTCCAGGTGGAAGTCCTGGCCGTCGATCGCCTCACCCGGATCGTCGGCCTCCCCGCTGTAGGACGCGGTCGCTTCGGGGAATCCGGTTCCGTCCGCGTTGACCAGGTCGTCGACCATGCGGGGCGGTTCGCTCGCGGCCCCGGTCACGGGAACGGTCACCGGGCCCAGGTCGTCCTGCCGGTGGATCTCGCCGCCGTCCAGCGAGATCCTCAGCCCCGAGCCTTGCCCGTAGTGCGACCCGTCGCGATCCCACGACACGCTCAGGTCGTGCCCGCGGTAAGGCACGTCCTCGACCGCGAAGTGGTCCCAGCCGGCCGGGACGAGCGGGGCGATCCGCGCGGTGTCGTCCTGCTGCGGCCGGATGCCGAGCAGGCCGGAGAGCACGAGGTCGGTGAACGTCGAGTGGTTGTAGTCCTCGCTGTGGCCGCGCGCGTCGTAGAGCCAGCGGTCCTCGTCGGGGTGGTGCGCCTCCGCGACGTAGGGGCGGCCGTCCTTGCGCTGCGTCGAGGCGTAGCCGCGCAGCAGGTCGTAGTAGTCCTGCCGGTCGACGTGGGGCTGCTCCGGGCGGTCGTGGAGCCGGTTCGCCAGCGCGGTCAGCGTCTGGGAGGTCGCGTAGGGCCAGCTCGGCCCGGACCAGCGGCAGCAGCCCTCCTCGGCCTCGTGCAGGTACCAGGGGCTGCGGCGTTCCACCGTGGTCGGGCCGTGCGGCGCCGCGAAGCCCTGCGGGTCGGTGAGCTGGGACCACGCCGAATCGGCTTCGGGCGGTGCCATGCCGAAGTACCAGGGCACGAAGCCGATCTGCTCGCGGTCGGCGATCGGTTCGCGCGCCGGGTTGCCGTCGCGCATGACGTGCTTGTAGAAGTCGCCGTCCCGCAAGTGCTCGTCCACATTGGACTTCAGGTGGGCCGCCCGGGTCTCGAATTCCGCGGCGCCGTCGAGGTCGCCGGTACGGCGCAGCAGGTTCGCGATCGCCCTGGCGTCGCCGTACTGGTAGGCGTTGATCGTCGGCCGGAACCCTTCGCCGCCGTGGTACGGGTCGTCGCTCTGGTACGAGCTCGCGGTGTGCTCCATCGCGTCCCACACCGGTGTCTGCCAGTAGAGGCCGAGTTCCGGGTCGAACTGCGAATCCCAGCCCTCCCACTGCTCGACGAGCTCCGGCAGCGCCGCGGTCGCGCGGTCCCAGCGCCCGTCGACCGACGCGCGGGCGACGACCGCGTCGGACACCCAGAACGAGTACTGATGAGCCCAATCGGTCGTGTTCGGGTTCAGCGGTTCCGTCGCCGGTTTCGGGCCCGCGCCGCTGCCGGTCAGCCAGTAGTCGAGGTAGTCGTCCAGGTAGCGGGTGTCGCGCAGCCAGCGACCCTCGTAGAGGTGGTGGCCCGCCGCGGCCGAGATCCCGCCGCCGGGCGCGGAGTAGCCGACCGGCCCGAGGAACTCCGAGACGATCCAGCCGTCCTCGGGGCCGGTGTACTTCAACGCCTCCTTGAAGGTCCGCCAGCGGTAGTAGTAGGTGTCCTCGATCTCGGCGCCGGGCAGGTCCACGAACGGGATGTTCGCCCGGTACCAGGCGGGATCGACGAACCCGTCGAGCTTCGCGTCCCGGTCGATCAGCCGCGTGCCGGGACCGGCGTCGGGGTGCGGCGCGGCGACGGCCGGGGCCGACCCGGCCAGCAGCGCGGCGGCGACGACGGCGAGCAGCGAACGGCGGACCATGAGCACTCCCGTCGTCGGACGCGGTGCCTCGGCGCACCCGCCGACCTGTATAGCTCGCGTCGAGTCCCGCACCCGAGCGGCGGCGAGTTCTCGCCGCGGTCGAACGTCCGCTCCGTCGGGCGGCCGGTTCGGAGCTGAACCGAACGGGCCGAATTCGGTGCGTCCGAGGGCGATCGGAGGGGGCGAGGCCCGGCGGGTGGTTACGGTGGGCTCGACCTCGTGCCGAGGCCGGGAGCACGGGCGTACCCGGCTCGCGCACCGCGTGGTCATCGAGCGGCGCGGCACCCGGAGAGGTGGCCCGGCGCCGGTCGTCGACATCGACCCGAGCAGCGGCCGTCCGCGACCGCAGTCCCACCCGCACCGACCGCATCGGAGACGACGCCATGACCCGTCCCGCAGCCGAGCACGCCGATTCGGACGATCACCCCGCCCGCCGGGTTCCCGGCCGGTGGCGAGCCACCCTCGGCGAACTCACCCTGACCCACATCCCCGACGCGGGCCTGCACATGATCCCGCCCAAGGTGTACCCGTCCACCGGTGAGCACGACTGGCACGACGAGCGGGAGCACCGGACCGGGGACGGCCTGCTCACCATGGGCTGCGGGGCGCTGCTCGTGGAGCGCGGCTCGACGCGGCTGCTCATCGACGCCGGGCACGGGCGCATCCCCGCGGACGAGGTGCCGGACTTCGCGGACCACTTCGAGCACGTGCAAGATCTGCCCGGCGCGCTGGCGAACCTCGGGGTGGTCCCGGCCGACGTCGACGTCGTCGCGTTCACCCACCTCCACCCCGACCACACCGGCTGGGCCAGGCCGGACGCCACCGACGACGGTCGCGGGCTGTTCCCGGCGGCGCGCTGGCTGGTGGGCCGCGGCGAGTGGGCGGAGGTCGAGCCCGGCGGCGATCCGGCACTCGCCGGTGGTGCCGACCGCGTGGTCACCGTCGACGACGGGGCGGAGGTCGTCCCGGGCGTCCGGGCGTGGGCGCTGCCCGGCCACACTCCCGGCCACACCGCGTGGGTGCTGGACACCGGCGACGGCCGCGAGGTCGTGGCCTTCGGTGACGCGCTGCACTCGCCCGCGCAGGTCCGCCACCCCGACTGGGAGGTCCTGTTCGACGCCAACCGTTCCGCGGCGGAGCGCTCCCGGCGGCGGCTGGTCGAACGCCTCAGCGGCGAAGGCACCCTCGGATTCGGCATGCACTTCGCCGACCAGCAACTGGGCCGCGTCGAGCACGGCGGATGGAGCCCGCACGGGGAGCCGGCCTCCGGCTGAACGCCCCCGAAGCGGCACCCTGGCGCGGATCAGAACGGTCCATCGTGGACCGATCTGGTCCGGCTCGATCACTCTGGCGCGCGTGCGGAGAACAGCAGGTTGCCGAGGACTCCGACGAGCGCGGCCATGGTCACGCCGCTGCCGAGGATGAGACCCGGCGATGGCGGTAGGGCCTGGTACAGGTCCGGTGCGACGACGGGCAGCAGCCCGGCGACCAGCGCCGCCGTGGCGACCATCAGGTTGCCGTCCTGGCCGAAGTCGACCTCGCGCAGCATCTTCACGCCCAGCCCGGTGATCATGCCGAACACCACCAGCCCGGTGCCGCAGACGACGGCGGCGGGCACGGCGTTGATCAGCCGGGCCACCGGCGCGAGGAATGCGATCACCGCCAGGAGCACGGCCGTGCCGAGCGTGACGTAGCGGCTGCGCACCCGCGTGATGCGCACGATGCCGACGTTCTCGCCGCTGGTCACCATCACCGGACCGCCGAACGCGCCGCTCAGCAGCGAAGCGACGGCATCGCCGCGGATCGTGCCGCCGATGTGGCGCTTGCGGTCGACGGGGGTGCCCACGGCTTCCGCGTTGAGCACGGTCTGGCCCGTCGCCTCGGCCATCGCGCCGATCGCGAACAGCAGCATCGGCACGGTCGCCAGCAGGTCGAAGTGCGGCACGCCGAACGGGAACGGCTGCGGCCACGCGAAGACCGGGCCGCCGGTGATCTCGCCGAGCTGGCCCGTCGCGAACCCGAGCAGCATGCCGCCGACCATGCCCAGCAGCACCGCGACCCGGCGCCAGCCGCCGCGCAGGAAGCGGAACAGCACCACCGTCAGCACGATCGTCGCCGCCATCAGCCACAGCGACGAGGGCTCCGCCGAGCCCGCAGGCCCGGCCACGAGCTGGGCGGTGATGCGCAGCAGGTTCACACCGATCACGATCACCATGACGCCGAGCACGAGCGGTGGGAAGAACCGCACGATCCGCAGGAACACGGGGGCGAGCGCGAAGCAGGCGAGCCCGGTGAGCACCACGGCCCCGCTCGCCGTGCGCGCGTCGGTGCGCTGCGCGATCTGGATGAACAGCACGACGACGGCGCCACCAGGCAGCATCACGAACGGCAACCGCGCGCCCACCCGCAGGAAACCGGTCGACTGGAAGGCCGTGCCGATCGCCGAGACCAGGAAGAACGCCGCGAGCAACCGCGCGGAGGAATCCGCGTCGAGGTCCAGCGCGTGCGCGACGAGGAACACCGACGAGATCGGCCCGGTGATCATCACCAGCAGGTGCTGCACGGCCAGCGGCGCGAGCGTCTTGAGCGGCACCGCTTCGCCCGAGGGGCTCACCGCAGCCACGGCAGTTCCGCCGCCGAGTACCGGTAGGCCCGGAACAGTGCGTTCGACTCGCTCGGGAACACCCGAGCCGCTTCGGGCTCGTGGTAGCGCGAGAATTGCGGCACGACGAACTCCCAGCACACCCGGCCGTCCGGGGTGATCTCGAAGATCCGGCCGAAGGCGGACTCGGTGATCATCGTGTTGCCGTTGCCCAGCCGCTGCGCGCTGCCCATGAACGGCGTGAAGAACGCTTCGCGGGTGGAGTCGTGGTACTCCCAGGTGATCTCGGACGTCGCGCGGTCGACCTCGACGACCCGCGAGAACGTCACGCTCTCCCTGGCGCGGAAGGTGCCGTTGTCGAAGATCAGCAGCTTGCCGTCCTCCAGTTCGGACACGCAGTGCTGCTGGGCGACCACGTCGGAACCCAAGCGCCACAGCACGTTCCCGGTCGCCCGCTCGATCACGATCACCGCGGAGACGCTGCGCAGGCTCGCGACGATGTTGCCGTCGGCGAGCTCGGAGACGCTGTTGACCAGCGGCCAGTGCTCCCGCCAGTAGTGCGGCTGCAGCGGGTAGTCCTCGGGCGGCAGGTGCTCGATCGCCCGCCACTCCCACAGCAGCTCGCCGTCGGGGCCGACCTCCCGGAGCACGTCGGCGTAGAGCACGCCGTCGGCCTCGGTGTCCGGTACTCCGCCGGGCACGAGCGCGGGGTCCACGGGTTCGGCGGCGGCGTAGAGGCGTGGTCCGCGGCGCGGCCCGAGTGGTGGCGGGCGCGGCGGAGCACGACCTCGCCGAAGGCGACGCCCTCTACTGCTCCGGCGGAATCCGCCACAGCTGGCAACTGCTCACCGGTGACACGAAGGTCCTCCTGGTGGCGGTAGCGGAAGACGCCAGGATCACCCTCGACGACTGAACCTCTCGTGGCGCGCGGTCTTGCCGGCGGCGAAGCCGCTGAGCGGCGGCCACCAGGGCAGGTCGACCCGCGGCGGTTTCCTCGTGAGGGCGGCGATGTCGCGCGTGGCGGAGCCGCTCGCGAACTCGGTCCCGCAGTGCGGAATCCGCTGAGGTTCCGCCGTCCGCGCCGTGCTCAGGTCAAGGAAGAGTCCTGGCCCGAAGTCCGTCGAGGACGAGTTCCAGGCTTCGTTCGAAGTCGTCGGGGCCGCCGGGGTCGCGATCGATCGCACCGGCGCTCGCGGCCTGCAGCGCGGTCTGCTCCTCGGTGGCGTGCCCGAACACGAGGTGCAGGAAGGTGCGGGTGGCCAGGTCCACCAGGTCCGCGGGCAGGCCGCCGTCGCGCAGCGCGTCGCGGAGCCTGCCGGCGGTGTCGTCCCGGCCGAGGCCGAAGGTGTGCGCCGTGGCGACGACCTCGGCGCCGTCGCGGTACGCGAGCATCGCGTCCCGCAGTTGCCCGCAGAGCTCGACGACGCGCCCGTCCCACTCCGTGGCCCGGTGCGGTCGTCGGCCGCGGCGCAAGATCTCGTCGGCGATCGCGGCCAGCAGCGTCTGCTTGTTCGGCACGTGGTGGTAGAGCGCGCTGGGTTGCACGCCGAGCTCGGCCGCGAGCCTGCGCATCGTCAGCGATTCCAGCCCGTACTCGTCGAGCACCGCGAGGGCGCGATCGACGATGTCGGCGCGGTGGTAGCGCACGCGAATCCTTCCCGTTGACCGATCCGTCCTCCCAGTTTAACCTGAACGCTGTTCACCTGAACGCTGTTCAGGTCGCCGCGTCAGCCGACCCCGGGGAGAAGCGATGACCACCACCTTCGACCAGCTCGCCGACGACGTCCTCGCCGGGAGCCCGGCGACCACCGAGGACGCGCTCGCCGTGCTGCGGGCCCCCGACGACGAGCTGATGTCCGTGGTGGCCGCCGCCGGTCGGCTGCGCCGCGCGCACTTCGGCAACGCGGTGAAGGTGAACTACCTGGTGGACCTCAAATCGGGGCTGTGCCAGGAGAACTGCAACTACTGCTCGCAGGCCATCGGCTCCGCGGCCCCGATCCTCAAGTACTCGTGGCTGTCCCAGGACGCCGCGCTCGCGCAGGCCGGTGCCGGGCTGGAAGGCGGCGCGAGCCGGGTGTGCATGGTCGCCTCCGGCCGCGGACCGTCCACCCGGGACATCGACAAGGTCGCGGAGATGGCCGGTGCGCTCAAGCGGCAGCACCCGGACGTCGAGATCTGCGCCTGCCTGGGGCTGCTCAAGGACGATCAGGCGGAACGCCTCAAGGCCGCCGGGGTGGACGCGTACAACCACAACATCAACACCGCCGAGAGCCACCACCACAACATCGTCCAGACCCACACCTACGCGGACCGGGTGGACACCGTGCGCAAGGCCAAGGACGCGGGGCTGTCCCCGTGCTCCGGGCTGATCGCCGGGCTGGGGGAGTCCGACGAGCAGCTTGTCGAGGCGCTGTTCGCGCTGCGGGAGCTGGGGGCGGACTCGATCCCGGTGAACTTCCTGCTGCCGTTCGACGGCACCCCGTTCGAGAACACCTGGGAGCTCACCCCGGCGCGGTGCCTGCTGATCCTGGCGATGGCGCGATTCGTCTGCCCGGACAAGGAGGTCCGGATCGCCGGTGGTCGCGAGGTCCACCTGCGGTCGTTGCAGCCGATCGCGCTGCACGTGGCCAACTCGATCTTCCTCGGCGACTACCTGACTTCGGAGGGCCAGGCCGCCGAAGCCGACCTGGAGATGATCCGGGACAACGGTTTCGTCGTGCTCGGCTCCGAGCAGGACCTCGCCCAGCGAGCCGCGGGACCGGTGATCCGCCGCCGCGGCGCCGGAACCGACCTGCTGCCCAACGCCTGACCGATGACTCCCGACGAGCAGCTCGCGTTCGACCGCGCGCACCTGTGGCACCCGTACACGTCGATGACCGACCCGGCGCCGACCCGCCTGGTCACCGGCGCCCGCGGCAGCCGGATCAGCATCGACGGCATCGGTGAGGTCGTGGACGGGATGGCGTCGTGGTGGTCGGCGGTCCACGGCTACCGGCATCCCGCGCTGGACGAGGCGGTGCGCGGTCAGGTCGAGCGGATGTCGCACGTGATGTTCGGCGGGCTCACCCACGAACCGGCCGTCGAACTGGCCCGCCGCCTGGTCGACCTCACGCCCGACGGGCTCGACCGCGTCTTCCTCGCCGACTCCGGATCGGTGAGCGTCGAAGTGGCGATGAAGATGGCGCTGCAGTACCAGCGCGGTGCCCGTCGGCCGGGGCGGACCCGGTTCCTCACGGTGCGCGGCGGCTACCACGGCGACACGTTCGACTGCATGAGCGTGTGCGATCCCGACGGCGGCATGCACGCGATGTGGTCCGGTGCGCTGCCGGAGCAGGTGTTCGGCGCACGTCCGCCGCGCCACGACGCCGACGTCGCCGCCTGGGCGGAAGGGTTCCGCGCGCTCGCGGCCGAGCACGCCGACCGGCTCGCCGGGCTGATCGTGGAGCCGCTGCTGCAGGGAGCGGGCGGGATGCGGCCCTACTCCGCGCACTGCCTGGCGGTCTTCCGCGAGGTCGCCGACGAGCACGGCCTGGTGCTCGTCTTCGACGAGATCGCGACCGGCTTCGGCCGCACCGGCACCCTGTTCGCCGGGGACGCGGGGCCGGTGCGGCCGGACGTCCTGTGCGTCGGCAAGGCGCTCACCGGCGGCTACCTGTCGCTGGCGGCCACGTTGTGCACGGCGGAGGTGGCGCGCGGGCTGTCCGCCTCGGAGTCCGGGGTGCTCATGCACGGCCCCACGTTCATGGGCAACCCGCTGGCCTGCGCGGTCGCCACGGCCAGCCTGGACCTGCTGGTGAACGGCGACTGGGCGGCCGACGTGCGCCGGATCAACGCGGGTTTGCAGGCGCTGCACGGGATTCCGGCCGCCGACGTGCGCGTGCTCGGCGCGGTCGGCGTCGTCCAGCTCGACCACGAGATCGACGTGGCCGCGGCGACCGAAGCCGCGTTGGCGCACGGCGTGTGGTTGCGGCCGTTCCGCGACCTGATCTACACCATGCCGCCGTACGTGTGCACCGACGAGGACATCGCCGCCGTGTGCGGCGGGATCGCAGCTGCGGCGGAGGCCGGATGAGCGGCTGGGACGACTGGTTCGCCGCGCAGCGCTCCGCGCGCGAGCACGCCGGAGTGCAGCGCGCGCTGCGGCCGAGGCCGGCGACCGAGGCGGTCATCGACCTCGCGGGCAACGACTACCTCGGCCTCGGCGCGCACCCCGGAGTGCGGCGTGCCGCGGCCGATGCCGCCCTCCTGTGGGGCGCGGGCGCCGGGGCCTCCCGGCTGGTCACGGGCACCACCGAGCTGCACGCCGAGCTGGAGCGCGAGCTCGCCGAGTTCACCGGCCGCGAGGCCGCGCTGGTGTTCTCCACCGGATACCACGCGAACCTGTCCGCGGTGACCGCGCTGGCCGACAAGCGGTCGCTGGTCGTCTCCGACGCGCACGCGCACGCCTCGCTGATCGACGCCGCGCGGCTGTCCCGCGCGGCGATCGAGGTCGTCCCGCACAACGACGTGTCGGCCGTGCGTGCCGCGCTGGCGGCAGCGGGGGACCGGCGCGCGATCGTGCTCACCGAGTCGATCTTCTCGGTGCTCGGCGATGCCGCGCCGCTCCCGGAGCTGGCCGCGGCGTGCGCCGAGCACGACGCGCTGCTGCTCGTCGACGAAGCCCACGGGATCGGCGTCGTCGGGGACTGCGGCCGGGGATCGGTGCACGCTCACGGCTTGGCGCGGCACCCGCAGGTCGTGGTCACCGCGACGCTGTCGAAGTCGCTCGGCGCGATGGGCGGCGCGGTGCTGGGCTCCGCGGCGTTGATCGACCACCTCACCAACCGCGCCCGCCCGTTCATCTTCGACACCGGCCTCGCACCGGCTCCCACCGCCGGTGCGCTGGACGCGCTGCGCCGATTGCGGTGGCGGCCGGAGCTGCCCTCGGTGATCCACCGGCGCGGCGGTGAACTCGCCGAGCGGCTCGGCGTGCCGCGTTCGGCGGGCGCGGTGCTCTCGGCGCCGATGCCGTCCCCGCAGGTCGCCGTCGCCGCCCAGGCCGCGGCGCTGGCGGCGGGTGTCCGGGTCGGCTGCTTCCGGCCGCCCTCGGTGCCGGACGGCATCTCCCGGCTCCGGATCACCGCCCGAGCCGGGGTCGGCGAGGACCGCTGGGCCGTCGCCGTCGACGTGCTGTCCCACGTTGTAGACGACCACCGGGAACGATCGTGATCGTCTTCGTCGTCGGCACCGACACCGGTGTCGGCAAGACCGTGACCACCGCGGCGCTCGCCGTCCGATCCGGGCCGGGGACGATCGTCGTGAAACCGGCGCAGACCGGCGTCGGCCCCGACGAACCGGACATCTCCGTCGTGCGGCGGCTGGCCGGATGCGAGGTCGCCGAGTTCACCCGGCTCGCGGATCCGCTCGCGCCGGACACGGCGGCCCGGCTGCGCGGCGAGGCGATCCCGACCGTCGGTGAGCACGCGGCCAGGATCCGCGACCTGGCCGGGACTCGCGGCACCGTGATCGTGGAGGGAGCGGGCGGCGTCCGGGTCCGCCTCGACACCGCGGGCGGCACGATCCGGGACCTCGCCGCGGACCTGGCCGCGGACCACCCGGTGCGGGTGCACGTCGTGGCGAGGATCGGTCTCGGCACCCTCAACCACACCGAGCTGACCGTGGACGCGCTGCGCTCGCGCGGACTGGAACCGGACGGCCTGGTGCTCGGCTCGGTCCCGGCGGAGCTCGGGCTGGCCGAGCGCTGCAACCGCACCGAGCTGCCCCGCGTCACCGGAGTCCCGATCACCGGCGCGATCCCCGAAGGCGCTGGAGGACTCGCCCCGGAACTGTTCCGCGAGCGGGCCGACTCGTGGTGGACGAGCCCGGCAGGGGAGGGCGCAGCGCCAGGCCGGGAGGCGCTCGCACGGCGCGGTCTCGGAGCGGGAAACCGCGGAGTGCGGAGGAATCGGACGCCTGGCTGAACCGAGGATCCGGGGCGAGATCGGCGGAAATTCCCCACCCGGCCCGAAAGGCGCAGCGGACCAGCGCTCTTCCTCCGCGCTCGACCGGAAAGGCGACGGCGGTTCCGGCCCGGTTGCTCCGACGGCGTCCCCGAGACCGGCCGAACCGGTGACGCGGGCCACCACGACCAGGCATCGGTGGAGCGCCAACAGATACACTGCTGATATGTCAAGTCATCTCGGCACCTTCGGAAGCTGCTGCCCGTCGACGACGCCGAGGACGGGATGGGCGCTGTGACCAGCGGTGAACCGGTGTACACCTCGATGGCCGACAAGGCGTACGCGGCCATCCGGGACCGACTGATCATGCTCGACATCCCGCCCATGACCGCGATCGACGACGTGGCCCTCGCCGGATCGCTGGACATCGGCCGGACTCCGGTGCGCGAGGCGCTCAAGCGGCTGGAGATCGACCGGCTCGTGGTGTCCTACCCGCGGCGGGGCACCTTCGCCACGGCCGTCGACATCACCGACCTCGCCTACATCTCCGAGCTGCGGGCGCAGTTGGAACCGCTGGCGGCTCGGCGGGCCGCCGAATCCGCGGACGCGGCGAAGCTGGGCGAGGTGGCCGAGCTGGCCGATGCCCTGGACCGGGTCGACGTGCGCTCGCTCAGCCGGGACGAGTTGATGCGCTGGGACCTGCACGTGCACCGCGCCATCTACAGGGCGGCGGGGAATCCGCACCTGGAGGACACCCTGGTGCGCTACGACAACCTGGCGACTCGGATCTTCTGCCTGTTCCTGGACCGGATGGTGAACTTCGACAGCCACGTCGGTGAGCACACCGCGCTGCTGCGGGCGATCGGCGCGCGCGACTCCGCCGAGTCCGAGCGGCTCGCCCGCGAGCACGTGCTGGGTTTCGAGAAGGCGATCCGGGCGGTGGTCTGACACCCGCCGGAGCGACCGGGGTAGGCGAGCGGGAACGAGACCTGGGTCGCGTTCCCGTCCGAGCCCGTGTCGCAGCGCCGGAACGCGTGGGTGATGTCGTCCGACGGCGTGCCGGCTCGTGCAGGACTCCGACCGGGTCCGCGCGGAGCCCGGTGCGGACGGCGGTGCTGCCTGGGGAGCGCGTCGCGTCGGTGAGCGGTCAGAGTCTGCCCGCGAGGCGTCGGCGCCATCGGCCGAACGCGCGGGGGCGGTCGATGCCGAGCACTCCGACCGGAGCGCCCGCGCCGTCGACGTAGAGCGCCAGGAAGTCGCCGGAGTCGAGATCTCCTTCTTCCACCTGGATCGAGCAGTCCGCCGTGCGGTGCCCCGCGAACTGGATCTGGTGGCCGTACTGGTCGGACCAGAAGTAGGGGACCGCGTGGTGGGCGGGTGCGGCGTGCTCCCGGCCCAGCAGCGCCGCGACGGCCGCCGCGGGTTGCTGCAGCGCGTTCGTCCAGTGCTCCAGCCGCATGGATTCCGCGGTGTAGGACCGGTGCGAGTTGGCGCAGTCGCCGACGGCCGCGACGCCGGGGACGTCGGTCAGGCCCCGTTCGTCGGTGAGAACGCCGTTGTGCAACGGGATTCCCGAGTCCGCCAGCCATTCCACGTTCGGCTGGGCGCCGATGCCGACCACCACCACGTCGGCGGGCAGCTCGCGCCCGTCTTCGAGCCGGACGGCCGTCACGCGGAGCTCGCCGACCAGTTCGGCCAGACCGGCCCGCAGGTGCATCCGGACGCCGTTGCGGGCGTGCAGCCGGCCGCACACCGCGCCCATGTCGGTGCCCAGCGCTCGTTGCAGGGGAACGGCCGCCGCTTCGACGATGTCCACTTCGCAGCCGAGCCCGACCGCGGTCGAGGCGATCTCGGCTCCGATGAACCCGGCTCCGATGACGATCAGCCGCGCCCCGGGCACGAGTTCCTTGCGCAGCGCGCGGGCGTCGTCGAGCGTGCGGAGGGTGTGCACGCCTTCGGGCACCGAGTCCGGCAGGGTGCGCGCCCGCGCCCCGGTGGCCAGCACGACACCGTCGGCGGTGATGCGCTCCCCGTCGTCGAGCAGCACCGCGCGCTCACCGGTGTCGAGGGCTTCGGCCCTGCTGCCCAGCCGCCACTCGATGCCCAGCCCGGAGTCCTCCGGCTCGGTCAGGCCGATGTCGTCCTCGGAGGAGGTGCCCGCCAGGAACTCCTTGGACAGGGGCGGGCGGTCGTAGGGCGCGTGCTCCTCGTCGCCGATCACGACGATCCGCCCGTCGAAACCCTGCTCCCGCAAGGAGCGGGCGGTCGTCAGGCCGGCCAGCGACGCCCCGACGATCGTGATGTCCCGCAAATCAACTCACCCCTTCCGCTGCCGCGTCGACCCGCGTCGACTCGAGGACGTAGATCAGGCCGTCGTCGACGGACACCTGGTGGGTGCGAACGGGTTTCTTCGCGGGAGGCCCGCTGGGGCGGCCCGTGCGCAGGTCGAAACAGGCCGCGTGCAAGGGGCATTCGACCGCGCAGCCCTCCAGCCAGCCGTCGGAGAGGGACGCGTCCTGGTGCGTGCAGGTGTCGTCGATCGCGAACAGTTCACCGTCCACGTTGAACACCGCGATGGGTGCCTCGCCCTGGACGCGGGCCGACTCCCCGGGAGGGAGGTCGGCGAGCTCACCTACGAAGATCATGTTGCCTCCTGTTGCAGATGGCGGAACCCGTAGTGCAATTCGCAACAGACAGAATGCGGCTCGCCCCCTTGGTCGTCAACGATGGAATTTCGGCGGCGAATCCGAGCGCCCGGTTGCGCTCCGCGCAACGACCCCGAGGGCCGGTGCCGGCTGGGCCGCTCGCGGGATCGCGCTCGGCCGGATGCTCTCGATGGAGCGTCGTCGAGCGGGTCGCTCGCGTTACCGGAGCGGGGATCTGCTTGTAGCGCACGGGTTTCGTCCCCGGCGGGCCGTGTCCGGAGCGTCGGATCGACTAGCCGATCGGGGCGTTGACCCAGCCCGACCGCTGTCTTATCGTGCACAGATATATCAACCGTCGATCCCCGCGATCAGGGTGATGGGGCTGCTGAGGTTGCGACACTGTCGCGGAGCGCCGCAGTTCGCACCTGGGGAGACCTCATGACCGAGCAACCGAGACGTCGCAGGCGGGGCCTGACTCCTCCTGTCGTGCAAGAGGAACGCACCGTCCACCGGGCGGTCGCGGCGACTTCCGTCGGGAACGTCGCCGTGTGGTACGACTTCGGCATCTACTCCTACCTGGCCGCCGCCGTGCTGGACCGGGTCCTGTTCCCCGACGGCGGCCAGTGGGCGACCGCGTACACGCTCGCCGCGTTCGCCGCCGCGTTCCTGATGCGCCCGCTCGGCGGGTTCGTGTTCGGGCGGCTCGGGGACCGGATCGGCCGCACGAAGGTGCTCTCGGCGACGATGCTGCTGATGGCGGTCGCGACGGTGCTGCTCGGGTTGGTCCCGAGCCACGGCACGATCGGCCTCACCGCTCCGCTGCTGGTGCTGCTCGTCCGGATGCTGCAGGGGTTCGCCGTCGGCGGCGAGTACACGGGTGCCCTCACCCTCATCGCCGAGTACGCCCCGGACCGGCGGCGCGGATTCTTCGGCAGCTGGCTGGAATTCAGCACCCTGGCCGGATACGCGCTGGGCGCCGGGGTGTGCGCCGCGGTGATCGCCGCCGTGCCGGAGGGCGACCTGCTGTCGTGGGGCTGGCGGCTGCCGTTCATGCTCGCGCTGCCGCTGGGCCTGACGGGCATCTACCTGCGGATGCGGCTGGAGGACACCCCGGCGTTCCGGCAGCTGATGGAGCGTTCTCCGGCGCTGAGCACGATGTCCGCGCGGCGCGCGCTGCAGATCGTCGTGGTGCACTACCGCTCCGCCGCGCTGGTCGCGACCGGTGTGATCGTCGCGTGGAACGTGACCAACTACGTGATGACGAACTACGTTCCCACCTACCTGGCCGCGACGCTCCCGCGCAACGGCGCGGGTGGGAGCAGCCAGGCGGTGGCGGCCACCCTGCAGGTCGCCGTCATGGTCCTGATGCTGTGCGTGATCGTGTCCGTCGGCCGGCTCAGCGACCGAATCGGGCGAAAACCCGTTCTCATGGCGGGAAGCCTGTCACTGATCTTCTTCGGGCTGCCGGCCGTGTGGCTGCTCCGCGAAGGGCTGGCCGGCCAGGTCGCCGGGCTCCTGATCATGGGGATGTCGTTGGTGTGCTTCGCCGCGGTGTCGCCCTCGACGCTGCCCGCGCTGTTCCCGACGATGATCCGCTACAGCAGCCTGGCCGTGATCTTCAACCTGGCGGTCTCGCTGTTCGCCGGGACCGCGCCGACGATCATCGAGGCGGCGGTGACGGCCACCGGCAACCTCGACTGGCCGGGTTTCTACCTGGTCGGCGCGGGCGTCATCGGCGTCATCAGCACCCACTTCCTGAAGGAGCAGGCCGGACGCCCCCTCGACGGCGCAGCCCCGCTGACCTCCAGCGCCGAGCTCCCCGCCCCGCCGCTGTCCGACGAGGGCGTCCCCTTGGAGCAACCCCGCCAGTGACGCGCCTTCCCGGATGGCTTGCGCGGTGGTCGGGTGGCGGAACCTCAGCGACTCCCTCGCTGCGGGATCGATTATTCGAGCGGCTTGCGCCATGCGCGCGTTTGCTGTCCTCGCGGGGAAGCCACTGAGAACCCGCCGGGGGTCGTCGTGCTCCGGTGGTCGCGGCACGTTGGCTTCGCCGCTGACGGGACGTTGGAGCGCGGGCCGGTAGGACGTACGACGTGATTCTCCCGTACCGGGACGGGTTCCTGCGGTGCGGGCGCCTTTTCGGCGCAGCACGAGGGCCCCGTGCGGACACGTCCGCACGGGGCCGGTGCCAGGGGTCATCCGACGCGGGCGCGCACCCAGTCGTGGAACTCCTCGATGTGGTGCTCGCTGGGGACCAGCACGCCACCGCTCTTGTAGGACCGAGAGTCCATCGCCAGCTGGCAGCGCTCGCAGGCGTCGAAGTCCTGCTTGTTGACCCGGTGGAACAGCTCCACCGAGCGCTCGATGTCGACGTCCGAGTCGACGACCTCCGGCAGGTACAGCCAGTCGCACCGCACGATGGTCCGATCCACGGCGACCGGGAACATGCGGTGGAAGACCACGTGGTCGGGCACCAGGTTGATGAAGACCTGCGGCCGGACGGTGATGGCGTAGTAGCGCCGGTCCTGCTCCTCGTTGACGCCGGGGAGCCGTTCGACGCCCTCGGAGCCGTCGACGGTGAAGCCCTGGATGTTCTCGCCGAATTCCGCGCCGTGGCCCACGAAGTACTGGGCGGCGAGTCCGTCGGCGAACTCCGGCAGCACCTCGGTCAGCTCCGGGTGGATCGTCGCGCAGTGGTAGCACTCCATGAAGTTCTCGACGATCTGCTTCCAGTTCGCCTTCACGTCGTACTCGATGCGCCTGCCGAGCTTGAGGTCGGCGACCTGGTAGCCGACGATCGCGTCCGGTGTGCCCAGGCGGTTGGTGACGTCGTTGACGACGGTGTCCTCGAACGACGGCGGGTCCTCGGCCAGGCACAGCCAGACGTAGCCGAGCCACTCGCGGACGTGCACCCGGTGCAGTCCGTACTCGGCTCGGTCGATGTCGGGCATCGCGGTGAGGTTCGGCGCGGCGATCAGCTTGCCGTCCAGCGCGTACGTCCAGGCGTGGTACGGACATTGGAACGACCGCCGCACCTCGCCCTGCTCCTCGGTGCACAACCGGGCCCCGCGGTGCCGGCACACGTTGAGGTGGGCGTTGACGCCGCCGTCGCGCCCTCGGACGACGATGACGCTCTCCCGGCCGATCTGCACGGTCTCGTACTGGCCGGGACGGGCCAGGTCGGCGCTGAGCACGGAGCAGAACCAGCCCGCCTCGAAGATCGAGTCCTGTTCCGCGCGGAAGATCTCGGGATCGGTGTAGTAGTGGCCCGCGAGTGTTTCCCGCAGGCTCGCGGGGAGTCCTTGCTCCTCAACGGATGCGGAGAGCTCACCGGTCGTCATGGAAGTGCTCCTTGCTCGAGAGGACGGATTCGCGTCAAGGCGCTCCGGACGAGCGCTCGGCGAGGTGGGGCCGTGGCTCCCCGGAGGGGAGCAGGTGAGCAGGATCAAGGGAGTTGCGCACGACGCAACCCGATGCGCGATGCGCTACACATAGCAGCGCGCCGGAAGCCGGATGTCAAGGGCGGCAGGAGGAATCGGCGGCAGGGACGTCGATCTCCGTCATGCGCGCGGTTCGAGGGCGCTCACTGGAAGACCACCGTGCTCTGCCCGTTCAGCAGCAGGCGCCGTTCGCAGTGCCAGCGCACGGCGCGGGACAGCGCCAGCGCCTCGGCATCGCGGCCGACCGTCTGCAAGGCCTTCGGGTCGTGGGTGTGGTCGATGCGGATCACCTCCTGCTCGATGATCGGTCCTTCGTCGAGTTCCGGGGTGACGTAGTGCGCGGTGGCCCCGACGAGCTTCACCCCGCGCCCGTAGGCCTGGTGGTAGGGCTTCGCGCCCTTGAACCCGGGCAGGAACGAGTGGTGGATGTTGATGGCCCTGCCGTGCAAGGCCTTGCAGGTCTGGTCGGACAGCACCTGCATGTAGCGGGCGAGGACCACGAGCTCGGCGTCGTGCTCCTCCACGACCCGCAGCAGCCGGGCCTCCGCTTCGGGCTTGGTGTCGCGGGTGACGGGGATGTGGATGAACGGCAGGCCCGCGTTCTCGGCCATGGGGCGCAGGTCCTCGTGGTTGGACACCACCGCGACGATGTCGGCGCCGAGGCTGCCCGCGCGGCAGCGGTAGATCAGGTCGTTGAGGCAGTGCCCGAGCTTCGAGACCATCACCAGGATCCGCGCGTTGCGATCGGCGGCGAAGGCGAAGGTCATCTCGAAGTCGGCGGCGACGGGTTCGAAGCCGCGCGAGATCTCATCGATGTCGATGTCGTGCCCGGCGGTGACGTGGGTGCGCAGGAACAGCCTGCCGCGCACCGGGTCGTCGAACTGCTGGTGCTCGCCGATGTCGCAGCCGTGCTGGAAGAGGTACGAGCTGACGGCGTGCACGATGCCGCTGCGGTTGGGGCAGCTCAAGGTGAGCGTGAAAGAGCGGGTCAACGGATCCTCCTCAGTGCCTGTCTTTGATCTTGGCCTGCGTAGCGGGTCACTCAGCGGAACCTCAGCGGCTTCCTCGCTGCGGGATCGATTTCTGATGTATGCCGTACACGGCGAAATCGCTGTCCTCACGAGGAAGCCGCTGAGAACCCGCCGGTGGTCATCTTGCTCAAGCTGGTCACTGCTCAGCGGCTCTGCCGCTGACAAGACAACGACCACCACCGCCGCTCACTGGAACGACATGATCAAAGACAGGCTTTCAGCATTCGACGACGTTGAGCGCGAGGCCGCCGCGGGCGGTCTCCTTGTACTTGTCCTTCATGTCCGCCCCGGTCTCGCGCATGGTCTTGATCGCCTTGTCCAGCGAGACGTGGTGCTTGCCGTCGCCGCGCACCGCCATCCGGGCCGCGGTGATCGCCTTGATCGAGGCCACCGCGTTGCGCTCGATGCAGGGGATCTGCACGAGACCGCCGACGGGGTCGCAGGTCAGGCCGAGGTTGTGCTCGATGCCGATCTCGGCGGCGTTCTCGACCTGCTCCGGGGTGCCACCGATGATCTCGGCGAGCCCGGCGGCGGCCATGGAGCAGGCCGAGCCGACTTCGCCCTGGCAGCCGACCTCCGCTCCGGAGATGGAGGCGTTCTCCTTGAACAGCACGCCGATGGCTCCTGCGGTCAGCAGGAAGCGCACCGCGGCGTCGGCGGAGAACGACGGCAGGAACCGCTCGCCGTAGTGCAGGACCGCGGGCACGATGCCGGCGGCGCCGTTGGTCGGCGCGGTCACCACCCGGCCGCCCGCGGCGTTCTGCTCGTTCACGGCGAGGGCGTAGAGGGTGACCCACTCCATGGCGTGCAGCGCGTCGTGCTCGTCGGTGGTGGCCTCCAGCCGTTCGCGCAGCTCGTTGGCCCGGCGGCGCACCTTGAGCCCGCCGGGCAGCGTGCCGCTGGTGTGCGAGCCCTGCTCGACGCACTGCCGCATCACCGACCAGATGTGCAGCAGCCCGTCGCGGACCTCCTGCTCGGTGCGCCAGGACAGCTCGTTGGCCAGCATGATGTCGCTGATCCGCAGACCGGATCCGAAGGCGTGCGCGAGCAGTTCCTGCCCGGTGCGGAACGGGTAGGGCACCGGCGTCTCGTCCTCGGCCAGCACCGGGCGCCCGGCCTCGTCCTGGTCGAGCACGAATCCGCCGCCCACCGAGTAGTACTCGCGGCGGTCGATGCGGGCGCCGTCGCCGTCGCACGCCTCGAAGACCATGCCGTTGCTGTGGAAGTCGAGCCGCCCGGTGCGGTGCAGGACGATGTCCTCGACGACCGAGAACGCGATCTTCTGCTCGCCGCCGAGGCTGATGCGGTTCTCCTCCCGCACCGTCCGCACTTCCGGTTCGGCGGCGACCGGATCGACCAGGTGCGGCTGCTCCCCGGCCAGCCCGAGCACCACGGCGTCGACGCTGCCGTGGCCGTGCCCGGTCGCCCCGAGCGATCCGAACAGCTCGCAGCGGACGCCCGCGACGCGGGGGAGCTCGCCCGAGCCGCGCAGGTGCTCGACGAACAGGTGGGCCGCCCGCATCGGGCCGACCGTGTGCGAACTGGACGGGCCGATGCCGACCTTGAACAGCTCGAAGACCGAGAGGGTCACGTGCGCTCCCAACCTGGTCGTGCGCGGAGTCCTTCCCGCGGCGGTGCGGTGGCGGATCGGTGCGCCGTCACGTCGAAGCCCGCGCCGCCGCTGCCGCGGTGTGCCGGAGCAGCAGCGCCGTGGTGACGGGACCGACGCCGCCCGGAACGGGGGTCAACCCGGCGACCCGGCCGGTGACGGCGGGTTCGTCGACGTCGCCGACGAGTCCGCCGCCGGCGGTGGGATTGGTGCCGACGTCGATGACGATCGAGCGTTCGCGCACGTGCGCGTAGCCGATCAGGCCGGGTCGCCCTACCGCGACCACCAGGACGTCCGCGTCGCTGGTGAACCGGGCGAGGTCGGCGGTGTGGCGGTGGCAGATCGTCACCGTCGCGTCCCGCCGCAGCAGCAGCTGGGCGGCGGGTTTCCCCACGACGTTGGAGCGGCCGACCACCACGCAGCTGCGCCCAGCCAGCGGGATCTCGTGGTGGTCGAGCAGTTCCAGCACCGCCGCGGCGGTGGCCGGGGCGAAGGCGCGGGAGCCGGCGGTGAGGCGGCCCAGCGACACCGGGTTCGCGCCGTCGACGTCCTTGTCCGGTGCGATGGCCGACGCGAGCTCCTCGAAGCTCGCGCCGGCGGGCAGCGGGGTCTGCAGGATGATCCCGTGCACCGAGTCGGCGGCGCTGAGCGAGTCCAGCGCCGCGCGGACCTGCGCGGGGGAGCCGTCGGCTCCGAGGTCGACGACTTCGCAGTCGATGTTCGCCTTGGCGGCGGTCTTGGCGATGGAGCGCACGTACCAGGCGCTGGTCTCGTCGTCGGTGGCGACGACGACGGCCAGCTTCGGCGTGGTGCCCCGCTGGGACAGCGCGGCGGCGGTGGCCGCGACCTCGGCGCGGATCGCGCGGGCGAGGCCGGTGCCGTCGAGGGCTCGGGTGGCGGGTTCTCGTTGTGCGGTGGTCATCGCAGGATGTGCTCCCGGACGGCTGAGGTGACCTGGTCGGCTCGCGGGAAGACGTCGGCGGCCCGCTCCAGCGACTCGCCCAGTTCGGCGCGGATCGCGACGTCGGTGATCCCGGCGAGGTTGATCTCGATGTTGACCCGCGCGGTGGAGGCCGCGGCCCGCGCGGCGTCGGCCGCCGCGGCGATGTCGGCGATCACGTTGGTGTTCCCGATCGGGCGCAGCCCCTGGGCGAGGTCGAGCACCTGAGCGGCGACGGCGATGACGCGGGCGGGCACCCGCCCGGCCTCCGCGAGAGCGGCGGTGATGGCTCGGGTGCGGGCGGCCTTCTCGTCGTCGTTCGACTTGGGCAGGCCGTAGGCGGCGCCGACGGAGCCGAACGCCACGGCGTCCTGCTCGGCCAGCGCCAGCGCGGACGCGCGCAGCTCGTCGGCGGCGTCCCGGATCTCGGTGATGGCCGCGGCGTGCGCGGCGTAGCGCGCACCGTCGCTGTAGCGGGCGACCATCGCGACCAGCGCGGCACCTTGCGCCGCGTGCAGCGCGGAGGTGGCCCCGCCGCCCGGCGCGGGCACCCTGGCGGCGAGGTCGTGCAAGAAGGAGTCGATCGTGTCCGTGCGCATGCGGAGTCCTCCGGGGTCTGCGGGCGCGGTCAGCGGCGGATGCGGTGCATGTCCGGGTCGACCAGCGGTTCGGCCGCGACGGTGGCACGCACCCCGCGGCCGAAGTACTGGACCTCGACCTGGGTGCCGACCACGGCGGTGGCGGGCAGCCACGCGTAGGCGATCGGGATGCCGAGGGTGTGCGAGAACGCCGCGGAGGTGACGTAGCCCGCGGGCTCCCCGTCCACGAACACCGGTTCGTGACCGAGCACGACGCTGCGGCCGTCGTCGATCGTCAGGCACGACAGCCTGCGCGTCACCGCGTCTTCGTCGATCGCGGTGATCGCGTCGCGCCCGACGAACTCGCCCTTCTGCGGCCGGACGGCGAACCCGACCCCGGCTTCGTACGGGTTGTGCTCGGTGGTCATGTCCGACCCCCAGGCGCGGTAGCCCTTCTCCAGCCGCAGGCTGTTGAACGCGGCCCGCCCGGCGGCCACGACCCCGAGCTCGCGACCGGCTTCGAACAGCACGTCCCAGAGCCGCTGCCCGTACTCGGCGCCGGTGTAGATCTCCCAGCCCAGCTCGCCGACGTAGGACACCCGCATCGCCAGCACCGGGATCCCCGCGATGTGCGCCTGGGCGCAGCGGAAGTACTTCAGGCCTTCGTGGGAGAAGTCGTCGTGGCTCAACGGCTGCACCAGGTCGCGGGCCAGCGGCCCCCACACGCCGATGCAGCAGGTGCCGCCGGTGATGTCGCGCACCTGGACGCTGTGGTCGTCGGGGAGCCGTCGGGTGAAGTGGTCGAAGTCGAGGTTCCCGTTGGCGCCGACCTGGAACAGCTGCTCGCCGAGCCGCGCGACGGTGAGGTCGCTGCGCACGCCGCCGGCCTCGTCGAGCACCAGGGTGTAGGTGACGGCGCCGATCGACTTGTCCATCTTGCCGGTGGTGAGCCGGTCCAAGAAGGACAGCGCGCCCGGCCCGCTGATCTCCAGCCGCTTGAGGGAGGTCATGTCGTAGAGGGCGACGGCGTTGCGGGTCTTCCACGCCTCGGCCGCGGCGATCGGGGAGTGGTGCATCGCCGACCAGGCGTCCCGCGCCGGCGGCTGCCACTCCATCGGGAGCCGCTTGACCAGCGGGGCGTTCGCCTCGTACCAGTGCGGCCGTTCCCAGCCGTGGGATTCCAGGAAGACCGCCCCGAGCTCCCGCTGCCGCGCGTGGAACGGGCTCACCCGCACGTTGCGCGGTGACAGCTTCGGCTGCAGGGGGTGCTTGACGTCGTAGATCTCGACGAAGTTGCGCTGGGCGGTCTCGTCGACGTGGTGGTCGGTCGTCTCGACCTCGTCGAACCGGTGCACGTCGCAGCCGTGCAGCTCGGTCCGGCTGCGGCCGTCCACCAGCAGCTCGGCGACCGCGCGGGCCACGCCGGAGGAGTGGGTCACCCACACCGCCTCGGCGATCCAGAACCCGGCCACGTCGGGGGATTCGCCGACCAGCGGCCCGTCGTCGGGGGTGAACGAGAAGATCCCGTTGAACCCGGATTCGACCCGCGCCGTGCGCAGCGCGGGCAGCAGCCGGCGGCTGTGCTCCCAGGACGCCGCGAAGTCGTCCTCGGTAAACGGCAGCATCGAGGGCATCGCTGCGTCGGTCGGGGAGTCCTGCTCGGGCAGTTCGCTCAGGCGCACCGGCATCGGGCGGTGGGCGTAGGTGCCGATGCCGAGGCGGTCGTTGTGCTCCCGGAAGTAGAGGTCCTGGTCCTGGTGGCGCAGGATCGGCATCCGCGCCTCGATCCGGGCGTCGTTGCGCCCGGCGAGTTCGGGCAGCGGTTCGGTGTGCGCGTACTGGTGCGCCAGCGGCAGCAGCGGGACCTTCATGCCGACCATCTCGCCGATGGCCCGCCCCCAGAACCCGGCGCAGGACACGACGATGTCGGCGGGGATCTCGCCGTGGTCGGTCCGCACGCCGGTGACCCGGCCGCCGTGCTGGTCGATGCCGATCACGCGGGTGGAACCTCGGAAGGTGGCGCCGCGGGATTCGGCGCGGCGGGCGAGCGCGACGACCGCCCTGGTCGACTTGGCGAGTCCGTCGGCGGGGGTGTGGAACCCGCCGAGGACGCGGTCCTGGTCGAGCAGCGGGTGCAGCTTCGCGCACTCCTCAGGATCGAGGACTTCCCCCGCCACGCCCCAGGAAGTGGCCCACCCCTGCTTGCGGTGCAGGTCGTGCAGCCGCTCCGGCGTGGTCGCGATCTCCAGGCCGCCGACCTGGTTGAAGCACCAGTCGCCGTCGACGTCGAGCCCCTTGAGCTTGTCGACCGTGTAGGCGGCGAACTCCGTCATCGTCTTCGACCCGTTGGTCTGGAAGACCAATCCGGGCGCGTGCGACGTGGAGCCGCCGGTGAGCGGCAGCGGTCCCTGGTCGAGGACGGTGACCTGGTTCCAGCCGCGTTCGGTCAGCTCGTCGGCCAGGTTCGCTCCGACGATCCCGGCTCCGATGATGACGACGCGAGGGGTCGTGCCCATGCTGGTCTCCTAACGGCGGCCTGACGACCGCTACGAGGACGGCGCTGTTCGGGAGTTTTTGCCCTGAGCCGCAACGGATCCGGCTGCAGAGCGGCTGGGGGCTCGTGATCGCCGAAGCCGGTGCGCGAGGCGCGGCCGGCCGCGGCTGGAGGCTCCATCGACTTGGGAAGTCGGTGCCGACGCGAGGTCGGGTGGCGAAGCGGGGAGACCGGCCTTCTGGAGCCGGGAGAAATGAGGACAGCTGATATATCAACTGGACAGCAAGGTAGGCACTGGTGGGTGCGGGGTCAAGGGGTCCGTCGAAAATCGGGGAGGCCTGGCGCGCGACACGCCGCCGAGTGGAGGACGCGCCCGGCGGGTCGTGCCTGAAAAGCCGTTCGCGGCGGGGAAACCTCGTGGTGGGCGCGGGATCGGCGACGGCTCGCGAGGTGTCGGTGATCGGGATTTCGAACCCTCTTGACCGTGCGATTCGAGCTGCTTACGCTGTGAAAGTCATCTGATATGTCAGTTGAATCTCAGGCGAGGGCAGGGTGCTGCCGCGTTCGCTCGCTCGTCGATCTCCTCTGCTGGTTCCCAGCGCGGAAGGAGTCCCATGAGTCCGTCCAGCAATGCGAGTGCCGTAGACGTCTTCAACGACCAGCTCTCGGTGGTGGATCCGGAGGTGGCCAGTGCTGTGGGCGCTGAACTCGGCCGTCAGCAGAACACGCTGGAGATGATCGCGTCGG
>NZ_JAPFGB010000033.1 GCF_026241095.1 Saccharopolyspora sp. NFXS83 | reverse complement strand
TGGAAGCAATCACTAAAGAAGACCTTCCACCGCACCACAGCAACCACACACCCAAACCGGGGAAGGCCCTAAAACCCCCACCCACACCCCAAGCCGAGCGAGACCCCAAAACCAAACCCACACGCCAAGCCGAACCCGGCTCCAAAGCGTCCGAAGACGCAGCAAGGCCGGGGCACCCGGCGTGCGCCCCGGCCTTGCTTCCCCGACTACCCCCGCGTTCAGCCCAGTTGGGCCTGCACCTCGTCGTGATAGGTGCTCACGCGGGTGTACACGCCCGGCGTCCCCGGCCGGGCGCAGCCGTTGCCCCACGAGACGATTCCGATGAGGCGCCCGTTGGCGACGAGCGGTCCGCCGGAGTCGCCTTGGCAGCTGTCTTCGCCGCCTTCTGGCAGGCCCGCGCAGACCATCGCGTCCGGGTTGTACTGCCCGCCGTAGGCCCGCGAGCAGTCTTGGTCGCTGGTGATCGGCGGGTGCGCTTGGAGGAGGGTGCGGGACGGGCCGCCGCCTTCTTCGGTCGTTCCCCAGCCGAGCACGGTGGTCGCGGCGCCTGGCGCGTAGAGGGCGGTGTCCTGCTGGGAGGCCAGCGGGAGCGGTGTTTGCGGCAGCGCCCGGTCGACGGTGAGCACCGCGATGTCGGAGCCGGTGCTGGCGTTCTGGAACTGCGGGTGCACCCAGACGTCGCGGACGTCGGCTTCGACGCCGTCGTCGGTGCTCTTGTCGTCGCGCCCGGCGACGACGGTGATCCGGGGTGGTGCTCCGCCGGTGACGCAGTGCGCGGCGGTGACGACCTTGTCGGCGCCGACGATGGTGCCGCCGCAGAACTGGTTGCCCCCGGGGTCGGTGAGGTAGACGACCCAGGGGTATTCGGCGGTGCTCGCGGGCTCCCCGCCGACGATTTTGGTGGTGGGGGCGCCGGACGTCGGTTCGGACGCCGTGGCGTCCGCCCCGGCGGGGGCGGTGATCGCGACCGCGGCCAGCGCCGCCGCGGTGAGCGCTCCCGACACCGACCACCACCGGGTTCGCCTGCGCAGAGTGTGTGTCATCCCGCTCTCCATCCCCCGGAGCCCCTGCGGCGCGGTCGGGGCGACCGGCCCGCCTCCGGCTCGTGACAGTGTCGCGGAGAGAGCCGATCACGGCGCGGTGATCGTCCACAACGGCCGATCGTTGTTACCTGATCAGGTGATATATCGGGAGAAAACCCCTCACCTAGACCAGCACATCAAGTCCACTTCGGACAGTTCGGGCAGGCCGACCGGAGATCATCTCGCTGCTTGGGGGCGACGATCTCGACCAGGCTCCCGGGCCGGAGGCGGCGGCTCCGGCCGCGCGATCCACCGTCGGCCGGGACCGGTCGGGGATCACCCGCGTGGCGCAGCGGATCACCGGTTCGCAGCAACCGGCCGAGCGCCGCACGACGTCGACGCCGGACGATCTCGACGACCGCCGCCGGAGCCGCCCGCCGACGGTGCGAGATCGCCCCGACCGCCGGCGTCAGTAGTCCTTGAGGACTTCGCGGATGAGGTCGGCGGCGGCGTCGGGGGCGAGCGCCGCGCGCACGATGTCGCGCAGCACGCCCCGGTACGAGCCCACCGTCCGCTCGGAATCCAGGAAAGCGGAGGCGTGGTGGTTCTCCACGTAGACGATGTCCGGCTCGCCGTCATATTCCAAAAGCAGAAATGCACCCTGCAATCCGGGATAGGCGCCGACTGAACGCGGCACGATCCGCAGGCAGACGTGATCCGACTCCATCATCACCAGCAGATGAAGCAGCTGGCGCTTCATCACTCCCGGGCCGCCGATCGGGCGGCGCAGCGCCGATTCCTCCAGCACCGAGTGGAACAGCGGAGCACGCGATCGGCTCAGAATGATCTGCCGCGCCATCCGGGTCGCGATCAGATCGTCCAGTTCGTCTTCGGAACGCCCCGGTTCCATACCGGAGATGACGGCGCGCGCGTATTCGGCGGTCTGCAGCAGGCCGGGGATCAGCAGCGGTTCGAAACTGTGCATCCGGACCGCTTTGCCCTCGTAGTCCAGGAAATCCCGCCAGCGCGCCGGTGCCGCGGCCGGGCGCTGCCACCAGGCGGAGCGACCCGCGTTGCGCGCCAGCTCCGCCAGGGCGGCGCGTTCCCGTTCGCCCACCTCGTAGAGCCGCAGCAACGCGGTGACGTCGTCGAGCTGCACTCCGCTGGCCCCGGTCTCGATCCGGCTGATCTTGCTGCCCGACACGCCGAGCCGGGCGCCCGCCGCGGTGCAGCTGAGCCCGGCGCGTTCCCGATGACGGCGCAGCTCCGCGGCCACCTGGCGCGAACGGACCGACGTGTGACGATTTCCCGGCATGACTGCGCTATCCCCCAGCATCGACATCCCCCGAACCGGCATCGGCGAAATCCGGGCTTGGCCGGTACCGATGTCGGCAGAACATTGGGCACGTGCACCACCGGTTCGGCGGACCGCTTTCCGGCCGTTCCGAATCCGGTGGACCGATTCTCGCATTCGCAGATCCGCGGCCTTTTTGCGGTGCCGCCCGCAGAACGGTCGATCCTCGCAATGGTCGGCCCGTGCGGAAATTGTCCCGAAGCCGTCCGGACCGCGGTCGCTCACACCCAGATCGGTGCACGATGACCATGATCCCGAGCCTGACCGGCAGCGACAATAACTCGATCAAGTGAATACTTGCACGGGTTGCATCAGCGGTGTGACCGACCGTCGCGGGCGGCGCCGCGCGGACCCGCGCACGGCCCCCACTAGGCTGCGACCGGGCGGTGCCGATGATCGTCCAGCACCCCGCGCCCGTCGAGTGAGGAGACCGAATGAGCCTGCAACGCCCGATCGACCCGGATCCGTACTCGCTGCTGCCCGAGGTCCCGTCGTTCACCCTCACCTCGAAGGACGCGCCCGCCGACGAGCAGCTCGCGCTCGACCACGTCTACAGCGGCATGGGCGCGGGCGGCGGCAACCGCTCCCCGCAGCTGAGCTGGGAGGGCTTCCCCGCCGAGACGCGGAGCTTCGTGGTCACCTGCTTCGACCCGGACGCCCCGATCCCCGGCGGTTTCTGGCACTGGACGCTGGTGGACGTGCCCGCCGACGTCACCGAACTGCCCACCGGCGCCGGCTCCGCGACCGGTTCGGGCGTGCCCGCGGGCGCGTTCCAGGTGCCCAACGACCTCGGCGAGCGCGCCTACGCGGGCGCCGCGCCGCCGCCCGGCGACCGGCCGCACCGCTACATCTTCGCCGTCCTCGCGCTGGACGTGCCGCAGCTCGGGGTGAACGACCAGGTCACGCCCGCGGTCGTCAACTTCACCGCGCTCGGGCGCACGCTGGCCCGCGCGGTGCTGTCCACCACCTACGCGCACTGAGCCGGAGCGGCTCGGACTCCCGCGGAACGATCTCGCGCCACTCAACGTGAGCAGCGTTCTCGGTCGGTGTCTTGTCAGCGGCGAAGCCGCTGAGCAGCGACCACCTGAGCAGGACGACCGCCCGCGGGTTCTCAGCCGTCTTCTCGCGAGGACAGCTTTTTCCCTCGCGGCGGAGCCACGAGGGAACAAGATCCCGCAGCGGAAGACAGCTGAGGTTCCGCCACCCGACCACCAGAGCAGAACAAGCCCAGAAACATTCCCCACGGGAGGTCCCGGTGAACATCCGGGTGCTGCCCGCGGTGGCCGCCGCGGTGGTGGCGGTGGCCTTGGCGGTGCTGCTGTTCGTGCCCTACGTCGCGAGGGAGCACCGCAGGCGCGGTGAGCTGCGGCCCGGCACGTTGCTGCTGTTCCTGGCGGCGGTGCTCTACGCGCTCGGCCTGGTCGCCTACGTGCTGGTGCCGCTGCCACCGGTGGGGCCCGGTTTCTGCGACGTCTTCGGCGAGCTGCGCCCGCAGTGGCGCCCGTTCGCCGGGTTCGACGGGCTCCGGCGGCCTGGAGGCTGGGCGGAGCTGACCGGGCTGCTCGCCGCCCCCTCGGTGCAGCAGTTCGGGTTCAACATCGTGCTGTTCGTGCCGCTGGGCATGTTCGTGCGGCACCTGCTGCGCGAGGGCTTCGGCGGGACCGTGCTCGCCGGGTTCATGGTGTCGCTGGCGGTGGAGCTCACCCAGATCACCGGGATCTGGTTCCTGTACCCGTGCCCGTACCGGCTGTTCGACGTCGACGACCTGATGGCGAACACCTTCGGCGCGCTGGTGGGTGCGCTGCTGGCCCGAGTCCTGCGGCTGGTGCCCGGCCAGCGCAGCGGCACCGAGGCGGGCTCGCCGCGCCCGGTCGGGACCTACCGCAGGCTGCTCGGGATGAGCTGCGACGTGCTGCTGCTGTGGTGGCTCGGCGTGGCGCTGGCGCGCGGCGCGGACCTGCTGCTGCGGATCGGCGGCGTGCGCCTCGACCCGGCGGCGCAGGTGTGGGTGGAGTCGGCCGCGCTGTGGTTCGCGCCCGCCGTGCTGCTGCTGATCGCCACCGCCGCGGGCCGCGGCAGCACACTCGGCCAGCACGCGGTGCTGCTGCGCTGCGTCGAGGACGGGCGAAGCCCGGCCGGGCGCCGCGTGCTGGTGCGCTGGCTGGCCGGTCTGGGCGGGTTCGCACTGGTGGAAGGCCTGATCAACGTGGCCTGGCCGGTGGCGGGCACCGCGTTCGCGGTGGCCTGGTGCGCGGTGCACGCGCTGTCGGTGCCGCGCAGCCACCACCACCGGGGGCTCACCGGCCGGCTCGCGGGCACGGACGTCGTGGACTCCCGAGCGCTCAACGCGCCGGCGGAGTGACCGCAGGCGCGTTGACCGCTGTTCCGTCCGATCACGCGGTGGCGGGGTCGTGCTCGATCGGCTGCTGCTGGTCGGCGCCGTTGCCGGGACCGCGTGCGCTGGAGCGGCCGAACACGAACCACAGCAGGCAGCCGAGCACCGGCGCCATCACCACGATCAGCGCCCACACGGCCTTCGTGGCGCTGTCGGTCGCGGATCGGAAGATGCTCACGAGCGCGCCGACGAACAGCGCGAGGAAGCCGAGCGCGGCGAGCCCGAGCCCGATCAGGATCAGGACCCTCCAGATCGTGTCGGGCGAGTTGTCGGCGGCGGCCTGGGCGAGGACGAGCTGGGCGTTCAACATGGGATCTTCCTCTCGATCGGGGTGACGGCGCGGACGCCGCCGTAAGTCGCGGGGTGGCCGGCGGAACCGGCGAGGTCAGTTCGCGAAGCGCTTGCGGGCGTCGGGGCGGCCGACCGCGAACCACAGCAGGCTGCCGAGGAACGGCGCCAAGAACGCGAGCACGATCCACACGAGCTTCATCCCGCCGGACAACCCGGAACCGAGGATGCTGATCAGCGCCGCGATGAACAGGACCGCGAACGCGGCGACGACCGCGAGCACGCCCCCGGTGAGCACCCACGCGCCGACCTGCTCCCCGGTGCTCGCGGCGAGCGCCGAGTGCTGCGCGATCAAGGACTTCATGGGAAGGGCTCCGTTCCTCTCGGGTGGCGGCTCCGTGCCGCCGACGAGATCCATGTTGTCCCGCGACGGGGCCTCCGCACGTCCGCACTTCGGGCCGAGCCGACTTGGCGGAAAGTCGTACGACGCCGTGCCCTGAAGCAGGACGCCCCGCAGGCCCGTCGTGGAGAAATCTGGTGCCCAGGGAAAGGAGTCACACCATGATCACTGCGCAAGGGCTCACGAAGCGGCACGGGAGCACGACGGTCGTCGACGACCTCTCGTTCACCGTGCGGCCGGGCGTCGTCACCGGATTCCTCGGGCCCAACGGTGCCGGGAAGTCCACCACCATGCGGCTGATGCTGGGCCTCGACCACGGGCAGGGGCGCACCACGTTCGGCGGGCGGACCTACGGGGAGCTGGCGGATCCGCTGCGCACCGTCGGGACGCTGCTCGACGCGGGTGCCGCACATCCGGCTCGGACCGCGCGGGACCACCTGCGGATGGTCGCGGCGAGCACCGGGATCCCGGACTCGGAGGTCGATCGGGCGCTCGCGGCGGTGGGGCTGGAGTCCGCGCGGTCGCGCCGCGCCGGGAAGTTCAGCCTCGGCATGCGCCAGCGGCTCGGGCTCGCCACCGCACTGCTCGGCGACCCGGAATACCTGATCTTGGACGAGCCGGCGAACGGGCTCGACCCGGAGGGCGTGCACTGGATGCGGCGGTTCCTGCGCGGCCTGGCCGCCGAGGGGCGCACCGTGTTCGCGTCCTCGCACCTGCTCTCGGAGATGTCCCAGCTGGCCGACGACCTGGTCGTGATCGGCGGCGGCAGGTTGCTCGGCGCGGCGTCCGTGCCGGACTTCATCGCCCGGCACGCACCGAGGGGCACGTTGGAGGACGCGTACCTGGCCGCGACGTCGGCGACCGTCCAGTACCGGGGAAACGAGAGGAACGCGGCATGAACCTGCGCTACGACACCCATCACGACCCGCGCGGCGTGGACGGCCCGACCGTCCGGCACCAACCGGTGCGTCCGGCCGCCCCGCGTCCTGGAGCACGCGATTCCGCGAGCGCACGACCGGGGTTCGGCGCGGCGCTGCGCTACGAGTGGACCGGGCTGCGGACCTTGCGCACCCCGTGGCTGCTGGCCGGGGCGGCGCTGCTGCTGCAAGCGCTGGCGGCCGGGTACGCCATGACCAAGGACCTCAGTGCGGCGCAGGCGTTCGACCAGTCCTTCGCGATGACGCCGAAGCTGGCGGCGCTGTTCGTCGCGGCGATCGGCGTGAACGTGTTCGCCACCGACTACCGCAACCGGACGATCACCACCACGTTGCTGGCGGTGCGGTCGCGCACCCACGTGGTGCTGGCGAAGACGGCCCTCACCGCGGCGGTGGGCGCGGTGGTCTCGCTCGCGTCGGTGGCGATCACCTACGTGCTGCTGCTGCCCGGTGATCTCGCGATGGTGTCGACCGTCACCGCCGGGGTGCTGCTCTACGTGGTGCTCTCGGCGCTGTTCGGGCTCGCGCTGGCCGGGCTGACCAGGAGCTCCGCCGTCGCGCTCAGCGCGGTGCTGCTCGTGCCGCTGCTGCTGGAGGTCATGCTCGTGCTGACCTTGCACTGGGACTTCGCGGCGATGCCGTTCGCCGCCACGGCTCAGCTGTTCCAGAACCCGGACACGGCGAGCTGGTGGATGCCGCTGCCGCTGCTGGGGATCACGACCGCGTTGTCGGTGGCAGCCGCGGTGCTGCTCTCCCGACGGGATGCGTGATGTCTCCCGCCGAGGCCGACCCCTACCTTGGTCAGGTGCGTGAAAACGGGAAGTGGGCCGCTCGGCTGGCCTTGTGGGACGGCAAGTTCCGATCGCTGCTGCTGGATCTGCTGATCGCGTCGGCGGCGGTGGCGATGCCGGACGATCCGGCGGTCTGGCAGCAGTGGGTGCTGATCCCCGGCAACGCGGCGCTGTTCGGCGCGATGCTGCTGCGCAGGCGGTTCCCGCTGGTCGCGGTCGTGGCCGCCTCGATCCACTCGCTGCTGGCGGGCACCGACGGCGGCGCCACCGGAATGGTGGTCGCGATGTACACGCTGGCCAGTCGCCGCGGGCCGAGCCCGGTCACGTGGGTCGGTGCCGGGATCGTCGCCGGTGCGCACGTCGTGCGGGTGCTGCTGCCGGAGAACGGTTCGCTGTGGTCGGACGGCCCGCTCACGGTGGTGCTGGGCGTGCTCGCCGGGTTCGCGCTGATGTCCGCGATGCCGCTGCTGCTCGGGTTGTGGCTCTACTCGCGCAGGGACCTGCTGACGAGCCTGCGGGAACGCGCCGTGCAGGCCGAGCGGGAGCGGGATCTGCTCGCCGAGCGCGCCGTCACCGCCGAGCGGCGGCGCATCGCCCGCGAGATGCACGACGTGGTGGCCCACCGGGTCAGCGTCATCTCGTTGCAGGCGGGCGCGTTGACGATGACGGCCACCGACCAGCGCACCGAGGAGGTCGCCGAGGTCATCCGGGTGTCCAGCTCGGCCGCGCTCAGCGAGCTGCGGGAGATGCTGCGGGCGCTGCGCGACGACGCCGAGAACCCCGGCGGCGACCACGCGGCACCGACCTTGGACGGCTTGCGAGACCTGGTCGCGGATTCGGTCGCGGCGGGCGCGGACATCACGCTGGACATGCCGGAGGAGCTGCCGGAGACCTCCACGGTGGTCGGCCGCGCCGCGTACCGCGTGCTTCAGGAGGCGCTGACGAACGCGGGCAAGCACGCCCCCGGCTCGCCGGTGCGCGCCGAGGTCGTCGCGAGCGGGGACGGCCTGGCCGTGGAGGTCACCAACCAGCGCGGCGAGGGCACGACGGTCGTCGAGGGCTCCGGCTACGGCCTGATCGGCATGCGCGAGCGCGTCACCCTCGCGGGCGGCACCTTGCAGGTGGGCCGAACCGACGACGACGGATACCGGGTGCGGGCCGCCTTCCCGGTGCTGGAGGGCGCGAACGCCTCCTGACAGTCCACATCGGACCGTGACCACCGTGCCCGGTTCCGGGACACCTTGAGGGGTCCGGGACCGGGCTGGATACCGTGGGGCGGCAACGTCGTCGGGCGCGGGGAGTCACGTGGGCATCAGGGTGGTCCTGCTGGAGGACGAGGAACTGGTGCGCGGTGGCATCCGCCTCATCCTCGAATCGGATCCGGGCATCGAGGTGGCGGCGGAGGCTCCGGACGGCTCGGGCATCGTCGAACTGGTGGCCAAGCACCGGCCGGACGTGGTGCTCACCGACATCCAGATGCCCCGCGTCGACGGCCTGGAGGTGACCAAGCGGGTCACCGCGCTGCCCGAGGCGCCCGCCGTGCTGGTGCTGACCACGTTCGACGTGGACGAGTACGTGCACGCCGCCTTGCAGGCCGGGGCCTCCGGGTTCCTGCTCAAGGACACGCCGCCGCGCGAGCTCGCCGCCGCGGTGCACACCGTGGCCTCCGGCGAGGCGATGCTCTCCCCGCGGATCACCAAGCGGCTGCTGGGTGCGTTCGCCGCGGGCAAGGAGAACTCCGACGCCCGCGGCAAGATGGACCGGCTCACCCCGCGCGAGCGGGAGGTGGCGATCGCCGTGGCGCAGGGCCTGAGCAACGCGGAGATCGCCGGGCACCTCTACATGAGCGCCTCCACCGTGAAAGTCCACATCGGACGGATCATGGGCAAGCTCGGCGCCTCGAACCGCACCCAGGTCGCCATCGTCACCCACGACGCGGGCCTCGCCTGAGCAGAGCTCCTCCCGGAACGGGCCGAGTAGCGCGGAGCCCGACTTCGAGCTCGTCGTTCCAGGTGAGCAACGTCCTTGATCCGTGTCTTGTCAGCGCCGGAGCCGCTGAGCAGTGACCACGCACGCAGCCGGACCACCGGCGGGTTCTCAGCGGTTTCCTCGCGAGGACGGCTTCTTCCCTCGTGGCGCAGCCATTCGGGAGAAGGATCCCGCAGCGAGGAAACCGCTGAGGTTCCGCCACCCGGACACCAAAGCAGACCAATCAGGAACGGGCCCTCAGCCCCTCCCCCGAGGCACGACGAGACCCGTTTCGTAGGCGACCACCACTGCCTGCGCTCGGCTGGACACGCCGAGCTTCGTCATCGCCCGGTTCACGTGCGTCTTCACGGTGCCCTCGCTGACGACGAGGTGTTCGGCGATCTCGGCGTTGGTGGCACCGGTCGCGATCAGCCGCAGCACGCCCAGTTCCCGCTGGGTGAGCGTGGACAGCTGCGACGGGATCCCCGAGTTCGGCGGCGGCACCCGCATGTAGGTCTCCACCAACCGCCGGGTGATGGTGGGGCCGAACAGCATCCCGCCGTCGGCGACGGTGCGCACCCCGGTGATCAGCGTCTCCGGCGGGCTGTCCTTGAGCAGGAACCCCGAAGCGCCCGCCCGCAGCGCCGAGTACACGTAGTCGTCCAGGTCGAACACCGTCAGCACCAGGATTCCCGGCCGCGGCGGTTCGGTCTCGGCGAGGATCCGCTCGGTGGCGCCCACCCCGTCCAGCTCGGGCAGCCGCAGGTCCATCAGCACCACGTCGGGGCGCAGTTCCTTCGCCAGCGCCACGGCTTCGCGACCGTTCGCGGCTTCGCCGACGACCTCGATGCCGGGGGTGGCGCGCAGCAGCGCGGCGAACCCGGCCCGCAGCAGGTCCTGGTCGTCGACGATGAGGACACCGGTCATGCCGCCGCTCCCGGTCCGGTCAGTCCCCGGCGCGGGGAATGCGCAGCGTGACCTGGAAACCGCCCTCGGGGCGACGTCCCGCCTCGACGGTGCCGCCGTACATCTTCGCCCGTTCGCACATGCCGATCAAACCGTGCCCGGACGGCCTGCCGCTCTTCGGGGCGGGTGCGCCTTCGTTGCGGATGAGCACGGTGACGGCGTCGGCGTCGTGGCGCACGACGACGTCGGCGGTGGCCGCCGGGGCGTGCTTGAGCACGTTGGTCAGCGCTTCCTGCACGACGCGGTAGGCGCACAGTTCAGCGCCCGGTGACAGGGCTCGCGGTTCGCCTTCGGTGCGCAGCTCCACCGCCACACCGGAGGACCGGACCCGTTCCAGAAGCACCGGGAGCTCGTCGAGTCCGGGCTGCGGCAGGAATCTGGTGTCGGCGTCGGGCCGTTCCAGGCTGGGCCGCAGCACCCGCAGCAACCTGCCGAGCTCGTCGAGGGAACTGGTGGTGGTCGCCGAGATCGTGTTCAGCGCCTCGCGGGCCGTTTCCAGGTCGGAGTCGAGCACGTAGCGCGCGAGGCTCGCCTGCACGGACACGACGGACAGGTGGTGGGCGACGACGTCGTGCAGTTCGTGCGCGATGCGCATGCGTTCCTCGGTGACGGCGCGCTCGGCCTCCAGGTCCCGCTCGTGGCGCAGTCGTTCGGCCTGTTCGCCGCGCACCCGGATCGCGTAGCCCAGGACGACCGCGATGACCGCTTGCGTGGCGCCGAACAGGATCCCGGCGAACGAGTGCGCCGACCACGTGAAGTCGGCGATGCCGTAGGCGACTCCGCCGGTGACCACCGCGATCACGGAGACCGCGACGGGCACGGACCGGTTCAGCGGGTGGCGCACCGCCACGGTGTAGATCGCGACCAGCGGCCCGAGCAGCCCGAGGGAGGTCTTGCAGCCTGAGCCGTAGAACGTGGTCAGCGCGAGCGCGACCACCACCAGCACGATCAGCGGGTACCGCCTGCGCAGCACCAGCGGTGCCGCGCCGAGCACGGCCGCGGTGTACGCGACCGGGCCGGGGTCGCCGCTGTGGAGCACGTCGGCCGGTGCGATGCCCAGCAGCGCGACGTAGGTGACGAAGCCCGCCAGCACCGCGTCCGCCAGGTACGGGTACCGCTGCGCCCACGTGGTCCAGCGAGCTGAGTTCACCGTGCGAACCTAGCCGCCGCCGGACACCGTGGTCGGGCCGGTGCGGAAAGCCGGCGCTCGGCGCCTCGGCCGATCTTCCAGGATCCCACCCGAATTCATGTGGTAGACCTGCGTCCGCAGTCGCTCCAGCGGTGATCTCCGCTAACTTTTTGGTGGGTTCCTACAAAACCTCGGCTCCGGCATGCGCCAGGTCGGACATTGGTACACCACCCGTTGACGGAGCAGGGTGTAGGTAGGTGCAGGCGACGCTCCGGGGTTTCGGACGTCGCCTGTTGTGCGTGGCAAATCAGGAGGCTCATCCGGTGTTCAGTCGTGTCGCCATCGTCAATCGCGGAGAGGCCGCGATGCGGCTCATCCACGCCGTTCGGGATCTGTCCGCGGAAACCGGTAACCGGATGGAGACGGTCGCGCTCTACACCGACGCGGACCGCTCCGCCACCTTCGTGCGGGAGGCCGACGTCGCCTACTCGCTCGGTCCGGCATCGGCCCGGCCCTACCTGGATCACGCCGTGCTGGAGCGCGCGCTGATCGAGACGGGCGCGGACGCCGCCTGGGTCGGCTGGGGCTTCGTCGCCGAGGACCCGGCGTTCGCGGAGATCTGCGAGAAGATCGGCGTCACCTTCATCGGCCCGAGCGCCGAGGCGATGCGCAGGCTCGGCGACAAGATCGGCGCGAAGCTGCTCGCGGAGGAGGTCGGCGTCCCGGTCGCCCCGTGGAGCCGCGGCGAGGTCGCGAACGCCGAGGAGGCGCTGGCCGCGGGTGAGCGGATCGGCTACCCGCTGATGCTCAAGGCGACCGCGGGCGGCGGCGGGCGCGGCATCCGCAAGGTCACCTCCGCCGAGGACCTCGCCGACGCCTACGAGCGCACCAGCCAAGAAGCGCTGCGCTCCTTCGGTTCCGGCGTCGTGTTCCTGGAGCGCCTGGTCACCGGCGCCCGGCACGTCGAGGTGCAGGTCATCGCCGACGGGCAGGGCACCGCGTTGGCGCTCGGCGTGCGCGACTGCTCGGTGCAGCGGCGCAACCAGAAGATCATCGAGGAGTCGGCGTCGCCGATCCTTTCGCCGGAGCAGACCGCGGAGCTCAAGGAGTCCGCCGAGCGCCTGGCGCTGGCCGTCGACTACCGCGGCGCGGGCACCGTCGAGTTCCTCTACCACCCCGGCGAGCGGCTGTTCGCCTTCCTGGAGGTCAACACCCGCCTGCAGGTCGAGCACCCGATCACCGAGAGCACCACGGGCACCGATCTGGTCAAGCTGCAGCTGCACGTCGCTTCCGGCGGCAAGCTCGAAGGCCTGGCGCCGGTGGAGAGCGGGCACGCGGTCGAGGCGCGGCTCAACGCCGAGGACCCGGACCGCGACTTCGCCCCCGCTCCCGGCCGCATCGCGCGGCTCGCGCTGCCCTCGGGCCCCGGAATCCGGGTGGACACCGGGGTTTCCGAGGGCGACAGCATCCCGGCGGACTTCGACTCGATGATCGCGAAGATCATCGCGTTCGGCCGGGACCGCGACGAGGCGCTGGCCCGGCTGCGCCGCGCGATGGCCGAGACCACGGTGATCATCGCGGGCGGGGCGACGAACAAGAGCTTCGTGCTCGACCTGCTCGACCAGCCGGAGGTGATCGACGGCAGCGCCGACACCGGCTGGATCGACCGGGTCCGCGAGGAAGGCCGCCTGGTCAGCCACCGGCACTCCGCGATCGCGCTGGTCGCGGCGGCCATCGAGGCCTACCAGGACGAGGAGACGGTGGCACGGCAGCGGTTGCTGTCCACCGCGTTCGGCGGCAGGCCGCAGGTCCGGCACGAGAGCGGGCGCCCGCTGGAGCTCAAGCTCCGCGGAGCCGGCTACCAGGTGAGCGTGGCCCGGGTGGGCCAGAAGCGGTTCCGCGTCGGCGTTTCCGGCGGCGGCGAGGTGCACCCGGCCGACGTCGAGATCGACCGCTTCGACGCGCACAGCGGCCAGATCACCGTCAACGGCCACCGGTTCCGCCTGGTCACCGGCACGCACGGGCCGACCCACCTGGTGGAGGTCGACGGCGTCGCCCACCGGGTCAGCCGCGACGAGGGCGGCGTCGTGCGCTCCCCCGCGCCCGCGCTGGTGGTCGCGACCCCGCTGGCCGTCGGCGACGAGGTCGAGGCCGGGGCACCGATCCTCGTGCTGGAGAGCATGAAGATGGAAACGGTGCTGCGCGCGTCGTTCCGCGCCCGCGTCCGCGAGCTGCCGGTGTCGATGGGCAGCCAGGTCGAGACCGGCGCGCCGCTGATGCGGCTGGAGCCGCTGGCCGACGACGACGCCGAGCAGGAGCAGGACACCGATTCCGCGGTCGAGGTCGAACTGCCCGCGGAGCAGGGCTCGGCCTCCCCCGAGCAGCGCGTCGAACGCGGCCTGCACGACCTGCGCAGCCTGCTGCTGGGCTTCGACGTCGACCCGCACGACCAGCAGCGGGTGCTCAGCGGCTACCTCGCCGCTCGGGCGGAGCTGGGCGAGCACGCCGACGCGCTGCCCGGCGAGGTCGCTCTGCTGGGCGTGTTCGCCGACCTCTCCGAGCTCAGCCGCAACAAGGGCGACCTCGACGACGAGACCGGCCCGGTGCACAGCCCGCGCGAGTACTTCCACAGCTACCTGCAGAGCCTCGACGTGGAGCGGGCCGGGGTGACCGCGGGCTTCGAGAACCGCCTGCGCCGCGTCCTGTCGCACTACGGCGTCACCGAGCTGGAGCGGACCCCGGAGCTGGAGGAGGCGGTCTTCCGGATCTTCCTCGCCCAGCAGCGCGCGTCCTCGGACGTCGCCATCGTCACGGCCCTGCTGCGGCAGTGGATCACCGAGGCGCCCCCGGGCAAGGAGCTGCGCGAGCACGCCGGGCTGACCTTGGAGCACGTCGTCAAGGCCACCCAGGTGCGGTTCCCGTCGGTGTCGGACCTCGCTCGCGGCGTGGTGTTCCGCTGGTTCGCCCAGCCGCTGCTGCGCCGCAACCGCGCGGAGGTCTACGCGGGGGTGCGCGCCGAGCTGCGCTACCTGGACGAGCACCCGGACGCCGCGGACCGCGCCGACCGGATCGCCGCCATGGTCGCCAGCGCCGAGCCGCTGGTCCGGCTGCTCGGCCAGCGCATGGGCCGCGAGCGCGACCACGCGCCGCTGCTGGAGGTGCTGACCCGGCGCTACTACGGCAACCGCGCGCTCACCGGGGTCACGGCTCGGGATGCGGCGGGCTGCCGGTTCGTCACCGCCGAGCACGGTTCCGACGAGGGCGTGACCAGGCTGGTCACCACCGCCGTCGACTTCAGCGCACTGCCGGACGCGGTGCGCGCCGTCGGTGAGCTCGCGGACGGGCAGGCCGGTGTGGTGGCCGACCTCTACGTGAAGTGGGAGGGCCAGCCGGACGCGGACGCGATGGCGGCCCGGCTCGGCGAGGCGCTCGCCGCGCGGTCCCTCCCGGACGGAGTCGCCCGGATCACCACGACCGTCGCAGGCATCGGCGGCGCGGTAATGCACCACCACTTCACCTTCCGCCGCGACGAGCACGGGTTCACCGAGGACCGCCTGATCCGCGGCCTGCACCCGCTGATCGCGCAGCGGATGCAGCTGGAGCGGCTGCGCGAGTTCGACCTCACCCGGCTGCCTTCGGCCGACGAGGAGGTCTACCTGTTCAAGTGCGTCGCGCGGGAGAACCCGTCCGACGAGCGCTTGGTGGCGATGGCCCAGGTCCGGGACCTGACGCCGCTGCGCGACAACGACGGCCGGCTGGTGGCGCTGCCCGCCGTCGAGGACATGCTCGCCGGGTGCCTGGACGCGATCCGCACCGTGCAGGCGCAGCGCCCGGCGAAGAAGCGCTTCGACACCAACCGGATCCTGATGTACGTGTGGCCGCCGACGGAGTTGACCGCCGACGAGCTCAACACCCTCACCCGGCGGGTCCTGCCGACCACCGCGGGCGCCGGGATGGAGGAGGTCACGTTCCTGGCGCGGAAGCGCCAGGACAACGGCGAGCTCACCGACATGGCCGTGCGCATCGCGCTCGGCGAGGGCGACGGCGCGAAGCTGCACATCGAGGAGCCGTCGACGGAACCGTTGCGCCCGCTGGACGACTACCGGCAGAAGGTGCTGCGGGCGGCGCGGCGCGGCAACGTCTACCCCTACGAGCTCACCGGGATGCTCGCGGGCGACGCGGGCGGTTTCGTCGAGCACGACCTGGACGACGACGGCGCCCTGGTCCCGGTCGACCGGCCGCGCGGGCAGAACTCGGCGGCGCTCGTCGCGGGCGTCGTCTCGACGCCGACCGAGCGCCATCCCGAAGGCCTCCGGCGCGTGGTCCTGCTCGGCGACCCGACGAAGGCGCTGGGCGCGTTGTCGGAACCCGAGTGCGCGCGGGTCATCGCGGCGCTCGACCTCGCCGAGCGGCTGGAGCTGCCGCTGGAGTGGTTCGCGCTGTCGGCGGGCGCCCGGATCTCGATGTCCTCCGGCACGGAGAACATGGACTGGGTCGCCGCCGCGCTCAAGCGGATCGTGGAGTTCACCCAGGACGGCGGCGAGATCAACATCGTGGTCGCGGGCATCACCGTCGGCGCCCAGCCGTACTGGAACGCCGAGGCCACGATGCTCATGCACACCAAGGGAATCCTGGTGATGACGCCGGATTCGACGATGGTGCTCACCGGCAAGCAGTCGCTGGACTTCTCCGGCGGCGTCTCGGCGGAGGACAACTTCGGCATCGGCGGCTACGACCGCGTGATGGGGCCGAACGGGCAGGCGCAGTACTGGGCGCCGAACCTCCCGGCGGCCCGCGACGTGTTGATGTCGCACTACGACCACACCTACGTCGTGCCGGGTGAGACGGCGCCGCGCGCCGCCGACACCTCGGACCCGGTGGACCGCGACGTCTCCCCGTTCCCGCACGAGATCGCGGGCAGCGATTTCCGGACGGTCGGCGAGATCTTCTCGTCCGAGCACAACCCGGACCGCAAGAAGCCCTTCGACATCCGCACGGTGATGCGCGCCCTGTCCGACCAGGACCACCCGACGCTGGAGCGCTGGGCGGGCATGGCGGACGCGGACACCGCCGCCGTGCAGGACGTGCACCTCGGCGGCCGGCCGGTGTGCCTGCTGGGCATCGAGTCCCGTTCGGTGCAGCGGCGCGGTTTCCCTCCCACCGACGGCCCGGACACCTACACCGCGGGCACCCTGTTCCCGCGGTCGTCGAAGAAGGCCGCCCGCGCGATCAACTCGGCTTCGGGCAACCGGCCGCTGGTGGTGCTGGCGAACCTGTCCGGTTTCGACGGTTCACCGGAGTCGATGCGCAAGCTCCAGCTGGAGTACGGCGCGGAGATCGGCCGCGCGATCGTCAACTTCGACGGCCCGATCGTGTTCTGCGTGATCTCCCGCTACCACGGCGGCGCGTTCGTGGTCTTCTCGAAGGCGCTGAACCCGAACATGACGGTGCTGGCGCTGGAAGGTTCGTACGCGTCGGTGCTCGGCGGCGCCCCGGCCGCGGCGGTGGTGTTCTCCGGCGAGGTCGGCAAGCGCACGACGAACGATCCTCGGGTCACCGAGCTCCAGGCCCTCGTCGGCGAGTCCAGCGGTGTCGAACGCGCCCGGCTGAACGCCCAGCTGGCGGAGCTGCAGGCGTCGGTCCGCGCGGAGAAGCTGGGTGAGGTGGCGACCGAGTTCGACCAGGTGCACAGCATCCAGCGCGCGGTCGAGGTCGGCTCGGTGGACGCGATCATCAGCGCGGCGGACCTGCGCCCCCGCATCATCGAGGCCATCGAGCACGGCCTCAAGCGCTGAGGACGGGTCGAGCCCGCGGCCCGCGCGGTCGCGGGCTCGGCCGGAGCGCGAAGGGGAAGCGGGGATGACCACCCCCTGGAGGGCCATCCCCGCCCGTGCCTCCCCGTTGATCGCCGCACGGCCGCACCCGTTCCGGCATTAGCGCACAGCGATGCGAGGTCCAAGTTAGTGATCTTGGTCGAGGCCGGTCGACATCCCTGAGGAGTAGATCCAGGGTAAACCTACGTGGTAGTAGGTAAGCGGGACCGGCCCGTTCCGGATCCTCGCGGCGGCGCTCCTCCAGCGGTGCCCGCACGGACTCGACCACCGGACGGGTGATCAGCGACGCCCTCCGGGAATCAGCAGGCCGCCCGCGGGGTTGTACCGCGAGGTGCGCCTTCGGCGCCGCGCACCGCGGTACCCACGACGAGCACAGGATGGACATGCCCCACTTCGACCTGGTCATCATCGGCAGCGGTTCCGGCAACTCGATCCTCGACGAGCGGTTCGACGACTGGAACGTCGCGATCGTGGAGAAGGGCGTCGGCAGCACCGGGAACTACGGCGGTACCTGCCTGAACGTGGGCTGCATCCCGACGAAGATGTTCGTGCACACCGCCGACACCGCCGCGAGCCCCGGCGTGGGCACCAAGCTGGGCGTCGACCTGGAGCTGCGGGACGTGCGCTGGCGCGACATCCGGGACCGCATCTTCGGGCGCATCGACGCCATCTCCGACGGGGGCCGCCGCTACCGCGCCGAGGGCAGCGCGAACGTCACCCTGTTCCAGGGCGAGGCCCGGTTCACCGGGGTGAAGGAACTGACCGTGGCGACCGGGTCCGGTCCGGAGACGATCACCGCGGACCGGTTCGTCGTCGCCGCGGGCGGTCGCCCGGCCACACCGGACGTCCCCGGCATCGACGAGGTCGACTTCCACACCAGCGACAGCGTGATGCGCTTGGACGAACTGCCCGACCGCATGATCATCCTCGGCAGCGGGTTCATCGGCGCCGAGTTCGCGCACGTGTTCTCCGCCCTGGGCGTCGAGGTGACGGTGGTGGCCCGTTCCGGGGCGCTGCTGCGCGCCGAGGACGAAGACATCTCGCAGCGCTTCACCGAACTCGCCCAGGCCCGCTGGGACGTGCGCCTCAACCGCAAGCAGACCGCCGTCGAACGCGACGGCGACGTCGTGCGGCTGCACCTGGAAGGCCCCGACGGCGCCGAAACCGTCGAGGCGGAGCAGCTGCTCGTCGCGGTCGGCCGCGAACCGAACACGGACCTGATCGACGCGGCGGCCGGCGGCCTCAAGGTCCGCGAGGACGGCAAGATCGAGGTCGACGCCGAGCAGCGCACCTCCGTCGACGGCGTGTGGGCGCTGGGCGACATCAGCTCCGACCACGAGCTCAAGCACGTCGCCAACCACGAGCAGCGCGTCGTGCAGCACAACCTGCTGCACCCCGACGAGCTCATCGACTCCGACCACACCTACGTGCCGCACGCGGTGTTCTCGTCCCCGCAGATCGCCGCGGTCGGGCTCACCGAGCAGCAGGCGCGGGAGCAGGGCGTCGACTACGTCACGAAGATCCAGAACTACGGCGACATCGCCTACGGCTGGGCGATGGAGGACACCACCGGTTTCCTGAAGCTGCTCGCCGACCCCGCCGACGGAACCATCCTCGGCGCGCACATCATCGGCCCGCAGGCGCCGACGCTGATCCAGCCGCTGATCCAGGCCATGCAGTTCGGCCTGGACGCCCGCACGATGGCCCGCGGCCAGTACTGGATCCACCCGGCGATGCCGGAACTGCTCGAAAACGCCCTGCTCGGCCTGGAACTGCACCCGGAGTGAGCGTGCGCCTGCTGCTGCTCGCCGACACGCACCTGCCCAAGCGCGCCAAGGCGCTGCCCGAGCAGGTGTGGCGGGAGGTCGTGCAAGCGGATGTCGTGTTCCACGCCGGAGATTGGGTGGAGCCGCCGCTGCTGGACGAACTGGAGTCCCGCAGCGCGCGGCTCATCGGCGTGTGGGGCAACAACGACGGCGAGGAACTTCGGCGCCGGTTGCCGGAGATCGCGCGGGTGGAGCTCGACGGCGTCCGCTTCGCGATGATCCACGAAACCGGCGCCGCCCAAGGCCGCGAACGCCGCTGCGACGAGGACTTCCCCGACACCGACGTCCTCGTCTTCGGCCACAGCCACATCCCGTGGGACACGGTCACGCCGAACGGCCTGCGCCTGCTCAACCCCGGCTCCCCCACCGACCGCAGACGCCAACCGCACTGCACCTACCAAACGGCGGAAGTCTCCGACGGGACGCTGACGAACGTCGAACTCCACCGCCTGCCACCACGGAGCTGAGCAGCGGACCCACCGCTAGATCAACGTAGCGCCACCAGGAACGCAGCCCACTCGCTGTGTCCTACCGATAACTCGCCGCCCTGCCGGTTTTTTGAATCCCGCACCGAGACCGCGCGCTCGGTCAGCCGGACTTCGACGCAGGCGTTGGACGAGGTCGAACTGCGGCTGCTCTTGAACCACCCGGTGTCGTAGCGCATCACTTCAGATCCTTCAGCTTCTCGATGAGCAAGTCACGAGCCGGTTCCGGATCAAGGGCAAGCTGTCGAACGCACTCCCATGCCCGGAACATGGGCGCAGTTTCCACCTCTTGATCGTGGTAAGTACAGGGACCGTGGGAAGTGGCGCAAGCGATGCGAGGCGCGTTCCCGGCGAAGTCCAACGTGATGAGACCACCTCCGAGGAGGAACTTGGAGGTGGTCGCCCGACTCAGAACCCGAACGGTCACCGACGGACGTTCACCCAGCTGGAGCAGGTGGAGGAGCTGGCCGCGCATGATCGCCGTGCTCCCGACCGTTTCTTCCAGCGCCGATTCGGTCAGCACGAAGTCGATCTGCTTCGGTTCCTCTGCCTCTAACACCCGCCGCTGCTGCTGAAGCCGGAACTCGATCCGACGCTCGATCTCCGCTTCGGAGGGCTCCCACCAGATTCCGTCCCCTACGCGCATCAACGCGACCACGTAGTCCTGCGACTGTGCGAGACCCGGAACGATTCCGGTGTCGTAAAAGCCGATCGCGGCGGCATCTGCTTGCAGGTCGGCCAGCCGCTCGAACGACTTGGGCAGCTGATCGGTGTATCCCTTCCCGCGCTGTCGTTTCCGAGCCACCGCGCCCAACGCGAGCACGGTTTCCCGATCCGCGTCGGACACCGCGTAGCGGTCGAGCAGCAACCCGAGCTCCTCGATGCTCAGCGAGGCCTTCGCCGATTCGAGATGGCTGATGCGGGTGTAGTGCCGGTTGATCGCGCGAGCCGCCTCTTGCTGCGACAGTCCTGCTTCACGCCGGAGTCGGCGGAGCGTGAGCCCCAGCTGACGGCGCTCGACGGTTTGGCGGCCTGTGGGCACGAAATCTCCTCCGGCTGAACCGATGGCTACCTGATCAGGGGACCGACAGTGAACCACAACCTGTGGTCTATTTCTCCCACAAGCCTAACTATGCGGCTTAAATGAAGATCTTTCGTGAACTGTACCGAGACACCGCAGATCAGGAGGAGACCGGATGCGCGAGCAGCGAGCGGTCGAGAACGACACCTACGTGTGCCTGTCCGAGCAGGTCAGGATCACCTTCGAGACCGAACCGGACCGGTCCGTCCAGCTGGACTTCCGAGGCAGCGGCGACGGCCTGACCCTGAACTTCACCGAAAAGGCTTTCGCCGAACTCACCAGCGCAGTCGGCCGAGCCAACGCGGAGCTCCTCGGCTCCCCGGCGCCGAACTGAGTGAACGGACCGTTCGTCCAATCCGCTTGGACGAACGGTCCGTTCACCCCGCCAACTGGTCAGCGCAGGCTGTACTGTTCAGCGTGTGCTGACATGTGAGGCGAAGAAAGCGGCGCTGGCCCGCGTGGGAAAAGCCCTGGCCGACCCCACTAGATGCCGGTTGCTGGTGGCGCTGCTGGACGGGCCCGGTTATCCCGGGAAGCTGGCGGCCGATCTCGGGTTGTCCAGGTCGAACGTGTCCAACCACCTGAGTTGCCTGCGCGGGTGCGGCCTCGTCGTAGCGACCTTCGAAGGTCGGCAGACCCGGTACGAACTCGCCGACCCGCACTTGTCGGCGGCACTGGGAGAACTGGTGCAGGTCGTGCTGGCGGTGCAGCAGTCGCAGCCGTGCTTGAACGACGCGCCCCTCTCGGAGGTGGCAGGTGAGCGCTGAGGCGGACCGCGATCAAGCCTGCCGCGGGAGCTGCTCGGCTCCGGAGCCGACCGAGGCTCGACGGGCTGCCCTGCGACGGCGGGTGCGGTGGCTGGTCGCAGCGACGATCACCTACAACGTCATCGAAGCCGTCATCGCGTTGACGGCGGGCAAGGTGGCGTCGTCGGTGGCGCTGATCGGATTCGGGCTCGACTCCGCGATCGAGGTCACCTCGGCCGCCGCGGTCGCCTGGCAGTTCAGCGCCCGCGATCCGGAAGCTCGGGAACGCGTCACGTTGCGGATCATCGCCGTATCGTTCTTCGCGCTGGCGGCCTACGTCTCGGTGGAGTCGGTGCGGAGCCTGCTCGATGGCGCCGAGGCGGATCATTCGACGGTGGGCCTGGTGCTGGCCGCGTTGAGCCTCGCGGTGATGCCCGGCCTGTCCTACGCGCAGCGCCGGGCGGGGCGCGAACTCGGGTCGGCCTCAGCGGTGGCCGACTCGAAGCAGACGCTGCTGTGCACCTACCTGTCCGGAGTGCTGCTGGCCGGCTTGCTGCTCAACACGCTCTTCAGCTGGTACTGGGCGGACCCGCTGGCCGCCCTCGTGATCGCCGCCGTCGCCGCCAAGGAAGGCCGCGAGGCCTGGCGAGGCCACCACTGCTGCTGAACCACCCCAAGACCCGCCAAGCCAACGGCCCGTTCCCCCAACCCCATTGGACAAACGGCCCGCTCACCCACAACCCGAACCGAGTCAACGGACTGTTCGCCCAACCCCGTTGGACAAACGGTCCGTTCACCCGACCTGCAACCGAGTGAACGGACTGTTCGACCAAGGGGATTGGACGATCGGGCCGTTCACCCCGACAGCGCCGCAGGGCGAACGGACCGTTCGCCCAACGGGGAAGCTCACGCGGCGAGTTCGCCCGTGAAGTCCCGCCACTCCCCCACGTCCAGGACGTGCGCGATTCCTCCCGCGTGGATCCGGAATTCGGCCACCGGGCCGTCGACTTCCACGTAACCCGGCGGCTTGATCAGGTGCTCGTCGTCGTGGTGGATCGGCACCGCCGCGCGGGCGCCGAGGATCCGCGCCGCGACCGCCGCCTGCTCCGGCCCCATCGCCGCCGGGAACGGGCTCGGCGGCTGCAGAGCGGGAGCGTCGACCACCGCCCCGTTGATCGGCAGGAACACCGCGTCGAACGGCCCGCAGCGCGCGGCGATGGACCACCAGGCACCGTGGAACAAGGTGTCCCCGGCGTGCAGGATCCGGCTGCCATCCGCCTCCACGACCCAGCTCACCTGCGGTGATCCCAAACCGTCTACGGCGGGCACGGCGGTGATCCGGAACGGGCCGACCTCCCGCCGCTCCCACTCGGCGACGACCTCGGTGGCCAGGCCGCTCGCGCTCAGCTCCCGCTCGACCCCCTCGGTGAGCACGTCCGCGAAGGGCGCGGGACGGAACACCGGCGCGCCGGGGCGCAGCGCCCGCGCCAGAGCCGGAACGCCCGTGTGATCGACGTGCAGGTGCGTCACCAGCGCGGCGTCGACCGCTCCGGCGGAGGGAGCAGGCAGCTCCGCCTGCGGATCGCGGAGACCGAACAGCTCGTTGGGGTGCTGGACCAGGTCCACCACCACGGTCGCTCCCTCGGCTTCGATCTCCAGCCCTGCCCAGGCCAAACGCCGGATGCGCATAGCGCGTCCTCCTCGGTTCTCCGGTTGACCGGGCAAAATTTAGCGTCCGATCGTTCGCCAAGTCAATAGCGCACGGTCGGACGCTAAACTGCGGCCATGTCACCTCGACGCTCCGCGGCGGAAGCCCGCGCCACCCGAGCGAGGATCATCCACCGCGCCACCGAGATCGCCTCCGCGGAAGGACTCGAAGGCGTCACCATCGGCCGCCTGGCGGGCGAGCTGGAGATGAGCAAATCCGGCGTGCTCGGGCACTTCGGCACCAAGGAAGCGCTGCAGGCCTCGACGCTGGACGACGCCTTCGCGGACTTCTGGCGGCGCGTCGTCGAGGCCGCCGAGCAGCACCGGCAGGGCATGCCGCGGCTGCGCGCGCTCTGCGAGAACTCGGTGAGCTTCCTGGCCACCCTGGAACTGCCCGGCGGCTGCCTGCTCACCGCGGCGTCGAGCGAGTTCGACGGCCGCCCCGGCCTGGTGCGCGACGCCGTCGCCGAACGGTGGTCGTGGTGGCGCGGCCGGCTGCGCGACGAGCTCTCCGCGGCGGCGACCAACGGCGAACTGCCCGCGCACGTCGACGTCGACCAGGCCGTGTTCGAGATCATCGCGGTCGGCCTGGCCCTGAACCAAGCCTTGCAACTCGACCACGATCCCCAGGCAGTCGACCGCGCGCACCGCGCGATCCACCGCATCCTCGAAACGGCTCCCCAGCAGCCATGATCACCCGCCGCCCAGCGGCCCGTCCGACATGAGTGAACGGACCCTTCGCCCAACGGGATTGGACGAACGGTCCGCTCACTCCACTCTCACCGAGCCCCTGCCGGGATGAACGGCCCGTTCACCCAACGCGGTCGGACGAGCGGTCCGTTCACTCCGGCTGCGGCGCACTCCCCGAGTGAAGTGAACGGCCCGTTCGCCCAACGGGATTGGACGAACGGGCCGTTCACTCGGCGAGCTCCGCTCAGATCACGCGGGGGCGTCCGGCGAGCATGCCGACGATCGTCTGCGCGACGACGATGACCAGCGCCGCGATCAGCGACACCGACCAGGTCGCCGTCACGTCGTGCAGCATCCCGAACAGGAACGGCCCCGACGCGGCGATCAGGTAGCCGATGCTCTGCGCCATCGCCGAGAGCTGCCCGGTGTCAGCAGCGTTGCGGGTGCGCAGCGAGATCATCACCAGCGCCAGCGGGAACGCGCTCATGCCGATGCCCATCAGCACCGCCCACAGCATCGGCGCAGCCAGCGGCGCGAGCAGCAGCCCCAGCAAGCCGGCGAACATGAGCGTGCCCATCAGCAACGCCCAACCGGACTGGCCTCGGGTCCGCGTCACCAGCGGCGGCAACACCATGTTGATCGGCACGCCGATCAACAGCAGCACGCCCAGCAGGGCTCCGGCCGAGGTGGCGTCCATGCCCGCGCCCTTGAACACCTCCGGCAGCCAGCCCATCACCACGTAGGCGATGGTCGACTGCATCGCGAAGTAGAACGTGATCAGCCAGGCCAACGGGTTGCGCATCAGCGATCGCCGCTCACCCTTGACCTCGGTGACGGCCTTGGTGGTGGGCCGCTTGCGGGTGCCGGGAATCCAGACGCACAACGCGGCCAGCGCGACGACCGTCCACGTCGCCAGCGACCACCGCCAGTTCCCGGTCGCCGAGTTCAGCCACGGCGTGATCGCCGAACCGGTGGCGCCACCGGCGGCCATCGCCGTCGTGTAGAGGCCGGTGGCCAGGCCGACGCGGCCGGGGAAGGACTCCTTCACCACCACCGGGATCAGCACGTTGCACATGGCGATCGCCGCGCACACCAGCACCGTGCCCGCCAGCAGCGCCCACGGGCCCCCGAGAACGCGGGCGATCATCGCGGCGGTGAGCAGCGCGAGCGAGCCGCCGACGACGCGGTTCATCCCCCACCGGCGGGCCAGCAGCGGCGCACCGATGCCCGCGACGCCGAAGCACAGGGTCGGCACCGAGGTCACGATGCTGGCCCAGGTGCTGGTCGCACCGAGCGAATCGCGCACCTCGCCGAGGATCGAGGCGAGGCTGGTGACGGCGGGGCGCATGTTCGCGGCGGCCAGCGCGACGCCCGCCAGCAGCAGTCCGCCGCCTGCCAACGCGCGCGAGCGGGACGGCGCCATCGTCTCCGCGGCGCCTTCGTTCACGAGGACTTCGGCTCTGGCCAGCGCGGAGGATTCGTCGGCCCGGGTGCCGGACGCGGCCGAAGCCGCTGACCTGGCATCCTGGTCGGTCACACGGTCGGTGGGAACTCGATCGATCGGGGGCTGGGTGTGCGACTCAGGAGACATCGCCACCTAGTATGGCAAACATAGGATGTTTGGATGAAAGGACCCTTCAGTGCCTTTGGTCACCACCCAGCGCACGGGTCTGGTCGAACAGGTCATCGCGCAGATGCGCGCGCTGGTGAGCTCCGGCGAATGGCCGTTGGGGGAACGCATCCCCACCGAATCGGAACTCGTCACCGCACTCGGCGTCGGCCGCAACACGGTGCGGGAAGCCGTCCGAGCACTCGCGCACGCGGGCTTGCTGGAGGTCCGCCAGGGCGACGGCACCTTCGTCCGCGCCACCAACGAGCTCTCCGGCGCGGTCCGGCGGCTCTGCGGCTCCGAGCTGCGCCGCATCCTGGAGGTGCGCCGCGCGCTGGAGGTCGAGTCCGCCCGGCTGGCCGCCGCGGCGCGCACCGATGAGGACGTCGCCGAGCTGGAGACGCTGCTCGCCGCCCGCGACGACGCGGTGGACCGCCTCGACCGCGAAGTGGTCGTCCACGAGGACACCCGGTTCCACCTGCGCCTGGTGGCCGCCTCCCACAACCCGCTGCTGATCGGGCTCTACGAAGGCATCAGCGAGGCCGTGCAGTCCAGCGTCGCCACGACCTTCGACCCCGCGTCGGTCACCCAGGTCTCGCACACCGAGCTGCTCAACGCCGTGCGCTCCGGCGACGCCGACCGCGCCGCGGCCGAGGCAGGCGGGTTCCTGGACGAGCTGCTCGACGCGATCGACGTTCAGCCGGAGAAGCCGACCTCACCCGCCGAGTAGTCGGTCCCGAAGTCGAAGGTGCCCGAATCCGCCGCGGCGTCCCCGGCGATCGGGGCGAGCCAAGCGCCGGTGAGCACCCCTGAGGTCACGACCTCCCGCGACCTGCCGGCACCGGCCCGCTGCAACGCCACCGAGGGTGCGCCGAAGCGGGTGATGACGATCTCCTCACCGGACTCCACGCGGTCCAGCAGCTCCGGCAGCCGCGCCTGCGCTTCTTCCACCGAGATCTCAGTCGCCATGCCGGAGATGTTACGCGCGTCACTTCCCCGCGTGCATCGCCGCAGGTCCGACGAGCGGCAGACCGCGCGGCGCCCCGCCGTCGAGCAGCCGCAGCAGCGCGTCGGTGTCCAGGTGCCGTTCGACGAGGTCGCCGAGCAGGTCCAGCTGCCCCTCCCGTAACGCCGCGAACGACACGTCCGGGGAGGCCGCGAAACCGTCCCGTCCCGCTTGGCGGGCGACGTGCGCGAGGAATCGACGGCGGAACGCGTCGTTCTCGAACAGGCCGTGCCAATGCGTGCCGGACGTGGCACCGCTGACCGCGCCCTCCGCGCCGAACTCGGTCGTGATCAGCGGAACCAGGTCGTCGCCGGGCCGCACCGGAGTGCCGTGGTGGATCTCGTAGCCGGTGACCGCCTCGCCGAACGCGGTGCCGCTCGGGGTGCGCAGCGTCTTCTTCGGCTCGAACTCGATCTCCAGGTCGAGCAACCCGAGGCCGTCGACGACACCGCCGCCGGATTCGACCTCGTCGGTGATCCGCCGGGACAGCATCTGGAAGCCGCCGCAGATCCCGAACACCGGCAGCCCCGCCCGCGCGTGCGCGAGCACCCCGTCCGCGAGCCCCGTCCGGTGCAGCCACGCCAAGTCCTCGACGGTCGCCTTGGAACCGGGCAGCACCACCAGGTCCGCGTCCGTCAGCCGGGACGGTTCGGTCACGAACCGCACTGCCACGCCCGGTTCCGCCGCCAGCGCCTCGATGTCGGTGGCGTTGGAGATGCGCGGCAGCTTCGGCACCGCGACCCGGAGCCACTGGTCCCCCAGCGGCGGGGCCGGATTTCCCACCACCCCGTCGGCCACGTAGGACAACGAGTCCTCGGCGTCGAGCCACAGCTCCTCCGACCAGGGCAGCACGCCCTGCACGGGTCGGCCGGTCAGCGCCCGCACCTGCTCCAGACCGGGCTCCAGCAACGCCGGATCACCGCGGAACTTGTTGATCACGAATCCGGACACCAGCGCCTGATCGGCCGCGTCCAGCAGCGCCAAGGTGCCGTAGAGCGCGGCGAACACGCCACCCCGATCGATGTCGCCGACCACCAGCACCGGCAGCCGCGCGGCCTGCGCGAGGCCCATGTTCGCGATGTCGGTGGCCCGCAGGTTGATCTCGGCGGGCGACCCCGCACCCTCGCAGATCACCTGGTCGTAGTCGCCCCGCAGTCCTTCCAAAGTGGACGACACGGTCTCCAGCAGCGCCGCTTTGCGCTCCCGGTAGGACAACGCGGTGACCTCACCGGCCACTTCGCCCAGCACCACGACCTGCGAGCTGCGGTCCCCGCCGGGCTTGAGCAGCACCGGGTTGAACCGCACCGACGGCTCCAGTCCGCACGCCGCCGCCTGCACGGCCTGCGCCCGGCCGATCTCACCGCCGTCCGGGCACACCACGGAGTTGTTCGACATGTTCTGCGCCTTGAACGGCGCCACCCGCACGCCCGAACGCGCCAGCCAGCGGCAGATCCCGGCGACCAGGACGCTCTTGCCCGCGTCCGAGGTCGTCCCGGCGACCAGCAGACCGCTCACGGCTGGGTGAGGATCTCGTTGCCGTCCTCGGTGATCAGGATGGTGTGCTCGAACTGCGCGGTCCACGACTTGTCCCGCGTGGTCACCGTCCAGCCGTCGCTCCACATGTCGTACTCGTGGGTGCCCAAGGTGATCATCGGCTCGATGGTGAACGTCATGCCCGGTTCCAGCACGGTCTGCACCGACGGCTCGTCGTAGTGCAGCACCACCAGCCCGGAGTGGAACGAGCGGCCGATGCCGTGCCCGGTGAAGTCCCGCACCACGCCGTAGCCGAAGCGCTTCGCGTACGACTCGATGACCCGCCCGACCACGTTGAGCTGGCGGCCGGGCTTCGCCGCCTTGATGCCGCGCATCGTCGCCTCGTGGGTGCGCTCCACCAGCAGCCGCACCTCCTCGGACGCCTCACCGGCGATGAAGGTGGCGTTGGTGTCGCCGTGCACGCCACCGATGAAACCGGTGACGTCGACGTTGACGATGTCGCCGTCCTCGACCACCGTCGAGTCCGGGATGCCGTGGCAGATGACCTCGTTCAGCGAGGTGCAGCAGGACTTCGGGAAGCCCCGGTAACCCAGCGTCGACGGGTACACGCCGTTGTCCACGAAGAACTGGTGCACGACCTCGTCGACGCGGTCGGTGGTGACACCGGGCTCGATGGTCTTGCCCGCCAGCTGCAGCGCCTGCGCCGCGAGCCTGCTCGCCACCCGCATCGCCTCGATGACCTCGGGCGGCTGCACGTCCGGGTCGGTGTTGCGGCGCGGAGCGGGCTTGTCGACGTATTCGGGCCGCTCGATCGTCACCGGCACCGGCCGGCGGGGCGTCTGGACTCCTGGCTGCAACGGTGCGCGTACGGGCATGCCCTTCACTCTAGAACGTGGGATCCGGACCCGACCGCTCCCCGTCCCGCCACGCCCGCGCCGCGGGAGCGAGCCACCCGCACAGGCGACGGGCGGCACGTTCTGGCTGGTCAGCACACCGGGCGGCTCGATCAGGCACCGGGCGAGGCCGTGGCGAGCCCTTCCTCCTCCGCCGCGGCCAGCAGCGCCTTGTCGTAGGAGACGTAGGCGTGCAACCCCTCGCGGATCTTGCACGCGGACGCGAGGTGGATCGCCTCCAGCGGGCTCACCCGGGAACGCAGCCCCGCCGCGGTGTCCAGCACGTCCTGCTTCACCGGCAACCGGTCCAGCTTCGACAGGATGATCGAGGCCAGGTCCTCGATCGCCGGGCCGAACTCGCGGAACGTGCGCAGCACGTCGACCTGCGAGACGGCGCTGGTGATGCGGGGCTGCTCCAGCCGGGCCTGCACCCATTCGCTGAGCGCTTTGCTCTCCGGTTCTGGGGCGATCAGCTTCACCAGCGCGGAGGAATCGAAGTAGATCAAAGCCGCTCCTGTTCACGTCGGTCGTCGCCCGGCGGCGTCGTGCGCGGCCCCGGTTCGTCCGGGAACCGCGCGTCGAACTCGCCGGCCTCCGGGTCACCCGGTTCCGGGAGGTCGCCGCCGTCACCGGGGATCAGTTCCCCGGCGGCGATCAATTCGTCGTAGAGCGAATGCGCGCGCGTTGGCGGGTTGAGGACCGCGACGGTCCGGCCGCGGTCCGTCACCAAGATCGACTCGCCGGTCGCCACCCGCTTGAGGTAGCGGCTGGCGTTCTGCCGCAGCTCCCTGACCCCGATCCGCTCCATGAGCTACAACGTAGCACTTTGACTTCAGGGCGTGTTCGACAAGAAGCTCTGCGCGACCTGCACGGCCGGCTTCGACTCGCCCGCGTCCTCCAGCAGCACCGCGAAGGCCAGGTCACCGCGGTAACCGACGAACCAGCCGTGGGAATGGGTGCCGTCCCCGAACTGCGCGGTGCCCGTCTTGCCCGCGACCTCGCCCGCGCCCGCGACCCCGGTGGCCGTCCCGGACAGCACGACCTCCCGCATCATCGGACGCAGCTGCTCCAGCGTCTTCGGCGACAGCGGAGCCACCTGCGCGTCGGCCTTCGTCTCCGCACCCTCGATCAGCTTCGGCGTGGGCATCGACCCGTTCGCCACCGTCGCCGAGGCCAGCGCCATCCCGAACGGACTGGCCAGCACGGTGCCCTGGCCGAACCCGTTCGCCGCCCGCCCCGTCGTGTTCTCACCGGGCGGAGCCTGGCCGGTGATCGTCGTGATGCCCGGCACCTCGAAGTCGACGCCGATGCCGAGCTGCTGGGCCATGTCGGTCAACGACTGCGCGGGCAGGTCCACCGCGAGCTGCGCGAACGTCGTGTTGCAGGACTTCGCGAACGCGGTGCGCAGCGGCACGACGCCCAGGTCGAAGTCCTTGTCGTTGGGAATCGTGCGGCCGTCGAACACCTTGCTCTTCGGGCATTCCACCGGCGCGTCGATGCTGACCTTGTCCGCTTCCAGCCCCGCCGCCGCAGTCGCGATCTTGAAGGTGGAGCCGGGCGGGAACTGGCCGCTCAGCGCGGGCGAACCCTGCGCGTCGGCCGGGTCGTTCTGAGCCACCGCCAGCACACCGCCCGTGGAAGGCTGCAGCGCGACGATCATCGCCGCCTGCGGCACCGGCGCCACCGCCTGCTCCGCGGCCCGCTGCACGCGGTCGCTGAGCGTGGTGCGCACCTGGTCCACCGGCCGCGACGGCGCCTCCTGCAGGACCTCGACGGGCGCGCCGTGCGCGTCGGCGGTCGCGACGCTCCACCCGGAGTTCGCCGCGATCTGCTCGTCGACCTGCTCGGACACCCCGTTCAGCACCTGCGCGGCGTACCCGCGCTCGGCCGTCACCAGCTTCGGCTGCGCCGGGAAGCGCACGCCCGGCAGGTCGTAGATCGCCGGGCGCACCCGGTCGTAGTCGGCCTGCCGCAGCGAGACCACCACGTAGGGCTGGCCGGGCGGCGTGCGCCCGACGCCGTCCAAGATCGTCTGCTGGGTGATCTCCGGGTCGACCGGTTCGAGGCCGTCCGCGAGGCGCCCCGCGACGCCCGGCAGGTCTCCGGCCTGCTGCGGGTCGAGGCTGACCGTGACGATCTGCTCCGACTTCATCAGCTCGGCACCGTCGCGGTCCAGCACCGGCTGGGGTTCCGGCCGCTGCTCGTTGAGCACCAGCCGCTGGTCCGGGCCCAGCTTCGGGTGCAGCACCGACGGCGCCCAGTGCACCTTCCAGCCGTCGTCGGACTCGGTGAGCTCGAACGCGCCTTGGTACCGCCAGGCGCGGCCGTCGCCGAGGTCCCAATCCGCGTCGAACGTGGCGCGGGCCGGGGCGCCGCCCTCGTCCTCGACGACGTTGGTCACGGTGAACCGCACCGCCTGCGGCGACAGGCCGCCGCGGGCGGCGTCGAGCGTCTGCCGGGCCTGCTCGGGGGCGTCGGTCCGGCCCGCGGCGCCCGCGGTGTCACCCGCGGCGAACGTGTTCAGGAACGACGAGGCGATCTCCTGGGCGGACGGGCCGGACTGGAACATGCCGCAGCCCGAGACGGGGAGGGTCAGCGCCAGCCCGGTTAACGCGGCGAGGACCCGCGAACGCGAGCCCCGCTGGGGGAAGATCCGTGAGGAACGCACCCGCGAAGTATGCCGAAGTCGACCGAGGCTTCCGAGCGCCCACCCGGTTGGTCCTGTGCCCGGGGCTTTCGGAGGTTCGTCCGACTCGGCGGACGCGAGCGGGGCGGGGCGCAGCGCGGGCGTCAGAACAGGACGGTGCTGAACGTGCCGGTCTGCTGGAAGCCGACCTTGCCGTAGGCGACCCTGGCCGCGATGTTGAAGCCGTTCACGTACAGGCTCGCGGCCCGTCCGAGACCGCGGACCAGGTGGTCGGCGACGGCGGCCGTGCCCGCCGTGCCCAGTCCGGAGCTGCGCTTGTCCGGGTGCACCCAGACGCCTTGGATCTGCCCGACGGCCTGCGACATCGCGCCGATCTCCGCCTTGAACACGACCTCGCCGTGCTCGAAGCGGGCGAACGCCCGACCCGCCGCGATCAGCTCCGCCACCCGAGCGCGGTATCCGGCGGCGCCGCCGTCCCGGGACGGGTCGACGCCGACCTCCTCGGTGAACATGGCGACGGCCGCGGGCAGATAGCGGTCCAGCTCCTCCGGGCGGACCTGGCGGACCAGCGGGTCCGGGCGCACCGCGGGCTCACCGGACAGGACCATCAACGGCTGCTGCTCGCGCACCTCGCGCGCGGGCCCCCACTGGGCCGCGAGTTCGTCCCACAGCGCCAGCACCTGCTCGGCGGGACCGACCAGCGAGGAGCACACCCTGCGTCGGCGCAACACCCGATCGGCGAAGGCCCGCATCGCGTCCGGTCCCCCGGACAGCGGAATCAGGTTGACGCCGGAGAAGCACAGCCCGTCGAGCCTGCTGCCGTAACCCCACACCTCGCCGCCGAGCCTGCTCGGCCGAAGCCCGGCGGGTTCCACCCTGGACGCCACCATGCAGGCCGCGACCGGGTCCCTGGCCAGCGCCGCGCGGACCTGGACCGCGTCCCGATCCTCCAGCAGGCGGGCACCGACGAGCTTCAGCACGGGTAAAGACTGCCAGACCGAACGGCCCACGGGCTCCCCTGCCCGACGTACCCGGTGCACACCCACCGGGTATCACCCGAACGGCGTAGCGCCAGAGGTGGCACCACGATCAGCCACGACCGTCGCGCACGAGAACCGCCCGCCGGAACCGAGCCCCGGCGGGCGGGGTCGGTGATCAGCCGACGGTGACGACGGGGCTGCCGTCGCCCTGCTCCTCGGCGCCCTCCATGGACTCCGCGATGCGCATGGCCTCTTCGATCAAGGTCTCCACGATCTTGGCCTCCGGCACGGTCTTGATGACCTCGCCCTTGACGAAGATCTGCCCCTTGCCGTTGCCGGAGGCGACACCGAGGTCGGCCTCGCGGGCCTCACCCGGACCGTTCACCACGCAGCCCATGACGGCGACGCGCAGCGGCACCTCCATGCCCTCCAGACCGGCGGTGACCTCCTCGGCCAACGTGTAGACGTCGACCTGGGCACGACCGCAGGACGGGCAGGAGACGATCTCCAGCTTCCGGGGGCGCAGGTTCAGCGACTGCAGGATCTGGGTGCCGACCTTGATCTCCTCGACCGGCGGCGCCGACAGCGAGACGCGGATCGTGTCCCCGATGCCCTGGCGCAGCAGGGAGCCGAACGCCACCGCGGACTTGATCGTGCCCTGGAACGCCGGACCGGCCTCGGTCACGCCCAGGTGCAGCGGGTAGTCGCACTGCTCGGCGAGGATCTCGTAGGCCCGCACCATCACGACCGGGTCGTTGTGCTTGACCGAGATCTTGATGTCGTGGAAGTCGTGCTCGGCGAACAGGCCCGCCTCCCACAGCGCCGACTCGGCCAGCGCCTCCGGCACCGCCTTGCCGTACTTCTTCATCAGCCTCGGGTCCAGCGAACCGGCGTTGACGCCGATCCGGATCGGCGTGCCGTGGTCCTTCGCGGCCTGCGCGATCTCCTTGACCTGGTCGTCGAACTTGCGGATGTTGCCCGGGTTGACCCGGACCGCCGCGCAGCCCGCCTCGATGGCCGCGAACACGTACTTCGGCTGGAAGTGGATGTCGGCGATCACCGGGATCTTCGACTTCTGCGCGATCGCGGGCAGCGCCTCGGCGTCGTCGGCGCTAGGACAGGCCACGCGCACGATGTCGCAGCCCGAGGCGGTGAGCTCCGCGATCTGCTGCAGCGTGCCGTTGATGTCGGCGGTGTTGGTGGTGGTCATGCTCTGCACGGAGATCGGGTGGTCGCTGCCCACTCCGACCGCACCGACCTGCAACTGCCGGGTCTTGCGCCGTTCGCCCAGTGTCGGGGCGGGTGCTGCGGGCATCCCCAGATCGACGGTCATCGATTCCTCTCCACCTTTGCGCTGCGCGGATGCGCTGATGAGTTACGGCGGGGCGAGGTGATTCGTACCGCGCCCCGGCGGACGGGACGGCTCAGCGACGAGCGTGCCGACACTGCTCCGGGAAACCCCTCGGAGAGGTCTCCGAGTGTCCGGCGCGTGCCGTTCCCCGCCCCACGATACCGATAGCCACTCACCCGGCCGGGCAAGGTTCACCCCTGCCATGATCACTGAGCGTGATCTTCGGTGGGCAATCCCGAACCCCGGTCCCGGCGTTCACCGACATTTCACGCGCCGGCCGGACGGCTAGAGCAGCGTCACCGGGTTGACGACGTCCGCGACCAGCACCAGCAGCGAATACGCGATGAAGATCAACGTCACCCCGTACGCCAGCGGCATCAGCCGGGCCGTGTCGAACGGACCCGGATCCGGCCTGCGCACCAGCTTCGCGATGCCCCGGCGCAGCGACTCCCACAGCGCACCGGCGATGTGCCCGCCGTCCAGCGGCAGGATCGGCAGCATGTTCATCACGAACAGCGAGAGGTTCACCGCCGCCAGCAGGTTCAGCATGGTGATCAGCCGCGCACCCACGGAGACCTCGTCCATGGACAGCACCTCACCGCCGATGCGGCTGGCACCCACGATGCCCACCGGCGAATCGTCGGACCGCTCCTGACCGCCGATGGCCGAGATCAGGTCCGGCACCCGCTGCGGCAGCTCAACGATCTTCTGCGCGGTGAGGGTGACGAACCCGCCGATCGTGCTCGCCACTCCGGCGACGTCCTGGCGGACCAGGACCGAGCTGGGCGAGAGCCCGAGGAACCCGACAACCTCGGTCTTGTCCGGATCCTGCAACGAGGGACGCTTGTCCTGGATCAGGTCGGCGTGCAGGGTCACGCGCTGGTCACCGCGCTCCACCACGATCGGGACCGACCCGGACGAACCGCGGATGGCGAGCTGGAGCTCGCTCCACGAGGAGTACGGCTTGCCGTTGAACTCGACGATCTTGTCGCCGGGCCGGAAGTCGGCGGCGGCGGCGGGCGACTTCGGAGCGCCCGGCGGGCAGTTCGTGGTGTCCTTCGCGTCCGCGGAGACCACGCACTCGTTGACCAGCTGAACCGTGGTGGTCGGCTGCGGAGTGCCGTAGCCCATCAGGATCCCGGCGAAGATGAGCACCGCGAGGATCAGGTTCATGAACGGCCCCGCGGCCATCACGATGATCCGCTTCCACGGTTTGCGCTGGTAGAACTGCCGATGCGCGTCCTCGGGAGTGACCTCTTCGGCCGCCGCCTCCCGAGCGTCCTCGATCATCACGCGCCACGGCGCCGAGGAGGCGGTGCGCCCGTACTCCTCGTCCCGCTTCGGCGGGAACATGCCGATCATCCGGATGAAGCCGCCGAACGGGATCAGCTTCACGCCGTACTCGGTCTCGCTGGTCTTGCGCGACCACACGGTGCGGCCGAAGCCGACCATGTACTGGGTGACCTTGACCCCGAACATCTTCGCGGTGAGCAGGTGACCGAGTTCATGCCAGGCGATGGACAGCAGCAGCCCCACGAAGAACAGGACGATGCCGACGATGACCAGCATCACTGCCCCTTCCCGGCCGCCACGAGCTCGCGGGATTTCACTCGCGCCCACTCCTCTGCTGCGAAGACCTCATCGACGCTCTGCGGCTCACCGCGCCACTGGTCGGCCGCGGCGAGCGTTCGCTCCACAGTCTGCACGATGTCGGTGAAACCACTGTTGCCTTCGACGAAGGCGGCCAGCGCTTCCTCGTTCGCCGCGTTGAAGATCGCGGGCAGGCACCCGCCGGTGGAACCGGCGTGGCGGGCCAGCGACACCGCCGGGAACGCCTCGTCGTCGAGCGGTTCGAACGTCCACGAGGACGCCTCCGAGAACGACAGCGGCGGCGCGGCCTTCGCGATCCGGTGCGGCCAGTCCAGCCCCAGCGCGATCGGCAGCCGCATGTTCGGCGGGCTGGCCTGCGCCAACGTGGAGCCGTCCACGAACGTGACCATCGAGTGCACGATCGACTGCGGGTGCACCACGACGTCGATGCGGTCGTAGTCCACGTCGAACAGCAACCGCGCCTCGATCAGCTCCAGGCCCTTGTTCACCAGCGTGGCCGAGTTGATCGTGACGACCGTGCCCATCGCCCACGTCGGGTGCTTGAGCGCCTCCTGCAGCGTCACGCCCTCCAGCTCGTGGCGCTTGCGACCGCGGAACGGGCCACCGGAAGCGGTCAGCACCAGCCGGTCCACCTCGTCCGCCTTGCCGCCGGCCAGGCACTGCGCCAGCGCGGAGTGCTCGGAGTCCACCGGCACGATCTGTCCCGGCTTCGCCGCGCGCAGCACCAGCGAACCGCCCGCGACGAGCGATTCCTTGTTCGCCAGCGCCAGCGTCGCGCCCGACTCCAGCGCGGCCAGCGTCGGCTTGAGCCCGCGCGAGCCGTCGACGGCGTTGAGCACCACGTCAGCGGGCGTGCGCTGCACCAGCTCGGTCGTCGCCTCCGGGCCCGCCAGCAGCTTCGGCAGCCGGAAGTCCCCCGTGGAATAGCCGAGCCGCTGCGCCTCCGCGTACAGCGCGAGCTGCACGTCCTCGGCGGCGGTGCCCTTGGCCACGGCCACCGCCTCGACCCCGAACTCCAAGGCCTGCGCGGCCAGCGCGGCCGGGTCGCTGCCGCCGGCGGCGAGGCCGGCGACGCGGAACCGGCCGGGGTTGTTCCGGATGACGTCCAGCGCCTGGGTCCCGATCGAACCGGTCGAGCCGAGGATCAGCACGCTGCGCGGCGTCCCGCGTGCGGAGTCGTGCTCGGCGGCGGCACCTGCCGGGCCACCGGTTCCGGAGACGGGGGATTCGGGGCGCGCGCTCGAAGCGGGGGTCGCGGTGTCCATCGCCGCCATTGTCCCCGAAGCAGGCGATCATCGGTCGCTCGCGGTGCGCGAAGACGAGATTGCCGTCACGATCGGGGAGTAAGCCCCGAGCACCGGACGTCTGAACCACCGGCTCGCACCGATGGCTCAGCGTTTCAAAGACCAGGCAGGAAGGGGTAGCGCCATGGGCATCATCGGATGGATCGTTCTCGGTCTCATCGTGGGCGCCATCGCCAAGTTGATCATGCCAGGCAAGGATCCGGGCGGGATTCTCGTCACCTTGTTGCTGGGTGTGGTCGGGGCTTTCGTCGGCGGCCTGATCGGGAACTGGATCTTCCACGTCGGATTGGGCAGTTTCTGGTCGTGGCGCACGTGGCTGCTGGCCATCGTCGGCGCGATCATCGTGCTGGGCATCTACCGGCTGATCGTCGGCAGGACCGGCAAGGCCGCCAAAGGGGGCTGACACGCCCCCGGTCCACTCCCAGGAAGCCGCGGAACGGGTCCTCCCGTTCCGCGGCTTCGTTTCAGCACCAGGCGTGCCCAGGGGGTCACCAGGCACCCGGTCGGCGGTCCCGCGTATGCGAAGATGGGCTACGCGTGGCTCGTGCCGCGCCTAGGAGCAGGTTCAACCGCCCCGGTGGCTGGTTGTGGCGCAGGAGGGTACGTGGCGAGCACGGAGCTGGAGACCAAGCCCGGTCAGGCCATCGACCCGGCAGACGAGCCGTCGGTCGACTGGGGCTGGCACGGCGGGTTCCCCAAGGGCACCCAGATCGCGGGCTGGTTCACCGTGTTCGCGTTGCTGATCATGCTGGTGGGCAACCACCACGGCATCCTCAGCGGCGGCGACACCTTCAAGACCGAGGACATCTGGCTCATCGGCCTCGCCGCGGCCGTCGCGATCGGACTGCTGGCGGACCTCCGCCGCCGTCGCCGCTGACCGGCGTCCCGGTCGTCACCCGGGAACTTGCCCCGGTTAGGACGAACGGGTGGTGTCCGTCCTCCTCCCGGCCGAGCCGATCACGACCCGACCTGCGGCGATGATCATTCCTTGTTCGGAGGTCGCTCGATCGGGTTTGCCCCAGGAGGTCTACGTTTCGCTTCGTGGGCCATTCCCCGGAGCCGCAACTGCACCGGCGGGTCTTGGCGCGCCTGGGGTCGGCGACGGATGAGCTCGCCGGGTTGCTCGGCGCTCGGGGCCGCAACCGGATACCGCACGAGTTCCTGGCCGCTCCCGCGCGGATCGACACCCGGGCGCTCTGCCGGGAGCTCGACGGGATCAGCGCCGTCCGCGCGTTGCGGTTGCCCAGCTCCTTCCTGGACGAGCTGAGCGGAGCGCCCGCCCCCGAGCGGTTGCCCGCGCTGCTCCGGGAGATCGACCGGCTCGGCAGGCTGCGGGAGCTGCGGCTCCCACCCGACGCCTTCGACGACGTACCGCTGGAGACCGTCGACTGCTGGCGGCATCGCGCGCTCGCCGGGCGGCCCGTCGCGCCCGGCGAACGGCTGTCGCTGCTGGCCGCGCTCTGCTGGTGCAGGCAGGCGGAACTCACCCACGAAGTCCTCAACGTCCTGTTCGCACTGGTGGACGAGTTGCACGCGCGCGTCGCGGAACGCCTGCAGCAGACGGGCCGGCCGGCGCGCACCGCGGGCCCGGCGGGCGGGCTCGCGCAGTGGGAGTGGTGGCCGGTGCCGGACGAGGGCCTGGGAGCGCTGCTGCGCGGCGCGGACGAGCAGCGCAGCCGCGCCAGAGCCGGCCGGGCCGCGCTGCACGTCGCCTACACCTCCGATTACCGGCAGCTGCTGTCGGCGATGCTCCAGGTGCTGGAGTTCCGCAGCGCCGCGCCCGACTGCTGGCCGTTGCTGGCCGCGCTGGGCGAACTGCTCGGGGAGACGACGCGCGCGTGGGGCGCCGAGCGGTTCTACCCGTCGGGGACGGACGTCCCGGTGCGCGGTGTGGTGCCCTCGGCCTGGCTGGACGTGGTCGTCGACCGGCACGGCCGGATAGACCGCTCGGCCTACGAGCTCTGCGTGCTGATCCGCTTGCGGGAAGCCGTCCGGGACGGCCAGATCACCGTGCCCGGTTCCGCGGATCCCCGCGTCGGCGTCGGGGACGTCGTCGGCGAGTGCGTCACCTGGCCACCGGACACCTCCGAGCGGATCACCGCGTCCGGAGCCCCACCCGGCTGAATCCGCCGAGCTCGCGCGTCCCATCACGTGGTGTCTCCTTGCGCGCACTCGGCGTGCACCCGTAGGAAGGCGTCGCGAAGTGGTCTTCGTCCCGTCGGCGGCGGGCTCGCCGAGCGGTGACCACGCGACTCGATCCGAACGGACTCCGAGGAGCGTGGGCATGACCTCTGCGGTGCTGACCGCGTTCTGGCCGACTCGGCGGGGCTCGCTGTTCGACCAGGCGTGTCGACGGGCCGCGCACCCGGTGCGCGCCGCTACCGCTCGGCGCGGGCGCCCGGCGTTCGCGCCTCCCACGACGAGGAAGGCTGCCCCATGTCGGTCACCGATGAACTGCTCCGCAACAACGACGCCTACGCCGCCGAATTCAACGGCCCGCTGCCCCTGCCGCCGTCGAAGAAGATCGCCGTGGTGGCGTGCATGGACGCCCGCCTGGACGTCTACCGCGCACTCGGCCTCAACGAGGGCGAGGCGCACGTGATCCGCAACGCCGGCGGGGTGATCACGGCGGACGAGATCCGCTCGCTCGCGATCAGCCAGCGCCTGCTGGGCACCGAGGAGATCGTCCTGATCCACCACACCGACTGCGGCATGCTCACGTTCACCGACGAGGAGTTCACCGCGTCCCTCCGGCGCGACACCGGGATCGAGCCCGAGTGGGCGCCGGAGTCGTTCACCGACGTCGACGCCGACGTCCGGCGGTCCCTGGAGCGGGTCCGCACCAGCCCCTTCATCCCGAAGAAGGATTCGGTGCGCGGCTTCGCCTTCGACGTCGCCACCGGGAGGCTCCGCGAGATCGGCTGATCCCCTTCGGCGCCGCGGCTCGGGGGGTCCGACCGGACAGTGCGGTGCGAGGGGAAGGGAGCACTGTCCGGTCGGCCGGGCCCGACGCCGGTCGGGGGCATCGGCATCAGGCCGACGCGGTCCCGACGGTCGGTCAGGACCACGCTCACCAGCATGATCTCCGGCAGGTCCGTTTTTCCAGAGCCCCCACACGGTCGATGGACACCCCTTGCGCGGGACGCCGCGATGATCGTGCACCGATCGTCGCGGCACCCCGGCACGAGCGTGATCGTGGAATTCTGCGCTGGTCGCTGCAGCGCACGACCGCCCGCGGGTATGTGACGCGGCAACCAGTCCGCGCGGTGCGCCGGCTCGGCCGGACTCGAACGAGATCATCCGACTTGATGAAGTCGCCCCGTCACCTGAGTGACTGCTCCGGGACCAGGCCCGCGAACCCGCGGCGGCACCCCGCTGCCGCGCGATCGGCGGGCTGTTCAGCCCTCCGCGGCGAGCTGGCCGCAGGCGGCGGCGATCTCCTGGCCGCGCGTGTCGCGGACCGTGCAGGGCACGCCCGCGTCGCGGACGCGCTGCACGAACTCGCGCTGCACCGGCTTCGGCGAGGCGTCCCACTTGCTGCCCGGCGTCGGGTTCAGCGGGATCAGGTTCACGTGCGCGAACTGGCCCAGGTGCTTGTGCAGCAGCTTGCCCAGCAGGTCCGCGCGCCACGGCTGGTCGTTGATGTCGCGGATCAGGGCGTACTCGATCGACACCCGGCGCCCGGTGTGGTCGGCGTAGCCGCGGGCCGCCTCCAGCACCTCGGCGACGTTCCAGCGGTTGTTCACCGGCACCAGCGTGTCCCGCAGCTCGTCGTCCGGGGTGTGCAGCGACACGGCCAGCGTCACGTGCAGCTGCTCCTCGGTCATCCGCTTGATCGCGGGCACCAGGCCCACCGTGGAGACCGTCACCGAACGCTGCGACAGGCCCAGGCCCTCCGGCGCGGGGTCGCAGATCCGGCGCACCGCGGCGATGACCCGCTTGTAGTTCGCCAGCGGCTCGCCCATGCCCATGAACACGACGTTCGACAGCCGCCCCGGACCGCCCGGCACTTCGCCGTCCCGCATCATCGCCGCCGCCGTGCGCACCTGGTCCACGATCTCCGCCGTGGACAGGTTCCGCTGCAGGCCGCCCTGGCCGGTGGCGCAGAACGGGCAGGCCATGCCGCAGCCCGCCTGGCTGGAGATGCAGACGGTGGCGCGCTCGGAGTAGCGCATCAGCACGCTCTCGATCAGCGTGCCGTCGTGCGCGCGCCACAACGTCTTGCGCGTGGTGCCCTCGTCGGTGTCCAGCGTGCGGATCTGGCTCAGCAGCGTCGGCAGCAGGTCCGCGCCGAGCTTCTCCCTGCTCGCCGCGGGGATGTCGGTCATCGACTCCACGTCCGCGTTGAGCCTGCCGAAGTAGTGGTGCGCGAGCTGCTTGGCGCGGAACGGCTTCTCGCCCAGCTCGGCTACGGCGGCGCGGCGCTCCTCGACCGACAGGTCGGCGAGGTGGCGAGGGGGCATGCCGCGCTTGGGCGCGTCGAAGACCAGCGGAAGTGAAGTCGACATAGCGCCGACCAGTGTCCCACGAAGGCACCGGCGGCTCGTCGGCCCGTCCGCGGACCGGCGGCCCTGGTCGACCCTCACCCCATCGGTTAAAGTTTCGGAGTGCCGAAAATCAGCTCTCCGCGCCAGCGAAACTTTCGCTGCGGCCAGCCGAGAGCGCGGCGTGCGGCGGCCGTGCTCGCCGCGCTGGCCGCGACGGTGCCCCTGGTGGCGGCCTGCGACGTCGACCTGAGCCGCGCCGACGACGGCAAGCGCACCGTGGTCACCACCTTCACCGTGCTCGCCGACATGACCAGGGCCGTCGCCGGGGACGCGATCGAGGTCGAGTCGATCACCAAGCCGGGCGCCGAGGTGCACGGCTACGAGCCCACGCCCAGCGACCTGCTCACCGCCGCGAAATCCGATCTGGTGCTGGACAACGGGCTCGGTCTGGAGAGCTGGTTCGCCCAGTTCGTGGCCCGCAGCGAAGCCCCGCACGTGACGCTCAGCGCCGGCGTCGAACCGATCCCCGTCGAAGCCGGGGGCTACGAGGGCAAGGCCAATCCGCACGCGTGGATGTCGCCGCGCAACGCCAAGATCTACGTCGCGAACATCCGCGACGCGCTCACCAAGCTCGACCCCGCGCACGCCGAGACGTTCCGGGTCAACGCCGAGAACTACACGCGGCGGCTCGACGAGATCGAGACCTACCTGCGCACCGAGATCGCCCGGATCCCCGAGGCGCAGCGGGCCCTGGTCAGCTGCGAAGGCGCCTTCTCCTACCTCGCCAGGGACACCGGTCTGCGCGAGGCGTACCTGTGGCCGGTCAACAGCGACGAAGAAGGCACCCCGCAGCAGATCAAGAACACCACCCGGTTCGTCGACGACCGGCGGATACCGGCCGTGTTCTGCGAATCCACCGTGAACGACAAAGCCCAGCGCCAGGTCGCCGAGGAGACGGACGCGCGGCTGGGCGGCAAGCTCTACGTCGACTCCCTGTCCGAACCGGGCGGGCCGGTCCCCACCTACCTGGACCTGCTGCGCCACGACGCCGAAACCATCGTCACCGGACTCTCCGGAGGTTCCCGATGAGCGTGCTGGCACGGCACGTCACCGTCTCCTACCGGGAGACGCTCGCCCTCGACGACGTGACCATGGACATCGCGCCGGGACGGGTGTGCGGGCTGTTGGGCGTCAACGGATCCGGCAAGTCCACGCTGTTCAAGGCCCTGATGGGGCTCGTGCACCCGGACAGCGGCGAGATCCGGCTGCTCGGCCGCGACCCGAAGCGCGCCCGCGGCGACGGGCTCGTCGCCTACGTGCCGCAATCCGAGGCGGTCGACTGGACCTTCCCGGTCACCGTGGCCGACGTGGTGCTGATGGGCCGCTACGGCCGGATGGGGCCGACCCGCCGCGCCCGGCCCGCCGACCGGGCCGCCGTCGCTGACGCGCTGGAACGGGTCGGACTCACCGCGCTGGCCCGCAATCCGATCGGCGCGCTGTCCGGTGGCCAGCGCAAGCGGGCCTTCGTCGCTCGCGGCATCGCGCAGGAGGCCGAGCTGCTGCTGCTCGACGAACCGTTCGCCGGAGTGGACAAGGGCTCCGAGGCGATGATCAGCGAGCTGCTGCGCGGACTCCGCGACGAGGGCCGCACGATCATGATCTCCACGCACGACCTCGCGGGCGCACCCGCGCTGTGCGACGAGGCGGTGCTGCTGCACCAGCGGGTCCTCGCGCACGGTCCCGTCGCCGACGTGCTCGCCCCGGAAACGCTCGCCCGGACCTTCGGCGTGGCGGAAGGAGCCCGATGAACGACATCGCGATCTGGCTGCTGGAGCCGCTGCAGTTCGGGTTCATGCGGCGCGCGCTGCTGGTCAGCGTCGTCGCGGCGCTGGTGTGCTCGGTGCTGTCGTGCTGGGTGACGCTGATCGGCTGGTCCCTGCTCGGCGATGCCGTGTCGCACGCCGTGCTGCCCGGGGTCGTGCTGGCCTACGTGTTCGCGCTGCCGTTCTCCGTCGGGGCGTTCCTGTTCGGCGGACTCGCGGTGGCCATGATCGGTGCGGTGCGCGGCACCACGAAGCTCAAGGGCGACGCGGCGATCGGCGTCGTGTTCACCGGGCTGTTCGCGCTGGGCGTGGTGCTGGTGTCGCGCATCCCCAGCCAGGTCGACCTCAACCACATCCTGTTCGGCAACGTCCTCGGCGTCACCGACGGAGACATCGCGCAGGTCCTGGTGATCAGCGCGATCACGCTGGCGATCGCGATGATCAAGCGCCGCGACTTCACGCTCTACGCGTTCGACCCCACCCACGCGCACGCCATCGGGCTGCGACCGCGCCTGATCGGGGCGCTGCTGCTGACCATGCTCGCGCTGACCGTGGTCGTCGCGCTGCAGGCCGTCGGGGTGATCCTCGTGACGGCGATGCTGATCACTCCGGGCGCGACCGCGTTCCTGCTCACCCGGCGCTTCCCCCGGATGCTGGTCGTGGCCTCAGCGCTGTCGGTCGGCAGCGGCATCGCGGGCACCTACCTGAGCTTCCACCTGGACACCTCGACCGGCGGGATGATCGTGCTCTGCCAGGCCTCGCTGTTCCTGCTCGCCTACCTGTTCGCGCCGGGCCAGGGCCTGCTGCGCGAGGTGCTGCGCCGACGCGCGCGGCGGGCGGAGGCGGCTTCGGCCGGATAGTCCACCCACTCGTGGCACCGTCCGGTCTCCTATCGTGGATGGCATGACAAGCATGGCCGAACGCCCGTCGGCGTCCGTCGAGGACTACGTCCGGGCGATCTACGGGCTCAGCGAGCGCGGGGTGGCCGTGACCAACGCGACGCTGACGCAGCGGCTGGGGCTGAGCCCCTCGTCGGTGTCCGGGATGATCACCAAGCTGGCGCAGCTGGGGCTGGTCACCCACGTCCGGTACCGCAGCGTCGAGCTCACCGCGGACGGCCGCCGGTTGGCCTACGACGTGCTCCGCAGGCACCGGCTGCTCGAACTGTTCCTGGTGGAGGTGCTCGACTACACCTGGGACGAAGTGCACCCGGAGGCCGACGCGCTGGAGCACGCCGTCTCCGACGAACTGATCGAGCACATCGCCGCCAAGCTCGGCAACCCCACGCACGATCCGCACGGCGACCCCATCCCCACAGCGGACGGCATCGTCGAGAAGCCCAGCACTCGGCTGCTCGACCAGGTCGAACCCGGCACCATCGGCACCATCGCGCGGGTCTGGGACACCGATTCGGAGCTGCTGCGCTACCTCACCGATCACGGGATGACGCTGGGCGCGCGGATCGAGGTCGTGGAGCGCAAACCGTTCGGCGGCCCGCTGGTCGTGCGCATCGGGGAACCGGCGCAGGCCGAAACGCACTTCCTCGGCACCGAGATCGCGGGCACCCTCTCGATCCGGACCTGAGCACTTCAGCAGGCGCGACGCCTGCCCTCGTCCCATTCCCTGCTGCCGGCCTCCTCCTCGCCGGAACGATCAGCGGGCTCGCTCGGCGAGACCTCCTTCTCGACCGCCTCGGCGCCGTAGAGCTCATCGGTGAGCAGCCGTCCGTGCAGCTCATCGGTGCGGTGCGCACCGAGCACCGCGAGCAGCAGGTCGAACCGGTGATCCGTGAGCACTATCGCCACGTAGGCGAACCCGGCCAGGCCGCCGAGGACCAGCGCGGACACCCATCGCGTGGGCACATCCGCCTGCACCAGCAGGATCACGGCGAGCGCCAGCGCCAGGACCGAGGTGAACGCGATGCCCCTGGCGAACATCACCTGCCGCCACAGCGATCGGAACGTCGGGTGCTGCCGGGACAGCTCGCGGACCAGCCGCGCTCGCTCGCGTCGATCCATCCGGGCGACCTGGCTCAGGCCCGCGGTCACCGGTCTCCCCGCGTGAATGGCCATCTGGTCGCTCCTGTTGCGCGTCTTCTCGGGCGGGGTCGGGCCGCCGGCCCGTGGCCGTCCGGGAACGGCTCGCCGGGCGCGATCGTGGATCTGCTGACCGGTTTCGGTGGTCATCTCGGTGTGCCGTGGTCGGCGCTGGAGGCCGCGGTCGGTCACGGGGCACCGTCGCGGGTCGCTGCTGGACCTGCGGGCGGCGCTGCCGCCGCGTCGTTGCAGCGGGCGCACACATCTCGTCGCCGCCACAAGTCGATCACGCCGGGAGCCCCGGAACAAGGCGTCATTCGGGGGCGTTCGCATCGCGACAAGAGCACCGAAGGGTAACGGTACTCGATAATGCTGCTCGGCTTAATAGTCTGGCCGGTTGTTATTCCCAGCCGATCGAGATCCGCAACTACTTTACGTGTCAGCAACCTTGCCGGGATGCAGCAATCCCTTGCCCCAGCAGGTGTTTTCCCGAGCAAGGAACTACCAGTCGGTACCCCACCGGAAAACCCGACCCGAATCCGGAAAGGGGAATTCGAAATTCACGAACCGCGAAGCAGCCCCAGCGGACGGGTGCGAATTCGCAGGCGATAGCCCACTTCCAGCGCGCACCCGGAGACCTCGCGCAGCGCACGACGCGCCACCTTCGGCGAGAACTCGATCCCCAGCACCGCTGCCAGCTCCGCGCGATCGCCGAACCGCCACACCGTCCGCACCTGCTCGCTGTCGAAGCCGTGCAGCTGGAAGAACCGCTCCACCGCAGGCGGGTCGAAGCGAGGCGCGTCCGCCCGCATCCACTTCCCGTAAGGCTCGCACGAGCCGTCCAGATCGATGATCGCCAGCGTGCCGCCGGGCCGCAACACCCGCTCGGCCTCGGCCAAACCCGGCTGGCAGCCCGGGCCGAAGAAGTACGCCGTCCGCGCGTGCAACAGGTCGACGCTCGCGTCGGCCAGCGGAAGCCGCTGCGCGGGAGCCCTGCGGACGTCCACCCCCGAGAGCCCGGCGACCCGCCGCCGCGCCCGCTCCACCAGCGGCGCGTGCGGCTCGATTCCGATCACCGACCGCGCGGACTCCGCGAAGACCTCCAAGTGGAATCCGTCGCCGCACCCGACGTCCACCACGTCCCGGCCCGCCCAGTCGCACCGGTCGCGCAGCGCGCTCCACAGCGCGCCGGTCGAATCCTGCGCCCGGTTCTCCCGCTCGTAGACCTCCGGCCAGTGCCAGATGTTCGGGCTCGGCGTGACCCGGGGCTCCGGATCGGAGCCGATCACCACGACGACCAGATCATTGCGGGAGCAACCAGAACAGCATCATCCACGCCACCACCGCGGACGGCAGCAGCGAATCCATCCGATCCATCAGACCGCCGTGCCCCGGCAGCAGGTTGCCCATGTCCTTGATGCCTAGGTCCCGCTTGATGACCGACTCCATCAAGTCGCCCAGCGTCGCGCTGCACACCAGAGCGGCGCCGAACAACGCGCCCTGCCACCACTGGCCCTCCAGCAGCAGCGTCACCGACAGCGCCCCCGCGACAGTGCCCGTCAGCATCGAACCTCCGAAGCCCTCCCAGGACTTCTTCGGACTGATCGACGGCGCCATCGGGTGCTTGCCCAGCAGCACCCCGAACGCATAGCCCCCAGTGTCCGAGGCGACGACGCCGATCATGAAGCACAGCGCGCGGAACGCGCCGTCCTCCGGCACCGCCAGCATCGCGGCGAACGACGCGAACATCGGCACGTACGCGGCGGTGAACACCGAAGCGGTCACGTCGCGCAGATAACCGTCCACGCCCAGCCGGAAACGCCAGGCCAAGCAGCCCAGCGTGGTGATCGTGAAGGCGACCAGCAGCCCGCGCAGGCCGAACGGCCACGACAACCAGATCATCAGCTGGCCGCCCACGAGCACCGGCAGCAGGCTGACCCGGATGTCGGCGCCGCGGCGCAGCGCACCGGCGAGTTCCACCGTGGAGACCGCGGCGGCCACCGCGACGATGCCGATGAACAGGTGCCGCAGCATCAGCAACGACAAGATGATCGCGGCGCCGAGCACGACACCTACAGCGATCGCCGCTCGCAGGTCGCGACCTGCGCGAGACGGGCGCGACGGCGGGTCCGGTACGGAAGCGGACATCCCGGACTCACCTTCGCGCTGGCTGGTCGTCACCGAAGATCGCCCGGTACCAGCACACCCGGAGCCCGGACCTCGTGCGCCCGGACCTGAGGAAGGCACGAGCGGGAACGACCAGGCGCCCACTCGGGCGCCGCCGGCGAAAGCGGCCCGGCAGCCGCGAACCACAGTTGCAAGACAGCCTCTCAAACTTCGAGGAGCTCTGCTTCCTTGTGCTTGACGAGCTCGTCGATCTGGGCCGTGTAGCGGTGCGTCAGGCTCTCGAGCTCCTTCTCGCCGCGGGTGCCCTCGTCCTCACCGGCCTCGCCGTCCTTGACGACTCGGTCGATCTCTTCCTTGACCTTGCGCCGGATACCGCGCACGGTGATCTTGCCTTCCTCGCCCTTGTGCTTGGCGAGCTTAACCATCTCCTTGCGGCGTTCCTCGGTCATCTGAGGAATGGAGATCCGGATCAGCTGCCCGTCGTTGGACGGGTTGAAGCCCAGGTCGGAATCCCGGATGGCCTTCTCCATCGCGGCGAGCTGGCTCGCGTCGTAAGGCTTGACCACGACCAACCGCGCCTCCGGCACGCTGATGCTGGCCAGCTGGTTCAGCGGCGTCGGCGAACCGTAGTAGTCGACGACGACGCTGGCGAACATCCCCGGATTGGCGCGGCCGGTGCGAACCGTGGCCAGGTCGTCCTTGGCCACCTGCACCGCCTTCTGCATCTTCTCCTCGCCTTCGAGGAGAGTCTCGTCGATCACGGTTGCTCCTTAGGTGTGCCGGCCGATGTGTACAGTGCGCGCCGCGTGCGACGCGGCGGCGTCGGTAGCGGACCTGATCAGGATCCCAGCACGGTCACGCGGACGCTGCGGCCGGGGTGCTGACCAGGGTTCCGATCTTCTCACCGCGCACGGCGCGAGCGATGTTGCCCTCCTCCAGGAGGTTGAACACCAGGATGGGCATCTGGTTGTCCATGCAGAGGCTGAAGGCGGTGGCGTCGGCCACCTTGAGCCCTCGCTCCAGCACCTCGCGGTGGCTGACCGCGTCGAAGCGCTCCGCGGTCGGGTCCGTCTTCGGGTCCGCGGTGTAGACCCCGTCCACACCCTTGGCCATCAGCACGACCTCGCAACCGATCTCCAGGGCGCGCTGCGCCGCCGCGGTGTCGGTGGAGAAGTACGGCATGCCGGTCCCCGCACCGAAGATGACCACGCGGCCCTTCTCCATGTGCCGGATCGCGCGGCGCGGAATGTAGGGCTCGGCGACCTGGCCCATTTCGATCGCCGTCATCACCCGGGTGTCGATGTCGTGCTCGCGTTCCAAGAAGTCCTGCAGCGCCAGGCAGTTCATCACCGTGCCCAGCATGCTCATGTAGTCGCCGCGAGCGCGTTCCATGCCGCGCTGCTGCAGTTCGGCGCCGCGGAAGAAGTTGCCGCCGCCGATGACCACGGCGACCTCGACGCCGCCCGCCACGACCTCGGCGATCTGCCTGGCCACCGTGCCGACCACGTTCGGGTCGACGCCGACCGCACCGCCACCGAACATCTCACCGCCCAGTTTGAGCAGCACACGCCCATAGCCGTCTTCCGACAGACCGTCGTCGGTCACTGGGTTCCTCCCGTGAGGCTGTTGTTCCGCGGTGATCGAAGTGCACCGTCAGCGGTGCGCTGCGCGAACGCCCCGCCCTCCCAGGGGGCGGAGGCGGGGCGTGCAGGTCGCGAACCCCGCCGCCGGGAACGCCCAGAGCGAACCGGCGGCGGCGCGAAACCGGTGCGGCGGTCGCGACCGCCGCACCGGGCGAGATCAGGCCTGGCCGACCTCGAACCGCGCGAAGCGGGTCACGGTCACGCCAGCCTCGTCGAGCAGGGCCTTGACGGTCTTCTTGTTGTCCTGCACCGACGGCTGGTCAAGCAGCACGTTCTCCTTGAAGAAGCCGTTGAGCCGACCCTCGATGATCTTCGGCAGGGCCTGCTCCGGCTTGTTCTCGGCGCGCGCGGTCTCCTCTGCGATGCGGCGCTCGTTCGCCACCACGTCCTCCGCGACGTCGTCGCGGGTCAGGTAGGTGGCCTTCAGGGCCGCCACCTGCATCGCGGCGTTGCGGGCCGCGTCCTCGGAGGGACCGGTGTACTCGACGAGGACACCGACCGCCGGCGGCAGGTCCGCGGCGCGGCGGTGCAGGTAGGTCGTCACCTGGCCGTCGAAGACGGCGACGCGACGCAGCTCCAGCTTCTCGCCGATCTTGACGGCGAGCTCCTGCACGGCCTCACCGATCGTCTTGTCGCCCAGCGGGGCGGCCTTGACGATCTCCAGGTCGGAGGAGTTCGCGGCCTTGGCGGCCTTCACGACCTGCTCGGCCAGGGAGATGAACTCGTCGTTCTTGGCGACGAAGTCGGTCTCGCTGTTGAGCTCGATCATCGCGCCGTCCTCGGCGGCGACCAGGCCCTCGGCGGCGGAGCGCTCGGCGCGCTTGCCGATGTCCTTGGCACCCTTGATGCGCAAGACCTCCACGGCCTTGTCGAAGTCCCCGTCGGTCTCGGTGAGGGCCTTCTTGCAGTCCATCATGCCGGCGCCGGTCAGGTCACGGAGACGCTTGACGTCGGCCGCAGTGTAGTTAGCCATCGTGCGGGTCCGTCCTTTTTCGGAATGTGTGCACAGCGGAAGTTTCAGCGGCGATCTCCGGTGGAACCAGAACCTTCGGAAACCGCTCGCGACGCGAAAGAGGCGGCGGCCGCATCAGCGATGCCCGCCGCCACTGGCCTCGGCCACCAGTGTGGCCGGTCGGCGCGAAGATCGTGCTGGTCACCCGCTCGGACGGCGGGTGACCAGCACGACTGAATCAGGACTGAGCGGGCTGCTCGTCGGCCGCGGGGGCCGGAGCGCCTTCACCGGAACCGGTGGCCAGCAGCTGCTGCTCCCACTCGGGCAGCGGCTCCTCGCCGGTCGGCTGCGGCTTCTCCTCGCCCTCGGCGGCGCCGTTGCCACGGCCGCTGCGGGACATCAGGCCCGCCGCGACACCGTCGGCGACCACGCGGGTCAGCAGCGCGGCGGAGCGGATCGCGTCGTCGTTGCCCGGGATCGGGTAGTCGACCTCGTCCGGGTCGCAGTTGGTGTCCAGGATCGCCACGACCGGGATGCCCAGCTTGCGAGCCTCACCGACGGCGATGTGCTCCTTCTTGGTGTCCACGATCCAGACGGCGCTGGGGATCTTGGACATGTCGCGAATACCGCCGAGGGTCTTCTCGAGCTTGTCCTTCTCGCGGGTCAGCATCAAGATTTCCTTCTTGGTGCGACCCTCGAAGCCACCGGTCTGCTCCATGGTCTCCAGCTCCTTGAGCCGCTGGAGGCGACGGTGCACGGTCTGGAAGTTCGTGAGCATGCCGCCCAGCCAGCGCTGGTTCACGTAGGGCATGCCGACGCGCAGCGACTGCTCCGCGATGGCTTCCTGAGCCTGCTTCTTGGTACCGACGAACAGGATCGTCCCGCCGTGCGCGACCGTCTGCTTGACGAAGTCGTAAGCCGCATCGATGTAGGACAGCGCCTGCTGCAGGTCGATGATGTAAATGCCGTTGCGCTCGGTGAAGATGTAGCGCTTCATCTTCGGGTTCCAGCGCCGGGTCTGGTGCCCGAAGTGCACGCCGCTGTCGAGCAGCTGCTTCATGGTGACGACGGCCATGGCCTTGTTCGCACCTCTTGTGTCGGGCGCACCGCCGAGCGGTGCGCGGTTCGGTTCTCGCGGCGAGCCGGGTGGCCCGCTGCCCTGGTGCCCGCGCCCGATGCCCCCACCCTGGCCCTGCGGGCCGGGACCTCGAAGGCACCGCTCGTTGCGCCGGAGCTCCGAACCGCCCTGCTCCCGAACACCGGGTCGATCATCGATCGGACCGGGTGGTCTCGCGTTTCCCGTTCGGCCGTGCCGAGCCGGAGGCCGAAGCCGTTCAGCGCGGTACGGGACCGCCAGGAGCGGACCACAGGTGCGGGAGTGGAGTTGTTCGGTTTCCCGACGGCGACGCGCGGACACGCGAAGTCGGATCGTGCGCACACGAAACCGCGTTAATAGTGTACTCGACGGGCAAAGCCGCCCAGGGCGAGGTCGCGAGTTGTCCACAGGCGGCCGATTCATCCACAGATTTCCGGATTGCCCCTGTCCAGGCCGCGCCGTGCGGGTCACGGTGGAAGCATGCTCCCGCTCCCCCGGATCTTCCCCGTCCGCGCCGGTCACCGGCGCTCCGGACACGTCCGGTCCGGCCTGCTCACGCGGCTGCTGCCGGTGCTGCTGATCGTTGCGCCCGCGGTGTTCCCCGCGACCGCCGCGACCGCACCGGGCGCGGAGCCCGGTGTCGCGCCTACCCCGCCGCAGACCGGGCTGCACCACCCGCTGCACCACCCGCTGCCCGGCTCCGCGGTGTCACGCCCGTTCGTGCCGCCCACCAGCGCCTACGGCCCCGGACATCGCGGCGTGGACCTGGCCGGGGCGCCCGGAGCCACCGTGGCGGCGGCCGATGCGGGCGTCGTCGGCTACGCCGGACTGCTCGCCGGGCGCCCCGTGGTGTCCATCGAGCACGCGGACGGCCTGCGCACGACCTACGAGCCGGTTCGCCCCACCGTCGAGGCCGGCCGCCACGTCGCCGCGAGCCAGCCGATCGGCGTCCTCGAACCGGGGCATCCCGGCTGCGCGGCGCCGGCGTGCCTGCACTGGGGCGCCCGCCGCGACGCGGACTACCTCGATCCTCTCGCCTTGCTCGGCGGGGTCGAGGTGCGGCTGCTGCCCTGGGACGCGGAAGCTCCAGCCGGTTCGTGAGTCCAGCACGTTCGAGCGCTAGGCCGTGATCACGGCTGAGGTTCGGTGAGCTTGCTGCGCAGGCGCAGGACAGCGCGGGTGTGCAGCTGGCAGACGCGGGACTCGGTCACCCCCAGCACCTTGCCGATCTCGGCCAAGGTGAGGTTCTCGAAGTAGTAGAGCGTCACCACGACCCGGTCGCGATCGCTGAGCCGTTCCACCGCCTCCGCCAGCTGCCTGCGGCTGTCCCGGTCCACCAGGGCCGCCACCGGGTCCTCCGCCCGGTCGTCGGGCAGCGTCTCGGCGAGCGAGGCGCTACCGCGGCCGACGCTGATCAGGTCGTCGAGGGCGACGACGCTGGTCATCTGCAGCTGCGCGAACAGGTCGTGCAGCTCGTCGGCGGACACGTCGAGCTCGTCGGCCAGTTCCACGTCCGTGGCGTGGCGCTGCAGCTTCGCTTCCAACCGCTCCAGCGCGCGCTCGAGGTCCCTGGCCCGGCTGCGCACCGAGCGCGGTACCCAGTCCTGCGCGCGCAGGTCGTCCAGGATCGCGCCCCGTATCCGCTGCATGGCGTAGGTCTCGAACTTCAGGCCGCGTTCGGGCTCGAACTTCTCGATCGCGTCGACCAGCCCGAAGATGCCGGACTGCACCAGGTCGGAGACCTCGACGTGCGAGGGCAGCCCGGTGCCGACCCGGCCGGCCACGTACTTCACCAGCGGCGCGTAGTGCAGCACCAACCGGTCCCGCAGCCCTTGATCGCGGTGTTCGCCGAAGGCGTGCCAGAGCGCCACGATGCCCGCTTCGACGTCGTCAGCGCTGCGCTGGTCGTCGGCGACGAGGTACGACAGGCGCCCCGGTGTCGAGGGCTTCGCCGCGTCAGCACCCTGGTCGACCCTGGATCGGGTGGCCGTGTCCGACTGCGCCGCGGCCCCCTGGGGGGTGGCCGCGCCGTCGGTGTGCCGGCTGCCGTTGACCTGCGCGCCGTTGGTGCCGGAGCTCGTGTCGTGGCCGTTCTGGCTGCGCCGCGCGGTCGGCTCGCCGGGGAGACTCGTCCTCGACGACGTCGATCTCGATGTCGCCTCCGTGGCCACGGTGCGGGCACCGCCCCCGGCGTCGTCAGGAACGGGGGTGGGTTCGGTCATGAATCGCCTTCAGCCGGTCGACGGTCACGTGGGTGTAAAGCTGGGTCGTTGCGAGCGTAGCGTGACCAAGCAACTCCTGAACGCTACGGAGGTCTGCTCCTCCTTCGAGCAGATGGGTCGCAGCCGAATGCCTCAGCCCGTGCGGTCCGAGATCGGCCGCGCCGGGCACGGCCTGCACTGCGTCGTGCACCACCCGGCGTGCCATGCGCTGGTCCAACCGCCCGCCGCGGGCGCCCAGGAAAACCGCCGGGCCGGAACCTCCGGTGCGGAGTTCGGGCCGTCCCGCCGAGAGCCAGCGTTCCAGTGCCGCATCGGCGGGTACGCCGAACGGCACGGCGCGCTCCCGTTTCCCCTTGCCGAGCACGCGGAGCAGTCGCCGTTCGTGATCGATGTCATCGAGGTCGAGCCCGCACAGCTCGGCCACCCGGATCCCGGTCGCGTACAGCAGCTCCAGCAGCGCGTGATCGCGCAGGGCGACCGGGTCGCCCTGCTCGGCCCCGGCCGCGGAGGCGGTCATCGCCGAGTCCGCCTGGTCGGCGCGCAGCACCGACGGCAGCGCCCGGTGCTTGGACGGGGCAGTGAGCCTGGGCCCGGGGTCGACGGCGAGCAGCCCGGTGCGGTGCGCCCACGCGGTGAAGGTCCGCACCGACGCGGCCCGGCGCGCCAGCGTCGCCCTGCTGATGCCCTGGGCGTGCTGGCCCGCCAGCCACGACCGCAGCGCGGGCAGCGTGACCTGGTCCAGTCCCGGGCCGGAGTTCGCGACGTCGGCGAGCAGCGAGACCACGTCACCGAGGTAGGCGCGCACGGTGTGCTCGGACAGGCCGCGCTCGGCCGAGACGTGGCGCTGGAACCGATCCACCGCGGAACCCAGCTCGTCGGGAAGCGATGCGCGTGCCGCGCGCAGGTCCGTTCTGGCCGCGGCGCCGGACCGTCTGCGTTCCATGGTGCAAACGCTCGCCCTTGGACGTGGTCCGGTCAAGAGGGCCACGCCGTGAACACGCTCCCACCCGCGGCGCCGCCGTCGATCACCGCACGTTCACCCGGCGCTCACCGCCCAACCGCCCTCCTTCCGCTCGATCAGGCCGGCCAGCTCCATCTCCGGCAGCAGGGCCCGAACGGCGCGCAGGGACAACCCGGATTCCTGCGCGAGCCGGTCAGCGTCCGCTCCGTTGCAAGCGCTGACCGCATCGTGCAGCTGTCGTGCACGCGGCTCCAGCGCGTCGGTGCGGCGAGCGGCCGGTACCGGATCGACGGGTGGCGCCGCCCCGAGCGGGTTGATCATTTCGAGCACCTGGGGCGTGGACGTCACCAGCACCGCCTTCCCGGAACGCACCATGTCGTGGCAGCCCACCGAACTCGCCGAGGTCACCGGTCCCGGCACCGCCATCAGCGGCAGCCCCAGCGCGTCGGTGGTGTTCGCGGTGTTGCCCGCGCCGCTTCGCGACCCGGCCTCCACGACCACGGTGCCCTGGCCGCACGCCGCGATCAGCCTGTTGCGCACCAGGAACCGATGTCGTCGGGGCGTGGTGCCCGGCGGGTACTCCGTCGCCACCACTCCTTGCTGCGCGATGGCGCGCAACAACCGGCCGTGCCCCGCCGGGTAGTCGATGTCGATGCCGCAGGCAAGGAACGCGACGGTTGTTCCTCCCGCGGCCAGCGCGCCCCGGTGCGCCGCGCCGTCGATGCCGTAGGCCGCGCCCGAGACCACCGCGCACCCGGCCGAGGCCAGACCGTGCCCCAGCTCGGCGGCGAGGTGCTCGCCGTACCCGGTCGCCGCGCGAGCCCCGACCACCGCCACCGAGGTGGTCAGCGCCGTGCCGAGATCGGCCTGGCCGCGCACCCACAGAGCCAGCGGTGCCGCCATGCCCGGTACCCCGACCTCGGCGGCCCCGGCGAGCAGTCCGAACCGCTCCGCGGGCCAGTCCGGATCTTCCGGGATCAGCAGCCGCGCACCGATCCGCCGCGTGGCCGCCAGGAGATCCGCGCCCGAGACGTGCCGCCGCCGGGACTCGACCTCGTCGGCCACCGCGCCGGGGGCCGAACCGCCGTGAACCAGTGCGGCCGTGCGGACGGGCCCGCGTTCGGCGACGCAGGCGGCCAACGCCGGCGCCGGGGGTTCGGCCACCGCCGCCAGGTAGGCACGAGCGAGCCGAACCTTCTCCTCCCCGCTCATCGCACACCCCCGTCGCCGGAACCGGTTCCGCTCGGACGGGCCGGATCACCGGCGGCCGATCCGGACCTCGCACCGGGGCACCGAATCGCGCGCACGAGCCAGGAGCACCGCGGGAGCGCGCCGGAATATCGAGGATCGACACCGTGCGACGAACATCGACACGATGCCGCCTCGCATTGCACCATCTGCATCGCTTGCACCGTTCCGGCCGTCGCGTTCATGCGAGCCTCCGTTCCCGGAACGCGAGTGCGGCGGCCACGTGCTCCGCCTCCGGACGCTCGCTGCCGTCCAGATCGGCCAGCGTCCACGCCACCCGCAGGCAGCGGTCGGCGCCTCGCGCGGTCAGCGCCCCCACGTCGAGCCCGCGGTCCAGCAGCGCGGTCACCGCGTCCGGCAGCGCGAACTCGCGGCGGAGCACCGGGCCGGGCACCTCGCCGTTGGTCTGCCAGCCTCGCGAAGCCCACCGCTGCACCGCCACTTCCCGCGCCCGCGACACCCGCTTGCGCACCACGTCCGTCGACTCCGCCTGCCCGCCTGCGCGCATGGTGGTCGCGGTGACCGGGCGCATGTCCACGCGCAGATCGACCCGGTCCAGCAGCGGACCGGACAGCTTGCCGAAGTAGCGGCGCCGCGCCTGCGGCGCGCAGTGGCAGTCGGCGTCCCTGGCCGGCGCGCACGGGCACGGGTTGGTGGCCAGCACCAGCTGGAACCGCGCCGGGTAGCGCAACGTCCCGTCCCGCCGCGAGAGCCGGACCTCCCCTTCCTCCAGCGCGGTGCGCAGTGCTTCGAGGCGCTGCGGACCGAACTCGCACGCCTCGTCCAGGAACAGCGTGCCCCGGTGCGCGCGGCTGACGGCTCCCGGTCGCGCCAGCCCGGCCCCACCGCCGATCAGACCGGGAACCGAGGTGGAGTGGTGCGGAGCCACGAACGGCGGATCCGCCACCAGCGGAGCGTCCGCGCTGAGCTCGCCGGCCACCGAGTGGATCGCGGTGACCTCCAACGCCTCCTGCCTCGACAGCTCCGGCAGCAGCCCGCTGAGCCGTCGCGCGAGCATCGTCTTGCCGGTGCCCGGCGGGCCGACCAGCAACAGGTGATGACCGCCCGCGGCGGACACCTCCAGCGCCCAGCGCGCCTCCGGCTGCCCCAGCACGTCCGCCAGGTCCTCCGTCGACGTCGCGCGCCGGGAGACGACCTCGCCGGGACCGTCCACGAGCTCGCCCTGCCCGCGCAGCCAGTCGACGACCTCGCTCAACCGCTCCGCCCCGAGCACTTCGAGGCCGTCGACCAGCCGAGCTTCCGCCAGCCCCTCCACCGGCACGATCGCCCGCCGGATCCCTTCGCGCCGAGCCGCCAGCAGCCCCGGCAGCAGTCCGCGCACGGGCCGTATCCGGCCGTCGAGGGCCAGCTCCCCGAGCAGCACCGTGCCTTCCAGCCGGTGCGCGGGCACCTGTTCGGCCCCGGCCAGCACCGCGCAGGCCAACGCCAGGTCGTACGAGGTGCCCGCCTTCGGCAGCGCGGCGGGTGACAGCGCCAGCGTCACGCAGCTCTTCGGCCAGTCCTCCTGGCAGTTCTGCACCGCCGCGCGCACCCGGTTCTTCGACTCCTGCAGGGCCGTGTCCGGCAATCCCAGCAGCTGCACGCTCGGCAGGCCGCCCTTGCGCACGTCCGCTTCGATCTCCACCAGCACGCCGTCCACGCCGAACAGCGCGACCGCCCAAGTCCGCCGCAGCGCCATTCAGAACACCCCCGGCAGGTGGTCAAGGGTGATCGGCCCCTTGGGGGGCCACAGGACGGAGATGACGTCGAACCGGACCTGGCAACCGGTCAGCCGCCGCTCCGCGAGCCAAGCTCTGGCGAGCTCCCGCAAGCGACGGATCTTGTTCGGTCCGACGGCGTCGAGGGGCGCCCCGTAGTCGATCCCGGAGCGCGTCTTGACCTCGCAGAACACCACGCGGTAGCCGTCGGTGCCGACGATGTCGAGCTCGCCGTGCGCGGTACGCCAGTTCCTGGCGAGCACCGAGATGCCCAGCTTCTCCAGGTGTTCGGCCGCCAACCGCTCACCGGCTCGGCCGAGCGCGTGAGTGCCTTGCCCGTGCACGTCCGAGAGCGCCCCGCGCAACGGTCGGTAGTCGAGAGTGGGCACCGCCATGATCTCCTCCAGGGCTGGGAATCGGCCCGGAGCTGCTCTCCGGGCCCGACTTCCAAAGTGCCCTGGCCGATCAGCGCCCACCAGGCCCAATTGGGAAATCTGTGGATGGATCGACGACCTGTGGACAACTCCATCGAAAACGATCTATGAATGCTGCGACGAAGAACGGGTGGCCGCCCGCAGGCGACCACCCGTTCCACCACATCAGCGCCGAGCGCCCCTCCGCCCGGTGGCGCGACCGGTCAGCTCCCGCCGAACGGCCCGTTCTCCGGCAATCGGAGTTCCGGTTTGTCCAGCTCCTCGACGTTCACGTCCTTGAACGTGATCACCCGGACCTTCTTGACGAACCGCGCCGGCCGGTACATGTCCCACACCCACGCATCCGACATGGACACCTCGAAGTAGACCTCCGAATCGGAGTTGCGAACCTGCACGTCCACCGCGTTGGCCAGGTAGAAACGCCGCTCGGTCTCCACGACGTAGGTGAACTGCCCGACGATGTCGCGGTACTCCTTGTAGAGCTGAAGCTCCATCTCGGTCTCGTACTTTTCGAGATCCTCGGCGCTCATCGCAGTGCGAGCCCTTCCCCGTCGCCGTTCGTTCTACGTTCGCCCATTGTCCACCACTTCCCCCTCAGAAGCATCGAACAGACCGGGTTTGCTGGTGACGGTGCGTGGCGACCGCATCCCGTGCAGCCGGGCCGCCGCGACCACGTTCGAATAGGACCACCGGTGCTCCCCGCTCGGACCGTGCTCGCGCATGCGCGCGGTGTGGTGGACCGTGCAATACCCCTTGTGCCCGGCGAAGCCGTACCTCGGTAACCGCTCGTCCAGCTCGCACATGATGCGATCGCGGGTGACCTTCGCCAGCACCGACGCGGCGGCCACGCAGGCCGCGACCAGGTCGCCCTTGAGCACCGCCACGCTCGGCGCCGCCAAGCCCTGCACCCGGAACCCGTCGGTGAGCACGTAGCCCGGATGCACCGCCAGCCGCGCGACCGCGCGCCGCATGCCTTCCAGGTTGGCCACGTGGATGCCGAGCGCGTCGACCTCGTCGGCCTCGATCACCACCGTCGACCAGGCGACGGCCCGCCGCACGATCACCTCGTAGAGCCGCTCCCGCTCCGCCTCGCTGAGCACCTTGGAGTCGGTGAGCCCCTCGAACCGCCGCGCGTCCCCGGCGCGCAGCACGCAGGACGCCACCACGAGCGGTCCCGCGCACGCGCCGCGGCCCGCCTCGTCCACCCCGGCGACCGGGCCGAGACCGCTGCGGTCCAGGGCGCTCTGCAGCGCCCAGTTGCCGCTGCTGCGGCGGATCACCGGCCGTGGCGGGCGCCAGCCCGTCTCGGCGACCGCGGACCGCGCTCCCACCGTCAGTGCCGCTCCTGGTGGTGCTGCCGGATGACAGCGGTGAACCTGCGGCCCATCCACAGCACCGGGAACGCGGCGGCGAAGCCGATGCCCGCGGGCAGGCCCGCCTGCCAGGCGGGGGCGCCGAGCGCGTCGGCCTGCGGGTTGGTCTCCGAGATGCTCTGCCAGCGCTGCGGCGGCAGCACGATCACCTGCGCCTTGCCGATCACGTTGTCCACCGGCACCGCACCGTTGACGCCACCACCGCCCTGGAATCGGGAGTCCAGGGAGTCGTTGCGGTTGTCGCCCTGCACCCAGAGGTATCCCTGCGGAACGGTGACGGGCGCGAAGTCCGGCTGCGTGTCGCCGCGACCCGGCTCCCAGTAGATGTAGGGCTCGTTGAGCGGTTTGCCGTCCACGAGCACCCGGTTCTGGTCGTCGCAGCATTCGACGGTCTGCCCGCCGGTGGCCATGACCCGCTTGACGAAGTCCTTCTCGTCGGGCGAGCCGAAACCGACCAGTGCCATGGCGCCCTGCAGGAAGCCCACCACCGGGTTCGACGGCTCGGCCACCTGGAAGTCGTTGTGCCCCCACGTCTCGGGGCCGCGGAACACGACGACATCGCCCGGTTCGGGATCGGTGAACCGGTAGGAGACCTTGTCCACCAGCACCCGGTCGTTCTGGCAGCCGTCGCAGCCGTGCAGCGTCTGCTCCATCGACTGCGAGGGGATCACGTAGACCCGCGCCAGGAACGCCTGGATCACGATCGTGAGCACCAGCGCGGTGACGATCAGGATCGGCAGCTCCCGCCAGAACGATCCCTTCCGTTCGCGCGAACGGCGGCCCCGCGAGCGGCCACCGTCCCCTTCGGAGTGCTCGGCAGCCGCGCCTTCGCGGGGCTCTTCTTCTGGTCCATTAGAGCGCATGACGTCGGCCACGCAGCCAGGCTACTGGAACCGCGGTGCCCCCCGGCGGACTGCCCCGGCCGGAGGCCGCGGGGCCGCATTCCGCCGGTGACGTGCGGGTTCCCGGCACGCGGTCGATCAGTGCGGGTTCCGGGAGATCCGGGAACGGGCGCGATGTGCCGCGCCCCACCGAACTCGTTCACCTGATCGTGGATCACCGGAACGATCAGGCGCGCACGAAAAGGACGACCCGGGCGCGAAGCACCCGGGTCGTCCGAAGTCACCCGCCACCGGCGGGCGTCACGCATCAGGAAGCGGCGATCGGCTCCCGCTTCTCCTTGATCTTGGCGGCCTTGCCGCGCAGCTCCCGCAGGTAGTACAGCTTCGCCCGGCGGACCTGGCCGCGGCTGGCGACCTCGATCTTGGCGATGTTCGGGGTGTGCACCGGGAAGGTGCGCTCCACGCCGACACCGAAGGAGATCTTGCGGACGGTGAAGGTCTCCCGGACGCCTGCGCCCTGGCGACGGATCACGACGCCCTGGAAGACCTGGTTCCGCTCGCGCGAACCCTCGATGACGCGGACATAGACCTTCAGCGTGTCGCCAGGCCGGAAGGCCGGAATGTCGGAACGCAGCGACTGGGCGTCCAGAGCGTCCAGGGTGTTCATCGGTGGTCCGTCCTCATCCGTGTCGTAGGCACCCGTGCACTCGCGAATCGTGACCGGGTCTGAACCGCGGCCGCCGCCTGACACGGGGTTTGGCTTGCGATGTGCGCGCCGGTACAGAATCCGGCTTCAGCAACCCGTCAAGTGTGCCAGACGCGCAGGCAGGCGCCGGAACCGGCCCCGGAAAGCGCCGCAGTACGAGCCTTCGCGGCTCTCCGGTGGGGTCAGTCCTGCCCCTGCTGCGGAGTTCCTTCCGGAACGTCCGCTTCATCATCCGCGCGCAGTGTATCCAGCCGCGCGCGGTCCTTGGCGTTCAGGTCCTGCGCGGGCAGTCGCTCCAGCAGATCCGGCCGCCGGTGGTAGGTCCGCTCCAGCGCCTGGTCGCGCCGCCAGCGCGCGATGGCGGCGTGGTTGCCGGAGCGCAGCACGTCCGGCACCGGCCGGTCGCGCCACACCTCGGGCCGGGTGTAGCTGGGGCCTTCGAGCAGGCCGTCGGAGAACGAGTCCTGTTCGGCGGAGGCCGGGTTGCCGAGCACTCCCGGCAGCAACCGGGCGACGGCCTCGATCATGGTCAGCGCGGCGACTTCACCGCCGACCAGGACGTAGTCGCCGATCGAGACCTCTTCGACGGGCATCCGCTCGGCCGCCTCGTCGACGACCCGCTGATCGATGCCCTCGTAGCGACCGCAGGCGAACACCAGCCACGGCTCAGCGGACCAGCGCACCGCGGTCCGCTGGGTGAAGGGACGCCCGGCCGGAGTGGGCACGATCAACCGGGGCCGCGCCTCCGGCGACGCGCACACCTCGTCGAGGGCTTCGCCCCACACGTCGGGTTTCATCACCATGCCCGGACCGCCGCCGTACGGGCTGTCGTCCACCGCGCGGTGCACGTCGTGGGTCCAGTCGCGCAGGTCGTGCACCCCGACGGAGATCTTCTCCCGCTCGATCGCCTTGCCCAGCAGCGCGGCGCGCAGCGGAGCCAGGTACTCGGGGAAGATCGTGACGACGTCGATGCGCAACGGGGTGTTCCTTCAAGGAGATGTCCCGGCGGCGTGGCCGGGCAGCGTTCGGAGATCGGACGAGCACCGACGCGGCGTGCGCCGCCACCGGGCGTGGTCAGTCGTCGCCGAGCAGGCCCTCGGGCGGGTCCACCACGACGCGTCCGGCGGCCAGGTCGACCTCCGGCACGATCTCCGACACGAACGGGATGAGCCGTTCCACGTCGTCCGGGGTGCGCACCGACAGCAGCTCGCCACCGGGCGTGTGCAGGATTTCGCGCACCACGCCGACCTCGTCGCCGGTCGGCAGCACCACTCGCAGGCCTTCGAGCTGGTGGTCGTGGTACTCGTCCGGATCGTCGGTGGCCTCCAGCGCGTCCGCGCGCACCATGAGCGTGGCGCCGCGCAGGTGCTCGGCGGCGTCCATGTCGTCCACCGACTCGAAGCGCACCAGCAGCCGCCCGGCGTGTGGCCGGGCGGCTGTCACGGTGAGCGTGTCCGGCCCGGCTTTGCCGCGCCGCTGGACGCCGAGCACCGCGCCCGGCGCGAACCGCAGTTCAGGGCTGTCCGTGCGCACGTCGACGACGACTTCGCCGCGCACGCCGTGCGTCTTGGCCACCCTGCCCACGGCCAGCATCGGACCGGTCATGCCGTCCTCATCGATCGGTGTCGACCACGTCGACCCGGATGCCACGACCGCCGATCCCGGAGATCACGGTGCGCAGCGAGGTCGCCGTGCGACCGCTGCGGCCGATGACCTTGCCCAGGTCGTCCGGGTTGACGTGAACTTCCAGGGTGCGGCCGCGCCGGGTGGTGAGGAGTTGGACGCGGACATCGTCGGGGTTGTCGACGATGCCGCGCACCAGGTGTTCAAGCGCGTCCGCGAGGACCGTCACGCCTGGCCGTCCTCGGACTTCTGCTCTTCGGCGGCGGCCGCGTCGGCGTCGGCCTTCTTGCCGCCCTTCTTCTTCGGCGTGGTCGCGTCGGCGACGGTGTCCTCGCCGGCGGCGGCCAGAGCTGCGGCGAACAGCTCCTGCTTGCTCGGCTTCGGCTCCGCGACCTTCAGCGTGCCCTCGGCGCCCGGCAGGCCCTTGTGCTTCTGCCAGTCGCCGGTGACCTCCAGGATCGCCTGCACCGGCTCGGTCGGCAGCGCGCCGACACCCAGCCAGTACTGCGCCCGCTCGGAGTTGACCAGGATGCGACTGGGGTTCTCCATGGGGTGGTACTGACCGATCGTCTCGATCGCCCGGCCGTTACGGCGGGTACGCGAGTCGGCGACGACGATGCGGTAGTGCGGCTCCCGGATCTTACCGATCCGCGCCAGCTTGATCTTCACAGCCACGGGTGCTGGTGCTCCTCAGACTCTCGTTCGTGCTCGGGTGAGCAAACCAAGCCGTGTGGGGAAATACGGTGTGGAAGGCTCATACGTCGATGGCCGCGGACGGTGAGAGGGACCGACTCGCAGCGAACAGGCGTTTATTCTGCCAGATGCCCGGCTCGGCCTCGCAGGAGGTACCCGCCGCGGGCACGGCCGCGATTCCGGGACCGCCGCGGTGGGCGATTCCGGGCGAGCGGCCCCGGCGCGCTCAGGACGGCGCCACCACGCCGAGCGAGATCAGCAGCAGGCCCAGCGCGGGCAGGAAGTTGTTCACCTGGTGCGCGACGACGCTGGCGGTGAGCCTGCCGGTGCGCATCCGGGCCACCCCGATCGGGATCGCGATGATCAGCAGCAACCAGGTGCGCTCGGGTTCCAGGTGCCCGATCGCGAACACCGCGGTGCTCAGCACGAACGCGCTGATCCGGCTCCAGCGCAGCCGTTCCATCGCGCCCCACAGCAGGCCGCGGTAGAGGATCTCCTCGCACACCGGGGCGATCAGCCACACGTGCAGGAAGATCAGCACGGCGAGCAGCGGCGGCAGCCGCACCCCGTCCAGCAGGGTGCTCACCGTGGAGGTGGCGTTCTCCGGTCCCACCCAGCGGATCCAGATCATCGAGGCGACGGTCGTGCTGAGCAGGCCGATCGCGCCGATGCCGAAGCCCGTCGTGATGTCCGACCACCGCCAGTGCAACCCGAAGTCGAGCCGCGGCCCGTTGCCGCGCACCACTGTGATCACCACGGCCACCGCGGCGGACAGCAGCGTCGGCACCATCAGCATCAGCGGGAGCGCCACGGTGAACCAGGAGCTCTCCCCCGGATCACCGAAGATGGCCGCCAGCGTGACCGACGCGAGGATGAACACCGCTTCCGCGAGGAAGAACGCGCCGAACCCCCACCGGTGATCCGATTCCGCGGGTGGCGGCTGCACCTGCGTTGCGATGGCGGTTCCTCCCGCGATCTTCCCGACGGCGGGAACGCCTTCGGTGGGCTCGGGCTGCGGTACCTGCACGGGCGCCTCCGTCTCGGGCGGGCGGCGTGGCCTGGACGCGCTCGTCCCGTTTCCCGCCGCTCGGCCGTGGTCTGCTGTCCAGCACGCCGATTTCCGGCGGAATCGTCAGATTACCTTCGGCATTCGCCGCCCCACATCCGAATTCGGATGCGGGGACCGTCGTTCAGGTGACGACGGCGCCTTTCAAGACGATGCGCCGGGGATGGCGCAATGCGGCGAGTTCCTTGCGCGGATCGGAGTCGTAGCAGACGAGATCCGCCGCGTCGCCGTCCCGCAGCCCGGAGTGCCCGAGCCAGTCGCGGGCCTCCCAGGACGCGGCGCCCAACGCCTGCTCGGCCGACATCCCGACGCGGTGCAGCGCGAGGATCTCGTCGACGAGCACGCCGTGCTCGATGCCACCGCCGGCGTCGGTTCCGGCGTACACCGGGACGCCCGCTTCGATCGCCTTGGCGACGGTCGCGTCGCCGCGTTCGTAGAGCGCGGTCATGTGGCTCGCGTAATCCGGGTACTTCGTCGCCGCGGACGCGAATCCGGGGAAGTTCTCGATGTTCACCAACGTCGGGACCAGCGCGGTGCCGTGCCGGGACATCATCTCGACGGTGTCGTCGGTGAGGCCGGTGCCGTGTTCGATGCAGTCGATGCCCGCCGCGAGCAGACCGGGCAGCGCGTCCTCCCCGAAGACGTGCGCGGTGACGCGGGCCCCGTGCGCGTGGGCGGTGGCGATGGCCTCGACCAGCACCTCATCGCTCCACAGCGGGGCGAGGTCGCCGGCGGAGCGGTCGATCCAGTCCCCGACGAGCTTCACCCAGCCGTCGCCGTCGGCGGCCTGCTCGGCCACCGCCGCGGGCAGCTGCGATTCGTGTTCGAGCTGGTCGGCGAGGTACGGGATGTAGCGCTTCGGCTTCGCCAGGTGCCTGCCCGCGCGGATGATGCGCGGCAGGTCGTCGCGCTGCTGCAGCGGCTTGGTGTCGATCGGCGCCCCGCAGTCGCGGATGAGCAGCGTGCCCGCGTCCCGGTCGATCTCGGCCTGCTTTGCCGCCACGTCGAGGTCCACCGGCCCGTCCGGGCCGATGCCGACGTGGCAGTGCGCGTCGACGAGTCCGGGCACGACGTAGCCGCCGTCGAACACGGTGGTCGCGCCGGGCAGCGGCGCGCGGCTGATCCGGCCGTCCCCGATCCACAGCTCACCGAGTTCGCCGTCGGGCAGCAGGACACCGCGCACGTGCAGCGGCGCCGTCATTTCTTCTTCTTGCCGCCGAAGTTCAGCTTGGACGGGTCGAAGCCCGGCGGGAGCTCGTTGAGCCCGCCTTCGAGCTGGGACGTGTCCTGACCGGCACCGGCACCGGGCATTCCGCCGGGCATGCCTCCGGGGAATCCGCCGGGCGGCATGCCGGGGAAACCGCCGGGCATGCCGCGCATGCCCTTGGGCTGCGTCGGGCCCTTGATCTTCTTGCGGTTCTTGCCCTTGCCCTTCTTGACCTTCTTGGTGCCGCCTCCGCCGCCGAAGCCGCCGAACTGGCCCGCCATCTGCTGCATCATCTTGCGGGCCTCGAAGAACCGGGTCACGAGGTCGTTGATGTCGCTGACGTTGACGCCGGAGCCCTTGGCGATGCGCTGCCGCCGCGAAGCGTTGATGATCTTCGGATCGTCGCGTTCGGCGGGCGTCATGCCGCGGATGATGGCCTGCAGCCGGTCCAGGTGCTTCTCGTCGAAGTTGGCCAGCTGGTCCTTCATCTGGTTCGCGCCCGGCAGCATGCCCAGCAGGTTCTGCAGCGGGCCCATCCGGCGGACCGCCTGCATCTGCTCCAGGAAGTCCTCCAGCGTGAGCTGCCCGGATCCGAGCTTCTGCGCGGCCTGCTCGGCCTGGTCGGCGTCGAACGCCTGCTCGGCCTGCTCGATGAGGGTGAGCATGTCGCCCATGCCCAGGATCCGGCTGGCCATCCGGTCCGGGTGGAAGACGTCGAAGTCCTCCAGCTTCTCCCCGTTGGAGGCGAACATGATCGGCTGGCCGGTCACGTGCCGCACCGACAGGGCCGCGCCACCGCGGGCGTCGCCGTCGAGCTTGGTGAGCACGACGCCGGAGAAGCCGACGCCGTCGCGGAAGGCCTCCGCGGTCGACACCGCGTCCTGACCGATCATCGCGTCGACGACGAACATGATCTCGTCGGGGCTGACGGCGTCCCGGATGTCCGCGGCCTGGCGCATCATCTCCTCGTCCACGCCGAGGCGGCCCGCGGTGTCGACGATGACCACGTCGTGCTGGGCGCGCTTGGCCTCGTCGAGGCTGCGCCGCGCCACGTCCACCGGGTCCCCGGTGCCGTTGCCCGGTTCCGGCGCGAACACCGGCACGCCGGCGCGCTCGCCGACGACCTGGAGCTGCGTCACGGCGTTCGGGCGCTGCAGGTCGCAGGCCACCAGCATCGGGGTGTGCCCCTGGCCGGCGAGCCACTTGGCGAGCTTGCCGGACAGCGTCGTCTTGCCGGAGCCCTGGAGGCCGGCGAGCAGGATCACCGTCGGCGGGTTCTTGGCGTGCTCCAACCGGCGGGTCTCGCCGCCGAGGATGCCGACGAGCTCCTCGTTGACGATCTTGATGACCTGCTGCGCCGGGTTGAGCGCGCCGGAGACCTCGGCACCCTTCGCGCGATCCTTGACACCCGCGATGAACGCGCGCACCACCGGCAGCGCCACGTCGGCTTCCAGCAGTGCGATGCGGATCTCGCGCGCGGTGGCGTCGATGTCGGCGTCCGAGAGCCGGCCCTTGCCGCGCAGGTTCTGCAGAACCGAGGTGAGCCGGTCGCTAAGGGTGTCGAACACGGGTTCTCGCCGCTCCTGAGTCGAATGATGTACCTGAGTACCTGGTCGAGGGTAACCGTCGCCGGAAGCGCCTGGGGCGACCGCCGGGCAGGTGCCCGCGTCCGAGCGGCGAACGCGGTGCGAAAGAGCGGGCGGCGCGGCCTCCTCGGGGAGACCGCGCCGCCCTCGTCATCAGGTGCGGTCCCGGCTGGGGCGCTTGCCGTAGCCGCCGGAGCGACCGCCCTGCTGCGGGGACCGAGGGCCGCCCTTGCGGTGCGGACGCGGCTTGTCCCGGTCCCGGTCCCGGCCCGGACGCGGACCGCGCCGCGCCAGCACCTCGCCGTCGGCCCGGCTGATCCGCAGACCACGACCGGCGACCTGGGTCTTGCTGAGCTTGCGCAGCATGTCCTCGGGCAGGTTCGCGGGCAGCTCGATGAGCGTGTGCTCGGCCCGGATGTCGATGTGCCCGATGTGCTTGCTGTGCAGGCCGCCTTCGTTGGCCAGCGCGCCGACCAGTGCGCTCGGCGTGACGCGGTTGCGGCGCCCGACCTCGACCCGGTAGGTGTCGGTGTCCGAACCGGCGGGCTCGTAGCCGCCGTCCCGGCCGCCGCGGCGGTTGTCCTGCGGTTCCGGCTCCAAAAGCAGCGGGCGGTCGCCCTGCACCATGGCGGCCAGCGCAGCGGCGATCTCCGCGGCGGGCACGTCGTGGGTGCGCTCGTACTCCTGGACCAGGTTGTGGAACAGCTCCAAGCCGCCCTTTTCCAACGTCTCGGTGATGTCCTTGGCGAACCGGGCGAGCCGCTGGTCGTTGACGTCGTCGATGCTGGGCAGGTCCATCTGCTCGATGGCCTGCCGGGTGGCCTTCTCGATGGAGCGCAGCATGTGGCGCTCCCGCGGGGACACGAACAGGATCGCCTCGCCGCTGCGCCCGGCCCGGCCGGTGCGGCCGATGCGGTGCACGTAGGACTCGCTGTCGTGCGGGATGTCGTAGTTCAGCACATGCGAGATGCGCTCGACGTCGAGCCCGCGCGCCGCCACGTCGGTGGCCACGAGGATGTCGATGCGGCCTTCGCGCAGGTGACCGATGGTGCGCTCCCGCTGCGCCTGCGGCACGTCGCCGTTGATCGCGGAAGCGTTGAACCCGCGCGCCTTGAGCTTCTCGGCGAGTTCCTCGGTGATCTGCTTGGTGCGGGCGAACACGATCATCGCGTCGAAGCTCTGGACTTCGAGGATGCGGGTGAGCGCGTCCAGCTTGTACGGGCCGCGCACCGGCACGTACTTCTGGGTGATGTTGGTGGCCGTGGAGGTCTTGGTCTTGACCGAGATCTCCACCGGGTCGCGCAGGTACGACTGGCTGATCTTGCGGATCGCGCCGGGCATGGTCGCGGAGAACAGCGCGACCTGCCGCTGCTCGGGCACGGACTGCAGGATGCGCTCGACGTCCTCGATGAAGCCCATCCGCAGCATCTCGTCGGCCTCGTCGAGCACCAGGTGCTTGAGGTGGCGCAGGTTCAGCGAACCCTTGTCGAGGTGGTCGATGAGCCGGCCGGGTGTGCCGACGACGACGTGCGCGCCGCGCTTGAGGCCGGCGAGCTGCGGGCCGTAGCTCTGGCCGCCGTAGATCGGCAGCACGTTGAAGCCGGGCAGGTGCTTGGCGTAGCGCTGGAACGCCTCGGCGACCTGGATGGCCAGTTCGCGGGTCGGGGCGAGCACCAGCGCCTGCGGGCCGGAGCCGTTGAGGTCGATGTTGCTGAGGATGGGCAGCGCGAACGCGGCGGTCTTGCCGGTGCCGGTCTGCGCCAGGCCCATCACGTCGCGGCCTTCGAGCAGCGGCGGGATGGTCTGCGCCTGGATCGGCGAGGGGGTTTCGTAACCGAGCTCGGCGACGACCTTGCGCACCAGCGGGTCGATGGCGAGCGCGTCGAAACCGCTCGGCTCGGCCGGCTCGGCGGGAGCCTCGGGGGCCGTCTCGGCGGCCTGCTCGGACAGCGCGGACTCGACGGAGTCGACCGATGCGGCGACGGCCGCGTCGGTGGTCAGTTCGGCGGGCAGCTCGGTGCTCGCGTCGCCGGTCAGGACCTGTCCGGAAACTGCGTGATCGATTTGGGGCATGGGTGTAGCGGATCTCCTCGTTAGTGGTCGCCAGGGCTGAACCGGGATGCGTCACGGCCCTGCACCGACGTCCACTGCACGCGGCGATCGCAACAGTCAGGTCCGAACACAGCTCCGCCGTCGCCGTCCTCAGGGCGTACGCGCGGTGCTGCTCGCGCATGTACAAGCCGCGCACACCTGGCACGCACACACACTGTTGCCAGTCACTCGCAGCTCGCTGTCTCAGCCAGACGCGGCGGATTTTTCCTCCGCGCCGTTGTCCAAGGGTAGCGATCACCTGTTCGCCATGACGAACCCACCCGTGGCATCGGGACGAATCTCACCTGCGGCCGGTCAGCCGCAGGCCTGCGGCCAGGTCGTTCCGGGTGAACAGGCGCACGTCCTGCCAGCCGCGCGGCGCCCGCCCCGACAGCAGCGCGCGATGCACCCGGTACGCGCGGTGCACGTGCAGCTGGAACGAGCGGCTGCGGATGAGCCGTCCGCGGGCGTGCTGCCCGGCGAGCGCCTCCTCCGGACCGACGTGCAGCCACACCAGAACCCGGCGCCTGCCGGTGATCAGCGCGAACAGCACCATCATGAGGCGGGTCGTGGCGCGGGTGGACGGCTCGTGGGCGATCACCCTGCCGTCGGTGCGGAAGCAGAACCAGGCGATGCGCGTGCGGTGCAGCGCGTGCACCAGGGGGCGGTACCAGCGGTACGGGACGGCGGCGGGCAGCAGTGCCTTGAGCCGGGCGCGGACCTGCTCGGAGTCGAGCACGACGGTCCCCGGCGGCGCGATCAGCTTGTGCAGCACGGTGCTCTTGCCCGCGCCGGGCAGCCCGGCCAGGACCACCAGGGTGCGGCTCGGGGTGCGCAATGTGGGAATTGGCCCGCCGGACGCGGCGGACTCGTCCGAAATGTCCACGACGTGACCAGGTTACGCGAAGCGGATCTTGGCCCGGCCGTGCGGGTGAACCCCGGAGAGCAGACCTGGGGTGGCCCGCCCCCTCGTGCGAGCCACCCCAGGTC
>NZ_JAPFGB010000032.1 GCF_026241095.1 Saccharopolyspora sp. NFXS83 | reverse complement strand
CGCCACAACCCCCCACCCCAACCACCGAGGCAGTGACCAGCGCCGGCCCCCGGCGCAACCCGGAAAAGGGCGGGCGGAGCCACGCTCGCCTTGCGGCCGAGAGCCGTGCCTTGATGCGCGAAGCGCATAGCCCACGTCGAGAAGCCGACCGCCCACCGGTTCTCAGCCGGTCTCGCGAGGACGGTTTTTCCCTCGTGGCGGAGCCACTGGGGAAAAGGTCCCGCAGCGGGAGACCGGCTGAGGTTCCCCCACCCGACCACCGCAGAGAAACGACCCCAGGTGGTTCTCGCCACCCAGCCCGGGTCTCAAGTCGAACGGCGGGCTAGTCTCGCGCTGCTGTCCGGTACCCGAATGCGGGACTGGAACGGTTGGGAGGACGACGTGGCGATGTCTGCTGGACCTCGGCTGCGGGTCGGAGTGGTGTCCGCGGGCCGGGTCGGTGCGGTGCTCGGGGCGGCGCTGACGCGCGCCGGTCATGAGGTCGTGGCGGTGTCCGCGGTGTCGGACGCGTCGCTGCGCCGCGCGGAGGAGCTGCTGCCGGGTGTGCCGGTGCGCCCGCCCGACGAGGTCGCCGACGCGGCCGATCTGATCGTTCTCGCGGTCCCCGACGACGTGCTGCCCGGTTTGGTGCGCGGCCTGGTCGCGACGAACTCGCTGCGCTCCGGGCAGATCCTGGTCCACACCTGCGGCGCGCACGGCGCGGCCGTGCTGGAACCCGCCGCTGAGCTGGGAGTGCTGACGCTGGCGCTGCACCCGGCGATGACCTTCACCGGCCGGGCCGAGGACGTGGAGCGGCTCGCGACCGCGTGCGTGGCGGTGACGGCACCGGAGGACGAGGCGGCTTGGAACGTCGGCGAGGTGCTCGCGCTGGAGCTCGGCGGCGAACCGGTCCGCGTCCTGGAGCGGTCCCGGCGGCTGTACCACGCGGCCCTCTCGCACGGCGCGAACCACTTGATCACCTTGGTCGACGAAGCCGCGGACCTGTTGCGGCAGGCGGGGATCGAGATCCCGGACCGGGTGCTGGCCCCGGTGCTGTCCGCGTCCTTGGACAACGCGCTGCGGTTCGGCGACCGGGGTCTGACCGGCCCGGTGTCGCGCGGCGACCTCTCCACGATCCGCGCGCACCTGGGTTCGCTGCGCGCGACGGCGCCGGAGATGGTGGCCGGGTACGTGGCGATGGCGAAGCGGACCGCGGACCGCGCCGAGAAGGCCGGTCTGCTCGATGCCCGAACGGCCACCGAAGTACACGAGGCGCTCGACGAGGAGCAGCGATGAGCACAGCCGAGAACGTGGGCGCGGGCCCGGGCTACACCGCGCGGGAGCTCACGGTGCACCGCCGCCCGGCGGAGCTGGCGAAGGTGACGCGCGCGCTGCGCGCCACGGGCCGCCCGATCACCTTGGTGCCGACGATGGGCGCCCTGCACGAAGGGCACTTGGAGCTGATCCGCGCGTCCCGCAAGGTGCCCGCCGCGGTGACCGTCGTGTCGATCTTCGTGAACCCGCTGCAGTTCGGCCCCGGCGAGGACCTCGACCGCTATCCGCGTTCGTTCGAGGCCGACTTGGAGCTGTGCCGCCAGGAGGGCGTGGAGCTGGTGCTCGCGCCCGAACCGGCGGACATGTACGCCCCGGACCGCCAGGTCGGCCTCACCGCCGGTGATCTGGGGGAGCAGCTGGAGGGCGCGAGCAGGCCGGGGCACTTCGACGGGATGCTCACCGTCGTCGCGAAGCTGATCGGCATCGTGCGCCCCGATTTGGCGCTGTTCGGGGAGAAGGACTACCAGCAGCTGGTGCTGATCCGCCGGATGGCGCGGGACTTGAACTTCGACAGCCGCATCCAGGGCGTGCCGATCGTGCGCCAGGCCGACGGGCTGGCGCTGTCCTCGCGCAACGCCTACCTCTCCGATGAGCAGCGGCAGGCGGCGCTGGGGTTGTCCGCGGCGATGGCCGCCGGGGTGCACGCGGGCTCGGCGGGCCCGGACGCGGTGCTGGCGGCGTCGCGCGCGGTGCTGGACTCCGAGCCGCTGGTGCGGGTCGACTACCTGGAGCTGCGGGACGTCGAGCTCGGCCCGGTGCCGGAGTCCGGCGAGGCGCGGCTGCTGGTGGCGGCGAAGGTCGGCGACACCCGGCTCATCGACAACGCGCTCGTGCAGCTGGGCCCGGCGCCGGAGTGAACGCGCGGCGCCGCGATCGGTGCGCGCCCGAACCACAGGTACAGGCTTCGAATTCCGACCGCTCCGGGCGGTGGGGGAGGTAGTCCGCGATGTTCCGCACCATGCTCAAGTCCAAGATCCACCGGGCGACGGTCACCCAGGCCGACCTGCACTACGTCGGGTCGGTGACGATCGATGCCGAGCTGATGGACGCGGCCGACCTGCTGGAGGGCGAGCAGGTCACCATCGTCGACGTCACCAACGGCGCCCGGTTGGAGACCTACGCGATCACCGGTGAGCGCGGGTCCGGGGTGATCGGCATCAACGGGGCCGCGGCGCACCTGGTGCGGCCGGGCGACCTGGTGATCCTCATCGCCTACGGCGTGATGGACGAGCTGGAGGCGCGTTCCTTCCAGCCGAAGGTGATCTTCGTGGACGCCGACAACACCGTGCTGGAACGCGGGGTCGATCCGGCCACCGCGCCCGAGGGGTCCGGTTTGTCCAGCGGAGCCGCCACGGCTCAGCAGGGGGCCGAGACCGACGACGCCGCCAAGCTGGACGCGCTGCTGGCCGCGCCCGAGGCCTGACCGGGCCCGTGCGCTCCGAAACGGGGAGGTAGCCGGTGCTGCTCGCGCTGGACGTCGGCAACACGAACATCACCCTCGGCCTGTACGACACCGAGTCCCAGGACTCCGGGGGCGGCCTGGTCCGGGATTGGCGGATGCGGACCGAGCCGCGGATGACGGCCGACGAGATGGCGTTGACGGTGCGCGGGCTGCTCGGCGAGCACGCCGAACGGATCACCGGCATCTCCGCGCTGTCCACCGTGCCGTCCTTGTTGCGCGAACTGCGGGTCATGCTCGGGCGCTATTGGGACGGCGTTCCGCGCGTCGTGGTGGAGCCGGGGGTGCGCACCGGTGTTCCGCTGCTGGTCGACAACCCGAAGGAGGTCGGCGCGGATCGGGTCATCAACACGTTGGCGGCGCACCACCTGCACGCGACGAACTGCGTGGTGGTCGATTTCGGCACCTCCACGAACGTCGACGTCATCTCGGCCAAAGGCGAGTTCCTCGGCGGGGCGTTCGCGCCGGGAGTGGAGATCTCGCTGGACGCGCTGGCCTCCAGGGCCGCCCAGTTGCGCAAAGTGGAGCTCACCCGGCCCCGTTCGGTCATCGGCAAGAACACCGTGGAATGCCTGCAATCGGGGATCCTCTACGGCTTCGCGGGCCAGGTGGACGGCTTGGTGCGGCGAATCGTCGCCGAACTGGAATCGACGCACGGCGGCACGGCGGTGGTGCTGGCCACGGGCGGTCTGGCGCCGCTGGTGGTCGCCGAATCCCAGACGATCACCCATCACGTGCCCGATCTGACGTTGCTCGGGCTGCGGTTGGTCTACGACCGCAACTTCCGCTGACCTCCCTTCTGGGAGAGCCGGCTCGCCGGAGAACCGCCCGTCCGGTTCTTTTTCGCGTTGCGTCGTTCCCGCTCGGCCGGGTGGCGGTGGGAAAGCGGAATCCCGATGCCGGATGTCGTTAAGCGCTCACGACTAGTCGTCCGCGCCGCGGTCGATACTTCTTGTCGGCTTGCCGGGAGAGCGGGATGCGGCGGTCGAAGAGTCAGCGGCGACCGAGGTCCCGGGCGGTGAGTCCGCACTTTCTGCTTGCCGATGAGTGCGGAATGTTGTGGACCCGGAGTGCGGGAATGTCCGGGCGGCACCGCAGATGTAGTGCGCCGGAGTGCCTAACGCGGTGCTCGATCCGCTTCAGCCGGACGTCCGGAATGACCCGATCCGGGGAGACTCCTAGGTTTTTCCTCGGCGGGGTGAGTGCGTTTGTGGAGTGGCTGCGCTAACCTGACCGTGACAATGTTCGGTGAAGGCTTCGATGACGGCTATTGTTGGGCACTGTCTAACTCTGTCGAACTCCATCAGGTCGGTCGTGGGACGGCTCGAACACTGCCGTCTCGAGCACCGGCCGACGAACCCGGCAGAAGGCCGAAGGGCTCACTGCAAGGTCGACCGGAGTGCCCGGTGGGCGCGCTCGGATTGGGCGGCTCCGCCGGGGAGTGCAGTAAGGGCAGTCGGTGTGGCCCGGGACGGAGGGGCCGGACCCGGGAAGCTCTCGGCAGAGCGGTCTCGGCAGAGTCACGCCGTCATCGGCGTTTATTGCGGAAACTCCGGGGAGGACTGCCATCATGGCGCAGAAGGTTACGGTCACGCTTGTCGACGATCTCGACGGCGGTCAGGCTGATGAAACGGTCGAGTTCGCGTTGGACGGCGTCTCGTACCAGATCGACCTTTCCAACGACAATGCGAGCGAGCTGCGCGACGCGCTGTCGGGCTACGTCTCCAGCGCTCGTCGCGCGGGAGGCCGCAAGAAGCCCGGCCCGCGTCCCGCCGCGGCCGGTCGCGCCGCGGGCGGCTCCACGAGCGCGGATCGGGAGCAGAACCAGGCCATCCGGGAATGGGCCCGCAAGCGCGGCCTGAAGGTCTCGGACCGGGGCCGGATCCCCGCGGACATCGTGGACCAGTACCACAAGGCGAACTGAAGCCGCACTGACGCGATCAGGGGGTGCCGGGATTCCCGGTGCCCCCTGCGTCTTGTTCGGGGTCGTTCGCGGATCTCCGGCCCGGAACACTTCGTGGCATCGGCGCGCGCACTGCGTTGCGGAGTCGTCGATCTACGCGTGGTCACCGAACGCGGACATCCGGATCCCTGTCATCGCCGGCCGCCTTCGCGCGATCAGATCCGCTGCGCCGGATGCCGCATCCCGAATCTTCCTTCCAGCCGCACAGGGGCGGATGTTCGCGCGCACCAGGAATGCTGATGGCCGCGCCGTGCGCGGCCATCGTTCGCAGATCGGATTGTCACCTTCGGTGTTCGTGCCGGGCCCCGTTTGTCGCCCCGGTCGGTTTTGCCGCTCGGGACGTTTGCCGCGGCCGGGGATGATGTTCCGCGCGCGTTCTGCGCCGGGGGTCGTTTTTCGCGCGGTTCCGGGGCCGGACTTCCGACGGCGGGGCGTCGACGTTTTCCGCGAACACCCGCCCACCGCCCGGGGTATCCCGCCCACCGTTGCGGTGAAATCGCTGCGGCGGGTGTTACGTGAGCGCGTTTCATGAGCCTCCGTTCCGTTCGGCACTTACCGCCGGGATTTCATCCTTCGCGAGACCAGGTGCGCCGCAAGATTGCCGTCGCGCTACTGGCGATCAGCGGTACGAGCTAGGGAAATCCCTCGGTTGATCCGTTTCGGAATCGATGCTGATCGACTGGAAACGCGTTCTCGGTCGCCCTGGGGCGCACCGGAGTGATGAGCGGAACGCTCATCGCCTCCCGCGAACCGGTCCGTCCCGCAGGGGCCGTCGGTTAGCCTTAGGGCGGCCTAACCTAACTTCGAGGCCAGTGGCGGACCGGACGAGCGGGGAGTGGGACCTTGAGCCGCAGCGGAACCGTCGGGAGCCCGCCCGGCACCGAGCGCGAGGCCGCGCCGGAACCGGCGTCCCGGCTGGGAGCTCGCCGCAGACGGAGGCTGCTGGGCCTGGCAGTGCTGTTCGGCGTGCTCGTCGCCAGTTGCCTGCTCAGCACCGCGATCGGGGCGAAGTCCATCCCGCTCGGCGACGTGTGGAGCGCGCTGGTCGCCCCCGCCGGCTCGGAGAACTCGCTGATCGTCTGGGACCTGCGGTTACCGCGCACCGTCGTCGGCGTGCTGGTCGGCGCCGCGCTGGGGCTCGCGGGCGCCCTGATGCAGGGCCACACCCGCAATCCGATCGCCGACCCCGGCATCCTCGGCATCACCCAGGGCGCGGCGCTGGCCGTGGTGCTGGCCGTGTACTCGTTCGGCATCAGCAGCCTCTACGGCTACATCTGGTTCGGCTTCGCCGGTGCGCTGCTGGGGGCGCTGGCGGTGTTCGCGATCGGCTCGATGGGCGGCGCGGGCGCGACCCCGGTGACGCTGGCGCTGGCGGGCATGGCGATCAGCGCCCTGCTGCAGGCCTTGACCTCGGCGCTGGTGCTCAGCGACCAGGAGAGCCTGGACACCTACCGGTTCTGGAAGGTCGGCTCGATCGCCGTCACCGATCCCGGCGTGATCTGGCAGGTGCTGCCGTTCATCGTGGCCGGACTGGTGCTGGGACTGGCCAACGCCTCCGGCCTCAACGCGCTGGCGCTGGGCGAGGACGTCGCCCGCGGGCTCGGCCACCGCGTCCAGTGGACCCGGCGGCTCGGCGTGCTGGCGATCGCGGTGCTGGTGGGCGCGTCCGCCGCGGTGTGCGGGCCGATCAGCTTCGTCGGGCTGGTGGTGCCGCACATCGCGCGGTACTTCACCGGCGCCGACCACCGCTGGCTGCTGCCGTTCTCGGCGCTGCTGGGGTCGTCGCTGGTGCTGCTGGCCGACGTCGTGGGACGGATGGTCGCGCGGCCCGCGGAGGTCCAGGTCGGGGTGATGCTGGCGGTGGTCGGCGCCCCGTTCTTCATCGCGTTGGTGCGGCGCAGGAAGCTGGTGCGGCTGTGACACAGGTCCTCGACGCCCCTGAACGAGTGCCCGGCCGGTCGCCGCTGCGGCTCGGCCGCGTCTCCGGGGTCTTCCGGATGCGCCCGCTGCTGGTGCTGCTCGGCGGGCTGGTGGTGCTGCTGGGCGGCGTGCTGCTCGACATCGGCCTCGGCGAGTACCAGCTGAGCCCGGGCCAGGTGCTGGTCACCCTGTTCGGCGGCGGTGACTACGCCGACCAGTACGTCGTGTTCGGCCTGCGGATGCCGCGGGCGCTGACGGCGGTGCTGGTGGGCGCGGCGCTGGGCTTGGCGGGCGCGATCACGCAGGCCGTGGCGCGCAACCCGCTGGCCAGCCCCGACATGCTCGGCATCACCTCGGGCGCGGGCGCGGCGGCGGTGCTGGTGATCGTGTTCGGCGGCACCGCGGGCGCGCTGGGCGGCCTGGCGGAAGCGGTGGGCCTGCCGGTGGTCGCGCTCGTCGGCGGCCTGCTCGCCGGGTTCGCCATCTACGGGCTGGCGTACCGGGGCGGCGTCGACTCGTACCGGATCGTGCTGGTCGGCGTGGGCATCACCGCGCTGGCGGGCAACGCCATCTACTGGCTGCTCACGGTCGGCGACGTCAACGACGCCGGGCGGGCCATGGTGTGGCTGACGGGCAGCCTCAACGCCCGCGGCTGGGACCACGTGGTGCCGACGGCGATCGCGCTGGCGGTGCTGCTGCCGCTGACCTTGGTGGGAGCGCACTCGCTGGGCGCGCTGCAGTTCGACGACGACACGGTGCGCGGCCTCGGCGTGCGGGTGAACCTGGCGCGCGGCGTGCTGCTGCTGGCGGCCGTGGTGCTGGCCTCGATCGCGACGGCGGCGGCGGGCCCGGTGCAGTTCGTGGCGCTCGCGGCACCGCAGATCGCGCTGCGGCTGTCCCGGTCCTCGCGGCCACCGCTGGTCGCGTCGCTGGTGTTCGGCGGCGCGCTGGTGGTGGCGGCCGACCTGCTGTCCCGGACGGCGTTCGGGGCGGCCGAGATGCCGGTGGGGATCGTCACCGCGATCTTGGGCGCGCCCTACCTGATCTACCTGCTCATCCGTCGGTACCGGGAGGACCGCGCATGACCTCACCCGTGTCCACACCCAGCCAAGTGGTGGGCGCCGAGTCCGCCTCCTCGCGGCGGCGGCTCCAGGGACGGGAGCTGCGGCTCGCCTACGGCGATCGGGTCGTCGTCGACGGCCTGGACATCGACGTGCTCGACGGCACCATCACCGCCGTCATCGGCCCGAACGGCTGCGGCAAGTCCACGGTGCTGCGCGCGCTGGCGCGGCTGCTGCCGCCGAAGGGCGGGCAGGTGCTGCTGGACGGCGAGCGGATCCACAAGATGCCCACGAAGGAGGTCGCCCGCGTGCTGGGCCTGCTGCCGCAGTCGCCGCAGGCACCGGAGGGCCTCACCGTCGCGGACCTGGTCGCGCGCGGCAGGCATCCGCACCAGTCCTGGTACCGGCAGTGGTCCTCGGACGACGAGCGGGCGGTGGCGGAGGCGCTGGAGCTGACCGGCATCGGCGATCTCGCCGAGCGCGCCGTCGACGAGCTCTCCGGCGGCCAGCGCCAGCGAGCCTGGTTGTCGATGGCGTTGGCGCAGGGCACGGACCTGCTGCTGCTGGACGAGCCGACGACGTACCTGGACCTGGCGCACCAGGTGGAGGTGCTGGACCTGATCGGCAGGCTGCACGACGACAGCGGCCGGACCGTGGTGATGGTGCTGCACGACCTGAACCTGGCGGCCCGCTACGCGGACCGGCTGGTGGCGATGCGCGACGGCGCCATCGTCGCGGAGGGCGCGCCGGGCGACGTGCTCACCGAGGAATTGCTCGCCGACGTTTTCGGATTGAACGCTCGGGTGATCTCCGATCCAGTGGCCGGTACTCCGATGGTGGTACCTATCGGTGGCAGAGCGAAGTCCAGCGTGCGAGATTAGATCGGCCGGGGACACCCGAACGGGTGTGCTGGCCCTGCGGGAACGGGCCTTGTTCGCGCTGAGCGGACATCGGCCCGCGATCGGGTCCGGATGGAATGTCGCAGGCCAGCAGCTCGTTGGACGGTAAGCAAGACGGCGAACGGGTGCAGCGGGCTACCAGCGGGTCCGGACTCCGCCGGGGTGCGGCTACTACAGTGGACCCCAGAGTGCTGAACCCATCGCGGGCATCGGCGAGCAGGAGCCGTGTCCCGGTACAACACCGCCGGCGCAGCAGTCAGGGAGTGCGAATGTTCGAGAGGTTCACCGACCGCGCGAGGCGGGTGGTCGTCCTGGCCCAAGAAGAGGCCCGGATGCTCAACCACAACTACATCGGCACCGAGCACATCCTCCTGGGCTTGATCCACGAGGGTGAGGGTGTCGCCGCTAAGGCGCTGGAGTCGCTGGGGATCGCGCTGGAAGGCGTGCGGCAGCAGGTCGAGGAGATCATCGGCCAAGGCCAGCAGGCCCCGAGCGGTCACATCCCGTTCACCCCACGGGCCAAGAAGGTGCTGGAGCTGTCGCTGCGGGAGGCGTTGCAGCTCGGCCACAACTACATCGGCACCGAGCACATCCTGCTCGGGCTGATCCGCGAGGGCGAGGGCGTCGCCGCGCAGGTGCTCGTCAAGCTCGGCGCGGACCTGAACCGGGTGCGCCAGCAGGTGCTGCAGCTGCTCTCCGGCTACCAGGGCAAGGAGCCCGCTGAAGCCGGCGGTCGTGGTGAGGGCACTCCGTCGTCGTCGCTGGTGCTGGACCAGTTCGGCCGGAACCTGACGCAGAGCGCGCGCGAGTCGAAGCTCGACCCGGTCATCGGCCGGGACAAGGAGATCGAGCGCATCATGCAGGTGCTCTCGCGGCGCACCAAGAACAACCCGGTGCTCATCGGCGAGGCGGGCGTCGGCAAGACGGCCGTCGTCGAGGGCTTGGCGCAGAAGGTCGTCAAGGGCGAGGTGCCCGAGACGCTGAAGGACAAGCAGCTCTACACGCTGGACCTGGGTTCGCTGGTCGCCGGTTCCCGCTACCGCGGTGATTTCGAGGAGCGCCTGAAGAAGGTGCTCAAGGAGATCAAGACCCGCGGCGACATCATCCTGTTCATCGACGAGATCCACACCCTCGTCGGAGCGGGAGCGGCAGAAGGCGCCATAGACGCCGCGAGCATCCTCAAGCCGATGCTGGCCCGCGGTGAGCTGCAGACCATCGGTGCCACCACGCTCGAGGAGTACCGCAAGTACGTCGAGAAGGACCCGGCGCTGGAGCGCCGCTTCCAGCCGATCCAGGTCGGCGAGCCCTCGCTGGAACACACCATCGAGATCCTCAAGGGCCTGCGCGACCGGTACGAGGCGCACCACCGGGTGTCCATCACCGACGGCGCGCTGGTCGCGGCCTCGACGCTGGCGGACCGGTACATCAACGACCGCTACCTGCCGGACAAGGCGATCGACCTGATCGACGAGGCCGGCGCCCGGATGCGCATCCGCCGGATGACCGCTCCGCCGGACCTGCGCGAGTTCGACGAGAAGATCGCCGACGTGCGCCGGGACAAGGAGTCGGCCATCGACGGCCAGGACTTCGAGCGCGCCGCGCGCCTCCGCGACGAGGAGAAGACGCTCCTCGGGCAGAAGGAGGAGCGCGAGACCCAGTGGAAGGCCGGTGACCTGGACGTCGTCGCGGAGGTCGACGACGAGCAGATCGCCGAGGTGCTGGCGAACTGGACCGGCATCCCCGTCTTCAAGCTCACCGAGGAGGAGACGACCCGTCTGCTCCGCATGGAGGACGAGCTGCACAAGCGGATCATCGGCCAGGACGACGCGGTCAAGGCCGTGTCCCAGGCGATCCGCCGCACGCGCGCCGGGCTGAAGGACCCGAAGCGCCCGTCGGGCTCGTTCATCTTCGCCGGTCCGTCCGGTGTGGGTAAGACGGAGCTGTCGAAGGCGCTGGCGGAGTTCCTGTTCGGCGACGACGACGCGCTCGTGCAGATCGACATGGGCGAGTTCCACGACCGCTACACGGCGTCGCGGCTGTTCGGTGCCCCTCCGGGCTACGTCGGCTACGAAGAGGGCGGTCAGCTCACCGAGAAGGTCCGCCGCAAGCCGTTCTCGGTGGTCCTGTTCGACGAGATCGAGAAGGCCCACCAGGAGATCTACAACACGCTGCTGCAGGTGTTGGAAGACGGCCGCCTGACCGACGGTCAGGGCCGCACGGTGGACTTCAAGAACACGGTGCTGATCTTCACCTCGAACCTCGGGACGCAGGACATCTCGAAGGCCGTGGGCCTCGGCTTCTCCGCCGGTAATTCGTCCGAGTCGAACTACGAGCGGATGAAGTCCAAGGTCAACGAGGAGATGAAGAAGCACTTCCGTCCGGAGTTCCTGAACCGGATCGACGACGTCATCGTCTTCCACCAGCTCACCGAGAACGAGATCATCCAGATGGTCGACCTGCTCGGTGGTCGTGTGGAGAAGGCGCTGCGGGGCAAGGACATGTCCCTGGAGATGACGACGAAGGCGAAGAGGCTGCTCGCCAAGCGCGGCTTCGACCCGGTGCTGGGTGCCCGGCCGCTGCGCCGCACCATCCAGCGCGACATCGAGGACCGGTTGTCCGAGAAGATCCTGTTCGGCGAGATCGAAGCCGGCCAGATCGTCATCGTGGACGTCGACAACTGGGACGGCGAGGGCAAGGACGACGAGGCGGTGTTCACCTTCCGCGGTGAGCCGCGTCCGTCGACCGTGCCGGACTCGCCGCCGGTGGACCTGGCGTCCTCGGGCGGTTCCTCGGACGAGTCGTCCTCGCAGGACAACAACTCCGACGAGTGACCCCGGATCGTTGATCCGACCGCGGCCCCCGCACTCCGGTGCGGGGGCCGCGCGTGTTCGGGCCTGGTTGTGTTCAGCCCGGAGAGATCGGTCGACTGGTCCGCCTAAAGGTCAGCCCCGGGTGCGAACCTCTTCCTGGGCGGCGGGCGTGCTGCGCTGCTCCGACAGCTGCGGCGGCTTGTGTCCCCGCCAGGCGTAGGTGCCGCCGTCGATGAGCCAGTCGACACCGTCCACGAACAGGGCCTGGTCGCTGGCCAAGAAGCACACCAGGTTCGCGATCTCGTCCGTCGTGGCCAAGCGGGAGACGAGCGTGCTCCCGACGATCTCGCTGCGTCGGGCCTGCTCGTCTTCGGCGGAGGCCATGTAACGGGCCACCATCTCGGTCTCGGTGGTGGAGGGCGAGATCGCGTTGACCCGGATGCCGTACTCGGCAAGGTCGAGGGCGAGGTTCTTCGTCAGCATCGTCAAGCCGCCCTTGCTCGCCCCGTAGGCGAGGCAGTTCGGGTATGCGGCGACTGATGCCGCGGAGCCGGTGTTGATGATCGTGGGGTGCCGGGAACTGGCCTTCAGATACGGCAACGCGTGCTTCGAGCACAACCACGGCGCCCTCAAGTTGATCGCGATGACGTTGTCCCAGGTCTGCTCGCTCATGTCCTGCAGGGAGGCTTCGGCGGACAACGACACGTCGGTGATGCCCGCGTTGTTGTGCAGTACGTCGATGCCCCCGTACAGCTCCGCGGCCCTCGTCATCAGGTACCGCACCTGTTCGCCGTCGCGGACGTCGCAGCGGATGAACGTCGTCGCACCGCCAGCCGAGTTGATCTCTTCGGCGACCTGTGCGCCTGCGGCGGCGTCGGTACCTGTGATGACCACGTTGGCCCCCGAGCGGGCGGCCATTCTCGCGGTGGCGGCTCCGATGCCCCTGGTTCCACCGGTGATCACGAACGTTCTTCCTGACCAGTCGTACCCCATGCTATTACTCATTTCGGATTAGCCCGATCGGTATTTAATTGCCGCGCGATTGCGGTGAGCGACGGCCACGAAACTATCCCGAAAAGTTCCGATATTGCTAGCTTTGGCCAAATAAAGACCTGGTCACAGCTTCATCGGTCCGTTGCTGCTGAACACTTGGGGTGATTACGCGGTTGTCACCGATCGAACGCGACCATTTGCATTGGGTATTAATTGGGTAGACGCGCTACCGCACATTGGGCGCGAGAATGCGAGGGTCGATCCGCCCCGACGATTACTCTTCGTCTCGGCGCCGAGCTGGTGTTTCATGACGCCGACGCCGGGGACGGCGACGCGCAGTGAGCACGCGCGGGCGCCCGTTCACCGCGCTTCATCGAGGGTGCGGTGCTCGGCGTCGGCGGTGCTGACGATGTCGGTGCTCATCGCTCGCCACCGGGCCGAGCGGGCGACGCTGCTGGACCTCTCCGGCGTCCCCGACGATCAGCGTCCGGCGGCGACCCCGTAGGTCAGCGAACGCGGGGAATCTGTCGGGTCGCCGCCTCGGCGGGGTCGATGCGGGGGAACTCTTCGGTGATGTCGTCGGCCAAGTCCTGCTCGCGGCGGTTGCGCCGGATGCGGGTGATGATGAAGTAGCCGATCGCCACCACGACAGCGCCCAGCACGACCTTGGACACGACGCCCGCGTACTGCTCGACGAGGTACCAGTTCTCGCCGAGGAGATAGCCGGCCACCACGAACAGCGTGTTCCAGATCAGGCTGCCCAGGCCGGTGAACAGGACGAAGGTCGGCAGCGGCATCTTCTCCACGCCAGCTGGCAGTGAGATGAAGCTGCGGAACAGCGGGATCATCCGGCCGAGGAACACGGCCTTCACGCCGTGCTTGGCGAACCAGGCCTCGGTGCGATCCACGTCGGCGACCTTGACCAGCGGCAGCTTCGCCGCGATCCGGTGCATCCGCTCCCGGCCGAGGGACGCACCCAGCCAGTAGAGCACCAGCGCGCCGACGATCGAGCCGATCGTCGTCCACAGCACCGCCGAGACGATGTTCATGTCGCCCTGGCTGGCGGTGAATCCGGCCAGCGGCAGGATCAGCTCGCTGGGGATCGGCGGGAACACGTTCTCCAACGCGATGATCAATCCGGCGCCCGGACCGCCGAGGGTCTCCATCACGCTGACGACCCAACCGGTGAACCCGGTCGGCTCGGCGGCGGCAGCGGCCAGTGCGGTCGAGTTCATCGAGGCTCCGAACGATCGTCGAGGGGTCTCGGCAAAGCGGGCACCTCACCAGGAGGCGCCACCGCCCGGCCGCACATCGGGCGGCTGAGCCGAACGGCCAGGTCACGGACCCGTGGTGCGCTCGGCGTCGGCCGCCGAGCGCCACCGTGCGGTATGTCCGGTTGTTCCATGATTCCAGGCCGCGCCGGTGTCGCGCCGTGTGATCCTCATCGCGTGCCCATGCGCTGTGGACAAGTCGGCTTCCTGTGGATGAAACCTGTGGACAACTGGAGGGATCATCCCTGCTTTCCCGGCCGAAGGCCCTCGACGCGGTTCTTGGGAACGGGTTGTCCTCAGGTGGGCGAACGCCTGTTGATCGGCACCTTTGGCGGCGTGGCCAGGGGTAACGATGCGATGTCGGCGAGTGGGGACGTGGACATCGAGTCCGGGACGGGAGTTGTCCACAAGGTGAGGACAGATCCGGGCCTGCCGGGCTCAGGCGCGCACCTGTTCCGGCGGTGGACTCTGCGAAGCTGGGCAGGTGCGAGTGGCGATGCTGGGGCCGTTCCGGCTGCGTGCGGCCGACGGCCGACCGGTCGAGGTCGGCGGCCCGCGCGTGCGCACCCTGCTGGCCAGGCTGGCGTTGGACGCCGGGCACGCCGTGCCCACCGAGACCCTGATCGCCGACCTGTGGGGCGCGCAGCAGCCCGCCGGCGCGCTCAACGCCTTGCAGTCCCTGGTGTCCCGGGCGCGGCGGATCGCCGACGTCGCGCAATCCCGCTCCGGGACCGCGGGTTACTCCCTGCCGCTCGACCGCGACGAGATCGACGTGCACCGCTTCGACAGGTTGGTGGCATTGGGCCGCGCGCGGCTGCGCGCCGGTGACCTCGCGGCTGCGGGCACGACGCTGCGCGAAGCGCTCGCGCTCTGGCGCGGCGCCGCGCTGGTCGACTTCACCGACTCCCCGTTCGCGGCCCCGCACGTCGCGCGGCTCGACGAGACGCGGCTGGCCGCGCTGGAAGAGCGCATCGACGCCGACCTGCGGCTCGGCGGGCACGACGAGCTGATCGCCGAACTGGACGGCCTCTGCGCCCGCCACCCGCTGCGCGAACGGCTCACCGCGCTGCGGATGCGCGCCCTGCACGCCGCGGGCCGCCGCTCCGACGCCCTCGCGGCGTACGAGGCGCACCGGTCGGAACTGGCCGACCGGCTCGGCGTCGATCCGGCCGCCGAGCTGAGCGAGCTGCACGCGACCCTGCTGCGCGGCGGCCCGCACCCCGGCTCCGCCCGCGCGACGGGACCGGCCGACCGCGCCGAACCCGCGCCCCAGCACACCGGTCTGCCCGCGCGGCTGAGCAGTTTCGTCGGCCGCGAGGACGAGATCGCGCAGGTCGACGCGGCCCTCGGCCGCTCCCGCCTGGTGACCCTGTTCGGCCCCGGCGGCGCCGGCAAGACCCGCCTCGCGACCGAGAGCGCCGCCGCCATCACCGACCGCCGGGTGTGGTTCGTCGAACTCGCCCCGGTGCGCGACGGCAGCGACCTCGCCTCCGCGGCGCTGGCCGCGCTCGGCATCCGCGAGACCCGGCTGCTGGAGGCGCAGCACACCCCCGGAGCGGCGCGCCTCGCCGACGTGCTGGCGGCCGAACCGGCCGTGCTCGTCCTGGACAACTGCGAGCACCTGATCGACGACGCCGCCGGCTTCGTGCACGAACTGCTCGGCAGGTGCCCCGAGCTGCGCGTCCTGGCCACGAGCCGGGAACCGCTCGCGCTCACCGGCGAGGAGCTGCTCCCGGTCGGCCCGCTGGCCCTGCCCGGCGACGGCGCCGACCCCGCCGAATCCGCCGCCGTCCGGTTGTTCCTCGACCGGGCGAGCTCCGCCCGCCCCGGTTTCGCGCTCACCGACCGCACCGCGGCCGACGTGGTCGAGGTGTGCCGCGGGCTGGACGGCATCCCGCTGGCCATCGAGCTCGCCGCCGCCAGGTTGCGATCGATGAGCCTGCCGCAGATCGCCGAGCGCCTCGACGACCGGTTCCGGCTGCTCACCGGCGGCAACCGGAGCTCGATGCCGCGGCACCGCACACTGCGGGCCGTCGTGGAGTGGAGCTGGGATCTGCTGACCGGGCAGGAAAGGCTGCTCGCCGGGCGGCTGGCGGTGTTCACCGGCGCGGTCCGCGCCGAGTCGATCTCCGCGGTCTGCGGTGACGGGGAGCTGCCCGCCGCGGACGTGTTCTACGTGCTCTCGTCGCTGGTGGAGAAATCACTGGTGGCCGTCGTCGAATCGGAGCAGGGCACGCGCTACCGGATGCTGGAGACGGTGCGGGCCTACTGCTGGCAGCGCTGCGCGGCCGAGGTCGAGCCGGAGCGGGTGCGGGCCGCGCACCTGGCGCACTTCTTGGCGCTGGCCGAAGAAGCCGAGCCGCGGCTCTACGGGCGGGACCAGATCGACTGGATGGATCGGCTCGACGCCGACCACGACAACCTGCTGGCCGCGCTGCACTGGGCGGTCGAATCGGGCGACGCCGACAGCGGGCTCCGGCTCGGCGCGGCGCTGGCCTGGTACTGGTCGATGTCCGCGCTCGACGACGACGCCGCCGCTCGGCTCGCGGCCGTCGCCGCACTGCCCGGTGAAGCGTCGCCGCAGGCCAGGGCTGTCGTGGGGCTCGGCAGGATGGTGGCGGACACCGGTGAGGGCTGGACGGACCGGGTCCGCGCCGCCGCCCGAGCGGCTCGCGAGACCGACGCCATGGCGCGCTACCGGCACGCGGGCCTGCTGGAGGCGGGGGCGTGGCTCATCGTCGGCGAGTTCGACGAGGTGCGCCGCGTGATCGAGCGCGCCGAGGCGCACCCGGACCCGTGGGCGCGGGCTTCGGCGATGTTCGGGCGGGCGTTCAGCGCGGAGCACAGCGGTGACCCCCGCGCCGCCGAGGAGCACATGCGCACGGCCGCCGAGGCGTTCCGGGAGCTCGGCGACCGGTGGGGCAGGGCGCAGACCGTCAACAGCCTCGCCGGGTTCCGCTCGCTGCGCGGTGACCACGCGGGCGCGGTCGAGGTGCTGGAGGAGTCGGTGGACGCGATCCGGCAGCTGCGTTCCCAAGCGGACCTGGCGCCGATCATGCTGCGCATCGGGATGGAGCGGATCCGCGCGGGAGAACTCGAACAGGGCCGGGCCGACCTGGAGCAGGCCCGCTCGATCGCGAACCGGACGCGGCCGTGGTTCGCGGTGTGGGCGCTGGGCGGCCTGGCCGAGCAGGCGCGGTTGTCCGGCAGGCTCGACGAGGCCGAGCGGCACCTGGACGAGGCGGATCGGGTGCGGGTGGACGAGCACGAGCTGTCGGCGTTGCGCCACGTGCTGCTGCTGCACCGCGCCCGGCTGCTGCTCGACCAGGAGCGGCCGGGGGAGGTCCCGGCGCTGCTGGCCAAGGCGTTGGTAGGCGGCTTCGGCACGCGCGACATGCCCGCCGCCGCGGCCGTCGCGGAATGCGCGGCCCGCTGGCGCCTGGATGCAGGCGATCCGCGAGGCGCGGCCCGTTGCCTCGGCCTCGCCGCCGTGCTGCGCGGCGTCCTCGACGAGGGCGACCCCGACGTCCGCCGAGTCCGAGCCGCCCTGCGGCGAACGACCGGCGAGCACGCGGCGGCGTTCGACTCCGGAGCGGCCCTGGACCGCGAAGCCGCCGTCGCAGACCTCCGCGCGACGCTCAGCACCGCCTGACGCCAGCCCGGTCGATCTTCGTCCCGTCGGCGGCGCAGCCGCTGAGCGGCGACCACCGGAGCAACCGGCACCGCCGCGGGTTCTCAGCGGGATGCTCGCAGCGAGGATCCCGCTGAGGTTCCACCACCTCACCCCCGGGCAGAGCGAGAACGTTCCCAGCGCGGAGTCAGACGCGGCGGCGGTAGGCCCACATCGCCAGGGGGAAGAAGACCGCCGTCAGCGCCACCATCCAGATCACCGTCGCCGTCAGCGGCCCGGCGACCGGCCCGCCGAGCATCAGGCCGCGGGCGGTGTCCGCGAGCTGCGTGACCGGGTTGATCTGCACCCACGCCTGCAACCAGCCGGGCATCGTCTCGGTCGGCACGAACACGTTGCTGCCCATCGTCAGCGGGAACATGAACGCCATCGCCACGCCGGGCAGCGCCTGCTGGCTGCGGATCAGCATCCCGAGGAACACCGTGATCCAGCACATCGACAGCGCGAAGGCCAGCGCGACCAGGAACGCGGCGAGCGCCTGCAGCGGCCCGGTCTCGATGCGGAAGCCCATCAGCGTCGCCACGCCCAGCAGCACCGCGACGGACACGACGTAGCGCACGATGTCGCCGAACACGGCACCGATCAGCGGGGCGGACCGGGCGATCGGCAGGCTGCGGAAGCGGTCGAACACGCCCTTGTTGATGTCGGTGTTGAGCTGCATCCCGGTGCCGAGGCTGCCGAAGATCATGTTCATGGCCATCACGCCCGGCAGCGTCTGCTGCAGGTAGGCGCCGGTGTCCTGGGCGATCGCGCCGCCGAACAGGTACACGAACATCACCAGGAACAGGATCGGCTGCAGCGTGACGTCGAGCAGCCCCTCCGGCGACTTGCGGATCTTGAGCACGCTGCGCCCGGCCAGCGTCAGGCCGTGCCGCACGGTGCGCAGCGGTCCGATGCGCTCCCGCGGCGGCGGGGACACCGGCGTCGAGTCGGTGGAACGTTCGAGGGTGCTGGTCATGCCGCGGCCTCCTCTTCGGCGGATTTCCCGGTCAGCGCGAGGAACGCCTCGTCGAGGCTGGGCAGTCGCAGGGCGAGCTCGTCGGCGGTGATCCCCGCGTCGTCGAGCCTGCGCACCAGGGTCGACAGCAGCACCGGGTCGTCCACCGGCGCGGTGATCAGGCCGCCCTCGTCGTGGGTGGCGGGCTGCGTCCCGGTGAGCTCGGCGACGATGCGCCGCACCTCGGGCACGTCCTCGGCACCGCTGGGGCGCACCTGCAGGGTCTGCTTGCCGGTGCGGCGCTTGAGCTCGTCGGCGCGGCCTTCGGCGACGACGCGGCCGTGGTCGATGACGCTGATCCGGTCCGCGAGCTGGTCGGCCTCCTCCAGGTACTGCGTGGTCAGCAGCACCGTCACGCCTTCACCGGTGAGCGCGGTGACCATGTCCCACACCTGGTTGCGGCTGCGCGGGTCGAGGCCGGTCGTGGGCTCGTCCAGGTACAGCACCTCCGGCCTCCCGACGAGGCTCGCGGCCAGGTCCAGCCGCCTGCGCATGCCGCCGGAGTACGTCTTGACGGCCCGGCCGCCGGCGTCGGTGAGGCCGAACCGCTCCAGCAGTTCCACCGCGCGCGCCCGCGCGTCCCGCCGGGACAGCTCCAGCAGCCTGCCGATGAGCACCAGGTTCTCCACCCCGGTGAGCTCCTCGTCCACCGACGCGTACTGCCCGGTGAGCCCGATCCTGCCGCGCACCGCCACCGCTTCGCGGTGCAGGTCGCGACCGGCGATCGTGGCGCGCCCCTCGTCGGGCCGCAGCAGCGTGGCCAGGATGCGCACCGCGGTCGTCTTGCCCGCCCCGTTCGGCCCGAGCACCCCGAGGACGGAGCCGGTGGGCGCGGCCAGGTCGATCCCGTCCAGCGCGGTCGTCGCGCCGAAGCGTTTCACCAGGCCTTCCGCCTGGATCGCGTAGGACATGCCGCCTCCTTGATTCGCTATGCTCCCCACCATCGGGGGTATCGCTGGCAGGCCGCGCACAGCGCGCTGACGGCCCGCGTGAGCCGCACGACACCGGGGGTGCTGGATGGACACGGCAGTGGCCGAACCCGAGATCGAATCCACGCCCCGCAGGCGCAAGAGCGGCTTCGTGACCGCGCTGTTCCTGCTGGCCGTGCTCGGTACGGCGTGCTGGGCCGCGCCCGCGCTGCTGGGTTTCGACACGGCGAACCGCTACACGATCGCGCTGGTCGCGACCTTGCAGTACGCCGTGCCGGTCGGGTCGGTGCTGACGGTGCTGGGCCTGGCCCTGCGGCGGTGGTTGACCACGCTCGTCGTCGGCCTGCTGACGGTGGTGCTGGCGATCCTGGTGCTCCCCAGGGCGATCCCGGATTCGCCGACGCCGGTGCAAGGTTCACCGCTGCGGGTGCTGTCGGTCAACTTGTTTTTCGGGCGGGCGCAAGCGGATCGCGTCGTGGACCTGGTGCGCGACGGCAGGATCGACGTGCTGAGCCTCCAGGAGCTCACTCCGGATGCCGTCGCCGAGCTGGACCGGGCGGGCCTCGCGGAGCTGCTGCCGCACCGGGTGCTGCACAGCGGTCCGCAGGCGGACGGCACGGGGATCGCTTCGCGGTATCCGCTGCGGGAGCTCGCGCTGGTGCCGCCGACGTCGCTGGCCCAGCCGTCCGCGCTGATCGACCTGCCGGGGCCGCGCGACGTGGAGTTCGTCGCGGTGCACCCGATCTACCCGATGGGTGCGGACACCGCCGACGGCTGGTTGCGCGAGCTCACCGCGTTGCCGCGGCCGGGCGGCGCGGCGCGGGTGCTGGCGGGGGATTTCAACGCGACGCTGGACCACTCGCCGCTGCGCGCGCTGCTGGGCGGCGGGTACGCCGACGCCGCCGAGGTCACCGGCGGCGGCCTCACCCCGACCTGGGGCACCGGGTGGATGCCGCGCGCCACCATCGATCACGTGCTGACCAGCGAAGGTCTGGTGACGCAGGACTACGCGGTGCTCGACGTGCCCGGTAGCGATCACCGCGCGATCCGAGCCCACGTCGTGATCCCGAACTGAGCTCGCGTGATCGGGTTCCCGATCGCTCGTCCCCGGGGCGAATCGAATTCTCGCGAAATCGCCGCTGATCACGCGGATCCTGAGCTCGACGGGGCAGGGGGCGAGCCCGTTGCGCAGCGGGAGCGGTGACCGGGTTCGCCCGTGGCGATCGTCCGGCAGGTGAACCCGCGCTCAGAGGAGCGCGTCGATGGCGCGCAGCGCGGTCAGCGAGCCTTCCGGGATCGAGACGCCGCGGCCGTGGCGGACCTCCGGCTCCCGGGGGTTGATGCGGATCAGAGCACCGGAGGCGGCCGAGGCCAGTTCCGCGTGCCTGCGCACCGTCGGCACCGCCGTCCCCGCGCCGAGCTCCACCACCACTAGCCGGGCCGCCCGCAGCGACCGCCGCCACGCCTGCAGCTCGTCCAGCCGGGGCTGCGCGTGGCCGGGCACCCAGCCCCGGTCGCCGAACATCAGGATGTTCGGCCGCGCCGTCCCGCCGCAGTTCCGGCAGCCGGGCAGCGGCGACCGCGCGCGCATCGTCGCCGCGTCGACGCGCACCGAGACGTCGTCGGCCGGCCACACGTCGTCGGTGCACGGCTCCAGGCACTGCAGGTGGTGGATGCTGCCGTGGCACTCGGCGACGTGCTCCGGCGCGAAACCCGCCACCTGGAACTGGCCGTCGACGTTCGAGGTGAACACCCGCGCCCCGCGCGGCATCCGCTCCGCCCAGCGCCGCAGGACCTCGAAGCCCTCGTGCGGCACCGTCTCCCGGTACAGCCCGAGCCGGTGCCCGTAGAACCCCCAGGCCAGCTCGGGGTCCTCCGCGAAGTGCACCGGGTCGGCGACCTCCGCGAAGCTCAGCCCGAGCCGCTCGTACGGCGGGTAGGCCCGCCAGAAGCCGGTGTCGCCGCGGAAGTCGGGCAGGCCGGAGTCGACGCCCAGCCCGGCTCCGGCGCACACCAGCAGCGCCTCCGCCTCGAAGATCAACTTCGCGGCGGCGGCGGATTCCGAACTCACCGTCCGGTGCTCCTCATCGTTCGTCCCGGCGGGCGCCGCGCCCGCCTGCTCGGCCGGCGCGGTGCTCACCTGGTCCGGACGCGTCACGCGTCCTTGTGCTTCTCCTGCACGACCTCGAACTCCAGCAGGTTCGAGCCGGTGGCGACCGTGTTCTTGTGCTCGCCGGTGTGCGCGGCCTTCGCCGGGCCCTGCGCCCAGTTCTGGAAGTCCTCCTCGGACTCCCACTTCGTGTAGACGAAGTACCTGTTGTCGCCCTGGACGGGACGCAGCAGCTCGAAACCGAGGAAACCGGGGGAATCCTCGACCGAGCCGTGCCGACCGGCGAACCGCTTCTCCAGCTCGGGGCCGGAGCCCTCGGGGACCTCGATCGCATTGATCTTCACAACAGCCATGTACCCAGCCTACGGATACCGCCCGGAGGTGACGAGCAGCGCGACGGCGGTCCACCGGTCGGGACGCGCCCGGCTCACAACTCGATCTGCGGGTGCAGCCTGCCGATCGTCCACGTCCGATGCCGCAGCACCACCAGCGACGTGATCAGCAGGAACCCGACCAGCACGCCGCCCAGCACGATCGCGTCCCAGATCAGGTGCCGCTGCTCCCCGCCGGTGAACGCCACCCGCAGCCCGTCGACGAGGTAGCTCATCGGCAGCGCCGAGTGCATCGCCTGGATCGGCGCCGGAGCGGTCTCCAGCGGGTACAGCCCGCCGGAAGCGGTGATCTGCACCAGCAGCAGCGCCAGCGACACCAGTCCGCCGACCGCGCCGAACGCGGCGCGCAGGAAGTGGTTGATCGCGGTGAACGCGGCGGCCCCCAACGCGGTCAACCCGACCGCCGCGGGCAGGTCCACCGGATCCAGCCCCAGCGTCAGGTCCATCGCGCCGAGCAGCACCAGGCCACCGATCACGCCCAGCGCCGCCGCCGGGAGCCAGCCGCCGATCGCGACCGACAGCGGATTCGTGCGCCCGCCCAGCGCGCGCTGGTTCAACGGCGTGAACAGCAGGTACGCGAACAACCCGAACACCCACAGCGCGATCGCGAAGAACAACGGCGCCACCCCGCGGCCGTACACGTCGGCGGAGTTCAGCGTGGTGGCCCGGACCACCGACGGCGTGCCCAGCTCGGAGGAGGCCCGCGCGACCTCCGTCGGACCGGCCGGGGGCATCCGGTCGAGGCTGTCCCGCACTTGATCGGCGAGCCGCCGCGCACCGTCGTTGAGCTGGCCCGAACTCGTCTGGGCCACCCCGATGTTGGCGACCAGCGTGTTCACGCCGTGAGTGAGTCCGTTGACGCCGCCGGTGAGTTCCGCGGAGCCCAGCCGCAGCCGGGTCGCGGGCTCGTCGATGTCGCTGACGTCCTGCTGCAGCGGCTCCAGCTCGTCGCGCAGCGCCAGCGCCCGGTCCTGCGTGTCGGCGGCGCTGCCCAGCGCGTCCGTCGCCGCGTCGTGGACGGTGGTCGTGGTGGCGGCGAGCCGGCGCGCGTCGTCCAGCGCGGACCGGTACAGCGGATCGCCGCGCAGCTCGGGATGCCGGTTCGCGAGCTGCGCCAACGTCCCCGCCGAACGCCCCGCCTGGCTCTGCGCCGCCGCCGTGCCGCCGGTGATCGTGTTGAGGTCGCGCACCGCCGCACCGCTGGTGTCCAGCAGCGCCTCCGAGGTGGCGGGCAGCCGCCGCCCGGTGAACTCGGTGATCGACGACAGCCGCTGGTCGAGCTGCGCGGAGGCGCCCGCGATGTCGCGCACCCCGCCGGACACCCGGCCGGTGCCGTCCCGCACGCCGGTGAGCCCCCGCGCCAGCGCCCCCGTGCTCTGCTTGCTCAACTGGGTGCCCTGCACCAGCTGCTCGGAGATCTCCGAGGCGGTGCCGAGCTTGCCGCGGACCTCGCCGAGATCTCCGTACAACCCCCGCGCGTAGGCGGCGTAGGCGGCGGCGTTGATCTGGTTCTGCAGTTCGTAGCGCGCCGTGTCGGCCATGATCCCCGCCAGGTGACCGTTGGCGTCGTTCCTGGTCAGCAGCACCGCCGGACGTTGCGGGGCGCTGCGCGTCGAGTTCGCGAGCCGGGTGCTGAAGTCCTGCGGGACCTGGATGGTGAAGTAGTAGCGGCCCTCTTCCAGCCCGCTGCGGGCGGTGTTCGCGTCGACGAAGTGCCACTGGAACGTGTCGGTCGTGCGCAGCTGCTGCACGAACTGCTCGCCCGCGTTGACCTGCTCGCCGTTGTGGTCGGCGGGCCGATCGGAGTTGACCACCGCGACCGGCACCGCCGACATCCGGCCGAAGGGGTCCCAGTTCGACCACAGCAGCAGCGCCCCGTACAGCAGCGGGATGAGGATCAGCACCGCCGGTGCGAACCTGCGCCACGGGCCGCGGAACCGGCGCAGCTCCAGCCAGGCGAGGTAGATCGCCTTCATCGGACGTCCTCGTTGGCGGCGCTGCTGAACAGCGGCAGGCCGGTGGTGTCGTCGCCGAAGTCGACGATGTTGTACGGCAACCGGATCAGCACGTCCGCTTCGGAGGTGGGCTCGGTCGAGCTGGCCAGGACGGTGATGCCCGTGTCGGCCACGGCCCGCAGCGCCGACCACACCCGGTTGCGCCCGGAGGGCAGCAGTCCGGCGACGACGTCGTCGACCAGGATCCCCGGTGGTTCACCGGCGGTGGCCAGCGCGATCGCCAGCAGCAGCCGGTCGTCCGGGTACAGCTCGTCGATCAGCGCGGCGCGGTCCACGTCCAGGCCGAGCGCCGCCATCGCCCGGTCCACGGCCCGCGCGGTGACCCGCGCGGTGACCCGGCGTTCGCGGATGGCTTCGCGGACTCGCAGCCTGCCCTCCAGCTCGAACCCGGGGGAGAGCCGGGCGGGGATGATGGCCCGCCGCACCAGGCTCGCGCGGCGCGGGGCGTCGTCGATCTCGATGCGCCCCGCGACGATCTTCAACCTGCCCGACAGCGCGAGCAGCAGCGAGGTGCGGCCGGTGCCGCCTTCCCCGAGGACCACCGCGAGTTCGCCCGGGTACACGCGCGCGTCGACGTTCTCGAAGACGATGCCCTCCGGGCCGGTGGCGGTGATCCCGCGCGCCACGATGCTCACACCGTCGACATCCATCTCGCTCCTCACACCGCGTGACAGGCTGCCGGTCCAAAGTGGCCCCTCACCTGGGCAAGAGCAACTCGGGCGGATACCCGCTGTAGTCCACTGTGGATGGAGTGAGTGCGCTGGTCGACGGGCTGGAACAGCCGTGTCGCGCAGGGGCGGGGAGGTGGCTTCGGATCACCCGTTCCGGGGCTTGATCAGCGGATCCGCGTCAGCGCGAGACGAGGACCTCCGACTCGCCGCTGCGGGAATCGAGCACCGCGACCTCGGACACCGCCGCCCGCACCGGGGAGGTCGAGCGCAACGCGGCGAACCCGGCCGTGAGCTGCTCCCCGCTCAGCACCGGGGTGAGCGCGCAGTGCGGGATCCAGGCGCCGGGGAAGTGGTACGCCGACGGGTTCGTCACCTTGCCCGCCAGCACGTCGTGCACCGCCGAGTGCACCGCCAGCAGCTCCGCGTCCACCACGGCGGTCAGCAGCAGCACCGCGTCCTCGCCGGGGAACGTGCCCAGCGTGTAGAACCACAGGTCCGGGAGGAACAGCGCGGCGAGCTCCGAGCGCAACGCCTTGCGGGTGCCCGACGGGATCGCGCTCGCCGCGGCCAGCGCCACGCTCGGCCGCCCCGCGGTCACCGGAACTCCCGCCGCGGCCACGGAGTCGCGCAGCGCGACCAGCCTGGTCTCGGTCGCGTCGTCGAAGAACACGGTCAGCGTCTGCGCCACGGGTCCCTTCCGTTCGAGCCGGGCCGGTCAGTGCTCGCCGGGCAGGGCGAACCGGCCGTCCGCGGTCTGCTCCAGCAACCCGTCCACCAGCAGCGAATCCAGGCAGCGGTCGCGCTGCCCGGCGTCGGACCACACGGCGTCGAGGAGGTCGCGCGCCACCGGTCCTTCCGAGCCGCGCAGCACGTCGAGCAGCTTGCCGCGCACCTGCCGGTCGGTCCCGGCGAACTTCTGCACCTTCTTCGGCGGCCCCGCGTACGCCGGCCGACCGGCGTGCTGCCACGCGCAGTCCGCCGCGATCGGGCAGCGCTCGCACGCGGGGGAGCGGACCGTGCACACCACTTGCCCGAGTTCCATGAGCGCCGCGGACAGCCGTGCCGCGCTGGTGTCGTCGGTGGGCAGCAGCGCGTCCACATCGGCCAGGTCGCGCTTGGTCGAGGGCGGTCCCGCGTCGCCCGCGCCGTGCACCGCGCGGGCCACGACGCGGCGGACGTTCGTGTCCACCACCGGAGCGCGCCTGCCGTAGGCGAACGCCGCCACCGCCCGCGCCGTGTAGGCGCCGATGCCCGGCAGCGCCAGCAGGGTGTCCACATCGGACGGAACGACGTCGCCGTGCTCGGCCGCGATCGCGCCCGCCGCCTCGTGCAGCCGCAGCGCCCGGCGCGGGTAGCCGAGCTTGCCCCAGGCGCGCAGCACTTCGGCCTGCGAAGCGGCGGCGAGGTCGGACGGCCGCGGCCAGCGCGCCATCCACTCCTGCCAGATCGGCGCGACCCGGTTGACCGGGGTCTGCTGCAGCATGGTCTCGCTGACCAGCACGCCCCAGCCGGTGACGCCGGCCGCGCGCCACGGCAGCGGGCGGGCAACGGCTGCGAACCAGTCGATCAGTTCGGTGGGGTCCCAGGCGTTCGTCGTCATCTCGGCTCCGATCCTGCCAGCCCGCGACCGGACCGGTACCGGCACCCTCAGGCCTGCGCAAGATCACTCGAAGGGGCTACGGGGAGCCACTGATCATCCGGATCAATGCACCTGATCGGGTGCGCTCGCGTTGGGCTTTTCGGCGGTATCGCCGGGTTAGTGTCGGATCGTGCTGGACCCCATCGGACCGCTTCCCCGCGAGGTGTACTGGCGGCGCCGCGCCTTGGCGATCGGCGTGATCTTGCTGGTCATCGCCCTGGTGCTGTGGGGGGTCGCCGTCCTGGCCGGCGCCCTGGCTCCGGAGCGCAACACCGCCGAGCCCGCCCCGCAGGCCGCGCCCTCGCCGGCGCAGCCGCACGGCGCCCCGGCTCCCGCCGCCGCACCGCCCCCTCCGCCGCCGTGCGCCGACCAGGACCTGCGGCTCGCCGCCGAGCCGGTCGACGCCACCTACCCGGCGGGGGAGCCGATCGCGCTGCGCATGATCCTCACCAACGCGAGCTCGAAGCCCTGCGTGCGGGACACCAACCGCACGCTCCGCGAAATCGTCGTGTCCACATCGGACGGAACCCGGTTCTGGTCGAGCAACGACTGCCAGGTCGAAACCACCAACGAGACCCCGCTGCTCGAACCGGGGGAGTCGGTCCGCAACGAGATCGAGTGGACCGGAGCCGCCTCCACCCGCGATGCCACCCCGAAGCAGTGCGCCGCCGAGCACGACACCGCCGTCGCCGGCGACTACGTCGTCGGAGCCCGACTGGAAGGCCTGATCAGCCAACCGGTCCCGTTCAAGATCACCGGCTGACGCGGCGACCGCTCCGCACCCCGCGCACGAGGGCGATCAGATGTAGTGGTCGGTGGTGGAGGCGTCGGCGAGCCGGATGAGGGCGTCGCGGATCAGGCGAGCGCGGGCCTCATCGACGTGCTCCACCGCGCACAGCTGCGCCACGTCGGCCGCCAGCAGCGCTCGCAGCGAACCGAACTCGGCCACGAGCTGCCTGCGCACCACCGCCGGGAGCCGCGGAACCCGCGCCAGCAGCCGGTAGCCGCGCGGATGCAACTGCTCCTCCAGGTCCTCGGTCCCGCCCGGGTAGCCGAAGGCCTGGGCCACGGCCGTCAGGTCCAGCAGCGCCGTCGCGTCCAGCTTCGCCAGCGCCGCGTCGACCTGCTCCGTGGTGGGCACCCCGCCCGCCGTCGGCAGGTACTCCTGCACGACCAGTTCCCGGTCCACGTCGATGCCGCCCACCAGTTCGTCCAGCTGCAGTTCGATGAGGCGGCCGTCGCGGCCCAGCTCGATCACGGCGCCCTCGATCTCGTCGGAGATGCGGCGCACCATCTCCAGCCGCTGCACCACGGTCATCGCGTCCCGCAGCGTCACCGAGTCCACGACCTCCAGCGCGGACAGCGCGTGCGTCACCTCGGCGAGCCGCGCGGTGTAGCGCTCCAGCGTGGCCAGCGCCTGGTTCGCGCGGGAGAGGATCTCCGGTGAACCGGACAGCACGTGCCGGTGGCCGTGGATGTACACGCTGATCAGGCTCATGGACTGGCTCACCGAGACGACCGGGTGGCCGGTGTGGATGGCGGTGCGTTCCGCGGTGCGGTGCCGGGTGCCGGACTCGTCGGTGGGGATCGTCGGGTCCGGGACCAGCTGCACGTTGGCGCGCAGGATGCGCGTCGCATCCGTGGACAGCACCACGGCACCGTCCATCTTGGACAACTCGCGGAGCCGGGTGGCGCTGAACTCCACGTCCAGCCGGAAACCGCCGTCGCAGATCGACTCCACCGTCCGGTCGTGGCCCAGCACGACCAGCCCACCGGTGCGCCCGCGCAGGATGCGCTCCAACGCGTCGCGCAGCGCGGTGCCGGGCGCCAACCACGCCAGCGTGGCGCGCCACTGCTCGGGATGGACGCTCTCCGCCACCTGCCCCCTCCCGGGCTCGGGGATCAGCGGGACCGCAGCGACTTCAGCGCGGTCTGCAGATCCGGCACCACGGTCGCCTTGATACCGGCGGGAAGTCTGCCCGAGTCCGGCGGCACCAGCGCGCGGTCGAAGCCCAGTCGCGCCGCCTCCGCGAGGCGTCGTCCCACCGCGCTCACCCGGCGGATCTCCCCGGCCAGCCCGACCTCGCCGATCACCACCATGTTCGGCGGCAGCGGCACGTCCAGCGAGGACGACGCGATGGCCAGCGCCACGGCGAGGTCCGCCGCGGGCTCGGTGACCTTCATGCCGCCGACCGTCGCGGCGAACACCTCCTTCTCCCCGGTGCGGATCCGGCCGCGCTTGTCCAGCACCGCCAGCGTCATCGACACCCGGGCCGAGTCCAGCCCGCTGACCGCGCGGCGGGGGATCTGCATCTGCGTCGGAGCGACCAGCGCCTGCACTTCGGCCAGCAGCGGGCGCTTGCCCTCGACCATCACGGTGACCGCGGTGCCCGGCACCGCAGCCTCCTGCCGGTTCAGGAACAGGCCGGACGGATCGGTGACCTCCGCGATGCCGTCGTCGCGCTGTTCGAAGCAGCCGACCTCGTCGGCCGGGCCGAACCGGTTCTTGATGCCGCGCAGCATCCGCAGCGAGGAATGCCGGTCGCCCTCGAAGTTGAGCACCACGTCCACCAGGTGCTCCAGCGCGCGCGGCCCGGCGACGGCGCCGTCCTTGGTCACGTGCCCCACCAGGACCACCGGCAACCCGCGTTCCTTCGCCAACGCCACCAGTCCGGAGGTGACCGCTCGCACCTGGGTGACCCCGCCTGGCGTGCCGTCCACGTCCGGGCTCTGCACGGTCTGCACCGAGTCCACGATCAGCAACCCCGGCTTGATCGCCTCGACGTGGCCGAGCACGGCGGACAGGTCGTTCTCCGAACCGAGGAACAGCTCCGGGTCCAGCGAGTCGGTGCGTTCCGCGCGCAACCGCACCTGACCGGCCGATTCCTCGCCGGTGATGTACAGCGACGGGCCGCCGGTGCGAGCCGCGGCCCAGCGGTGCGCCACCTCCAGCAGCAGGGTCGACTTGCCGACACCGGGCTCACCGGCGAGCAACATCACCGCGCCGGGCACGATGCCACCGCCGAGCACCCGGTCCAGCTCCGCGATGCCCGTCGGCACCGCCCGCGCCGAGTCGAGGTCGACCTCGCCGATCGGGCGGGCGGAGGTCGACGGCGTCGCCGGGGCCATCTTCGCGAGCGCGGGCTTGGCCGGAGCGGCCTCGTCCATCGTGTTCCACTCGTGGCACTTCGGGCAGCGGCCGACCCACTTCGCGACCTCGTGACCGCATTCGGCGCAGCGGAAGGCGGGCCGGGCGGCGCGGGTGTTCTTGGGAGGCACGATCGCGAGGCTATCCGGCAGCCCTGACGCGCCACGGTCCGACACACGCCCGCGTGTCGGACCACGGCTCCGACCTGCCGGAACGGGCCCGAACATGCCGAAGGCCGCCCGAAGGCGGCCTTGGCTTCGACGGCGGAGCGCCGGAGATCAGTGGTGCGATTCCTCGCCACCGGTGTCGGGGCGCGGAGTCGAGTCCTCGCCGATCGGCACCTGCACGGTCAGCGGACCGGCCTTCTCGAACACGAAGGTCACCGGGATCGTCACGCCGGGCGTGATGTCCTGGGTGAGGCCCTTCAGCGTGATCGAGACCTCGCGCTGCTGGGTGCCGCCCGCCTGGACCTCGTCCGCGCCGTAGGCGTGCAGCGCGGTCCGCGAGGGCAGCGTCCGCTCCTTGCCGACCTCGACCGAGCCAGCGTAGGTGCTGTTGACCTGCACGAGGCGGTCCAGCTCGCCGGTGTCGTTGATCAGCACGCCCGCGAGCGGGGCGGACGAACCGGCGGGGTAGCGGGCCCCGCTTTCGGGGAAGGACAGCGTCGCGTTGCGGACGCCGATGCCGTTGGCATCGCCGCTGCCGCCTGGGACGGCGGCGACCTGCGTGTCGGTCTCGGTGACCTGACCCGCGCTGCAGCCGGCGAGTGCGACGACGGCACCCAGGCCGAGGGCGGCCGAGGTCAACCGCACGCGAAAGGTGTGGTGCTGAGGGCGGCTCACGGTGGCAGTGTCCTTCCTGATAGCCGGACGACCGCGATGGAGCTTAGTGGTCCGGTTCTCGTGACCAGTAGGCAGACCCCACATCGGTTCCCGATCCCGCGTCGTGAACCGTGTTCGGAGGGTGTCCACAGTGGATCAAATGGGGGCGCCGACTACCCTCCGAATGCATGTCCGGAGGCTGTTTGTCAACCCCCGATCGCGTCCTGACCTGCGACGACACGCGGGAGCCGGTCGAGGCTCGGTTGCCGCGCATGCTAAGCTGGGCACAGCGAAAGGGGCAGAGGACACATGGTTTTCAAGGTCGGAGAGACCGTCGTCTACCCGCATCACGGCGCCGCGCTCATCGAAGCAATCGAGACCCGTGTGATCAAGGGCGAGGAGAAGCAGTACCTCGTCCTCAAGGTCGCGCAGGGTGATTTGACCGTTCGTGTTCCCGCTGACAACGCCGAGATCGTCGGTGTTCGGGACGTCGTCGGTCAAGAGGGTCTCGATCGCGTCTTCGATGTGCTGCGTGCCCCGCATACCGAGGAACCGACGAACTGGTCCCGGCGGTTCAAGGCCAACGTGGAGAAGCTCGCCTCCGGCGATGTGAACAAGGTGGCCGAAGTGGTGCGCGACCTCTGGCGGCGCGAGAAGGACCGTGGCCTGTCCGCGGGTGAAAAGCGCATGTTGGCCAAGGCGAGGCACATACTGGTCAGCGAATTGGCGCTGGCCGAAGGAACCGACGAGGGCAAGGCCGAGTCCCTGCTGGACGAAGTTCTCGCCACGGCTGTGTGATCGGCGGGTCCTGCTCAACGTGAAAGTGGTGGCCCTCGTTCCGGCCGCCGGGCGCGGTGTGCGCCTCGGGGCCGGAATGCCGAAAGCACTGGTCCCGGTTTCGGGCGAGTCTTTGCTGGTGCGCGCGGTCCGCGGTCTGCTGGACTCCGGCCGCGTGCACCACGTGGTCGTCGCGGCCCCGCCGGACCAGGTGGAGGTCGTGGAACGCGACCTCGGCGAGTTCGACCCGGCCGTGGTGCACGTGGTGCCCGGTGGCGCGGACCGCACCGAGTCGGTCCGGCTCGCGCTCGCGGTCGCCGAGCGAGTGGTGCCCGATGCCGATGTGGTGCTCGTGCACGACGCGGCGCGCGCGTTCACCCCGGCCGTCGTGATCACCGACGTGGTCGACGCCGTGCGCGGTGGTGCTTCCGCGGTGATCCCCGTGCTCCCCGTCGCCGACACGATCAAACAGGTCGATGCGGGCGGTGCGGTCACCGCCACCGTCGACCGCTCGCAGCTGCGCAGCGTCCAAACCCCGCAAGGCTTCAGCCTCGACGTGCTGCGCGCCGCCTACGACGCGGCGGGCGACGCCGCCACCGACGACGCCGGGCTCGTCGAACGGATCGGTGGCGAGGTGCGCACCGTGCCCGGCCACCCGCACGCGTTGAAGATCACCACCGCGTTCGACTTGGCGGTCGCCGAGTCGGTGCTGGCCGTCGAACCGATCGGAGAACCCCGGTGACCGCACCACTGCCGAAGATCGGGCAGGGCGTCGACGTGCACCCCGTGGAAGCCGGCCGAGAGTGCTGGATCGCCGGGCTGCTGTGGCCCGGAGTCGACGGGTGCAGCGGGCACTCCGACGGCGACGTCGCCTCGCACGCGCTGTGCGACGCGCTGCTCTCGGCGGCGGGCCTCGGCGACCTGGGCGCCGTGTTCGGCACCGGGGACGACCGGTGGGCCGGGGCGCACGGCGCGGAGCTGCTCACCGAAGTGCTCTCCCGGATCACCGCGGCCGGATACCAGGTCGGCAACGCGACGGTCCAGGTCATCGGCAACGCCCCGCGCATCGGCAAGCGCCGGGACGAGGCGCAGCGGGTGCTCTCCGAGGTGCTCGGGGCCCCGGTGTCGGTGTCCGGCACGACCAGTGACGGGCTCGGGCTGACCGGGCGCGGGGAGGGCATCGCCGCGGTGGCCACCGCATTGCTCTTCTCGGTGGCTTGACCTGCGGGTTCGGTTAATTCTGCGCCACCGGGGGGATAAGTCAGGGAAAGCTCGGGGTGCGCACCCTGGCCGTGGCGCTCACCTGGGGTCATGCTCGACCCATGGTGATCGAACGTAATCGTTGGGTGCGCAGGACCGTGGTCGGTCAGCCCTTGATCGCTTGGCCCTGCTCGCTGCTGCTGTGGGCGGGTGGCGGCCCCGCCGCGCTCAGCCTCGCCGCCGTCGTCCTTTGGATCAGCACCGCCTCGTGCGTGTTCGGCATCGTCGCGCCGATGTACCGGGACGACACCAGCCACTGCTGATCGATCGCGGCGTGAGATCGGCCGCGATCTGCGGACCGTTCCGGCCGTGGCCAGTACGGTGGGTTCCGTGAGCTTGCGCGCGGTGTTCTTCGACTACTCCGGCACGTTGTTCCGCTTGGAACAGGACGAGACCTGGTTGGCCGGGCTCACCGACGGCAGCGGGGACCTGCTGGACCTGGAGGCGCAGACGGAACTGCTGCGCAGGCTCACCGCGCCGACCGGCAACTCGGTGCGGATGGAACCGGAGTTCCGGGACGCCTGGGACCAGCGCGACCTCGACCCCGCGATGCACCGCAAGTCGAACCTCGAGGTGCTGCGGTTGTCCGGGGTCGGCACCGCGGAGCAGGCCGAGGCGCTCTACGGCCGGCTCGTCGACCCGCTTTCCTGGACCCCCTACCCCGACACCGCCCAGGTGCTGCGCGAGCTGCGCGAAGCGGGCGTGCTGATCGGCGTGATCAGCAACATCGCGTTCGACATCCGCCCGGCGTTCGCCGAGCTCGGTGTGCTGGACCTGGTCGACGAGTACCTCATGTCCTACGTCGAAGGCGTGATCAAGCCGGATCCGAAGCTGTTCCTGCGCGCCTGCGAGCGGATCGGCGTGGCGCCGGAGGAGGCGCTCATGATCGGCGACAGCGAGGAGGCCGACGGCGGGGCCGCCGCGGTCGGATGCGCGGTGTCCATCGTGGAACCGCTGCCCACCGCGCAACGGCCGGACGCGCTGCTCGCGGCGGTCGCCGAGCACGGCGTGCTGCCCGCGCCCGCGACCGAGGCATGATCCGCTGAGGACCCGCTGGCCGAACGTCGTGCCAGGGCGGCGGCTCCGCCGCCGGCAAGACGCGGAACGAGCGCCGCGCCGTAGGGCCCCCGCCCCATGAGCCGTTCGATCGGGAGAGCGCCGCTCGCCAAGCCTTGACGAGAAGCCCCCTGTCGTGGTTCACGATCGAGGTACCCCCGTACCATCGAGGCGTGAGCCTGCACCTGCATGACACCGCGACCCGCACGACGCGCGAATTCCACCCGCGCTGCGACGGAGTGGCGTCGATCTACGTCTGTGGGGCCACCGTGCAGGGCGTGCCGCACATCGGGCACGTGCGCAGCGGGCTCAACTTCGACGTGCTGCGCCGCTGGCTGCTGCACACCGGCTACGACGTGCGGCTGGTCCGCAACGTCACGGACATCGACGACAAGATCATCAAGAAGGCCGATGAGGCGGGCCGCCCCTGGTGGGAGTGGGCCGCCACGCACGAGCGCGCCTTCGAGAAGGCCTACGACCAGCTCGGCTGCCTCCCGCCGTCGGCGCTGCCGCGCGCGACCGGGCACATCGGCCAGATGGTGGAGCTGATCCAGCGGCTCGTCGACAAGGGCCACGCCTACTGCGCGGGCGGCGACGTGTACTTCTCCGTCGGCTCCTTCAGCGAGTCCTACGGGAGGTTGTCCGGCCAGCGCCTCGACGAAGTGCAGCAGGGCGAGACCGCGGTCGGCGGCAAGCGCGACCCGCGGGACTTCACGCTGTGGAAAGCCGCGAAGCCCGGCGAGCCGAGCTGGCCGACGCCGTGGGGCGACGGTCGCCCCGGCTGGCACCTGGAGTGCTCGGCGATGGCCACCTACTACCTGGGCGGCGAGTTCGACATCCACGGCGGCGGCCTGGACCTGGTGTTCCCGCACCACGAGAACGAACTCGCGCAGTCCAACGCCGCCGGCGACCCCTTCGCGCGGTACTGGCTGCACAACGCCTGGGTGACCATGAGCGGCGAGAAGATGTCGAAGTCGCTCGGCAACACCATGAGCATTCCCGCGGTGCTGCAGCGCGCCCGCGCCGGCGAGCTGCGCTACTACCTGGTCGGCCCGCACTACCGCTCGACCTTGGAGTTCTCCGAGGAAGCGCTGCAGGAAGCGGTGGCGACCTACCGGCGCATCGAATCCTTCGTGCGCCGCGTCGCCCAACGCACCGGCGGCGTGGAGCACGGCGAGGTGCGCCCCGAGTTCGCGGCGGCGATGGACGACGACCTGTCCACCCCGCAGGCGCTCGCGGCCGTGCACACCACGATCCGCGAGGGCAACGCCGCGCTCGACACCGGTGACGACCAGGCCGCGCGCACCGCCGCGGCCTCGGTGCGCACCATGACCGATGTGCTCGGCCTGGACCCCCTCGCCCCGCAGTGGGCCGAGGAATCAGGTGCCGACGACGCCGCGCGCCGGGCACTGACAGAGCTGGTGGACGGCCTGCTGGAGCAGCGGCAGAAGGCTCGGGCGGAGCGCGACTTCGCCACCGCCGACCTGCTGCGGGACCGGCTGCTGGCTTCCGGCGTCGCCGTCGAGGACACACCCGACGGTCCGTTGTGGACACTCAAGGACGGGTGACGAACGTTGGCAGGCAACGACAAGCGCCGTGGGGCGACCCGCAAGCCGGGCTCGAAGAAGGGCATGGTGAAGGGCTCCGGCGGCCAGCGTCGAAAAGGACTCGAAGGCAGGGGCCCGACGCCGAAGGCCCAGGACCGCGTCCCGCACCCCGCGAAGAAGCGGGCCGACGCGGCCAAGGCGAAGGCCGAGCAGCAGAACCGCAGGCAACGCGAGCAGCGTGAACTGCCGGAACTGGTCGCCGGTCGCAACCCGGTCGCCGAATGCCTCCGCGCCGGCGTCCCGGCCACCGGGCTGTACGTGGCGCAGGGCATCGACACCGACGACCGGGTCAAGGACGCCGTGCGCAACGCGTCCGACAAGGGCATCTCGGTGGTCGACGTGCCGCGCACCGAGCTGGACCGGATCACCGGCGGCGCGCTGCACCAAGGCATCGCCCTGCAGGTGCCGCCGTACAAGTACGCGCACCCGGAGGACGTGCTCACCCACGCCCAGGACTCCGGCATGCCGCCGCTGCTGGTGGCGCTGGACGGGGTGACCGACCCGCGCAACCTCGGCGCGGTGATCCGCTCGGCCGCGGCCTTCGGCGCGCACGGCGTGATCCTTCCGCAGCGGCGCAGCGCCGGGATCACCGCCGTCGCGTGGCGCACCAGCGCGGGCACGGCGGCGCAGCTGCCGGTGGCGATGGCGGTGAACCTGACCCGGACGCTCAAGGACCTCAAATCCGAGGGCCTGATGGTCGTGGGGCTCGACGCCGACTCCGACATCACTTCCGACGAGCTGGAGCTGGCGACGGGACCGCTGGTCGTCGTGGTCGGTTCGGAAGGGCGCGGTCTGTCCCGGCTGGTGCGGGACACCTGCGACCAGACGGTGTCCATCCCGATGGCCGGGCAGGTGGAGTCGCTCAACGCCTCCGTCGCGGCAGGGGTCGTGCTGTCCGAAGTAGCCCGCCGCCGCCGCACGAGGTCTGTTGCTCGGTGATCTCGCCCGGTCGTTCTGCTCGGGTGTCCGGGTGGCGGAACCTCAGCGTCCTTCTCGCTGCGGGATCTTTTTCCCGAGTGGCTCCGCCACGAGGGAAATAGGTGTCCTCACGAGAAGGACGCTGAGAACCCGCGGGTGAGCGGCTTTTCGACGTGGGCTATGCGCTTCGCGCATATTCGACGGTGACGTCGACGTTGGTTCAGGAGGTCACTTCTGGGCTTGGCCCAGGGTGGTGTCGATGGTGAGGGAGGCCGCGACCACGAGGCTGATCAGCGGGTCCGGTAGTGGGCGGTGCAGCTGCAGGACGTAGTTGTCGGCCGTGGTGAACATGGCCTTGCCCAGGCCCTGCCAGGTCTTGCTGATCTGGCCGATGTGCTCGTCCTGCGCGTCGAGGACCTCGAAGTCCCAGGCGCGCAGGTTCTGGGCGGTGATGCCGCCGATGCGCCGGCCGTCGACCTCGAAGGCGAACCGCGGCTTCCCGAAGGCGTTCTCCATCCGGATGTCGCCGACCGGGGCCCCGTCTGGGCGCTGGACGTGCATGGTCGACTTCCACATCGTCGCCGGCCGGTTCATGGTGAGCACCGGCGCACCCCGGGCGTCGCGGATCTCCAGCCGCACCGTCATCAGGGCGTCGAGCTTGGTGAACAGCCGCAGCGCCTTCTGCGCGCCGCTCTGCCCCGTCTGCACCACCGAGCCGAGTTGCCCGCCGTGCTGGTCGTAGACGGCGTACTCGTTGGCCACCTCGATCAGCTTCGCCTTCTGGTTGACCACCAGCACGGGCTCGCTGAACAGGGTGCCGCCGCCACCGGACACGGTTCCGCCGACTCCGGCCTGCTGTTGCGCCTGGTGGAGGACGGAGTCGGAGTCCCCGGTGCCACCGAGGGCCAGTTCGATGGGTGAGGCGTCGCCCTGGCCGCCTCCCGCCGGTCGTGCGCCCGGGTGCGGTGCCGGTCGCGGCGGTTGCGGCGGCCGTGCGGGCTGGACGTGCTGGGTCCACTGCCTGCCGTCCCACCAGCGCACGTAGCGCGGGTCGGCTTGGTCCGGGTACCAGCCCGGCGGGGGCGGAGCGGTCATGAACTCCAGAGTAGGAAACCGGACCGGTCCGCGTAGGCGGTTCGAGCTGAACCATTCGCGGCAAGTGCGGTGCACCGCTCGGCTAGGCTCCGAACCCGACACGATCGGGAGGCCAGGGCCTCCCAGCACCGCGAGGCCCATCACCGATGTACTTTTCGACTCCGCTGTTCCTCTGGTACTTCCTGCCGTTAGTGCTGATCGCGGTGCTCGTCGCACCCCGAGCCGCGCGCAACGCGATCGTGGCGATCGCGAGCCTGGTGTTCTACGCCAGCGGAGCGGGCGGCACGACGCTGCTGCTGCTGGCGTGCATCGTGGTGAACTTCTTCGCCGGGCGCTCCCTCGAACCCGACGAGTGGGAGCGGCGACCGCACCGCAGGACGCTGCTGATCGGCGCGGTCTCCTTCAACCTGCTGATCCTGGTGGTGTGGAAGTACGCGGGATTCGCCACCGAGCAGCTCGCGACGCTGGGCCGGTGGTTCGGCGGTGACTTCCCGGTGCTGCAACTGGCGCTGCCGATCGGGATCTCCTTCTACACGTTCCACCACATCTCCTACGTCGTGGACGTGTACCGCGGCGAGCGGCCCGCGCTGCGCGACCCCGTTGCCTTCGTCACCTACATCGCGATGTTCCCGCAGCTGGTGGCCGGACCGATCGTGCGCTACCGGGAGATCGCCGACCAGCTGCCGCAGCCCCGCACGCACCGGCTCGACGACATCGCCGCCGGGTTCCCCCGGTTCGCGTGGGGGCTGACGAAGAAGGTCGTCGTCGCCGACACGCTCGCGCCCATGGTCGACGCCTGCTTCGCGACCCCGGCGAGCGACATGAGCTTCGCCGTGGCCTGGCTCGGTGCCATCGGCTACACGGTGCAGCTGTACTTCGACTTCTCCGGCTACTCCGACATGGCGATCGGGCTGGGCCGGATGCTGGGGTTCCGGCTGCCGGAGAACTTCGCCCGCCCCTACTCCTCGGTGACGGTCACCGAGTTCTGGCGGCGCTGGCACATGTCGCTGTCGCGCTGGTTCCGCGACTACGTCTACATCCCGCTCGGCGGCAACCGCCGCGGCACCGGACGCACCTACCTGAACCTCACGATCATCTTCGTGCTCACCGGTTTCTGGCACGGTGCCGCGTGGACGTACCTGGTGTGGGGCCTGTTCCACGGCGCGCTGCTGGTGATCGAACGCGCGACCGGGTACGACTCCGCTCCGGCGGGCCGCTGGGCGCTGCTCGGGAGGCGGGTCTCGACCCTGCTGCTGGTCGTCGTGGGCTGGGTGTTCTTCCGCGCGCCGGACGTCGGCACGGCGTTCACGATGATCGGGCACATGCTGCTACCGGACCTGTCCGGGCTCACCGACATCGTCGCCGCTTCCGTGACGAACCAGCGGGTGTTCTTCCTGCTGGTGGCGCTCGTCGTGGTGGCGCTGCCCGCGTCGACCGGCACCGGCCCGTTCCTGGAGTCGGTCCGCTCCCGCTCCGCCAACGCCCTGCGCATCGGGGTCATGACCGCGGGCCTCGCCTACTCGGGCCTGCTCGTCGCCACCGGTTCGTTCAGCCCGTTCCTGTACTACCAGTTCTGAGCCCGGCCACTCGCTTCGGCGTGAGCCGCGTGGAGGGAGTGCTGGTGGCCACCTCCTGGTGGAACCGGGTACGGGTGGATGGGGGTCCGGCTAACGTGAGCGGCGTGTCCAGGACGGAACCCACGGAGTTACCTGCGGTCCACGAGTCGTGGTTGCCGCGCGAGCACCCGATGCACCGGCCGCGGCACGGCAGGCGGCAGCTCACGGCGCTGGTGTGCGCGCTGCTGTTCCTCACCGCGCCCGCGACGACCTGGGTGTTCGGGGCGCGGGCCGAGCAGTTGGAGAACCGGCCGCTCGCCGAGTTCCCCGGCATCACCGAGGGCTGGGGGTTCCTCACCGGGCTGAGCCCGTGGGCCGCCGAGAACCTGCCGTTCCGCGGGCAGGCGGTGCGGTCCGTGCACGGCATCAGCCAGGGCGTGTTCGGGGAGCAGGCGCGGCTGGAATCGGGGACGCACAGCTCGCCGGTCGGCACCGGCAGCGATCAGCAGCAGCCGCGTCCGCCGCTGAACGAGGACGTGTTCCCCAAGGTCATCGAGGGCAAGGCGGGCTGGCTCTACCTCGGGCACGACGTGGCGTACCCGTGCACGCCGAAGCGGAACCTGGACGAGGTGATCTCGGGGTTGCGGCGGTGGCGCAGCGTCGTCGAAGCGTCCGGGCGGGAGTTCCAGCTGGTCATCGCGCCGGACAAGTCGACGATGTACCCGGCGAACCTGCCGGAGAACTACGCGGGCGAGGACTGCTCGTCGCAGGCCCGGCAGGAGTTCTGGCGGCGGCTGCCGGCCGCGACCGCCGCGGTGGACATGCGGGAACCGCTGCTGGAGGCCGCCGACCGCAACGGGCGGGCGATCTACCACGACATCGACACGCACTGGACCCACGAAGGCGGCATCACGATGGTCTACCAGCTCGCCGAACGGCTGCGGCCGGGCAGCACGGCGGGCTGGAAACTGCTGCCGAGCAGGGAATATCCGCACTCCGCCGACATCCCCGACCAGCTCGGGCAGAGCCGCACCGTGCCGATCCGGGCGTACTCGCTGGCCCCCGACGGAGGCGCCGACAACACGCGGTTCCGGCCCAGCGACTTCCACGAGCCGCTGCGTCTGGAGTCGGCGCCGAAACCGGGCATGGTCGACGTGCCGACCCGGATGGTGGGCGACTCGTTCACCCAGTTCGCCAGCCCGTACCTCGCCGCGACGTTCGCCGACCTCGCGATCGTGCACCCGGAGGAGATCGCGAAGCGACCGCAGGAGACGGGGGCGCTGCTCGCCGAGGGGGACGTGGTGACCTTCGAACTCTCCGAGCGGTTCGTCTCCGGCGGGCGCTACGACCTGCTCGACCCGGCCGTGGCCGATCAGGTCGGTGCGATCCTCGCCGCCGACCCGCGCTGACGGCGCCCTCCTGCTCCGGGCGGAGTGAACGGACCGTTGGTCCAACGGGATGGGACGAACGGTCCGTTCACTCCGAAACGTCGGTGCCCGGCGGTGGGCGGGGCTCAGGCCGCGGTGGGTGCCGGGGTGCGGGAGGCGCGGCGGAGGCGGACGGTGCCGACGGCGCGGCAGACCAGGTAGATCACGAACGACAGGATCGTCACGAAGGCGCTCACCGGGGCACCGGGCGCCAACGACAGCACGATGCCGCCCAGCACCGCCACCTCGGCGAACACCACCGCGAGCACCGTGGACAGCAGCGGGCTCGCGGTGATCCGCGCCGCCGCCGCACCGGGCGTCACCATCAGCGCCAGCACCAGCAGCGCGCCCACCGTGTACACGCCGAGCGCGGTCGCCACCCCGACCAGCACCGCGAACAGCGGGGTGAGCAGCCGAGCGGGCACCCCGCGCGCCGCCGCGACATCGGGGTCGACGCTAGCGAACAGCAGCGGCCGGTACACCACGGCGAGCACCACCAGCACCACCGCCGCGCTGCCCGTCAGCAGCGCCACGTCGGCCGAGTCGACGCCGACGATCTGGCCGATGAGCAGGCTGAACTTGTTCGCGGTGCGTTCCGGGTTCATCCACAGCAGCAGCACGCCGAGGCCGAGGCCGAACGACAGGATCGCGCCGATCACCGAGTCCCGCTCACCGCCGCGCTGACCGAGGAAGCCGAGCAGCAGCGCGGCGACCACCGCGCCGCCGAGCGCGCCCACCCCGACGCTCGCGCCGAACAGCAGCGCCGCCGCCGCGCCCGTGAACGCGAGCTCCGCGGTGCCGTGCACGGCGAACGACATCTTCCGCGCCACCACCAGCGGCGCCAGCGCGCCCGAGACCAGGCCCAGCGCCGCCGCCGCCAGCAGCGCCTGCTGCACGAACGGGTAGCCGAGCAGGTCGGCCGTGAGCTCGAAGTCGAAGAACCGGCCGAGGGCGTCGGTCAGGGTGCTCATGAGGTCTCCCCGGCGCAGTGGTGGTGATCGACTTCATCGGTGCCGGTGACGACGAGCCTGCCGCCGACCCGCGCCACCTCGACGTCGGAGCGGTACAGCTCCGAGAGCGTCGCCGACGTCATCACCTCGTCCGGGGTGCCGATCCGGAACCGGCCGTCGACCAGGTACAGGATCCGGTCGACCAGCGGCAGCACCGGGTTGATCTCGTGCGTCACGAACAGCACCGCGGCGTCGGTCTCCTTGGCCTGGCGAGCGATCAGCCTGCTCACGTTGCGCTGGTGCGCGATGTCCAAGGACAGCAACGGCTCGTCGCACAGCAGCACGTCCGGCTCGCCGACCAGCGCCTGCGCCACCCGGAGCCGCTGCTGCTCGCCGCCGGAGAGCAGACCGAGCGGCATCCGCGCGTACTCGGCGGCCTCCACCGATCGCAACGCCTGCTCGACGCGCTGCTTGCGCTCCTTGCGCCGCCGGAAGCCCACGCCCCAGTGGTGCCCGTCCAGGCCGAGCCCCACCAGGTCGCTGCCGCGGACGGTCAGCGTCGGGTCCACCGAGCGCTGCTGCGGGATGTACCCGATGCGGGAGCTGCCGCGCCGGACCGGTTCGCCCGCGACGCGGACCTCACCACCGCTGAGCGGCTGCAAGCCGAGCAGCACGCGCAGCAGGCTCGTCTTGCCGGAGCCGTTCGGGCCCAGCACGGCCAGGAACTCACCGGGGCGCACGTCCAGGTCGAGCCGATCCCACAGAACTCGGGAACCGTAGGCGAGGCTGGCTTCGCGCAGCCGGACCGCCGGGTCGCGGCCGGAGGTGGCCGGAATGCTGCGGTCCGGTGCTGCGGTGTCGGTGCTGGGTTCCACGGTGGCTCTCGGATCAGTGGTGGGGTGCGGGTCGTTCGGGGCGCGGCGCCGGGCCCGGCCCCGGTGGCCGCCCTCGGGCGGCCCACCGGGGGCCGGATCAGGGGCGACCGGCCAGCGCCGCTTGCAGCGCCGAGATCTGACCGTCCATCCACCGCACGTAGTCCTGATCCTGCGGCAGGGTCTCGGTCATCTCGACGACCGGGGTCTGATTCTGCTCCGCGCTCTTGCGGACGGATTCGGTGACCGGGGATTCGGTCTGCGGGTTGTAGATCACCGCTGCGGCCTGCCGGGAGTTCACCGCGTTCTGGATCTCCGCGACGGCGGCGGCGGCCGGGTCGTTGCCCGCTTCGACGGAGTTCACGAACGACGGCGGCGTGATGTCGGTGAGCCCGGCGGCCTCCACGAGGTAGTGCGCCACGGGCTCGGTGACGATGACCTTCTTGCCGCGCTCGCTGGCCGCGATCTGGTCGACCCGGCCTTCCAGGCCGCCGATCTGCTCGCCGAACCGCGCGGCGTTGTCGCGGAACTCCTGGGCCCGCTCGGGCTGGATCTTGCCGAGCTCCTCGGCGACGCGGTCGGCGGTCTCGCGGACGACGTGCAGGTCGTACCAGACGTGCTCGTTCACCGAGTGGTCGTGCCCGGCGTGCTCGTCGGAGTGCCCGGGAGCTTCGGCGGGTTCGCTCCCGTGCTCGTGCTCGTGGCCCGCTGCGGGTTCTTCCGCGTGCTCGTGCTCGCCCTCGACGGCCTGGACGGTCGGTTTGCCCGCGCCGGTGCCGGTGAGGATCTGCTCGGCGAACTCGTCGTAGCCGCCGCCGTTGAGCAGCACCAGGTCGGCGTCGCCGACCTTCGCCGCGTCCTGCGGGCTGCTCTCGTAGGAGTGCGGGTCCGCCGCCGGATCGTCGATGATCGACTCGACCTCGACGTTCGGGCCGCCGACGGCTCGTGCGACGGAGGCCCAGACGTTCGTGGTGGCCACGACCGTCAGCTGGCCGTCGTCAGCGGCCTGGCCGGAGTCCGTGCCGCCGCAGGCGCTGACGGTCAGCGCGACGGCGGCGAGGCCGGCCAACGCCGTGCCGCCGCGGCGGGCACGTCGGGTGAAGACGGTCATGAACGCACTCCTCGGGGACGCACCATGAGGTGGGGACGTCGGGGCCGGGGGACCGGCGACGACCGCAAACGGAAACCGTTGTCATGTGCAGCGTACGCCGGGCTAGCTGGGCCGAACCACCGAACGGGTGAGCCAACGAGTGTGAACATGACAACGCTTCGCATTATCGCCCGCGGCTTCCTCCGGTCCAGCCGCCCGGCCGAGTCGCCCCCGTCCGAGTGAACGTCCACGCCGCCGCCACGAGGCGAACGGCCCGTTCGGCCAACGGGTATCGGGCGAACGGTCCGTTCACCCGGAACGAGGCCGTGCCGCCGCCGGGCAAGCGCGCTCCGGCGGGATCGGGTGGGAGTGAACGGCCCGTTCGACCAACGAGATCGGACAGGCGGTCCGTTCACTCCGAGAACCGGTGGCGGGTGTCCGGCGGGCGGTTCGGGGTGAACGGACCGTTCGCCCAAGGGGATCGGGCAGGCGGTCCGTTCATCCGGAACCGTGGTGCGGTCGATGGGCTGCGCGGAACGGAGGTGAACGGACCGTTCGTCCAGCGGGGCCGGCGTTCACCCCTGCCGCGGGGGTCCGGAACGCACGATGCCCCCGCCGGGGCGGGGGCATCGGGTGTGCGGGAGGGGATCAGGCGGTGAGGCGGGTGCCGTCGTCGGGGCGGAACAGGTGCACCTCGCTGGAGTCGCGCAGCGCGACCTTCACCTGCTGGCCCAGCGCGGGCGGGGTGCGGCCGTCGGTGCGCACCACGAACCGCTCCGGCGAGCCGTTGACCTGGATGCTGCCGTGCACCAGGGCGTCCGCGCCGAGCTCCTCGACGAGCTCGACGACCATGGCCATGCTCTTCTCGTCCTCGCCGGCGACCAGGCTCAGCGCCTCGGGGCGCACCCCGAAGGTCACCTCCTTGAGCCCGTCCGCGGCGGACAGCGCCGCGCGGGTCAGCGGGATCGTCTGCCCGTCGAGCTCCGCCCCGCCTGCTGACAGCGGCACCGTCTTCAGGTTCATCGCGGGCGAGCCGATGAAGCCGGCCACGAACGCGTTGCGCGGGTTCTCGTACAGCTCGCGCGGGCTGGCGACCTGCTGCAGCAGCCCGTCCTTGAGCACCGCGACCCGGTGGCCCATCGTCATGGCCTCGACCTGGTCGTGGGTGACGTAGATCGTGGTGGTGGACAGCCGCTTCTGCAGCGCCGCGATGTTCGCGCGGGTCTCCACGCGCAGCTTCGCGTCCAGGTTCGACAGCGGTTCGTCCATCAGGAACACGCTGGGCTCGCGGACGATGGCGCGGCCCATGGCGACGCGCTGGCGCTGGCCGCCGGAGAGCGCCTTGGGCTTGCGGTCCAGGTACTTCTCCAGGTCGAGCATCTTGGCGGCCTCGGTGACCTTGGCCCGGATCTCGTCCTTGGGGGTTTTGCGCAGCTTCAGCGCGAAGCCCATGTTGTCGGCGACCGTCATGTGCGGGTACAGCGCGTAGGACTGGAAGACCATCGCGATGTCGCGCCCCTTCGGCGGGGTGTTGGTGACGTCCTCGCCGCCGATGGTGATGGCGCCTTCGTCGACGTCCTCCAGGCCCGCGAGCATCCGCAGCGCGGTGGACTTGCCGGAGCCGGACGGCCCGACGAGCACGAGGAACTCGCCGTCGTCGACCTGGAGGTCCAGTGCGTCGACCGCTCGCACCGGCGGGTTGCCGGGATAGAGGCGGGATGCCTGTACGTAAGCGACCTCAGCCATATGCGACGCACCTTTCACTGACTCGGGTTAAGCAACAACGTAGCGCTTAACCTCGTTAAGGTCACTGGTTTCCAGAAACCAGTTCAGTGCGTGATCATCCAGGTGCGGAGGGTGATCGTTGCCGATCGGCAATGGGATCTGCATCTCGGCGGCTTCACCCCCGGGTACTGAACCGTTACGGTTCCTCCATGGCTCGGTCAACGAATGCCCGACGGCCTGCGACGCTAGCTTCGCTCGCGGCGGAGCTCGGGGTCTCCAGGACCACGGTGTCGAACGCGTACAACCGCCCTGATCAGCTCTCGCCGGAGCTGCGCAAGCGGGTGCTCGACACCGCACGCAGGCTCGGGTATCCGGGCCCCGACCCGGTGGCGCGCTCGCTGCGCACCCGGAAGGCCGGGGCGGTCGGGTTGCTGCTCACCGAGAACCTCTCCTACGCCTTCCGCGACCCGGGCGCCATAGGCTTCCTCGAAGGACTCGCGCTGGCCTGCGAAGACGCCGGGCACGGTCTGCTGCTCATCCCGGCGAGCCCGGAGCGCGAAGACGTCGCCTCGGTGCACCGCGCCGGTGTCGACGGATTCGTCGTGTACTCGGTGCCCGACGACGATCCGCACCTGGCCGCCGTGCTGGAGCGCCCCGTGCCGGTCGTGATCTGCGACCAGCCGCGCATCGACCAGCTCGACTGGGTCGGCCCGGACGACGAGGGCGCGGTGAAGGTCCTCGCCGACCACCTGATCGGACTCGGGCACCGCCGGATCGGGGTGTCCTGCATGCGGTTGGCGCGCGGGCGCAACGACGGCATCGCCTCCGTGCACCGCCAGGCGAACGCGAGCTTCCACGTGCAGCGCTCCCGGCTGACCGCGCTCGCCGCGGCGTTCAGCGAGGCCGGGGTCGACTGGTCGCAGGTGCCGGTGGTGGAGCGGTTCGACCACACCACGGAGTCCGGCGCGTCGGCTGCGGCCCAGCTGCTGGAGATCGACCCGGAGATCACGGCGATCATCTGCACCTCGGACATCCTGGCGCTGGGCGCTCTCGACGAGGCCCGCCGCCGCGGGCTGCGGGTGCCGGAAGACCTCACGGTCACCGGCTTCGACGGCATCGACGACGCGGACCGGATGGGCCTGACGACCGTGCGCCAGCCGGTGCTGGAGAAGGGCCGCGCGGCGGGCCGTCTGCTGCTGGACACCAGCGAGCCCGGTCGGCCGCGCGACGTCGTGCTGGAAACGCAGCTCATCACCGGCAGCACCGCCGCCCCGCCGCGCTCGGCGGAAGAACGCTGGTTCGGCCCGTGAGCGGACGCTCGGCTCCACCACCCGGCTGCCCCGGAGCGAGCTCCGGTCAGTAGTTGCGCCACTCGCCTTGGACGTACCGCAGGATCGTCGGGTGCATCAGGGTCGACGGCTCCAAACCGGGCAGCCGACCGCGGTCCGGTGGGAAGGCGGTGGCGGCGGCCAGCGTGCGGTCGTCCAGCGAGCGCAGCGGTGGTGCGTCGGCGGGCAGCCGCAGCGGCGGCGGGGAACCCGCGGCGGCGAGGTGGAAGCCCCACTCGCCGAAGCTCGGCACCGACACCTGGTACGGCGCGGTGCCCAGCCCGGCCGTGCGCATCGTCGCCTCGATCGCCCAGAACGCCTTCGGTGCGAAGTACGGAGATCCGGCCTGCACGGTCACCCGCGCGTGCTCGGCCATCGCGTGGCGCACCAGGCCGTAGAACTCCGTCGAGTACAGCTTCGCCGTCGCCGTCGAATCCGGGTCCGGCATGTCCACGACCACCGCGTCGAACCGGGTGCGGTTGTCGCGCAGCCAGCTGAACGCGTCCGCCGAGACCAGGTGCACCCGCGGGTCCTCGAAAGCGCCGCGGTTCAGCGCGGACACCCGCGGATCCGTCCGGGACAGCTGCGGCATCGCCGGGTCCATCTCCACCAGCGTCACGTCCCGCACGTCCGGGTAGCGCAGCACCTCCCGCAGCGCCAGGCCGTCGCCGCCGCCGAGGACGAGGACGTGCGAGCGCGGGCCGTCGAGCACCGGGTGCACCAGCGCCTCGTGGTACCGGTACTCGTCCACGGAGCTGAACTGCAGATCGCCGTTGAGGTAGAGCCGGGTGTCCGGGGCGCCCTCCACCGGCAACGACTCGGTCAGCACGATCTCCTGGTACGGCGTGCGCAGCGACTGCACCACCGGGTCCTTGTACAGCGCCTGCCGAGCGGTCACCTCGAAGTCGTCGGCGAGCAGGTAAGCGCCGCCGAGCACGAGTCCCACCAGCGCCGACGCGGAGATCAGCAGCAGCGTCGCGCGCTTCGAGAGCTCCCGGCGGAACACCGTGAGCACCAGGCCCAGCCCCGCCGCCGCGTTCAGCATCCCCACCAGCAGCGCGCCCTGCAGCTGCCCGAACAGCGGCAGCAGCACGAACGGGAACGCCAGGCCGCCGAGCAGGCCGCCCACGTAGTCCGCCGCGAACAGGTCGGCCACCGCCGAACCCGCGTCCTGCTTGCGGATGCGCTGCAGCAGCACCATCAGCAGCGGGATCTCCGCGCCGATCAGCCCGCCCAGTACCAGGGCGGTCACGATCAGCGCCGGCGTGTAGAGGCTCAGCCACGCGAAGGCGGCGTAGAGCACCAGCACGCTGAGGCCGCCGAGCAGCGCGAGCAGCACCTCCACCGCGGCGAACGCGGCGGCGGCCCAGCGCTGCAGCGGTTTCGCGGCGAGCGCGCCCACGCCCATCGCGAACACCATCAGCGACAGCACGATCGAGGCCTGCCCGACGGTGTCGCCGATGAGGTAGCTGCCGAGCGCGACCAGCGCCAGCTCGTACACCAAGCCGCAGGCCGCGCACAGGAACACGGCCACCAGCACCGCGGTGCGGGCCGCCCGGCCGCGGGGCCGCGCCGGCGGATCGGTGGTGTCGTCGTCCGAGGCGCGGGGCGGGGTCTCAGCGCTGGTGGACATGGCGACCAGCTTTCTTGCCGGGGTCGGAGGTCGGGGCGGGTGCCGGACGGGTGCGACGGCCGGGAGCGAAGCGCTCGCGCCCGGCCGTTCCCGGTGGTGTCACCAGATGGCGGCAGCCATGATCACCGCGATGACCACGTGCGCGGCGGCCGAGACCCAGGTGCCGGGGTGCAGGGTCTCCGAGGACAGCTCGTCGCCCAGCTTGCCGGGGGTGAGGGCGTCGATGAGCAGGAAGGACAGGCTCATCAGTACCAGCCCGAGCAGGCCGTAGACGACGGTGCCGACCAGGCCGACGACGAGGTCGTCGGCGCTCGCGGCGATGGCGGTGGTGAGGATGACCCCCACACCGATCAGCCCGGACACCAGCAACAACGCGGCGTTCGGGTTGCGCCGCACCCAGATCAGGTCGCGCAGCTTGCCGGGCGTGGCGAGGTCCACCAGCAGGTAGCCGAGCGTCATCATCAGCGTGCCGATGACGCCGTAAGCGACGGCCGCGAGCAGTCCGGAGAGCAGTTCCTGGAGCAAGGTCGTTTCGCCCTTCTCGTCGGTTGGGTCGGTGGCACGACCCGGTGTGGGGGAGCGCCTCCGGCCGGGTTCGGTTCGAGATCCGGCACCGTGCCCGGAGGCGGGTGGTCAGTCGCGCGGAGCGGTCATTTCCCGGTTCCGGGACCGCCGCCGCGGAAGGTCTCGCCGCGCGTGCCGAGTCCGCCCCAGCCGTGGCTGACGTGCGAGTGGTAGTGCCGGTAGGCGCGGTCGACGTCCATCACGTGGATCACCGAGCCCGCCGCGCGCGGCTGGATGATCACCGCGTCGTCGGAGTAGCGCAGGTAGACGCCGCTGGCGTCGGTCTGCTGCGACTGCGGTCGCCAGCGCGAGGTGATCTCCCGAGCCACCACGGGCACCGGTTTCGGGCTGGTGTACGCCTTGTTGTCGCTGTCGCCGCGGATGTCCAGCGACGAGGCGCGATGGTAGTGGCCCGCCACGTACCCGCGCGGACCGGAGCCGCCGCCGAAGATCGCGATCAGCGCGATCGCCAACGCGATGACGACGACGATGCCCGCCAGTACCCACCAGAAGCCGCGTTTCATCGAGCCGCCCCCGTCAGATCGTGGTGGGGTAGATGCGCACGTCGTACCGGCTGAGCTCCTCGCCGGTGGCGGCCTCCCAGTCCGAGTCGCCGTAGGACTCGAAGCCCAGCAGCGCGCCGTCGCCAGCCTCGTAGTCCTGGTAGCGGACCGTGCCCTGCTCGGAGAGGCCGGTCGTGGCCTCGCTGCGGAACGTCGCCGAGCCGGACTCCTCGCGCTCGTAGCTGCGACCGCCGAACTCGATGCGCTTCGCACCGGGCTCACCGGCGTCGTCGACCGGGGTCCACAGCGTGAGCTCCAGGTCCGGGTCCTCCTCGATCGCCAGCCACACCTGGGTGCCCTTGGCGTCGTCGAGCAGGTGCTCCGCCCAGCCCCAACCGCCTTCGGAGAGCCGCAGGGTGCCGCGGACCGTGTAGCTCAGGCCGCGGATCTCCACGATGTCGCCCGCTTTCAGGGCGCGCGGGTCGCCGCGCAGCGAATCCTGGTCGCCGGTGTGGAACGGGTCGGTCGGGCTCGCGGCCTCGTGCGGCGTGGCGCGCATGCGTCGGTACAGCATCACGCAGCTCGCCACCGCGACGACGACGCCGACGAGCACGATCGCGATCGCGATCGTCAGTCCGGTCACGTGAATCCCCCAGATGTCCGTGCGGCTCCCCGCACAGGTGCCTTGACTTGCGCCGGAGCGTAACCGCCACGTTCGACCCGAACGGCGGTTTCGCCGCAAATCGTGATCGGAAATCCGCCCGGAGTTCGGCACTCGGCGCACCGCGGGGCCACCTCGCCCCGCCGGGTTCGCATCCGGCCCGGGACGCCTGCTGCGGACGAATCGCCCCGCTGCGGACAGCTCGCGCACTCTCGCGAGAACGTGAAGATCAGCCGCACCGTCGAGAAGAAGTGCTGAGCTGCGAAGGTGGTCCCGCTCGGGGGGAGCGGGGCGTTCGGCTCCTCGGGATATCGCAGGAGTGCGCAGCGAGACGGGCCGTTCACCCGGTGGGGTGAACGGCCCGTTCGTGTGGCAAACGCGGCTCAGCGCGTCACTGGGACAGCAGCTGGGCGCAGCGGATCAGGCCCAGGTGGGAGTACGCCTGCGGGTGGTTGCCCAGCGAGCGCTCCGCGATCGGGTCGTACTCCTCGGCGAGCAGACCGGTCGGGCCCGCCGTGTCGACGATCTGCTGGAACAGCTCCTCCGCCTCCGTGCGGCGGCCGATCAGCAGGTACGCCTCGATCAGCCACGCCGCGCACAGGTGGAAGCCGCCTTCGTCGCCGGGAAGCCCGTCGTCCCGGCGGTACCGGTAGACCGTGGAGCCGCTGCGCAGCTCCGACTCGATCGCCGTCACCGTGGCGCGGAACCGGTCGTCCGACGGGTCGATCAGCCCGGACAGGCCCACGTGCAGCGAGGCCGCGTCCAGGTCGGAACCCTCGTAGGCGGTGGTGAACGCCTGCACGTCCGGCTGCCAGCCGTTCTTGATGACGTCCTGCGAGATCTCGTCCCGCAGCGCGGTCCAGCCGGCCTCCGGCGTCCGGCCGTACTGCTCCGCGAGCTTGACCGCGCGGTCCAGCGTGACCCAGCACATCACCTTCGAGTAGACGTGGTGGCGAGGTTGGTCGCGCTCTTCCCAGATGCCGTGGTCCGGTTCGAACCAGCGGTGCGACACCGCCTCGGCCATCGCCTTCACCAGTTCCCAGTCGCGGTCCCGCAGCGAACCGCGAGCCGCCGCCAGGTGCAGGACGAGCTCCACGACCGGTCCGAACACGTCGAGCTGGACCTGCTGGTCGGCGAGGTTGCCGACGCGCACGGGACGCGAACCGGCGTACCCGGGCAGGCTGTCGATCACGGCTTCCGGCCCGAGGCTGGTGCCCTGCAAGGAGTAGAGCGGGTGCAGCCGCTCCGGCCCGGGCAGCGTCTCCAGCACGCCGTGCAGCCAGTTCAGGAAGCCTTCGGCCTCGTCGGTGGAACCCAGCGTGACCAGGGCCTGGGCGGTCATCGAGCCGTCCCGCAGCCAGCAGTAGCGGTAGTCCCAGTTGCGGACGCCGCCGATCTCCTCGGGCAGCGAGGTCGTCGCGGCGGCCATGATGCCGCCGGTGTCGGTGTTGCACAGCCCGCGCAGCGTCAGCGCGGACCGCCCCACCAGATCGCGCTCCAGCGCGGGCAGCGTCAGCGTCTCCAGCCATTCCGACCAGTACACGTCGGCGGCGCCGCGGCGCTGGGACTCGGTCTGCTCCGACGCGGCCAAGTCCTCCGTGCCGCAGCGCAGCTCCAGCACGATCGGGGCGTCGTCGGAGGCCTCCACCACGGCGCTCGCGGACTCGTGCATGCCGTCGGAGGTGATCTCCCACTGGACCTCGGGGCAACGCAGCACCATCGGCTCCGAGGTGCCCATCACCCGCAGGCCACCGGACTCCGGGACGAGCCGCACCGGCACCTGGCCGAACTCGGGGCGCGGGGCGAACTCGATGCTCGCCGTAGTGCCGCCGGTGATCACCCGGATGAGGTCGGTGCGGTGCCCGTCCACCCCGTGCTCCAGGTAGTCGGTGACCAGCAGCCGCGACCAGCGGGTCTCGACGGTCATGGTGCCCGGCACGTAGCGCTGGCCCAACGGCAGCGGACTGCGCGGGGCGCCGTTGCCGCCGTGCGGGCGGATCGAGAAGTGCCCGGCGCCGGGGCCGCCGAGCAGGTCGGCGAACACGGCCGCCGAGTCCGGACCCGGGTGGCACATCCAGGTCAGCCGCGCGTCGGGGGTGAGCAGGGCGACGGTGCGCTCGTTGGACAGCATCGTCAGCCGCTCGATCGGCGGCGCCTGCTCGCCGTAGAGCCAGGTGCGGCGCTCTTCCATGAGGAACGCCAGCGCCGTCGCGACCTGGGTGGTGTCGGCGACGCGGAACTGCGCCAGCGTGTCGCCGTCGCCGACCTTGAGGCCGAGGTCCGGGCCGTGCAGCCGGGCGAAGGCCTTCTCGTCGGTGACGTCGTCGCCGAGGAAGATCGCGGCGGTGGCGCCGACCTGGTGGCGCAGCGCGTCGAGGGCGTTGCCCTTGTCGGTCTGCACCACGGCCAGCTCGATCACCGCTTTGCCCTCGGTGACCTGCACGCCGTCCCAGGTGGCGGGCCCGGAGCGGACCTCGTCCAGCACTCGTTCGGCGACGGCGGTGTCGGCCCGGCGCACGTGCACCGCGACGCTGGCCGGCTTGGCCTCCAGCGACACCCCGTCGTTGCCGGCGACGATGTCCTGCAGGCCGCGTTGCAGCGCGGTCCGAAGCTCCGTGGCCTGCGGTTCGAGCTCGTGCACGAAGCCCACGTCGAACTCGGAGCCGTGGCTGCCGACGAGGTGGACCTCGGACGGCAGCCGGGACAGGGTGGCGAGGTCACGCAGCGCCCGGCCCGAGATCACCGCGGTGGTCGTGGCGGGCAGGGACGCCAGCGAACGCAAGGCGTGCACCGATTCGGGCAACGGCTTCGCCGCGTTCGGGTCGGCCACGATCGGGGCGAGAGTGCCGTCGTAGTCGCAGGCGACCAGCAGTCGAGGGGTGCGCGCGAGCTGGACGATGGTGCGGCGCAGCTCGGCGGGGAGAGCTTCGGCGGTCAACGCCATACTCCTCTGGGGCGGTCGGATGGGTCTACATGACCGATTCGGCGTCGAGCGTGCGAGTCGGGTTCACTGCTCGTCGCCGGTGATCGATCATTGTGTGCGGTTCCCGCAAAATCGGGAATCACGCGATGTTCGCGCTAGTCAGTCGGGGGTGTCCCCAGTGCTTCCAGAAACGATCGCGCCCAGCGATCGACGTCGTGCGTGAGCACCTGCCTACGCAATGCTCGCATCCTACGGCGGCCTTCGGCCTGCTCGATGTCGAGGGCGGAGAGCAAGGCGTCCTTGACCCCGTCCAGGTTGTGCGGGTTGACGAGGAACGCGCTGGTGAGTTCCGCGGCGGCCCCGGCGAACTCGCTGAGCACGAGGGTGCCGCCCAGATCGTGGCGACAGGCCACGTATTCCTTGCACACCAGGTTCATCCCGTCGCGCACCGGCGTCACGACCATGACATCGGCGGCGCAGTAGAACGCCACCAAGTCCTTCTTGTCCACCGAAGTGTGCAAGTAGTGCACTGCTGGGTGACCCACCCGGCCGAATTCCCCGTTGATCCGGCCGACTTCGCGTTCGATGCCTTCCCGCATCTGCTTGTAGTGCTCGACCCGTTCCCGGCTGGGCGTCGCGATCTGGATCATCGCCACGTCCTCGGCCCGGATCTGCCCGTCGGCGAGGAGCTCGTGCATCGCGTGCAGCCGCACGTCGATGCCCTTGGTGTAGTCGAGCCGGTCCACGCCGAGCATGATCCGGCGCGGATTGCCCAGCTCAGCGCGGATCTCCTTGGCGCGCTGCTGGATCTCCTTGCTGCGCGCCATCTGGTCCAGCTCCGAGGAGGCGATGGAGATGGGGAACGCCCCGACGCGCACCGCGCGATCCCCGACCTGCACCACGCCCGGCCGGGACCGCACCCCCACCTGGCCGCGGCTCGGCTCGAACCCCGCGAGCCGCCGCGCCAACCACAGGAAGTTCTGCGCGCCACCCGGACGGTGGAACCCGACGAGGTCCGCGCCGAGCAGCCCGCGCACGATCTCGGTGCGCCACGGCAGCTGCATGAACAGCTCCACCGGCGGGAACGGGATGTGCAGGAAGAAGCCGATGCGCAGGTCGGGGCGCAGTTCGCGCAGCATCGCGGGCACCAGCTGCAACTGGTAGTCCTGCACCCACACCGTCGCGCCCTCGGCGCTGACTTCCGCCGCCGCTTCCGCGAAGCGCCGGTTCACCCGGCGGAACGCCTCCCACCACGACCGGTCGAACACCGGCGGAACCACCACATCGTGGTACAGCGGCCACAGCGTCGCGTTCGAGAATCCCTCGTAGTAGTCCTGGAATTCGTCCGCCGACAGCCGCACCGGATGCAGGTGCATGTCCTCGTCGGTGAACGGTTCCACGTCGACGTCGGCGACTCCGGGCCAGCCGACCCACGCGCCGTGCCGGGCGCGCAGGAACGGCTCCAGCGCCGTCACCAGGCCCCCAGGGCTGTGCTTCCAGCGTTCGGTGCCGTCCGGCAGCTTCTCCAGATCTACCGGGAGCCGATTGGCCACGACGACGAAATCCGCACGGGTGCTGCCCCTGGTCACCGGTGTTGCCTCCTCGGGAGACTCTGCTGTCTCGGGCGGGATGGGCTGCGCCGACGGCTTGGTGCTCTCCAGCGGCTGGACCCTCTGTCGCGGGTCCGTCCCGGATCACTCACTACCCGCAGGCGAGGCTAGTCAATCTAGTCATCGCCCGCGTCGTTCGTGTGGGCCAACGCCCCCCGAGTCCTTGCTCACTTCTCCTGGGCGTCACGGCTGGTTCTGCTCGTGCTTCGGCGGCTCCCGCGCGCTCAGCCGGGACGGGTGCAGCTCGACAGGGCCGTCGCGGAGCCGGGGGTGTGGTGGCCGAGCAGGATCGCGTCGCCCAGACCCGCGACGAGCGCGAGCACAGGTCGATCTCGGCGCGCAGCGCCGATCCGGCGTTCGCCGCGCGGTGGCGGTGGAGGGACCGCTGCGCTCACTCCAGCCGACGGCGGGTAGGGCGCAGCGGACCGGACAGGCGGGGGCCCGCGATGCGGCGTTCGAGCCTGCCGAGGCGGGTCCGGACGGGTTGGGCGAGGTATTCGCCCAGCACCACGCCCGCGCCCAGGGCGAGGCCGGTCGCCGCGGCCACCATCAGGGTGGACATGCCCGCCGGGTTGCCTGCCACCGCGATCTCGTACAGGCCCCGGTAGGTGGCCAGACCGGGCAGCAGCGGAGCCACGCCGGACACCGCGATCACCAGTGTCGGAATCCCGAAGTGCCGGGTGACGATGCCACCGGCGAAGCCGACGACGGTCGTGGCGATCGCGCCCGCCAGCACCGGGTGCACCCCCACCAGGTCGCTGATGAGGATTCCGGACACGCCCGCCGCGACGGCGCCGCCGAGCCCGGCGATGATCAGCGGGCGGGGCGGCGCGTAGCTGGCCAGCGCGAAGCACGCCGAGGTCGACGCGCCCGCCAGCACCTGGACCGGGATCATCAGCGGCTGCGACGAGTCGATCTGCGCGGCGCCGACCTCCCGCAGGTCGCTGCCCTCGTTGACCGCGCCGAAGATCTCCACGCCGGTGTAGAGCGCCAGCACCACTCCGGCGATCAATCCCGCCGACATCAGCGCGAGCTCCGCGATGCGGCCGGCCGCGGTCACGTTGTACCCCGTGATCGCGTCCTGCATCGAACCGACGACGGTCATCCCGGACAGCAGCACGATGATGCTCGCCGCCACCGCCAGCGCCGGGCTGGTCAGCAGTTGGAGCTCGGAGCAGGCCAGCGCGATGCTCGTGGCGATGACGCCGCCCACCGCCTGCTGGAAGAAGAACGGCAGCGCCCGTTTGTTCAGCATCCGGCCGATCCGGTCGACCAGCGCCGTCGCCACCGCGGCCACCAGCGCCAGCCACGGGTCGCCGCCACCGAGCAGCACCGACAGCGAGGCCGCCATGCCCGCCCACGCCAGGGTCGCCACCCAGCGCGGGAACGGGTGCGGCGCGGAGGTGATCTTGTCCAGTTCGGCGTAGGCCTCGGACGCGGAGATCGAACCGGCGGTGATCTCGCGGACCAGGTCCTCCACGTCGGACAGCCGCGTGTAGTCGATGGACCGGTTTCGCACCACGCGCAGCGAGGTGATCGGCACCTCTTCGGTGCCCCGGTAGCAGGAGACGGTGATCGACGTGTAGATCACGTCGACCTCGCAGTGCGGCAGGCCGTACGCGCTGACCACACCGATGATCGTCGCGGTCACGTCGGAAGCGCCCGCGCCGCTGGCCATCTGGACTTCGCCGATGCGCAGCCCCAGGTCCATCACCAGGTGGACCGTTGATTCCTCGGGCAGTGCCGGCCCGTAAACGGCGTTGCGCGTCCCGACCGTCTCGGTCGGCTCGCGCCGCCGCAGCACACCTCGGGCGCGCTGCGTGATTCCCACCGCAGACCTACCTTCCTGCTCGCCACCTCGCGGCGATCGTGTTGATCGTCCCCTCGGCCATCGGCCCGCACGCCTCAGCCGTTGCACGTCCTGTTGGTGTCGTCCGTCACGAGCCTGACACCCGCCCCGCGCGCCCGCGGGCGAGGGGCCGCACCGGCACGGCCGCCTGCCCGCCGCAGCCCGGCGCCGACTACGATGTGCGCGCACGGCGTGGCCGTGCGCGCCGCTGTAGCTCAGTTGGTAGAGCACCCGCCTTGTAAGCGGACGGTCAGGGGTTCGAGTCCCCTCAGCGGCTCCGTTCCAGGGGCGCTGAGTTCGGATGGTGCTGGACTCGACCGGTATCGGCAGGTGGTCGGGATCGGAGATGTCCGGCGCGAGGGCGGCCGGTGTCGGTGGGTTTCCCGGCGGCGCCCCACGGCGAACGCACCTGCGGCGTGAGCACCGGGTTCGGTCGTGCGACCGGGGGCACGGGTCGTTTCGCCTACTGATGATCGGTGATCGGGAGTCGATTCTGTACTCCCCGACCGGGCGACGGCCCGTGAGCACGTCCCGTGACGAGCCCTGTTGAGCGGCTAGAACGCGGCTCGCGAAGTCACGGGATCGGGATGACGAACTGGCGGTCCGGGGCGGCCCACGCCGCGCGGACGTCTTGGTTGAGCCGGAGCAGTTCGCGTTGGTAGGCGTTCAGGTCGTGCAACGTCATCTCCGGGTGCAATGACTCCAGCACCAGCGGTGGCTCGGCGACGGGCGGCTCCGCCTGCTCGGGCCGGTGGGCGGGTTCGGGCTCCTGCGGAGGTTCGGGTTCCGGCGCGGGCTCGGGTTCTCGCGGGGGCTCGGGTTCCGGCGCGGCTTCGGGCCTCGGAGCGGGAAGGGCCCCGCGCGGCGGCGCGGGAGCGGCCTCCCGCGGCAGCACCGGCGGCAGCGCGGCCAGGTCTTCGCCGGCCCGCGAGATCGCGCGCGCCGCCCGGCGCCCGGCTTCGTCCTGCTGGATCCGCCAGCGGCGGATCAGCTCCGCCGCGGCGGCCTGCCGCACCGGGTCGCCGGCGGCGTCGGCGGCCTCGGATCGCGCGTGCTGCTGGAGGTTCTCCAGCAGCACCTGGTATTCGCCGAGCGCGTCGGCGGCGGCGTAGTGCGCATCGGCGGACTGCCGCCACTGCTTGCTCAGCTCGTACTGGGCCGCGTCGAAACGATCTCGGGCTCGGCCCGACCACGACTCGACCCGCACGTCGCGCAGCGCGCGCCCGGTCTGGTCGAGGCTGTCGGCCAGTTTCCGCAGCCGATCGCATTCGGTGACGATGCCCTGGGTGTTGCCGGGCAGCGGCGGCTCATCGTCGGGTGGCTGGATCATCCGCGTTCGCTCCGGAGCTAGCCGAGGTCGAGCGCGGTGATCAGCGCCCGCTCCAGGTCGGCGTCGATCCGCGCGTAGTCGTCCGCGGTGGCGCGCAGCCGGTCGGTGAGCTCGGCCGCCTCACCGGCGAGTTCGGCGCCGGCTCGGGAGGAGTCCTCCTGGAAGGTCTGGAGTGCCCGGGTCAATTCGTCGTTCCCCGCCTGTTCCGGGTTGAGCTGAAATTTGCGAACTGTCTGTTCTCGGAAGTCGTCAATGATGTGCTGCGCGGTGTTCGCGCTCCGGTGCAGTTCTTCCGGAGAGGCGAAAAGGTGCGCCGCGGAATCGTCCAACTCGGCCATGGAACGGAGGGTAGCGGGAATCTATCCGTTGATTCATCCGGACCTGATGCAGGGGCCTAGGTGGACCGCAACGTTTCGCGGATCTCGGCGGTCAGTGCCGGTGGAATGCTCACCGTCTCGGTGAGCGCCATCGGTTCTCCGGCGCGCGGGTTCAGCAGAATTCCCATCGGGTCCGAGGTCCGGGTCGCGGTGCGCACCAGGTCCGCTCCGAGCAGCCGGTGGGAGCCGGTGGCCCACGGTGCCGACGAAGCCCGCCGGTAGTCCTCCAGCAGGTGCGCTCGGGTGAACGCGCACACCCAGGTGCTGCGGCCCGCCGCCCTGATCGCGACCAGCCCGCCCGCGGGCGAGCACGGCACGTGGACGTCGTCCGCGAGGAAGCAGTCGATCACGCGGCGAACGGCCGAACGCGGATCGTGCAGCGCCCGCAGCGCATCGTGCACCCCTCCGCGTTCCGGCTCGGGCTGCGGTGCCGCAGCGTCCCCCGACAGGGGTTCGTGCTGCCGCATCGCCACCTCCTTGGGCGCCTTCGGCGAACGGTATTGCTGGTCAAGGCATCCTTGGAGGTGTTGGACGATCTCGGGCATCCGCCGCTCGATGCTGCGCTTGGAGAACCCCCTGCCGAACTCGGCGGCCAGCGCCTCGACGCGGTGGCCGTAGTTGAGCCCGTTGAGCCCCTTGCTGGGCGGGATGTTGTAGGACACCGCGGCGATGCGGGCCAGGTCGGAGTCGGCGAGCTGCGCCAGCCACTCCTCCAGCCACCGCGTCAGCTGCTCCCGCACGCCCGTCGCGTCCGTACCGGTGATCCGCAGGATGCCGCGCAGCTCGGGCCCCAAACGGGTGTGCAGGTCCGCGCGCCGCACCCCGAGCCCCTTGTGCAGCGACGCCAGCGCGTTTCCCGCATTCTTGCGGGTTCTGTCGTCGTTCCCCATTGTTCCCCTCAGTTTCGCGCGGAGACTAAGGGTCGGGAGTGATCTCGTCAACGAACCGCGCCGAAGGGCGGGAATGCGCGGGAGCGACCTGGCTTTTCGCCACATTCCCGCCAGGGTGGCGGGAATCCTGCGGGTGACGAACAGCTGGCGGGAAAAAAGCCGATCTGGCGGATTCCTGGCGAGTGGTTCGCCGGCCGTGGTAATGCCGCCCGGAACCGGAATAGGTTCGGTCGTGTCGTTTCGGTTCGACACCGCCGACGCGGTGCGTGAAGTGGGGAGGGAACGTGGACTCGATGATGGTGGTCGTGGTCGTCCTGCTGGGGGTGCCGTCGATCTGCTTCGCCTGGCTGCGCCTGTCCGAGCAGTGGGCGATCGTGCGGTGGGAGTGCCGCGCCGCCGCCTGGCTGCGCGCCCTGTCGCAGTCGGAGCCGCTGCCCGGTCGCGGTTGACGGCGCGGTTCACCGCACGATCGCGGGGGAGCTCACCCGGCGGGGTTGAGGTGGATGACTCCGAAGATGCTGCCTGCCGGGTCGTGGACCACGGCGAAGCGGCCGGGCTCGATGTCGACCGGGCCGACCACGGTGGCGCCGCCGAGGCGGGTGACGTCGGCGAGGGCGCGGTCGGTGTCCGGGACCGCGAAGTACACGAGCCAGTGCGCGGGCACCTCGGCTGGCCAGCTCTCGTCGATTCGGATCATCCCGCCGATCTCGTGGCCGCCCAGCCGCAGCAGCCGGTACTCGGTGTCGCCGGTGACCTGCGACGCCGCTTCCCAGCCGAACACCGCGCGGTAGAACTCGGTGGCGCGGTCGGGTTCGCGGGTGGCCAGCTCGTGCCAGCAGGGGGTGCCGGGCTCGTTGACGACGGTCGAACCGGGGTGCTGGTTCGGCTGCCACAGCGCGACGGCGGCGCCGGTGGGGTCCGAGCACAGCGCCATCCGGCCCGCGTCGAACACGTCCATCGGGTTCAGGTGCACTTGGCCGCCCGCGGTTCGGACGGCCTCGGCGGAGGCGTCGGCGTCGGTCGTGGCCACGTAGGTGGTCCAGAACGTCGGGCCCTGCTGGCGCTCGTCCTGCGGGCCGATGCCCGCGATCGGCTTGCCGCCCCGCTGGCAGATCAGGTAGCCGCCCGCGTCCGGGCCGGAGTCGTGCACCGTCCAGCCGAACAGCTCGGCGTAGAAATCCGAGGTCGAATCGGGGTCGGCGGTGCTGAGGTCGACCCAGCAGGGCGTGCCGGGCGGGTACGACGTGATCTCCATGAATGCCCCCGAAGTCCGTGGAGTACGGCCGCCGGACCCTTGACGGCGGGGTGCGGCCGAGGCCCATAGTGGGCCTTCGAAGGTTGCTGTGGTCAATCGAACGGCGCATCTCGATCAGGTCTAAAACCAGGGGAGTGGTGGCGAATAGTGACCAATTGGTTGACCCATTACCCGTTCGGGTGAGGTCATGGGACCACTTGACCGTCCCCACAGCGTTGCCGCTGCTACCCAGAGGAGATCAGCGTGTCCCTGGCACGAGTGCTGACCGGAGCGGCGGGCCTGGCCCTGGCCGCCGCCGCCTTCGCCGTTCCCGCCCAGGCCGCCGCCCCTGCGGCGCCCGCCCCCGTCGACATGCAGCCGATGATCATCGACGGCGAGGAGGCCACTGACGCTCCTTGGGCCGTTCGCCTGCTCAACAACGGCCAGGAGGCCTGCACCGCCACCGCCATCTCCGCGGACTGGGTGCTCACCGCGCAGCACTGCGTGGAAGGCGCGGGCGACGCGATCAGCTTCAAGGTCGGCAGCCTGAACCAGCACGAGGGCCAGGAGGTCAAGGCCAAGGCCGGCGGCGTGCACGTGCACGACAGCGTCGACCTCGCGCTGGTCAACGTGGCCACCCCGATGAACGTCGAGTTCTCGCCGCTCGGCTCGACCGGTGACGTCAACAACGGCGACACCGTCCAGGTCTACGGCTGGGGCGCGACCTGCACCGACCAGCCCGAGGCCCAGTGCCAGGCCGAGAACCTGAAGGTGGCCGATGTCAAGGTCACCGACATCGCCTGCACCGACTACCGCGGCGGCACCGCGGTCTGCGCCGACCGCGTCAACGGCATCACCGCCGGCGGTGACTCGGGCGGCCCGATGTTCTCCAACGGCACCCAGGTCGGCGTGGCCTCCACGAGCGACCGCGCGACCTCGACGGCGTACACGAACGTCACCGAGTACCGCGACTGGATCAAGGAAGTCGCCGGCGTCTGATTCGCCGAAGGCTCTCCAGCAGTACCCCGCGTCCGGGGCCGCCACGGCGGCCCCGGACGTGTGCGTTCCGGTGGCGGAAAGTGAGAGACCGTGCACCCCGGGTGGTCGCTCGCCGGATGAAGATCGCAATTTCCGGAGCGGACCGTGAAAAATGCGGCCGGGCAATCGAATCCGAGTCCGGACGTGCTGCTGCGGCGGGCGTTTTAGCTGGTCACGCCCGCAGTGCGCAAATTCGATCACTATGCGCCTTAGATCGTTATCATTGCGCTGATGCGACGCGCAACAATCCTGTCGTGCTCATCACGTGTAAAATCGAGTATCGCCTGGTAGTGACGCCAGGAAACGGCCGAGTGCCTGACGCGTTACCGATGTTCTGTTAAGTTGGCAAAGCATGACCGGCGACAAACCCAGCCATAACGGCGACGGACCGAATGGCGGACGGAATGCGGGGAGCGGTTCTTCCGCTTCCGGCGAGATCGGCATTCCGGTCGTCGCGGACGGCCCCGCGCTCTATCGGATCACCCGTGATTCGCGAGTGCTCGATGTGAACTCGTCCTACGCGTACCTGTTGTGGTGCCGGGACTTCGCGCACACCAGTGCGGTGGCGCGGGAGGACGGCGACGTGGTCGGTTTCGTCACCGGCTACCTGCGCCCGGACGCCCCGGACGTGCTGATGATCTGGCAGGTCGCCGTGGACGCCTCGCAGCGTGGCCGCGGTGTGGCGGGCAAGCTGCTCGGGCACCTGCTCGACCGGCTGGTGCCGGACGGTGTCCGCTACCTGGAGACGACCATCACCGCTGACAACACCGCCTCGATCAAGCTGTTCTCGGCGCTGGCCAGGGACCGCGGTACCGAGCTCGCCCGCAGCGAGCTGTTCGGCGCCGAACTGTTCCCGGACGCGCACCTGGGCGAGGACCTCTACCGGATCGGCCCGTTCGCGGCTCCCGGTGTCGTGGCAGGTGAGGCCGCTGCGGCGCCACGCCCGGCGGACTAGCGCGAGCACGTCCCGCGCGGCTCTCGGTGGGAGCCGGTGGCGGGGAACGTGCGGGGGCGGGGTCATCCGCCGACCGCGCCGCACAGACGAATCGAGTTCCGACCGGCAGGTCTCCCCGGCGGGGACCATGACCGATTTGCAGCCGGTGGCCGCTTCGGCCGCCGCGAACGGAGGATCGTGAACGATATCTTCGCAAGCCTCGAATCCGAGGTCCGCAGTTACAGCCGCACCTGGCCGACGACGTTCGACAAGGCGGGTGGCAGCTGGCTCTACGGCGAGGACGGCACGCCCTACCTGGACTTCTTCGCCGGCGCCGGCGCGCTGAACTACGGCCACAACAACCCGCTGCTCAAGCGCAAGCTGATCGAGTACATCGAGCGCGACGGCGTCACGCACGGGCTCGACCAGGCGACCGCGGCCAAGCGGGAGTTCCTGGAGACCATCGACGAGAAGCTGCTCAAACCGCGCGGGCTGGACTACAAGGTCCAGTTCCCCGGGCCGACGGGCACCAACTCCGTGGAGTCCGCGCTCAAGCTGGTCCGCAAGATCACCGGCCGTGAGTCGATCATCAGCTTCACCAACGCGTTCCACGGCATGACCCTCGGGTCGCTGTCGGTGACGGGCAACTCGATGAAGCGCGGCGGCGCGGGCATCCCGCTGGTGCACTCCACGCCGATGCCCTACGACAACTACTTCGACGGGCAGTACCCGGACTTCCTGTACTTCGAGCGGCTGCTCGAGGACAGCGGATCCGGTCTGAACGAGCCCGCAGCGGTGATCGTGGAGACCTTGCAGGGCGAGGGCGGCATCAACTCGTCCCGCCCGGAGTGGCTGCGCGGCCTGCGCGAGCTGTGCGACAAGCACGGCATGCTGCTCATCGTCGACGACGTGCAGATGGGCTGCGGGCGCACCGGCCCGTTCTTCAGCTTCGAAGAGGCCGGCATCACCCCGGACATCGTCTGCCTGTCCAAGTCCATCGGTGGCTACGGCATGCCGCTGGCCCTGACGTTGATCAAGTCCGAGCACGACGTGTGGGAGCCCGGCGAGCACAACGGCACGTTCCGCGGCAACAACCCCGCGTTCGTGACCGCGTCCGAGGCGCTGAAGCTGTACTGGAGCGACGACGCGCTGCAGAAGAGCACCATCGCCAAGGGCGAGCGCGTCGGCCAGGTCATCGGCGAGATCGCCGACAAGTACGAGGGCGCCCAGGCGAAGGGCCGCGGCCTCGCCCGCGGCCTCGGATTCGAGGACCCGGAGACGGCGGGCAAGATCTCCAAGGCGGCGTTCGACCGGAAGCTGATCTTGGAGACCTCCGGCCCGCAGAGCGAAGTGATCAAGATCATGCCGCCGCTGACCGTGTCGGATGAAGAGCTCGAACAGGGGCTTCAGATCATCGTCGATTCGGTGCAAGCTGTGCTTGCCTGATCCAACAACGCACGCGACGGCCGGTCCCGCACTTCCGGGCCGGCCGTCTCGTACGGCACCACCGGCACCACGAAGGAGGGCATTGTGTTCGTCCGCAGCCTCGAAGAGGTCGAGAACACCGACGACGACATCCAGACCGAGAACTGGCGCAGCAAGCGCATCGTGCTGGCACGGGAGAAGGTCGGCTTCTCGGTGCACGAGACCACCCTCTACGCCGGAACCGTGAACGACTTCTGGTACGCCAACCACATCGAGGCGGTCTTCGTCTACGAGGGCGAGGGCGAGCTCGAGAACAAGTCCACCGGTGAGATCCACCAGCTCAAGCCGGGCACGTTGTACATGCTCAACGACCACGACAAGCACCAGGTCCGCCCCAAGACCGACATCCGCACGGTCTGCGTGTTCAACCCGCCGGTGACCGGCCGCGAGGTGCACGACGAGAACGGCGTGTACCCGCTGATCGTGGAGGACTGACCAGGTATCGACCTGGCGTTCCCGCCGCACCGCCCACGAGCCGCTGCCCGCGGCCCGTGGGCGGTTTTTCATGCCCTCCTCGCGGAACCTCGCCGGAGCGCATGAGTAATGACCGCGGCGGTCGGGTAGCCCAGAACTGTCTGGTTGCCTGCCGCGGTGTGCGACACGTATCCCTGAAGAGGGGAACGGCCACCGACCGAGGAACCGAGAAATGGCGCCCGATTCCGACGTGGAATCGGGCGCTCCGGCGGTAATTCGCGAAGGAGGCGCAACTGATGACCGTCGCGGATGTGACGACTCAGGATCGTTATCCGACTCGGCGCGGCACCGAGTCCGCATTCATCGAGCGCACCGATCCCGTCGTGTGGTCCGGCGTGCGCGCCGGTCCGGCGACGCGGACCGACCTGGCCACGCACGAGGCCAAGGGATTCCACACCGTGCCGGGACTGCTGTCCCCGGCGGAGGTGCAGAAGTACTGGCAGGAACTCGATCGGCTCACCAAGGATCCCGAGGTCAGGGCCGACGAGCGCACCGTCGTGGAGAAGGACTCCGGTCAGGTCAGGTCCTTGTTCGAGGTGCACCGCACCAGCGAGCTGATCGCCGATCTGGTGCGCGATCCGCGAGTGCTGGATCGGGCGCGGCAGATCCTGGGATCCGAGGTCTACGTGCACCAGAGCCGGATCAACTACATGCCGGGATTCAAGGGCAGCGGGTTCTACTGGCATTCCGATTTCGAGACCTGGCACGCCGAAGACGGCCTTCCGGCGCCGCGTGCTGTGAGCTTGTCGGTGGCGCTCACCGACAATTATCCGTTCAACGGCGGATTGATGGTCATGCCGGGCGCGCACCGCACCTACGTCTCGTGCGTGGGCCGCACTCCGGGGGAGAACTACAAATCTTCGCTGAAGGAGCAGAAGGTGGGGGTGCCGGGCGAGGACGACATCACGCGGCTCGGCTACGAGCACGGAATCGAGCAGTTCACCGGGTACGCGGGTTCCGCCTTGTGGTTCGACTCGAACACGATGCACGGGTCCGGCAACAACATCACGCCGTTCCCGCGGTCGAACATCTTCATCGTGTTCAACAGCGTGCGCAACGCGCCGGTGGCGCCGTTCGCGGCGGACCGGCCGCGTCCGGGCTTCGTCGCCGCGCGGGACACCACCGCCGTCGTGCGCTGACGCGGCACGTCCCGGCCCGGCCCGCGACACGCGGCCGGGCCGGTTCGCGTCCGACCCCTCTCCGGGGTCATGCTCATCCTGAACACATTGCTTGAGCCCCCGAAAGGGTTGGAATACTGATCCCGATGAGTGATCGTGGACGGTGTTCCACGGCGGCACCGCTGATAGGGCGGTCCAGGAGAGCGGATGAGCACACTGCACCACCCGGTCGAGGCGATGCCCGCCGACATGCGCGACAGCGTCACCACGCCCAGCGCGGCGCGGGTCTACGACTGGTACCTCGGCGGGGCGCACAACTGGGAGATCGACCGCGCGTTCGGGCAGCGCGTGGTGGAGATCGTTCCCGGCATGAAGGCCTACTGCCGGGCGAACCGCCGCTTCCTCAACCGGGTCGTGCGCTACGCCCTGGACTCCGGAATCCGGCAGTTCCTGGACCTCGGGTCCGGCCTGCCGACCGTCGGCAACGTGCACGAGGTCGCCGAGCTGCACTGGAGCTCCGCGCCCGAGGCCCGCGACCCGGGGGACACGCGCGTCGTCTACGTGGACAACGACCCGGTGGTGCAGTCGCTGGGCGGGCTCATCCTCGACCGGGAGGGCGATCCGCGACGGCACCGCGCGCTGCGCGCCGATCCGATCGCCGACCCTGGGGGGATGTGGGCGCTGCTGGCCGACACCGGAGTGCTCCGGCTCGACGAACCCATCTGCATGCTGATGCTGTCGATGCTGCACTTCTCCAAGGACGCCGTCGGCCCGCACGGCGCGCTCGACACGCTGCGGGAGCGGCTGCCCAGCGGTTCGCTGCTGGCCGTGTCGCACTGGACGACCTCCGACGCGACCGAGCAGGAGCAGGAGGAGAACCGGCGGCTGGTGGAGGCCTACGAGCAGTCCACCCACCCGGGGCAGCTCCGCTCCCACGCGGAGATCCAGGCGTTCTTCGGGGACTTCGAGATGCTGGAGCCGGGCCTGGTCTACGCCCCGCAGTGGCGTCCGGACGGCCAGGAGGAGTTCACCGGCGATCCGGAGCGCTCCAGGATGCTGGCCGGTCTCGCGTCGAAGCCTTGATCGCCCCTCGGATCGCGGTGCCCGCTGATCAAGTGGGCTGGTGATCCGGGGACGGAAGTGCCGGGTCGAGGCCGAGGTAGCGGCGTTCGTTGAACTTCTCGCCCGAGCAGGAGGCTCCGATGTCGTGGCCGATGCGTTCGATCACGTCGGCCAGCTCCAGCCGGGACAGCCACTGGCGGGGGAGCGCGGCGGTGCCGTGCCGGGCGCCGAGGATGGCGCCTGTGATCGCGGCCGTGCTGTCGCTGTGCCCGGAGTGGTTCGCCGCCAGGCGCAGCGCCGCCGGGAACTGCTCCGGCCGGGGCAGCGCCAGCGCGCAGTACACGCCGATGGCCAGCGCCTCCGGGCCGATCCAGCCCTGCCCGAGCCGTTCCACGTGCGAGACGGAGGCGCCCAGCCGGGACAGCGTGGAGGCCTCCGCGAGCAGGCCCGCGGTCTCCCCGTCGTCGCGCAGCACGCGCCCGGTCGCCTGGTCCACCGCGTCCGGCAACCGCCTGCCCTGCACGGCGATCAGGTGCACGATCAGCGACAGCGTGCCCGCCGACGCCCAGCCACCGGCGCCGCCGTGGGTGAGCGCGGCGAGCCGGCAGCCGAGCCCGTAGGCGATGGTCGCGCTGGGGGCGAAACCGACCGGCGTGCTGCGGTCCACGCCGCCGCAGCCCTTGGAGCTGTTGCGCGGGCGGTCCGGGCTGCCGAGCTCCGGCTCGCCCAGCGCGCGCAGGCTGGTGAGCCCGGGCGCGCGGCTCGCGTACAGCTCGCCTTCGGCGAGCAGTCCGGTCGCACCCGGCGGCGGCTTGGACTCCTGCTGGGTGATCAGCCAGCGGCGGTAGGCGGCGGTGACCGTTTCGACGGGTCGCCACTGGCCGCCGTTGTTGCCCTGGGTCCACGCGCTGAGATAGCCCTCGCCGGTGAACAGCGTCATCTGGGTGGCGTCGCCCAGCAGCGCCTGCGGGGGCGGCTCGGTGATGCCCTGCTCGCCGTGCTCGGCGCGGATCCCGTCCAGCTGCTGGAACTCGACCGGTGCTCCGAGCGCATCGCCGAGAGCCCCGCCGAGCAGGCAGCCCACGGCCCGATCGACCACTGTGGACGGTGTGGGCACGCGGTGATCTCCTTCTGGGCACTGCTCCGGCGGCGGTCGATCAGTGCCCGACTCTACTGGGCGGTATGGCGGGCGCGGCGGCGATCCGGCAACCGCGGACATCGTCGCCGCGTGCGGCCCGGCACCCTGGCATCCGGCGCCGGATCGGTGAATGATCAACTTTCCGAACGCCGTGGCACGCCCCGGTCGGGTGAGCGGCACGTCTGCCGGATGCTCGGCGGCCGTGCCATCACGTTCGGCCGATCGGGTGACGCCTCGGATGGTACCGGTGGGCGCCGGTCGAAGATCGCTACCGTGTGTCCGCTTCGCCGGGAGTGGACTCCACGAGTCCGAGTGACCGAAACTGACGAGGATCGAACACGCAGCGAACGGCAGGTGTCGAGGGGCATGCAGGGGCAGGGCGCAACGCCCGATCGAAGGGGCGCCGACCGCGAGGGCGCCGGTCCGGCCACCGCCGGATTCACCTTCCGAGTGCTCGGCCCGCTCGAAGTCCGCTACGACGGGTCGCCGCTGCCGCTCGGCTCCGCCTCCGTGCGCGGCGCGTTCGCCTGCCTGCTGATGGAACCGAACCAGCTCGTCTCCATCGACCGGCTCATCGACACCCTCTGGGGAGACGAACCGCCCGCGACCGCCCGCACCATCGTGCACGGCTACATCTCCCGCATCCGGCGGCTGCTGCACGGCCACGGCGACGCCGACGCGCCCGGACGCCCCGAGATCCTCACCCGCTCACCCGGCTACCTGCTGCGCATCGACCCCGAGCGCGTCGACGCGCACCGCGCCCGCACGTTGATCAACGAGGCGCACGGCAAGGACCCCGCAGCCAGGGCGGCGCTGCTCACCGAAGCGCTCCAGCTGTGGCGCGGACCCGTGCTCTCCGGCATCGTCGCCGAACGGCTGCACCAGATGGTCGGGCCCAACCTCGACGAACTGCGGCTGCTCGCCCTGGAGGAGCGCATCGCCGCCGAGCTGGAACTGGGCAAGCACCACCGGCTGGTCGTCGAACTGGCCACCCTGGTCGACCAGCACCCGCTGCGGGAACGGCTCACCTACCTGCTGATGCTCGCCGGATACCGGGCGGGCAACCGCGCGGAGGCCCAAGCCCGCTACCACGCGCTGCGGGAACGGCTCTCCCACGAACTCGGCATCGACCCCGGCCCCGAAGTGCGCACCCTCTACGAACGGCTGCTGCGCGACGACGAAGCCCTGCTCAGCGGCACCCAGCGGCAGGCCGATCGGGAAGTCGCCCCCGTCGGCCCGGTCCCCGCCGAACTGCCGCCCGCCGTCGCCGGATTCGTCGGCCGCGAACGCGAAATGGCGCTGCTGGACCGAATGGTCGAACGCGACCGCGGCGACACCACGCTGCTCGCCGTGCTCACCGGCACCGCGGGCGTCGGCAAGAGCGCCGTCGCGATCACCTGGGCGCAGCGGGTCGCCGCCTCCTTCCCCGACGGCCAGCTCTACGCCTCGCTGCGCGGCTTCGACTCCGAACGCGCGCCGCTGTCGCCGGGGGAAGCGCTCACCAGCATGCTCAAGACGCTCGGCGTGGCCGCCGACGCGATCCCCGTGGACCTCGACGACCGGGCGGCGCTGTTCCGCTCGCTGCTCGCCGACCGGCGGGTGCTGGTGCTGCTCGACAACGCCCGCGACTCCGAGCAGGTCCGGCCGCTGCTGCCCGGCGGTTCCCGCTCGCTGGTGCTGGTGACCAGCAGGCGCAGGCTCGACGGGCTCGTGGTGCGCAGCGGCGCCCGCGTGCTGCCGCTGGAGACGCTGCCTACCGAATCCGCCGTCGCGCTGCTCGACCGGGCGGGCGGCATCGACGGATCCGCCGAAGAACCCGAGGCCGCGCGGGAACTCGCCGAGCTCTGCGGCGGGCTGCCGCTGGCGCTGCGCATCGCCGCCGCCCGGCTCGCCGCGAACCCCGCCCGCGGCATCGCGGGCCTCGTGCGCGAGCTCACCGACGAGAGCAACCGGCTGCACGCGCTGGACATCGACGACGCCGACACCAGCGTGCGCCGCGCCTTCGACATCTCCTACCGCAACCTGCACCCCGTGCACGCCGCCACGTTCCGGCAGCTCGGCCTGGTCCCGGGGCACACGTTCACCGCGCACGCCGTGGCCGCCGTCTGCGAAACGGACCCGCCCGGCGCGTACCGCAGGTTGCGGGCGCTCGCACTGGCCCACCTCGTGACCGAATCCGAGGCGGACCGGTTCGGCATGCACGACCTGCTGCGGCTCTACGCGCGGGAACTGCTCACCGCTCCCACCGGTGACGGCAGGCAGGACGGCGCCGGCTTCGCCGAACGCGACGAGAAGGCGTTCACCCGGCTGCTGCACTACTACCTCGTGGTCGCCGACCACGCGCGCCGCTTCCTGCGGCCCGCCCGCGACGACCTCGACCTCTCCGGCGACTCCACCATCGAGCAGCCCGAGATCCGCAACCGCACCGAAGCGCTGGCGTGGTTCGACTCGGAGTGGCCCAACCTCGTGGCCGCCGTGCGCGCCGCCCACTCCCACGGGCTGCACGAGTACGCGTGGCGGCTGGTGCGCTGCCAGTTCAACTACCTGGTGGTGCGCTGCCCGTGGGAGGACTGGATCCAGATCTACACGGTGGGCCTCGAATCGGCGCGGCTCGCCGCCGACCCCGTCGGCCAAGTGCTGATGCCCGCGGGGCTCGGCGTGGCCTACGCCCGCACCGGCAAGCACGACGAAGCGCTGGCGCACTACGCCGACTCCTACCGCTGCGCCGTCGCCACCGGAAACCCCGGATGGCTGGCGTTGGCGCAGGTCAACATGGGTGCCGTGCTGTTCCGGATGCGCCGCTACGCGGAAGCGCAGGTGCACTGCCGGGACGCGCTGCGTGCCTACCGCACGCTCGGCGACCGCTACCGCGAGGCGGGCGCGCTGAACAACCTCGCCCAGGTCGAGCAGGCCAACGGGCGGCTCGACGAAGCGCTGGAGCACCTGCTGGAGGCCGAGGTGATGTACCGCGAAGCGGACGACCTCGAAACCCTCGCGATGGTGCTGAACAACTGCGGAGAGGTCAGCATCGAACTGGGCAGGCTCGACGACGGTGAGGGCTACCATCACGAGGCGTTGAACGTGGCGCAGCGCTGCGGGTCGGCGATGCACCAGGCGTCGGCGTACCTGGGGCTCGGCGACGTGGCGCAGTCCCGCGGCGACCGCTCCGTGGCCCGCACCCGGTGGGAGACGGCGCTGTCGATCTACGAGACCGGGGGTTCGCCGCGCGCCGCGCAGGCCAAGTCCCGGCTGCAGTCCATTGACGACATCGGCGCCTGACTCCCCGGCAGCTCAAACGATGTCCACTATGGACGTTTAGCCGACGTTTAGCCGATGTCTAGCCCGAGCTGACACAGTGCTTTTCGTGCGGGTCAGCGTCATGAACGGCCCGCACCGGGTGGCACTGGGGGAAATCCGAGGGGGGATTGCCACCCGGCCGTCCCGACCGAGCCCGTGCGAACGGGCGACGGTCGGGGCGGACGCTCCGGGCACGGGGCGCTCGGAGCGATCCGGGAGGACGTGGGGGTGGGTGCGGACCTTTGGACCGGGGGACTCCAGGGGTCCGCACTTCGTCTTTGGGGGCTTCACGGCTCGTCTTGCTTTGGTGGTCGTTTGGCGGAACCTCAGCGGCTTCCTCGCGAGGACAGCTTTTTCCCTCGTGGCGGAGCTACTCGGGAAAAAGATCCCGCAGCGAGGAAGCCGCTGAGAACCCGCGGGTGGTCGGCTTTTCGACGTGGGCTATGC
>NZ_JAPFGB010000031.1 GCF_026241095.1 Saccharopolyspora sp. NFXS83 | reverse complement strand
GCCGCTGAGAACCCGCGGGTGGTCGGCTTTGTGACGTGGGCTATGCGCTGGCGCGCATCCAGGCACGGCTTCGCCGTAAGGCAGGCGGGCTTCGCCGCCCACTGCACGGCCTTCGGCCGCCAGGCACGGCTTCGCTGTGAGGCTGGCTTGCGTTCGTCCTTCGCGGGGTTCGTCGTGGGGAGGTTCAGGGCGTCTGCGGAGCCTCGTGTGGAGTGGGGCGCATTCGCTGGAGCGGCTTGGATTGCGCGCGCAATAATCTGGCGGGGGAGCGTTCTAGCTGGGAGGTCGCAGGTGGCGGAGATCGAGCTCGGAGACGGCACGAAGTGCGTGCACGGTGGGCACGGCGATCCGCGGCCAGGGGATCCGTTGGCGCCGGGGCCGGTGTTCGCCGCTCCGTACCACCTCGGTGATCCGCAGGGGGACTTCTACGGCCGGACCGGGAATCCGTCGTGGCGGGCGCTGGAAGCGGCCATCGGTGAGCTCGACGGCGGGGAGTGCGTGCTGCTGCCCTCCGGCATGGCCGCGATCAGCGCCGTGCTGCGCGCCGTGCTGCACCACGGCGACGGACTGGTGGTGCCGTCCGACGGCTACTACGCCACCCGGCAGTTCGTGCGGGAAGAACTCGCCGAACTCTCACTGGAGGTGCGGGAGATCCCCACGACGGGGCCGTGGCCGGACGACGTCTTCGACGGGGTCCGGCTGGTCCTGCTCGAAACCCCGTCCAACCCGGGCCTGGACGTCTGCGACGTCGCCGAGCTGGCCCGCCGCGCTCACCGGGCCGGAGCGCTGCTGGCCGTCGACAACACCACCGCCACCCCGCTCGGGCAGCGCCCCCTCGAACTCGGCGCGGACATCGCGCTCGCCAGCGACACCAAGGCGCTGACCGGGCACAGCGACGTGCTGCTCGGCCACGTGTCCACGGCGGACGGCGCGCTGGCGCAGCGCCTGCGCCGGGCGCGCACGCTCTCCGGCGCCATCCCCGGCCCGTTCGAGACCTGGCTGGCGCACCGCAGCCTCGGCACCCTCGATCTGCGGCTGGCCCGGCAGGCCTCGAACGCGGCGGCGCTGGTCGAAGCGTTGCGCGAGCACCCCGCCGTGACCGGGTTGCGCTGGCCGGGGCTGCCGGACGACCCGGCGCACCGGCTCGCGAGCACCCAGATGCGGCGCTGGGGCGGCGTGTTCCGCTTCGAACTCGCCGACGCCGACGCGGTGGCGGAGTTCGTGCGCCGCAGCGCGCTGGTCGTGGCGGCCACCAGCTTCGGCGGGCTGCACAGCACGGTGGACCGGCGGGCGCAGTGGGGCGACCCGGTGGCCCCGGGCTTCGTGCGGTTCTCGGCCGGGTGCGAAGACCCCGCCGACCTCGTGGCGGACGTGCTCGCGGCCCTTTCCTGACCCCGAGAGCCCGCTCGGCCGCGCAGGCGCAGCGGGATGATGATCACCACTTCGGCCGTGGGCGCGTCGAGCCCGGTGGATGATCTTGCTGCGCAACGCGCTGTGATCACGTTGCGTGCGGATCCACGACGGTGTGACGTCGGCGCAATCGGCTTGACGGGTCGCTTCCGACGCTGGTTCACTACGCGGCGTGTTGCGAGCCATGACCGATGGACGAGGTCACATCGACCTGCGCCGGGTGGCGAGCGCGCTTTGTCTGCAGCGGTGATCGACCCCGCTGACGGTCGGTGATCCCCAGGATCGGCGAACAGGACGGACCGGGCGACGTGCTCCCCGAACCGACCTGAACGACCCGCACGGCCTCGCGCCGCGGTCCACCCGATCCGCGAAACCGGAACCGCCCCGCACTCGGGCGGCGGCCGAACCGGGATCTCCGCACCAGTCCCGTCCCCGCGCAGCGCCCCTCCGGGAGATCGCGTCGCCGGGACCTGCGTCGCCGGGCTCATCACCGCAGCCACTCCCACTTCCCGAACTCACGATCATTGAGGACTCCCCGTGTTCGCCGTACCCCCCAACACCGTCGCCGCCGACGCGGACCGGTCGCTCGCGCATCCCGTGCGGATCGCCCGCGAGCTCGCCGCCGGTCGGCTCTCCTGGGCGCACCGCCTGCGCTACGACCCGCAGCAGCGCTGGGCAGGCCTGCTCGAACGCACTGCCACGCACGAAGCCTGGCTGTTGAGCTGGCTCCCCGGGCAGCGGACCGAACTGCACGACCACGGTGGCGCCACCGGCGCCTTCACCGTGGTCTCCGGCAACGTCACCGAGCGGGTCGTGCGCGACACCCCGGCCGGGCCGGTCGAGGAATGGCACGCCCTGGAGACCGGCCAGTCCCGCGTCTTCGGCCCCGACCACGTGCACCAGGTGATCAACGACAGCCCCGATCCCGCGATCACGATCCACGTGTACCGGCCGGGCCGCACCCAGATGACCCTGTACTCGCTCGACCCCGTCGACGGCCTCACCCGCGCCTGACGGGTCCGCGCAGGTTCTCGGTCGTCGTCCTGCCGGCGGCGAAGCCGCTGAGCAGTGACCGGGCCATCGGCGGCTTCCTCGCGAGGACGGCGATTTCGCGTGCGGCGGAGCCACACGTGGAATCGATCCCGCGTCGAGGAAGCCGCCGAGGTTCCTGGCCCGCTGCGCGAGCCGTTCTGGAAGGGATTCACCGGTGGTGGCATCATCGAGAGGCCGAGCGGGGGGAATTCTGAGATGCCACATGCGGTGCCCGCGGCGAGCTCGCCGCTGCTCGAACCGGCCATCGAGCTGCGTCGCGACGACGACCGCCCGCTCGCGGTGCAGCTGGCCGACGCGCTCCGGCGCGCCGCCACGCTCGGTCAGCTCCGAGGCGGCGACCGGTTGCCCTCGACGAGGGCGCTGGCCCGGCACCTCGCAGTCAGCCGCACCGTCACCGCCGCCGCCTACGAGCAGCTGCACGCCGAAGGCTGGATCGTCGGCAAGCACGGCTCCGGCACCTACGTCACCACCGCCCCGCCCGGATCCCCCTCCGCCGCGGCGGAATCCGGAGGTGGCCCGGCTCGCCGAGATACCGAGGCGATGGTGCGGTTGGTGCCGGGAATCCCGTGGACGGGCGGCATCGACCGCGCGGCGTGGCGGCGGGCCTGGCGGGCCGCCGCCGACCGGGAGCCGGACGAGACCCGGCAGCTCGCCGGTGTCGACCAGTACCGCGAGGCCGTGGTGGAGCACCTGCTGCGGCACCGCGGCATGACCACCGGCGGCCCGCACCTGGGTACCGTCGTGGCCACCGGCGGCACGACCGCGGCGGTCACCGAGCTCGCCGCGACGGTGCTCGGTCGCGGCGCCACCGTCGCCGTGGAGGAACCGGGCTACCAGCGCGCGGTGCAGACGCTGCTCGCCGCCGGGGCGAACGTGGTGCCCGCCCCCGTCGATCACGCGGGGATCATCGTCGAGTCCATCCCGCGGGGCGTGCGGGCCGTGTACTGCTCGCCCGCGCACCAGTACCCGATCGGCGGCAGGCTGCCCGCGGATCGGCGCGTCGCGCTCGTCGAGCGGGCCCGCGCGGAGGGCTGGCTGATCGTGGAGGACGACTACGACGGCGAGCTGCGCTACGACGTGGCGCCGCTTCCCGTGCTGGCGTCGATGGCCCCGGACGTCGTGGTGCACCTGGGAACCACCAGCAAGATCCTCACGCCGACCCTGGGCGTGGGCTGGATGCTCGGGCCGGATCGGGTCGTCGCCGAAGTGCTCGAACATCGCGAGCGCACCAGCACCGGCCCGGCGCCGGCGGGGCAGCGGGTGCTCGTCGAGTACGCGCGCAACGGAGACCTGGGCAGGCACCTGCGCAGGCTGCGCCGCGAACTGTCGCAGCGGCGCGGCATGGTCGCGTCCCGGCTCGCCGAGGCGGGCGTCGAGGTCTTCGGCGACGAGGCGGGCGCGCACGTCGTGCTGCCGCTGCCGTCCGCCGAGGCCGAACAGCGCGTGGTGGATCGGGCGGCGGAGCACGGCATCGTCCTGGACGGGCTGCGCAGGCATCATCACGGCCCGCGGCAGTGGACCGGCATCGCGCTCGGCTACGCTTCGTGCACACGTGCTGACCTGGAGCGTTCGCTGGGGCTCGTGGCTCGGTGGTGCGACGAGGAGGTCGCTGGCGGCGCGCGCGCCTGCAGGTAGGGTTCCGCGCATGACTCAGCGCAAGACCAGGGTGGCCGTCGTCTTCGGCGGACGGAGCACCGAGCACGGCGTTTCCTGCCTGTCCGCGGGCAGCGTCCTGAGCCACCTGGACCCGGAGCGCTTCGAGGTCGTTCCGGTCGGCATCACCCGCGAGGGCGCCTGGGTGCTGGGCACCTCGGACCCGGCCGAGCTGGAGATCCGCGACCGCCGCGTGCCCGAAGTCGCCGCCGGTACGGCCCTGGCGCTGCCCGGCGACCCGACGCGCCGGGAGCTGATCCTGGTCGAGCCCGGCCGCGGTGGCGAAATCCTGTCCGAAGTGGACGTCGTCTTCCCCGTGCTGCACGGCGCTTTCGGCGAGGACGGCACCATCCAAGGCCTGCTGGAGATGGCCGACGTGCCCTACGCGGGTCCCGGCGTGCTCTCCAGCGCGGTGTCCATGGACAAGGAGTACACGAAGAAGCTGCTGGCGGCCGAAGGCATCTCCGTCGGCACCTTCGAGGTGCTCCGCCGTGACGAGTCCACTTTGGACGAACAGCGCCGGGAGCGGATCGGCCTGCCCGCCTTCGTCAAGCCCGCCCGCGCGGGCTCCTCGCTCGGCATCACCAAGATCACCGAATGGGCGCAGCTGGACGACGCCATCGCCGAGGCCCGCCGCACCGACCCGAAGGTCATCATCGAGACCGCGGTCGTCGGCCGCGAGGTCGAATGCGGCGTGCTCGAATTCCCGGACGGCCGCATCGAGGCCTCGCTGCCCGCCGAGCTCCGCGTCACCGGCACCGCCGACTGGTACGACTACGAGTCCAAGTACCTCGACGACGTCACCGAGTTCGACATCCCCGCGAAGGTCGGCGACGACGCCATCGAACGGCTGCGCGCCACCGCGGTCACCGCGTTCCGCGCACTGGAGTGCCAGGGCCTGGCGCGGGTCGACTTCTTCGTCACCGAGGAAGGCGAGCTCATCGTCAACGAGGTCAACACCATGCCCGGCTTCACCGCGATCTCGCTGTACCCGCGCATGTGGGCGCAGACCGGCATCGACTACCCGGCTCTGCTGACCACCCTGATCGACACCGCCCAAGCCCGCGGCACCGGGCTCCGCTGACCCGCCCGCTCAGGGGAACACGGGCTGCTTCGGCAGCGAGCGCAACTGGTGGGAGAGGTCCTGCACCGGGCCGCTGCCGGAGTTCTCCGGCGCCGTCAGCGCCACGTACACGGGCCGGTCCACCGCGAGCCACGACGTGTTGCCCGCTTCGGTGATCCGCAGCCAGCTCACCCCGGAGATGTCCACGAGCGGCGAGGTCGGGGTGAGTTCGGCGGGAGCGGACAGGCCGCAGCGCACGGTGATCGGGTCGTGCTCGGCGTCGCCCCAGGCGATCGCGCCGGGCGGCACCGGGTCGGCGAGCGCCCGCCGGGGGATGCGTGCGCCGTCCACTTCCAGTTCGGCGGGCAGCGCGGCGAGCAGCTTCCCGCAGTCGGGTCCGGATGCGGCGGGGGAGGGGATGGGCGGCAGCGCGAGCGGGCCGGTGCGACGGGCCTGCTGCGCCGCCTCCACGGCATCCTGTTCCCGCTGCTCGGAGAACCGGGAGACCAGTCCGAGGGTGATCACGCCCAATGCCAGCAGCCCGCTCAGCGCGAGCGCCACGATGAGGACCGGCTTGGGGAACTTCGGATGCTCGTCGACCACGGAGTCCACTACAGCACGCGCGGGCGCCGCAGCGGGAACGGGGCGCTCACAGGTGTACGACGGGACACGTCAGCGTCCGCGTGATGCCTTCCACGTTCTGGATGCCGGCGACGACCATTTTGCCGAGCTGGTCGACATTTTCCGCCTCGGCGCGCACGATCACGTCGTACGGGCCGGTCACGTCCTCGGACGTGATCACGCCGGTGGAACCGGAGATCTCGGCGGCGACGGCGGCGGCCTTGCCGACTTCGGTCTGGATGAGGATGTATGCCTGAACCACGGCGTGCCCCTTCGTCTCGGCCTGTTGTGCGGGGTAGGAAACTGGGAGAAAACTACCCCATCGGGCCGAGCGGATGCTCAAGAAAGGGAGGTCTGACGTGGGTTCGGACACTTCGGCGCAGGACCAGACCGTGTCCGAGGCCGGTGAGTTCGGCCTCATCCAGCGGGTGACCTCCGGGCGGGCGCAGCCCGCCTCGACCTTGCTCGGGCCCGGTGACGACGCCGCCGTGCTGGCGGCGTCCGACGGCCGGGTGGTGGCGACCACCGATGTGCTGGTCGAGCAGGTGCACTTCCGCTTGGCGTGGTCGACGCCGCACCAGGTGGGGCGCAAGGCCGTCGCGGTGAACCTGTCCGACCTGGCTGCGATGGGCGCGGTCCCGACCGGTCTGCTGGTGGGGCTGGGTTGCCCGCCGGAGACGCCGACGTCGGTGGTGGACGAGCTGTCGGCGGGCATGTGGGAAGAGGCGCAGCGCGTCGGTGCCGGTCTGATCGGCGGGGACATGGTGAGCGCGCCCGCGCTGACGATCTCCATCACGGCGTTGGGCGATCTCCAGGGCCGTACCCCGGTGACCCGGTCCGGCGCCTGCCCTGGCGACGTGGTCGCGGTGGCGGGGCGGCTCGGCTGGGCCGCGGCGGGCCTCGCCGTGCTGGGGCGCGGGTTCCGCTCGCCGGTGGCGGTGGTCGGTGCGCAGCGGGTGCCGGAACCGCCGTACGCGGCGGGACCGCTGGCCGCCGACGCGGGCGCCACCTCGATGATCGACACCTCGGACGGGCTGCTGGCCGATCTGGGGCACATCGCGGAGGCCTCCCAGGTGGGCATCGACCTGCGCGACGAGCTGATCGAGGTACCGCAGCGGCTGACCGAGGTCGCCTCGGCACTGGGAGCGGACGCCCGGCACTGGGTCCTCACCGGCGGCGAGGACCAGGCGCTCGCGGCGACGTTCCCGTCGGACCAGCCGCTGCCGGAGGGCTGGCGCGCGGTCGGAGCCGTGGTGGAGGGCGGCGGGGTCACCGTGGACGGCGCGGCCTACGAGGGGTCCTCGGGTTGGGAACACTGGCGTTGATCACCTGAACAGGTATTGCACTGATCTGAGCCGGATTCGTCCGGTATGGCGTGAAAAGGCCCGGTGGGAACTCCCACCGGGCCTTTTCACGCGTTCGAGCTGGTTCAGCTCGACTTCGCCGAAGCGGAGTCTCCGGGTGCGTCGGATTCCTCCATCAGCGGTTCGCCCGCCGTTTCCTTCATCAGCAGGATCGGAATGAGCGCCACGACCGCCGCGCCCATCAGGTAGTACGCCGGGAAGAACGAATTTCCGGTGTGCTCCACGGCCCACTCGTTGATCAGCGGCGCGGTGCCGCCGAACGCCGCGGTGGAGACGTTGTAACCGACGCTGAACGCCGCGTACCGCACCTTCGTCGGGAACATCGCCGGCAGCGTCGAGGCCAGCGGCCCGATCAACTGCAGGTGCCCGACGCCCAGCAGCGCCAAGCCGAGCATGGTCGTGATCATCGTGCCCTGCGAGATCAGCAGGAACGCCGGGTAGGGCAGCACGATGAAGCAGATCGCCGCCGAGATGAACAACGGTTTCCGGCCGATCCGGTCGGACAGCGCGCCGACTGGGGTGATGGCCGCCATCATCAGCGCGACCACCAGCAGCAGCGGGACGAGCACCTCGTATTCGCGACCCGCCGGAATTTCCAGGGTGTCGGTGAGGTAGCTCTCCATGTAGGTCAAAATCGTGTAGTTCGCGACGTTGATGAGCACCACGACGCCCATCAGGATCAGCAGCGGTCGCCAGTACTCGCGCACCAAGGACTTCAGCGGCGAGCGCGCCAGGTTGTCGCTCTTCTCCAGGTTCTTGAACGCCGGAGTGTCCTCCAGCTTGCTCCGCAGGTAGAGCCCGATCAGGCCGAGCGGACCGGCCAGCAAGAACGGGATCCGCCAGCCCCAGGCCTCCATCGACTCCGCGGGCAGCGTGAGGATCAGAATGGTCGGAACCAGCGCGCCGAGGCCGAATCCCGCAAGGGTGCCGAATTCGAGCCAGCTGCCGTAAAAACCACGTTTCCGGTTCGGGGCGTACTCGGCGATGTAGGTGGCCGCGCCGCCGTATTCACCGCCGGTGGAGAAGCCCTGCACCATGCGGCACAACAACAGCAGGATCGGCGCGAGAAGTCCGATCGTGTCGAAGTTCGGCAGGCAACCGAGCACGAATGTCGATCCGGACATCAGCAGGATCGTGATCGCCAGCACCTTTTGGCGTCCGATCCGGTCCCCCAGCGGACCGAAGAACATGCTGCCCAGCGGTCGCAGCAGGAAGGAGATCGCGAAGACACCGAAAGCGGATGCGGTCGCCCAAGGACCGGGGAAGAACTGATGTCCTACGTAGCTCGCCACGTAGGCGTAGACGCCGAAGTCGTACCACTCCGTCGTGTTCCCGATTGCCGCCGCGCCGACTGCTCGCCGGAGCAGTGATCGCTGTTCCGGGCTTATCTCTTCCGTTTCCTGTGCAGTCATGAGGGTGTGTGCCACCTCCGGGTCGTGCCGTCCACGGTGTGTGAACACGTTTGGAGTACTGAGGAACTTAGCTGAGCAGCTGCCTCCTGGCCACCAAAACGCCTACTTGTGTCCGTTTCGATAATTGTTGTCGTGGGTAAAACATCACTCCGCAGTAGGTTTGCCGCGGGGCTGGCCAGGGGGTTGATCGGAGGTCGAACGCTGGTCACAGGCGGCTATGGAGATCACGATCGTTGGGCCGGGGGAATGACCCGCACGAGGGGCGATGATGACTGGCCGCAGTGTGGGGCACAACACGTTGACCCGCGGCGGCCGGGGCGGCCGGGGCGCCGGGCAGTCGATCTCGGCCGCTCGCTAGAGTGCGCCACCATGGCACGTCCGTTGCACGAGGTGGTCGAGGCAGGTTGGGCCGAGGCGCTGGAACCCGTCGCCGGCCAGATCGGCGCGATGGGTGACTTCCTGCGCGCCGAGGTCGCGGCCGGGCGGGAGTACCTGCCGTCCGGGGAGAACGTGCTGCGCGCGTTCCAGCAGCCGTTCCACGACGTGCGAGTGCTCATCGTCGGTCAGGACCCGTACCCGACGCCGGGACACCCGGTGGGGCTCAGCTTCTCCGTGGCTCCCGGGGTGCAACCGCCGCGCAGCCTGATCAACATCTTCCGGGAGTACTGCGACGACCTCGGCCACCCCAGGCCCACCAGCGGCGACCTGACGCCGTGGACGGAGAACGGGGTGCTGCTGCTCAACCGAGCCCTGACCGTGCAGCCCGGCAAGTCGGCCTCGCACCGCGGCAAGGGCTGGGAGGCGGTCACCGAGCAGGCCATCCGGGCCCTGGCCGCCCGGCAGCAGCCGATGGTGGCGATCCTCTGGGGCAACGACGCCCGCAGCACGCGGGTCATGATGCCGGGCGTGGAGTGCATCGAGTCGGTGCACCCGAGCCCGATGTCGGCGGACCGCGGCTTCTTCGGCACGCGTCCGTTCAGCCGGGCGAACCAGATCCTGCAGCGAGCGGGAGCCGCACCGGTCGACTGGAAGCTCCCCTAGCCGCTGCCGGGCTTCACCTGGCTCGGCGGGCGCCGATCCAGGCTTCTCATCTTCGTTCACGTTGAGTGATGGCGCGTCGTTTCGCGCGCACTCGACGTCCTCGCGCCGAGCGCGACGCCGAGCGGCGCCCGAGCCGCGCTCGTCCTCGTTCGCACTGCCCGTAACGCCTGTTCGAAGCGATTCGGAGCGGGGCCGGGCGACGGCTCTTTCGCGCGTTCTCCCACTTCGGCACGGGTGCTCGAGTTGCACGCATCGTGATCATCGGGTGCTCTGGGGGCACGGGCCGAGGTCCCGGTTCGGCGGATGGATTTCGACCTCCGCCGGTCGTACATTCGAGTCTTGCGGTGGACTTGTGCTCGCCGATGGAAGAAGGCTTGTCATGGGTGCCGGCCCGGTCAGTGGAGGAGTCCTGGCGCGGTTGCGGCGTGGGGTGTGGCCCGGAGCCAACCCGTTGCGGCGCCGGACCGATTTGTTCGAACCCATCGCGCTGCTGGTGGTGCTGGCGGCGGTGGTGGTGGTCCTGATCGCGTCGTTCGTGGTGTCGCAGGCGGTGCTGCGGGACCACCTGGCACAGGTGAACGCCGAGCACGCCGATCGCCACCAGGTGTCGGCGAAGGTGCTGGCCGAGGTGCCCGGCGAGAGCGCGGTGGTCCGCTCGGTCCAGGTCGGCTGGGGCGCGCCGCCGGGTCCGCGGCACGTCGCGGTCATCGAGGTGCCGACCGGTACCCCGCTCGCCGACGAGGTGCCGATCTGGGTCGACCCGCGAGACGTGCCGGTGCCGCCGCCGCGGACCCGCTCCGAAGCGACTCAGGCCGCCGGGACCGCCGGAGCCGGGGTGCTGCTCGGCTCGGGACTGGCACTGGGCGGGTTGTTCACGGGCGCCCGCTGGTACGTGGGCAAGCGCCGGTTGGCCGCCTGGGAGGCGGAATGGGCGCAGGTCGGCCCGCGCTGGCGCCACCACCTGCCGTGACGAACCGGTTCCGGGCGCGCAAAAACCCCGGAACGGCGAGCCGCTCCGGGGTTCGGCGCTAGATGGCCTGCGCTCAGCCGCGCACGACCTTGCCCGCCTTGAGGCAGGAGGTGCACACGTTCATGCGCTTGCGCTGGGAGAGACCGAACTTGGCGTGCACGGTCTGGATGTTCGGGTTCCACCGGCGCCTGGTCTTCCGGTGGGAGTGCGAGACCGAGTTACCGAAGCCCGGACCCTTACTGCAGACGTCGCAGACGGCAGCCACGTCAGACACCCCTTACTTTGCGTTCGACGTCCTCCCACGCCCGCGGCGGGGAAGCCTGAGTTCGGATGCGGCGATGAGTCCACGCGAGCGCTGCCCGCTTGGGGATCCCGACCGCTGAGCGGACCGGATCGCGTACCGCTGGGCTTGCTGCTCGCCAGGGGTACCCGGCGATCTCCTCCCGGCCGGAGCCGGTGCGGACCTGCATGCCTTACGGGTGCCCTGGGTCATCGCCACCCGGGACCCGATGAGCCTACCCCACGCCCTGATCGGGCCCGTCGGCCCCTGGCCCGGGGCGGCGGAAGCGCCCCGCGCCATCGTGCGAGGTCGTTCGCGCGGGGCGCCGGGCGGGGTGGTCGGCGCCGGTCCGCAGCGCAGGCGCCCGGCCACCGGTGATGATCTTCGATCGGCGGTGGGCCCGCCGAGCGACCCGCTGCGCCGAGCGCCCCGCGAGGACGGCTTAGGCTTCGCGGTGTGGCGGGGAGTCCGGAGGCGCTGCCGGAGTTCGGCGCGGAAGCGGCGCGGCGGTGGGCGCGGGAGTCGGTGGCGGCGCTGGCGCGGGATCGCGCCGCGCTCGACCGGATCAACGTGTACCCCGTGGCGGACGGCGACACCGGGACGAACCTGCTGCACACGATGCGCGCGGCGCTGGAAGCGACCGAGCGGGGGCCGGGGCCGGCGGGGTCGTTGGGCGAGGTGCTCGCGGCTCTCGCGGAGGGCGCGCTGTCCGGGGCGCGCGGCAACTCCGGGATGTTGCTCTCGCAGGTGCTGCGGGGCATGGCGGAGCAGCTGCGGGACGCGGCGACGATGGACGGGTCCGCGTTGCACGCCGCGCTGCACCATGCGGATGCGCTCGCGACGGACGCCGTCGCGGAACCCGTCGACGGCACGATGCTGTCAGTGCTGCACGCGGCGGCCGAGGGATCGTCCGGGGCCGCCGGGCTGGGCGAGTCCGTGCGGGCGGCCACGCTGGCGGCGATCGGCGCGCTGGAGCGCACCACCGCGCAGCTGCCCGTGCTGGCCGAGGCGGGAGTGGTGGACGCGGGAGGCCGAGGGCTGGTCGTGCTGCTCGACGCGTTGCACTCGGTGGTGCGCGGAGCGCGGCTCGCGCCGGAACCGCCGACCGGCGACGTGGAGCTTCCCGCCGAGCACGGCGGCTACGCCTACGAGGTGATGTACTTGCTCGCGGACGCCGAACCAGGCGGGGTGGACCGGCTGCGCACCGTGCTGGCGGAGCTCGGCGACTGCGTGTCCGTGGTCGGCGACGGCGCGGGTGGGTGGGCCGTGCACGTGCATTGCGACGACATCGGCGGCGCCATCGAAGCCGGCGTGGAGACCGGCAGGCCCAGCCGCATCCGGGTGCAGCGGTTCGCCGACCAGACCGCCGCGCACCCGGTGGGGCACGCGATCCTGGCCTGCGTCGCGGGTGCCGAGCTCGCCGAGCTGTTCCGCGCGGAGGGTGCCGAGGTGTTCGAGCTGGTCGCGGCGGACCCCGCGGTGGCGGAGCTGGTCGCGGCGATCGAGCGGACTCGCGCGGCGCACGTCGTGCTGCTGCCCAACGGCGAGGCGATCGCCGAACTCGCCGAGCTGGCGGCGAAGCGCGCCGTCCGGGACGGCCGCGACGTCGTCGTCGTTCCCACCGCGTCCCCGGCTCAGGGCTTGGCGGCGCTGGCCGTGCACGACCCGTCGCGCCGCAGCTCGGACGACGCGGTGGTGATGGCGGAGGCCGCGGCGGCGACCCGGCGCGGCGAACTGCGCATCGCCGAGTCGGAGGCGTTGACGTGGGCCGGTCGCTGCGTGCCCGGCGACGTGCTGGGGCTGGTGGACGGCGAGGTCGTGCTGATGGGGCGGGATTTCCTCGCGGTGGCGCGGGATCTGGTGGACCGGATGCTCGCGGCGGGCGGCGAGCTGGTGACGGTCCTGGCGGGCGACGGCGCTCCGGAACCGGTGTCGGCGGAGCTGGTCGAGTACTTGGCGAAGCACCGCCCGGAGGTGGAGTGCGTCAGCTATCCGGCCGGCGGCTCGCCGTCGGCATTGCTGCTGGGCGTCGAGTAGCGCGCGAACTCGCACCACCGGCGCGGCGCCGATTCGGTGAACCGGTCCGACCGCGGGGCGCGTTCGTCCGATAACTTCGAGTCGGGTACCGGCACAGCAGGCGACACGGGCAGGGCGGGATGACCACTTCGGATACGGGGCTCGACCGGGTGCTGGGCGCGAAGACCGGGCAGGCGCTCGAATCGGCCCTCGGACTGTCCACTGTGGGTGATCTGCTGCGCCATTATCCGCGCCGCTACGCCGAACGCGGTGAGCTGACCGCCATCGCCGGGCTGGAACTCGACGAGCACGTGACGGTGCTGGCGAAGGTCGAACGGGTCTCGAAGCGGACCATGAAATCCCGCCGCGGCACCATCGTCGAGGCCCGCATCACCGACGGGCACCGCTCGCTGACCTGCACGTTCTTCAACCAGGCGTGGCGGGAGCGGGAGTTGCTGCCCGGACGGCAGGGCATGTTCGCAGGCAAGGTCACCGCCTACCGGGGCTCGTTCCAGCTCGCCCACCCCGAGTACCAGCTCTTCGACGGCGAGGACGCGGAGCAGGCCGGTTCGGTGGCGGAGGAGTTCGCGGCGGCGCTGATCCCGGTCTACCCGTCGGCGCAAGGACTTCCGTCCTGGTCGATCTCCCGCTGCGTGCGCCAGGTCCTCGACACCTGGGACGGCGCGGACGATCCGCTGCCGGAGGCGTTGCGCGCCGAACATCATCTGCTGGGGCTGGAAACGGCGCTGCGCAAGATCCACCGGCCGCAGGACCAGAGCGAGGTCGCCGCCGCGCAGAACCGGCTCAAGTGGGACGAGGCGCTGGCGGTGCAACTGGTGCTCGCACGGCTGCGCGAGACGGTGCACGAACACCCGGCGCCGTCCTGCCCGCGCCGCGAGGACGGGCTGCTCGCGGAGTTCGACCGCAGGCTGCCGTTCCAGCTCACCGCGGGGCAGACCGAGATCGGCACCGAGATCGCCGCCGACCTGGCCGCCGAGCAGCCGATGAACCGGCTGGTGCAGGGCGAGGTCGGCTCCGGCAAGACCGTCGTGGCGTTGCGCGGCATGTTGCAGGTGGTGGACGCGGGCAGGCAGGCCGCGATGCTGGCGCCTACCGAGGTGCTGGCGTCCCAGCACGCCCGTTCGCTGGCGGAACTGCTCGGCGATCTGGGCGCGGCGGGGCAGCTCGGCGCGGCGGAGCAGTCCACCAAGATCACCCTGCTCACCGGTTCGCTGCCCGCCGCGGCGCGCAAGAAGGCGCTGCTGGAGGCGGCTTCGGGGGAGGCGGGCATCGTCGTCGGCACCCACGCGCTGATCCAGGACCGGGTGTCGTTCGCCGACCTCGGCCTCGTCGTCGTCGACGAGCAGCACCGGTTCGGCGTGGAGCAGCGGGACGCGCTGCGGGCCCGCGGCGGGGCGGAATCCGCGCCGCACGTGCTCGTGATGACGGCGACGCCGATCCCGCGGACCGTGGCGATGACCGTGTACGGCGACCTGGAGACCTCCGCGCTGCGCGAGCTGCCCAGCGGGCGTTCGCCGATCAGCACCAGCGTGGTGCCGGTGGCGGAGAAGCCGTCGTGGCTGGACCGCGCGTGGGAACGCGTCCGGGAGGAGGTCGCCGCCGGGCACCAGGTGTACGTGGTGTGCCCGCGCATCGGCGACGACGAGCAGAACCCGCCGAAGAAGGGCGGGAAGAAGCCGCGCACCGACGACGGCGTCGAGGAACCGGAGGACGCGGGCGCGGGTTCCGACGAGCGCCGCCCGCCGCTGGCCGTGCTCGACGTGGCGGAGCGGCTGCGCCAGGGACCGTTGGAGCGGCTGCGGATCGGCGTGCTGCACGGCAGGCTGGCCGCCGACGACAAGGACGCGGTGATGCGCGGCTTCGCCGACGGGAAGCTGGACGTGCTGGTGGCCACGACCGTGGTCGAGGTCGGCGTGAACGTGCCGAACGCGACCGTGATGGTGATCATGGACGCGGACCGGTTCGGGGTGAGCCAGCTGCACCAGCTGCGCGGGCGCGTCGGGCGCGGTTCGGCTCCGGGGTTGTGCCTGCTGGTGAGCGAGGCCATGGGCGGTACCTCCACCAGGGAGCGGCTGGACGCGGTGGCCTCCACGACGGACGGTTTCGAACTGGCCCGGCTCGACCTGGAGCTGCGGCGGGAAGGGGACGTGCTGGGCGAGGCACAGTCCGGGCGCCGGTCGGGACTGAAGATGCTGTCGCTGCTGCGCGACGAGGACGTCATCGCCGAAGCGCGGGACGAGGCGCAGCGCTACGTCGCCGACGATCCGGGATTGCGGCGGCATCCGGGCCTGGCGCGCATGGTCGCGGAGGTCGTCGACGAGGACCGCGCGGGCTACTTGGAGAAGAGCTGACGCCGGGGTTCGTGGAACCGCGACCGCAACCGGGCGGGGCCGGGCGCGTTTCCGTGGCGGGATCGCCCGGAGGTGAACAGCGCCCTCCGGGCGGCGGGTGGATCTCGGGCCGGATCGTTCCGGAAACGGAAGAATCGCGGATTTTCTTTTCGCAGGGCCTTGTGCGGGGTCGCTGTAATCGCAGGTCAACATAACCGAATGATGTGGGTCACGCGCTGATCCTCTCGGCAGGCGGAATTTTCGCGGTACGGTTTCGGGACCGTCCGACACCTGTCCAGGAGGTAGCCGGCATGTTTCGCAAGGTCCTCGTCGCCAACCGTGGCGAAATCGCGATTCGAGCCTTCCGCGCGAGCTATGAGCTCGGCGCGGGCACCGTCGCGGTGTTCCCGCACGAAGACCGCAACTCGTTGCACCGCTTGAAAGCCGACGAGTCCTACGAGATCGGCGAGCCCGGACATCCCGTCCGCGCCTACCTGTCGGTCGACGAGATCATCAAAGCGGCGCAGACCGCGGGCGCCGACGCGATCTACCCGGGTTACGGCTTCCTGTCGGAGAACCCGGACCTGGCCAAGGCGTGCCACGACGCGGGCATCACCTTCGTCGGGCCGAGCCACGACATCCTCGAGATGACCGGGAACAAGGCCACCGCAGTGGCCGCCGCCCGCGAGGCGGGCGTGCCGGTGCTGGACTCCTCGGCGCCGTCCGCGGACATCGACGAGCTCATGTCCGTCGGCGAATCCCTCCAGTTCCCCGTGTTCGTCAAGGCCGTCGCCGGGGGCGGCGGGCGCGGCATGCGCCGCGTCGGCGAGTTCGGCGCACTGCGCGAAGCGCTCGAAGCCGCCATGCGCGAAGCGGAGTCCGCCTTCGGCGACCCGACGGTGATCCTGGAGCAGGCCGTGGTGAACCCGCGGCACATCGAGGTGCAGATCCTCGCCGACCAGGCCGGCAACGTGATCCACCTGTACGAGCGGGACTGCTCGGTGCAGCGGCGGCACCAGAAGGTCATCGAGATCGCGCCCGCCCCGAACCTGGACCCCGAGCTGCGCGAACGCATCTGCGCCGACGCGGTCGCCTTCGCCCGCAAGATCGGCTACGTCAACGCGGGCACCGTCGAGTTCCTCGTCGACGAGCAGGGCAGGCACGTGTTCATCGAGATGAACCCGCGCATCCAGGTCGAGCACACCGTCACCGAAGAGGTCACCGACGCGGACCTCGTGCAGTCGCAGCTGCGCATCGCCGCCGGTGAGACGCTCGCCGACCTCGGCATGACGCAGGACGAGGTGCGGCTGCGCGGCGCCGCGCTGCAGTGCCGCATCACCACCGAGGACCCCACCAACGGATTCCGCCCGGACACCGGCATGATCAGCGCCTACCGCTCGCCGGGCGGTGCGGGGATCCGGCTCGACGGCGGCACCGCGTTCGCGGGGACCAGCATCAGCGCGCACTTCGACTCGATGCTGGTGAAGCTGTCCTGCCGCGGGCGGAACTTCCCGACCGCGGTGGCCCGCGCCCGGCGCGCCCTAGCCGAGTTCCGCATCCGCGGCGTCGCCACGAACATCCCGTTCCTGCAGGCTGTGCTGGACAACGACGACTTCGCCGCGGGGCGCGTCACGACCTCGTTCATCGAGGAACGCCCGCACCTGCTCACGGCACGCCACTCCGCGGACCGCGGCACCCGGTTGCTGAACTACCTGGCCGACGTCACCGTGAACCAGCCCAACGGGTCGCGTCCGACCGTTCCGGATCCGGTGTTCAAGCTGCCCGACATCGACTTGACGGCACCGGCGCGGCAAGGCTCCAAGCAGCGGCTCACCGAACTCGGGCCCGAGGGCTTCGCGCGCTGGATGCGGGAATCCGACGCCGTGGGCGTCACCGACACGACCTTCCGCGACGCCCACCAGTCGCTGCTGGCGACGCGGGTGCGCAGCAAGGACCTGCTGGCCGTGGCACCGCACGTGGCGCGGATGACGCCGGAGCTGCTGTCGCTGGAGTGCTGGGGCGGCGCCACCTACGACGTGGCGTTGCGGTTCCTCGCCGAGGACCCGTGGGAGCGGCTGGCGAAGCTGCGCGAGGCGGTGCCGAACATCTGCCTGCAGATGCTGCTGCGCGGGCGCAACACCGTCGGCTACACGCCGTACCCCACCGAGGTGACCGAGCACTTCGTGCAGGAGGCCACCGACACCGGCATCGACATCTTCCGGATCTTCGACGCGCTCAACGACATCGAGCAGATGCGCCCGGCGATCCGGGCCGTGCGCGACACCGGGAAGTCCGTGGCCGAGGTGGCGCTGTGCTACACCGGCGACCTGCTGGACCCGGCCGAGAAGATCTACACGCTGGACTACTACCTGCGGCTGGCCGAGCAGATCGTCGACGCGGGCGCGCACGTGCTGGCGATCAAGGACATGGCCGGGTTGCTGCGCGCTCCGGCCGCCGCGGAGCTGGTCACCGCGCTGCGCAGGGAGTTCGACCTGCCGGTGCACCTGCACACCCACGACACTCCGGGCGGGCAGCTGGCGACCTACCTGGCCGCCGTGCAGTCCGGAGTGGACGCCGTCGACGGGGCCTCGGCCTCGCTGGCGGGCACCACTTCGCAGCCGGCGCTGTCGTCGGTGGTCGCCGCCACCGACCACACCGACCGCGCCACCGGACTGGACCTGCGCGCGGTGTGCGACCTGGAGCCGTACTGGGAGTCGGTGCGCAAGATCTACCAGCCGTTCGAGGCGGGCCTGGCCGCGCCGACGGGCCGCGTGTACCGGCACGAGATCCCCGGCGGTCAGCTGTCGAACCTGCGCACCCAGGCCGTCGCGCTCGGCCTCGGCGACAAGTTCGAAGAGATCGAGGCCATGTACGAGGCCGCGGACCGCATCCTCGGCAGGCTGGTGAAGGTCACCCCGTCCTCCAAGGTCGTCGGTGACCTGGCGCTGCACCTGGTCGGGGCCGGGGTCGACCCCGCCGACTTCGAGGCGGAGCCGCACCGGTTCGACATCCCCGACTCGGTCATCGGCTTCCTGCAGGGCGAACTCGGCGAACCGCCGGCCGGCTGGCCGGAGCCGTTCCGCACCAGGGCGCTGGAAGGGCGCACCGGGGAGCGCAAGCTCGCCGAACTCACCGCGGAGGACCGCACCGGACTCGTGGAGGACCGGCGCGCCACCCTCAACCGGCTGCTGTTCGCCAAGCCGACCAAGGAGTTCACCGAGCACCGCGAGACCTACGGGGACACGTCGCTGCTGCGCAGCAAGGACTTCTTCTACGGGCTGCGCCCGGGGGAGGAGTACTCCGTGGACCTCGATCAGGGCGTGCGGCTGCTCATCGGCCTGGAGGCGATCAGCGAGGCCGACGAGCGGGGCATGCGCACGGTGATGGCGATCCTGAACGGGCAGCTGCGTCCGATCCAGGTGCGCGACCGGTCGGTGGCCACGGACCTGCCGGTGGCGGAGAAGGCCGACCGCGGCAGCCCTGGCCACGTGCCCTCGCCGTTCGCCGGTGTCGTCACGCTCGCGGTGGCCGAGGGCGACGAGGTGAGCTCCGGGCAGACCGTCGCGACCATCGAGGCGATGAAGATGGAGGCCGCGATCACCGCTCCGCAGGCGGGACGGGTCAAGCGGCTGGCCATCGGCCAGGTGCAGCAGGTGGAAGGCGGCGACCTGATCATCGAGATCGGCTGACGGCCTTCTCGTCCGCGCTGGTGGCGCAGGTGCTCCGGGCACCTGCGCCACCGGCGTTTCCGGGGTCGTGAGCGGCGACCGGGGAGTGTTGCGGAATCTTGCAGGTACCGTTTGCATCGTTGCGGGACCCGCGAGGCGGGCGGGGACCGCGTGCCCGGTGAGACTCGCCGCCGGGCGCGAAGCGACGGAGGAAACCGTGGTGGAGCTGCCCCGAGGTGCCGACATCAGCAAGTCGAGCGCGTCCCGGATCTACGACTACGGCCTCGGCGGCTCGCACAACTTCGCGGTCGACCGCAGGGTCCTCGACGAGATCAAGAAGATCTTCCCGGCGACACCGCAGCCCGCGCGGGACAACCGCGCCTTCCTCGGCCGTGCCGTGCGGTACTGCCAGCAGGCCGGGATCCGGCAGTTCCTCGACCTCGGTTCCGGCATGCCGACCGTCGGCAACGTGCACGAGATCGCGCAGCGCGGTGATCGGGGTGCGCGCGTCGTCTACGTGGACATCGACTCCGTCGCCGTCGCCTACAGCCGATCGCTGCTCGAAGAGGACCCGAACACCCGCGTGCTGCACGCCGACATGCGCGAACCGGAGTCGATCCTCGCCGATCCCGACGCGCTGGAGCTGCTCGACTTCGACGAGCCGGTCGCGGTGCTGATGGTGGCCATGACGCACTACCTCACCAAGGAGGACGACCCGGCCGCCGCGCTCGCCGCGTACCGGGAGGTGATGCGGCCCGGCTCGTTCCTGGTGTTCTCGCACATGACGGCCGACGACTACCCCGAGGTGCACCGCACCGTGGAGACGTTCAACGCGGGCAGCTCGGAGCGGATGGTGCTGCGGTCCCGCGAGGAGATCACCGGGCTGCTGGCCGACTTCGAGTTCGTCGAGCCCGGTCTGGTGTACCCGGCGGACTGGCGCCCGGACGGACCACCGGCGGCGGGTCACGACCCGTCCCGCGCCGCCTGCTACGCCGCCGTGGCGACTCCGCGCGGCTGAACCCGGCCCTCGGCGAGGTCACCGCGCGGTCGTCGTGGCGGGCCTCTCCCGCCGCCCTGCTCGAACACCGCCTCGGGTCGGCGCCGGAACGTGCGCGATCACGTGCCCGCGGGCGGAAATGCGTTGCGGGGCAAGGTGAATTCGATCTCGGGTGATCGGAAACCCCAGGATGACCAGCGTTTGTGGGTCCGATGGGATGAAAGTGTTGGGGTTGAGCGCAATTCCGGGAACGCAGTGTGTTCGAACCCTTGTGCCTGTGGCACTGTGGAGTGAACTGCGAAGGCAGGAAGGACGTGAAGCCCATGCGCAACGTGAACAAGCGTCTCGGCAGAGTGGCCACCGTGGCCGCCCTGGTCGCCGGGGGTGCGCTCACCGGCGCCGCTGCCTACGCGGACGCCGGCGACGTGACGCCGTGCCAGGCGACCGCGAAGGCCTGCGTGGACCTGTCGTCCAAGCAGGCCTGGTTGCAGGAGAACGGCACGGGCTTCTACGGCCCGGTGCCGCTGACGTCCGGCAAGGTGGGCTCGGAAACACCGGTCGGGACGCACAAGGTCCTCTGGAAGGACGCGGACCACCGCAGCACCGAGTTCAACAACGCGCCCATGCCGAACTCGGTGTTCTTCACCAAGACCGGGGTCGCCTTCCACGAGGGCAGCCTCGAGCAGGAGTCCAACGGCTGCATCCACCTGTCGACCACCGCGTCGAAGAAGTTCTTCGACACGCTCAACCCCGGCGACGAGGTCCAAGTCGTCCAGTGAGCGGCGTCGTCCGAACCTGGTCTGATCTTTTCGCGCGGGTGTCCGGGTAGCGGAACCTCAGCGGCCTTCTCACTGCGGGACCCCTTTCCCGAGCAGCTCCTTCGCTCGGCGGAACGGCCGTCCTCGCGAGAAGGCCGCTGAGAAACCGCCGGTGGTCCGGTGTCCCAGGTGGTCACCGCTCAGCGGCTTCGCCGCTGGCAGGGCGACGACTCGACGAGCCCGGCGCACGCGGAACCGCCCGAGATCAGAACCAGGCCTCGCACCCGCGACCGCCGAGTCCGCGGCCGGTGCGAAACTGTCCCGGTGACGCGGATCGTGGCAGGCAGTGCGGGAGGCCGACGGATCGAGGTCCCGCCGCGCGGGACCCGCCCCACCTCGGACCGGGTCCGGGAAGCCGTGTTCAGCGCCCTCGAAGCGGCCGTGGACCTCGACGGTGCTCGGGTGCTCGACCTCTACGGCGGCTCCGGCGCGCTCGGTCTCGAAGCGCTCTCGCGCGGGGCCGGGCACGCCACCTTCGTCGAGGCCGATCGGCGGGCCGCGCAGATCATCCGCCGCAACGCCACCACGCTCGGATTCCGCGACGTCGCCGTCGAACAGGCCAAGGCCGAGACCGCGCTGGCGACCCCGCCCGCCGAACCCTACGACCTGGTGCTCGCCGACCCGCCCTACGACCTCGACCCCGCTCGGCTGGCCCAGGTCCTGGACGCGCTGGCCACCGGCGGCTGGACCGCTTCCGGCGGCCTCGTCGTCCTGGAGCAGTCGACCCGCAGCGGCGACCCGGCGTGGCCCGCGCCGCTCACCCGGGAGCGCACCCGCCGCTACGGCGACACCGCCGTGCACTGGGCCTGCCTCGACGACGACGCGGAATCCGACGCCGAAACCCGGTAGCCCCGGCCACGCGACCCGGCGGGCGATCCGCGCAGGACGCCGCTGTCGAAGCCGCGAAGGAGGAGTGGGACGAGGGGCGGATCCGACCGGCCCCGGTGGCGGTGACCCCCGACACGTCCGGCCTGAGGGCGGTGTCCGCCGGTGCTAACGTCCCGCCTCATGAGGCGTGCCGTGTGCCCAGGCTCCTACGACCCTGCCACCAACGGTCATCTCGACATCATCGAGCGGTCCGCGGGCCTGTTCGACGAGGTGGTCGTCGCGGTCCTGGTGAACAAGAGCAAGCGCAGCTTGTTCTCCGTCGAGGAACGGCTGGAGATGCTGCGAGAGGTCACCGCGCCGTGGCCGAACGTGCGGATCGACTCCTGGCACGGCCTGCTGGTGGACTACTGCCAGACCAACGGGATCGCCGCGATCGTCAAGGGCCTGCGCGCGGTCAGCGACTTCGACTACGAGCTGCAGATGGCGCAGATGAACCAGCGGCTGTCCGGGGTCGAAACGCTGTTCATGTCGACCAACCCGCTCTACAGCTTCCTGGCGAGCTCCCTGGTCAAGGAGGTCGCCACCTACGGTGGTGACGTGGCCAGCCTGGTACCGCCGAAGATCGAGCAGCGGTTGGTGCAGCGCGTCGAGGAGCGCAACGCCGAAGGTTCCTGAGCCCCCGCTCAGCCGCGCAGGTCGAGCTTCATGCCGACGTGGCTGTGCTCGAACCCGAGCCGCTCGTAGAACCGGTGCGCCCGCTCGCGGGAGGCGTTGCTGGTGAGCTGCACGATCGCCGCGCCCCGCTGCCGGGCCTGCTCGATCGCCCACTGCACCAGTTCCCGGCCGAGCCCGTCGCCGCGCCGGTCCGGCCGCACCCGCACCGCCTCCAGCTGCGCGCGGGTGGCGCCCGCGTGGGACAGCCCCGGGATGAAGGTCAGCTGCAGCGTTCCCACGACCGCCCCGTCGAGGTCCGCGACGGCGAGCAGCTGGTTCGGGTCGGCGTCGATCGCGGCGAAAGCGGCGGCGTACGCGGGGTCACCGGGGCGTTCCCTGGTGCGCCCGAGCGGATCGTCGGCGAGCAGGTCGACGATGGCGTCCAGGTCGGTTTCGGCGGCTCGCCGGAGAACGGGAGATGTCACGGATCGACAATAGGGCCACGCCCGGGTGAACTGTGCTCGCGTTCGGCTTCGTGTTCACGACAACGCGCCAGGTGATCATGACCGGGAGTTAGCGTCCGCGGCATGAAGATCTCGTCGAAAGCCATGAACGTCCTGCTGGCCGGGCTGCTCGCCGTCGCGGGCCTGTTCGGGGTCTCCGCCGCTGCGGTGGCCGCCGGTCCGGCCACCGCCCAGACCGAGCAGATCGCCGCCGCCGTGTGCGGTGACACCGCCGAGTTCCCCCCGGTGAACCTCTCGGCGCTGCCCCCCGAGGCCACCGACACCGTGGAGCTGATCAAGGCCGGCGGCCCGTACCCGTACCCGCAGGACGACCAGACCTTCTCCAACCGCGAGGGCATCCTGCCGGACTGCGAGGACGGCTACTACAAGGAGTACACGGTAGAGACCCCCGGTAGCGACGACCGCGGCGCCCGCCGCTTCGTCGTCGGTGGGGGCAAGGAGTTCTTCTACACCGACGACCACTACGAGAGCTTCTCCATCACGAACATCGGAGCCTGATCGGTTCTCCCCGGCCTGCTCCGCGCAGCGGATGGGCGGGAGTTCGGCGGCCGTCGCGCCGCGGGATCGAACTCCGCGGGCTCCGCTCGCTCGAGAAGGAGATCGCGTCGGCGCCAAGATCGTCCGGTCGCCCGCCCCACGCGGGGCGGGCGACCCGTTCGTCGTCGCGGGAGCGGGGCTCGGCGCGTTCGTGGCGCTCGGCGGGAATCGGGACACGCGCGGCGAGGGTCCACACCTCGCGTGGCCTGCGGCGGCACACTGGTGATCGGCCGACCCGTGATCCCCGGGGCCGGAGTCTGGTGTCATGCTTGCCGCTCCGGACGGCTACGACGGCAGGGAGATCGAGGTGTACCGGGTTTTCGAGGCGCTGGACGAGCTCGTCACGATCGTGGAGGAGGCGCGCGGGGTACCGATGACCTCGGGTTGCGTCGTTCCCCGTGGCGATGTGCTGGAGCTGCTCGACGACGTGCGGGACGCGATCCCGCAGGAGCTCGACGACGCCCAGGACGTGCTCGACCACCGCGATGACGTGGTGTCCAAGGCGGAGGCGCAGTCCGGCAAGGCCATAGGGGACGCCCGGTCGGAGGCGGACCGCACCGTCTCCTCGGCGCGCGCCGAGGCCGAGCAGCTGATCGCCGACGCCCAGGAACAGGCCGACCAGCTCATCGCCGACGCTCGCGCTCGCGCGGAGGAGTCGGTGACCGCCGGTCGCCGCGAGTACGAGGACTACGTGGGCCGCGCCCAGTCCGAGGCGGACCGCATGGTGCAGGCGGGCCGGGCGGCCTACGAGCAGTCGGTGCACGAGGGCCGGTCCGAGCAGGCCCGCCTGGTCGCCGACACCGAGGTCGCGCAGGCGGCGCACAGCGAGTCGCGGCGCATCGTCGAGGCCGCCAACGAGGACGCGGAACGGCTGCGCACCGAGTGCGACGCCTACGTGGACTCGCGGCTGGCGGACTTCGAGGACCTGCTCAGCCGCACGCTGCGCACCGTCGGCAAGGGGCGCCAGCAGCTGCGCAGCCCGGTCGGCGTGCCGTTCGACTACGAGGACTCGCGCGCCGGGGCGAACGTCTACGAGGAGAACTGATCTCCCGAGGCGTCCTCTCGGCGCGGCCTGCGTGTAGCGGAACCTCAGCGGTTTCCTCGCTGCGGGATCCATTTCTCCTGCACGCGTGCACGGCGAAATGGCCGTCCTCGCGAGGAAGCCGCTGAGAACCCGCCGGTCGGTCGACTTGCTCAAGCCCGGTCACTGCGCAGCGGCTCCGCCGCTGACAAGGCTCAGGGGGCGCTGGCCCACCTGGGCCGGGCAAGATCAAAGACAGGTCCTAGAGCGGGCGCGATGCGGGGTCAACTCCAGGTACGCGCTTCGGGCCGGGGTGATTTCCGGTGGTCGGAGGCGTGGCGTACCCTGGCTCCGATGGCCGCGTGAGGTCCGTCCGGATGCGTTCCGGTCGCCTGGCCGGTCCCACGGATGCTCGTTGATCCCGCTTTCCGGAGTTCTTGCTCCGTGCGGGCCGGGCGGTGGGCCGGACCTGGTGGTCGGCCCGGCCGGGTGCTTCGCGCGTGCTGGACGGTCCCGGCCGTTCACGCCATCGGTACCGCACCTGGACCAAGCAGCACCGGCCCGGGACGGTCGTTCAGCCTTCGGCTGGCACACCTGACCCGCCCCTTCGCTTCGACGAGATCCGTGATGTCCCAGAACCGTGATGCAGCAAGCGCCGCCCCGCAGGTCGGCCCGTGGGTGATCGACACCCGCGAGCTCGGCAACCGCGCGGGCAGCAGCCGCAGCTTTACCCGCAGTGCGCCGGCGCCTGCCGGTTTCGGCCTGGACATGATCGGAGTGCCCGAGGGCGATCCGGTCCGGCTCGACGTGCTGGCGGAGAACGTGGTGGAAGGAGTGCTGATCTCGGGCACCGCTACGGCGGAGTTCACGGGTGAGTGCGCGCGTTGCCTCGACAAGTTCTCCGAGGAGATCGAGATCGAGCTGCGCGAGCTGTTCGCCTACCCGGACAGCACGACCGACGCCACCACCGACGAGGACGAGGTCAGCCGCGTCGTCGACGACCTGATCGACCTGGAGCCCGCGGTGCGGGACGCCATGCTGCTGACGATGCCCACGTCCCCGGTGTGCAGTGAGGACTGCCAGGGCCTGTGCACCGGGTGCGGGGTGAAGTGGGCCGAGCTCGATCCCGAGCACACCCATGAGACGATGGACCCTCGCTGGGCCGCGCTGCGTGAGCGGTTCGGCGGAAACGAAGAGGAGAACTAGTCGTGGCCGTCCCCAAGCGCAAGATGTCCCGCTCCAACACCCGGCACCGCCGGTCCCAGTGGAAGGCCACCGCGCCGACCCTGGTGCAGTGCTCGAACCGGGCCTGCCGGGAGCAGAAGCTGCCGCACGTCGTCTGCCCCGCCTGCGGCCAGTACGACGGCCGCCAGGTCGTCCAGCCCGCCTGACGCCCGCGGATCGCGGAGTGGGGGGAAAGCAGTCCCGGAACCGCTTGACGGACCGGGCCCCGTTGATGTCAGCGCTCGGCGTCGAACTCGACGCCGAGCTGCTCACGCTTGCCCTGACGCACCGCTCCTACGCGTACGAGAACGGTGGCCTGCCGCCGAACGAGCGCTTGGAGTTCCTCGGGGACTCCGTGCTCGGCCTGGTGATCACCGACCGGCTGTACCGGGAACACCCGGACCTGCCGGAAGGTCAGCTGGCGAAGTTGCGCGCGAGTCTGGTGAACATGCACGCGCTGGCAGGGGTGGCCCGTTCCCTCAGCGAGGGCGGGCTCGGCCAGTACTTGTTGCTGGGCCGCGGTGAGGAGCTCACCGGCGGCCGGGACAAGGCGAGCATCCTCGCGGACAGCTTGGAGGCCGTGCTCGGCGCGGTGTACCTGGAACACGGCATCGACGTGGCCAGGGACATGATCTACCGCCTGTTCGGGTCGTTGCTGACCGAGGCGCCGCAGCGCGGTGCCGGGCTGGATTGGAAGACCAGCCTGCAGGAGCTCACGGCGGCCACCGGTCAGGGCGTGCCGGAGTACCGGGTGCAGGAGCGCGGGCCTGATCACCGCAAGGAGTTCAGCGCGTTCGTGTCCGTGGCCGGTGACACCCTCGGCGAGGGTGATGGCCGGACCAAGAAGGAAGCCGAGCAGAAGGCCGCTGAGGCGGCGTGGCGTTCGTTGTCCGAGCGGGAGGAACAGGCCGCTCAGGGCGAAGCCGGGCAGGGCGGTGGCGGAGACGCCGCGACGGAGCAATCCGCCGCGGAGCCCGTCGACGGCTCTGCTCGCGCCGGCGATTCAGCGTGATCGCCTGGCTGTGAGCCGTTTCGAGGCCGGTTGAGCGGTGGACTCTCCGGCGGCACCCGCCGCGGAATCCTCTGCTTGACCGGCCTTTTCGCGGCCTTCAAGATCAACTGGTCGCCTCGGCCGCTGGTGGTCCGGGCGTGGTGGAAGGTGGGCTCGTGCCGGAGTTGCCTGAGGTGGAGGTCGTTCGGCGCGGTGTCGCCGAGCACGTCACCGGTCGCATCCTGTCCACTGTGGAGGTTCTGCATCCGCGTGCGGTGCGCAGGCACGTGCCGGGGCCGGAGGACTTCCAGGCCCGGCTGGCCGGGCGCGCGGTGTCCGCGGCGCGGCGGCGCGGCAAGTACCTGTGGCTGGAGCTCGCCGAGGACGCGGCGCCGCAGGCCACCGAGTTCGTCGGTACCGCGCAAGCGCTGGGCGAGGCGGTGCTGACCCACCTCGGCATGAGCGGTCAGCTGCTGGTGCAGCCGGTGGGGACTCCGGATGAGAAGCACCTGCGGGTGCGGTTCGGATTCGCCGACGGCGGCCCGGAGCTGCGTTTCGTCGACCAGCGCACGTTCGGCGGGCTGAGCCTGGCCGATCAGGTGGAGGTGGGTGGCGTGCTGCTGCCGACACCGGTGGCGCACATCGCCCCGGATCCGCTGGAGGAGGTCTTCGACCTCGAAGCGGTGGTGGCGAAGCTGCGATCGCGGCGCACCGGGGTCAAGCGGGCACTGCTGGACCAGAGCCTGGTTTCGGGCGTCGGCAACATCTACGCCGATGAGGCGTTGTGGCGGGCGAAGCTGCACTGGGCTCGTCCGACGGAGACGTTGACGCGGCCGGAGGTGCGCACGCTGCTGGCGGCGGTCACCGAGGTGATGTCCACCGCGCTGGAGGCCGGTGGCACCTCGTTCGACGCGTTGTACGTGAACGTCAACGGCGAATCCGGGTACTTCGACAGGTCGCTCGCGGTGTACGGCCAGGCCGACCGCCCGTGCCCGCGCTGCGGAGCCGCGGTGCGCCGGGACGCGTTCATGAACCGCTCGTCCTACAGCTGCCCGGTGTGCCAGCCGAAGCCGCGCAACGCGCACTACTGATCGAGCCGCAGCAGCGCGGTGCCGTGGGCGGGGACGTCGGCGGTGATGCGGTCGGTGGTCTCGGTGATGCGGCCGTCGCGCAGGTCGCGGACGCGGTGGTCGCCCGCGCTGAGCCCGATCTCGGCCAGGTCGGTGCTGATCCGGGCGGGCGCGTCGCCGCGGTTGTAGAGCGCCACGGCGGTGCCGTCGTGCAGCGGTTTGACCCAGACCTGGTGGTCGCCGCCGGTCTTGCGGGTGGCGGCGGTGCCGAGCGGGTCTTGGTCGATGGCGAGGATCCCGGGGTCGGTGAGCAGGTCCAGGACGGGCTCGGTCGTGGTCCTCGGGTCGTTGCCCGCGATGAGGGGTGCGGCGAACATCGCCCACATGCTCAGGTGCGTTCGCTGCTCCTGCGGGGTGAGGCCCGCGTAGCCGTTGACGTCGTGCACGCCGACTTCGAGCATGTCGGGGTCGTTCCAGCAGCCGGGCTCCGGGCGACCGCTCACTCCACTGTGGACTTCTATGATGTCGCGCACGCCCATCGGATGTTCGTTGCGGTGGCCCGTGCTCCAGACCGGCTGGATGTCCTCGGTCGTGCGGGACAGGTGCGCGACGCCGCACCAGCTCTCGGATTCGCCCGGTGCGCCGGGGAAGTTGCTGTTCGGGTTGATGCTGTAGACGATGCGCCTGCCGGTCGCGGCCAGCGCGTCGCGCATCGCGGTGAACGCCGCCCGCTGGGTGCGCGGAGAACCGGCTCCGCGGCACCAGTCGTACTTCAGGTAGTCCACGCCCCAGGACGCGAAGGTGCGGGCGTCCCGCACCTCGCGGTCCCCGCTGCCGGTCAGTCCCGGGTAAGCGCCGGTGCGCTGGGCGCAGGTCTCGACGTTCGGCGACATGTAGAGGCCGAACAGCAGGCCGCGCGCGTGCAGGTGGTCGCCGAGCGCGGCCATGCCGCCGGGGAAGCGGGCGCGGTCGGCCCGCAGGTTCCCGGCGGCGTCGCGTTCCGGTTCGTACCAGCAGTCGTCGACGACGACGTAGCGGTAGCCGGCGTCGCGCATGCCCGAGCGCACCATCGCGTCGGCGACGCCGCGGATCTTGGCCTCGTCGATGTCGCAGCCGAAGGTGTTCCAGCTGTTCCAGCCCATCGGCGGGGTAGCGGCGGGCGGCACCGGAAGTGGTTGCGCCGCAACGGTTTCCCTCGGCGCGGTCGCGGTGCTCGTCGTGCACAGAACCGCGAGCAGCGCGATGCCGAGGCGCGGTGCCGCCCGGCGGGGTGACGGCATCAGTGCGGAGCCTTGCAGTCGTAGAGCCGGGTCTGCGCCTCGGTGGTGCCGGTGGCCGCCTCGGTGCCGCCGTAGGCGGTGGGGTCGACGGCCGTGCAGTGCTGGGCGACCCAGGCCATCGACTCGTCGACCACGCGGGTGTCGACTTCGCTTCCCATGCTCCGCACTCCCGAAGTGCCGTCGGTCCACACGTAGCGCAACGTCCCTTCCCGCACGTAGCTCTGCAACGCGTCCGCGGTCGGCGCCGGGTCGTTGCCGTTGTAGCCGCCGACGGCCATCACGGGCTGCCCGGTGTCGAGGATGATCGGCGCGGCGACCATGGCGCCGACGACGGCGACCAGCCAGGTCTCGTCGCGGTGGTGCGCGGTCAGGTAGCGCACCACCTGGTCGTTGACCTCGGTGCTCCCCCCGCCCGGTCCGCCTCGAATGCTGCCGTCGGCTCGGCCGCCGGGCTCCTGGCCGTCCGGAGCGTTCGCCCGGCCGTCCGGCGCGGAGTTCTGGTTCTGCGGCGCCGGTGCCCGCTGCCCTCCCTGGCCTCCGGGGCCACCGCGCCCGCCGGGTCCTCCTCCGCCCGGTCCCGTACCGGGCCCGTCTTGTCCGGACGGGCCAGCCGACGGGAAGGTCGCCTGGATGGGTGTGCTCAGCGGAGTCAGCGAGTACGCCGTCGGCCCGGACAGCATCGCCACGAGCCCGGCGAGCACTGCCGCGAGCCCCGGCCTGGCCCGGCGCATCCGGCGTTGCCGGGGGAACGCGAGCAGGAGCGCCAGCACCAGCACCGAGACCGCGGTGAGCACCGCGATCAGCGGCGGCAGCCACGCCGCGAAGTCGTCGTCGAGCAAGTGGTACGCCCAAGCCCCCGTAGCCGCGATGGACGTCGGCAGCAGCGCGCCCCAGCCGGTCGAGACGCGGAACAGCCGGACCATGCACACCACGCCGATGCCGACGACGGCGGCGAGCGGCGGCGCCAGCGCCACCGTGTAGTACGGGTGCCAGATGCCGGAGGCGAAGCTGAAGACCGCGGCCGTGACCAGCAGGGTTCCCGCCCACAGCAGGAAATCCGCGCGCTGGGCGTTGTGGCGGGGACGGCGCCGCAGGTGGACGAGCGCCGCGATCATGCCGCACAGCGCCAGCGGGAACAGCCACGAGATCTGCCCGGCGACCTGGTCGCCGATCAACCGCGTGAGCCCGCCGTCATCGCCACCGGGACCGCCTCCGCCGGGTCCGCCGGGCGGCAGTTGTCCCGGCATGCCGCCCTGAGGGCCGCCGCCCGGACCGCCGCCCATCATGCCGGGGGAGGCGATGTGGTCCTGGCCGAAGACCCGGCCGAGGCCGTTGTAGCCCAGCAGCAGATCGAGCACCGTGTTGTCGGTGCTGCCGCCGATGTACGGCCGCGAGTCGGCCGGGACGGCGTCCACGGCGACCATCCACGACGCGCTCACCACGGCCAGCACGGCGGTCGCGGTACCGAGGTGCAGCAGCTTGCGCGGCCACCGCGGCCGGGCGGCGACGAGGTACGCGACGGCGATGACCGGCAGCACGAAGTACGCCTGCAGCATCTTCACGTTGAACGCGAGCCCGATCGCCACCGCGCACCACACCAGCGGTAGCGCTTTGCCGGAGCGGATCGCGTTGGACGCGGCCCACAGCGCGAGCACCGTGAGCAGCACCAGCAGCGCGTCCGGGTTGTTGTGCCGCGCCATCGCCACCGCGATCGGCGTCACCGCCAGCACCAGCGCGGCGAGCAGGCCCGCCGCGTGCCCGAAGCTCCGGCGCACCAAGTGGTGCAGCACGAGCACGGTGAGCACCGCGAACACGGCCTGCGGGACCAGCAGGCTCCAGGAGTTGAAGCCGAACGCCCGCGCCGAGAGCGCCTGCACCCACAGCGCCAGCGGCGGCTTGTCGACGGTGATGAACGAGGCCGCGTCCAGCGAGCCGTAGAAGAACGCCTCCCAGCTGCGCGTCATGCCGAGCACGGTCGCCGAGTAGTACGTGTTCGCCCACTCGTTGATCGACAACGCCCAGGTGTCGAGCACCGCCGCCACCGCGAGCACCCCGATCAGCGCCGGCCGCGCCCACGGCGGATCGGCGCTGCCGCCCAGCACCAGCCGGGCGGCTCGGGACCGTTCGAGCTTGCGCACCGCGTTTCTCCTCTGCTCGCCGTCGGCCCCCGACGGTGGACGGCGAACCTGGGAATCGGCTGGACGTCCGCTGCGAGGTCTCCGGCCGATCCGGGAGTCCTCCGGAATGGTCTGCGCAGCCGCGACTTCAGCGGTTTCGCCGCCGGCCGGACGGGATCGAACGAGCACCCCGCGCGGCCTCCGGGGTTTCCGGTGTCGCGGGGACGGTCCGGCGGCCGTGATTCCCAGCGAACTCCCACCTCGCGCCTAGCCGCTTGAAAACCCGGCGGTGCTTCATGGAAACCAGGTCGCCGCCGCTGCCGGCCGTGATGTCAGGAGCGGGAGAACGTGGGGAAGGGATGAACGTGATGCCGCGAGGAAGTGTCGAGGTCGCGCACCGGGAGGCGACGGCGCGCGAGACGGCGACGGTCGATCTGGTGATCCCGGTCTACAACGAGGAGCGGTCGCTGCCCGGCTGCCTGCAGGTGCTCCGGGAGCACTTGGAGCACGATTTCCCGTTCCACTGGTCGATCACGGTCGTGGACAACGCCAGCACCGACGGCACGCTGCGGGTCGCGAACGAGATGTCCGAGGCGATTCCGAACGTGCGGGTGCTGCACCTGGACCGCAAGGGACGCGGCCTGGCGCTGCGCACCGCGTGGGGCTACAGCGACGCCGATGTCGTGGTCTACATGGACGTGGACCTCTCGACGGGCCTGGACGCGCTGCTGCCGCTGGTCGCGCCGCTGGTCAACGGGCATTCGGACCTGGCGATCGGTTCTCGGCTGGCGCCGGGTTCGCGCACGATCCGGGGCGCCAAGCGGGAGATGATCTCCCGCGCCTACAACAAGGTCGTCCGCTGGACGCACGGCGCGCGGTTCTCCGACGCGCAGTGCGGTTTCAAGGCGGCCCGCACCGACGTGGTGAAACCGCTGCTGCGGCACGTGCAGGACGACGCCTGGTTCTTCGACACCGAGCTGCTGCTGCTGGCCGAGCACAACGGCCTGCGGGTGCACGAGGTCCCGGTGGACTGGGTCGAGGACGTCGACACCCGCGTCAACGTCACCAAGACCGCCACCGACGACCTCGCCGGGCTGCTGCGGGTGGCGCGGGCGAAGGTGACCGGCGCGGCGACGGTGCCGGGATTGCCGCGGCGCCCGGAACCGCGCGCCGCGCACCCGCAGGCGGTGCTGGCCGAGCGGGAGAACGGGTTGCTGTGGCAGCTGTTCTCGTTCGGGCTGATCGGCATCTTGTCCACTGTGGTCACTTCAGTGCTGTACGCGCTGCTGCGGACGTGGTGGCCACCGCTGCTGGCGAACCTGGTGGCGCTCACGGTGACGACGCTGTGGAACACCGAGGCGAACCGGCGGTTCACCTTCGTCGGCCGGTCCGCGGCCTCCGGCCGGGCGCACGTGCAGGGGCTCGTGGTGTTCGCCCTGTACTACGTCGTGACCTCGGGCGCGCTGCTCGCGCTGGACGCTGCCGTCCCGGACGCCTCGCGCTGGCTCGAAGTCCTCGTGCTGGTGACGTCGTCGGTCGTCGGTACCGCACTGCGGTTCGTGCTGCTGCGGTCCTGGGTCTTCCGGCCCGCTCCCGTTCCCTCCACCTCTGAAAAGGAATCCGCATGACCACGGTCGCCCTCGGCGCGCCCAGATCGGACGCCGTCGACGCACCCAGCCGGAGCCGGTGGCAACCGCTCGCGCTCGCGGCGATCTGCCTGCTCTCCGCCGTGCTCTACGCGTGGGGTATCGGGGACTCCTGGGGCAACACGTACTACTCGGCGGCGGTCAAGTCGATGTCGCAGAGCTTCGAGAACTTCCTGTTCGGCTCGTTCGACCCGGCGGGCGTCGTCACGGTGGACAAGCCGCCGATGGCGCTGTGGGTCCAGGTCGTCTCCGCGCAGGTGTTCGGCCACGGCAAGTTCGCCGTGCTGTTCCCGCAGGTGGTGATGGGTGCAGCGGCGGTGTTCCTGCTGCACCGCGCGGTTCGCCGGTGGGCGGGGGAGCACGCGGCGCTGCTGGCGGCGCTGGTGCTGGCGCTGACGCCGATCACGGTGGCGATCAATCGGGACAACAACCCGGACACGCTGCTGGTGCTGCTGGTGGTGGCCGCCGCGTACGCGCTGACCCGCGCGCTCTCCGCGCAGCGCGCTTCGCGGGCGACGTGGTGGCTGGTGGGAGCGGCGGCGCTGATCGGCTGCGGCTTCCTCACGAAGATGCTGCAGGCGTGGATGCTGCTGCCGGTGTTCATCGCGGTGTACCTGGTGGGGCGCGAGGCGTCCTGGGGCCGCAGGGCGGTCGATCTGGCCGTGGCGGCGGTGACGGTGCTGGTCGCGTCGTTCTGGTGGGTCGCGGTGACGATGCTGTGGCCGTCGCCGAAGCCCTACATCGGCGGTAGTGAGGACGGTTCTGCCTGGGACCTGATCTTCGGTTACAACGGGTTCGGACGAATCCTCGGCGGTGAGGGCAACGGTGGCGGTGGCGGTCCCGGCGGCGGTGGCCCTGGTGGTGGCGGTGGGTTCTCCGGCGAGTCCGGCGTGCTGCGCTTCGCCAACGAGCAGCTCGCGGGCCAGATCAGCTGGTTGCTGCCGCTGTGCCTGCTGGTCCTGGTAGCGGTCGCCGGGGGCGCGGTGCTGCGGCGGCGCGCGGGCGAGCCGGGCGATCGGTTCCGCGCGGCGGGCTGGGTGCTGTGGGGCGGCTGGCTGCTGTTCATCGGCTTCATGTTCAGCTTCGCCCAAGGCACGATGCACCCGTACTACACGACGATGCTGGCCCCGGCGGTCGGCGCGGTGGCCGGTGCCGGGCTGGTCCGGTTCTGGGCGGCCTACCGGCGGCCGGAGGGCGGCGCCTGGGTGCTGCTGCCGATCGGAGTGGTGATCACCGTGGCGTGGGCGGCCGTGCTGGTGTTCCGCGACCCGGACTGGAACGGGTGGGCCGGGTACCTCGCGATCGGCTTGGGCGTGCTCGCGGTGCTCGCGCTGGTGCTGGGTCGCTGGAAGGCAGGGCTGGGCGAGGTCGCGCTGACGTTGTCGCTGGCCGCGGTGCTGGCGGTGCCGAGCGCGTGGTCGGCGGCCACGGCGTTCGCCGGGGACAGCGGCGGCGGCATGGGCGGTGCGAACCCGACGGCGGGTCCGTCCACCGGCATGGGCGGTCCCGGTGGCCGCGGTGGTCCGGGCGGAATGCCCGGCCAGGGCGGTGATGGCGAGCCCGGTCAGCAGGGGCGGCCCGGTCAGGACCAGCCAGGTCAGCAGGGCCAAACCGGTCAGGACGGCCGCGGCCTGCCGCAGGGCGGGATGCCCGGCGGCATGGGCGGGGATTCGCTCAGCGACGAGCAGAAGTCGTTGCTGGCCTACGTCGCGGACAACGCCGGTGACCGGGAGATCCCGCTGGCGGTCGAGGGCGGTGCGATGGGCGCGGGCACCTACATCATCAACAGCGACCTCCGGGTGGTCGGCATGGGCGGCTTCATGGGCAGCGACGACGCCCCGTCGGTGGCGCTGCTGACCGAGTGGAAGCAGCAGGGGGAACTCGGCTTCGTGCAGCTCGGCGGCCGGGGCGGTCCCGGCGGGGGCGGCCCGGGGCAGAGCGATCAGGCTCCCGGCGGTCAGGCCGGAGGCGACCAGGCCCGAGGTGATCAGGTGCGGGATGGCCGGTCGCAGGGCGGGATGCCCGGCGACCAGGGCGGCGCCGCGAGCGAGCGGCAGGAATGGGTGCGGCGGAACTGCACCCTGGTGGACCCGGCCGCCTACGGGGGCGAGACCTCCGAGCAAGGCGCGGACCAGGCATCGGAGGGCCTCTACGACTGCCGAGCCTGATGCCCGCTGCCCCGGTCACCGCTCGGCGCCGAGCGGTGACCGGGGCGCTCGGCGTTCCCAGGTCCCCACCGGGTTCCCAGCATCTGTTCAGCGAGTCCCCAGATGAGTGGGAGATCCTGGTCCGGTGGTTGATGCGAAGGCGCCGTCGGCGCGGGTACTGGTCGTCGATGACGAGCCCAACATCCTGGAACTGCTCACCGCCGCGCTGCGGCTGAGCGGTTTCGAGGTGCGGGGAGCCGCGAGCGGGGCCGAGGCGTTGCGCGCGGCGGGCGACTTCCGCCCGCACATCGTCGTGCTGGACGTGATGCTGCCGGACCAGGACGGGTTCACCGTGGCCCGGCGGCTGCGCGAGGGCGGTGACGCCGTGCCGGTGCTGTTCCTGACCGCGCGCGACGCGGTGGAGGACCGCATCGCCGGGCTCACCGCGGGCGGTGACGACTACGTGACGAAACCGTTCAGCCTGGACGAGGTGGTGCTGCGGCTGCGCGCGATCCTGCGCCGCGCCCAGCCCGCGCAGGTCGCCGAGCCGGATTCGCGGCTGCGCTACCAGGATCTGGAGCTCGACGAAGAGACCTACGAGGTGCGCCGGGACGGGCAGCTGGTGAACCTGTCGCCGACGGAGTTCAAGCTGCTGCGCTACTTGCTGATCAACGCCGAGAAGGTGGTCAGCAAGGGCCAGATCCTCGACCGGGTGTGGAACTACGAGTTCGGCGGCGACAGCCGCATCGTCGAGTCCTACATCAGCTACCTGCGCCGCAAGGTCGACTTCGTGCGGCCCGCGTTGATCCACACCATTCGCGGCGTCGGCTACGTGCTGCGCATCCCGCCGGAGGAGCGGGCGCGATGCTGAACGGGATGCGGCGGTTCGCCCGCACGTTGCGCGGCAGGCTGCTGCTGGTGCTGATCGGCGCCACCGTGGCGGGGCTGGTGGCGATGGGCTTCGCGAGCCAGCTGCTGCTGCGCGATTCGCTGATGGACAAGCTAGACGGGCGGTTGCACGAGATGTCCCGGCCGTGGGTGGACGACCGGCATCCACCGCCGGTGCCCGACGAGAAGCCGGGACGCGGCCCGAACCTGCCCACGGACTTCCGGGCGTTGTTCTTCACCGCGGACGGCGAGCTGTGGAAGGTGATCGGGCCGACGGAAACCGATCCGGGCAAGCCGATGCTGCGCCACCCGGGCCCGGAGGGCCGGGTCATCACGGTGCCCGACGGCTCCGGCGGCGCCGATTGGCGCGTGCTCACCGAGACCAGGTCCGACGGGGAGAGCGTCTCGTTGGCGCTGTCGACCGGTGACGTGGACCTGACGCTGCAGTGGTTGATGATCATCGAGCTGGTGGTCGGCGCGATCGTCGTGGCGGTGCTGGCGGTGGTGTCGATGGTGACGGTGCGGCTGGGGCTGCGGCCGTTGACCCGCATCGAGCACACCGCGCACGCCATCGCCACGGGCGAGCTGGACCGCCGCATCGCCGACCAGGACCCGAGCACCGAGACCGGCAGGCTCGGCGCGGCGCTGAACACCATGCTGGGCAGGCTGGTGGCGGCGTTGCAGCAGAGCGAGCAGTCCGAGCACCGGTTGCGCCGGTTCGTCGCGGACGCTTCGCACGAGCTGCGGACCCCGCTGACCTCGATCCGGGGTTTCGCTGAGCTGTACCGGCGCAGCGAGTCGCCGGGAGAGCAGGACGTGCGGCTGATGATGTCGCGCATCGAGAGCGAAGCGGTCCGGATGGGCGACCTGGTGGAAGACCTGCTGCTGCTCGCCCGGCTGGATCGGGAGCGCACGATCGACCTGGTGGACCTGGACCTGGTCCCGCTGGCGCGGGACGTCGCCGGGGACGCGCGGGTGCGCGACACCGGCCGCGAGATCGAGCTGGTGGCGCCGCAGCGGTCGGTGCGGGTGCTCGGCGACGGGCCGCGGCTGCGGCAGGTGCTCACGAACCTGATGACGAACGCGCTGGTGCACACGACCCCGGGCGCGCCGGTGCGGATCGAGGTGGGGCACGGGGCGGCGCGCGACGACGTGTTCGCGGCGGGTGCCGCGGTCGAACCGGGCCCGCCGATGGGCGTGGTCTCCATCAGCGACGGCGGTCCGGGCATCCCGCCCGCGCACGCGCGCCGGATCTTCGACCGCTTCTACCGGGTCGACGACGGCCGGGAACGCTCCGAGGGCGGCACCGGCCTGGGCTTGGCGATCACCGCCGCCATCGCCGAAGCCCACTACGGCCGCGTGGAACTCACCACGAACCCGGCCGGATCCACCTTCCGCCTCCTCATCCCGCTGAGCTGACCGGCACCGGATGCGAGTGAACGGACCGTTCGTCCAACGAGATCGGACGACCGGTCCGTTCACTCACCGAGTGCCGCACGGAATGAGCTCAACGACGAAGCCGGATCCCTGCGGCCGAAGCCGTGCCTAGCGGCGAAGCCGTGCTTTGGGCGAGCGAAGCGATGCTTGCCTCGCGGCCGAAGGCCGTGCCTGGATGCGCGAAGCGCATAGCCCACGTCGAAAACTCGGTCACCCGCCACCGGACCACAAAGCAGAACGAGCCGTGGCAGCGAAAGGATCAGACCTTCACCGTCGGGTTGTGGAGGTCGAACCAGACGGAGACGTCCAGGGCGCGCTCGAACACGTTCCGGGTGGGGGTGTCCACTTCGGACGGGTCGAGGTTCGCGGCCTTGCGCACCCAGTCCGCGTTGAGCAGTTCGAGGGCGCGGTCGCCGTTCGAGATGAGCTCCTTGACCTGCTTCTGCAGCTCGGCGGCGTAGGCCGGGTCCTGGGTGGACGGGTACGGGCTCTTGACCCGCTCCACCACCGACTTCGGCAGCACGTCGGCGGAAGCGCCGCGCAGCAGGCTCTTCTCCCGGCCGTCGAAGGTCTTCAGCGACCACGGCGCGTTGAACACGTACTCGACGAGCCGGTGGTCGCAGAACGGAACCCGGACCTCCAGGCCGACGGCCATGCTCATCCGGTCCTTGCGGTCCAGCAGCATCCGCACGAACCGGGTGAGGTGCAGGTAGCTGATCTCGCGCATCTTCGCTTCGAACGGGCTGTCCGAGTCCAGCTTCGGCATGGAGCCGACGGCCTGCTCGTACTCCGAGGCGATGTAGCCGGGGATGTCCAGCGTGGCGGAGATCGACGGGTCGAGGATCTGGGTGCCCTCGGCCTGCTGGGTGTCGAACGCGGCCAGCCACGGGAAGGTGCGGGCCTGCTGCACCTTCGGGTCGTGGAACCACTTGTAGCCGCCGAAGACCTCGTCGGCGGATTCGCCGGACAGCGCCACCGTCGAGTGGCCGCGGATCGCCTTGAACAGCAGGTACAGCGAGTTGTCCATGTCCCCGAGGCCCATCGGGAAGTCGCGGGACTGCACCGCCGCGCGCCGCACCGCCGGGTCGGCGAGCGCCTGCGGGTCGAGCACGATGTCCTGGTGCTGCGAGCCGACGTGCTTGTGCACGTCCTGCACGTACGGGCCGTCGGGGGTCGCGCGCATCTCGTCGGGCTTGAAGTTCTCGGTCTGCCCGACGAAGTCCACCGCGAAGCTGCGGACCTTCTCGCCCTGCTCGGCGAGCTGCTGGGCCGACAGCGCGGTCAGCGCGCTGGAGTCGAGACCACCGGACAGCAGCAGGCAGCGGGGCACGTCGGCGACGAGCTGGCGGCGCACGATGTCGTCGAGCAGCTCGCGCACGTGCGCGACGCTGGCCTCCTGGTCGTCGGTGTGCTCGGCGACGTCGAGGCTCCAGTAGGTGTGCTCGCGCAGGCCGTTGCGGTCGAAGGTGACCACGGTGCCGGGCACGACTTCGCGCATGTGCTGCCAGATGGCCTTGCCGGGCGACTTGGTCACGGAGAACAGTTCGCGCAGCCCGTCGGCGTCGACGACCTTCTCGACCTCGGGGTTGGCGAGGATGGCCTTCGGCTCGGAGCCGAACAGGATCCCGTTGCCGGTCTCCTGGTAGTACAGCGGCTTGATGCCCATCCGGTCCCGGATCAGCAGCAGCTGTTCGGTGCGGGTGTCCCACACGGCGAACGCGTACATGCCGTTGAGCTTCTCGGCGACGCCGGCGCCCCACTCGAGGTAGCCGTGCAGCACGACCTCGGTGTCGCTGTCGGTGTCGAAGGAGTGGCCGCGGCGGCGCAGTTCGTCGCGCAGCTCGGTGAAGTTGTAGGCCTCACCGCTGTAGACCATGCCGACCTTGCCGTCGGGGGTGTCGACCTCCATGGGCTGCGCGCCGCCGGGCAGGTCGATGATCGCGAGCCTGCGGTGGCCGAGCGCTGCGTGCGGCTGGACCCAGGTCCCGGCTCCGTCCGGCCCGCGGCAGGCCATGGTGTCGCACATGGCGTCGATGACGGGCTGTTCACGGGTGAGGTCTCGGCGGAAGTCGATCCAGCCGGAGATGCCGCACATGGGCGTAGCTCCCTTCGCGAAGGTTCTTACTTAGGCAAGGTAACTACTTTGTTGCATCGACGAAACCAGTTTCGGGGCGTGGATTTTCGGCGACACAACGCCCAGACCAGCCAAAACGGTCGAAAATCCGTAGCTGTGCGTGTTCGGCGCGGCCATCTGGGCAGGTAACGCGGTCGTAACGCGGTCGTCGCCGCCGAGGGGGTGAAAGACGCCACTGCCTCCCTCGTACGGGTGAACCCGAACCGCCCCGCCGGAGTTCCGTAAGGGACGCGTCAAGACCGCGGGCGGTCGCGTCAAACCGGTGTCAGGGACCTGTTCGAGCCGTCGCGGCAGGACTTGAGTGGTGGGCGGAGGGCGCCACCGGGGCGCCCGGTGCACCGGAGAAAGGGGCGCAGCGATGGCCGACCTGGCCTGCGCCGTGCTGCTGATCGGCGGATTCCTCGTGCTGGCGCTGTCCTTGCGCGGTCTGGAGCGGTTGTGATCGCGCTCGTGGCCAACCTCGCGGGCGGCGTGCTCGCGCTGCTGCTCGTCATCTTCCTGTTCGTCGCCCTGATCAGGCCGGAGAAGTTCTGATGTCCACCTTCGCGGTCGGCCTGGTCCAGGTCGGCCTCCTCGTCCTCGCGCTCGCGGTGGTCCACCGCCCCTTCGGCGACCACATGGCGCGCGCCTACACCGACGACCGGCATTGGCGGGTGGAGCGGTGGCTCTACCGCCTGCTGCGGGTGGACGGCGACTCCGGCCAGCGCTGGAGCACCTACGCCGCCGCGGTGCTCGGCTTCTCGTTCGTCTCGGTCGCGCTGCTCTACCTGCTGCAGCGGCTGCAAGCGTTGCTGCCGTTGAACTTCGGGCGCAGCGCAGTCGAACCCGCGATGGCGTTCAACACCGCCGTCAGCTTCGTGACCAACACCAACTGGCAGTCCTACGTGCCCGAGCAGGTCCTCGGCCACGCCGTGCAGGTCGCCGGGCTCACCGTGCAGAACTTCCTGTCCGCGGCGGTCGGCATGGCCGTCGCCGTCGCGCTGGTGCGCGGGTTCAGCGGTTCCGGCACCGACCGGATCGGGAACTTCTGGGTGGACCTGACCAGGGGAGTGGTGCGGATCCTCCTGCCCGTCGCGGCCGTGGCGGCGGTGCTGCTGGTCGCGCTGGGCGCGGTGATGAGCTTCGCGCCGGGCCTGCAGGCGGTGGGCCTCGACGGGCAGCCGCACGCGATCGCCACGGCGCCGGTCGCGAGCCAGGAGGCCATCAAGGTGCTCGGCACCAACGGAGGCGGGGTGCTCAACGCGAACTCGGCGCACCCGTTCTCGAACCCCGGCGGACTCAGCAACCTGCTGCAGGTCTTCCTGATCCTGCTGATCCCGGTCTGCCTGACCCGCACCTTCGGCACGATGGTCGGCGACCGTCGGCAGGGCCGGGCGCTGCTGTCGGTGATGGGTGGGCTGCTCGCGGCGATGCTCGCGATCGCGTGGTGGGCCGAGGCACACCCGAACGGTCCTGCCGCGCTGGCCGCCGGTGCGTCGATGGAAGGCAAGGAGGCCCGGTTCGGGACGTACCTCTCCGGTCTGTTCGCCGTGGTCACCACCGGTACCTCGACGGGCGCGGTGAACTCGGCGCACGACAGCCTCAGCGGGCTCGGCGGTGGTGCCGCGCTGCTGAACATGCTGCTCGGCGAGGTCGCGCCGGGCGGGGCGGGCGCCGGGCTGTACGGGATCCTGGTGCTGGCCGTGATCGCGGTGTTCCTGGCCGGGTTGATGGTCGGGCGGACGCCGGAGTACCTGGGCAAGAAGCTCGGCCGCCGCGAGATCACCGCCGCCGCGCTGTCGATCCTGGTGATGCCGACGCTGGTGCTGCTCGGTGCCGGAACCGCGATCGCGCTGCCCGCGACGTCGGCGGCGATGGGGAACTCCGGCGCGCACGGCCTGTCCGAGGTCCTCTACGCGTACGCCTCCGCGGCCAACAACAACGGCAGCGCGTTCGCCGGGCTCACCGCCACCGGCGACTTCTTCCAGGTGACGTTGGCGCTGGCCATGCTGTTCGGCCGGTTCGTGCCGATCATGGCCGTGCTGATGCTCGCGGGCGCCCTCGCCCGGCAGCGGCGCGTCCCGGCCACCGCCGGAACCCTGCCGACCACGGGTCCGCTGTTCGCGGGCCTGCTCACCGGCACCGTCGTCCTCGTGGCCGCGCTGACGTTCCTGCCCGCGCTGGCGCTCGGCCCGATCGCGGAGGCATTGGCATGACCACCGTCCTGACCCCACCGCAAGAGCAGGCACCGCACCGAGAACGGACCGTGGCCGCCGGGGCGTTCAGCCCGCGCCAACTGCTCGCCGCGCTGCCTCGGGCGCTGCGCAAGCTGCACCCGCGCCACCAGCTCGCCAACCCCGTCATGTTCGTGGTCTGGGTCGGATCGGTGCTGGTGACCGTGCTGACCGTCGCCGAACCCGGCGTGTTCAGCGTCGTCGTCGCGGCGTGGCTGTGGTTCACCGTGCTGTTCGCGAACCTGGCCGAAGCGGTCGCCGAAGGTCGCGGCCGGGCGCAGGCCGATTCCTTGCGCCGCGCCAAATCCGAGGCGGTCGCGCGCCGGATCGGGGAGCACGGCGAGGAATCCGTCGCGGGCACCGCGTTGCGCGTCGGCGACCGGGTGGTCGTCGAGGCGGGCGAGGTGATCCCCGGCGACGGCGACGTCGTCGACGGCATCGCCACCGTCGACGAATCCGCCATCACCGGCGAATCCGCGCCGGTGATCCGGGAATCCGGCGGCGACCGCAGTTCCGTCACGGCGGGCACCACGGTGCTCTCGGACCGGATCGTGGTGCGGATCGGCACCGCGCCCGGCGAGACCTTCGTGGACCGGATGATCGCGCTCGTCGAGGGCGCGCGGCGGCAGAAGACGCCGAACGAGATCGCGCTGACGATCCTGCTGTCCACGCTCACGATCGTCTTCCTGCTCGCGGTCACCGCGTTGCAGCCGATGGCGGGCTACTCGGGTTCGCTGCTGTCGGTGGTGACGCTGACGGCGCTGCTGGTCTGCCTGATCCCGACCACGATCGGCGCGCTGCTCTCGGCGATCGGCATCGCGGGCATGGACCGGCTGGTGCAGCGCAACGTGCTCGCCAAGTCCGGGCGCGCGGTGGAGGCCGCCGGGGACGTGGACACGCTGCTGCTGGACAAGACGGGCACCATCACCTTCGGCAACCGGCGGGCCACCGAGCTGGTGCCGGTCGGGGAGGTCTCCGAGCGGGAGCTGGCGGAGGTGGCGAGCCTGTCCAGCCTCGCCGACCCCACACCCGAAGGCGTCAGCGTCGTCGAGTTCTGCCGCGAGCGCTTCGGCGACCTGCCCGCGGAATCGGGCGAGGCGGTCGAGTTCACCGCGCAGACCCGGATGAGCGGCGTCGACCTGCCCGGCAGGCAGATCCGCAAGGGCGCGGTGAGCGCGGTGGGCGAGTGGGTGCGCGCCGGCGGCGGCACGGTCGAGTCCGAAGTGGACGAAGTGGCCGACGGCATCGGGCGGGACGGCGGAACGCCGCTGGCCGTCGCGGAGAAGCGCGGCGAGGTCGTGCGGGTGCTCGGCGTGGTCCGGCTCTCCGACGTCGTCAAACCCGGCATGGCGCAGCGGTTCGCGCAGCTGCGGGCGATGGGCATCCGCACCGTCATGGTCACCGGCGACAACCCGCTCACCGCCGCCGCCATCGCGCGGGACGCGGGGGTGGACGACCACCTCGCCGAGGCGAAGCCCGAGGACAAGATGGAGCTGATCCGCCGGGAGCAGGAAGGCGGGCGGCTGGTCGCGATGACCGGCGACGGCACCAACGACGCGCCCGCCCTCGCGCAGGCCGACGTCGGGGTCGCGATGAACACCGGTACGGCCGCCGCGAAGGAGGCCGGGAACATGGTGGACCTCGACTCCGACCCGACGAAGCTCATCGAGGTCGTGGAGATCGGCAAGCAGCTGCTCATCACGCGCGGGGCGTTGACGACGTTCAGCATCGCCAACGACTTGGCGAAGTACTTCGCCATCCTGCCCGCGCTGTTCGTGGCGATCCACCCGCAGCTGGGCCGGTTGAACGTGATGCAGCTGGCGACGCCGTCCTCGGCGATCGTCTCGGCGGTGATCTTCAACGCGCTGATCATCGTGGCGCTGATCCCGCTGGCGCTGCGCGGTGTCCGCTACCGCCCGGCGAGCGCGGCGTCGTTGCTGCGCCGCAACCTGCTGCTGTTCGGCGTGGGCGGCGTCATCACCCCGTTCCTCGGCATTTGGCTCATCGACCTCGTCGTCCGCCACCTCCCAGGGCTGGGCTGACTCGGTGGACGACATTCCGGAAGGCGAGGGGAAATCATGTTCATGACGGTGCTGCGGCAGGCCGGGACCGGGTTGCGGGTGCTGCTGGTGGCGACGGTGCTGCTGGGCATCGGGTATCCGCTGGCCGTGTGGGGAGTGAGCCGGGTGCCGGGGTTGCACGACCACGCGGAAGGTTCGCCGCTGGTGGTGGACGGCCGGGTCGTCGGCTCCGAGCTGATCGGGGTGGATCCGGTGCCCGCGAACCCGGCTCAGGACCCGTTCTTCCACACCCGGCCGTCGGCGTCGGCGGACGGGAACCTCGGCCCGGGTGATCCGGCGACGTCCGGAGGTTCCAACCTGAGCGCGGACAACGCCGAACTGCTCGCCGCCGTGCAGGAGCGCCGAGCCGCCATCGCCGTCCGGGAGGCGGTGGTTCCCGCAGCGGTCCCCGCGGACGCGGTCACCGCGTCGGCCAGCGGAGTCGATCCGGGCATCAGCCCCGCCTACGCGGAGTTGCAGGCGCCGCGGGTCGCCCGCGTGACGGGCCTGCCGCTGCCGGAGGTGCACCGCCTCATCGCGGAGGCCACCTCGGGCGGCGTGGTCGCCGAACGCACCGTCGCCGTGCCCGCCCTCAACGCCGCCATCGCCGGCGCACCGGCCCACACCGGGTGAGCGGTCGGCCGGAGCGGCAGGATCGGTGGTGGCCGTTCACGTCAGGAAGGAACCCGATGAAGCGGGGCGAGCTGCGGATCTACCTCGGCGCCGCGCCGGGCGTGGGCAAGACCTACGCGATGCTCGGCGAGGCGCGGCGGCGCGGCGCGCGCGGCACCGACGTGGTGATCGGCCTGGTGGAGACGCACGGCCGGGAGGAGACGCGGCGGCTGCTCGACGGCATGGAAGAGGTGCCGCGCCGCACCACGACCCACCGCGGCGTGCCCGTGACCGAGCTGGACCTCGACGCGGTCTTGGCGCGGAAACCCCAGGTGGCGGTGGTCGACGAGCTCGCGCACACCAACGTCCCCGGTTCCCGCAACGAGAAGCGCTGGGAGGACGTCGAGGAGCTGCTGGAAGCGGGCATCACCGTGCTGTCCACGGTGAACGTGCAACACCTGGAGAGCCTCAACGACGTCGTCGAGTCGATCACCGGCGTGCGCCAGCAGGAAACGGTGCCCGACGAGGTGGTGCGCCGCGCCGAGCAGATCGAACTCGCCGACATCACGCCGCAGGCCCTGCGGCGCCGCTTGGCGCACGGGAACGTCTACGCCGCCGACAAGGTCGACGCCGCGCTGGGCAACTACTTCCGCACCGGCAACCTCACCGCGCTGCGGGAGCTGGCGCTGCTGTGGCTGGCCGACCAGGTCGACGTGGCCCTGCGCCGCTACCGCGCGGAACGCCAGATCACCGACACGTGGGAGGCCAGGGAGCGGGTCGTCGCGGCGATCACCGGGGGAGCGGAGAGCGAGACGCTGATCCGCCGCGCCCGCCGCATCGCCGCCCGCGCGGGCGCCGAGCTGCAGGTGGTGCACGTGCTGCGCGGCGACGGGCTGGCCGGGGCCTCACCGGCGAACCTGGCTCGGGCGCGGCGGGTCGCCGACGACGTGGGCGCGAGCTTCCACACGGTCGTGGGCGACGACGTCCCGGAGGCGTTGCTGGAGTTCGCCCGCGGTGTGGACGCGACGCAGCTGGTGGTGGGCACGTCGCGGCGCTCGCGGTGGGCGAGGGTGACGGCGGAGGGCATCGGCTCCACTGTCGTGCAGCGCTCCGGCAAGATCGACGTGCACATGGTCACGCACGGCCAGGCCGGTGCGCGCCCGTCCCGCCGTCCCCTGCGGAATCCGCTGTCCCGCACGCGTCGCGTCTGGGGCTGGGTGCTGGCGTTCGTGCTGCCGGCGCTGGTGACGGTGCTCAGCGCGCTGCTGGGGAACTTCGAGCTCTCCACCGACGTGGTCGGCTACTTCCTGGCGACGGTGGTGGTGGCGCTGGTCGGTGGCGTCGCCCCGTCGGTGGTGACGGCGCTGCTGGCGGGCGGGCTGTTGAACTTCTTCCTCACCGAGCCGCGGCATTCGCTGGCGGTGAGCCATCCGGGCACGCTGGTGACGGTGTTCGCGATGATCGGCGCGGGCCTGATGGTGGCGGTCGTGGTGGACCGCGCCGCCCGGTTGGCCGAGCGCGCCGCCCGCGCCCGCACGGAGGCCGCGCTGCTCGCCTCGTACGCGCGGACGGTGCTGACCCATCCGGATCCGCTGCCGCGGCTGCTGGAGAAGCTGGTGGAGAACTTCGGGCTCTCGTCGGCGGCGCTGCTGGAACGCGGTGACGACGGCTGGAACATCGCCGCGTCCATCGGCAGCCGTCCGTGCACCCGGCCAGATCAGTCCGATGTGGACATCGAAGTGACCGGGGACGTGCACTTGGCGCTGCGCCGCCCGGACGGCAGGCCGCTGCCCGCGGACGACCGCACGGTGCTGGAGGCGGCGGCCGGGCAGGCGCTGGTCGCGCTGCGCCAACAGCGCATGGCGGCGGAGACGGCGGAGGCGCAGCGCCAAGCCGACGCGAACCGCCTGCGCACGGCGCTGCTCTCGGCGGTGGGGCACGACCTGCGCACTCCGCTGGCGTCGATCAAAGCGTCGGTGAGCAGCCTCCGCATCCCCGGCCTGCGGCTGTCCGAACAGGACACGGCGGAGCTGCTGGCGGGCGTGGAGGAATCCACTGATCGGCTGACGGATCTGGTCGACAACCTGTTGGACTCGTCCCGCTTGGCGACGGGCGCGATCGTCCCGCAGCTGCGCCCGGTGGGCTACGACCAGGCCGTCGCGGGAGCGCTCGCGGGCTTGGACGGCCGGGAACGCGTCGAGGTCGACACCGAGGAGTCGCTGCCCGCCGTGCTCGCCGACGTCGGCCTGCTGGAGCGCGTCATCGCGAACGTCGTGCAGAACGCGGTGAAGTACGGCGGCGACCGGGTGAGCGTGCGGGCCAGCGAGCACGCCCGGTGGGTGGAGCTGCGCATCGTCGACCACGGCCCCGGCCTGCCCGAGGACGCCGCGGAAGCCGTGTTCGCCCCGTTCGAGCGCCTCGGCGGCCACGCGGACACCGGCCCACCCGGTGTCGGCTTGGGGTTGAGCGTGGCGCAGGGTTTCATGCAGGCCATGCACGGCACGATCCGCGCGGAGGACACGCCCGGCGGCGGTCTCACGATGGTGTTGGCGCTGCCGGTGGCGACGGAGGGGCGATGAAGAAGGTCCTGGTGGTCGACGACGAGCCGCAGCTGCTGCGGGCCTTGCGCATCAACCTCACCGCGCACGGCTACGAGGTGGCGGTCGCCCCCGACGGGATGACGGCGCTGCGCGTCGCGGCGGACGCGAAACCGGACGTGGTGGTGCTCGACCTCGGCCTGCCGGACTTGGACGGCGTCGAGGTCATCGCGGGCCTGCGCGGCTGGACCACGCTGCCGATCATCGTGCTGTCCGCGCGCACCGAGTCGACCGACAAGGTGCACGCCCTCGACGCCGGCGCCGACGACTACGTCACGAAACCCTTCGGCATGGACGAACTCCTGGCGCGGCTGCGCGCGGCGGTGCGCCGCTCGCACGTCTCGGGTGCCGAGGACGAACCGGTGGTGCGGACCGAGTCGTTCCAGGTGGACCTGGCGGCGAAGAAGGTGCACCGCGAGGGCGCGGAGGTGCACCTGACGCCGACCGAGTGGGGAATGCTGGAAGTCCTGGTGCGCCACCGGGGCAGGCTCGTCGCGCAGCGGCAGCTGCTGCAGGAGGTGTGGGGGCCGGCTTACGCGGACGAGTTCCACTACCTGCGGGTGTACGTGGCGCAGCTGCGCCGCAAGCTCGAAGCCGACCCGAGCCGCCCCCGCCACCTGATCACCGAGCCGGGCATGGGCTACCGCTTCGAACTCTGAGGCGCGGATTCGGCCGGGCGGGCCGCTTTCCGCGCGAGGTCTTCCTCGGCGAGGGTGATCGCCTCGTCCAGCGCCCGCCGGAAGACGGCGATCTCGCTGGACCGCAACCGGAAGTAGCCCCGGTACTCCGGCCCGAACACCTCGACATCGCCGGAGGCGACCCCGACGGTGCAGACGGCCATCTCCTCGTCGTCGTCGCTGCACCGGCACAACCACTCCCGCTGCGGCTCTCCGGCCACCAGCCGTGCGATCTTGTCGTCCATCACTGCCTCCTGAGGTGGGTGGATCATGCTTTCAAGAATTGCGTGAACGCAAGAGGGCTCGCAATTACGCGATCGAGTGATCGCGAGCGCTGATTATTCCTGTCAGGCTGGAAGCACATTCCCCGCAACGACAGGAGATCGTTGATGCCCCGCCGTCCTGGACCGTCCGCACGATCGCGTCGGCTCGCGCGGACCTTGCGCAGGATTCGCGCCGAGAAGGGCGCCAGCGCCGCCGAAGTCGGCAAGAAACTCGGCATGTCCGGTAGCAAGATCAACCGGATCGAGGCCTGCGAGATCGGGATCTACCTGGACGACCTGGAGAAGCTGCTGGACTCCTACCAGGTGACGCAGCAGCGCCGCGTCGAACTGCTCGACATCGCCCGCCACGCGGAGCAGCGCAGCTGGCTGCGCACGCGCAACGCGCATTTCCCCGCGGACTGGCAGACCTGGAGCGACTTCGAGGACGAAGCGACGGGGTTGCGGCATTACTCGCCGTTGGTGATCCCTGGCCTGTTGCAGACTCCGGAGTACGCGCGGGCAGTCATTTCGGCTACCAGCGACGCCATGCCAGAGCGGGAGATCGATGACCTCGTCGCGAACCGGATGGCTCGGCGTGACTTGCTTTCGCGGCCACAACCGATCCAGCTCCATGTGATTCTGGAGGAATCCGCGCTCACAAGACGACCTGGTGACGTGGCGTGTCATGTGCGGCAGCTTCGTCATTTGGAGGACGAAGCGGGCCGGGGCAACATCACCCTGCAGATCCTTCCCTCCAACGTGGGTCTGCATGCGGGAATGGCCGGTGCCTTCATCCTGCTCGCTTACGACGAGGAGCCAAGCCTCATCTGGTTGGAGCAGCTCGTGTCCAGCCTGTTCCTCGAAGAGGACGAGCACATTGAGACGTATCAAGCCACTTGGCGAAGCTTGACGGAGGCGGCGCTCACCCCGGAGCAAACGCTTGACAGGTTGCGCCACATGGCTGTTCTTGCAGGCGAGGAAAGTGGCACGCTAGTGACATGAACGACTTTCAGTTCAGCGAGTCGCAGTGGCGCAAGTCGTCTCGCAGCGCGGACACCGCCAACTGCGTCGAAGTTGCCATTGATCACGACTCCGTCGGTGTTCGCGACTCCAAGTCGTCCGACGACGGTGTGCTGATCTTCTCGGCTCGGCGGTGGTTGGACTTCGTCGGGTTCGTCGGCGGCGAAGACTCGTGAGCGACCGCCCAGCGGTCCGCTGGCGCAAGTCCGGCCATAGCGCGAGTAGCGCCAACTGCGTTGAAGTGGCGTTCAACTGGAAGAAGTCCAGCTACAGCAACAGCACCGCCAACTGCGTCGAGATCCCTCTGCGCTGGCGCAAGTCCAGCAGGAGTATCAGCGCCGCGAACTGTGTTGAGGTGGCTCACGAGCGTGACTCCGTCGGTGTTCGCGACTCCAAGTCGCCGGATGACGGCGTGCTGGTCGTTCCTGCTCGGCGATGGCTGGACTTCGTCGCCTTCGTCAGCAGGGAAGAGGGATGACCGAACAGCCCGCCGTCGTCTGGCGAAAGTCCAGCCGCAGCGCAACCACTGCCAACTGTGTAGAGGTGGCGTTGAACTGGCAAAAGTCCAGCTATAGCAACAGCAGTGCCAACTGCGTCGAGGTGGCTCCTGGTGGGGGCTTCGTCGGGGTTCGCGACTCCAAGTCGCCGGAGACCGGGGTGCTCGTCGTTTCCGCTCGGCGGTGGGCGGACTTTCTCTCGGCGGTGCGCGGTACGGGTTCCGTGTGACGTTCTCCGAAGTGGCCACGCGTGTGAATCCGCGCTGTTAGCGTCCTCCGGGCGCTGGAGATCATCTCATGGGGGAGGCGGTCGCCGGCGCCGGGAATGGGCGGTGCGGAAGGGAAAACGCGGATGAACGTGCTGGTCAGGATGTTGGCGGTGCTGGATGCGTGAGGTGCTGACGCTGTCCGGGGATCTCCTCTCACCTGCTCTGGAGCCTCCCCTGGAGCAGGAATCGGCACCTCCGCCGGAACCCGAACCGGTGCTGGTGCTGGCGGCACGCAGCTGGCAGGCGGCGGAGGAACGCCCGGACCCGACGTTGCTGCTCGCGTCCCTGCGCAACGCGACGCTGCACCTGCACGCCGAGGCCGCCACGGTGCTGCTCGGCGGTCGCGAGTGGTTGCCGGTCTTCTCGACGCGGCAGCGGGTCGCCGACTACGCCGGTGCGGCCGACCTCGCGGACGCGGACGGCTCGGTGGACGTCGTGGCGCTGCCCGCGAAACGGCTGTTCGAGCACTACCTGCCGCCGAGCGTGGGCGTCGTCGTCGACTCCGGCGAGGAGCACCAGCTGGTGCTGGCGGCGCAGGAGGTGCGCGATGCCTGAGGGGAACTTCGGGATCGACCCGGCCGCGCTGGACGCGGTGATCGCGGGACACGAGCAGACGGTGCAGGCGCTGTCCGACCTGATCCCCGGCGGCGGGTACGTCGCCGACGCGGGTTCGGCCGCCGGTTTGCAGGTCTTGGCGCTCAGCGCAGGTGACCTCGGTGAGGATTCCGAGGTGCAGGGCTCGCTCGCGCTGTTCTGCCTCCAGTGGGAGCACGGCTTGGGCAGCCTGCTGCGCACCGGGCAGGAGATGGCCGATCAGCTCACCGAGGTCGTGCGGGAGTACCGCGGTCAGGACGACGAGGTCTCGGGGCTGTTCAAGGAGATCTTCATGACCGTCGCCTCGCCGGACCAGCAGAAGGTCGCCGGTGCCCGCGACATGAGCTGGAGCGAACTGGGGCAGGCTTCCAGGCCCGATCACGGCGGCTGGGGCGAGGAGTTCGGCGAAGTCGGCGAGTCGCTCGGCCAAGCAGGTGAAGACGTGTGGACGGCGGGGCAGGCCGGCGCCGAAGTCATGAACCCGGCCCTGCACCTGAGGGATGATCGTTGATGGCGGCGCAACTGGGCGACACCGACGACCCCACCGACCTCGTGCCCGGTGATGTGGCGGGTACCAGCGACAAGGCCGAAACCCTCCGCCGGATCGCCGACGGGCTCGGCGCGGTGCGGCGCATCGACTCCGAACACGCCTGGACCGGCCCGGCCGCCGACGCCTACCGCAAAACGGTGCGCGACGAGCAGCAGCGCTGGGACGTCGCCGCCGCCGCGTTCGGCAAGGCGGCCACGGCGCTCACCGACCACGGCAACGCGCTGCGCTCCGCGCAGGACAAGGCGGCCCGCGCGATCGAACTGCACCGCCAGGGCGAGCAGGACGGCGCCCGCGCCGAGAAAGCCCATGCGGCGCAGGTGAAAGCGGCCGGGCCCGGCGACCGGGTCGCGCCCTTTCAGGATCCCGGCGCGGCCAAGACGGCCGAAGCGCAGGCGATCCTCGACCAGGCGCGCAGCGAATTCCGCTCGGCGAGCGCCGCTACCCGCGCCGCCCTGAAGCAGGCCGCCGAGAGCGCCCCCGACCCGTCCGTGCTGGAACGCCTCGCGGACATGGCCCGCGCGACCGGCGGCACCTACTTCGAGGCGTACAAGAGCTTCACCGGCGGAGCGCTCGGCGCGGTGGGCGAGATGGGCATGGGCGTGCTCGGGATGGCCGCGAAACCCTTGCACCTGATGACCGACCCGGCGGCCACGATCTCGGCCGGGTTCTCGGCAGGCGCCGGAATCGTGCACATGGTCACCACGAAGGAGGGCTGGGGCCAGACCATCGGCTCCCTCGACGAGTGGAAGAAGGACCCGGCCGCCGCCCTCGGCAAAGCCGCCACCAACATCGGCACCACAGTCGCGGGCGGCGGCGCGGGCGCGGGCGCGAAAGCGGCCGGCCTCGGCGGCAAAGCGGGCAGAGTCGGCAAACTCGCCCCGGACGAACCCCCGTCGGGAAGCCCCTTCGACTGGACGCCGCCGGCGCAGAAGAGCAGCCCCTTCGACCCGCCCTTCGGCTACGACGAGCCCGGCCCGAGGTGGAACCGCAGCCAGCCGGAACCCGAGCCGGAACCGGCCGACCACGGACCTTCGGACGAAGACCGCCAACCCCGGGGCCGTCGTGATTGGACCCAGGATTTCGAGCTCGACCCGTCAGATCCGCATTCTTGGGCCGAGTCCGACGCCATCTACAACGATGTCCCCGAAGCGCCGCGTGCGGCTTCCCCCTCTGGTCCGCACGGCAATCCGGCCGAAGAGCTGGGCAGGGTTCAGGCCAACCTTGATGATGCGCTTCAGACCAAGGAAAGCCTGGAGCGGATGGATTCCCCGGACCTTCCAGCGCACCGGGCAAGCATTGCCGAGCTGAGAGCAAGGAAGGCCGAACTGGAAGCAGTGGTGTCGAGATGACAGTGGGAAGTGGCTCGTTGGCCAACGAGGAAAAATCGGTGCGCGAAGTGCACGTGTTCGGTCCGCTTGAGGGCGATCCCGGACGGACGGATTTCCAGCCCGCTGTGGTCACATGGTCCCGCACCGATGATGGTCGGATCAACCTCGCATTGTGCGGCCCGTTCGGTGAGCATGTTGCCGTCGAGAGTGATGTGTTCACAGCCCTGCTCTTCCTGCGCGCCGAGCTGGAGAATTCGAGGTGGCAGCTGCTGGTGAACGCGGCTCGATGCGATGCGTGGGGGCCGACCGAACAGCACCCCTGCGATGTGGACCAAGTGCGGCTCTTCCCTGACTTGGCGGGGCCTCCGGCCCCGGAACCGGTCGATGCGCTGGACGTTTTCACGGATGTGGGCGACCGCGGAACGCTCGTCACCGAGCAGATGCTGTGGCGGGAGGAATGGGCCGGCTTGGTGAAGCCCGGCAAGATGAACTGGACCGAGTACGACCGCTCGATGCGGAAGATCAGAGCGGAGTTGAAGCGGGAAGCCGCCGAAGCCGCCGCCCAGGTTCCGGAGCTCACCAACACTGAGCCGGTTCTTGTGCTCGGGAAGTCACCTGAGGACCCGCAGCGGCGGCAAGTTCAGGAAGCCGTCGCAGAGTGGGGACGTCGCGCAGGAGGCGGCGTGCACTTGCGGCTGCGGGGCCCCTTCGGCCAGTTCGACGAGCAAGGCCCCGATCTGTTCACCCCGTTGCAGCAGGTTCGCCGGGCGATGTTGCAGGAGGGGTGGGCTGTTCTGGTCAACGCTGCCCTCTTCGGCGCGTGGGGCGGAACTCCGCAGCATCCGTGCGGTATCGCGCATGTCCGGATCTACCCCAGCCTCACCGGCCCGCCCCTTCCGGAACAACTCGACGTACTGGGGACCCCGCCGGGACGGCTGCAAGATGCGCACTGGTCGCCGGTGGGCGAGCAGACGGCGTGGCACCACGAGTGGGCGGGCACCACGCCACCTGGGCGGCTGACGTGGACGGAATTCAAGCGCAAGCTCCGAGAAGAGAAGAACCAGGAAAAGTCGTCGGGAGTCGGCGGTACGGGATCCGGAAGTTGATGCCGAGACGGAACCAGTAGGCCTAACAGGCGGAACTCTTGATCTGTCGATGAAGACGAGTTCCACCTGATAAGCCAGGAGATCTGGCGTTCGAGGTGGGACGGCCCCAAAGGCTACGGGGCGAAAGACACCCCGCGCGGAGGTTGATGCGGATCGTCGTTCGTAGCGGATACCCCGTTCGGCGGTTGGATGCGGGGCTGTGCGTAGCCGAGGAAGACCGATCGGGTGGCGGCTGTGCGTTCCGTGTGAAGTTCGCGGAAGTCCGGCCGGGGGTGGAACCGGCGCTGCTACTGTCTGCGTCGCACTGGTGATCAGCAGCCGCGACTTGGGGGTTCCCCGCGATGACCGCACCAGCACCGCCCCCCGCTCCGGGCGGGCCGGGCCAGACCATCACCGTCACGCCGGAGAACGTCCTGGCGGCACGCCGAGTGATCGGCGAGGCGGCGGAGGACGCGAAATTCAAGCTGCAGAACCTTCGCACGAAGTTGATGGTGCAAGCGTCGGCCCGTGACGAGATCAGCACCACTGCGGCAGCTGTCTGGAACCGCAACTTGCTGGTCGGCCCCGAATCGCATTTCGAACGGCTGCACTCGTACGTCGAAGGCGTCGAGGAGCTGGCGAACCAGCTGGAAGAATCCGCAAAGGCGTATGGCTTCACCGACGAGGAGATCGCGGCCTCGTTCAAGTCGAGCGACGCTCGGTTCTAGGGGGACGTGCAAGTGCTTCCAACTATGAGTCGCTGGGCTGCCGTGCTCTCGATGGTCGGGTTGCTCGGTACAGGGTGCGCGTTGAACGGTGGCGAGGGATCGGATCAGCCTCCCCCGGACTCGACGTCACCTGCGCCGCAGCCTGCTCCCGAGCGTCCACGGGAATTGGCGCTCGCCGGTAAGCCGAGCGCGGAGCTCTGCACCTTGCTGTCCGCCGACCAGCAGGCAGCCGTCGGAGTGGGGCGATCCAGTCCGCTGACGGGTCAGGACGTCGGGTGCGGGTGGTTGAGCCTCCCCGGCGCTAATCCTGATGTCGGCGTTCAAATCCAGTCGTTGCCGATGGAGCTCGCGCAAGCCGTCGAACGTTCCGGGGATCCTTTCCCCGAAACGGCAGCGACTTACACCGTGCAAGGTTTTCCGGCGCAGCAAGGCCAGAACGGCGCTGGGCTCGAGGGGATGGGGTGCCGGGTGGACGTCGACGTCGCCGACGGGCAAACCCTCGAGGTGTTCTACACGCCGACCATCGCGGGATCCGTCGCGAATCAGGACATGTGCGCCAAGGCGAAGCAGGCGGCGGAGTTCGCGGTGACCAACCTGCAGGCGCAGGGTTGAACGAGCTGAGGGGGCTGGCGTGGAGGATTTGAATCCGATCCGGAACCTCCGGTTCCAGGGCTTCGACATCCCGGAGCTGCTGAACTGGATCGGCAAGATCAAGGAGGGGCGCGGCACGGAGTCGATGGACCAGGCCGCGACCGCGCTGCAGCAGTGCGCGCAGATCGTCACGGAGCTCGACGACACCCTCCGCACCGAGCTCGGCAAGCTGCAGATCGAGTGGACCGGCAACGCCGGGGCCATCGCGCAGGAGGCCACCGCCAAGCAGTCGGCGGTGATGCAGCAGTCGCAGGATCCGCTGGCGACCTCGGCGACCAGCGTGGAAGCGCAAGGGCGCGGGTTCGAGTCGGCGAAGAACACGCTGCCGAACCAGAGCGAGATGCAGAACGCCGAGTCCGAGAACATCTTCGAGAAGGGCGCGGGCGTCTTCGGCTACACCAGCGACTACGACGAAGAGGCCAAGAAGATCGACGGCCGCAAGCAGGTCGCGCAGCAGGCCCTCAACTCGTACCGGGACACCACGGTCGCGCAGGCCGAGAGCTTCCAGCCCATGCCGGAGATGCAGCCCGCCGCCGTCACCGCTGCCGCTGCGGCGCCCGGCGGGGGCGCGGGGTCCGGGATCGGGGCGTTCGCCTCGCCCGGTGGCGGTGCCGGTGGCGCGGGCGGATTCGCCGGTGGTGTCGGCGGGATCGGCGCGGGCGGTGGCCGTTCCAGTGGTGGTCGCGCCGGTGCTCCCGGTGGGAGTGGCGACGGCTCGGTCGGCGGCGGGCGCAGCGGCAGCAAGGACGAGCCCGGGCGCGGGACCGGCGGCGACGCGGACTCAAACCCGCACGACGACCCGAAGCAAGGCGGGATCGGGCTCGGCGGCGTCATCGGCATCGGCGCGGGCGGCGCCGCGGTCGCGGGGCTCGGCGCGGTCGCCGCGAGCAAGATGCTCGGCGGCAAGGCCGGAACGCCCGAAAGCAGCGTGCGCGGCGGCTCCGCGGGTGCCGACAAGGGCAAGGCCGGGACGTTGCGCGGCGGCTCCTCCGGGGTCGGCGGCGGTCCGGGCGACACCACGGCCGGGCGCACCGCGAGCGGTTCCGCCACCAGCAAACCCGCTCCCGGCTCCGCGATGGGCCCCGCCGCCACCCGAGGTCAGGGCGGTTCCGGCGAGGACAGCGAGCACGAGAACAAGTACTACGAAGAGGAAACGCCGTTCGACGACAACCGCCTCGTGGCCCCGCCGGTGTTCGGCGCGGACCGCGAGCCCGGTGACGACGACGAACCGAAGAAGGGCTGACGGTGCGTCCTGGAGCAGACGCCGAACCCATCGTGCTGTCGGCGGTGGAGTTCGACGTGGCGTGCGAATCGGAAGGGCTCACCGAGCGCAGGCACATCGTGCTCACCGTGCCCAGCCCGGGCGCCACGCACACCGAGCGGGCCGACATCGTCGCGCAGGTGTGGCCGCAGCTGCGGGCGCGTGCGCTCGCCGAGCCCGCCGAGGACCGGCTCGACGAGGACTTCGCCGACCTGCTGGTGCTGCTGGACCGGCCGCAGCTCGCCGTCGACCTGCGGATATGGGCGCCGGACCGCTCCATCCGGGCGCTCGGGTCCGCCAACGGCAACGCCGGGCTCGTGACCATCGTGGACGGTGATGTCGTCGAACTCGCGCCGGTGCGGGGTAGTTCGCTGGCCGAGGCCGTCGTCTCCGTCGCCGGCGACGGCCCGGCCGGCGGGGGACGTCCGGTGAGCGTGCCGCACGACGTGCTGATGGACGCCGGCGCGCGCGCCGGGCAGGACATGCGCGCGTTCGCCGACGAACTCCGCGGGCTCGGCGTGGAACCGGACGACGCGGAGATGCTGTCCCGGATGGCCGAAGGCATGGGCATGCGCGGGCAGTTCGGCGTCGAGCACACCCCGACCCGCTCGGCGAAACCGCTGCGCTCCGACCGCGTCGTCGGCTTCCACGACACGCCGGACGGGCGCTACCTGCACTCCGTGCGCGCCAGCGGCGACGGGCGGCAGTGGAGCACCGTCGCGCCCTGCGACAACCGGCGGCTCGCCGAATACCTTCGCGAACTCATCACCGAGACTGTCGAAGACTGATCTCGTTCTGCTTGGGTGTCCGGGTAGCGGAACCTCAGTTGGTCTCTCGCTGCGGGATCTTTTTCCCGAGTGGCTCCGCCACGAGGGAAAAAGCTGTCCTCGCGAGAGACCAACTGAGAACCCGCCGGTGAGCGGCCTGCGTAGGTGGGCTATTCGCTGCGCGAATACAGGCACGGCCTTCGGCCGCCAGGCAGGCTTTGCTTCGCTTGCCCTTCGCGGACTTCGCCGCGTGACTGCGTGGTCTTTGGTCGCGGGGTGGGCGTGGCTTCGTTTCCCGTGGCATGGCTTCGTCATCTCGAGGTGATCATCCGGGCGTTTCGGGCGGGCAATCGGTTGCTCCGCATCGATTCCGTGGCAATGCTGGTCACGGCGGCGGCGGTCCTCTAGCGTCTCGTCGGCCGAACGCCGGAACGCCGTTCCGCACGGGAAACGTCGAGGAGGACGCACAGCCCATGAGCTCCGCACCACCCACCCCACGTCGAGGGCGCGGCGCCGTCGTCGGCGCCTCCACCATCGCCGCGCTCGGCGGGCTGCTGTTCGGCTACGACACCGGAGTCATCTCCGCCGCCCTGCTCTACATCGCGCCCGCGTTCGGGCTGGACGACGGGATGCAGCAATTCGTCGTGGCCTCGCTGCTGCTCGGCGCCATCGCCGGAGCCGTCGGCGGCGGACGGGTCGTCGACGGGCTCGGGCGCAAGCGGACCCTGCTGCTGGTGTCGCTGGTGTTCACCGTCGGCGCGCTGCTCTCGGCGCTGGCGATGAACGTGACCGTGCTGATCGCGGCCCGCGTCGTGCTCGGCGTCGCCATCGGGGCGAGCTCGCTGGTCGTGCCCACCTACATCGCCGAGATCGCGCCCCCCGCGCTGCGCGGCCGGCTGGTGTCCATGAACCAGCTCATGATCACCATCGGGATCTTCGTGTCCTACCTGGTCGGCTACGCCTTCGCCGAAAGCGGGGGCTGGCGGTGGATGCTCGGGCTCGCCGCCGTGCCGTCGCTGCTGATGCTCGCCGGGCTGTTCGGCCTCAACGAGAGCCCCCGCTGGCTGCTCGCGCGCGGTCGCACCGAGCAGGCCCGCACCGCGCTGCTGCGCACCCGCACCCCGGACGAGGCCGAAGCGGAGCTCGCCGAGATCACCGAGTCGATGCGCGAGGAGAGCAAGTTCTCCTACCGCGACCTGTTCCGGCCCCGGCTGCGCCCGGCCGTGCTGCTCGGCGTCGCCGTCGCCGCCACCAACCAGCTCGTCGGCGTCAACGCCGTCATCTACTACGCGCCCACCATCCTCAAGCAGGCCGGGCTCGGCGACTCCGCGGCGATCCTGTCCTCGGTGGGCATCGGCGCCACGAACATGGTGTTCACCGCGATCGCCCTGCTGCTCATCGACCGGGTGGGCAGGCGACCGCTGCTCATCGGCGGGACGAGCGTCGTGATCATCGTGCTGTTCGGGCTCGGTGCGCTGTACCTGCTGCCCAGCGTGCAAGGGCTCGGAACGCTGCTCACGGTGGGACTGATGCTCTACGAAGCGGCGTTCGCGGCGAGCCTCGGCCTCGCCATCTGGCTGATCAACAGCGAGGTGTTCCCGACAGCGGTGCGCGGCAAGGCCTCCAGCGTCGGCACCGTCACGCACTGGGGCCTGGACTTCCTCATCTCCATCTCGGTGCTCACCCTGATCAACGCGTTCACCGCGACCGGGCTGTTCTGGATCTACGGCGTGCTCGGGGCCATCGGCCTCAGCTACCTGTACCGGAAGCTGCCGGAGACGAAGGGCCGCAGCCTGGAGGACATCGAAGCGTCCCTGCGCGGGGGGAAGAGCGCGTGAGCATCGACGAACTCGTCCGCCGCGCCCGCGCCCTCGCCGAGGGCGGGTCGCGGCGCATCCTCGGCATCACCGGAGCGCCCGGCGCGGGCAAGGGCACCGTCGCCGACGCGCTGCTCGCCGAACTGGGCTCGGCGGCCGTGCTGGTGCCGATGGACGGATTCCACCTCGCCGAAGCCGAATTGCGGCGGCTCGGCCGCCGGGACCGGAAAGGGGCGCCGGACACCTTCGACGCGGCCGGATACGTGGCGCTGCTGCGGCGCCTCCGGGAACAAGATTCGGAGACGGTGTACGCGCCCGAATTCCACCGCGAAGTCGAAGAATCCTATTCCGGCTCCATCGCGATCGACCCGGAAACGCCGCTGGTGATCACCGAAGGCAATTATCTGCTGCTCGACGTGCCGCCGTGGAACCAGGTCCGGGAACTGCTCGACGAATCGTGGTTCCTCGCGCCGGACGACGACGAACGCCTGTCCCGGCTCATCGCGCGGCACGAGCGGTACGGCCGTTCGCGGGACGAGGCGAGGCGGTGGGTGCTGCGCAGCGACGAGCGCAACGCGGAGGTCGTCGCGCCCACCCGCGCGCATGCCGACCTGCTGGTGCGCGGCGACCCGGCTTGAGGCCTGCTTTGACTCCTGGTCAATTCGCTGACCTGCGTGGACATTGAAATCGGCGGGTCCAGCCAATGATCGCTTGGCGGGCCCGCCGAGTCCTGGAAACGTAGTCGTCACGGCAGCGGCGGGCGGTCTACTGGGGGGCCGCTCAGCAGGTGCCGGAGCGATCGCCGCACTGGGGGTCAGGTCCGCCTGGCATGTCTGCGGCGATCACTCGAACCACGGGGAAGGGGAAGTCGATGCCGATCTGGGGGTCGGCGTGGAGATCAACCCCTGGGGAAGAGGGACGGCGGGTGCCTTCGTTCGCGACAGGTGAACGAAGGCACCCCCTCCGAACTGCGCGATCAGTTCGACGCCGGAGTCACCGCGATGTCGAAGAAAACGGGCCGCAACGCCTGATCCGGGAAGAACAGATCACCGTTCTCGTCCACCATCTTCCACGCGATCTTGCATTGTCCGGTCTTGTCCCCCGCCAGCACCGGAACGGTGACTCGAACCCGTTCGCCCGGCGGGGTGTCGCGAATCCACACGCGTTGCGGTGCGGTGCATTCGGCGTCGCCGATCCGCTCGCCGGTCTGCTCCAGGTAGCGGCCGGTCCACGGGACGCGGCCCACGTTCATGATGTCCCAGGACTTCACGAAGCTCGTCCCGGTGGGGATCGGGGTGCCGTCCACCACCGTCTCGCGGACCATCAGCGACGCGTCGCCGGGGATCGGTCGTTCCGGGCCGGACAGCAGGTACGCGCTCAGCGCGACCGCCACCAGCACGACGGCGAGACCGGTGCCCGCCAGGATCCAGCCCCGGCGGCGCGCGCCGGCCGGGCCGGACTCCGGATCGGGCTCCTCGCTCGGCCGCACCGGGGGAACCGTCACCTCGGGCTGCTCCGGGGTCTCCTCCGGGGCGGGGGCGGGCGGCTGCTCGGCCGCCGCTCGGGCGTGCTCCCACCGCCGCAACCACTCCCGGCGGACCGTCTCGAGGTCCTGGGCGAGCACCCCCACCGCCAGGCTCCGCACGAACTCCCAGGACGTCTCCCACGACGGCAGGTCCTGGCCGCGCGCGGCCGAGGACAGCGCCGACTTCGAGGCGGCGGCGCCGAAGTCGCCGCGCATCCGGTCGTAGGACGGATCGCCCGCGGATTCCTTGAGCTCGCACAGCCGATAGGCGAACGCGGCGACCGGGCCGTCGGCCGGGTCGGGCCGCGACTGCTTGCGGCCCCGCTTGCCACCGCCCGCGGGGCTCACCTCTGATTCGCTCATCGTTCGTGCCTCAAGGTCAGATCGTGCGTGCGCACCGCCGAACTCGGCAGGCGGCGCAACGGGCTCCTCGGGTACGGCGTGCTCGGGGACATGGGACTTGTATTAGCACGGCGCCGCGGGTGACTTCCGCCGCCGGATGCGGGAATGCGCCGTTTGATCACCTGCAGTGGGCGATCGGTGCATCGTCGCGGTCCGAACGGATGCGGACCGTGACGATCAGCGCGTTCCGGACGAACTCGGCGGCTCGGACGCCTCCGACGAGGGGGCCGACGTCGCCGACGCGGTGGTGGACTCCGCGCTGGAGCGCTGCGGCGGCGCCGACTCGTCCGTGCGCGAGGCGGACGGCGAGCCGGAACCGCCCGACGTCGTCTCCGTCGGAGGCGGTGACGTCGTGTCCGGCGGGGTGGTGGGCTCCGGCGGGCTCGTGGTCGGCGGGCTCGTCGGCGGCTCCGTCGTCGGCGGTGGCGGCGGAGGTGGCGGCGGAGCGGGAGTTCCGGTGTCCGGCGGCCCGGTCGGACGCGGCGGTGCCGGTGCCGACGAATCGTCGCCCGGCGGCGGGAGCACGACGGAGTCGCTGGTCTCGTCCGGTTCGGTCGAGGCGATGTCCACCGGTGATGTCGTGCCCGGCGGCGGGGGAGGCGGCAGCAGCTGCGGCGGCCCGACCGGCCGCGGCACCCCCGGATAGCCCGTCGTCGTCATCAGCGTGGTCGCGCTCGGCGAGACCGCGGGGTACTCCTCGGCCGAGTCGTGGCGCTGCTGGTCACCGACGATGACCGCCGCCGAAGCGGCGAATCCCGTCGCCACGACCACTCCGGTGGTCGCCCATAGGGCCAGTCGGCGTGGCCGCGTTCCGGGCGAATCCCCGGACTCCGCAGCAGGTTCAGGTGCTAAAGGGTCCATCGTGTCCCACTCGTTCAGTCCCGACGGAACGGGCCGGCGAACCCGTTCCGCTGATACCGGCGGCGCCCGGTTCGGACCGAAGTCGACGTTCCGGACGTAGCGCGTGGATCTCGCGACACGGTAGCCGCTCTGGCAAGGCCCGTTCGGCCCGGGTGCCGCGCTCCGCGGCGGTGATCCACTGCGTGCGCTGGTGATTCCCCGGGAAAGCCTCCGGTTCAGACACCTTCGAGTGATGTGCGGTCGCGGAGCGTGCGGGGTGCGTCGCGAACGCGGGCCCGTCGGCGGGCATCATGCGAGGTGTGAGCGACACCGACGACACCGGCCCCGCCGACTCCGCGAACCCGGCCGACTCCGCGAACACCGAGCAGACCCGCCTGACCGCCTGGGTGCACGGGCAAGTGCAGGGCGTCGGTTTCCGCTGGTGGACCCGGGCGCGCGCTTTGGAACTCGGCCTGGTCGGCAGCGCCACGAACCTGCCCGCCCGCCGCGTCGAAGTCGTCGCCGAAGGTCCCCGCGCCGCCTGCGAACGGCTCCTCGCCGCGCTTCGCTCCACCGACACCCCCGGCCAGGTCGATCACGTCGCCGAGCAGTGGTCGGCCCCCAAAGGCGACCGCACGGGTTTCGTCGAGCGCTGAGCGGGCCCGCGGGAACGATCCCGGCGCGGTTCTGCGAGGTGGTGAACATCGCGGCGGGTACGCTCTGCCGAACGCCGCACGCAGGCAGCACTCGCGGAAAGGTCGATCGCAGCCGTGCACTTGAAGAGCCTGACGCTCAAAGGGTTCAAATCCTTCGCCTCGGCCACCACGCTGCGCTTCGAACCCGGCATCACCTGCGTGGTCGGGCCCAACGGCTCCGGCAAGTCCAACGTGCTCGACGCGCTGCGCTGGGTGATGGGTGAGCAGGGGGCCAAGGACCTGCGCGGCGGCAAGATGGAGGACGTCATCTTCGCCGGCACCTCCGGCCGCGCCCCGCTGGGCCGCGCCGAGGTCACGCTCACCATCGACAACGCCGACGGCGCGCTGCCCATCGAGTACACCGAAGTCTCGATCACCCGCCGGATGTACCGCGACGGCGCCAGCGAGTACGAGATCAACGGCAACGGCTGCCGCCTGATGGACGTGCAGGAACTGCTGTCGGACTCCGGCATCGGCCGCGAGATGCACGTCATCGTCGGCCAGGGCCAGCTCGCGTCGATCCTGCAGGCCAAACCCGACGAGCACCGCAGGCTCGTCGAAGAGGCCGCGGGCGTGCTCAAGCACCGCAAGCGCAAGGAAAAGGCGCTGCGCAAGCTCGACGCGATGCAGGCCAACCTGACCCGGTTGACCGACCTCACCGGCGAACTGCGCCGCCAGCTCAAGCCGCTCGGCAAGCAGGCCGAGATCGCGCGCAAGGCGCAGACGGTGCAGGCCGACCTGCGGGACGCGCGGCTGCGGCTGATCGCCGACGACCTGCTGTCCTCCCGCGCCGAACTGGCCCGCGACCAGGCCGACCAGGAAGAGGCCAAGACCAAGCGCGCCGAGGTCGAGCGCGGCCTGCAGTTCGCCCAGTCCGAGGAGAAGGGGCTGGAGGAGAAGGTCGCCGCCGACGCGCCGCGCCTCAACCGCGCGCAGGACACCTGGTACCGCCTGTCCGCGTTGGAAGAACGGCTGCACGGCACGCTGCGACTCGCCGCCGAGCGGCACAAGCACCTCACCGCGCAGAACATCGAGCAGCGCAGCGGGCGCGACCCCGAGCAGCTCGACGCCGAAGCGGAAGAGGCCGCCGAGCAGGAGATCGAGCTGCGCGAAGAGGTCGAACGCGCCCGCGAGACCCTCGGCGACGTGGTGCGGCGGCGTTCTGAGCTGGAGTCGCAGCTCAAAGAGGCCGAACGCGAGCACATGGCCGCGGTCCGCGCCATCGCCGACCGGCGCGAGGGCGTCGCACGGCTGTCCGGCCAGGTCGAGTCGATGCGCAGCAAGGCGGGCGCCACGTCCGACGAGCTGGAGCGGCTGTCGGCGTCGCTGGCCGAATCGCAGGAGCGCGCCGAGGTCGCCGAATCCGCGTTCGCCGACGCCGAAGCGGAAAGCGGCGGGCAGGAATCCGACGACGCCGGCCTGCACGACCGCCAGGCCAACGCCGCCGCGGCCAGGGACGCCGCCCGCTCCCGAGTCGAGGAGCTGGTCAAGGCCGAGCGGACCGCGGAACGCGAGATCGCGTCCTGGCAGGCTCGCGTCGAAGCGCTGTCCATGGGCCTCAACCGCAAGGACGGCGCCGGTGCGCTGCTGGCCGCGGGCGACAAGGTGCCGGGGCTGCTCGGATCGGTCGCCGCGCTGCTGACCGTGGACGCCGGGGCGGAGGCCGCGCTGGCCGCGGCGCTCGGTGCCGTCGCCGACGCGGTGGCGGTCACCGGTGTCGACGACGCGGTCAGCGCGCTGGAACTGCTCAAGACCGACGCGGCGGGCAAAGCCGGGGTGCTGGTCGGCGGCACCGCGCAAGCGGACCGGTCGAGCTGGCCGTCGCTGCCGGACGGGGCGCGCTGGGCTGCCGACCTGGTGCGCGCGCCGGACGGGCTGCGGGCCGCGGTGACCACCGCGCTGGACCGGATGGCGGTCGTCGACGACCTCCCCGCCGCCCGCGCGGTCGTGCGCGCGCACCCCGAGGTGCGGGCCGTGACGCGCGACGGCGACGTGCTCGGCGGGAACTGGGCGACCGGGGGCTCCGACGACGGCCAGAGCGTCATCGAGGTGCAGGCCGCGGTCGCCGAAGCCGAGCAGGAGCACGCAGCCGCCGGACGCCGCCTGGAACAGCACTCCGCCGCGCTCGAAGGAGCCCGCGCCGAGGAACAGGCCCGCCGCGACGAGGTCCGCGTCGTGCAGGAGCAGATCAACGAGGCCAAGGTCGCCGCGGCCCGCAGCTCCGAACGAGTCTCCAGCCTGCGCAAAGCCGCCCAGTCGGCGACCGCCGAAGTGGAGCGGGTGCGCCAGCAGCGCGCGAAGGTCGAGCAGTCCCGCGAGCAGGCGCTGTCCTCGCTGGCGGAACTGGAGGAGCGGCTCGCCGCCGTCAAGACCGAGCAAGAGGAGCAGGCCGAACCGGACACCGAGCTGCGCGACCGGCTCGGCGGCGAACTCGGCACGCTGCGCCAGGAGGAGATGGACGCCCGCCTCGGCCAGCGCACCGCCGAGGAACGCGCCCGAGCCGTGCAGGGCCGCGCCGACCAGCTGCGCCGCGCCGCCCGCCAGGAACGCGAGGCCCGCGCCCGCGCGGAAGCGGCCCGCCAGGCCAGGGAACGCGGCGCGCGCGTCGCGAAAGCCGTGATCGACGGCGCCGAGACCGCCCTGGAGCGGATCGCGACCTCGCTGCGCGCGGCCACCGAGGAACGCGACACCGCCCAGGCGCTGCAGAGCGAGCACGAGCAGGCGCTCGGCGCCGTGCGCGCGCGGGTGCGGGAACTCAGCGGCGAGCTGGAGAAGCTCACCGACGCGGTGCACCGGGACGAAGTGGTGCGCGCCGAGCAGCGGCTGCGCATCGAACAGCTCGAATCGAAGATCATCGAAGATTTCGGGATCGGCCTCGACGACCTCGCCGAGGAGTACGGCCCGACCGTGCCCGTCCCGCCGAGCCCCGCCGAAGTCGCCGAGTACGAGGCTGCGAAGGAACGCGGCGAGGACGTCACCACGCCGCCCTCGGTGCCCTACGACCGCGGCACCCAGGAACGCCGCGCCAAGCGCGCCGAGAAGGACCTGTCGCTGCTGGGCAAGGTCAACCCGCTGGCGCTGGAGGAGTACGCGGCGCTGGAGGAGCGCTACCGGTTCCTGTCCACGCAGCTGGAGGACATCAAGTCCACCCGGCGCGACCTGCTGGACGTCGTGAAGGAGGTCGACGAGAAGATCCTGGAGGTCTTCCAGTCCGCTTTCCACGACGTGGCCGCCGAATTCGAGAAGGTCTTCTCGGTCCTGTTCCCCGGCGGTGACGGCCGCCTGGTGCTCACCGACCCGGACGACATGCTCACCACCGGCATCGAGGTGGAGGCGCGACCGCCCGGCAAGAAGGTCAAGCGCCTGTCGCTGCTGTCCGGCGGGGAGAAGTCGCTGACCGCCGTCGCCATGCTCGTGTCGATCTTCCGGGCGCGGCCGTCGCCGTTCTACGTGCTCGACGAGGTGGAGGCCGCGCTCGACGACACCAACCTGCGGCGGCTGATCATCCTGCTCGACCAGCTGCGCAGCACCTCGCAGCTGTTGATCATCACGCACCAGAAGCCGACGATGGAGATCGCCGACGCGCTCTACGGCGTGAGCATGCGCGGCGACGGCATCACCACGGTCATCTCGCAGCGGCTGCGCGGGTCGAAGGGCAAGCCCTCCGGGGAAGGCCCCGCACCGGAAGCGGTCGTCGACGGCGAGGTTCCCGCGGACGCGGCGGCGACCTCGGCCCAGGAGGAGCCGGCTCCCGCGGTCCCGGTGGCCGACGCTCCGGTCGAGGAGACCTCGTCCGACGACGTGCCGGACGGTCCCGCCACCGCGTGATCGGCGGCCCGCGCACGCGGATCTCGCAGCGGGCGTTCAGGTTCCTCGCACGTTGCGGCTCTCACTTCGGTCCCGTTCCCAGAACGAGACTGCGGGAGAGGGCGGCATGTCAGACCACCACGAAGGTCAGCGAGTGAGCCGGCGCTCGGTGTTCGCCGGCGTCGGTTCCGTCGGGTCGGGCACGTTGCTCGCCGCGTGCGGATCGCAGGCGGGCGGCAGCACCACCGTCACCACTTCCACCGGGGAGAGCGCCTCGGTCACGCCGCAGACCGCCGCCGACGCCGCGGACCTGTTCGCCGGGACCAGCACCTGCGCGCTCACCCCCGACACCACGCAAGGCCCGTACTACTTCGACGCGGACAAGGTCCGCAGCGACATCCGCGAGGACCGGCAGGGAGCGCGGCTGCGACTCGCGCTGAAGGTGCAGGACAGCGAGACGTGCGCGGCGCTTCCCAACGCCGTCGTGGAGATCTGGCACTGCGACGCGGCCGGGCCGTACTCCGGCGCCGAGGACCAGTCCTCCGGTGGCGGCGGCACCCCGCCCGGACCGCCGCCGGGCGGCGGCGACCAGCCTCCCGGCGGACAGCCCGGTGGGGGTGATCAGGACCAACTCGGCGGTGTTCGCCCGGCAGCCCTACGCCGCGCACACCGGGCGGGACACCTTCGACGACGGCGACACGATCTTCGAGGACACCATGCTGCTCAAGGTCGTCCCCGACGGCGACGGCCACCTCGCTTCGACCGTGCTCTCCGCAGACTCCGACCAGGACGGCGCCTGATCCGTCCGCGCTCCGGTTCCCGGCAGCACGATCCGCACCCCGGGCTGCCGGTTCGACGCGCTTTCGCGAAGCCGGGAATGAGCCCCGGGATCCCGCATTCGAAGGGATGCCCCGCGCTTTCTCGCGAAGGTGAATCGGCCGTGACCGCGAAGCGGCGCGGACGGGGAAGAGGAACCGCTGGTCATTCGCGGTGGTGGTGCGGTGTTCGGGCGGGCTGGCGATTCCTCGCGGAATTCCGCGAGTTCTCCGCAGCGGGCGGAGTCGTCCACAGCCGCATCGGGTGATGGGAACGGTCGCTCTCGGGGCGGGACTGGGCGGAACGGACGCGGGCATTACGGTGTGCGTCGCGTTCTTCGTGCCCCTCAGGAGGCCACCATGTCTCAGCCATACGGCCCGCAACCGGGTCAGCCGCACCCCCAGGCCGGGCAACCGGTGTCGCCTCCCGATTGGTCCGGGGCGCAGGCCGGTGCGCAGCAGAACCCCGCCTCCGGCCCGTTCCCGCAGCCGTACTCGGCGCCACCGCCGCAGCCCTACCAGGGATCGGGACTGCCGCAGCCGAGCTACCCGGCCCCGGAACCCGTTGCCCAGCAGCCGTATCCGGGTTCCGGCCCGATGCCGCAGCCGTATCCGGGTTCCGGTCCGATGCCGCAGCCGTATCCGGGTTCCGGTCCGATGCCGCAGCCGTACGCGGGATCGGGCCCGATGCAGCAGCCCTACCCGGGTTCCGGTCCCATGCCGCAGCAGCCGTACCCCGGTTCCGGTCCCATGCCGCAGCAGCCGTACCCCGGATCCGGTCCGATGCCGCAGCAGCCGTACCCGCAGCCCGGACATCCCGCGCAGCCCGGCCAGCCGATGCCGCAGGGGTACCCGCAGCCCGGTCCGCCGCAGCAGGCTCCCGGCATGCCGCAGCAGCAGCCGCTCGGCCCGCCGCCCGCCGGGATGGGACGGGTGGTGCTGGACTCCTCGTACACGCCGATGGCGTTCATGCTGGCGTTGTTCAAGCCGGGCGTGACGATCAACGGCCAGCCGGGTCCGCCCGCGGTCTGGGGCCGCACGGTGATCGACCTGCCGCCGGGACAGCACCAGATCGAGGTGCACGTCAACTACCTGTGGAAGTTCGGCTCGGCCACCGCGGTGATCCCGGTGAACGCGGGCCAGCAGGTCGAGGCCTACTACCGGTCCCCGATGGTGGCCTTCGGTGCCGGCGCGATCGGCCCGGTCCCGCAGTCGACGCCGAACGTCGGCCTGGTCGTGGGTCTCTTGGTGGCGTGGTTCGTGCTCTGCCTGCTGATCTTCTCGCTGCCGATGATGCTCTCCTGACGGTTCGATGATCACATCGGAGCGCGGCAGCGGCTAATAACAGCCAGGCGTGATCAAGGGAGCGGCTCGCGGACCGTTCGCCCAGGCAGGGCGCGGTCCGCGAGCCGCACCGGCTCAAGCGGACTCGGCGGTCTCCGCGGTCTTCTCCGCCGCCGGGGGCGCGGGGTGGCGCAACGACAGCAGGCCGCCGACGATCAGCGTGACGAGCACGCCGACCGGCGTGAACCACGGGAACGCCAGCGACGCCTCGCCGCCCTCGCCGTCCGGGAACGTCACCCCGAACGCCAGCACGAGCACCACCACGAGCGTCGCGACGAACGCGATGATCGCGTCGCTCTGTCGGGCGCGCCGCACCAGCAGCCCCAGCAGGAACGCCCCGAGCAGCGCGCCGTAGGTGTAGCTGGCGATGCTCAGCCCGATCTCCACCACCGGGTTGTCAGTGCTGCTGAACAGCGACGCGAACACCACGAACACCAGCGCCCAGATCAACGTCCAGACCTTGCCGAGCCGCAGCACGCTCGCGTCGTCCACGTCGTGCTTGCCGATGCGCCGGTACAGGTCGCTGACGGTGGAGGTGGACAGCGAGTTCAGCGAGGAGGACAAGGTGCTCATCGCCGCCGCCAGGATGCCCGCGATCAGCAGCCCGGACACGCCCACCGGCAGCTCGTTCACGATGAACCGGGGGAACAGCTCGTCATCGCTGCCCATGCCCAGCGCCGAGGGGTCCGCTCCCTTGTAGAACGACCACAGCTGGGTGCCGATGAACAGGAACAGCCCGAACTGCAACGCCACCACGACACCGCTGGCGATCAGCGCGAGCTGGCTGTCGCGCAGGTTCCGGCAGGACAGCAGCCGCTGCACCATCAGCTGGTCGGCGCCGTGCGAGGCCATCGCGAACACCGCGCCGCCGATGACCGCGGTGAAGAACGCGTACTGCTCGGTGACGATCGAGGAACCGAAGTCGAGGACCTGGAACTTGCCCTCCTGCAGCGCGGTGGAGAACCAGTCGCCGGAGAGCCGCCCGTTGAGCACGATCGCCGCCAGGATCGCCCCGGCCACGTAGACGAACATCTGGATCGCGTCGACCCACACGACCGCCTTGATCCCGCCGAGGTAGGTGTAGACCACGGTCAGCACCGACAGCGCCAGCACGATCTGCCAGTAGGAGACGCTGATCCCGAACACCTCCAGCATCACCTTCACCGGGATCGCGGTGGCGAACAGCCGCAGTCCGTCCGCGAGCAGCCGGGTGATCAGGAACGTGACCGAGGCGGTGCCCTGCAACCTGGTCCCGAAGCGCTGCCCGAGGAATTCGTAGGCGCTCACCAGGTTCCCGGCGTAGTACTTGGGCAGCAGCACGAACGCGACGATGACGCGACCGATGAGGTAGCCGATGGCCAGCTGCAGGTAGGTGAACGTGCCGAGGTAGGCCACCGTCGGCACGCTGATCACGGTCAGCGTGGAGGTCTCGGTGGCGACCACCGAGAAGCACACCGCCCACCACGGCAGGGTGCGGCTGCCGACGAAGTACTCCTGCGAGCTGCGCTGCCGACCGCTGAGCAGCAGGCCCAGCAGCGGCATCGCGACCAGGTACAGCCCGATCACGATGAGATCGATGGACCTCATTCGGCCTCCAGGGGAGTCGTGGGGTGGGTGATGCGCAGGCGGTGCACGGGTTCGCTCGCCGGTTCCGGTAGCCGCAGCGGCCGGGTTCCGGGGGTGATCGCGCCGAGCAGCCGAGGGCCGTCGGCGCCGGTGGTTCCAGGGACGTTGCCGGGGAGCCCGTTCCAGGTCAGCCAGCCCAGCAGTGCCGTCAGGTAGCCTTCCTTGCCCGCCGCGGGCAGGCCGAGGTCGTCGCTGACGTGGAGTTCGACGTCCGTCGCGGTCCGGCCGCCCCGCAAGCGTTCGCGCAGCGCCGCCATCAGCGTCGGGTTGTGGACCCCGCCGCCGGAGGCGATGACCTGGCGGGGTCCGTGGCGGTGGCAGGCGTCGGCGATGGTGGCGGCGGTGAGCTCCGTCAGCGTCGCCAGCAGGTCCGGCCCGCCGATGTCCACGTCGCGCACGGCCGACGCCAGGTAGTCGGCGTTGAAGTGCTCCTTGCCGGTCGACTTCGGCGGGGCCGCCCGGTAGTAGTCGTCGGCCAGCAGCCGCGCCAGCAGCTCCCGGTGCACCCGGCCGTCGGCGGCGATCAAGCCGCCGACGTCGCTGGCGGTCGCGCCACCGGTCACCCGGGTGGCCGCGGCGTCCAGCAGCGCGTTGCCCGGCCCGGTGTCGTAGGCGAGGGGTTCGGGACCGCCGACGACGGTGATGTTGGCGATGCCGCCGATGTTCAGCGCGATCGACGGCCCCGGCCGGTCGGCGAGCCACAGCGCGTCGAGCACCCCGGCCAGCGGTGCGCCCTGCCCGCCTGCTGCGACGTCGCGGGCGCGCAGGTCCGCGATCACCGGGAGGCCGGTGGCTTCGGCGATCCACGCGGGCTGGCCGAGCTGCGTGGTGCCGCGCGCCCGCCCGTCCTCGACCCAGTGGTACAGCGTCTGCCCGAGCGAGGCGATCAGATCGACGTCGCCGAACTCGGCGATGCCGTGGCGGGCCGCGTCGGCGAAGGCGCGGCCGACCTCGGTGTCGAGCACGCAGAACTCCCGCGCGTCGAGCTGCGCCGGGGGCAGCGCGGCCAGCAGCCGTCGCCGAAGTTCGGCGGGGTAGGCGACCTCGGTGGAGCCGCACGGACGCAGCTCCGCAGCTCTGCCGCCGGTCGCGCTCAGCTCGGCGACGGCGATGTCGATGCCGTCCATCGACGTGCCCGAGATCAGGCCGAGAACCCGCCAAGAGGACATGCACAGTGGTGTATTGCACCGGGCTGGTGGATGCAAGCGCGTTTCTGCCATTGTTGGTGAATCGCCCACCTTGGGGTTGCTCCGCCGCTGCTCCAAGCGGGTGCGAGGATGGGGCGCGTGTCCACCTCGAACCTGATCCTGATCGCCGTTGTCGTCGCTGTGGTGCTGGTGCTGGCCGTGGTCACCGGCATCGTGCTGGCCCGGAGGCGCCGCATCAGCCTGCGCGAGCAGGAGGCCGAGCGCCCGGCGGTGCAGGGCGGCGGCTACCAGGCGGGCGGTGGCTTCAGCTTCTCCAGCGGCGTGACCGCGACGGCGCCGCCGGAACACCCGGTCGAGCAGCGACCGGAGACCGAGGGGCAGCCCGGAGTCGGTGACGACGCCGCGGAACCGAGGGACAGCGCCAAGCGCGGCATCGTCGACGTGCCGCTGCCCACCGACGCCGAGGTCGAGGCGGAGACGGGCACTCCCCGCGAACAGCCCGCGAGCACCGAGGATTCGGCCACCACCGCCGCACCCGCCGAGGACCAGAAGACCGGGACCGACGCCGCGACGGCCGTCGACGAGGTCGAGGACACCACCGCCCCGCCCGCCGAGGTGCCCGAGCAGGACCGCACCACGACACCTCCGGAACCGGCGCCCGCGGTGGCCGAGCCGGTCACCGAGATCGAGGAGATCGAGCCGACCGCGGGCAGGCTGGAGCGGCTGCGCGGCAGGCTCTCCCGCTCCCGCTCCACGTTCGGCCAGGGCCTGCTGGGCCTGCTGGGCGCGGGTGACCTGGACGAGGACTCCTGGGAAGAGGTCGAGGACACCCTGCTGATGGCCGACCTGGGTGCGGCCACCACCACGGAGATCGTCGCGCGGCTGCGCACCGAGATCGCCTCGCGCGGCGTGCGCACCCCGGAGGACGCGCGGGCGCTGCTGCGCGAGGTGCTCATCGACGCGTTGAGCACCGAAGCGCCGCGTTCCGTGCGCGCGCTGCCGCACGGCGACCCCGCCGACGGCGGCAAGCCCGCGGTGCTGCTGGTCGTCGGCGTCAACGGCACCGGCAAGACCACCACCACCGGCAAGCTGGCGCGGGTGCTGGTCGCCGACGGTCACAAGGTGCTGCTCGGCGCGGCCGACACGTTCCGCGCCGCCGCCGTCGAACAGCTCGCCACCTGGGGTGAGCGGGTCGGCGCGGAGGTGGTGCGCGGCAACGAGGGCCAGGACCCGGCGAGCGTCGCGTTCGAGTCGGTCTCCCGCGCCACCGACGCGGGGGTGGACGCCGTGCTGGTGGACACCGCGGGCCGGCTGCACACCAAGTCCGGGCTGATGGACGAGCTCGGCAAGGTCAAGCGCGTCGTGGAGAAGCGCGCCCAGGTCGACGAGGTGCTGCTGGTGCTCGACGCCACCACCGGCCAGAACGGCATGGTGCAGGCGCGGGTGTTCTCCGATGTGGTGGACGTGACCGGCATCGTGCTGACGAAGCTCGACGGCACCGCGAAGGGCGGCATCGTCTTCCAGGTGCAGCGCGAGCTGGGCGTGCCGGTGAAGCTCGTCGGCCTTGGGGAGGGCCCGGACCACCTGGCTCCGTTCGAGCCCGCCGCGTTCGTCGACGCCCTGCTGGGCTGAGGTTCCGCCGCGCAGGCCTCCGAGGTGCCTCGTGCGGCGCCGGCACCGTTCGGCGAGCGCTCGGTGAGCAATTTGCGACATACCTGTTCCGTCCGGTTGGTTCCGGACATGATCTGCCCGTTCTGACGAGCCCGCGGACCGGTTCCGCGGCACGTGCTGAAGGGGCAGATCATGGGAGAGCGGATCGGATCGGCGCTGTCCGCGCCGTTGCGGCTGTGCTCCGCGCTGGCGGTGGCGTTGCTGGTGGTGGCCGGATCGTTCGCGCTGTCCGCGCCCGAGGCGGCGGCCTACTCGTGGACCAGGCAGCTGCAGGAGGGCGACAGCGGCGAGGACGTGCAGGAGCTCCAGATCCGGGTGGCGGGCTGGGCGGCCGACGGTGCGTCGAAGACGAACGTGGCCGTGGACGGGCAGTTCGGGCCGGGCACGAAGGCGGCGGTGTCCCGCTTCCAGAGCGCCTACGGGCTGTCGGCGAGCGGTGTCGTGGACTCGGCGACGCAGGACGCGCTGAACGTGTTGGAGGACTCCGACGGCTCCACCGCCCACTTCGACTTCGCCGAGTTCGAATCGAAGGACGGCACCGGTTTCGGCAGCGGCAACGTCGATGCGAGCACGGTCCAGGAGAACGTGCGCCGATTGATGTACAAGCTCGAAGCCGTTCGCACCAAGGCCGGTGACGCCGCGATCACCGTCAACTCCGGGTTCCGCAGCCTCGCGCACAACGAGAGCGTCGGCGGCGTCCCCAACAGCCAGCACACCTACGGCATCGCCGCGGACGTCGTGATCAGCGGCCAAGGCGTCGGCGACACCATCGGACACGCCCAGACCTCCGGCTTCTCCGGCATCATCCGCTACGACACCTTCACCCACGTCGACAGCCGCGCCGAGTACGACTACGGCGCCACCTCCTGGTATTGGAGCGTCTGACGTCTCCGGATCCGCCGGGCCACCACTGGTCCGGCGGATCCGCCGCAAGCGGACCCGGCCGGTGCTGGGCCGTCCGTGCGGACCGGTACTTCCGAGACGTGGTCGGGCCGGTGGTCTGTCCGGCCTCCGGCGGCTGTGTTCCACTTCCCCGCGTGGCTATGACGGGAAAGCGGGCGGAGCGGTTCGCCGTCGGGACGTTGGTGCTGGTCGTGCTGGTGGCGTTGGCGCTGCGACCGCCGGTGACGGCGGTGGCGCCGGTGCTGGACCGGATCTTGGCTGATCTCGGGCTCTCCACCGCTTTCGGCGGCGTGCTCACCACGTTGCCGGTGGTGTGCCTGGGAGTTTTCGCTTTCGTGGCACCGCGGTTGCGGCAGCGCTTCGGCGACGAGCGGGTGCTGGTGGGCTGCCTCGTGGTGCTGCTGATCGGCAACCTGCTGCGCGCGGGCGGATCGGTGCAGGCGCTGCTGGGCGGCACCATCGTCGTCGGCGCGGGGATCGCGGTGGCCAACGTGGCGCTGCCCGGACTGATCAAGCGGGACTTCCCGAGCCGCGTGCCGGGCGTGACCGCGCTCTACACGATGTGCCTGACGCTCGGCGGTGCCACCGCGGCGAGCACCGTCGTCCCGCTCGGCCGGGCGCTGGGCTCGGAGTGGCGGTGGCCGCTGGGGCTGCTGGCGGTGCCGGTGCTGCTGGCGCTGCTGCTGACCGTGTTCGCGCTGCGCGGGGCGAAGACCACCCAGCGCGCGATCAGCCCGGGGAGGCTGTGGCGCGACCCGCTGGCCTGGCAGGTCACCGTCTTCATGGGGTTGCAGTCGCTGATGGCCTACGTCGTGTTCGGCTGGCTGCCCACCATGGCGCAGAGCCGCGGCCTGTCGGCGGAGAGCGCGGGACTGCTGCTCGGGGTGCAGGCCGCGGTGCAGGCCGTCGGATCGCTGACGGTGCCGCTGCTGTGCCGGAGGTTCCGGGATCAGCGGTGGATCGCGATGAGCGTCGCCGTGCTGACCGCGGTCGGGTTCGTCGGCGTGCTGCACGCGCCGGGCGCGGCCGGGATCTGGGGCGCGACGGTGCTGCTGGGCTTGGCGCAGGGCGCGTCGTTCGGGCTCGCGCTGACCTTGTTCGGGTTGCGCGCGCCGGACAGCGAGACCACCGCGGCGCTGTCGGGGATGGCGCAGGGCGCCGGATATCTCATCGCCGCGCTCGGGCCGCTGGCCATCGGGTTGCTGCACGGCGCCACCGGTGGCTGGGGGCTTCCGCTGGCCCTGCTGGTGGTGTGCTGCGCCGCGGAAGCCGCGGCGGGAGCCGGTGCGGGCCGGGCGCGCACGGTGCCGTCCGTGGTCGGCGCGTAACACCTCGGTGACCGGCGCACGCCGCCGTAACACGGAGACCCGAACAGTTCACGACCGGGAAACGAACGAACGGATCGCCTGAAACAGACATTTCCCAGGATGCGCTCGACACGGTTCGCACGGGGAGGCAACGTGAATTCAGGCGATACCGCATGGGTGCTGATCAGCGCCGCGCTGGTGCTGCTCATGACGCCAGGACTGGCTTTCTTCTACGGCGGCATGGTGCGTGCGCGCGGCGTGCTCAACATGATCATGATGAGCCTCGGCAGCATCGGGGTCGTCGGGGTCCTGTGGGTGCTGTTCGGGTACTCGGCCGCCTTCGGCGGGGACCTCGGCGGCCTCGGGCTGCTGGGCGACCCCACCGAGTTCTTCGGACTCGGTCAGCTGCTCGGTGAGGACCAGCTCTCCGGCACCATCCCGACCTTGGCGTTCGTCGGGTTCCAGGCGATGTTCGCGATCCTGACGGTCGCGCTCATCTCGGGCGCCATCGCCGACCGGGCCCGCTTCGGCCCGTGGCTGCTGTTCGCCGCGCTGTGGGCCACCGTCGTGTACTTCCCGGTCGCGCACTGGGTGTTCGCGTTCGACGAGACCGACGACGCGGGCAACGTGACCGCCGTCGGCGGCTGGATCGCCAACCGGCTCGCCGCCGTCGACTTCGCCGGGGGCACCGCGGTGCACATCAACGCCGGTGCCGCCGCGCTCGCGCTGGCGCTGGTGCTCGGCAAGCGCGCCCGCTGGCCGAAGGAGACCGGCAAGCCGCACAACCTGCCGTTCGTCGTCCTCGGCGCCGGCCTGCTGTGGTTCGGATGGTTCGGCTTCAACGCCGGCTCCGCGCTCGCCGCCGACAGCTCCGCGGCCTTGGTGCTGGTCAACACGCTCGTTGCCACCAGCGCGGCGATGCTCGGCTGGCTGTTCGTGGAGCGGCTGCGCGACGGGCACGCCACCACGCTCGGCGCCGCCTCGGGCATCATCGCCGGACTGGTCGCGATCACCCCGGCCTGCTCGTCGGTGACGCCGCTGGGCGCCATCGCGGTCGGCGCCATCACCGGTGCGGTCTGCGCGCTGGCGCTGAGCCTGAAGTACAAGCTCGGCTACGACGACTCGCTCGACGTCGTCGGCGTGCACCTCGTCGGTGGCCTCGTTGGCACCCTGCTGGTCGGGTTCTTCGCCTCCGAGGCGGCGCCTGCCGGGGTCAACGGGCTGTTCTACGGCGGTGGCTTCGACCAGCTGTGGCGTCAGGCCGTGGGCGCGGTGGCGGTGTTCGCCTACTCGTTCGTGCTCAGCCTGGTGCTGGCCTGGATCGTCAAGGCGGTGGTCGGATTCCGGGCGACGCCCGAGAACGAGGCCGAAGGCATCGACGAGACCGAGCACGCCGAATCCGCCTACCACTTCGGCGACGGCCGCTCCGCCCGCCGTCCGGCCGTTCGCGCCGACGACGCCGATCGCAAGCTGGAGGGCAGCAACGCATGAAGCTGGTGACCGCGATCGTCCAGCCCAGCAAGCTGGACGAGTTGAAGGACAAGCTGGGCAGGCTCGGCGTGCTGGGCATGACCGTCAGCGACGCGCAGGGTTACGGCAGGCAGAAGGGCCACACCGAGGTCTACCGCGGGGCCGAGTACGCGGTGGACTTCGTGGAGAAGGCGCGCGTCGAGGTGCTCGTGGACGACACGATCGTCGAGCAGGTCGTCGACGGCATCGTCACCGCGACCCGCACCGGCAAGGTCGGTGACGGCAAGGTCTGGGTGAGCACCGTCGACTCCGTGGTCCGGGTCAGGACCGGAGAAACGGGCGTCGAAGCGATCTGACGCGGCGGACTCGTCCGAAATGTCCACGACGTGACCAGGTTACGCGAAGCGGATCTTGGCCCGGCCGTGCGGGTG
>NZ_JAPFGB010000030.1 GCF_026241095.1 Saccharopolyspora sp. NFXS83 | reverse complement strand
CGCTTCGCGCTTTACAGGCACGGCCTTCGGCCGCAAGGCAGGCTTCGCTTCGCTCGCCCACTGCACGGCTTCGCCGCCAGGCACGGCTACGCCGCTAGGCAGGCAGGCTTTGCCGCCTGCTGCGCGGTCTTTGGTCGCTAGGGGCTTCGCTTTACTTGCCGTTTGCGGGGTTTCGCCTCGTTCAGGGGTGGGAGGGGCCGGTCACGTGAAGGCTTTGACCACGCGGGAAGGGCTGGGGCGGCCGAGGTGTTCGGCTAGCCAGAGGCTCGTGCCTGCCAAGGCCGGGAGGTCGACGCCGTGGTGGATGCCCAAGCCGTCGAGCATCCACACCAGGTCTTCGGTGGCGAGGTTGCCGGTGGCCGACTTCGCGTAGGGGCAGCCACCCAGGCCGCCCGCCGATGAGTCAACCGTGGACACTCCTTGTCGGAGTGCGGCGTAGGTGTTCGCCAGCGCTTGGCCGTAGGTGTCGTGGAAGTGCACCGCGAGCTGCGAGACCGGCACGCCCGCCGCGGTGAACGCCCGCAGCACCGACTCCACCTGGCCCGGCGTGGCGACGCCGATGGTGTCGCCGAGCGAGAGCTGCGCGCAGCCCATCTCCAGCAGCCGCCGCCCCGCCGACACGACCTGCTCGACCGGCACCGGGCCTTCCCACGGGTCGCCGAACACCATCGACAGGTACCCGCGCACCGCGAGCCCCTCGCCGACCGCGCGGTGCACCACCGGCTCGAACATCGCGAACTGCTCGTCCAGGCCCCGGTTCAGGTTGCGCCGAGTGAAGGACTCGGTGGCGGCGGCGAAGATCGCGATGTCGCGCACCCCCGCCTCCAGCGCCCGGTCGAGGCCGCGGGCGTTGGGCACCAGGACCGGGTACCGCACCCCGTCCCGCGGCTCCAGCCCGGCGAGCACGTCGGCCGCGTCCGCGAGCTGCGGCACCCATTCCGGGCGCACGAAGCTGGTGGTCTCCACGATGCGCAGCCCCGCGGCACCGAGCCGGTGCAGGAATTCGAGCTTCACCTCGACCGGGACGACGCCCTGCTCGTTCTGCAGCCCGTCGCGCGGCCCGACCTCCCAGATCGTCACCGCGTCCGGCAGTCCCGCCGGTTCCGGCGAAGGCGCCCGCTCGGGCAAACCCAGGTCCAGGGTGCTCATCGGCGTTCCCACCTCTCCTGGTCGTCCTGCTCGGACTCGTCGTTGACCTCGCGGTAGAGCAGCGTGTGCACCCGCTCCACCTTGGGGATGTCGTCGAATTCCAGCGGCTCGTCGGACGCCGACTCGACGATCAGCGTGCCGCAGCCGAAGAGGCGGTCCACGATGCCGTGGCTGAACCGGACGCTGTTGATGCGCCACATCGGGATGTCCACACCGGTGCGGGTGAACACGCCTTCGCGCACCATCAGCCGCCGGGAGGTGACCACGAAGTGCGTGGTGCGCCAGCGGACCAGCGGCGCCAGCGTCCACCAGATGATCAGCACTCCGCCGACCGCACCGAGCGCGATCCACAGCGGCACGTTCCAGGGCAGCTCGGCGGCCAGCGCGGCGAGGTAGGAACCGCCACCGACCACGATCAAGAACAGCACCACCGGGACGACGAGCATCTTCCAATGCGGGTGCGTGTGCACGACCACGTGCTCGTCTTCACTCAGCAAGCCGTCCGGATAAGCCACCGGAGATCCCTCCCTCAATCACCACCGTCGATCACGCTACCCGTCGGCGATGTGTCGCGGGATGCGTTGCGCAGCCGGTCGGGTGGCGGAACCTCAGCGGCTTCCCCGCTGCGGGATCTTCTTCCCGAACGGCTCCGCCACGAAGGGAAGAGCCGTCCTCGCGAGGGAGCCGCTGAGAACCCGCCGGCGTGGTCGTTCAGCTGTGGTGGTCGCTGCTCAGCTCGGGCGGAGGTGGACGACGTCGCCTGCTGAGACGGGGGTGCTGGCGCCGTCGATTCCGCGCACCACCAGGCGTCCGCCGACGTCGATGTCGGTGGCCGTGCCGAACAGGTCGTTCCCGCCGAGCTCCACCCGGATCCGTTGCCCGAGCGTGCCGCACAACCGCTGGTAGCGGTCCAGCAGACCGCTCGCCACCACGTCCCCGTCCGCCGCGCGCCACCGGTCGTCGGCGGCGGCGAGCGCGGTGAGCAGGCGGACCGCGAACTCCTGGCGGTCCACGGCGACGCCCTGCTCGGCGAGCGAGGTCGCGGGCAGCCCGCCCGCGCCCTGCGGCAGGTCGTCCGGGCCGTGGTGCACGTTGACGCCCATGCCCAGCACGATCCCGAGGCCTTCGCCGGTGCTGACCGCCTCGGCGAGGATGCCTGCGGCCTTGCGCCAGCGGTCCCCGTCACCGAGCAGCAGGTCGTTGGGCCACTTCAGCGTCGCGGGCACCCCGAACATGTCCCGCACCGTCTCGGCGAGCGCGACACCCGCGATCAGCGGCAGCCACGCCAGCGCGCTCTGCGGCACCGCCTCCGGGCGCAGCACCACGCTGACGTGCAGGCCGTAGCCGCGCGGCGAGATCCACGAGCGCTGCAACCGGCCACGACCGGCCTGCTGCTCCTCGGCGAACAGCACCGTCCGGTCGCCCGCGCCCGCACCGACCGCGGCGACCAGGTCCGTGTTCGTCGACCCGGTCACGGTGACCACGTCGAGCGCCGAGTACGGACCCTCGTCGACCAACCGCCTGCGCAGGTCCGTCACATCGAGCAGAGCAACCATTCCCCCAGGTTACGAGCGCTCACCGCCCGCCCCGCCACCGACCTGGGCCATCACCCCCGAACGCGGCACGGCCGCGACGCCGAGCGCGCGCCGCGGCCGTGCAGCACCCGAACCCCGCTCCTGACCAGCGGGGGCGGGCGTCGATCAGTAGCTCAAGCCGAACCCGAGCGGGAACAGCGGTCGCTGGCCGTCGCCCTCGTTGATGGGCTGCTGGTCGAACGAGCCCATCCAGGTCATCGGCAGCTTCCCGCTCGGGGCGTGGTCCCCGAACAGCACGTCGGCCACGCCCTGGCCTTCGGTGCCCGGCAGCCACGACGCCAGCAGCGCGTTCCAGCCCTCGACCTCGCCGCCGATGTCCAGCGGACGCCCGGACACGGTCACCACAACCACCGGCACGCCGGATTCGCGCAGCTTCGCGATGGTGCCGAGGTCCTCGTCGTCGAGCTTGAGGCCCTCGGGCCGGTCGCCTTCGTACTCGGCGTAGGGGGTTTCACCGACGACCACGACCGCGGCGCCGTAGCTGTCGTCGACGCCTTCGCCGTCGCGCGAGTAGGTCACCTCGGTGTCCGGCGCGGCCTGCCGGATGCCGTCGAGGATCGTGGTGCCCTCGGTGATGTCCCCGCTGGAGCCCTGCCAGGTGATGGTCCAGCCACCGGTCTGGTTGCCGATGTCGTCGGCGTTCTTGCCCGCCACGAACAGCTTCCCGCCGTCCTTGGACAGCGGGAGCACGCCGTCGTTCTTGAGCAGCACCTGCGACTCGCGGACCGCCTCGCGGGCCAGCTCGCGGTGCTCGGCGGAACCGACCGACGGCAGCAGGTCGCGCTGCGCGAAGGGGTTCTCGAACAGCCCCAGCTCGAACTTCTTCGCGAGCACCCGGCGGTTCGCGTCGTCGATGCGCTCCATCGGGACCTGGCCGGAGTCGACCTCCGCGCGCAGGTAGTCCAGGAACAGCTCGTGGTTCTCCGACATCATGATCATGTCGAGCCCGGCGTTGATGGAGTCCCGGACCTCCTCGCGGGTGAACTCCTCCTCCTGGCCGTCGATCTTGTCGATCGCGTCGTAGTCGGACACGACCAGGCCGTCGAAGCCGAGCTCGTCCTTGAGCACGTCGGTGACCAGGTACCGGTTGGCGTGCAGCTTCACGTCGTTCCAGCTGCTGTAGGAGACCATCACCGAGCCGACGCCCCGGTCGATCGCGGCCTGGAACGGCGGCAGGTGGACGTCGCGCAGCTCCTGCTCGCTGAGCTCCGCGTTGCCCTGGTCGTCGCCGCCGGTGGTGCCGCCGTCGCCGATGTAGTGCTTGGCGGTGGCCAGCACCGACGTGGGCGAGCCGCCCAGCTGCTCGCCCTGCAGGCCGGTGACCGCGCTCGCCATCGCCGTGACCTGCTCCGGCGTCTCGCCGAAGGATTCGTAGGTGCGTCCCCAGCGGTCGTCGCGCGCCACGCACAGGCACGGGGCGAAGTCCCAGTCGATCCCGGTGGCGGCGACCTCTTCGGCGGTGGCGGCGCTGATGCGCTGCACCAGGTCCGGATCTCCCGCGGCGCCGAGGCCGATGTTGTGCGGGTAGATCGTCGCGCCCTGCACGTTGTTGTGCCCGTGCACCGCGTCCACGCCGTAGATCAGCGGGATCCCGAGCGGGGTGTCCAGGGCGGCGCGCTGGTAGGCGTCGTACATGTCGGCCCACGCCTCCGGCGTGTTCGGTTCCGGAGCGGAACCGCCGCCGCTGAGCACCGAGCCCACCCGGTGCTTCGCGGCTTCCTCCGGAGGTGCCGCGACCCGTTCGACCTGCACCATCTGGCCGAGCTTGTCGTCCAGGGACATCCGCGACATCAGGTCGTCGACCCGTTCCGGGATGGGCGCGGTGGGGTCGCGGTAGTCGATCGGGTCGGCCATCGCCGGCGCCAGGCCGGTGGTGAGCAGTGCGATCGTCGCCAGTCCGGCGGTGGCCAGCGACGATCTCCGCAAGCGGTTGCCCCGCATCCGTTCTCCTCCTTGAGAGCGTTCCGAGCGCGTTCCCGATGAAGACCGCGCCCCGGACAACCTATGGGAGCGCTCTCACACCTCCTACCTCCAAACGGAGCCCGCACGGGACCGATTTCCGAACCGGGGTGAACGGACCGTTCGACCAACGGGATCGGACGAACGGTCCGTTCACCCCGCGGCCACACTTTCGGCAGTGGTCTGGACATGATCTAGGTGCCTAAGCTGCCGGGGAGATCATCGGAGGTGGCCGTGCCGACAGTCGTTCCCCCGCGCCGAGCACCGGCGGTCCTGCTCTGCGGCGCGCTGCTCGCGCTCACCGCGACCCCCGCCCTCGCCGCCCCGGAAGCGGCACCACCGGCCGGCGCGCCGCCGCGCAGCCAGCCCGTCTTCGCCGACGAACCGGTGCGCGAGACGGTGTGGGTGGACACCGGGCTGGACGGTGACGGCGACGGGACGACCGACCGGGTCGCCGCCGACATCGCCCGGCCGCGGACCGACTCGCCCACCCCGGTGATCATGGACGCGAGCCCCTACTACTCGTGCTGCGGACGCGGCAACGAGAACGAGCTCAAGACCTACGACGACCAGGGCCGCCCGGTCGGCTTCCCGCTGTTCTACGACAACTACTTCGTGCCGCGCGGCTACTCGACGGTGCTCGTGGACCTGGCGGGCACGAACCGCGCGCAGGGCTGCGCCGACGTCGGCGGCGCCTCCGACGTCACCTCGGCGAAAGCCGTGATCGACTGGTTGAACGGCCGCGCGAAGGGCTACGACGCCGCCACCGGCGGAGCCGAGGTCGGCGCCGGCTGGTCGACCGGCGACGTCGGCATGATCGGCAAGTCCTACGACGGCACGATCGCCAACGGCGTCGCCGCGACCGGCGTGGAAGGCCTGCGCACGATCGTGCCGATCGGGGCGATCAGCTCCTGGTACGACTACTACCGCTCCGACGGCGTGTCCTTCGGCGCCGACCCGAGCGGCCTGGCGGAGACGGTCGAGGACGGCGGCAGGCCGGAGTGCGCCGCCGTCAAGCAGCGGCTCGACGAAGGCGCCCCGGCCAACGGCGACGTCACCCCGCTGTGGGACGAGCGCAACCACGTGCCCGACGCGGCGAACGTGACCGCGAGCGTGTTCGCGGTGCACGGCCTCAACGACCTCAACGTCAAGACCGTCCAGTTCGGCCAGTGGTGGGACGCGCTGGCCGCCCACGACGTGCCGCGCAAGGTGTGGCTGAGCCAGACCGGCCACGTCGACCCCTTCGACTTCCGCCGCGCCGAGTGGGTGGACACGCTGCACCGCTGGTTCGACCACGCGCTGCTCGGCATGGACAACGGCATCGACGCCGAGCCCGCCGCCAGCGTCGAACGCGCCCCGGACGAGTGGTCCGACGAGCCCTCCTGGTCCGGCGAGACCGCGACTCCGACCGCGCTGCACCCGGTTCCCGGCGAGACCGACGGGCTCGGCGGGCTCACCAGCACCCCCGCTCCCGCCGACGCGCGCGCCTCGTTCACCGACGACCCGCGGCAGGACGAGTACGCCTGGGCGCAGCAGCCCGACCAGGCGTCCCCGGCTCGCTCGCTGTTCACCAGCGCCCCGCTGCGGGATGACCTGCGGCTGGCGGGCACCGGGTCGATCTCGGTGACGGCGAGCCCGTCCACCTCCAGCGCGCACCTGTCGGCGGTGCTCGTCGACTACGGCCCCGCCACCACCCGCGACCACCTCGGCGAGGGCGAGGGCATCCGCACGCTGGAGACCGAGTCGTGCTGGGGCGAGAGCCGCGACGGCGACGACGCCTGCTACCGCGACACCGAGGCCACCACGGCCGACGTGGACTACCGGATCGTCTCGCGCGGCTGGGCCGACCTGGCCAACCACGAGTCGCTGGAGCAGGAGTCCCCGCTGACGCCCGGCGACCCGCACGAGATGACGTTCCGCCTGGCCACCGCCGATCACGTGGTCCCCGCCGGGCACCGGCTCGGGCTGATCATCGCCGGTACCGACGGCGCGTTCATCACCGCTCCGGACGAGCCCGGACGGGTCGACCTCGACCTGGCGGGCACCTCGGTGTCGCTGCCGATCGTCGGCGGATCCGAGGCCGCGGCGAACGCCGGGCTCGACGCCGCCGCGACCGGCACCGCCGCGGTCCGGCCGGAACGCGCCCCGGCCCGGCCCGAGGTCCACCTCAACGGCGGTTCCTTCACCCGCTGAGCCGCGCGAGGCCTGCCCGGCACCCCGCCGGGCAGGCCCGCACCGCAGGATCAGCCCGTGACCAGGGACAAGCCGTAGGCGCTCAGCGCTTCGCCGACCGGCTGGAAGTACGTGGTGCCGCCCGACGAGCAGTTCCCGGAGCCGCCCGAGGTCATGCCCTGGGCCTGGTTGCCGCTGATGAACGAGCCGCCGGAGTCACCCGGTTCGGCGCACACGTTGGTCTGGGTGAGCCCGCTGACCGAGCCTTCCGCGTAGCGCACCGTCTGGTTCAGCGCCTGCACGGAACCGCAGTGCCACCCGGTGGTCGACCCGGAACGGCAGATCGACGAGCCCGCGGGCGCCGTGCCGTGCCCGGAGACGATCCGCGCGCTGCCGTTGTACATGTCCACCCACGGCTTGGCCGTCCAGCTGCTGTTCGCCGACACCCACGCGTAGTCGTTGCCGGGGAACGAGGAGCCTTGGAAGGAGCCGAGCGCGGCCTGGTTGTACCCGGAGGCCGAGGTCCCCGCGGTGCCGCAGTGACCGGCGGTGACCATGCCGGAGCCGCCGCTGGAGGTCCGGACGGGGAAGCCGACCGAGCACCGGCCGCCGCCCATGTAGAAGGCCTGGCCGCCGACCAGGTCGTAGAGGGTGCGCGGAGCTTCGGCGACCTCGTCGACCCGGACCGGGGCGTCGGCGGCGACGTCCGCGAGGTAGGTCTCGGTGGCCGCGTCCCTGGCCCCTTCGCGGACGTTGACGACGACGGTGTTGGCGATCTCGTCGACGTACCAGCCGGTGACCGACTCGGGCGCGGTGCTCTCCGTGCTGTCGAGCTCCGCTGTGACGGCGTCGAGCTCGCCGCTGCTGTGCGCCACGATCCGCGCCTCCGCGCCGGTGGACCGCACTTCGGCGAGCTTCGCGGCGTCGGTGACGCCGACGACGAGCTTGCCGAGTTCGGCGTCGAAGTGCGCGCCGCCGAACGCCGCGCCCAGCGAGCCGCGGACCTCCTGGTCGATTTCCCGCGCCGCGTCCTCCTGGGCGAGCCGGGTCCGCGCCTGCTGGGCGGTCAGGCCGAGGTCGCGCTGCATGGCGTTGATCAGTTCGGGGGATTGCGGTGGTGGCGCGGCGACGGCGGGCATCGCCCACGCGGTCACGGTGCCCGCTGCGAGCAGCGCCGCACCTGTCAGCCGAAGGGTTCGCTTGCGACTCATCGTTTGGTCTCCCTCGATATCCGCGATGACGGGTGGAGCCAACCGCGCGCCCGGACGTGATCGGCGTTCGAGCGTGCGGGATCGCGGACGGACGTCCGCGGTGTGGGGAAGTGCTGACCGGCCGCTGGGGCGGGCCGGGTTCCGGAAGGAAGTTGATCCACGTGGAACCGAGCTGGTCGTTCGCGGACCGGCAGGCGCCGCCAGTGTCCGCAAGAAGGACATTAGGAATCTTCCGCCTGAACCAGGCACCGCCATTAGAGCTATGCCGTTCACTGGGAACGCACGAAACCGCACCGCACGGGCTTGCGGGCGGCGATCGGCGACGGCTCGGGGATGCGGACGCGACACCCCGGCTCGCCGCGGTCGGCGCCGACTACAGTCGGCCCGTGCGTTTCGTGCTCGCCTCCGCGTCCCCCGCCCGCCTCGCCGTGCTGCGCGCCGCCGGCATCGACCCCGTCGTGCGCGTGTCCGGAGTGGACGAGGACGCCGTCGCCGCCGCGCTGACCGATCCCGCGCCGGGCGAGCTGGTCACCGCGCTGGCGCTGGCCAAGGCCGAAGCGGTGCTGCCCGAGGTGGACGGGGACGCGGTCGTCGTCGGCTGCGACTCCATGCTGTCCATCCACGGCGAGGTCGTGGGCAAACCGGGCGAGCCGGAGATCGCGGCGAAGCGCTGGCGGGAGATGGCCGGCGGCACCGGGGAACTGCTCACCGGGCACGCCGTGGTGCGGTTGCGCGACGGCGAGGTGGTGGCCCGCGCGCAGGAGCACAAGGTCACCGTGGTCCGCTTCGCGGAACCGAGCGAGGAAGAGCTGGAGGCCTACGTCGGCACCGGGGAACCGCTGCGCGTCGCGGGCGGGTTCACCCTCGACGGCCTCGGCGGCTGGTTCGTGGAGGGCGTGGACGGCGACCCGTCGAGCGTGATCGGCATCAGCCTCCCCCTGACCCGCGGTCTGCTGTCCCAGGTCGGCATCCGAGTCACCGACCTCTGGACGCCCCCGCAGAACTGACCGCCCGATTCCACGCGGAGCCGCGGAAGTGGTCCACACCGCGGGTGCGCCGGACGGGCCGCCAAGATCGAATGCGCTGGCGGGCCGCGCTCGGCGAGATCGGAAACCGGAGCCGGGCGTCCGCCTGCTCCGGGGCGGCTGGTGAACGTGAACACAATTCGGTTAATTCGGGATGGTCTGGACCGAGCACCGGGTTACAAAGGTTCGCGATGGGAGCTCAGCGGCGTTACCTGACTGCACGCCTGCACGTCGATCTGCGACGGCAGGCCAGCAGCGTCTGTCCCTGACCGGCGGACCCGCTCCGCGCCCGGCCGGTGATTCCCGGCCCGCCGCGCACCGCCGCGGCCCGAAGGGCGAGCACGCTCCGCCGCGATCACGAGATCGCCCCAGCGCACCACCTCCCCGGCGACACCACGCGCCACCTCGCAACCTCAGGAGATCCCTGTGTCCACACCCCCTGCGCAAGAAAGGCGACGACCGCGGTTCGATCCGAGGCTGTTCGCCGTGGCCGTCGTCGCCTCCCTCGTGCTCGGTGCGCTGCTCGGCTGGATCGCGAAGTCGACCGGAGCCCAGTGGCTGATCACCACGCTGGACACGATCGGCTCCACGTTCACCAACCTGCTCACCTTCACCGTGCTGCCGTTGATCTTCACGGCGATCGTCGTGGGCATCACGAGCCTGCGCGCCGTCGGCGGCGGGCGGACCGCGGCCCGGCTCGGCGGCAAGACCGCGCTGTGGTTCGCGATCACCTCGCTGATCGCCGTGGTCATCGGCCTCGCCGTCGGGCGGATCATCCAGCCCGGCCAGGGTCTGGTGCTCGAACCCGACCCGGAACGGCTGAAGTCGATCGGCGAGAAGACCCAGGGCTCCTGGCTCGACCTGATCAACGGGCTGATCCCGAGCAACCTGGTGAGCGCCTTCTCCGAAGGCGAGACGCTGCAGGTCGTGTTCGTCGCGCTGATCATCGGGGCCGCCGCGTACAGCCTCGGCGACACGGCGAAGCCGTTCGTGGACTTCAACCGCTCGGCGTTCGAGGTCATCCAGCGCGTGCTGGGCTGGATCATCCGGCTCGCCCCGCTGGGCACCCTCGGCCTCATCGGCAACGCGGTGGCCACTTACGGCAACGAGTTCTTCGCGCCGCTGCTCAAGCTCATCGGCGCCACCTACCTGGGCTGCGCGCTGGTGCTGTTCGTCGTCTACCCGGTGCTGCTGCGGTTCGTGGCGAAGGTGAGCCCGGTGACGTTCTTCGCGAAGGCGTGGACGGTGCTGCAGTTCGCGTTCGTGTCCCGCTCGTCGAGCGCGAGCCTGCCGCTGAGCAGGCAGACCGCGGAGAACCTCGGGGTGAGCAGCTCGTACGCGAACTTCGCGGTGCCGCTGGCGACGACGACCAAGATGGACGGGTGCGCGGCGATCTACCCGGCGGTGGGCGCGATCTTCATCGCGAACCTGTTCGGCATCCAGCTGGGGCCGGTGCAGTACCTGACGATCGTGGCGGTCGCCGTGTTCGGTTCCATCGCCACCGCCGGGGTCACCGGCTGGTTCACCATGCTCACCCTCACCGTGAGCGCGCTCGGCTTTCCGCCGGAGGTCGTGGCCACCGGCATCGCCGTCGCCTACGCCGTGGACCCGATCATGGACATGGCGCGGACCGCGACGAACGTGGCGGGCCAGATCGTGGTGCCGACCGTCGTCGCCCGCGGCGAAGGCCTGCTCGACGACGAGGTCCTCAACGCGCCGAGCGCACCTCCGCTGCTGGCACCGGACCGCGCCGCCACCGCCTGACGCGACGCGGTGCCTCCGGTCCCTCGACCGGAGGCACCGCCGTCCGGCGACCGCCCACCGGAAACTGCTCCCGCACCGGCGAATCCGCCACGGGACGGCGCCTAGGATGGCGAGGTGCGTGAGAGGGACAAGAACCTGCGGATTGGCGATGCCGAACGGGAAACAGCGATCACGCTGCTCGGCGACCACCTCAGCTCCGGCAGGCTGGACCTCGTCGAATACGACGAGCGCTGCGCCCGCGCCGCCGCGGCACGCAGCAAAGCCGATCTCCGCGCGCTGTTCACCGACCTCCCGTCCACCGACGCGGCGCCCGGCGGAACCTGGTCTCCGGACAAGGCGCCCGCACGGCCACGACCCCGCACCGAGATCCTGCTCGGGCTGGGCGGCGCGGCGCTGCTGCTCGCCCTCGTCGCCGTGACCCGCGACCTCTGGCTGCTGGCGTTCCTCGGGGTCTTCGTCATCGCGTGGGCGCTGCGCAGGCGATGACGACTCGCGGCGCGCGACGGAGTTCACCCGAGACCGACGCCGCCTTCGTTACGGTGAAGCTCATGCAAAGCTCGCGGACCGCCACAGCGCGGAGCGGCCGGATGTCGGCCGGGCGGCTGGGCGGAGTGTGCGCGGCAGGACTGCTCGCCCTCTCCGGATGCGGAATCCTCCGATCCGAACCCGCCGCGGAGACACCTGCCCCTGCCCCGCCTCCGCCGCCCACCCCCACTTCGAGCACGCCGCCGCCACCGCCGCCCCGGCCGTTCGAGCTGACCATGACCGATGTGGACCCCTGCGAACTGCTCACCGAGGACCAGCGCGGGCAGCTCGGGTTCAACCGGGACCCGCTGGCCGACACCGAGGGCGGTTTCGGCGACGCCCCCACCTGCAGCTTCCGCAACACCACGGCGAAGGTCGGGGCGCGGCTGTCGCTGATCACCACCGAGTCGATGAGCGTGTGGACCGACGACACCGCCCAGGTGCAGGCCACGCCGGTCGTGATCCACGGCTTCCCGGCGCTCGTGATCAAGACGCCCGATCTGGACCTGTCCTGCAACGTGGCCGTGGACGTCGCCGAAGGCGAACACCTCGACGTGCTCTACCGCGACGACGGCGGGCAACCCGCCCCGCCGCTGGACGCCCTGTGCGCCGGAGCGCAGCGCGTCGCCGAGGACGCCGTGACCTCGCTGGCCGACCCGGCACCGGAGACCTCGGACACGTCGACCTCCTCGGAGGACGCCGCGGACCCCTCGACCTCCGAGTCCTCGGAGCCACTGGTCACCCCCCGACCGACGGACTGACCGCGCGCACGCGCGCCAACGCCGTGCCGCCGATCAGCCGATCGGCGTTGATACTCACCGCGTTTGGAGCACTCCCCACCGTGACGATTAGTGATTAGAGTGAGCGCGGACGTTTTACCCGTGGGAGGGAAACCCCGTGCCGCTGTATTCGCCGTCGGGGGACGGCTCGCCGGATTCCACCGCGCCATCGGGACCACCCGGCGCCGGTGGATCGATGCGGGTCGAGCCCACCGCCATTCCGAGCCTCGTGAACGCCTTACAGTCCTCGCTGGACCAGGTGGGCGTCGAGATCGAGCACGCCATCACCGAGCTGCGCATCCGGCCGTGGGCCGGGGACCCGATCAGCAGCACCGCGGCCGAGCAGTTCAACCTGCGCTCCGTCGGCGGCGACCAGGACGCGCTGACCGCGCTGTGCGGCTACCGCGACCAGCTGCAGTCGGCCGCGGAGTCGCTGCAACTGGCCAACCAGCACTACCAGGACACCGACGACGTCAACGCGGTGCGCCTCGGCGGAGGGTGCTGACCGTGACCGGTGCGACGGGAGGCGGAACCCGATGAGCGATCATCGCTGGCAGGGCTACCGCCACGAGGAGCTCTACGAGCAGATCCACCAGGGGCCGGGTGCGGACGGTTCGACGGATTCGGTGCGCCGCTGGAGCGAGCTGACCCGGACCCTCGGCAACATCGACAGCGATCTCGCCGCCGCGCTGAACTCGGCCATGTCGGGCTGGCAGGGCGACGCCGCCGAGAACGCGCGCGGCGGGCTGCGACCGCTGGGCGATTGGGCGTTGCAGGCCCAGCAGGCCGCCGAGCTGATGCGGGACCGCACCGAGCAGCAGGCCACGTTCGTCGGCAAGGCCCGCGCGGACATGCCCCAGCCGCAGCCGACGACCACTGAGGACCCCGGTACCGCGATCACCGGACTGGTGCACCTGTTCGGCGGGCAGACCGACTACGAGGTCCAGGAGGCGCGGCAGAACGCCGCCGAGCAGCGCGCGTTCGAGGTGATGCGGACCTACGAGTCCTCCACCCAGGCGAACACGACCTCGCTGGCCTCCTTCACGCCGCCGCCGCAGGTCGTCGTCGACGGTCCCGCTTCCTCCCCCGGCGCCCCGAAGACGTGGCAGCAGCCGGGGATCACGATCAGCTGGGGCGGCACGCCGGTGCCCGCTCCGCGCGCCGCGCCGGGTTCCACCGCCGGGGTCCAGGGCTCGCGCAGGCAGTCCGGGCGCGGCAGCGGCGGGCGCGGCTCCGAACGAGGCCGGACCCACCCGACCGGTTCGGGCGGTGCCGGCCGGACGCGACGCCGCGAGGACGACTCGGTGGACCGCGCGGTGACCGAGCAGGTCGGCGGCGGCACCGGATTCTTCGACGAACCGCAGACCCTGTCCCGCCCGGTCATCGGCGGGGACCTCGACCGATGATCGACGGCGCCGCCCTCGCGGGGGCGGACCCGGTCCGGTTGTCCGCGTTGGAGTTCGACGTGCTCGTCGAGCACTTGGGACTGGACACGATGCCGCTGGTGCTGCGGGTTCCCTCGCCGGGCCGCACCTGGTCCGAGCGGGCGGAGCTGGCGGAATCGGTGTGGCGGGAGCTGGGCGCGCGGCGGCTCGGCGACCGCCGCGACCTCGATCCGGCGCTGGAGCGGATGCTGCGGCTGCTCGCCCATCCCGTGTCCGAACTGGACGGGCGGACCTGGTTCGACCGCAGCGTCCGGGTGCTCGCGGCCTCGGGCGTGCCGGACGGCAGCGGCGCGGACGCGGTGCTGGTCGTCAAGGACGAGGACGCGCTGACCTTGCGGGCGGTGTCGGCGTCAGGGCTGGCGCGGGAGGCGACCTCGGTGCTGCCGGCCCTGTCGGCCGGACCGGGACGATCGGTGACGGTGCGCAGCGCGGACCTCGACGAGGCCGCGGCCGGGACCGGCGGGAACACCGAGGCGCTGGAAGGGGAACTGGTGCGCCGCGGCGTGCGCGGCGACGACGCGGAGATGCTGACGTCGATGGTCCGCGAAGCGGGAGCGCGCGGTCAGTTCGGCGCGGCGGCACGCGACCGGCTGGGCCGCCGGGTTCGAGCGCAGCGGGTCGTCGGCTTCTTCGACACCCCGCACGGCCGCTACGCGCAGCTGCGCCGCGACTCCCCCTCCGGCGATTCCTGGAGCACGATCGCCCCGGCCGATTCCCGCCGCATGATCGCCCACGTCGAAGAACTGCTCACCGACCTCAGCTGACGGACGAAGCGGACCATCCATCCGCACAGGACGGATGGTCCGCTGCACAACTGCTGGATCCGCCCGAGCGATCTTTCGCCGGCGTCCTGTCAGCGGCGGAGCCGCTGAGCAGCGACCACGCACGCAGATCGACCACCCGCGGGTTCGCAGCGGCTTCCTCGCGAGGACAGCAATTTCGCGCGTGGCGGAGCCATTCGAAAAATTGATCCCGCAGCGAGGAAGCCGCTGAGGTTCCGCCGCCCGGACATCTGCGCAGACCGTTCCGAGAAGACCGCTCGGATCAAGCGATCGGTTCGGTCAGTTCCGTGCGGACCTCCGGCGCGGCCGAACGCTTCGCGTCCGCGGCCTCGTCGTCGGGCTGCGTTTGCGAGTCCCGCTCCGCCTCGACGCGCGCGGTGTACACCTCGACCTCGCGGGCGATGCGCGCCTCGTCCCAGCCGAGCACCTCGGCCATCAGCCGGGCCACCGCGTCCGCCGACTCGACGCCGCGGTGCGGGTACTCGATGGAGATGCGGGTCCGCCGCGTCAGCACGTCCTCCAGGTGCAGCGCGCCCTCGTGGGTGCACGCGTACACGACCTCGGCCTGCAGGTAGGCCGACGCACCCGGAACGGGCTTGAGCAGTTCCGGACGGTCCACCGTGGGTGCCAGGACCTCGTGCACCTGCGAGCCGTAGCGGTCCAGCAGGTGCCGGATCCGGTACGGGTGCACGCCGTGCGCGGACGCGATCTGATCGGCCTGGTTCACCAGCGCGTGGTAGCCGTCGGCGCCGAGCAGCGGGACCTGGTCGGTGATCGACGAGGCGACCCGGCCGGACAGGTCCGGGGTCACCGCGTCCACCGCGTCGGCCGCCATCACCCGGTACGTCGTGTACTTGCCGCCGGCGATCGCCACCAGGCCCGGGGCGACGCGGGCCACCGCGTGCTCCCGCGAGAGCTTCGAGCTCTCGTCGCTCTCGCCCGCCAGCAGCGGGCGCAGCCCGGCGTACACGCCCTCGATGTCCTCGTGCTTGAGCGGTGTGGCCAGCACCGTGTTGACGTGTTCGAGGATGTAGTCGATGTCCTTCTTGGTCGCCGCCGGGTGCGCCAAGTCCAGGTTCCAGTCGGTGTCGGTGGTGCCGACGATCCAGTGCCCGCCCCACGGGACGACGAACAGCACGGACTTCTCGGTGCGCAGGATCATCCCGGCCTCCGAGACGATGCGGTCGCGCGGCACGACGATGTGCACGCCCTTGCTGGCCCGCACCCGGAACCGGCCGCGGCTTCCGGACAGGCGCTGCAGCTCGTCGGTCCACACGCCGGTCGCGTTGATCACGGTCTGCGCGCGGACCTCGGTCTCGGCGCCGGTCTCCACGTCGCGCAGCTGCACGCCCGCGACCCGGTCGGCTTCCCGGAGGAACCCGGTGACCTGGGTGGAGGTCGCCACCACCGCGCCGTAGCGGGCGGCGGTGCGGGCCACGGTCATGGTGTGGCGCGCGTCGTCGGACTGCGCGTCGTAGTAGCGGATGCCGCCGATGAGCGCGTCCCGCTTCAACGCGGGCACCATGCGCAACGCACCGGCCCGCGACAGGTGCTTCTGCCCGGGGACCGAGCGGGCGCCGCCCATCGTGTCGTACATCAGCAGCCCGGCCGCGGTGTACGGGCGCTCCCACACCCGGTGGCTCAGCGGGTACAGGAACGGCACCGGCTTGACCAGGTGCGGCGCGAGCCGCGTGAGCATCAGCTCGCGCTCCCGCAGGGCCTCGCGGACCAGGGAGAACTCCAGCTGCTCCAGGTAGCGCAGGCCGCCGTGGAACAACTTGCTGGAACGGCTCGACGTGCCCGCCGCGAGGTCGCGCGCCTCCACGAGGGCGACCCGCAGACCGCGGGTGGCGGCGTCCAGCGCGGCGCCGGCGCCGGTGACTCCGCCGCCGATCACGACGACGTCGAACTCCTCCGACCCCAGCCGTCGCCAGTTGCGCTCCCGGTCGCCCGGACCGAGCCTGCCCTGGGCCTCTTCCGAGGCACGGGTGGCATCGGTGGCACCGGTCGTTGCGGATGATTTCTCGTCGTGGGACACCTGGCGTCCTCCTCGCTCGAATCGCGATCACCGCCGACCCGCGCCCGATCGGCACGTTCCGCGGTGGTCATCATGCCCGGCCTGCGCCTTGCACGCCTGCCGCGCCATTGCTGCTCGGACCTGCTGCGGCCAGGTCCTTCTTCGACGTTTCCGCATGGACATCGCCGGTCCGCCGGACCGTCGCCCCGCGTTGCACGAGGACCTCGATCTCGGCGTCCGGCGTCGCCGAATCGACGATCACCATGTCGAACTCCTCCGCGGGCGCGACCGCGTGCAGTGCGCGCCTGCGGAACTTCGTGTGGTCCACGTAGAGCACTCGGCGGCTGGCCGCGGCCAGCATCGCCTTCTTGATCTGCACCATCTCCTGCTGCGGGTAGCAGCAGATCCCGTCGGTGACCGCCGAGACGGACATGACCGCGAGGTCCACCCGCAGCCCGCGCAGCGCGTCCAGCGCCATGCCGCCGACGAACGCGTCGGCCCAGGGCAGGTAGTCGCCGCCGATGGAGATCAGGTGCACGCCTTGGTGCGCGGCCAGTTCGCCGAACACCCCTCGATGGTTCGTCACCACGGTCAGCGGCGCGCGCTCCGGCAACCGCCGAGCCAGGTAGACGCCGGTGGTCGAATCGTCGAGCACCAGGGCCTGGCCCGGTTCGATCAGCTCGGCCGCGGCTGCCGCGAGCTCGTCCTTCTCCGCCTCGTTCTGCTGCATCCGGTATTCCGAAGCGGCCTCGTAGAGCAGCGAGGACGCCGCGGAGACGTAGCCGCGGTTGCGGTGCACGAGGCCTTGCGATTCCAGGTCGGCCAGATCGCGGTACACGGTCATGGCGCTGGCGCCGACCGTCGCGACCAGGTCGTCGATGCGCAGCGAGCCTTCGGCCATCACCAGCTCGGTGATCCGGCGTCGCCGGTCCTGCTGCTTTCCGGACGGGCGTCGACCGGACGTAGCGGACATCGTCGTCCCCCTCACCGCCGTATCCCCTGCGGGGACTTCCACCATTGGATGCCCATCCTCCCGGCCGAGCCCGCGCCCGGCCGTCGCGCCTCGCGGCCCGAACGCCGCCGACTACGGCTTCACCGTACATCGCGATAAAAACACCATCGCAAAGCTATTGCAATGTTTGTTTTCACATGCCTAATGTGACCGTGTTCTCCGGCGCGTCCGGCCGCCGGAGCAGCTCCAACGGAGGAGGTCGACGTGCCCGTGCCCGCAACCGGGACTCGCCGCCGACCCGTGATCCGGCACCCTCGCCAGGCTGGCCAGGACCACTCCGCCCGAGCCATCGCGACGCGCCCTCCCGCGCTACCCGCACGTCGGACGATCAATGCACACCCGACCGCGCCGATGGCGCCGCGACGAGGGGACCTGGGACATGAGTCTGGGTGAGATCTTCCTCTGGGAATTGATGGGAACCGCCGTGCTGACCCTGATGGGCTGCGGGGTGGTCGCCAACGTGACCTTGCGCAAAGCGCTCGGGAACAACGGCGGCTGGCTGCTGGTGAATTTCGGCTGGGGCTTCGCCGTGTTCGCGGGCGCGAGCATCGCCGAACCGACCGGGGCGCACATCAACCCGGCCGTCACGCTGGGCCTGGCCGTGGACGGGCAGGTGCCGTGGGGCCAGGTGCCGGTCTACATCGTCGCGCAGCTGATCGGCGGCACGCTCGGTGGCGTGCTGTGCTGGGCCGTCTACAAGCTCCAGTTCGACACCCACGACGAACCCGAGGGCACCCTCGGGATCTTCAGCACCGCCGCCACCGTGCGCAACACGCCGTGGAACCTGGTCACCGAGATCATCGCCACCTTCGTGCTGGTGCTGTGGATCATCCAGACGCCCGGTTCCGGACGTGGTGACGACGGCGCCTTCAGCTTCGGCAACGACGCGCTCGGCTATGCGGCGGTCGCGTTCATCGTGATCGGGCTCGGTGCCTCGCTCGGCGGGCCCACCGGCTACGCCATCAACCCGGCTCGCGACCTCGGCCCGCGCATCGCCTACGCGCTGGTGCCGATCCGCGGCAAGGGGCCCGCGGACTGGGGCTACTCCTGGATCCCGGTCGTGGGTCCGATCATCGGCGGCGTCCTGGCGGGCGCGCTGGCGCTGGTGCTGCCAGCGACCTGAGCGTGCTCCCGTCCCGCGCGAACGCACGCCCGCGCGGGACGGGTTCGCCCGCGGCGGCCGATCGGCGCACCGCAGGTGGCGTCGGGAGGCTGCCCCACCGGCCTGCGCGGGTGACACTCACCCCAGGCCCACCACGCACATCTCGGAATCCATCGAAAAGGACGACATCATGGCCTCCTACGTCGCCGCGATCGACCAGGGCACCACCTCCACCCGCTGCATGATCTTCGACCACGGCGGCCGGGTGGTGGCCGTCGACCAGGTCGAACACCGGCAGATCTTCCCGAAGGCCGGCTGGGTCGAGCACGACCCGGAGGAGATCTGGAGCAACACCCGCCAGGTGTGCGCGGGCGCCCTGGCCAAGGCCGACCTGGTGACCTCCGAGATCGCCGCGGTCGGCATCACCAACCAGCGCGAGACGACCGTCGTGTGGGACAAGTCCACCGGCAAGCCCGTCTACAACGCCATCGTCTGGCAGGACACCCGCACCGACGGCATCGTCGGCGAGCTCGCCGAGGAAGGCGGGCAGAACCGCTTCCACGCCAAGACCGGCCTGACGCTGTCGCCGTACTTCTCCGGCACCAAGATCCGCTGGATCCTGGACAACGTCGACGGCGTGCGCGCCCGCGCCGAGAAGGGCGAGCTGCTGTTCGGCAACATGGACACCTGGGTGCTGTGGAACTGCACCGGTGGCCCCGACGGCGGCCTGCACGTCACCGACCCGACCAACGCCTCCCGGACCCTGCTGATGGACCTGGAGAAGCTGGAGTGGGACGAGGACATCTGCCGCGAGATCGGCGTGCCGACCTCGATGCTGCCGGAGATCCGGTCGTCGTCGGAGGTCTACGGGCACTTCCGCGAGCGCGGCGTGTTCGGCGGACTGCCCATCGCCGGGATCCTCGGCGACCAGCAGGCCGCGACGTTCGGGCAGGCCTGCCTGTCGCCCGGCGAGGCCAAGAACACCTACGGCACCGGCAACTTCCTGCTGCTCAACACCGGAACCGAGCCGGTGCTGAGCCAGAACGGGCTGCTCACCACCGTCGGCTACAAGATCGGATCGAACGACACGGTGTACTGCCTGGAGGGCTCCATCGCGGTCACCGGGTCGCTGGTGCAGTGGCTGCGGGACAACCTCGGGCTGATCGGAAGCGCTCCCGAGATCGAGCAGATCGCACGCAGCGTCGACGACAACGGCGGCGCCTACTTCGTGCCCGCGTTCTCCGGCCTGTTCGCCCCGCACTGGCGTTCCGACGCTCGCGGCGCCATCGTCGGGCTCACCCGGTTCGTCAACCGCGGCCACCTCGCCCGCGCGGTGCTGGAGGCCACGGCGTTCCAGACCCGCGAGGTCATCGAGGCCATGAACGCCGACTCCGGGGTGCCGCTGAAGTCGCTCAAGGTCGACGGCGGCATGGTCGGCAACGAGCTGCTCATGCAGTTCCAGGCCGACATCCTCGGTGTCCCCGTGATCCGCCCGACGGTCAGCGAGACCACCGCGCTCGGCGCCGCCTACGCCGCCGGGCTCGCCGTCGGGTTCTGGGCCGGGGAGGACGACATCCGGTCCAACTGGGCGAAGGACAAGCAGTGGGACCCGGTGATGCCGGAAGAGCGCCGCACCCACGAGTACGCCCAGTGGCAGAAGGCCGTCACGAAGACCTTCGACTGGGCCTGAGCACTCCGCGGCACGGACTGCCGGCGGGCCGAGCGTCCGCCGGCTTGGCGGCTCCTCGGTGCGCGGGCGCCCTCCGCACCGGGGAGCCGCCGCACCCCTCGGCTACGGCCAGGTGGTGTCGGTCGGAGTCGTCACCGGTTCGCCGGTCACTTCGATGCGGCGCGGCTCGTTCGGTTCACCGCCGGACATCACGACCAGCACGACCCCGATCAACGCGGCCACCGCGACCGCCCAGGACACCGACACCTTCGGCATGCGTCCCCCCTCAGCCCGCCGGCACCGTGCCGGCCCGCTACCAAGGTCGCCGAAGTCGGGCGGCCCGTTACTCCGGCCGACCAGGCAGGCCTGGAGCGGTGAGCCGCCAGACCACGTGCGTGCCGGTGCACGCCGGCGCCATCTGGTCCTCCACAGCGGGACGCCGGTCGACCTCGACGAACCCCAGGGCCTTCGGGATCGCGGCGCTGCGCGCGTTCGCCTCGTCGTGCCAGATCTCCAAGCGGTCAGCGCCCAGCCGGAAACCCTCATCGATCAGCGCGGTCACCGCCCGGCGCATGATTCCGCGTCCCTCGAAGTCCCGGTGCAGCCAGTAGCCGATCTCCAAACCGCCCGGCCCGATCCGGTTCATCAGGCCGGCCGCCCCGATCACCTGCTGGTCCGGTCCGAGCACCGCGTAGTTGAAGGCCGTGCGCCGCACCCAATCCCGGTCGTTCGTGCCGACGAAGTCGGCGGCCTCCTTCATCCCGTAACCGGGCTTCGCCCACGGCAACCACGGCCCCAGGTGCTCCAACGATTCCGTCACGAGCCGCAGTACGACACCGGCGTCCTCCGGCCGCCACCGGCGAAGATCCACTCCATCGTGGTGCAGGCTCTCGTGCGGCTCCATGACGCAGGAGTCTGCTGCACTCCGCTCCCGAGCGGTACCGGTTTTCCCGCGAGGGCCCCGGCTAGTGCAGTCCGGCGAGCCGCACCTGGTCGAGCACGCGGTCCACGAGCGGGCGGTGCGCCGCGTTCGGCAGCGCGTAGCCCATCCCGTCGATCTCCGCGTACCGGGCGCCGCTGATCGCCTCGGCCAGCAGCTTGCCGTGCGGCGGCGGGTTGATCGGATCCAGCGGCGCCTGCACGACCAGCGTCGGAGTGCTGATCTTCGCCAGGTCATCGCCGCGCTCGGCGAGCACGTGCGGCATGAAGCCGTGCGGGTGCACCGCGGGCCGCCGCCACGTGCCGGTGTGCTCGTCGTCGCGCGACTCCCAGCGGCGGAACTCCGCGGCGTCGAACGGCAACCCGTCGCCGGAGCACAGCCGATGCCACTCGACCCGCTCCGCCAGCGCGGTTTCCGCGTCGACCGCGCGCGACGGTTCCTCCGCCCCGCGCACGAACCACGGCCGGGGAGTCGGAAACCCGGTCCCGCTGGGCTCCCCTGCGCGCGCCAGCGCCCAGTTCCCGGCGAAGTCCACTCCCAGCCCGTGCGTGGCCAGCAGTGTCAGGCTGCGCAGCCGGTCCGGTTCGGCCACGGCGATGAGCTGCCCGAGGCCGCCGCCGAGCCCCATGCCCAGCAGGTGCGCCGACTCCGCTCCCCACCCGTCGAGCACCGCGACCGCGTCCGCCGCCAGATCGTCGAAACCGTACGGGTGCGCGGCGAAGTCGCGGTGCGCGGAACGGCCGGTGTCGCGGTGGTCGTAGCGCAGCACCCGCAACCCGCCGTCCACCAGCAGCGACACGAACTCGTCCGGCCAGCCGAACGCCGAAGTCGCATCGCCCGCCACCAGCAGCAACACCGGATCGGCCGGGTCGCCCGCGGACTCGCTCCACAACCGCACCCCGCCTGAGCGGATCACCCGCTCGGTCACCGGAAGTCCGCCGCGTGGTCGGTCGCCCAGTCGGCGAACGCGCGGGCCGGGTGACCGGTCACCTGCCGCACCGCGGGCAGCGGCACGTCCGGGGAGTCCACGGCCTCGGCCAGGTAGTCGAGCAGCATCGCGGCGACCTCCGGAGGCATGCCCCGCGCGGACCACTGCTGCCGAGCCTGTTCCGGTGCGAGCTCCTCGAACCGCAGCGGCTCGCCGATCGCGACCGAGATCGCCGCGACCTGCTCGACCTGGGACACCGCGGCCGGGCCGCTGAGCTCGTAGGTCGCCCCCACGTGGTCGTCGGTGAGCAGGGCCGCCGCCGCGACCTCCGCGATGTCCTCCTCGTGGATCAACGCCTGCGCCGCCGAACCGTGCGGGGCGCGCACCACGCCCTCCGCGCGGATCGACTCGGCCCAGCCCAGGACGTTCGAGGCGAACGCCCCCGGCCGCAGGAACGTCCGTTCCGCGACCCCGGACTCCTCGACGGCGCGCTCCACGGCGGAATGCGTCGCGGCGCTCATGTTCCCCTCGGGTCCGCCGGAGGCGGCCAGCGAGGAGAGCACCACGATCCGCCGCACCCCGCTTCGCACCGCCAGGTCGGCGAACTCCCGAGCCGTCTCCGGCACCGGGAACAGGTACACCGCCCGGACCCCGCGCAGTGCCTCGCGGAACGCGCCCGGGTCGGCCAGGTCTCCCGCGACCACGTCCGCCTCGGCGGGCAGCCGTGCGGTCTCCGGCCTGCGCGTCACCGCCCGCACCTGCTCGCCGGCCGCCAGCAGGCGGCGGACCACGCCCCGTCCGATCGATCCGGTCGCACCGGTCACCAGCACCGTCATCGCCACTCCCCAGTCGGAATTCGAATTCGGCCCGGGATCACTCGACCGGGCCGGCGAGCGCGACCGTACACCGAAACGAGAAACGCCCGCCCCGATTCTCCCCATTCGAAGAATCACATTGACCGAATGCCGACTTTTTCATCTGCCGATCTTTTTGACATATCATCGAACCCGTGCTCGAACGGCGTGAATTCATCGCCGACGGCGGCGAAACGAACTGAAGGCGTCCCGGAATCGAGAGCGGAGCGACGGCCCCGGACGCTCGTGGTGCACTGGCGAGGAGGCGGGACGGCCGCCCCCTCACCAGTGCCGTCAGGAGAGCGCCTGCTCGACGATGTCGGCCGCGGTGCGCACACCACCGGCCTCGTGGATCTCCTGCCGGATCGCCCGCGACCTGGCGAGCAGCGCTGGGTCGTCGCACACCTCGTCCAGCGCCGCGCGCAGCGCCTCCGGGGTCGCCTCCTCCTTCGACAACCGCACCCCGATGCCGAGCTGCTCGATCCGCTCGGCGTTCGCGAACTGGTCCGCGGCCTGCGGAATCGCGATCATCGGCACGCCGGAGTACAGGCCTTCCATCGACCCGCCCATCCCGGCGTGGGTGATGAACACATCCGCTTGCGACAGCACGTTGAGCTGCGGCACCCACCGGTGCACTTCGACGTTCGCCGGGATCTCCCCCAGCTCCGCCGGGTCGATGACCTTGCCGATGGTGAGCACCACCTGCCAGTCGAGACCGCCGAAGGCGGCCAGGCAGGAGCGGTACAGCTCCAGCTGATCGGTGTAGGCCGAACCCATCGAGATCAGCAGCACCGGCCGCTCGTCGGACGGCTCCCATTCGCCTTGGAAGGAACGCTCGGTCAGCATCGGCCCGACGAAGGTGTAATTGTCCGCGACCGAATCGCCGTTGTACTGGAACGAGCGCGGAAGGGCGACCACGCAACGCTCGGGATCCATTTTCTCGAACGTCATCGGCACGCCCTGCTCGGCGAAGAACTCGTCGGCACGGGCGTGGACCGCTTTCAGCTCCGGGCTGTCCTGCGAACCGAAGACCTCTTCGATTCCCTCGAACCGCACGTGCGTCGAGGACAGGCAGATCGCCGGGACGCCCCACTGGTGCGCGAGCACCGGCGCTTGCAGCGCGCCGATGTCGTAGACGATCAGGTCCGGCCGGTCCTGGTCGTAGGCGGGGGCGAGCTGCGCCCGCACCGTGATCATCTCCTCGACGAACAGCAGCACCGCGGCGGCCTGCTCCTCCGGCCACTGCTCCTGGGTGGCCGCGGAGGGCAACGTCGACTCGTAGCGGACCGGCGCGGCTCCGACCTCGACGACCTGCGGCACGAAGTCCTCGGTCACGGCGTAGGTGACGCGGTGGCCTCGGGCGCTCAGTTCAGCGACCAGCCCCAGACCGGGGTTGATGTGGCCGTGCGCGGGCACGGCCATGAAGGCGATGTGCGCACGGCTGTTCTTCGGCACTTGATTCATCCCTGATTCACTCCACGATTCGGAAAGCCGCCCGCTCGGACGGGGGCGAGCTCGGAATGTCGGCGAGCACCTGCGCATCACGCGCGGACCCGAACCCGGACAGCGGGCGGTGCGGGGCCGCGCGGTTCAGCCGGATGCGGCGAACTCGCGCGGGCACGTCACGGGTGATGTTCCGCAGGTGGGCGGGAATCAGAGGTAGTACTGGTGCCAGAACATGCCGGAACCTTAACCGGGCCGCGCCGGTGCCGTCGCGTCATTTTCGCCACCGCACCGACCTGCGGTGACCGGCTCAGGCGGTGCGTTCGGCGATGGCGTTTTCGACCATGCGGCGCGTCTGCCACAGCTCGTTGCCGTTGACCTCGTCGCGCAGCGCGACCAGGTCCGCCATGGTCGCCTCCGACGGACGGCCCAGCTCGTCGAGGCTCTTGAGCAGCCCCAGCTGGGCCAGCGCCATGCCGCGCGGTTCCCGGATGGCGCGGAACTTCCCGTGCGCGTCCCGGTAGGTGCGGGCGGCGTCGCCGTACCGGCCCGCCCGGAAGTGCACGTTGCCGCGCATCTTGCGGTTGTAGGCCAGGGCGCTGGACAGGTCCATCCGGCGGCAGGTCCCTTCCGCGCTCGTCAGCAGCTGCAGGGCCTGGTCGTGCTCGCCGCGCAGCGACAGCACGTCCGCTTGTCCGCGCAGCGCCCACGCGTGGCCGCGATCGTCGCCGGAGTCCTCCGCGACGCGCGCGGCCTCCTCGAACCGCTGCGCCGCCGATTCGAGGTCCCCGGTGTTGCGCTCGATCTGCGCGAGTCCTTCCAGCGCCCACACGATGTGCCGGGATTCCTTCCGCTTGCGCGCCTCGGTGAGCACGTGCTCGTGCAATCCGCGCGCCTGCTCGAAATCGCCCTGGATGCGCACCGTCTCGGCGACACCGGCGAAGGTGTAGCCGTAGGCGACGATGTCCCCCGCTGCCGCGGCCAGGTCCCGCCCCTGGCTCAGCCAGCGCAGCGCCAGGTTCAGCTCGCCCCGCTGGCGCGCCAGCGTGCCCCCGCTCCACAGCGCCCACGCCCGCGCGGCGGTGTCGTCGGCGGTGCGGGCAGCGCGGTAGCTGGCCTTCCACGCGAGCTCGGCCTCTTCCAGGTGCCCCAGCCTGCGGCAGGACTCGGCGACGGCCAGCTTCGCCTGCGCGACGTCGAGCGCCGTGCCTTCCTCGGACGCCCACTGCTCCCGGATTCGCGCCTGCCCGAGGACGTCCTCGTACGCCGTGTTCACGGACATGTCCCGCAGCGCGCCTTGGTATTCCGGTGCGAACGCCTTGTTGCCGTTCATTCGAGTCCGCCTCACTTGCCTGATCGCCGATGCTCGGCGCTGTCGTCGCCGATACGGGTGGCCACCGCTGATGCCCCGTGGCAGTGGCCACCCGCACCCCTCCGCACCCCTTGCACGAATGAATTTAGGCGCGGGCACGGGCCGTCCGGATCGGCCGAAGTGGCGCGGTTGAAGTCGATCGATAGGCCGTGGAAGCGGGCCGTTCTCATACTTTCGGCCCGAGTGCGCTGACCTGTCGATCAATCGTGGCCGGGCCGGGCACCCAGCACCGGCGGGGAATTCCTGGTCAGGCCCCCGGCCGCTGGTCAGCGGGCAGCGCGCACGCCGGTGTGGACCCCGGCAGCCGGTAGCGGTTCGCGGCGATCCACCGGTACGCGAACGCGGCGAGCGAACGCAGCACCGGCAACGACAGCAGCGTTCCCGGCACCGACCACGGGAAACCGCAGTGCCGGAACAGCGCGGCGACCGCGTCCGCGCCACCGCGCACGCGACTGCGCTCGCCCACCCAGAGCACCTCGTGCCGGGCGCGCTGCTCGGTGATGCCCAACGCCGCCAGGTCGGCCTCCTGCCACGCGACGATGCGGGCCCGCAGCGGCAACCTCTCGGCGAGCCGCACGCTGCGGGTGCAGAACCCGCAGTCGCCGTCGTAGATCAGAACCGGTGTCGCCATGTTTCGCGCCTCCCGCCTTCCAGCGTCCCCGTTCCGGGAACGCCCGTCGAACCCGCGGCGGGAGCCGCGAGCGGGATCAGTCGAGGTCGTCGTGGCGCATCAACTGGCGCCCGGCCTCGGTCAGCGAGCCCGACAGCGACGGGTACACCGAGAACGTGTTCGCGAGGTTCTCCACCGTGACCTGGTTCTGCACGGCCAGTGCGATCGGCAGCACCAGTTCGCTGGCGTTCGGGGAGACGACGACGCCACCGATGACCACACCGGTCTGCGGGCGGCAGAAGACCTTGAGGAAGCCCCGGCGCAGCCCTTCCATCTTCGCCCGCGGGTTCGTCGCCAGCGGCAGCGTCACGATCCGCGCGGGCACGTCACCGCAGTCGATCGCCTGCTGGCTGATGCCGACCGTGGCGATCTCGGGGTGGGTGAACACGTTGCCCGCGACAGTCTTCAGCTTGATCGGGCTGACGCCTTCGCCCAGCGCGTGCCACATCGCGATGCGCCCCTGCATGGCCGCGACGGAGGCCAGCAGCAGCAGGCCGGTGCAGTCACCGGCCGCGTACACGCCGGGCACCTTCGTCCGGGACACCCGGTCGACCTTGACGTAGCCGCCGCGGTCGGTCTCCAGGCCGAGCCGCTCCAGGCCGATGTCCTCGGTGTTGGGCACCGAACCGACCGTCATCAGGGCGTGGCTGGCCTCCACCTGCCTGCCGTCGGCGAGGTGCACGATCACGCCCTTGTCGGTGCGTTCGACGCGCTCGGCGCGGGCGTGCTTGACCACCTCGGTGCCGCGCTCGGCGAAGACCTCTTCGAGCACCCCGGCCGCGTCGGCGTCCTCGTGCGGCAGCACCCGGTCCCGGCTGGAGATCATCGTGACCTTGACGCCCATCTCGGTGTACGCGGAGGCGAATTCCACGCCGGTCACCCCGGACCCGATCACCGCGAGGTGCTCGGGCAGCTCCGGCAGGTCGTAGAGCTGCCGCCAGCTCAAGATCCGCTCGCCGTCGGGCACCGCGCCCGGCAGCACGCGCGGAGTGGCGCCGGTGGCGATCAGCACCACGTCGCCGATCAGCTCCTCGGAGCCGCCGTCGGCCCGCTCGACACCGATGTGGTGCTGGGCCATGCCGTGTTCGCGGTCGGTGAACCGGGCCCGGCCGGCGATGATCTTGACGCCTTCCCGGCGGACCCGAGCACGGATGTCCGCGGACTGCGCCAGCGCGAGTCCCTTGACCCGGCCGTGCACCACGGCGACGTCGACCGCGACGGATTCGGGGCTGGTGCGGATGCCCAGCTCGCTGACGTCGCGCGCGGAGGAACGCGCACCCGCGGACGCGATGAACGTCTTGGACGGGACGCAGTCGTAGAGCACGCACGCGCCGCCGAGCCCGTCCGATTCGACGAGCGTGACGTCGGCGCCGTTCTGCGCTGCGACCAGGGCCGCCTCGTAACCGGCCGGCCCACCTCCCATGATCACGATGCGGGTCACTTCGCGTTCCTCCCGAAAATCCGAGCCTTGTGGGCGCCGGAGCCACCCTATGTCGCACGCGCTCCCGCCGATTCGGGCGGTACCCACCGGTTCGTCGCGTTCCGATCACGACTCGCCGTCGACGGTGACGCGGTCCACTCCGACATCGGGCGGATCGATCGCTACCCTGTGGGGCGTGCCGCTGTACGCCGCGTACGGGTCCAACATGGACCCGGCCCAGATGACAGAGCGAGCCCCGCACTCCCCCATGGCGGGAACGGGCTGGCTGATGGACTGGCGGCTGACCTTCGGTGGTGAGGACTACGGCTGGGAAGGTGCGCTGGCGACGATCGTCGAGCACCCCGGCGAACAGGTCTTCACCGTGCTGTATGACGTCAGCCCCGAGGACGAACGCCAGCTCGACCGTTGGGAGGGCTCCGAGCTGCGGATGCACAAGAAGCTGCGGCTTCGCGTGCAGACCCTCGACGGCCCGGTGCTCGCCTGGTTGTACGTGCTCGACGCCTACGAGGGCGGGTTGCCGTCGGCGCGCTACCTCGGGGTGATGGCCGACGCCGCGGAAGCGGCGGGCGCCCCCGAGGACTACGTGTCGAAGCTGCGGACCCGGCCCTGCGGCAACATCGGACCGTGATCGGCTCGCCGCCGTCGAGCGATCCTGGCGCCACATCCCGCGTGTGATAATCACACCGACGGCACACGTCGTGGGTGAGGTGGGTGTGGCCCAGGTCGACGGGACGGTGTCCCAGCAGCAGCGGCGCGAGCAGATCCGGCAGGACGTGCTCGCCCACGGCCACGTGCGCATCGAACGGCTCGTCGAGGAGCACGGCGTCAGCGGTATGACCATCCACCGCGATCTGGACCTGCTGGAACGCCAGGGCTGGTTGCGCAAGATCCGCGGCGGAGCCACTTCCACGCCGGGTTCGCTGCTGGCGAGGTCGGTGGGCGCGCGGCGCTCCGACGCCGCGGACGCGAAGGCCCGGATCGCGCGCCACGCGCTGCGCCACATCACCTCCGGCCAGGTGGTCGCGATCGACGACAGCACCAGCGGGCTGGCGGTCGCCGAACTGCTCGCCCCGGCGGCTCCGCTGACCGTCGTCACCAACTTCCTGCCGGTGATCAACCTGCTCAGCGGGGAGAACGGGCTGCACGTGATCGGCCTGGGCGGCGACTACCACCCCGGCTTCGACGCGTTCCTCGGCCTGCACGCCGCCGACATGGCGGGCACCTTGCGCTCGGACGTGCTGCTGCTGTCGACGACCGCCGTGGCCGACGGGCACTGCCTGCACCGGTCGCAGGAGACGGTGCAGGTGAAGCGGGCCTTGATGCGCACCGCGGCCACCCGCATCCTGCTGGCCGACCACTCCAAGTTCGAGCGCCGGGCCGTGCACGAGCTGGCGCCGCTGACCGATTTCGACCTGGTCATCGTGGACGTCGACACACCGCCTCCGGTGGTCGAAGGCTTGCGCGGTCGCGGCGTGGCCGTGGAGATCGCCGAGGCCTGATCCGGCGTCCGCGCGAACTACCTGGCCCGTTGCAGCCGTTCCACCGCGGCCGGCACGTCGGCCAGCGAGAACACCGCGATGTCGGGCTCGTCGAGCTGCTCCCGCGTCGGATCGGGCGGCGCCTCCCCGCGGACCACCCAGACCGTGCGGATCCCCAGCCGCTGCGCGCCGCGGACGTCGGAGTCCAGCCGGTTGCCGACGTGCACCGCGCGCGCCGGTGACACCCCCGCCCGGTCCAGCGCGTGCTGGAAGATCGCCGGATCCGGCTTGGACGCGCCCACCAGCTCCGAGATGGCCCAGTAGTCGATGAACGAGGCCACGCCGTCGCGGCGCAACGCGTCCACCACCAAGGCTCGCTGATTGGCCACCACGGCGATCTTGTAGCGCTCGGAGAGCTCCCGCAGCGCGGGCAGCACATCGGGCTGCAGCGCGGAGGGCGGGTAGAACCAGTAGCTCTCGGCGCGGTCGGACAACCGCTGCCGGTCCCCCTCGCGCAGGAAGCGCTCGGCCATCGCGGTGCGCAACGAGCCTTCCTGCGACTGCCGCCGCGCGTCGTAGACCCGCTGGAAGTCCGCTTCGAGCAGCACTCCGCCGTTCTCCGCGACCAGTTCGCAGGTCGCCCGCAGCAGGGCTTCCCGGTACCAGGAGTCGTCGTAGATCGGCCCGCCCACGTCCAGCAGGACCAGTTCGATCCGCTCGCCGGGCGCCGCGGGCGCCACCGCCGATCCCGGCCCGGAGTGCGCGGGCGCGGCGGCCGGCTCCGGAGCCGGGAACTCGCCGGGGGACTTCTCGCTCTGCCGTGACACTTCGCGTCCTCCTCGTCCCGCGGACCCGCTGAATCCGCACGCCGAAGCGGCGGACGCCGACGTCGGCTCGGGCCGGAATGCCGGGCTCCTCGCTGAACATAACGCATTCGAATGCGGTCATCACAGCCGTTCGTGTGATGTTCCGGAGCCTGTTCACAATCCACCTCCGGTGGGCAGGGCCGCCTCGATGCGGGCGACGACGGGAACCGCTCCGGACGGGCCGAGGCGGGCCAGCTCCAGCAGTTCGGCGGCGCGCCGGGTACCTCGCCGATCACGGCGCCGGGCCACCTGCTCGGTCACGACCGCGTGGAACCGGACCGCGGCCGAGCCCAGCGCCTCCAACGCCTGTTCCAAGCAGGCCAGCGCGGTCCGGCGCTCACCCGTGCAGAGCATCTCCGCCAGGGCCACGTCCAGCGCGTACACCCGGAGTCCGTCGAGTTCGATCACGTCGGCTTCGCGGATCCAGGTCTGCTTGATCGCCAGGTCCGCCACCGGGCGGATCTGGCGGTCGTAGGGCACCGCGACGTGCACCGTCCGGTCGGCGACCGCCTCGGTGCAGCCGTGCATCGCGACGGCGGTCGGACCGCTGAGCACCGCGTGCGGTCCGGCGCGCAGCAGAGCGGCCTCCGCTCGTACCAGCGGGTCTCCGGCTCGTTCGGACGGCAGCACCACACCGGACCACGGCTCGATCCACCGGCCGTCGTCCAGCGCCGCTCGTAATCCGTCCGCGCCGAACGCGCGTTCCGCGCTGGACCGGCGAAGCGCGCCGTGCAGCGTTCCGCCCGGGACCTCGGGCTTCGGACGCGGCGCGGCGGCGATCCGCTCGGCGCGGCCGGATGGAGCCGGCTCGCGCCGCTCGGCGGGGACCTCGGGAGGAGCCGTGGGAAGCAGCAGGTTCGCGGTCATACCTACAAGAGGGCGCGAACCCCGGAACTGATACATCTCGTTCGAGTGAACGCCGCGGCCGGAACTCCCGGCCGCCTCCGGGCGAAGACCGCCCCTCGGGGGCGGTCCCGCAACGCGAAGGCCGCCGAGGCCCCGCCCGGAGACGTCAAGACCAGGCGAGACGTCTCGCCCGACGCGTCACCTGGTCAGCGCCGCCAGCGCCGTCCCGACCATCACCCGGATCCCGACCAGCAACGCCCGCTCGTCCAGGTCGAACGTCGGCTGGTGCAGGTCACGCGCCCGCGCCTGCCCGGAACGCACGCCGAGCCGCACGAACGAACCCGGCACGTGCTCCAGGTACCAGCCGAAGTCCTCGCCACCCGAGGACTGCGGAGTGCCGGTGACCGCGTGCTCGCCCAACGCGGCCTGGATCGCCGCGGACATCAGCTCGGTGCTCGCCGCGTCGTTGACCACGGGCGGCACACCGCGCCGGTGCTGCAGGTCGAAGCCCACGCCCAGCGGCGCCAGCAACCCCGACACCAGTTCGCGGGTCAGCGGCTCCAGCTCCGCCCACGTCCCCCGATCGCCGGTGCGCAGCGTGCCGGTGAGCACACCGGTCTGCGGGATCGCGTTCGGCGCCTCGCCCGCGTGCACCGCGCCCCAGGTCAGCACCGTTCCGGTGCGGGGATCGACGCGGCGGGACAGCAACGTCGGAAGCCCGGTGATCACGGTGCCCAGCGCGTGCACCAGGTCCGCGGTCAGGTGCGGTCGCGAGGTGTGCCCGCCGGGCGAGTTCAGCCGCAGTTCCAGCAGATCGCTGGCGGAGGTGATGGCGCCGGCCTTCACCCCGACCCGGCCGACCGGCAGCCGCGGATCGCAGTGCAGCCCGAAGATCTGCTCCACGCCGTCGAGCCCACCGGCGGCGAGCACGTCGAGCGCGCCGCCCGGCATGACCTCCTCGGCGTGCTGGAAGATCAACCGGATCCGGCCGGGCAGCTCCGGCCCCGTCGCCAGCGCCAGGGCCGTGCCCAGCAGGATCGTCGTGTGCGCGTCGTGGCCGCAGGCGTGCGCCACGCCGTCCGCGGTCGAGGAGAACGGCAGCCCGGTCGCCTCGGTCAGCGGCAGCGCGTCGATGTCGGCGCGCAACGCGATGGTGCGCCGCGGCTGCGCGTTCTCCGGGCCCAGGTCGCAGAGCAGCCCGGTGCCGCCCGGCAGCACGCGCGGGCTCAACCCGGCCGCGGTGAGCCGCTCGGCCAGGAACGCGGTCGTGCCGTGCTCGGCGCGGGAGAGCTCCGGGTGGGCGTGGATGTGCCTGCGCCACGACAGGACGTGCCCCGCGTTCGCGGTGAGCCACGCGTCGAGCCAGGCCGGGCCCCGTCCGGCACCCAGGTCTTCCAGCGCGCCGTGACCATCGGACCCCACGCCGGACATGGTGTCGCCGCTGCCGCCGATCGGCTCGCCGGGCGGCCTGGCGCCCAGCTCGGCCTCCCGCCACGCGTCCGCGTCTTCCAGGCCGCCGTTGTTCGATGTCTTGCGCGGCTCGGGGCCGCGAGAATCCACTACCGTCACGCCACGCCTCCCGACGTGTGTCGCCGTCGCGCCGAGCTCGGAGCAGCCCCGGGCCCGGCGGCGTTGTGCTTCCCGGTTCGCACCGGGCGGTCTTCTGCCGAGGCCGCGAGCCGCGATCTCAGGCCGGGTTCGGTCGCCGCCGCGACGGCCGTCCACGCCATCGCCACCGCCGCGTCGAGCACGGCGCGATCGGCCGACGGCGACGCGCACGCGGCGGCGAACTCGGCCTGGTGGGTCACGGCGTCGCCGCAGTCCAGCGCGATCATCGGGTGGATCGCGGGCAGCACCTGCGTCACGTTGCCCATGTCGGTGCTGCCGATGACCCGTGCGGCCTGCTCGGCGCGAGGAACCGGCCGCCGGCCGAGTTCGGTGATCGCCGCGCGGTACGCCTCGGAGAGCTCGTCGTCGCAGGACAGTTCGGCGTACACCGGGGAGACCTGCACGACCTCGTGGGAGCAGCCGGTCGCCGTCGCACCCGCCTCGAAGCAGGCCCGGATGCGGTTCTCCAGGCGCTCCAAGGAAAGCGACTCGGCGGCGCGCAGGTTGTACATCGCCGCAGTGTGAGCGGGAACGACGTTCGGCGCGGCGCCGCCTGCGGTCACGATACCGTGCACCATCTGGCCGGATTCGAGGTGCTGGCGCAGCAATCCGATCGCGACCTGGGTGACGGTCAGCGCGTCGGCGGCGTTCACGCCGAGCTCCGGAGCCGCCGCCGCGTGCGCCGCTCTGCCCGCGTAGCGCACTTCGAGGTCGTTGATGGCCAGCGATCTGGGCGCGCAGACCTCCTCCGGACCGGGATGCACCATCATCGCCATCGCCAGGCCGTCGAACGCGCCGCGTTCCAGCATCAGCACCTTGCCGCCGCCGAGTTCCTCGGCCGGGGTGCCGAGGACGCGGACGGTGATGCCGAGTTCGTCGGCGACCTCCGCCAGCGCCAGCGCGGCGCCGACGGCCGCCGCGGCGATCACGTTGTGCCCGCAGGCGTGGCCGATCTCGGGCAGCGCGTCGTACTCGGCGCAGATGCCGATCACGAGATCGCCGTGGCCGCGTTCCGCGGAGAAGGCGGTGTCCAGCCCGGCGAGGGGCGCCCGGACGGTGAAGCCGTGCTCGGCCAGCAGCGCGCTCACCTTGGCGGCGCTGCGGTGCTCGGCGAAGGCCGTCTCGGGTTCCGCGTGCAGGCTGCGCGCGAGCTCGACGAGCGCGTGCTCGTGGCGCCGGACGGCCTCCCGGCAGGTGGCGCGGGTTTCGGAGCGCGGTGCGGCCTCTCGCGCGGATGGGTCCTGGTTCATGTGGCGACCATCCTGCACGATTCCGGAGCGCTGAAGCCGCAGTCTCCACGACGGTCCGCCAGCCGGTCGGCGGATTGCGCTCAGCGGCACCGTGTGATCAGCCGCGGAGTAGAAGTTCCAGATTCAACTTCTTCGCGAGCTTTCCGAACTCCGCGCAACGCATCCGAGTGCGCCGCACCGGAAGCAGAACTCCGATGCGAAACGCAATGCGGGACCGGGATGCGCGTGGAAAGCGGAACTCGCCGAAGGCCACGACTGCGCGCGCACGATTCCGCGAGCCGCGCGGTCGACCGGCCGACGCGGCTCCTCGCGGGCGATTACCCAAGCGGCGGAACGCTTTCCGCCACTGGGACACCGCCGCCACAGGCCTGGCGCGGCACCCGAACAGGTCACGCCGAAAGCGCCGAAGACGGGCTGAAAGAGGGTGTGGGCCGGCACCGGTCGGGGGGCTTCCCGGTGCCGGCCCACGTCTGCGAGGGGTCACGACCCCAAGTAGTGCACCGTCCCGCCGGGAGTGCGGAGTGCGCCGAACCCGGCTCGCACATCCCGTGCAGTTGTGAAAATCCCACAGGTTAGCCCGCCAGGTCTAGTCCATAGCGGGAAATCTTCGAAAAGAATGCCGAAAACCGACCCCGTTGCCCTTTTTCACGGACCGCTAAGTGAGGGGTTGCCCTACTTTTTCCACTTGAAGCTGAGGATCGGGCGCTTGCGGGCCTTCCGGGACAACAGCACCGCCGCGATGAGCACGAAGCCACCGATGCCGACCGCGAGCCGCTGCTTGTCGTCCATCGCGCTCTGCTGGTCGCCGTTGAGGTCCGGCCCAGGCGGGGCCGTGGGCTCCTGCGCGACCAGCGCGGTCGCGGCGACCGGCACCTGCTCGGTCGCGGCGACGGCGGTGCCACCGGCCGCGGGCGAGAGCAGGAGGACCCCGCCGAGCGTCAGGACCGCGAGCAGTCGCCCCATGCGTGCCATCAGCACTCCACACCTTTCCACGCAGCGCTACGCGGCGACGGGCCGCCGCACCAGGTCATTTGATCACATCGCGGCCGGGGGACGCTCGCGTCCAGGGCAGGTTGCCCGGATCGTCGCAACGCCTCCGGTCAGGCCGTGATGTACGTCGAGATCCCCTGCTTCGCACACAGCGCCTTCTCCCGCTCCTGGGGCGTGGACGCGCAGCCGTAGCCCTCGAAGTTCGCGAACCGGCCGCTGCCCTGGTACTCGTCCGCCGGCAGCGAGAGGTACTTGGTCATCACGCGCTCGGCCTCGGCGCAGCCCAAGGTCTTCCCCGAGTCGTTCTCCGCGAACAGCCGGTACGTGACGCCCGCGCGGTTGGTGATCTCGCCGCAGTCGGTGTCGCCGGTGTCGGGCGGAGCGGTCGACTCGCCGGTGTCGGACGTGGGCGTCGTGGACGGCCGGTCGCCGGTGGTCACCGACGCGGTGGCGGGCGTCTCGCCGGTCGCCGACGGCTCGGCGGGGCCGCTGGGGGCCGCGTCGGCGGTGGGCGGCGGGGGCTCGAGGGCCTTCGGCAGGGTCACCACCGCGGGCGGCTGCTGGGCGGGCGCGGACTCGGGTGCGGCGCCGCATCCCGCGAGGCACAGCCCCGCGATCATCGATCCGGCGATCAGTCGGGCACGCATGGTCGCTCCTCGTTCACTGGGTCCGCCCTGCCACGAGGGAGGACGCGCGTCGCACCCTCCGAGTAATCGAAAGTGAGCCACGACACAGCCGCCGATCTCCTCGGGCGCTCTGCCCAGGAACGGTACCGGCGACCGCACCCGGTGCGGCGGTCACCGCCGATCTTGCTCGCGGCCGATGCGCTCACCCAGGTCGTCGACGACCAGGTTCTCCCTGCGGATGCTGTCGGTCCGGTACGCCGCGCGCCCCACCAGCTGCGCCAGCACCGGCGCGGTGAGCATCTGGAACAACGCCACCAGCACCAGCGCCAGCGAGTAGTGGAAGTCCAGCCGCAGGGCCGTGCCGATGAGGATCAGGATCAGCCCGAGCGTCTGCGGTTTCGTCGCGGCCTGCAGCCGCGCGGTGACGTCCGGGAAGCTCAGCAACCCGATCGCCCCGAACAGGCAGGACAGCGCGCCCAAGATCAGGCAGCAGGCGGAGACCACATCGAGCCAGTTCACCGGTACGGCTCCTTCTTCTCGACGAGGCGGGCCGCGCTGATCGAACCGATGAACGTCAGCAGCGCGAACGCCGCGAGCAGTGCGATGTTGGAACCGTCGCGCAACCAACCCATGCTCACACAGGTCCCGGCGACGATCAGCGTCAGCAGCACGTCCAGCGCCACGATGCGGTCCAGCGTCGACGCGCCCAGGATCAGCCTGATCAGCGTCAGCAACCCCGCCACGCACAGCAGCGCGAAGGTCACGACGAACACCACATCCATCAGGAGGCCTCCTTGATGCCCGCGTCCCGCGCGACGCGTCCGACGATCTCGAGCTCGCGCGCGGAACCGACGGCCCGGACGATGCGGCGCTCCAGGCCCAGCACTTCCCGCCGCACCGCTTCCTCTCCCCCGGCCTGCATCCCGAGTGCGTAGACGTAGCAGATGCGGTGCCCGCGGTCGATCTGCATGACGAACTTGCCGGGCGCCAGCGACACGGCGTTGGCGACCATCGCCGTCAGGTGGTCGGAGTCGGTCAGCAGGGTCACCTGCACGATGCCCGCGGTGGTGCGCGGCCCGTACCGGATCGCCTGCCACGACACGCGCAGCGTGGAGATGACCAGGTCGACGGCGAGGTAGCAGACCAACCGCAGCAGCGGCAGCGGGCGCGCCACCATGTGGGTGGTGACCGAGGGCAGCGGGAACATGGTCGTCACGAGCAGGGCCACCAGCAGGCCGAACACGAGGGTGCCCAGGTCCAGCGTGCCCCACAGCATGATCCACACCGCGGTCAGCCACAGCACCAGCGGCAGGCGGCGCAGCGTGCGGCGGGCGAATCGCGTCATCGCGCACCTCCCAGCACCGCTTCGCGGTAGGTCTCGCCGTGCATCAGGTCGTCCGCGGCCCGCTCGCTGACTCCGGCCAGCGGCCCGGCGAACAGGGCGATCACGACGCTCGCGGTGACCAGCACCCCGGTGGCGGCGACCATCGGGCGGGTCGAGTTCCCGGTACCGACGACCAGCTCGTCGTCGGGGTCCGGGTCCGGTTCCGGCGCGCGGACCTGGCCCCAGAACGCCCGCGTCCACACCCGCGCCATCGCGTACAGGGTGAGCAAGCTGGTGAACACCACTCCCCCGGTCACCGCGTACGCCGCCCAGCTCCCGGCGCCCGCACCGGCCTGGAGCAGCGCCAGCTTCGCCACGAACCCGGAGAACGGGGGCACCCCGGCGAGGCTCAGCGCGGGCAGCGCGAACAGCACGGCGATCATCGGTGCGGCCTTCGCCAGCCCGCCCATCCGGCTCAGCGCCACCGTGCCGGTGTGCCGGGTGATCAGACCGCTGACCAGGAACAGCGTCGCCTGCACGGTGATGTGGTGCACCACGTAGAGGATCACGCCGGTGAGCCCGATGATGTCGTAGACGCCGAGCCCGAACAACATGTAGCCGATGTGGCTGACCAGCAGAAACGACAGCATCCGGTTGAGGTCGTTCTGCGCGAGCGCGCCCAGCGCCCCGACCAGCATGGTGATCAGCGCGATCACCAGCATCAGCGTCCACGGTTGTTCGTGGCTGAACACGAGGGTCTGGGTGCGGATCAGCGCGTAGATGCCGACCTTGGTGAGCAGCCCGGCGAACACGGCGGTGACCGGCGCGGGCGCGGTCGGATAGCTGTCGGGCAGCCAGAAGTGCAGCGGCACCATCGCCGCCTTCACGCCGAACACGATGACCATCAGCAGGCCCAGCGCCACCTGGAGACCTTCGGGCAGCAGCGCGACCTTGTCGCCGAGGTCGGCCAGGTTCACCGTCGCGGTCGCCGCGTACACCAGCGCGATCATGGTGATGAACAGCAGCGACGAGGTGAGGCTGACGATCACGTAGGTCATGCCCGCGCGCACCCGGCTGGCCGTGGTGCGCCGCGTGATCAGCACGTACGAGGAGGACAGCATGATCTCGAACGCGACGAACAGGTTGAACAGGTCGCCCGCGAGGTAGGCCAGCGACACCCCCGCGCACAGCACCAGGTACATCGGGTGGAACGTCGTGCTGGCGCGCTCCCGGCCGTAGTCGGTGAGCCGCTGGCCGATCGAGTAGATCAGCACCGCGAAGGTCACCACCGCCGAGACCACGAGCAGCAGCGCGGAGAGCCGGTCGGCGATCAGCGTGATGCCCGCCGGCGCCGCCCAGCCCCCGACCTGCAGCACGACGGGGCCGGTGCGGTCGGTGGCGTAGAGCAGGACACCGGCATCGACGATGATCGCGGCGAGCACGACGAGCCCGATGATCCGCTGGAAGTCGGCGAACCGGCCCAGCGCGAGCGACATCCCCGCAGCCGCCAGCGGAAGCAGGACGGGCAGGGCCACGAGGACGGTCACTGAGTGGCCTCCCGTTCGAGTTCCTCTTCTTGGGCCTCGTCCTCGGACTCGGCGAGCCTGCGCTCCAGCCGCCGGATCCGGCGGTCCTCGACGTCGTCGCGGACTTCGTCGTGGCCGAGCAGCACCCACGAGCGGTAGGCGAGTGCGAGCAGGAACGTGGTGAGCGCGAAGGTGATGACGATCGCGGTCAGCGCCATGGCCTGGGGCAAGGGGTCGGTCATCTGCTCCGGTGCCGCGTCACCGAGGATCGGTGCCCGTCCCGGCGGCCCACCGGCGAGCTGCAGCAGCAGGTTGGCGCCGTGCCCGACGATCACGGTTCCGATCAGGATGCGCATCAGCGAGCGCTGCATGATCAGGTAGAACCCGGCGGAGTAGAGCGCGGCGAGCACCACGGCCATCGTGAAGTTGACGGTGAGGTCGTCGGTCATGCCTGTCCCCTCTCCGCCGCCGCCGCGTCGGCTTCGACTCCCGATCCGAGGGTGCGCAGCAGGTCCAGCACCACTCCGATGATCAGCAGGTACACGCCGATGTCGAGCACGATGCTGCTGACGAACTTGATCTGCCCCAGCAGCGGGACGCCGATCTTGTAGATGGCGCTCTCCAACAGCTCGTTGCCGAACATCAGCGGGACGAACCCGGTGAGGGTGGCGATGGTGAGGCCGAGCCCGATCAGCACCGGTGGCCGCAGCGAGATGATCGCGCTGTCGTCCATCCGGCCGCCCGCGAGGTAGCGCAGCGCGAACGCCTGCCCGGCGACGAGGCCGCCGCTGAACCCGCCGCCCGCGCGGTCGTGCCCGGCGAACAGCAGGTAGATCGACAGCACCAGCACCGTGGGGAACACGATGCGGGCCGCGAGTTCGAGCAGCATGGCGCGTTCCCGGCCGTCCCGGGGGAAGCCGGACAGCAGCCAGCGCTCCCGGGGCGCGTCCCACCCCGTCCACGGCCCGCGGTTGGCCTGGCCGTTCTGGGGAGCGGTGATCCTGGGATCGGTCATTCCTGCACCTCCTCGTGGCTGTGGCCGTTCCCGCTGAGCACCGCGTTCGGCCGCTCGGCGGGCGCCGCCGAGGCACCGCGGCGGGTGCTGCGGCGCCTGCGGTCGAACCGGGAGGCCAGCACGAGGCTGGCGACACCGGTGGCGGCGACGGCGAGCACGGAGATCTCCCCGACGGTGTCGAACGCGCGGAAGTCGACCAGGATCGCGTTCACGACGTTCGTGGCGCCCGCGCCCTGCTCGGACTGCGCGATGAAGTCGGCGCTGACGTCCGGTGGCCGTTGCCGGGCGGCGCTGAACAGCACCGCCGCGAGCGCGATGACCACGCCGCCCGCCACCGACAGGGCCAGCTTCGGCCAGCGCAGCGAGCGCGCCGTGTCGCCCTTGGTGAACCGCGCGGGCAACCGCCGCAGCACGAACACGAACGCGACCATCGTGAGCGTCTCGACCAGGAACTGCGCCAAGGCGACGTCCGGTCCGCCGTCGACGATGAACAGCCCGCCGATGCCGTAGCCGATCACGCCGACGACGACCACGGCCGTCAGCCGCCGCTTGGCCCGCACCGCCGCGATCGCCGCGATGATCACCAGAACGGCCAGCGGCACCTGCAGCAGGTTGTGGTAAAGCCGCATGTCATCGGGGATGTGCGCGTGGTAGATCAGCACCGAGCCGGGCACCGCGAGCACGGTGAGCAGGATGATCGCCAGGTACGTCGGCAGCGAACCGACCTGCGTGCGCCCGGTGACGCCGACCGCCGTGCGCTCCAGCAGCGCCATCATCCGCTCGTAGCCGCGTTGCGCGTCGAGCAGCTTCGGCAGCCGGTTGCGCACCGCGGTGAGCCGGGCGCGCGCCGCGTGCGCCCACAACCCGGCGGCCACGGCGATCACGGAGAACAGCAGCGGCAGCTCGAAGCCGTGCCACAACTCCAAGTGGGGCGCGCCGGAGCCGGCGCCGAACACCGCCGCGTAGGAACCGGCGAGCTCATCGGTCAGCGGGTAGCCGACGCCGAGCACGACACCCGCGAACGCGGGCACCGCGGCGGGCACCAGCAGCAGGGCGTTCGGCGGCTTCGCCGCGGTCGGGTGCACTCCCGGCTTGTCGCCGAACGCGCCCCACAGCATCCGGGCGCTGTAGGCGACGGTGAACACCGAGCCGAGCACCAGGACGAGATCGACGAGCAGCCCGCCTCCCCCGGTGCCGAGGAACGCGCCGAACGCGGCCTCCTTGCCGAGGAAGCCCAGCATCGGCGGCAGGCCTGCCATGGAGGCGGCGGCGAGCAGCGCGATGATCGCCAACGCGGGCATCCGGCGGCCCAGCCCCGACAGTTCCCGCACGTCGCGGGTGCCCGCCTGGTGGTCGACGGCGCCGATCACCAGGAACAGGGTGGCCTTGAACATGCCGTGCGCCAGCAGCATCGCCGCTCCGGCCAGCGCCGCCGCGTAGGTGCCCTGCCCGACGAGCACCATCAGGAAGCCGAGCTGGCTGACGGTGCCGTAGGCGAGCAGCTTCTTGAGGTCCGTCTCGTGCAGCGCGCGCCACCCGCCGAGGACCATCGTGAACAGGCCGAACACCAGGGTCGGCACCCACCACTGCGGCACCCCGACGAACACGGGGCCGAGCCGGGCGACCAGGAAGACGCCCGCTTTGACCATCGAGGCCGCGTGCAGGTAGGCGCTGATCGGGGTGGGCGCGACCATCGCCGCGGGCAGCCAGTTGTGGAACGGCATCTGCGCGGACTTGGTGAGCGCGCCGACGAGGATCAGCGTCGCCGCGACCGCGAGCGGTGTGCCGCCCGGCGGCTTGTCGATGATCTCCGAGATCCGGTAGGTCCCGGCGGATTCGCCCAGGACCACGAAGCCCAGCAGCATCACCAGCCCGCCCATGGTGGTGATCATCAGGGCCTGCAGCGCCGAGCGCCGCGACTCGCGGCTGATGCCCGCCTGCCCGACCAGCAGGAACGAGCAGATCGTGGTCAGTTCCCAGAACACGTAGGCGGTCAGCAGGTCGTCGGCGAGCACCAGCCCGAACATGGCGCCCGCGAACGCGAGCAGCAGCGGGGCGGAACGCCGGGCGTCACCGCTACCCGGCTGGAAGTAGCCGATCGAGTAGACCAGCACCAGCACGCCGATGCCCGCGACGAGCAGCGTCATCAGCAGCGCGAGGGTGTCGAGCCGGAAGGTGAACTCCAGGCCGAGCAGCGGCGCCCACGGGATCTGCTCCACGATGGCGTCCCCGCTGAGCACCGAACCCGAGCGCGCCAGCACCCAGGTCAGCGCCGCCGCGGGTGGCACGGCGGCGATCGCGAAAGCCGCTCGCGTGTTGCGCCGGGCTACCGCCGGCAAAGCCAGAGCCACCAGCAGATGGACGAGGACGAACGCGGACAAGGGCACCTCCTCGGCGAGCCGGTGATCAACGACCGTGGACCAGGCGACCCCGTGGAATTGTTCGTCACTCACGCTGCGCCCACCATCGCGCGACCCCACCGACGAGCCGGTGGGGCCTCCAGGACACTCTCGCCGACCGAAGACGGACGCCGAGTGGTGCGTGACGGGGTCGCCGAACGGTTTGCTCCCGCTGGCGGTGGTCCCGGCCGCGCCCAACTTATCCGAATCGCCCCGTCCGGCCATAATCCCGAGCTGCGGCGTCCGTCCGGGGACAGAGCCCGTCCGGAGGGGTTTTTCGTTGCGACGAAATAATCTTGGACACCTGCGGTGGCCACGGGACGGAACCGCCCGCGTGGGAAACTTCACTACCGGTAACACCGCTATCCTGCTCAACGGGCCCATCCGATCACGCTGAGTGATACCCGCTGATGGTCGGCGAAGGACCGGGTTTCGACCGAGCACGACGGCGCTGGATGGAGAATGAGCGCGTGCCCACGACTGAGGAAGAGACCTCCGCAGGCGCGGATCGGCTGATCGCCGACCGCTACCGGCTGGAACAGCGCATCGGCGGCGGCGCCATGGGCATCGTGTGGGCCGGCACCGATGAACTGCTGCGCAGGCCGGTCGCTGTGAAGGAGGTCCTGCTGCCCAAGGGCATGCCCGAGGGCGAGGCCGCCGAGCTCCGCGAACGCGCCCTGCGCGAGGCGCGGGCCATCGCGCTGGTCACCCATCCGAACGTGGTGACGCTCTACGACGTGGCCCGTCACGAGGGCGAGCCGTTCGTCGTGATGGAGCTGGTGCCCTCGCAGAGCCTCGCGGCGGTGCTCGGCGAGCACGGCGCGCTCGACGATCCGCAGCTCGCGCTGGTCGCCGACGGCGTCGCCGCCGCGCTCGACGCCGCGCACCGGGCCGGGATCGTGCACCGGGACGTGAAGCCCGGCAACGTGCTCATCGGCGACGACGGCCGCATCAAGCTCAGCGACTTCGGCATCTCGCGCAACGTCTCCGAGCACACGATCACCAGCACCGGGATCATGCTGGGCACTCCCGCGTTCATCGCGCCCGAGATCGCATCCGGGGAAGCCGTCACCGACGCCGCGGACCTGTGGGGCCTGGGCGCGACCCTGTTCGCCGCGTCCGAGGGCGCGGCTCCCTACGGCACCGACGACGACCCGCTGGCGACGATCACCTCCGTGGTGCGCGGCCCGGTGCCTGCCGCTCACCGGGCCGGTCCGATCGCGGAGATCATCGCGAGCCTGATGATCAAGGATCCGGCGCAGCGGATGCCGGCGCAGGAGGTGCGCAGGCAAGTGCAGGGCCTGCTGCCGCCGTCCGGTTCCCGCCCGTTCGAGATGCTGCTGGACCCGGACGCCCCGACGGTGCGGGTGCGCAAGCCCGCGAGCACCGCGCAGAGCAGCACCGAAGCGCAGGCCGAGGAGGAGCCCGCACAGCTGGCCGCAGATCCGGGGCCGTTGCCGTTCATGCTGACCGATCCACCGCCCGCGCCGCGCAAGCGCTTCCGCTGGGGGGCGGTGGCGCTGGTGCTGGCGGCCGTCGTGCTGTTCGCCGGGTCAGCCGCGGGCGGTTTCGCGGCGACCCGCGTGCTCGCCGGGCGCGACGTGCTGCCGCAACTCGACCGCCCCGCTCCCGTCGGCCCCACCGCACCGCGGCTGGCCCGCTACGTCGACGAGGCCAAGCGCACCGAGGACGGCCGGGGCGCCTTCGAGGTCACCGCCCCGGAAGGCTGGTCGTCGTTCCGCGGCAGCCGAAACCAGCCCACCGAGAGCATGATCGTGTACCTGGTGTCGCCGGACGGGGCCTCCGAGGTCGCCGTCGAGCGGTTCCAGGACTACTACAGCGACGGCCACACCGCGCAGGAGTACGTCGACGCGCTCAAGCAGCGTTCCGCGGGCCAGCACGGCCAGTACTCCTTGGAAGTGGACCAAACGGCCGGCGCCGTCGAGAGCACCAGCGGGGAGGCGGACCGGCACCTGCGCTACACCAGCCGCCAGGGCGGGCTGATCGGCCCGGCTTCGACGGCGGAGGGGCGCATCACCAGCTCGCAGGTGATGCCGCGCAACGGTGACCTGTGGGTGCTGCGCGTGACCAGTCCCGGTGATCGGCCCGCCGACAACGACGAGCTGTTCACCACCGCGCTCAACAGCTTCCGCCTCACCGGGGCCTGAGCGCTCCTGCCGCGCGGCGGTGTCCGGGAAAGACGGCGATCCCAGGTTCCTCCGGCTACCCACCCGGCGGCGGGGAGATGACTACGCTGGTCGATCGTGACGTCTTCTTCGACCTCTGACCCGTTCGCCACCGCCAGCGCCGCCGCCGCTGCGCTCGCCGAGAGCACCGGAGCGGCCCACCACGACCTGGCCGTCGTGCTGGGCTCCGGCTGGCGGCCCGCCGCCGAGGAGATCGGCAGCCCCGGCGCCGAAGTGACCATGTCCGACCTGCCCGGTTTCGAACCGCCGAGCGCGAGCGGGCACAGCGGGCGGATCTGGTCGGTGTCCGTCGCGGGCAAGCAGGTGCTGGTGTTCCTGGGCCGCACCCACCTCTACGAGGGCAAGAGCATGGACTCGGTGGTGCACGGGGTGCGCACCGCGGTCGCCGCCGGGTGCCAGACGGTGGTGCTCACCAACGCCGCGGGCGGGCTGCGCGAGGGCATGTCCGTGGGGCAGCCGGTGCTGATCAGCGACCACGTGAACCTCACCGCCCGGTCGCCGCTGGTCGGCCCGCACTTCGTGGACCTCACCGACCTGTACTCGCCGCGGCTGCGCGGGCTCGCCCGCGAGATCGACGAGTCGCTGGAGGAAGGCGTGTACGCCGGGCTGCCGGGCCCGCACTTCGAGACTCCGGCGGAGATCCGCATGTTGCGCGGCAACGGCGTGGACCTGGTGGGCATGTCGACCGTCGCGGAGGCGATCGCCGCGCGCGCCGCGGGCGCGGAGGTGTTCGGGCTGTCGCTGGTGACGAACCTGGCCGCCGGACTGTCGGGTCAGCCGTTGAACCACCAGGAAGTGCTCGACGCCGGGCGTGCGGCAGCAGGCCGGATGGGCAAGCTGCTCCACGCCCTGGTCGAGCGGTCTTGATCCTCTTCTCATCGTTGGGCTCATCCCGCGCGGGGACCCGGTAGCGGAACCCTCGGTGGTCGGGTCGTGCAGGCGAGCCGCGCTTCGCCGCGAGGCGCGGCGCCGCCGTTGATGCACGCCGGCGGGCTCACCGGATCGCCGGCGCGGAACACTCACTGAAGGATGTGACGTCGTGGTCACCGATCAGCACCTCGACCAGGGGTTGGTGGACGCCGCCCGGAACTGGATCGACGACGACGTCGACCCGGCGGCACGGGCCGAACTCACCGAGCTGCTCGACGCCGCGTCCGCCGGAGAGTCCGCGGCGGCCGACGAGCTCGCGCAGCGCATGTCCGGGCTGCCGACCTTCGGCACGGCGGGGCTGCGCGGCACCGTCCGGGCCGGGGCGAACGGCATGAACCGGGCCGTCGTCGTGCGCACCACCGCCGGCGTCGCCCGCTGGCTGCTCGACCAGGGCCACCGGGGCGGGGTCGTCGTGGTGGGCCGGGACGCGCGGCACGGCTCGCGGGAGTTCGCCGAGGACACCGCCGGGGTGTTCGCGGCGGCCGGGTTCGACGTCCGGGTGCTGCCCGAGCCGCTGCCCACCCCGGTCCTCGCGCACGCGGCCCGCGCGCTCGACGCCGTCGCCGGGGTGCAGATCACCGCCTCGCACAATCCGCCGCAGGACAACGGCTACAAGCTTTACCTGGCGGGCGGCGCCCAGCTGATCGGTCCCGCCGACACCGAGATCGAGCAGCGCATCGCGCGCAGCCCCGCCGCGTCCGCAGTCCCCCGGGAGCGGACGTGGTCGGTGCACGAGCGGGCGCTCGCGGACTACCTGGCTCCGGTGGCGGCGCTGCCGCGCGGTGACGCGCGAACGCTGCGGGTGGCCGCGACCGCGCTGCACGGGGTCGGCGCGGGCCCGCTGCAACGCGCGCTGGACGCCGCGGGCTTCACCGACGTGCACTGGGTGGCCGAGCAGTCCGCACCGGACCCGGACTTCCCCACCGTCGGCTTCCCGAACCCGGAGGAGCCGGGAGCGACCGACCTGCTGCTCGCGCTGGCGGCGGAGACCTCGGCCGACCTCGCGATCGCGCTGGACCCGGATGCGGACCGCTGCGCGCTCGGCATCCGGGACCGGGACGGCTGGCGGATGCTGCGCGGCGACGAGACCGGCGTGCTGCTGGGCGAGCACGTCCTGTCGACGCTGGACCGCTCCGTCGTCCCGGATCCGCTGGTCGCGACCACGATCGTCTCGGCGACCATGCTGCGTTCGATCGCGGACCGCCACGCCGTCCGCTTCGACGAGACGCTCACCGGCTTCAAGTGGCTGGTCCGCTCCGGCGACGGCAGCGGCACGGGGCTGGTCTACGCCTACGAGGAGGCGCTGGGGCACTGCGTCGACCCGGAGCGGGTGCGGGACAAGGACGGCATCTCGGCGGCGGTCCTGGCCTGCGACCTGGCGGCGACGCTCAAGGAGCGGGGACGCGGGCTGCCCGACCTGCTCGACGAGCTCTCCACTGAGCACGGCGTGCACCGCACCGGGCAGGTGTCGGTGCGCGTCACCGACCTCGGGGTGATCGCGGAGACGATGCGGCGGTTGCGCGCCGACCCGCCGAGCGCGCTGATCGGGACCGAGGTGTCGGTCCGGGACCAGCTGCCGGAGACCGACGCGCTGCTGATCACCGGTCCCGGCGGGCTGCGCCTGGTGGTCCGGCCTTCGGGCACCGAACCGAAGCTCAAGTGCTACTTCCAGGTGGTGGAGGCCGCCGAGCCCGACCTGGCAGCCGCCGAGCAGCGCGCGGACGAACGCCTCGCGCTGCTGCACGCCGCCGTCTCGGTCCTCGTCCGCCCGGACGTCTGAGCCGGGACGCACGCCCCCTTCGCCCTCGCCACCCCGATTGCTGATCGTCGGCCACACGCCGCCGCCGGGGACGCAGGCCATGTTCGAGCAGGTCGTGACGGGAGCGACGACCGACGAGAACGAGGACGTCGAGGTGGTCCGCAAGGCCGCGCCGGCGGCGACCGCCTCGGACGTGCTGCACGCGGACGGTCACCTGCTGGGCACTCCGGCGAACCTCGGGTACATCAGCGGTGACAAGGCGATGAAACAGCATTCACGTCGACCTGCGGAAACGATACGCCCGTTTCGGATGAGCCAGCTGTGGGGCGCGGCAGGGCGACGACTTGCCAACCGCAGACCGCCCGCGAGAAGGTCAGCTAGTGCCCAGGTTGCTGATCGTTCACCACACCCCGTCGCCGAACCTGCAAGCCATGTTCGAAGCCGTCGTCGCGGGCGCCACCACCGACGAGGTCGAAGACATCGAAGTCGTGCGACGCGCAGCCTTGGAGGCAACCCCTTCCGACGCTCTCGACGCCGACGGCTACGTGCTTGGTACGCCGGCCAACCTCGGCATGATGAGTGGAGCGCTCAAGGTTTTTTTCGATCTTGCCTACTACCCGTGCTTGGACTCGACGCGAGGACGCCCCTACGGCCTGTACGTACACGGCAACGACGACACGACCGGCGCGGTCCGGGGCATCGAGTCGATCACCACCGGACTCGGCTGGCAGAAGGCAACGCCGAACGTCTCCGTGACCGCGCAGCCAAGCAAGGACGACTTGCAGGCGTGCTGGGAACTCGGCGCAACAGTCGCAGCCGGGCTCATGCCATAGATGGAGCGCCCTCGGACGCCCCGTCAGGGATGAAGATCCGACGTGGCTGGTGACCAATTTCAGTGCTTCGCTTTCCGTCGCTGCGATCCGGTCGACTGCGCGGACTCGTGCACGGGAGTTCCTCAACACTTCTTCGTCCACGCGAACGGGGGCGAGCCGCCATCCTTCGGGGCGAAGGTGCAGCACGGGTGCTACGCCGCGGGCAGTGGGCACGTCGAAGCACGTGTTCACTCGCATGGACCAGTGTCGTGCGACGAAAAAACCCGCTTCCTCCAATAGGGAAGCGAGTGGTTGTCGCGGCTCAGCGCTAGACGATCTCGCCGATCTCGTCACGCCGCTCGCGGACCGAGGTTTCCAACCGGATCAGCTGTTCGACCACTTTCTCGCGTTCCGATTCGTCTGCATCGATCAGTTTCGAGAGTTCGAGCTGTTCGACGTCGCAAATCAGTCCGGCGAGGTTATCGACCAAACTTGAGCGCCGAAACGCACGATCACGCGATCGGCGATTATCGTACTTCTGCCGGGCGGCGATATGCGAAGGCGCGGAACCGAATCCGTACGCGCTACGAGTTTCTTCGCCGATCTCGGGATCTTGAAAAAGAAGTTCACTGACCTTGTACTTCACGCCCGCCGGAACGCCTAATGGCGAACCGGGCTCACCAGCTTCCGCGCGGATACGGCCAATCGCTTCCTTGTACTGCCTCGACTTGCCGCGCAGATCCATTTCCCCGTCGAGGCGTCGACAGTTCTTTCGAAGCCAGAGCATGGTTTCCGCCAAACTGGCTGTCGCTTTTTTCTTCTGCTCCGGGTGCGGGGCGTCATGAATATTGCGAAGGTGTCGGGCACCGGCGTCGATACGACCGCGGACCTCGTCGCTGATGTCGTCAGCAGAACTGGACGTTCCCACGGTCGTGCTCCTTCGCCTGCGGCATCACAAGGATAGTGCCGGCGATAAGCCTAACGAGACGCGACGAAGACTCGCCGGTCACCCTTGTTGACCAGGTGCAATGGTCACGTTCGCAGGGCCTCTGCGTTTCAGGAGCCAGCACGCCCTTGATCCACGCCGGAAGACGAGTCGTGCCCGCCAGCACCGCGATGTCGTTCCAGGTGAAGGCGGTGCCCGCGTTCGAGATCGTTGAACAGCCCCTTGATCGTCTTCGTCGTCCCGGCCCAGTCGGTGGGTTCGTCACTGCGCGGGCTTGGCGTAGGTCGCGGCGCCGGACCAGTCGAGGGCGATGAAGTCCTCGTCGCCCACCACCCAGGCATCGTGGCCTGGCGAAACGACCACGGCCTCACCGGCGCCGACCTCGCTTTCCGTGCCGTCGTCCATCGCGATGTGCAGCCGCCCCTGCATCACGTACATCGTGTGGGCCTGCTGGCAGCTGTCGGTCTCGACGATCGGCTTCACGTCGCTGGACCACTTCCAGCCCGGCCGCATCACGGCGCGCCCCACCGTCACGTCGGGCAACTCCACCACGACCATCTGCCCGTTCGGGAACTCGCGAGTGCCGTCCGGCTTGTCCAGGCTCTTCTTCTCCAGTGGCATGACTACTCCCCTACTCGTCACGCCAACGCTGACCCGCAGCGCCGGTCTCGACCAGAGCCCTAATGCCTCGACGCGCCGCCCATGTCCGATGGGCATCGGCATCGTGGCGATGTTTCTGCCGCCGGTGCTCCCGGCAGCGCTGCAGGCCGCGCTGTTCGTCGCGAGCGCGGCGCGGATGGGAACGCTGGCTTTTCGCCGCCGACCAGCCAAACCAATTCCGCCGGCTGCGAAACGTTGGCTACCCGATGGCACCTCGTTGGTGCGGATGTGGTTCCTGCTGGCCTGCCGTGGCGCCCAGGGGCCGGGAACTCGTTCGAACCGAAAGCTGTGCGCAAGCGCCAACGCCGCCTGACCGGTGTGGACGAGGTGGTGGTCCCTTGACCGCCCACGGGAACCGAAGAAGTCGCGACCGCTCGGTTGGCGGTAACGGCGCTCCAGCGCAGACCATGCGCGTTCGTGCGGCGCGGGAGCAGGTCGTAGCTCACGCTGGAGGCGGTCCGCGGGCAGCGGTGAGCACGGCGACGCTTCGGCCGACCCCACCATGATCCGCCGGATGTAGGACGTTCTCCGCGAAATGGGGCAGCACATGATCACGGCGCTCACCGAGCAGGACGAGTTGACGCTCGCGCCCGGCTTCTTCGAAGCCATCGGCCGCGGTGTCGGTGCGATCCTGCTCTACGCGCTCGTCGGCCTGGCGCTGATGATCATCGGCTTCTACGCCATAGACGTGACCACACCCGGCCGGTTGGGCCACATGGTGCGGGAAGGAGCACCCAACGCGGTCGTGGTGACCGCGATGGGCCTGGTGAGCATGGCGCTGATCGTCGTGGTGGCGATCTACTCCACCTCTAACCGCCTGCTCGAAGGACTACTCACGTCGATGATCTTCGGCCTGGCGGGAATCGCCGTGCAGGTACTCGCGGTCCGACTGCTCGAGCGGATCATTGGCATAGACATCGGACGCGTGCTCCAGGCCGACCGGTTCTCCCCGGTCAGCCTGATCGTCGGGGCCGGGCACTTCGCCCTGGGACTCGTGGTCGCCGTCGCGGTGAGCTGAACACGCCAGCCGACGTGCCCGTGTCACGCCAGGCCATCAACACGCCACACGTATCCAGTGCGCATGAGATTCCAATCGAATCGACGAGGTAGGCCGCCCCGGCTACCTGAAAACCCGTACAACTGCTGGATCGCCATGCCCACCGAGCCCGAACGGGCGGGGAAAGGCCCCCTGGGACAGCGCTCGTCGCTGGGCACTTCTTCGACACCGTCTACTACCCGCGCCTCGACTCGACCGTGGGTCGCCCGTTCGCGTGTTACGCGCACGGAAACGAAGGCGCCGAAGGTGCTGTGCGCGCCATCACGACGATCAACACGGGACCGCCCTGGACGCAGGCCGCCGAGCCGCTCCGCCTGTCCGGCCAACCCGATTCGGCGGGCCTGTCCGCGTGCCGGGGACCGGGCGCCGCGGTCGCGGCGGGATGGGCTCCCTGACGTCCGGACGCCGGAATTCCGATCTTGCGCTCGACCATCGGGCCGCCCGTGCGATCTCCGCCCAGGCGAGGGCACGCGCGTGGATTTTCCCCCAGCAGAGCCGAAACCGCCCCTGTTGATCTTGATCGAAGATCACCCGGTAAGGTGATCAAGGTCGCCGGGACGCGCACCCGCGCGGCGAACGGGACGCCCTGGATGACGGCCCGCCTTCCCTCAACTGTCGTGTCGAGTTCAGGGCGTCCCCCCGAAGCGAACACCCCGGATCCGAGCCAACCGGCGCCGCGGCCCACGACCGCGCCCGCTGCTCGCCGAAACCTGCTCTGACGCGGGACAACCGCTTACCATACCGACATTCGACCAGGTCACCGGCTACGCGTTACCCTTTCACGGTGAGTGAGGAAACGATCGAACTCGAACTCGACGACTCCGGCGTCTCCGTTGATCTTCCGAAGCCCGCCCACCCGCGGGACCAGGTCCACGGAGTGCCTTACCGGCCGGTCGAGTTCCGCGACGACGATCTGCCGACCGCATTGGAACGGTCCGCCCGCTGGCTGCGCGAAGCACAGTCCTGGTTGGGCGAGCCCGTAGATGTCATCGCAGTCCACTTGGACTACGACGACCGCAAAGGTGCGCCGTACTACGAATTGAAGTTGCTCTGCAACGAAGAAGACCTGGCCGGCGCGCCACTCGCCCTCCGCAAGCATGAAACGGATCACGTCGAAGACTGATCGCTGACGTCATCCGCCCACCGTGTGGCCCGTTCCTCCGGGAGCGGGCCACACCCCGGGAAGCCGCTCAGCTCCTGCTGCGGCGCCCCTTCCACGACACGGTTCCCCGCAGCACGCGCACCGCACCGTCGAGCAGCACCCCGCCGAACAGCGCTCCGGTGAACGGGGCCAGCGGCGCCAGCTTCGGCTCGGCCCGCATGTAGCGCGCGGTGTGCGCGTGCGCGACGCCCTGCGCCATCCAGCCGAGCGCGCCGAGCGCCGCCAGCAGCGGCCGTCGGCGGCGAGCCCCGACCGCGAGGGCGGCGGGCGCCGCCAGCGACAGCGCGATCTGCCCGAGGCCGCCTCCCAGCAGCACCGGCACCGATTGCCGGGTGCCCGCCACGAAGCTCTTCCGGAACGACGCCCAGCCCTGCGAGAACGGGTCCATGCCGGTGGTCGTGACGTGATCGAGCCCGTCCACCATGCGGGTCACGCCGCCGTGGTCTCGGACCGACGTGGCGATCGCGATGTCCTCGTTGCGCAGCGCGGCCAGCGAGCTCCAGCCGCCGACCTTCTCGTAGTGCGAGCGGCGCAGCAGGATGCAGTGCCCGATCGCGAACGCCTTGCTCCCGCGGCCGTCCGGGGCGGCGTTCTCCCCGATCATCTGCAGTCCCGGCGGCATCAGCAGCGGCCAGGCCGCCGAGCGGTCGGCCGGGGGCCCGCCGGGCGTGGAGACCAGGTCGGCGTCGACCGCGTCGGCGGTGGCCAGCAGTCGCGACAGCAGGTCGGGGGCGAGCACGGTGTCCGCGTCGACGAACAGCAGCCACTCCCCGGCTCCGGGCGGCCCGGCGGCTTCGACGCCGACGTGCATGGCGTGCACCTTGCCCGCCCAGCCGGGCGGCGGACCGTCGACCCGCACGACCCGCACCCGGTCGTCGACCGCCGCGTGGGTGCGGGCGATGTCGCCGGTGCCGTCGGTGGAGCCGTCGTCGACCAGCACCACGCGCAGCGCGGACGCATCGCCGTCTCCGTAGGTCTGCGAGCGGATTCCGCGCAGGCAGTCGTCGAGCACCGCGGACTCGTTGCGGGCGGGGACGACGACGGTGACCACGGCCGGGATGACGCTGCTGGGCGGTGCCTCGTGCAGCGGTACGAGCGAACGGACCTGGCGCACCGTGCGGACGCTGCGATAGCAAGCCCCCGCGACCGCGCCACCGAGCAGGGCGGTCACGACGGCGGTTCTACGTGGAGCCACCACCCCAGCCTGCCACGAAACGGGCGAAACACCCGAGATCGCGCACGCGAACACCTCGGTAACTTCGCGAGTCCGGCCGCGGTCCCGCTCCCGCGACCGGTGGCGGAGATCAGTCCTTGGGTTTGGCGGAACGTTCCAGGAAGTCCGCGACCTCGGCGATCTCCCGCTGGTCCCGGCCGACCTCACGGACCAGGGTGAGCGCTTCGTCCTCGTCGGCCTCGATCCACCAGCCGTTGACGTCGCACATCGCGACCGCGGCGATCCAGCCGAGGCGCCAGTTGCCCTCCGACAGCGGCCGGGTGCGCACCAGGGAGTCCAGCAGGGCAGCCGACTTCAGCCACAACGTCTCGTAGGCGGGCACTCCGAGCACTTCGGCGCGCGGCCGGTACGCCGCCGAATCGAGCAGGCCGCTGTCCCGCACGACCAGGTCACCTCGCGTGACGGCGGTCGCGAGCAGCAGCAGATCGGAAGCGTCGAGGTATACGAGCACCGATCAATAATCGATCATGCGGGTCCGAGTTTGTCCAGCAATCCCCGGTAATGCGGCAGCACCCGCTGCATCACTTCGCCGAGCTGCTGGTCCTTGCACTGCCGGGCCCACCGCTCGGCGAGCGCGGAGCGCACGATCTCCTGCTTCGAGCGACCCTCGGCGGCGGCGAGCTCCGCCAACCGATCGCTCTCCTCGTCGGTCAGCCGCAGTGTCATCGCCATGGCCCGGATGGTATCTCGCTGATACCACCCGGACCAAGGTGTCGTCCTGCCCCTTTTCCCAGCGTGGGAGTGGTGCTACACGGCGCCGTACTCGCGGTCCCCCGCGTCGCCGAGGCCCGGCACGATGAAGCCGGATTCGTTGAGGCGCTCGTCGACGCTGGCCGTCACGACCCGCAGCGGCAGCCCGGATTCCTCCAGGTGCTGGATCCCTTCCGGCGCGGCGAGGGTGCAGATCGCGGTGACGTCGGTGGCGCCGCGCTCGACCAACAGGTGGATCGTGTGCAGCATCGAGCCGCCGGTGGCCAGCATCGGATCCAGCACCAGCACCGGAAGCCCGGAGAGGTCCTTCGGCAGCGACTCCAGGTACGGCGTCGGCAGCAGCGTCTCCTCGTCGCGGGCGAGCCCGACGAAGCCCATCTGCGCCTCCGGGATCAGCCGGTGCGCCTGGTCGGCCATGCCGAGCCCGGCGCGCAGCACGGGCACCAGCAGCGGCGGGTTCGCCAGCCGGTAACCGGTGGTGCGGGCGACCGGCGTGTGGATCGGCGCTTCGGCGACTTCGGCGTCGCGGGTCGCCTCGTAGATCAGCATGAGGGTGAGTTCTTGCAGCGCTGCCCGGAAGGCGGCGTTCTCCGTGCGCGCGTCGCGCATGGTCGACAGCCTCGACTTCGCCAGCGGGTGGTCCACGACCCGAACGTCCATGGCCGAGCACACTAACCGGCTCCGGTCCGGCCCCGAGCAACGGCGACCACCCGATGTGCCCCACGTCCCGCCGAGCCGTCCGCACCCTCGCGGCAGCGTTCCGGTCTTCTCCCGCCGACGACGGATGCCCACTCGAACGAGTGACAGTAGGAGCGCGCGTGCCGGGTAGTCCGGAAGCGATGCGCATACCGGCACGTGCGCGTCGGCCCGGCAGCATGCCGGGAACCGGTACCCGGCGGAGGTGTTTCCCATGAAGGCAGTGGTCTACCGAGAGCCGTTCGCAGTCGCCGTCGACGAAGTCGACCGTCCGAAGATCGAGCACCCCAACGACGTCATCGTGCGCGTCACCTCGACCGCGATTTGCGGTTCCGACCTGCACATGTACGAAGGCCGCACCGCCGCCGAACCCGGCATCGTGTTCGGGCACGAGAACCTCGGGATCATCGACGAGGTCGGTGCCGGGGTCGTCGGCCTCAACCGCGGCGACCGCGTGGTGATGCCGTTCAACGTCGCCTGCGGCTTCTGCATGAACTGCATGGCGGGCGACACGGCGTTCTGCCTCACCGTCAACCCCGGCTTCGCGGGTGGCGCCTACGGCTACGTGGCGATGGGGCCCTACACCGGCGGGCAGGCCGAGTACCTGCGGGTGCCGTTCGCCGACTTCAACTGCCTGGTGCTGCCGCCGGACTCCAGCAAGGAGACCGACTACGTGCTGCTGGCCGACATCTTCCCCACCGGCTACCACGGTTGCGAACTCGCCCAGGTGTCGCCGGGCGAGACCTGCGTGGTCTACGGCGCGGGGCCCGTCGGGTTGATGGCCGCGTACTCGGCGCTGCTGCGCGGCGCCTCCCGCGTGTTCTGCGTCGACCGGATCCCGGAGCGGCTGGCGAAGGCCGAGCAGATCGGCGCCGTCCCGATCGACTTCAGCGCGGGCGACCCGGTCGAGCAGATCAAGGACCGCACCGAGGGGATCGGCACCGACAAGGGCATCGACGCCGTCGGCTACCAGGCGCAGACCGGCGACGCGTCCGGCGAGGAACCGGCCGTGGTGCTCAACTCGCTGATCCACACCGTGCGGGCCACCGGCAGGCTCGGCGTGCCGGGCCTGTACGTGCCCGCCGATCCCGGCGGACCGGACGCGAACGCCAAGCAGGGCATGTTGCTGGTGGCGATCGGGAAGATGTTCGAGAAGGGCCAGGTCATCGGCACCGGGCAGTGCAACGTCAAGCGCTACAACCGGCAGCTGCGCGACATGATCACGGCGGGCCGGGCCGCGCCGAGCTTCGTGGTCTCCCACGAGCTGTCGCTGTCCGAGGCCCCCGACGCCTACACCAAGTTCGACCAGCGCATCGAGGGGTACACGAAGGTCGTCCTGCACCCGTGATCGCGCCGCCTCGCTCGGGTGGCCGCGCGGCGGGCCCACAGCGGCTCGCGGGAGCGCGATCACCCGAGCGAAGGCATCGAGGCCGGGCGGTCGCTGACTTAGACTGCGCGCATGGTCGAACCACTGCCGACGTCGTCGTCAGGCGAGCAGCACGCGGGCTCGTTGCCGCCTGAACTCGCCGAGGCCACCAGGGACGAGCGCTCGCTGCGGCGGTTCCTGCACGGGCTGCCCGGAGTGGACCAGGTGGGGCTGGAGCAGCGGGCCGCGGGCCTGGCCACCCGCAGCATCAAGAAGGACGCGAAGACCTGGGCGATCGACGCGGCGATCGGCATGGTCGACCTGACCACGTTGGAAGGCGCCGACACCGAGGGCAAGGTCCGCGCGCTGGCGGCGAAGGCGCGCCGCCCCGACGCCGACTACCCGGACGTCCCGCCGGTCGCCGCGGTGTGCGTCTACCCGGACCTGGCGGCGACGGCGGTCGAGGCGCTGGCCGGTTCCGGCGTGGGCGTCGCCTCCGTCGCGACCGCGTTCCCGTCCGGGCGGTCCTCCCGGCAGGTGAAGCTCAGCGAAGTGGAGCTCGCGGTCTCCGCGGGCGCGTCCGACGTGGACATGGTGATCGACCGGGGCGCGTTCCTGTCCGGCCGCTACGGCCAGGTCTTCGAAGAGATCCGGGCCGTGAAGGCGGCGTGCGGCTCGGCGCACCTGAAGGTCATTCTGGAGACCGGCGAGCTCGCCACCTGCGACAACGTGCGGCGGGCCTCGTGGCTGGCGCTGCTGGCCGGGGGCGACTTCATCAAGACCTCCACCGGCAAGGTCTCCCCCGCGGCGACGTTGCCGGTGACGACGCTGATGCTGCAGGCCGTGCGGGATTGGCGGGACCGCACCGGGCAGCTGCGCGGCGTGAAACCGGCGGGCGGCATCCGGACCACGAAGGACGCGATGCGCTACCTGGTCGCGGTGCACGAGGTGGCCGGGCCGGAGTGGCTGACCCCGGAACTGTTCCGCTTCGGCGCGTCGAGCCTGCTGGGGGATCTGCTGATGCAACGACGAACGCAACGCACCGGCCACTACTCGGCCGCGGACTACGTGGCGGTGGACGCATGAGCTTCTGGGAGTACGCGCCCGCGCCGGAATCGGCGGCCGTGGCGAATCTGCGCGACCGGTACCGGATGTTCGTCGGCGGCGAGTTCGTCGACGGCGCGGGCGATCCGCTCAAGACGATCAACCCGGCGACCGGGGAACCGCTCGCCGAAGTCGCCACCGCCGATCAGTCCGATGTGGACACCGCGGTTCGGGCGGCGCGGCGCGCCTTCGAGCGGACCTGGGGCCCGATGCCCGGCGCGGAACGCGCGAAGTACCTGTTCCGCATCGCCCGGCTCATCCAGGAACGCGGCCGGGAACTGGCCGTGCTGGAGACGCTGGACAACGGCAAGCCCATCAAGGAGGCCCGCGACACCGACATCCCCACGGCGGCGGCGCACTTCTTCCACCACGCGGGGTGGGCCGACAAGCTCGGGTACGCCGGGTACGGCCCCGATCCGCGACCGCTGGGCGTGGCCGCCGGGATCATCCCGTGGAACTTCCCGCTGCTGATGCTGGCCTGGAAGATCGCCCCGGCGCTGGCCTGCGGCAACACCGTCGTGCTCAAGCCCGCCGAGACCACGCCGCTGACGGCGCTGGTGTTCGGCGAGCTGTGCCAGGAGGCCGGGCTGCCACCGGGCGTGGTGAACATCCTGCCCGGCGCCGGTGACGTGGGAGCCCGGCTCGTCGCGCACCAGGACGTGGACAAGGTCGCGTTCACCGGTTCCACCGCGGTGGGCAAGGAGATCCAGCGCACCCTCGCGGGCACCGGCTCGAAGCTCACGCTGGAGCTCGGCGGCAAGGCCGCGAACATCGTGTTCGACGACGCGCCGCTGGACCAGGCGGTCGAGGGCGTCGTCAACGGCATCTTCTTCAACCAGGGCCAGGTGTGCTGCGCCGGATCGCGGTTGCTGGTGCAGGAATCCGTCGCGGAGGAACTGCTCGGCAAGCTGCGCGCCCGGATGGAGACCTTGCGGGTGGGCGATCCGCTGGACAAGAACACCGATGTCGGCGCCATCAACTCCGCCGAGCAGCTCGCCCGCATCACCGAGCTCGTCGCAGCCGGGGAGGCCGAGGGCGCGTCGCGCTGGAGCAGCTCGTGCCCGCTGCCGGAACGGGGTTTCTTCTTCTCCCCCACCGTCTTCGGCGAGGTGCAGCAGTCGATGCGCATCGCGCGGGAGGAGATCTTCGGCCCGGTGCTGTCGGTGCTGACCTTCCGCACCCCGGACGAGGCGATCAGCAAGGCCAACAACACCCCGTACGGCCTGTCCGCGGGCGTGTGGACGGAGAAGGGCTCCCGCATCCTGTGGGCAGCGCAGCAGCTGCGCGCCGGCGTGGTGTGGGCCAACACGTTCAACCGGTTCGACCCGACCGCCCCGTTCGGCGGCTACCAGGAATCCGGGTTCGGCCGCGAAGGCGGTCGCGCAGGTCTGGAGGCATACCTTGACGTCTGAGCACAGCCCGCAGAACGGCCTCGCACCGGACGGCGGGACGGCGTCGGACGGTGGCGGCGCGTCCCGCGAACAGGGTTCGACGGGGCGGTCCCCGGCAGGTCGGGTCGCGGTGGCCAAGACCTGCAAGCTCTACGTCGGCGGCAAGTTCCCGCGTTCCGAGTCGGGCCGGGTGTACCCGGTGCGCGCCGCCGACGGTGCGCTGCTGGCGAACGCGGCGCTGGCCTCCCGCAAGGACGTGCGGGACGCGGTCGCCGCCGCGCGCAAGGCGTTCCCCGGCTGGTCCGGCGCCACCGCCTACAACCGCGGCCAGGTGCTGTTCCGCATCGCGGAGGTGATGGAGGGCCGCCGCGCGCAGTTCGGCGCCGAGGTCGCCGCCGCCGAGGGGATCGGCTTCGACGCGGCGTCGGCGGTGGTGGACGCGGCGATCGACCGGGTGGTGTGGTTCGCCGGCTGGACCGACAAGATCACCGGCGTGCTGGGCGCGGCGAATCCCGTGGCGGGGCCGTACTTCTCGTTCAGCGTGCCCGAGCCGACCGGGGTCGTCGGCGTCCTCGCACCGCAGGACTCCTCGCTGCTGGGGCTGGTCAGCGTGCTCGCTCCGGTGCTGGCGGCGGGCAACGCCGCCGTCGTCGTGACGAGCGCCGAGCGCCCGCTGCCCGCGATCGCGCTGTCCGAGGTGCTCGCGACCTCCGACGTGCCCGGCGGCGTGGTCAACCTGCTCACGGGCACGACCTCCGAGCTCGCGCCGCGGCTGGCGTCGCACGCCGACGTCAACGCCCTCGACCTCACCGGCGCCCCCGCCGAGCTGCGTCCGGAGCTGGAACGGGCCGCGGCGGGCACCGTCACGCGCGTGCTCCGCACCGGCCGCACCGAACCGGACTGGACCGCCTCCCCCGGCCTGGAACGCCTCCGCGCCTTCACCGAGCTCAAAACCGTCTGGCACCCCATCGGTACCTGACCCGATCGCTCGATCGTGCAAACCACCCTTGCGGTGAAATGCGTGACCGGTGGGGGCTCAGCGGTTTCCTCGAGAGGACCGCGAATTCGCTCGTGACGCAGCCACGTGCGCGATCGATCCCGCGGCGAGGAAACCGCTGAGGTTCCGCTACTCGACCGGTACGCGGACCACCGCGAGGGAATTCCTCAGCGGATCTGCCAGTCCAGCCTGCCGTCCTCGGTGACCGTCGGGTGGCTGTGCCCGGCGGAGGCCCCTTCGGTCAGCGACCGGTGCACGTCGGTGAGCATCGCCGAGATGCTGCGCCACTCCGGGCGCTGCACCTGCCCGGCCTCCTGCTCCCATTCCAGGACGCACCCGCGCAGCGGCCCCGGCCGCAGGTCCACCACCAGTTCGTCGGCGAACCCGTCCCCGGCGATGGGAATCCACGCCGGGTGGTAGCTCGACCCCGGCGCGCCCGCGTAGTAGTCGCACGCGGGCCGTTCCCACTGCGCCGCCCAGGTCTTGCGGTGCCCGCTCCACACTTCCCACGCGCGCTGCGCGCTGTAGGGCGTGTAGAACGGCGGCAGCACATCGGCGAGGACGTCACCGTCGGTGCCGCCACAGCTGGTCCACCACTCCCGCAGCTCCTCCGGCAACCGGATCTCGAATTCCGTTTCCAGCTCGGCGAAATCCGGCGGCGGCGAAGGCGGAAGCAGGGCCGCTGCGGTCACCGGCGCGTGCTCACCCAACCAAAGCACGATTCTCGTCCACAGCTCCGTGACATCCATTCGAACCATGATCGACGGGGCGACCGGAGGCCGGTACCGCCAACCGTGACCGCGCGCCGCTGCTCACCTCGGACGACCGCTCGAACCCATTCGGTTGCGACGGCTCTCGACAAGGTCGATACGGTAGGCAGCCCGACCGGACGGCAGGCGTGCGTCGGGCAACCCGTAGGCTTCGCGGACGTCTGGTTCGGCGACCGGAGGTAGGAAGATGGCGCAGGACATCGTCCCCATCGAACTGGGGCTCCCGCAAGGTGACGTGGTCACCCTGTGGGCACCGCGATGGCGTGAGGACGGCGAGGACTGGGAGGCCTTCCTCGGCCACGAGGAGGACCTCTACGCGTTCCCCGACGCCGCGAGGCTCGCCGCGTTCGTGCGCACCGCGCGCGAGCACGACCTCGACGATCACCCCGCCTGGTACGTGGTGCCCGCCCTGTCCGCGGTCGAGCTGAACCCGGACGAGGACCACCAGTTCGACCTGGTGGGCGTGCCCGAGCTGGTGGCCGACACACCGGACGTCTGGGCGATCAACGAGCTGCACGACATCGTGGAGATCGCGCGGTCGCTGGCCGACGTGTGCGAGCTGGACACGGTGCACGAGGTGCTCGACGCCGCGGACGGCTTCAGCCTGCTCGACCAGGGCACCCTGGTGTTCACCGGCAAGGACGGGCAGAAGCGCTGGTCCGAGCTGTGCGCCGTGGTCGCCGAGCGCTGGGACGAGCTGCTCGACGCGCTCGACTCCGTCGTGTGCACCCCCGAGGTACCCGCGGACGCCGTGGCCACCGCGGAGACCGAGCTCGCCGAGGCCCTGGAGCACGACGAGGCCGAGCAGACCGACTCCGAGTCCGATGTGGACCCGGTGGACGAGGATGCCGAGCCCGGCTTCTGGGGTGAGATCGGCATCGACCCGATCCGGATCATCACCGGCCAGGGCGAGTTCTACTCGCTGCGCTGCTACCTCGACGACGACCCGGTCTTCCTCGGTTCCGACGGGCGCATCGACGTGTTCGGCTCGCCCCGCGCGCTCGCCCGGTTCCTCGCCGAGAGCGACGCGCTGGAGGACAACGACCTGGCACGGGTCGCGACCTGGCCGCAGGTGACGCAACGGGCGACCGGCGGTGAGCTGGAGATCGAGGTCGACCCGGACAACAGCTACGTGCTCACCGGGCTGGACGACGACCTCGCCGCAGGCCCGTCCGAAGTGGACCCGAACCAGCTGGACCTGGCCGAGGAACTGCTGCTGGACGCGGCGACCTGGGCCGACGACAAGTCGGTGGACGAGGCGCTGCAGCCCTCGGAGCGGCTCGGCTGGCTGGTGTCGTTCGTGCTGCGCCCGAACCCGAACCGGCTGCCCCCGAGCCCGCCGTTCGACGCCGAGGTGGAGGTCTGGCGCGAGCTCGTGGCCCAGTTCGAGGACCAGCGCCTGCGCAAGCACTGACATCCCGACGTGACAACGGGCCGCCCGATCAGATCGGGCGGCCCGTTCCTCGTTCGCGCCCGGAGCTCACCCCACCAGGGTGGCGTAGCCGGGCTTGATCACGTCGTTGATGATCGCCAGGCGGTCGTCGAAGCCCAGGAACGAGGACTTCATCGCGTTCACCGTGAACCACTGCATGTCCGCCCAGCCGTAGCCGAACGTCTCGTGCAGCGCGGCGAACTCGCTGGACATCGTGCAGTGGCTCATCAGGCGGTTGTCGGTGTTCACCGTGACGCGGAACCGCAACCGGCTCAGCAGCCCGATCGGGTGCTCGGCGAGCGAGGCCGCGGCCCCGGTCTGCAGGTTCGACGACGGGCACATCTCCAGCGGGATGCGCCGGTCCCGCACGTAGGACGCCAGCCTGCCCAGGTGCACCTCGCCGTCCTCGTCGACCTTGATGTCGTCGACGATCCGCACGCCGTGCCCGAGCCGCTCCGCGCCGCAGTGCTGGATGGCCTCCCAGATGGAGGGCAGCCCGAATGCCTCACCGGCGTGCACGGTGAAGTGCGCGTTGCGCTGGCGCAGGTATTCGAAGGCGTCCAGGTTCCGGGTGGGCGGGAATCCGGCCTCCGGGCCCGCGATGTCGAACCCCACCACCTCGGCGTCGCGATAGCGCACCGCGAGTTCCGCGATTTCCGCGGAACGCGCGTTCTGCCGCATCGCGCAGAGCAAGGTTCCGATTCGGATAAGTTTCCCTTGCGATTCCGCACGGCGTTCCCCTTCGCGGAATCCCTCCTGCACGGATTCCACGATCTCCGGCAGGCTCAACCCGCCTTCCTGGAACAACTCCGGCGCGTAGCGGACCTCGGCGTAGACGACCCCATCGGCCGCCAGGTCCTCGGCACATTCGGCGGATACCCGGCGCAGCGCATCGGCGGTCTGCATCACCGCGACGGTGTGCGCGAACGTTTCCAGGTATCGCTCCAGCGAGCCGGAATCCGCCGCTTCCCGAAACCACGAACCGAGGGATTCCGCGTCCTGGTGCGGCAACCCCTCGTATCCGGCGTCAGCGGCCAGTTCGATCACGGTCTGCGGGCGGAGACCACCGTCGAGGTGGTCGTGCAGCAGGACTTTAGGGGCCAGTCGGATCGTGTCCAAGCTCACCGGTGTCGACATGGCACTACGTTACAACCCGGCCACGACCCCTCCGCGCGGGCGGCGAGGGCCGGAAAACCACCCGAATGCACGTCGCCCCAGAAGTCACCCGAATAGCCTAAGCGCAACCCAAGCGCCCTATTGACATACACGAACGCTGGGCTGAACGGCCTAGTTCCCGGCCATCATTCAGAGTGAAGCTTCACGATGCGCTAACTCAATGTATCCGGGGGTGGCTGGGAACGCGGGAAACGACTAGCTACGCTCCATTGGTCCTCCCCTGCCCCTCGACGAAGGACGTCCGAGCCGTGAACGAGAACATGTCCTTCGACCGCATGCGGAACATGCTCACGCGTGCGGCCGAAATCCGCGAGAGCGAGCAGCAGCAGATTTTCGACGCACTCGACGAGATCCACGCCCGGATGTCCCCGCTGGAATCGCTGGGTTCCGTCCGCAAGCGGCTGTCCGAACTCCCCGACCGCACCGAACTCGGCGTGCTGACCGAGCGGGTCGACGAAGCCCTCTCCAAGATCGACGCCCAGGACGGGGTCATCGGCGACGTCAAACTGGCCGTGGACGGCCTGTTCGACAAGCTCGCCAAGCCGTTCGCGCAGCTCGACGGCCGCCTCGACGGCGTCTCCGGACGCTTCGACGGCGTCGCCGGCCGGATGGACGGGTTGGAGGACAAGCTCGCGCACATCCACAAGCGCCTCGACGAGCTCGGCGGCCACCTCGACAAGCAGGACACCCGCCTGGAAGCCATCCCGGGTTCGGTGACCGGTCAGGTCCGCGAGCGCATCGACGGCCTGGAGACCAGCCTGCGCGGCCGGTTCGCCGAGATCGACGAGGGCGTCCACGAGCACCTCGACGGCACCCGCGAGTCCCTGCAGCGCGCGGTCACCGAGACCGGCAGCGGCGTGCAGGGCGCGCTCACCGAAGCCGTCACCGGCAGCCGCGACCAGCTGCAGACCGGCCTCGACGCGCTCGCCGAGCGCCCCGCGGTCGACCCGACCGAGAAGCTCGACAAGCTGGCCGAGCGCCTGGAGCAGCTCACCGAGCGGCTCGACCGCGTCTCCGGCCGGTTGGACAACGTCGAGGACAACGTGCACACCCGCATCGAGGCGGTCGAGCAGGGCGTCAGCACCCGGCTCGACACCGTCGAAGAGGGCGTCAAGTCCGGGCTCGGCGAGCTCGGCGGCACGCTGGCGCAGAACCTGTCGCAGATCAGCGGCACGCTCGCGTCGCGGCCGGACTCCGACGCGGTGGACACGATGGTCCGCCAGGCCAACGAGGAGACCGAGCGGCGCCACGCCGGTCAGCTCGACGAGGCCATGGCCACGTTCGCCGAGCTGATCCTCGGCGGCAGCGGCCCGTCCAGCCCGCCGCCGCCCACCACGCTGCCCCGCCAGCAGCGCGGTCGCGGTCGCTCGAAGAGCGCCAAGCGCGACGGCGACGCGAAGGCGCTGGGTTCGGACGACTCCTCCGACGAGGGTTACGCCGCCGAGAGCGCCTGACCCCGCAGCACCGACCAGGGCCGCGGTTCCCACCCGGGAACCGCGGCCCTGTCGCATGTCCGGCGCCGGATTTTTTCGGAGTGAACGGACCGTTCGTCCAACCGGATTGGACGAACGGTCCGTTCACCCACCCCGACGTCGTCAGAGGCGGCGGGGCGCGTGGTGCCGTTGCGGGTGACGGGACCGTTCGCCCGGTCTCGTTGGACGAACGGTCCGTTCACCCAGCCCGCGCCGCGGGGCGTCAGGGGCGGATCGTGTCGAGGATCAGCGGGGTGGCGGCGGGGGCTTCGGCGGTGATGGCGACGGCCTCGGCGAGCGCCTCGCGGGCGGCGGGGAGCTTGTCGGGGGTGTCGGTGTGGAGTTCGAGCAGCGGGGCGCCCTCGATGACCGGCTCCCCCGGTTTCGCCAGGCAGCGGATGCCTGCGGCGTGCTGCACGGCGTCCTCCTTGCGCGCCCGGCCCGCCCCCAGCCGCCAGGCGGCCAGCCCCACGGCATAAGCGTCCAAAGTGGACACTACGCCGGTCGCCGGGGCCGCGAACGTCTCCACGTGCGCGGCCGTGGGCAGTTCCGCGTCCGGGTCGCCGCCCTGGGCGCCGATCATCGAGCGCCAGGAGTCGTACGCCTTGCCCGAGGCCAGCACCTCCGCCGGATCCACGTCGGACAGGCCCGCGTGCGCGAGCATCTCCCGAGCCAGCGCCAGCGTCAGCTCCACGACGTCCGCCGGGCCGCCGCCCTGCAGCACCTCGAGGGACTCCGCGACCTCCAGCGCGTTGCCCACGGCGGCTCCCAGCGGCACCGACATGTCGGTGAGCAGCGCGCTCGTGCGGACGCCGTGCGCGGCGCCGATCGAGACGAGCTCGTCGGCCAGCGCCCGCGCCTGCTCCAAGTCCTTCATGAACGCGCCGGACCCGCACTTCACGTCGAGCACCAGGGATTCGGCGCCCTCCGCGATCTTCTTGCTCATGATGGAGCTGGCGATCAGGGGGATGGACTCGACGGTGCCGGTGACGTCGCGCAGCGCGTAGAGCTTGCGGTCCGCGGGCGCGATGCCTTCGGTGGCCGCGCACACCACGGCGCCGACCTCGGCGAGCTGAGCGCGGATCTCGGCCGCCGAGAGCCGGGCGCGCCAGCCGGGGATGGACTCCAGCTTGTCCAGCGTGCCGCCGGTGTGCCCGAGCCCGCGGCCGGACAGCTGCGGCACCGCCGCGCCGCAGGCCGCGACCAGCGGGGTCAGCGGCAAGGTGATCTTGTCCCCGACGCCGCCGGTGGAATGCTTGTCCACCGTGGAACGCGGGACGCCGCTGAGGTCGAGCCGTTCGCCGGAACCGATCATCGCCGCGGTCCAGCGGGCCGTCTCGGCGCGATCCATGCCGCGCAGCAGGATCGCCATCGCCAGGGCGGCCATCTGCTCCTCGGCCACCGCGCCGCGGGTGTAGGCGTCGACCACCCAGTCGATCTGCTCGTCGTCGAGCCGGTCGCCGTCCCGCTTCGCGCGGATCACGTCGATCACCGAGTGCGCCATCAGCCAGATCCCCTCACCGTCCCCGGGCCAGCGCCGGGTGCTGCTCCGATGAGATCACCTCGTGCCCGGACTTGTCGCCCGCGTCGAGAACCCGCCGCGAGCGTCAGAGCTCGAAGGCGTCCGGCAGGACATCGCGCATCGAGACGATGCCGCGCGGGGTGTCCATCAGGCAGTCCGGGCCGCCGAGCTCGTAGAGCAGCTGGCGGCACCGCCCGCACGGCATGAGCAGCTCGCCCTGGCCGCTGCGGCAGGCGACGGCGACGAACCGGCCGCCGCCGGTGAGCCGCAGCTGCCCGGCCATCGTGCACTCGGCGCACAGCGTCACCCCGTAGGACCCGTTCTCGACGTTGCAGCCGATGACCAGCCGCCCGTCGTCGCAGATCGCCGCCGAGCCCACCTGGAGCTTCGAGTAGGGGCAGTACGCCTTCGCCGCGGCCTCCACGGCCGCCGCCCGCAGCGCCTCCCAGTTGATCGTCTCCATGCCCGCTCCTGATCTCGTTCGCTCTCCGGATGAATGTCGCACTCATCCTCGCCGACCGGAGCGAGGACCCGGTTCCTCGCCGGTATTGGAAGCCGCCGGCGACGGGCTCGGTGTTTCCGCTAGGAATTGACCGACCCGATACGCGGCGCACGCCCGGTGATGTGGCTCTCGAAATTAAGGCTTGACGCTGCCGCTTGCGCATTGCCGCGGTGTCACGAGTTGATTTCTACATCGATCCACCAGGCTGGGGCCTTTGTCTGGTCGATCACACAGAGCACAGGCGAGTAGGCCGCAAGGATGGCGCGGGTCTAGCATCCGAGAAGTCCAGGCCCTAGTTCAGGTGGCCGGTGACGGGCGTACGAATGATGACGACTCGGACCGGTCGTCACGTTCCCGAACGGGCCGTCAGTCCACCAGCGACGTTGGAGGCCTTCCACCATGGCCAGCACCACCGCCTCCGCGGCGGAGGCCCCCCAGCGCGAGGGCAACCCTCGTGCCAAGGGATCCCTCTACCGCGGTGATTTGGGCATGTGGTCGTGGGTAGCGCACCGCATCACGGGCGTGCTCACATTCTTCTTCTTGTTCGTGCACGTGTTGGACACCGCTCTCGTGCGGGTATCGCCTGAGGCGTACGACACGGTCATCGAAACCTACAAAAGCCCGATCATGATCCTGTTCGAACTGGGTCTGCTCGCGGCGGTGCTGTTCCACGCGTTCAACGGCATCCGCGTCATGCTGGTCGACTTCTGGGCGAACGGACCGAAATACCAGAAGCCGATGCTCTGGACCGTTCTGGTGTTGTGGCTGGTGCTCATCGTTCCCGCCGCCATCAGCATGCTCACGCGCGCCGTCACGGAACTGTTCGGGGGGCACTGACCCATGACCACCATCGACGCTCCGCTGTCGGTCGACAAGCCGCGTTCCCCGCACCGCCCGGCCGCCCGCCGCAGCAACTTCGAGCTCTACAGCTGGCTGTTCATGCGCCTGTCGGGCGTGCTGCTGCTGTTCTTGGTCCTCGGACACATGCTGATCATGCTGTTCCTGGACGGCGGGGTGCACCGGATCAACTTCGCGTTCGTCGCGGGCCGCTGGGCTTCGCCGTTCTGGCAGTTCTGGGACCTGACGATGCTGTGGCTGGCCGGCCTGCACGGCGGCAACGGGCTGCGCACCGTGATCAACGACTACTCCCGCAAGGACGCCACCCGGTTCTGGCTGAAGATGCTGCTGTACGTCTCGGTCCTGCTCACGGTCGGTCTGGGCACCTTCGTGCTCTTCACCTTCGACCCGAACATCGGCTGACGACACAGCGCAGGCTTCGAGGCCCCGCAGTGAGCGGACGGCCTCGCCAGCGGCCCTAGGAGGCGACCATGCAACATCACAAGTACGACGTGGTCATCGTCGGCGCCGGCGGCGCCGGGATGCGCGCGGCGATCGAGTCGGGCCAGCGGGCCCGCACCGCCGTGCTGACGAAGCTCTACCCCACGCGCTCCCACACCGGCGCGGCCCAGGGCGGCATGTGCGCCGCGCTGGCCAACGTCGAAGAGGACAACTGGGAGTGGCACACCTTCGACACCATCAAGGGCGGCGACTACCTCGTCGACCAGGACGCCGCCGAGGTCATGGCCAAGGAGGCCATCGACTCGGTGCTCGACCTGGAGAAGATGGGGCTGCCGTTCAACCGGACGCCCGAAGGCAAGATCGACCAGCGCCGGTTCGGCGGGCACACCCGTGACCACGGCAAGTCCCCGGTCCGCCGGGCCTGCTACGCCGCGGACCGCACCGGCCACATGATCCTGCAGACGCTGTACCAGAACTGCATCAAGCACGGCGTCGAGTTCTTCAACGAGTTCTACGTCCTCGACGTCACCATGAGCGAGGACGAGAACGGCGAGCAGGTCTGCACGGGCGCCGTCGCCTACGAGCTCGCCACCGGCGAGATCCACGTCTTCGAGGCGAAGTCCGTCGTGTTCGCCACCGGCGGTTTCGGCAAGGTCTTCAAGACGACGTCCAACGCGCACACCCTCACCGGTGACGGCATGGGCATCATCTACCGCAAGGGCCTGCCGCTGGAGGACATGGAGTTCTACCAGTTCCACCCGACCGGCCTGGCCGGGCTGGGCATCCTCATCTCGGAGGCGGTCCGGGGCGAGGGCGGCATCCTGCGCAACGCCGACGGCGAGCGGTTCATGGAGCGCTACGCCCCGACGATCAAGGACTTGGCGCCGCGCGACATCGTCGCCCGCTCCATGGCCCTGGAAGTGCTGGAAGGCCGCGGCGCCGGTCCGAACAAGGACTACGTGCTGCTCGACGTCACGCACCTCGGCGCGGACGTGCTGGAGCAGAAGCTGCCGGACATCACCGAGTTCTCCCGCACCTACCTGGGCGTGGAGCCGACCACCGAGCCGGTGCCGGTGTACCCGACCGCGCACTACGCGATGGGCGGCATCCCCACCAACATCGTCGGTGAGGTGCTCAAGGACAACGAGACCACCATTCCCGGCCTGTACGCCGCCGGCGAGTGCGCGTGCGTCTCGGTGCACGGTTCGAACCGCCTGGGCACGAACTCGCTGCTGGACATCAACGTGTTCGGCCGCCGCGCCGGCATCGCCGCCGCGGACTACGCCAACACCCACGAGCACGTGGAGCTTCCGGAGGAGCCCGCGAAGCTCGTCGAGGGCATGGTCGAGCACCTGCGCACCGCGCACGGCGGGGAGCGGGTCGCCACGATCCGCACCGAGCTGCAGGAGACGATGGACGCCAACGCCTCGGTGTACCGCACCGAGGAGACCTTGAAGCAGGCGCTCTCGGACGTGCAGGCGCTCAAGGAGCGCTACGGCCGGATCGCGGTGCACGACAAGGGCAAGCGGTTCAACTCGGACCTGCTGGAGGCCATCGAGCTCGGCTTCCTGCTGGACCTCGCGGAGTCGCTGGTGAACGCCGCGCTGGCGCGCAAGGAGTCCCGCGGCGGGCACGCCCGCGAGGACTACACCGCCCGCGACGACACGAACTTCATGCGCCACAGCATGTCGTACAAGCAGCTGCCCGACGCCGAGGATCCGAACGCGCCACTGGGACTCACCGGCTTCCAGTCCGACATCCGGTTGGACTACAAGCCCGTCGTCGTGACCCGGTACCAGCCGATGGAGCGTAAGTACTGATGACCGCAACCGTCACGAACTCCGAACAGACCGCGGACCTGCCTTCGGACGCACCGCCGATCCCCGAGGGCGCGACCATGGTCACGGTCCGCATCCAGCGGTTCAACCCCGAGGTCGACGAGGACCTGCACTGGGAGTCCTTCCGGATCCCGGCGCTGCCCAGTGACCGCGTGCTGAACCTGCTGCACTACATCAAGTGGTACGTCGACGGCTCGCTGACGTTCCGCCGGTCGTGCGCGCACGGTGTCTGCGGCTCGGACGCGATGCGCATCAACGGCGTCAACCGGCTGGCGTGCAAGGTCCTCATGAAGGACCTGTTCGCCAAGAACGGCGAGACGACGATCAGCGTCGAGCCCATCAAGGGCCTGCCGGTGCACAAGGACCTGCTGGTCGACATGGAGCCGTTCTTCGAGGCGTACCGGGCGATCAAGCCGTACCTGGTCACCTCGGGCAACGAGCCGACCCGCGAGCGCACCCAGTCCGTCGCGGAGCGCGCGCGCTTCGACGACACCACCAAGTGCATCCTGTGCGCGGCGTGCACCACGTCGTGCCCGGTGTACTGGTCGGATGGCTCCTACTTCGGGCCCGCCGCGATCGTCAACGCGCACCGGTTCATCTTCGACAGCCGCGACGAGGCCTCCGAAGAGCGCCTGGACATCCTCAACGACGTGGACGGCGTGTGGCGCTGCCGCACCACGTTCAACTGCACGGACGCCTGCCCGCGTGGCATCCAGGTCACCAAGGCGATCCAAGAGGTCAAGCGAGCCTTGATGTTCCGCCGCCGCTGACCCGCGGCACTACGACGGCGCCCGCTTCCACCGGAGGCGGGCGCCGTTTCGCCTCCAAGTGAAACCACTCTGCGTGACGACCATGCGTATGCTGTGATCGTGCTCGAGCCACCGGACACCACCCGCTTCGCGGACGCGGCAGATCGTCATTACCGGGATGCCCAGCTGTTGCGGGAGGAACAACGGTTCGCGAACGCCGATCACCTCGCCGGCGTCGCGGCCGAATGTGCGTTGAAGGCGATCCTCGTCGGGCACCTCGGTGGTGTCGTCCGCAGGGGAAGACCAACGCATCCACAGCACTCGGACTCCCGTTACGGCCACTTACCGGGTTTGTGGCGGGAATTGGGATTGATCTCCTCCGGGCGGACCGGCAGCACCTTCCACCAAGTGATCACCGGGACCAATCCCTTCCTGCGCTGGGATGTCGCTGAGCGCTATTCGGACGGCTCGCACATCGACGCCCGCCGCGCTGATACCCACCTCGATGAGGCGCGGAAGATACTCTCGTTCCACCAACAGGCGCAGATCTACGGAGCACTCCCGTGACGACGATCCGCTTCGACGAAGCGTGGGCGAACGCGTGCCAGGTCGCCGAGAACACGTCGATGTCCGGCCTCGACACCGTGCTGATCCGAGACCTCACCGGGCGCCTCACGCTGGTGCTCGACGACACCGGCGGCGAGGAGATCCCGGCCGGCCTGGAGGACGAGATCCGGATCGCGGCTGGGCCTTTCGGCTCCCGGCCTCCGGTGCTGCGCGCGTCCGAGCTGTTCGTTCCGGAGGCAGTGCTGACCTCCCCTGACCTGATCGTTCGGCACGCCCGGGACCGCGATACCGGCTCCGGTCGGTTCGCCGTGCTCGAACGAACCGTGGTCGGCGCCGACTGGGCACGCCCGAGCCTGACACCGCCACTTCGCCGAATCACCCTTTACGCCTTCAAAGGCGGTGTCGGCCGCTCGACCGCGACCTTCATGCTGGCGAAGAGCCTCGCTGAGCGGGGGCTGTGCGTCCTGGTCGCGGACCTGGACCTGGAATCACCCGGTGTCGGCGAACTTCTGCAACAACCGGACAACCGTTCCGCGCACGGGCTCGTCGACCACCTCGTGGAATCCGCAGTGGGCAACGAGGCCGGGCTCGACCTGGTCAGCCGCAGCGAAGTGATCAGGCCGCCCGGCAACGGCGAAGTGTGGTTGCTGGCCGCCGACGGCCGGGAACCCGGGGGCGTGTACCAGCGCGACTACCTGGCCAAGCTCAACCGGGTGTACGCCGAGCTCCCCGACGCCGACAACGGTGCGCCGCGCACCTTGGCCGACCGCCTCGAATCCGCGCTCAGCGCGGCCGAACGGCAGGTCGCCGAGCGCAGCCGGGAACCGGACGTGGTCCTCCTGGACAGCCGGGCCGGAGTGCACGACATCGCTGCGATCGCGATCACGCGGCTCAGCAGCCTGAGCCTGCTGTTCGCGAACGACAACCCGCACACCTGGGCCGGGTACCGGATGCTGTTCGACCAGTGGCGTCAGCTCCCGGCAGAGCTCCGCGACGACATCCGCAAACGGTTGCGGATGGTTGCGGCCATGGTTCCGTCAGCGTCGGCGCCGGAACGGCTGGAACGCTTCCAAGACCACGCCCAGCAGTGCTTCGCGGAGACCTTGTACGACGACGCGTACCCGGATGACGAAGGTGCGTTCAACTACGGTCCCGATGATCGGGATGCTCCGCATTTCCCGCTCCCGATCTTGTTCAGCAACGATCTCATCGGGGTCGACCACGCCGGAGCCCCGGACTGGCACGATCAACCGTTCGTCAAGGCCGCCTACGAGCGGTTCCTCCGCGAAGCAGGCGACCTCGCCGTGGAAGAGCAGGCATGAGCCTCACCCCTCACCAGTACCGGGAACTCCTGGCGGCAATTCCCTCCACAGTGGACGCAGACACCAGTCCGATCGATCCGCGCACGCTGTTCACCCCATCCAGCCACCGCCTGTCGCTGGATCCGGACGTGACCATCGTCAGGGGCGGGCGCGGAGTCGGGAAGTCGGTGTGGTTCCAAGCGTTGCAGAAGGACCAGCTGCGCGAACTGGCGGCCGAGGAGTACCGCCTCCCCCAGCTGCGCCGGATCGTTCCCCACCCCGGGCACGGGGCGGCACTGCTGCCTGCCCGATACCCGGACGCGGACACCATCCGGGCGATGCTCGATCGCGGAGCAGAACCGAGGGACATCTGGTACGCGGTCGTCTTGCAAGCACTGGAGGTGCCGGAGGTCCGAGCTCTCCCGAAGTGGTCGGCACGGGTGGAATGGGTGCGGGACAACCCGGAGGACAGAGCGGGAGCGCTCGCCCGCGCCGATGAAGAAGCCGAGCGTGCGGGCCGCACCGAGCTGGTCATGTTCGACGCGTTGGAGCGGACCCACCAGGAGCGGTCGCAAGCAGACCGCCTCGCCACCGCGATCCTGCGGGTCGCACTGGAACTCCGGATGATGACGCGGCACCTGCGGGCGAAGGTCTTCATCCGGCCCGACATGCTGAACAACCTCTCGCTCAACTTCGCCGACTCCTCGAAACTCATCTCGAACGCGGCCGAGCTCACGTGGACCCGGTCCAACCTGTACGGGCTGTTCTTCCACCAGCTGGGCAATGCGGAAAGCGACCACGCCGAGGTGTTTCGGTCCTCCACCGGCCGCTGGCGAGAATCCCAGCACCGCTACGTGGCGCCCGACGCGCTGACCGGCGACCGCGAGAGGCAGAACGCGACCTTCATAGCGATCGCAGGGCCGTACATGGGGCAGAACCACAGGAAGGGCCACACCTACACCTGGCTGCCCAACCACCTCGCAGATGGCACCGACCAGATCAGCCCACGCAGCTTCCTGGAAGCGTTGCGCCGCGCGGGGGAGAGCTCGGGCGCTCAACACGCCGGATATGAGCACGCCCTGCACTGGGACGCGATCAAAAAAGGCGTGCAGGCCGCGTCCGAGACGCGGGTAGGGGAATTGACCGAGGACATCAGGTGGGTTCCTGTGACGATCAAGCCGCTGGCGGGAAAGCAGGTCCCCATCTCGCAGGCCGACGTCGCCGCGCGCTGGGGCGAAGTGGACCTCCCGAAGCTCCTTGACGAGCACCAGCGGGCCCAGTCCAGCGAGCAGGGGCGCCAGGAAACGAAGCAACAGGTTTCGGCCGGTCCCCGCAACCACCGTGCGGAGAGCTTGGTCGAAGAGCTGATCGAGCTGGGCGTGATGAAACGGCGCACTAGCGGGATGCTTGACCTGCCGGACATCTACCGCATCACGTTCGACCTCGGCCGCAAGGGCGGAGTTCCACGGGTCCGGCCGAACTGACGACGTCCCGAACCGCTCTCCGGGCCGGACACGATCGTGCCCCGGTCACTGGGCGTCGGTGAAGCGTTCGTGGCCGACGACGCCCAGGAGTTCCAGCTTGGCGTGGCCCTCGGTTCCCGGGGCGGCGGTGAGCACGAGCAGCGCCTGGGACTGGTCCTCGGTGAACAGGACCTGGCAGTCCAGCTCGATCGCGCCGAGCTCGGGGTGCAGCAGCGTCTTGTGGTCGGCGAAGCGCTTCGCGACCTCGTGGCGCTGCCACAGCTCGGCGAACTCCGCGCTCTCCCTGTGCAACGCCCGCACCAGGTCGCCGGCGGCGGAGGCGTCGCCCATCATCCCGTAGCTGGTGCGCAGGTTCGCGACCTGCGCGCGGCTCTGCCGGGCCCGGTCGTCCTCCGGGTACATCCGGCGCTCGTGCTCCGGGGCGGTGAACCAGCGGTAGATCTCGCTGCGGGACAGCCCGGTGTAGCCGGAGCGGTCGCCGAGCAGGGCGACCGCCAACCGGTTCTGCACCAGCGTCTCCCCCAGCGCGGACAGGATCAGCGCCGGAGTGTCGTCGAGCCGGTCCAGCACCCGCAGCAGCGCGGGCGCCACGTGCGTCGCAGCGACCACCGACGTCGGGGCGTTGTGCCCGGCCACGCGGAACAGGTAGTCCCGCTCGTCGTCGGTCAGCCGCAACGCCCTGGCCAGCGCGGTGAGCAGCTGCGCGCTGGGGTGCGGGCCGCGGCGCTGCTCCAGCCGGGTGTAGTAGTCCGTGGACATCCCCGCCAGCGACGCCACCTCCTCCCGCCGCAACCCCGGAGTGCGCCTGCGCGCACCCGGTGGCAGGCCGACGTCGGCGGGGCGCAACGCCGCCCGGCGGCGGGACAGGAAAGTGGCGAGCTCGGCGCGGTCCATGCCACCAGCATGGCCCCGGCCGACGGCGCCGACCAGGGACCGCGGATCCCCCGATGACCGGTCTCTGCACGTGGCACCGCCGCCCGCTGAGACTCGTGGCATGCACATCAGCGGCAACACCATCTTCATCCCCGGCGCCAGCAGCGGCATCGGCCTCGCCCTCGCGTTGCGCCTCCAGGCCAAGGGCAACACAGTGATCATCGGCGGTCGCCGCGAGGAACTGCTCGCGCGGATCGCCGCCGAGAACCCCGGCATCGACACCGCGGCGATCGACACCACCGACCCGGCGAGCATCCGCGACGCGTCCGCAGCGGTGCTGGCGCGGCACCCCGGCCTCAACGTGCTCGTCCCGATGGCCGGGATCATGCGCGTCGAGGACTGGCACGCGCCCGCCGGTTTCCTCGACTCGGCCGAAGACGTCATCGCCACCAACGTGCTCGGCCCGATCCGGCTCATCGCCGAGTTCATCGAGCACCTGCGGACGCGGCCGGACGCCACCATCCTCACCGTGTCCTCCGGGCTCGCGTTCACCCCGCTGCGCGCCACGCCCAGCTACAACGCGTCGAAGGCCGCGATCCACATGCTCACCGAATCGCTGCGGCTGCAGCTGGCGGACACCAGCGTGCGAGTGCAGGAGCTCGCACCACCGGCCGTGCGCACCGAACTGCTGCCCGGCCACCAGGAGAGCCCGCACGCGATGCCGCTCGACGAATTCGCCGACGAGGTCGTCGCGCTGCTCGAATCCCAGCCCGAAGCCCGCGAGGTCCTGGTCGAGCGGGTGAAGTTCCTCCGCTACGGGGAGGCGCGCGGCGACTACGACCAGGTGGTGGCCGCGCTCAACGCCGCCGACCCCCACGGCGAGTGATCCACGGACCGGAGGAGAAGACCATGCCGTTCGCGAACCTGAAGGTGCCCGCCGGATCGCTCGACGCCGAGCAGAAGGAACGGCTCGTGCACCGCGTCACCGACCTGTACGCCGAGATCTACGGCGAACGGGCCCGCGCCACCACCCTCGTGCTCGTGGAGGACGTCGCCGACGGCGGCTGGGGGGTCGGCGGGGACGTGCTGACGCTCGCCGCGCTGCGCGGCGAACCGCGGGCGGGCTGACCGCGCGCGAACCGTTCAGCCGCGGGTCGCGCGGAACGCCCGCCAGCCGAGCACGCCGATGGCGGTGCCGAGCACCAGCGACACCGCGGCGATCGCGAAGTGCACGTAGAGGAACGGCGTGGGCGCGCCCGCCTGCCAGGAGTTCTCGCTGATCCAGATGTTGCGGAAGAAGGTCGGCCACAACAACCAGGACCAGACGCCGAAAGCGAGCAGGAACAGGGCGGTACGGCGGGAGAACGTCACGCGGCCCAGTATCACCCTGCCCTGGTGGCAGGCTCGAGCGCCCCGGCCCGCAGGTGGGCCAGGTCTCCCGGCGCGGCCCGGTGGTCCGCCGGGCGGTGGCTCCGCCGGGGCGGCTCGTGATGATCTCCGCGGACCGGGGATCATCGCGCCGCCGCGTTCGCTAGCCTGAGCTCGTGCCCGTGAGAGCTCACCGCCCGGTCGCCCCGGTCCGCACAACCCCGTCTCAGCCGAGGAATCCGGCATTCCTGCCGAATGCCTCGGAAGCGGGATCGTTCGCGGATCGGCGCAGATCGCCTTCGGACCACCGGCCGAGCTCGACGGGCCTGCGGCTCGCCGTCGCGGGATGCGCCGCGCTCCTGCTGCTGGGGCCCGTGCCGCTGACCGCGACGGCCGCCCCCGCGGCACCGGGCGGCGGTTGCCCGAACGCCGCCGCGCCACCGGCGGCCGTGGACACCTCCGAGGTGCCGCCGCCGGGCGTGCCCGCCCCGGAACCGCTGCCGATCCCCGACGAACCCGTCGGCGGCCCGCGGCTCGCCGAATGCGGGGAAGTCCGGCCGCCCGGCGTTCCGCCCGCGCCGATCGACCCGGTCGCCGCCCAGTCCTGGGTGCTCGCCGACCTGGACACCGGGCAGGTCGTGGCGGCGCGCGATCCGCACGCGCGGCACCGACCTGCCTCCACGATCAAGGTGCTCACCGCGCTGGTGACGATCCGGGAACTCGCCCTGGACGACCGGATCATCGCCACCCAGGCCGACGCCGACCAGGAAGGCAGCCGGGTGGGGCTCGAACCCGGCGTCGTCTACACCGTGCGGCAGGTGCTGGCCGGGCTGATCATGCAGTCCGGCAACGACGCCGCGCACGCGCTCGCGATGAAGCTCGGCGGCGTCGAGGAGACCGTCCACAAGATGAACGCGCTCGCCGCCGAGATCGGCGCGCACGACACCCGCACCGCCACACCATCCGGTTTGGACGGTCCGGGCATGAGCACCTCCGCCTACGACCTGGCGCTGATCTTCCGGACCGCGATGCGCCACCCCGAGTTCGCGAGCGCCGAGGCGACCCGGGAGATCCAGCTGCCCGGCAAACCGGGTGAACCACCGATCCCGGTGGAGAGCGACAACGCCGTGCTGTGGAACTACCCGGGAGCGCTGGGCGGCAAGACCGGCTTCACCGACGACGCGCGGCACACCTTCATCGCCGCCGCCGAACGCGACGGCAGGCGGCTCGTCGCGGTGCTGATGCGCGGGGAGAACAAGCCCGTCAAGCAGTCCCAGCACACGATGCACCTGCTCGACTACGGGTTCTCGCTGCCGCGCGACGCCGCGGTGGGCGAGCTGGTGACCGAGCCGTCGCCGACGTCGGAGGCCGAGCACGAACCGGAACCGCAGGCCGCGGCCGACGTGGACGAACCGTCCTCCCCCATGTACGGCACCGTCGGCGGACCGCTGACCCTGCTCGCCGTCGCGGGCATCGTCGTCGCCGGCGCGTTCGCCGTGCTGCGCAGGCGCCGAGCCAAGCTCGCCGCCGCCCGCCGCGAGGCCGACCGCGCGACCGACCATCCCTGATCCTGCGCGTCCTGATCACTCGGACGGGCTAGGTAGTACTCGGGTAATCGCACGGCTTCGACCAGAAGCTAGACCCGGCATTCTCGTTTATAGGAGTTGGTGGCGGGCGGCCCGGATGACCTACGGACCGCCTCACGGTGCGACCCCGAACCGGCCACCCACTCCTGCCCCGTGCGGTGGACACCGCACGGGGCGCGGCTCCCCCGGCCCTGCCCCGAACCGGGCCGGGGGTCCGCACGTCTGCGGGGGTCGGGGTCTTTTTGCTTTGGGGGCGGGTGGCGGAACCTCAGCGGCTTCCTCGC
>NZ_JAPFGB010000003.1 GCF_026241095.1 Saccharopolyspora sp. NFXS83 | reverse complement strand
CCCCCGCACCCCCGCCCGAAGGGCACGGGATCGGGTGGCCGATCGAGCACCCCTCGCTGTCCCTGCGCACCGGAATCGAGCCCGCCGCCGCGCGGCCCGGCGACCCGATCACGCAGACCGCCGTCGTCGGCAACACCGGCGACACCATGCTCGCCGGCGTCGTCGTGACCCTGGATTCCGGGCCCTGCCACGAAGTCCTCGGCCACCTCCGGCCAGGATCGACGCGGACGGCCTCGTGCTCCGGCACGGCGCCCGCCCACGGCCGGGTGTCGGCGCGCGCGGTCGGCATCAGCCACGGCGGCCTGCCGGTCGTCGAGCGCGCCACCGCGGAGATCGCCGAACCGCCGCCCGCCCCCGACCCACCCGCACCGGAACGGCCGTCGGTCGCGCTGGAGATCCTGCCCGCCCGCGCGGGATCGGTGCCGGTACGAGTGCGCAACACCTCGACCGTTCCGCTGCTGGGAGTCGAGGTCACCGGTGAACCACCGGCCTGCCGACGCGCGCTCGGCACGCTGGAACCGGGTCGCTCGGTCACCTACACCTGCGAGGCACGTCCCGGCGAGACGGTGAGCCTCGCGGTCTCCGCCCGGTCGCTGGCGGGCGAGGTCGCCGACGCCGACGCACTGCTGGTCGTGCCTGCACTCCCCGCAGCGCCGCCTCCCGCCGAACCGCCCCCTCCCGCCGAACGGTCGTCACCGGCGGCACGGCCGATTCCGCCACCGCTCGACGAGACCCGCGTGGAACTCGCGGATTCCGGCGGGCCGCGCGAATCACCCGCCCGGACCGCCGGATTCATCGCGGTCCTCGGAGTGCTCGTGATGATGGTCAGCGTCGGCGCGCTGTCATCGGCCACCCGAGTCGGCCGGTGACCCGCCATCCGGGCCGCGGCGACGTGCTCGCGCCGGAACCGCTCGAAACTCCCCGATCCCGGTACCCCCGGCGGGAATTCACCCCACGCAGAACAGGAATGGCAGCATGCGCTTGAACGCACGTCCACTGGTCGCCGCGACGGCCGCGATCCTCGCCGCAGGCTTCCCCGCTGCCACCGCGAGCGCGGCCTCCACCGGGCAGGTCCTGATCTTCAGCACCGAGTTCGAGCCGGTGACGACCTACGACGCGCCGAGCGGGTGCCACCAGGCCCCGTCCACCGCGCACGTGCTGATCAACGAAACGGACGAGGCCGTTCGCATCTACGCCGACCCGTTCTGCGCGACGGGATCCCTCGTCGTCGCCCCCGGGCACGGAGCGCACGTGCCGCCGGGCACCGGCAGCTTCCACGCCTGAACCGGCCGTCCCCGCAGAACCGGAACCAGCATCGGGCGAGGAGTCGGATGATGTCTGTTGATCTCGTGGTGGTCGGGCTCGGCTACGTCGGCCTACCGCTGGCGTCCGCCGCCTGCGCCGCCGGGCTGACCACGGTCGGGCTGGACGTGTCCGGCGAGGTCGTGGCCGGGTTGAACGCGGGCCGGTCCCACGTCGGGGACGTGCCGGAGGCGACCGTGGCCGAGATGGTCGCCGCCGGGTTCACCGCGACCACCGATTCGGCGGTGCTGGCCACGTCGGACACCGTCGTGCTGTGCGTGCCCACGGGCCTGTCCGCCTCCGGCGACCCGGATCTCAGCGCCGTGCGGGCCGCGGCCGGGACCGTCGCCACCCACCTGCGCGCCGGAACCCTGGTCGTCCTGGAGTCCACCAGCCACCCCGGCACCACCGAGGAGGTGGTGCGGCCGATCCTGGAACGGGGCAGCGGACTGCGGGTCGGCGAGGACTTCCACCTGGTGTACTCGCCGGAGCGGATCGACCCGGGCAACGAGCGGTTCTCGATGCACAACACCCCGAAGATCATCAGTGGCTGCACCCCGCTGTGCGCCAAGTACGGGGTCGCCTTCTACGGCCGGTTCGTCGAATCCCTGGTGGTCTCCCGCGGCACCAGGGAGGCCGAGATGGCGAAGCTCCTGGAGAACAGCTACCGGTACGTGAACATCGCGCTGGTGAACGAGGTCGCGCTGTTCTGCGACCGGATGGGCATCGACGTGTGGGACGTGCTGCACTGCGCGGGCACCAAGCCCTTCGGGTTCGCGCCGTTCCAGCCCGGCCCCGGCGTCGGCGGCCACTGCATCCCGATCGACCCGCGCTACCTGGAGAGCAAGGCGCGCAGCGCGGGATTCACCTTCGACACGTTGTCCGCCGCGCGCGCGGTGAACGAGCGGATGCCCTCGCACGTGGTGCTGCGGGCCGCCGAGCTGCTCGCCGAGCGGGGCGCGGCACTCGCGGGATCGCGGGTCCTGCTGCTGGGCGTGGCCTACAAGCCCGACGTGGCCGACACCCGCGAGTCGCCCGCGTACCCGATCGCCCGCGAACTGCTCGCCCGCGGCGCCCGGGTCTCGTTCCACGACCCGGAGGTCGCCGAGTTCGAAGTGGACGGTCGTGCGATCCGCAAGGAGCACCCGCTCCCAGAGGCGTTGTCCGATGCGGATCTCGTCGTCCTGCTGCAGGACCACTCCTGCTACGACCTCGTCGAGATCTCCAGCACCGGCTGCGCGCTGCTGGACACCCGCGGGAAATCCGCCGGTGGCTCGGTGACGCTGCTCTGAACACCCCCACCCGGTGCGTCGACGTGCCCGGCGCACCGGAATCGATCTTGCGCGAGGCCGAGTCCCCGCGCGGGCCGTCCGCTCCCGTTCGCGCGGGTGCGGGCGGAGCACCGTTTCCGCCAACGAAACATCAAGGAGGATGGCCATGACCGCGGCTATCGCTAACGAACGCCTGCGCAAGCGCTTCGCCAAGTGGGACTTGGACGGCAGCGGCCGTCTGGAGCGCTCGGACTTCGAGAAGGAAGCCGTGCAGATCGTCCAGGCCTTCGGCAAGAACACCGACGGCGCCGAAGCCCAGTCGGTCCAGGACGCGCTCACCGGCATGTTCGAGTACCTGGCCGGCGAGGCCGGGACGACGGCCGGCGGTTCGCTGTCGGAGGACGAGTTCGTCCGCGTCACCCAGAAGCTCATCTTCGAGGACGGCGAGGAGCAGTTCAACCGCGTGCTCGGCCCGCTGGTGCGCAGCATCGTCGGCCTGTGCGACAAGAACGACGACGGCAAGATCGACGCCGCGGAGTTCGCCTCCTGGCTCACCGCCGTCGGCGTCGACCGCTCGCAGGCCGCGGAGGCGTTCGTCAACGTGGACACCGACGCCAACGGTGAGCTCACCGTGGACGAGCTGCTCGCCGCCGTGCGCGACTTCCACTTCGGTCGTCTGGACGTCGAACTGCTGGGCTGATCCATCCCGGCGAACGAACGGCCGGTGACCATCACTCAGGAGGTCACCGGCCGCTCAGCCGTTCGCAGAACCGGGCCGTGCCGCCTCAGCCGCGGGCGGACGCCTGGTCGAAGGCGAGCTTCGTTTCCGGTTCCAGGCCGATCTCCTCGCCGGTGCAGGGGATCGAGGTCCGCACGAGGATGTTGTAGTGGTTCGGGTAGTGGCAGGCGTCGAAGCCGAGCACGGTGCCCACCAGCCGCTCGCCGATCCGGAGTTCGTCGCCGCGGTCGAGCACCCCGGCGCTGCCGAACTCGGCGAAGCCGAGGAACCCGACCCGGTCGATGCGGGCCCCGGTGGCGGTGTCGCGGTGGTCGGTGGTGACGAGCTCGTGCACCTCGCCCGCCCGGATGCAGCGGCTCGGGTGCGGTTCGAGGGACATGCCCCGGTCCTCCCGGCGGTGCCGGAGCACCTTCACGACGGTGGCCCGCAGGCCGCGCTTGCGCCCGTCTTCGTGCGGGTTCATGCCAGGCCCTCCCATTCCGGTGCGGTGTCGAGGAATTCGGTGCGGTAGACCGCGTCGACCAGTTCCAGCGCGGCGAGCCCGCCGTCGGGCCGCCGGGCCGCGTCCGCGCCGCCCGCATCGAGGACGGTCGCGAAGTCCGCCAGGATCCCGACGTACTCGTGCCACAGCGAGGCCTTGAACCCGCGATGCCCGTGCAGCATGTCCGCGCGGTGGACGGTGCCGTCGGCGCAGCGGACCTCGACGTCCTTGGTCTCGCCCGGGTGGGACCAGTCGAGTTCGACGACGGCGGGCACACCGGTGGCGGACCGCAGCCCGAGCACGGCCTGCCGGTCGATCCCGCTCTCGTCCCTGCCGACGGTCACTCCCGCCGATTCGACGTCACCGAGGAACAACCGCACCAGGTCGAAGGCGTTCGGCCCGTTGTCGGCGACGCAGCCACCGCCGCAACGGTCCGGGTCGAGGTACCACGTGTCGCCACCGATGTGCTCCTCGATGCGCTCCAGGTAGCGCACCACCAGCGATTCGATCGGGCCGTGCCCGCGCAGTTCGTCCCGCAGCCGCAGCACGTTGTCGTTGTAGCGGCGGTGGAACGCGGTGAACAGCGGGGTTCGCTCGGTGGCGAGCTCGGTGAGCGCGCGGGCCTCGTCGAGATCGATGCCGAGGGGCTTCTCCACGCACACCGGCACGCCCGCCCGCAGCGCGTCGCGGCAGATCCGCGCGTGCACGTCGTTGGGCACCACCACGATCACGGCGTCCAGCGCGACGGTGGCGAGCAGATCCCGGTGGTCGAGGAAGCCGGGGACGTGCCCGCGGTGCACGGCCAGCGCCGAGCGGCGCACGTCGCACACGGCGGCGAGTTCCCAGCCGGGGAGTTCGTCTATCGCGGCCAGGTAGTACTTCGAGATCGTGCCGAGGCCGATCACGGCGACGCGGTGCGGTGCCGCGGATTCCGTCATCGCGCACCTCCGGCGGTCTCGGGCAGGCCGAGTTCGACCAGTTCCCGGTGCAGGCGCGGGCGCAGCGGCACCCCGTCGCGGCGGCGGCGGGCGGCCAGTTCCGCCTCGTGCCAGCCGGGGTAGCGGACCGCGTCGCCGGCGGCGGCGGGCGGGCAGTCCAGCAGCGTGCCGAACAGGCTCCGCGCGTCGGCGGCGAACTCCCCTTCGGTCCGCAGCAGGTCCGGGGCTATCGCCAGCACGAAGTAGCCTATGTCGTCGTCGCGGCCGTGCGGTCCGCCGTCGCCGTGCAACGCCTCCGGGGCGGGGCCCAGCCCGGCTCCCGGCAGCAGCGCGGACAGCAGTTCCACGACGAGGCCGAGCCCGAACCCCTTGTGGGAGCCGGTGTCCGGGTCCCCGCCGAGCCAGCGCAGGTGCGCGGTGCCGCGGTCGAACTCCGCCGGGTCGGTGACCGCGGCGCCGGTGTCGTCGGTGAGCCAGCCCGCCGGCACGCGCTCACCGCTGCTCGCGGCGACGCGCACCTTCCCGGTGGGCACGACGGTGGTGCTCATGTCCAGGACGAAGGGGTGGTCGTCGAGGGCGGGGGCGGCGACGCTGAGCGGGTTGGTGCCCAGCATGGTCAGCGCGCCCAGCGGTGGGCGGGCGATGCGCTGGCCGCCGCAGTTGCTCGCGACGATCCCGATCATGCCGCGGGCGGCGGCGCGGGCTGCGTGGAACCCGGCGCAACCGAAGTGCGTGCCGCCTCGGACCGACACCATCCCGATGCCGTGGTCGGCGGCGCGGTCCGCCGCGGAGTCCGCGGCTTCGGCCGCGGCCCACAGCCCGAGCGCGCGGCGGGCGTCCACGACGGCGCACGCGCCCAGGTCGGTCAGCACGCGGGGTTGCGCGGCGGGATCGATCCGCCCGCACCTCAGCAGCGGCAGGTACAACCGGGCGAGGTTGAACAGGCCGTGCGAGTCGAATCCGCACAGATCGCCGTAGCACAGCGCATCGGCCGCGAGGTGCGCTCGGCGATCAGGTATCCCGTGCCCGGCGAACACGCGCGCGGTGAACGCGTGCAGGTCCGCGTGGGACACCATCGTTCGTTCCCCGGAGTGTGCGATCTCCGGCAGCAGTGTCATCAGGTGGTCTCCTCCCCGGCACCCCAGTGGTGCCGCTCGGTGAACTCGGTGAGCAACGACGCCACCGCGCGGGCGAAGTCCCGCAGTTCGGCGACGTCGGCGTATTCGCCTTCGGCGTGCGCGTGGTTGGTCTCCAGCGAACCCGGCCCCAGCACCACCGTGGCGGTGCCCGGGACGTCGTGCATCCAGATGGCGTCGCAGGTGAACGCGGGCAGCTCGTCCGGCCACCGGGCGAGGCCCGCGGCGACGAAGAGCTCCCGCGCCCAGGCGGGCGAGGCGTCGAGGCAGGGCAGGCCGCGCTTGAGCCAGTCGACGTGCACGATCTCGGCGGCGTGGGCGGCGGTGCGGGCGAATTCCCTGGTGCGCCCGAAGATTTCGGTGAACTCGCGCAGCCCGGAGCGCACCGCCGCCCGCAGCGCGCGCTCGGCCTCGGCTCCTTCGGCCGCGGTGGCGTAGGACAGGTTCAGCAGCAGGTTTCCGCTGCCGTAGACCCGGTTGTGCTGCTCGCCCGTGCGCACGCCCGCGACGCAGCACCGGCCTGGCCGGTCCCGCGGGTCGAGGTGCCGCGCGAGGTGCTGCGCGAGGAAGCCCAGCAGCACCGTCGCGTTGTGCCCGGCGGCGGGTTCGTCGTCGATGGCACCGCGGCCGTCGACCCGGATCCGCGCGGTCATCGAGGCGGTCGCTCGCGGCAGGTACCGCAACCCGGTGGGTTCGCAGAACACGTTGAGGCGCCCGAAGAATCCGGCTTCGACCAGCGGCCGGGTCCCGCAGGTGCCCATCGCACCGCCCTCCTCGCCGGAGACGATCTGCACCAGCACCCCGATGTCGCGCCCGAGCGCCGGGATCCCGTCGAGGGCCGTGCGGATGCCCGCCAGCAGCGCCACCGCGGGACCTTTCGCGTCGATCGACCCGCGCCCGGTGATCCGTTCCGCGGTGCATGTCACGGGTTCGATCCCGGCCACCGTGTCCAGGTGCGCGTTGAACATGACCGTGCGCTCCGGCGGCAGGTCCGGGCCGAGCCGCAGCACCAGGTTCGGCTGCTCGGCCAGGAAGTCCGCGGTGCCCGCTGCGTCGCGGACGGCGCGGGGCACGTCGTCGCGGTCCAGGACCGCCGGATCGGGTGCCGCGTGGTGCACGGTGCGGAATCCGATCGACTCCGCCGCGCGGGCGTAGGCGCGCTGGGCCTGCCACATCCGGGCGGGCGGCTCCGCCGATTCCAGCGGGTTCACCGTCGGCAGCAGCAGCAGGTCCCGCAGCAGCTCCCGGTCCGCTGCGCCGAACGGGTCGGCGGCGGACATCAGGACCGGCCGCGTGCCGACGTCCCGGCCGCGTACGGCGCGAGCAGCTCCCCCAGCATCCGCTCCAGCTCCCGGCCCGCGTCGACGAACCGGTCGGCGGCGGAGGCGTCGGCCTGCTCGCCGTCGTGCGGGCGGGCCACCAGGTGCGGTTCCAGTGAGAAGCTGCCCGCGTACCCGGAGTTCAGCAGCAGCCGCAAGCAGTCGGCGACCCGCGCGTCGCCTTCCCCCGGCCGCACGTAGGTGGCCGCGCCGGGAGCGCCGGTCGCGTCCTTGACGTGCACGTGCGCGACGTGCCCGGCGAGCGGGCGCAGCAGCTCGAGCGCGTCGTAGCCGTGGTCGACCCCGTTTCCCGTGTCGAACAGCAGCCGCAGCGACGGGGCCTCCGCCAGCAACCGCAGCGCGCGGTCGGGGTCGGCGGCGGCCCAGCCCGCGCAGTTCTCGTGCAGCAGCGTGATGCCGTGCTCGGTGGCGCGTTCCGCGAGCCGCGCGACGCGTTCCCGCGCGCGGGCGCCCCACTCGGCTTCGTCGAGCCCGTCGTTCGGGTAGGACATGATCCGCACGAAGCGGGTGCCGAACGCACCGCACTGCCCGGCGAGCACGTCGAGTTCGCGCAGGTCCGCGTCGAAAGGGGCGGTGATCGGGCGCGCCCAGTTGCCGATCCGGGAGGCCAGGCACACCACGTCGAGGCCGGTGGACGTCACCTGGCGAACCGTGCGCCGCAGGTCGGGCGCGGACAGGTCCGCCAGCGCGACGCCGTCCACGGCGCGCAGTTCGATGCCGGGCCAGCCGAGCCTGCGAATCGCGGCGAGCTGCCCGGTGAGGTCCACGGCGGCTTCGTCGCCGATTGCGGCGAGCGCGGGCCGCAGGTCACCCTGCATGATCTGGAGTCCTCCTCCACTGTCGAACGAGGCCGGTCAGGTTCCGGCAGTGCTGTTTCGCCGACCACAGCAGGCGGATCACCTCGCACTGCAGCGCGAAGCGCTCGTCGGCGGCGGGGTCGGCGACCGGTCCGATGGCGTGGAACCGGCGGTAGGTGCGCAGCGTGAACTCGGTGAGCGCGTCGTCGGGGAACACCGACCACTGCTCGTCCGGTCCGTGCACGCTCAGCTGCGCGTGGTGGTCCTGGTCGCTGAGCGGGTAGTTCCCGATCGCCGTCCCGCGCTCGAATTCGAGCGCGACGCGGCGTTCCCGCACGGGTGCGGTCAGGTCGGAGACGATGTCGGTGCGCACGCCCTGGTGGTGGCGCAAGGCGAGCCGAGCGCCCCCCATGCCGGGCAGCACGCGATCCTCGAAGCGCATGTCGGTGCACTCCGCGTCGAGCAGTTCGGCGGAGCCCGCCAGCCGCAGGGCCACGCCGAGCGCGTGCGGGACCTCCACGTCGAACGCCGTCGGGTGCCCCTGGGTCGAGGTCGAGTGCGTGAAGCGCGGTTTGTGCTGGTGGAACGAGATGGACCGCAGTTCCCCCAGTGTCCGCCCGTCGACGAGCTCGGCGATCCTGCGGGTGAGCTCGGCGTCCAGCCAGTGCGCGACCACCGCCAGCCGCATGCCGTGCTCGGTCCGGATCCGGTTGATCTCCGCCAGTTCCGCGAGGTCCGGTGCGAGCGGTTTCTCCACGATGACCTGGCGGAAGCCGAGTTCGGCGAGCTCCCCGAGCAGCGCGGGCCGGTCGAGGGGTGGCGTGCACAGGTGGACCACGGTGCGCGCCGGCGGCACGAGTTCGGCGGCGGCGCGCACCGACTCCGCCACGGTCACCCCGGCCAGGGCGCGCCGGGCGCGGGGCTCCGGGTCGCAGGCGATGATCGCGCCCGGCCGGAACAGGTCGCGGTCGAGTTCCCGTGCCTGCGCCAGGACGCGCAGGTGCAGCCCTGCCCCGGCGCGCCCTAGCCCGACCACGAGTGAATGCAGCATCGTGCTCCGTTGATCTGTGGGTCTTCTGCGGTGGCATTTCCGCGGCGAGTCTGTTTTCTCCGTGGTTCTCGCGGACGACGCACCGTTCGGCGGAACCGTCGCGATGCGGTCCTCTGAGGACGGAAACCGGGCGGATTCGAGCAATGGATCGCCCGGGAACCGGAATGGTCTTCTGCGAACGAGTCCGGCTTGCCGAACCGCAGAGTAGCGATTTCGCCGAACCCGCCCGAAACCGGGTCCGGAGACTCCGATCCGATGATCACCGAAAAGGATGAAAAACGCTCGCGATCCCGCGACGGGCTTCCGGGCTGAGACGACGTTGAGCTAGGTTCACCAGCCGAATACCTCACCCCATTATCCAGGAGTTGACCATCGTGTCCCGCGGTGCGAACGACGCCGGGGCGCGGGAATTATCGAGCCTGCCGGACACTTCCGCGCCCGTTCCATTCTTCTCGCAAGCCCGCACTTTCGACCGGCTCTGGCCGGACATCAGCGCTCGCGTCGAAGAGGTCTTCGACAACGGCAAGTTCTCCCACGGCAAGCAGGTCGGCGAGCTCGAGCGGGGCATCGCCGACTACACCGGAGCCCGGTACGCGATCGGCGTCAACAGCGGCACCGACGCGCTGGTCCTGCTGCTGCGCGCGCTCGGCCTCCGGCCCGGTGACGAGGTCATCGTCCCGGCCTACTCCTTCATCGCCACCGCGAGCTCGGTGGTGCTCGCGGGCGGAACACCGGTGTTCGCCGACGTCGACCCGGTGACCTACGCGCTGGACCCGGCCGAGGTCGACCGGGTCGCGGGCCCGCGGACCAGGTTCGTGATGCCGACGCACCTGTTCAGCCAGATGGCCGACATGAGCGCGCTGTCCCGGGTGGCCGCCCGGCGGGGGCTGACGGTGCTGGAGGACAGCGCCGAGGCGATCGGGATGCGCCAGGTCGGGGTGCACGCCGGCCTGCACGGGACGGGTGGCGTGCTCTCGTTCTTCCCCACCAAGACGCTCGGCGCGATCGGCGACGCCGGGGCCGTGATCACCGATGATCCGCGGGTGGCCGAAGTCGTGTCCGGGCTGCGCCACCACGGGCGGTTCGGCCACACCCTGGACCACTTCCCCGGCATCTCCACCGAGACCGCGCGGCCGGGCACCAACAGCAAGATGGACGACATCCAGGCCGCGGTCCTGCTCGCGAAGCTGCCCGGCCTGGACCAGGAGATCGCCCGGCGCGCGCAGCTGGCGGAGGCCTACCGGGAGCGCCTCGCCGGCACCCCCGGGATCGTGCGGCTGCCGGAAGTCGTCGATCGCGGGCCGGGGTCGGTGAGCGTGTTCTACGTCTACCTGATCGAGGTCGAACGCCGCGACGAACTCGTCGAATGGTTGGCCCGCGCGGAAATCGGCACCGAAACCTACTACCCCATTCCCCTGCACCGGCAGCCGTGCTTCCGCGGGCTGGATTCCGCGGGCGCCGTGCTGCCCCGCGCGGAAGCGGCGGCGGAACGCGCGGTGGCCCTTCCGCTGTACCCGGACCTCACCCTCGGACAACTCGATCGGGTGTGCTCCGCGGTGCGCGCGTTCTTTTCCGGGAGGTGCGCGTGATGCGTTCCGAGATTCCGTTCTTCCCACCGGATCTGTTCGAACACGATCGCAAGGTCATGTTGGACGTGATCCAGGACATCGGTCGAGATCCCCGACAGAAGTTCATCCTGGGTGAGCACACTCGGGATTTCGAGGAAATGCTGCGCGACGATCTCGGTGCGGCCGACGTGGTCGCCTGCGGCAGCGCCACCTCCGCGCTCGGGCTGGTGCTGCGCGCGATGGACATCGGCCCCGGCGACGAGGTCGTGGTGCCCGCGTTCGGCTGCGCGCCGCTGGCGGCCTCGGTGGTGGACGTGGGGGCCACACCGGTGTTCGCCGACATCGATCCGCGCACCCTCGTGCTGGACCCGGAGTCGGCGCGGCGGCGCACCACCCACCGCACCAAGGCGATCATGCCCGCGCACATGTTCTCGATCATGGCCGACATGCCCAAGTTCACCGAGCTGGCCGCGAGCCACGACCTGCGGCTGATCGAGGACTCCGCGGTGGCGCAAGGAGCCGTGCTCAACGGCACTGCCGCCGGGCTGTGGGGCGAAGCCGGCGTGTACTCGTTCGTCCAGGTCAAGTCGTTCGGCATGCCGGGTGAAGGCGGCGCCGTGGTGACCCGCGACCCGGCGCTGGGCCGACGGCTGCGCATGCTGCGCAACCACGGGCAGCAGGAACGCTTCGTGCACCAGGCCGTCGGCACCAACAGCAGGTTCGACGAGATCCAGGCCGCGTTCCAGCGCTACCGGTACGCGGGCTTCCCCGCCCGGCTCGAACGGCGGGCCCAGATCGCCGAGCACTACACCGAGCGGTTCGCCCCTCTCGCCGAGCACGGCGTCCTCGCGCCCCCGCCGGGCCGCAACGGCCGCTGCCACTACGTCTACAGCGTGCTCGCCGAGGAGCGCGACGTGCTGCGGGAGTACCTCGCGGAGCACGGCATCGGCTCGCACGTGTACTACCCGCTCGCCCTGCCGTACCAGGCGGCGTTCCTGCCCTACGCCCCGGCGGACGAGCGCTGGCCGAACGCCGAGCACGCCAGCGCCCGCATCCTGGCCCTGCCGATCTACCCGCACCTGACGGACTCCGAGGTCACCCGGATCGCCGATGCCGTCCGCGAGTTCGTCCGCCACCGCCCGCGCGCCACGGCGCCGGGCGTCCCCGCATGCTGAACGAGGAGCGCCCCGACACGATGACCAGCGAACTGCACGCCGCACCGAGGCATCTCGACGCCAGGAGCCCGGAGAGCAAGGCCCGCAGCTACGCGCGACTGGGCAAGCTCGACGTCTACGACTACTACCTGAGCATCCTGGTGGTGGCCGCCGCCGTGCTGCCGCTGGCCGCGGTCGGGGCCGGTTCGCTGCCGATGCTGCTGCTGTTCCTGCTCGGTGAGGTGTGCACGCTCGTCGCGCTGGTCTCGTTCGACGACGTGACCGGATTCCGCGATGGCAGCGACATCGCCAACTACGGGCCGAACGACCCGCTGCGCAAGAAGCTGCGCAAGCCGCTGGTCGCGGGCACGCTCACCGAGCGGGAGGCGCTGCGGTTCGGTTGGGCCGCGGCGGGCGCCGGGGCGCTGCTGTGGGGCGGGGCCGTCGCGCTCGCCCCGCATCGTCCTATGTGGACGATCGTGGTGATCGCGGTGACCTTCGCGATCGCCTTGCAGTACTCCTACGGGCTCAAGCTCAGCTACCACGGCTTCCAGGAGGCGTTCCTGGTCGCGCTGGGCACGGTCCTGGTGCTCGCCCCGTACGGGCTGGCCACCGGCGAGTTCTCCGGCTTCCTGCTGGTGCAGGCGGTGCTGTTCGGCCTCGGGCCGCTGATGTTCGGGGTGTACTCCAACACCAACGACGTCGAAGGCGACCGGGGCGTCGGCCGCCCGACCGTGGCCGCGCTGACCACCGCGCGCGGCAACGCCCTGTTCATCGGCGCGTTGTCGCTCGGCGAGTTCCTGCTGGTGCTCGGTGCCTCGCTCACCGGGGTGGCGCCGTGGTGGTTCGTGGTGCTGCTGCTGCCGGCGAGCGCGCTGCGCGCCCGGCAGTACCACCTCGGTTTCCGGGCGCACGACATCATGCGCGCGCGCAGGCTCGGATTCCGCGTGCACCGGACGTACGTGCTGCTGCTGGTCGTGGCGAACCTGCTGATCACCCTCGGACTCGCCGGGGGGCTCGCCCGATGAGCACCGAACTGGACGTCGCGGTGGTGGGAGCGGGCATGGCCGGGCTCGCCGCCGCGACCGAGCTCTCCCGCTCCGGGCTCGACGTCCGCGTGTACGAGTCCTCCGACCACGTCGGCGGCCGGACCGCGAGCGTTCGGGTCGACGGATACACGATCGACGCCGGGGCCGAGCAGCTCTCCCCTCGCGGCTACCGCGCGACGTGGGAACTGCTGGCCCGGATGGGAATTCCCGAACACGAGGTCCCGCTGATCAAGAGCCCGATCGCGATGTGGCGGGACGGGCGGGCGCACGCCGGGGTCGCCGACCCGCGCGGCCTGCTCACCGGCGCCGGGCTCTCCCCGCTGGCCAGGGTCGACCTCGCCAAGTTCCAGCTGTGGCTGGCGCGGCGGCGCGGCGAGTTCGACACCGACGACCCGCAGTGCACCCCGCTGGCGGACACCACGGTCGCCGAGTTCGCCCGCCGCTTCCACCCCGACGTGCACGACTACCTGCTGCAGCCGGTCGCGGGCACCTTCTTCGGCTGGGACACCGAGCGGTCCTCGGCGGCGGTGATGCTCTCGCTGCTGCTGGCCGTCGGTGACGCCTCCAGTTGGCGGACCTACCGCGGCGGCATGGACACCTTGGCGCGACGGCTCGCGGACCGGCTCGACGTCCGGACCGGGCAGGAGGTGCACCAGGTGGTCTCCACCGGGAACTCGGCCCGGCTGCAGGTCGGTCCGGAGAGCGTCACCGCGCGTTCGGTGCTGCTGTGCGTGCCCGCACCGGTGGCGGCCCGGTTGCACCCGGGAGCACCGGAGGCGGAGGGCGAGTTCCTGCGCGCGTGCTCGTTCACCCCCGCGCTCAAGGTGAGCTGCCTGCTGGACCGGCCGCTGGCACCGGCCGGCGGCTCCCCGCCGTACGTGCTGCTGACCTCGCAGGCCGAGGAGGACGTGCTCTCGGCGATCCTGTTCGACCAACAGAAGCACCCGGACCGGGCGCCCGCCGGAGCGGGACTGCTGACCCTGATGCCGAACCCCGCGACCACCGCGGACCTGCTGGGACTGCCCGATGAGGAGATCATCGCCCGGCTCACCGGCGCCGCGGCCCGGTACCTGCCCGACCTGCCCGCGGCGAACCGCCGCAACTTCGTGCACCGCCACCCGCACGGCCTGCCGGAGGCCACGCCCGCGGCGCTGGGACTGCGCTCCCGGTTCATGGCTCGCCGACTGCGCCCCGTCGACTACGCCGGGGACTGGGTGATGTTGCGCCCCGCGAGCGAAGGCGCCGTGCGCGCGGGCGCGCTCGCAGCCTCGCGCGTGCTGAGCAGGCTGCGCGCACCGCTGAGCATCCCGACCCAGGCTAGGAGCCGACGCGTTGAAACCGCATGACATGGGTGTCCTGTTCGACGAGTGCGCGCGGCGGCACACCGCGACGACGGTGCGGCTGGACCGGCCGTTCGACATCGCACCGGACGGCGGGTCGACGTACGCGGTGGACGAGCTGGCCGAACTGGTGCGCACCGCGGCCGGGTGGCTGGCGGCGGCCGGGGCCGGGCGGGGTGACCGGGTGGCGATCGTGAAGGACAACCACTGGGACTACGACCTGCTGGCGTGCGCGGCGGTGCGCATCGGCGCGATCCCCGCGCAGCTCTCGGCGCACCTGTCGACGGCCGCGCTGGAGCAGCTGCTCAAGCGGCTGGACGCGACGGTGCTGGTCACCTCCGGCGGGGTGGCCGCGAGCTGCGCGGAGGACGGGCTCGACCTGGTCTCCGCGGCCCGCACCACCTTGCTGCTCGACGGGTACGCACCGGGCGCGCTGTCGTTGGACGACGTGCGCGGGCAGCCCGCTCCCGCGCCCCGGCTGCGCCCGGACGACGAACCGCTGGTGATCAACCACACCTCCGGCACGACCGGCGTGCCGAAGCTCGTCGTGCACTCCACCCGCACGATCATCGGGCAGCTGGCCCGGTTCGAATCGACCCGGATGCCGCGGATCGGGGTGCGCCCGGACGACACGGTGGTCAACGCGAGCTCCTACGCGCACGGGCGGACGTTCTGCTGGACGGCGGTGGCGCTGAGCATGGCGCCACGGGACCTGGTCGTCCTCAGCCGACCGGAACCGGACCTGGCCGATCCGGTGCTGCGGGCTCACCCGCCGACGATCGTGGAGGCGCTGCCCGCCACGTACGTGGGGTTCCGGCCGCTGACCGAGCGGCTGGACAACCCGTTCCGCCGGGTGCGGCTGTTCATCAGCACCTACGACGCGGTGCACCCGCCCACCGTCCGCACCTTCCTGAACGCCTCCGCCCACCGGAGTCCGCTGTGGATGCAAGGGTGGGGGCAGACGGAGACCGGGCCGCTGACCTTCCGCTTCCACACCCGCCGCTCGCTCAACGGCGCGAAGAGCTCCTCCGCGCGGCACCTGGGCTGGCCGGTGCCGGGGCGGACCCGGCTGCGCGTGGTGGACCCGGACACCTTCGAACCGGTTCGGCGCGGCGACCCCGGCCTGGTGCTCGCGCGCACCGCCGCGCGCTGCTTGGACTACCCCGGCGAATCCGAGCGCTGGGAGGCGAAGCGGCGCGGCCCGTGGTGGAACACCGGCGACATCGGCGTGCACCACCGCGACGGCCACATCTCGTTGCTGGACCGCGAAGTGGACCGGACCCCGCAGCTGAGCTGCCTGGAGACCGAGGACGTCCTGGAGGACCGGATCGCCCAGGCGCAGGAGTGCGTGGTGCTCGGGCGGCCGGGTGAGCAGCCGCTGCCGGTGGTGGTGACCGCCGACGGCGCGCTCCCTGCCGGTGCGTGGCGCCGGGCGATCCGCGGGCTGCCGACGATGCAGGAACCGGTACTGCTGACCTGGGATCAGGTCCCGCGCACCGGCACCGGCAAGGTGCGGCGAGCACTGCTGCTCGAACAGCTGACGGGTGACACTGACCAGCCTGGATCGGGTCGTTGGACCTAGATCCGTCCGGGGGTGACGCAGGGGGTCGGGTAGCGGTGCCCCAGCGGTTCCCCCGCTGCGGGACCGATCTGTCGAGCGGCTGCTCCGCGCGAGATCGCCGTCCCCGCGAGGGAACCGCTGGGAATCGGCCGCGTGCCGGGGCTTCGCCGCCGGCGACCACCCGTGAAACGGCTTCGACGAGGGAGAAGGGGGCGGTGGTGACCGGCGCCTACGTGTTCGACGTTCGGCACGCGCACGAGGAGGACTGGCACCGCTGCCTGAGCGCGGCGCACGATCCGCTCACCTTGGCGCGGCTGGCCAAGACCGGAGTCGGTGCCGGGTGGCACTGCCTCGAAGTGGGGGCGGGCGCGGGCGACGTCTCGGTGTGGCTGGCGAATCGGGTAGCGCCCACGGGCAGCGTGCTGACGACCGACCTGCAGCCGATGCTGGAGTCGCGCGGGAACCTGCTGGTGCGCGAGCACGACGTGGTGACCGATCCGCTGCCTGAGGAGAGCTTCGACCTGGTGGTGGCCCGGCTGGTGCTGCGGCACCTGCCCCAGCGGCAGTCGGTGCTGGCCAAGCTGGTGCGCTCGCTGAAACCGGGCGGCTGGTTGCAGATCGACGAGTTCGACACCTCCTACGAGCCGCTGCTGCTCGCCGCCGACGAGGAGTCCGCACTCCTCTACGAGAAGTTCCTCGCCGCGAAGGCCGCGGTGATGCGCTCCGCCGGGGTGGACGAGGAGTGGGGACGCCGGGTTCCGCTGGCGATGCGCCGGGCCGGTCTGGTCGACGTCGACCCGAGGCCGCACGTGCAGTTGCGGCACCGGGGTTCCGCCGACCTGCGGTTGCTGGTGCACCGCCTCGACCACCTGTGGGACCGGCTGCTGGCCACCGGGATGACCGAGGCCGAGCTGGTGCGGGTGCGGGCCGTGATGCTGCACCCGGAGTTCCGCGCGACGTCGAGCCTGATGTACTCGGTGCACGGCCGGAAGGTCGGCCGGTGAGCACCGCCCCGGTGTCGGGTCGAGCGGTGGCGGGGGTGGCCGCGGACGTCCACGCGCGGCTGGCCGGTGCCGTCTCCGATGGCGCCGTCCGCTGCGAGATCGACTGGTCCGGCCCGGTGCGGGCGCCGCTTCCGGACGAGGCGGCCGTGCAGGCGGCCTGCGGCATCATGCACGTGCACGGCCGGGCCGCCGGGCTCCCCGCCGCGCTGAGCGTGGACTACGCCTCGGTCGTCGCCGGGGTGCTGGCGGCGCAGGGCACGCTGGCCGCGGCGATCGCCCGCGCCCGCGGGGCCCGCCGCACCGAGGTGCGCACGTCGGTGGCCCAGGCCGCGCTGCTCAGCGTGCAGCAGTACCTCGCGGTCGCGGACATCGATCCGGAAGACGACCCGCACCCGGCGGACGGCGTGCGCCCGCCGTTCACCACCTCCGACGGGGTCCGCTGCGAACTGGAGACGCTCGACGCGGAACCGTGGCTGCGCTTCTGGCAGGCGCTGGGTGCGGAGACACCCGTCATCGCGCGCGGGTGGTGGCCGTTCCAGCAGCGCTTCGGAACCGCGCGCTGCGCGTTGCCCGCCGCGTTGCACGACGTCATCGGCCGCACCCGGTACGCCGACGTGCGCGCGGCGGCGGCGGATTCCGGGGTCGCGGTGCTGCCGGTGCGCGAGGACCCGTCCTCGCCCTGGGAGGTCCCGGCCTGCACCAGCACTCCGCTGCTCGCGGCACCGGCGCGGGACTGGAGCGTTCCGGCCTGTGCACCGCTGGAGGGGATCGTCGTCGTCGAATCGACCCGGCGGATCCAGGGGCCGGTGGTCGGGCACGTGCTGCGGATGCTCGGCGCGGAGGTGATCCGCGTCGAACCTCCCGGCGGTGACCCGATGCGCGGCTTGGCGCCGATGGCCGGTGACTGTTCGGTGCGCTACCGCTCGCTCAACGACGGCAAGCGGATCGTCGAGGTGGACATCAAGTCGGCCGCCGGGCGGCGCGAGCTGCACGACCTGGTCGCGGACGCGGAGGTGTTCGTGCACAACTGGGCGCCGGGCAAGGCCGCGCAGCTCGGCCTGGACGCCGACGACCTGGTGCGCGGCAGTCCCGGCCTGGTCTACGCGTGGGCGTCCGGTTGGGGCGACGCGGCGGGGCCGAATCCGCCGCTGGGCACCGATTTCCTGGTGCAGGCCGGCAGCGGGCTGGCCGCGGCGCTGACCCCGCTCGGCACGCCCGCGGCGCCCTCGCTGATGACGCTGACCGATGTGCTCGGCGGACTCGTGTGCGCCTGCGGCGTGCTGGAGGGACTGCTGCGGCGGGTGCGCACCGGCGAGGGGTCGCGGGTGGACACGTCGCTGCTGTCCGCCGCGAGCATCGTGCCCCGGCCCGCACGACGCGGATCCGCCCCGTGGTCAGGTCCACTTCGGACGGCGGACGGTTTCCTGGTGCTGCCGCGGGAGGTCGACCCCGGCATCGCGAGTTCCGTGTTCGGTTCCGAGGCGGACGACATCGTCGGCCGGTGCCGTGCGCAGCCCACCGAGACCTGGGTGCGCCGGGGCGCGGAGGTGGGCGTGGAGCTCACCCCGGTGTGCACGGACCTGCGCGACCTCGCGGCCGACTCCCGTTTCCGCGCCGCGCTGGGCCGCGCCGAGCACCTGTTCCCGTTTCCCCCTTGGGAGTTCTCATGACCCACGACCCGCTGTCCGAGACCGGGATCCCGATCGGTGACCTCGTCCCGCCCGCGCTGCGCGAGCGCTGGGTGCGCGCCGGGCACTGCCCGGACCGCGACGTGCACGCCCTGTTCCGCGAGCGGGTCGCCGCCCACCCGCACCGGGACGCCGTCGTCGACGCCGCCGGAGGGGTGCTCGACTACGCGGGCCTGGACCGCGAGGTCGACCGGATCGCCGTCGCGCTGGCCGGGGCGGGCATCGGTCCCGGCGACATCGTCGGCATCCGGATGCCCAACGGACGGCGCCTGGTCGTCGCCGAACTCGCCGTCGCCGCCGTCGGCGCGGTCGTGCTCGCCTACCCGGCGGGCCGGGGCGGCCGGGACACCCGCAGCCTGCTGGGCCGATCCCGCGCGGCGGCGGCCATCTTCGGGTCCGTCGACGACGCCGAGGACGCGCGCACGCTCCCGTGCCTGCGCCGGATCTTCACGTTCGGCGCGGGGGAATCCGGGCCGCGCTCGCTGGACGACGCCCCGCCCGCGCGCTGGGCCGCCCGACCGCAGGACGCGGAAGCGCCGGTGCGGATCCTCGTCACGTCGGGCTCCGAAGCGGAACCGAAGATGATCGCCTACTCGCACAACGCGATGTGCGGTGGCCGCGCGAACTACGTGCGCGCCCTCGCGGAGGCGGTGCGGCCGGACCGGCCGATGCGAGCGCTGATGCTGATGTCGCTGGCCTCCTCGTACGGTTCGTGCGCGACCCACGTGGCGGTCGCCGCGCTCGGCGCGACCCTCGTGCTGGCCGAGCGCTACGAGACGGCCACGGCGCTGGAGCTGGTCGCCCGGCACCGCCCGAGCCACGTGTTCGGCGTGCCGACGATGCTGCGCCGCCTCGCCGACCACCCGCCGGTCCCGGCCGAGGACCTCTCCAGCGTCACCACGGTCGTCTCCAGCGCCGCCCCGCTGTCCGAGGTGACCCGCCGGGCCGCCGCGGAGCGCTTCGGAGCTCCCGTGATCAGCGTGTACGGGTCCTCCGACGGCATCAACTGCCACACCGCCCGCGCTCCTGACGCTCCTGGCGCCGGGCTCCCCGACCCGTCGGTCGCGGAGATCCGCATCGTCGACGAAGCCGGGCGCGACGTGGCCACCGGTACGAGCGGCGAGATCCTCGCGCGCGGCCCCATGACGCCGCTGAGCTACGTCGCCGACCCCGAACTCGACGCCCGCTACCGCACCCCCGACGGCTGGGTGCGCAGCGGCGACCGCGGGGTGATCGACGAGTTCGGCCGGTTGCACGTGCTGGGCAGGTTGCGCCAGGTCGTGTCCCGCGGCGGCTACCACATCAGCCCCGCCGAGGTCGAACGCGAGATCGCGGCGCACCCGTCCGTCGTCGACGTCGCCTGCGTGGGGGTGCCGGACGACGATCTAGGCGAGCGGCTGTGCGCCTGCCTGAGCCACACCCCCGGCACCGCCGAACCCACGCTGCCCGAGCTCACCGCGTTCCTCGAAGCCGATCGCGGGCTGGAACGCCGCAAACTGCCCGAACTCCTGGTGGTGCTGCCGGAACTGCCGCTGGCCCCCACCGGGAAGGTGTGCCGCCGCACCGTCACCGCGCTCGCCACCGAACACCAGCACACCAACGCCCCAGGGGAAATCCGATGACCACCTCCAGCACGACCCGCCTCGACCTGGACCAGCTCACCCCGCAGCACCTCAGCGCCCTGCACCGGCTCGCCGCGGGATCCAGTGCCGACGCGCAGGAGTCCGGGTTGGATCCGATCCTGCTCGAACTGGTGCGGCTGCGCGCCTCGCAGCTCAACGGGTGCGAGTTCTGCATGGCGCTGCACTCGCGGCAGGCCCTCGAGAACGGGGAGACCGAGCAGCGCCTGGCGGAGCTCCCCACTTGGGCGGAGTCGCCGCGGTTCGCCGGGCACGAGCGGGCGGCGCTGCTGCTCACCGAATCCGTCACGCGGTTGCCCGGCGGCCAGGTCCCCGACGAGCACTACCGGCCCGCCGAGGAGCACTTCGACCGGTCGCAGCTCGCGCACCTGATGTGGACGATCACCCTGATCAACACCTTCAACCGCCTCTCGATCGGCATCCGGCCGTCCGCGAACTGAGCGAGCGCGGCGTTCAGCGGCGGCCCTCCGGATCGATGGTCACCGCGGCCGTCCATTGTGGACATCGCCGTAGACCACACCGGCCTGGAAGGAGTTCCGGGCGTGTCCGCCCATCACGTTCACGACGTTGTTCGACACCTCGGGCAGCGCGCGCGAGTCGACGGCTCCGGTCTCGGCCGCCGATCCCGCTCCGGCTTTCGGTTCGGCGGCGAGCGTCGCGATGTGCACCGCGACGCTGCGCGAGTCGAAGTCGGCGACCCGCACCCACGCCTCGGCGGCGTACTCCTTGTTCCGCACCGGCAACCGGCCGAACTCCCCTTCGCGCAGCACCCGCAGGTGGTCGCCGCTGAAGGCGATCCGCTTCGCGTGATCGGACACGATCAGCGCGGTGTTCACCTCGTCGGAGTCGCCGATCTCGCGGCAGCGCGCGATCAGCTCCTTGAACCCGGGCGCGTCCAGCATCCGGGTGAGCGCCGTCTTCGCCGGGTAGTAACCGGGAACCACGCCCACCGGGCCGGTGTCGACGGCGATGCGCAGCCGGATCTCCGGCTTGCTCCGCCGGTTGCGCCGGGCGGCGGCCCGATCCAGGTACTCGGCGGCGTCGAGCACCGCGCCCAGGTGCGAGCCGGGCAGCGTGAGCAGCACGCCGTCTCCGGTCGATTCCCGGTCGAGCACGTCCGCCGCGCCGAGACCGCTGTGGTGCAACGCGGTGTCCACCAGGCCGGCGACGGCCGGGGCGATCGCCTCGGTGTGGTACCCGCGGTTGCTCGCGGAATCGACCACGTCGACGGCGAACAACGTTCGGTTCTCAGGGACCAGCGACACTGCATACCTCCAGATGGGTGACTACGTGAAGTCACACAGTCTGGAGAGATCACCGGAGCCGCGTTCCCTGATATCCGGGAGAACTAGTGATCGCCGCCCCGGTTGCCGCGGATCAGGTCCCGCACGCCCGGGGCGTCGAGGACGGTGAACGTCCGGCGGCCGGTGCTGATCAGCCGGGCCTGGCGCAGCTGACTCAGCGCCGATTCGACCTGCTTCGGCGAGGCGGCGACGACTCCGGCGATGTCCAGCTGCGTCAGCCCGTCCACGCGCCGTCCCGAGCCGGTGGGTCGCCCGAAGTGCTCCGCCCACTTCAGCAGGTGCACGGCGACCCTGGTGAGCACGCCGCGGCTCTGCGCGACCTGCCGATCGTCGAAGTTCTCCTGGCGCTTGCGCCACGTCTCGTTGAGCAGGTCGCGCACGGCCGCCCGGTCCTGCATGTCGCGGAACACCTCCGCCGACACCCGCCACGCGTGTCCCGCGCTCAACGCGACCACGCTCGCGGTCCGGGGCCGCGCGTGCACGGCGCCCATCTCCCCGAGCAGATCGCCCGGCCCGGACACCCCCGCCACCGGCTGCCCGCCCTCGGCGTCCGGCAGCACGATCTTGACCAGCCCCTGCCCGATGAGCAGCACGTCGGTCGCCGGTTCACCCGCGGTCATCAGCCGATCGTCGCGGTGGAACGCGAGGAGCGCGCCCGCGCCTTGGAGGAGCCGTTCGCCGTCACTTGCTCGAGGACTACTCACGATCGAGGATTCTCCAAGAAGTGCCCCCGCATTTCGATCATCCACTCCAGGGGAGCACCGGAGCCACTCTCTCGGCCCAATCACCCACTGGAATATGCCGGGCGGAGCGGGCGGTTCAGCAGTGGTCGAAGACGTGGGCGGGATCGTCCGGGCCGACCAGGTCGTGGTCGCGCAGGGTCGTGGTCGCCGGGGTCGCCGGGTCGGCGCAGACCTCCGGGAAGGTGCCGCGCAGGTCGTCGGCGTACTCGACGTCGAGCACGCCGCCGCCGTAGACCGCCGCGTAGTCGGCGCACTCCTCCCACCGGTGGCAGCTCTCGGTGATGGCGAAGTCGAATCCCGCCTCGTCCTTGCCGCGGGCGCCGAGTTCGGCGGCGTTCTTCTGCGCCACGGCGAGCCCGGATCCGTGCGCGACGTCGGCCAGCAGCTTCGCCATCGCCAGGTTGTCGTCCTCGGTCAGCAGATCCGCCGACCTGCTGTAGGAGTCCAGGTTGTCCAGCTCCACGGAGTCGAAGCCGCGCGCCGCGCAGCCCTCGACGGATTCGCCGATGATCTCGGCGAGACGGGTGCGGTGCTGCTCGGTGGAAGTGTCCAAGATGAGTTCGTCGGGCCAGCCCGGATCGCTCACCGGCTCACCGTCGGGCCCGGAGAGCACCAGGTCCCGGCGCTCGCCCAGCCACAGCTCCCGATCGCCGGGCTGGGACTGGAAACCGTTGACGTAGCAGATGTTGTGCAGTCCCGCTGCCGGTTCCGCCGTGCTGTCCCGGGCCACCACCGTGACGCCCTCGGGCGGCGGGTACGCGCCGCCGAGCTGGTAGTCCAGCACGCCGTCGGCAGGCGGGACGGAGAACGCGGGAGCGGTGTCCTGGGTCGCCGATACCGGCCGGACCGCCGGGGACTCCCCCGTGCCCGCCGTCGTACCGCAGGCGGCGAGCACGACCGCGCCCGCACCGATCACCGCCAGCGCGCGCAGCCGTCGAACCGTCGGGCCGCAGTGGTTCCTCATCAGAGCCGGTCCTCACAGATTCCGGTGCCCCGGCGCGATCCGCCGCGGCGCTCGGCCGGGACATTACCGCGATGATCACCGATTGCCGTGGTGCGCACGGAGCATCTGCACTCGCCCACCCGGACACCTACGCCGAACTCGGCCCGTCCACCTCGGGGAGCGGGCCCCCGCGCGCAGGGGCTTGGCGGCGAACCGCCCTTCGTGCGCGATGACCGGGCGCCGATCGCCCGCCCACTCCGGGTACTTCCGCTCCAGCTCTTCCCGCCGGGTCATCTCGCGGTGCCAGTGGCGGACCGCATCGCGATCGCCGCCGCCGGTCGCGCGCCAGCTCTTCGGCGCTTCCTCTCGGCTCGGTCCCGGCGTGGCCACCCCGCCGAGCCGCACCGCCGACGGCCGTCGGCGCGGGGCGCCACCGCACTCCGGGCACACCGGTCGGTCACCACCAGCACCCGCCGCGCCCCGAGCTGCGCCCGGTCCCAGCCGATCTCGTCGGCCGCTCCCGCGCCGAACTTCAACGGCGTCGCACCCCAGGTGAACACCGATTCGTGCCGGTACTCGGTCATGCCCGCCTCCTAGGAGTCTTTCCGGACGGCTTGCTCGCGAGGCCTCGCAGAAGTTTTCGATCTCCGTCGGGTCAGCGGTTCCGCCGCTGAGCGGTGACCGGCTCGAGCAACCGGAACCGCGGCGGGATTCCAGCTGCCTCCCCGCGCGGACACCGATGTCGCCGTGCATCGGACCGGAAATCGCGCCACATCGGATCGAGGAAAGCGAGGAAGCCGCTGAGGTTCCCCCACCCGCCCCGCCGCGCAGTCGTTCAGGAGGAACCGCTCAGCGGAACTCGCCGTCCGGGGCGAACGGCAAGGTCTCGGCCTGCTCGGCGTCGTGGCCGAAGATGACCTCGGCGTCGGTCTCCTCGGCGATGCGGCGCAGCTTGTCCACCGATTCCAGCCAGCGCACGTTCCGCCGCCTGACGCCAGATTCCTGCTTGCTGGTCAAGGAATTCGCCTCAAGTCCACCCGAAGGGTGGGTCCGGCGCGGCTCACCGTCATGCCTCTCGCGCGCCGAGGTCACACCTGCGCCCCACCGACGACGCAGGGAGTGTGCGATGCACGACGGATTGGTCGATCAAGTCCGCTGGCTGGTCGACGAGCAGGCCCCGCAGGATCCGGATGTCGCCGCCTCCCACCTGCACGTGCTGATAGCGGCGCACGGCAGAGCCGACGTGGCCGCGGCGCTCGCGGTCGTAGCCCCGGTCGAGATCGCCGGTCTCGCCCGCGAAGGACGCTGACGTAACTCGCCGGCGCGGCCGGTGCTCCCGCGGACCGCACCCCCTTCACCGGGACGCCACGTCCACCCGGGCGGGGCGGTCCTCGACGACCGGTTCCGCGGTCCGGGCCAGGTGCTCGTAGACGAGGGCCGCCCCCGACAGCGCGATCGACAGCACCACCCACGGCGCCGCGCCGGACACGGCGAACAGCAGCGTGTGCAGGCCGGGCCCGATCGCGGCCGACACGCCCCACACCAGCTGGTAGCAGGCGCCGTAGCGGCCCGAATCCGCCCCGCCCGCGAACCCGAGCACGATGACCATCGCGACGGCGCCGAACAACGCCTCCCCCAGGCTGAACAGCAGGATCAGCACCGCCATCACCGGCACCGCGGCCGAGGGGCCGCAACCTCCGAGCAGCAGGAAACCGCCGAGCGCCACTGCCAGCAGCGCCGCGGCCTGCGCCATCAACCGCATCGGATCCCGCCTGCGGCCCCACCACAGCGCGACGGGCTGGAACGCCGGGATCGCCACGCACGAGAGCACGTACGCCACCGGCGGCAGCCACAGCGGCATGCCCAGCCAGCGCAGGTAGATCGGCAGGATCGAGTCGAACGCGACGCTGGCGAGGGTGAGCGCGAGCGTGGCCCCGGTGAACGCGAGGAAGCGCCCGTCGGCGAAGACTCCGCGATACCCCCGCCCGCCTCGCACGACCCCGGGCTCGCGCACCCGGACGGAGCGGGCGCCGAGACGCCAGAACAGGTAGCCGGACAGCGCGAAGCCGACCGCGTTGAGCAGCGGGATCATCGTCCAGAACACCGGCCCCACCCGGTGTTCGAGCGCCGCGCCCACCGCGACCGCCAACGCCCCGAGCCCGAACCCGAGGGTGCGCAAACTGTTGAGCAGCGCGAACATCCCGCGACGCGCCTGCTCGTCGCGGGCGACACCGGCGACGAGACCGCCGTGGGCGGCCCAGTAGAGCCGGTCGCCGAGGCTCACCCCGAACGCGATCATCGCCACCGCGACGGGGGTGTCGGCCCACAGGTACGCGGGGAACACCAGGGCGCGGATCGCGCAGCTCAGGGTGGCCGCCGGGTAGGGGCCGAACCGGTCGGTGAACGTGCCGACGGCCAGCCCGCTGAGCACCAGCGCGGTCAGCGAGCCCGTGCTGAGCGCGGCACCGGCCGTGGACAGCTCCATGCCGCGGCCGTCGGTGAAGTAGAGCAGCGAGAAGGTGACCCACACCCCGGCGCCGAGGGTGTCGATGACCATCGCGGTCATGAACGCCCCGGAGCCCGCTCGGCGCGGTCGCACCACGGCACCCGGCCGGGCGGGCCGGGCCACGTCCTCGCTCATCGAGCCTCCTCCGGTCACCGGTCGTGCACTGCGCACCGCCCACGCCGCGCCGACCCGACCGAGCGGCGGCTCGGCCGGATGTCGGGTCCTCGGCGGGAATCGCGGGCTGGGCGCGATGCGATGACGGGCGAGGTCGCCCGCTGCGCGGATCGAGCGGAGATCGCACGACGGCGTCGTCGTTCCGGTTTCGGGCACACCCGGATCCGGCGGCGCATTTCGCCGCTCTCGTCCGGGAGTTCTGCGATGATCGCTTCCGCGCGGGTCCACGCTAACCACAGCGAAGTGCCGAAATCCAGGGCCGTCACACCCTCGGATCAAAACCACCGGGAAAAGAGACCGCTCATCGAGCCAAGATACCGTCGCGGAACCACCCGAATCGGATTCGCATTTTCGGATCGCCTGCCGCGCCGGACCAGCCCCGGCAGCCGATCACCTGCACTGATACGACGTCGCGTCACGCCCCAGAGTCCGGCTCGCGCCGCGATCGGCGCAGACGATCGGCGACCACCCCTTGAATTCAGAAGTGAAACATCATGCGCCGAATCCGCACATCATCGCCGTTTCCGCAAATTCACTTACCCGACGCGATGCGTCATCCACGAACAAATCCGCACGCCCCCGTTGAACACAGCGCGAACCGGTGGCGAAACCATGCGAGAAGCGCCCACCAAGAGGACCGCGGAGCCCTCCCGGGCAGACCCGGCCGGTCGCGCGCGGAACCTCGCACGTCGATCCGACCGAAGTTGATCAAGATCCATAGTGGACCTCGCGCCGACCGAGCACGCCGCACCGCCGTCGACCTGCGGAGGAACCGGACCGCAGCGAGATCTTAACTGATCAAGTGCTGCGTTTTCCGTGCCACGACAGCCCGTCGCCGCACTTCCGACCGGCCACAGTGGTGCGCACGCCACGCCCGACCGGCGGCGATACCGGGACCGATGTCGATGAGACGATCTCGGTCCCTTACCCTCTCGCTCGTGAGGGAAGAACGAACGATGCTGCACGAATTGGTCGACCAGCTGCCGGACGACCGCCTGGGGCAGGCCCTGTCCCTGCTGGAGAAGCTGGTCAGCGTGTCGCTGCGCCGCAACTTCAAGACCGACGACAAGCCGGACTCGCACGACCAGCGGTGGACCACGCCCTGATCGTCGGCTCCACTGTGGAGCGCTGAGCCGACCGTGGTGGCGCGCCGGATGACGCGTGCTCGCGGGTTCCCAGCGGCTTCCTCGCGAGGACCGCGGTTTTCGTGGCGCAGGGGTGCCACCTGAGAAATCGCGCCACACCTGACCGGGGGCAGCGAGGAAGCCGCCACCCGCCCCGATGCGCCGACGGCTCGACGACGACCTCCTCAGCGCGGTGCGGCGCCCCCGCCGGTGCCCGCCGCCTTCTCGATGACGGCTTTGACCCGGTCCATGTTCGTCCGCGTCATCTTGTTGATGCGGGCGGTCATCGCCGCGTCGTCGAACGGGGCGTCCGCCCGCATGGTGAACTCCTGCACCCAGCGCAGCACCGTGCCCGCCTCGACCTCCTGGTAGGTCCAGTGCAGATCCATGCGCTCGAACGGGCCGGTCTCCAGCCGGCGCGCCCGCACGGTTCGCCCGTGCACGTCGAGCACCCGGCGCGACACCCAGCTCCACGACCTGCCCTCGGCGTCCGGGCGGGTGGTGAGGCGGAAGTCGATGGTGTCGCCGTCGCGGCGCAGCACCTCGGACCGGGCGTACTCGGCGAACAGCTCGGGCCAGGACTCCACGTCGTTGGTCATGTCCCACACCAGGGGCAGCGGTGCCCGCACCGTCACGGAGTTGTCCGTCCGCGCCACGTCAACGCACCCCCTCGTTCACGAACCGGAGCAGCTCGGCGGGCGTGCCGAGCTCGACGGCGGTGTCGTCGGGAACCGTGATCCCGTGGGTCCGCCGCAGCGTCGCCGCCACTTCCAGCAGCGCGAGCGAGTCGTACCCGAGCTCGTCGAAGCGGAGATCCAGGACGTCGCCGTCCAGATCGACCAGTTCGGAATCGCCTGCGGCGGAGCGGATCGCGCTCACCAGATCGGCCTGCGTCAGCCTCATCAACTGCCTCCTCGAATCCCGTTTCCCCGGCCGCGCCGGGGCCGGCGCGGCTCGACCCGTTCACACCGCGCTCAGCACCAGCGCGGAGTTGAACCCGCCGTGCCCGCGAGCCAGCACGAGCACGGTGCGCAGCGGCAGTTCGCGCGGCGCGTCCAGCACCAGGTCCAGCTCCGGGGGGACCGAGCGGGCGCCGATCGTCGGCGGCAGCACGCCGTCGCGCAGCGACAGCAGCGCCGCGACCACGTCCAGCGGCGCGCCTCCTGAGTCCAGCCGCCCGGTCATGCTCTTCGGCGCGGCGACCGGCACCCCCGCCACCCCGAACACCTCGCTGAGCGCGTCGATCTCCGCCCGGTCCCGGTCCGGCGAGCCGTCCGCGTCGGCGAACACCGCGTCCACCTCGCCCACGGGCACCGCGCCGTCCCGCAGGGCCAGCCGGATCGCCCGCGCCAACCCCGGCTCCCGCCCGCTCCCCGGCGGCGGGTCGAACGTCGCGGCGTGCCCGGTGATCCGGCCGTACACCCGCCGCGCACCTCGCTCGACGGCTCCCGCCGCGGACTCCACGACCAGCGCCGCGCCACCTTCACCGGGCACCGATCCCGTGGCGTGCTCGTCGAAGGGCCGGTACGCCCACCTCGGATCCGGCTCGGTGCTCGCACCTCCCATCACGCACTGCGCGGCCAAACCCCACGGGCACACCGAAGCCTCGAAGCCGCCGGTGAGCATCAACGAGTTCGTGCCCTTGCGCACCATCCGCGCGGACTGCGCCACCGCGTCCAGGCCACCGGCCTGTCCGGAGACGAGCACCGAGGAGTTGCCGCGCAGTCCGTGGCGGATCGAGATCTGGCCGGTGTTCACCGCGTAGAACCAGGCGAACGACTGGTACGCGCTGACCCGGTCCGGACCCTCGCCCCACAGCTTGCCCAGTTCTCGCTGGCCGAACTCGAAACCGCCCGCGGCGGCGGCCGTGACCACACCCAGGTCCGCGCCGAGTCCGGGGAGCACTTCGGCGTCGGCCACGGCCCAATCCGCGGCGGCCAGCGCGTACCGCGTCATGCGGTCGGTCTGCGCGAGCAGGCGCGGCGACAGGTAGCGGGACGCGTCGAAGTCGAGCACTTCGCCCGCCACCCGGACCGGGTACGCGGAGGCGTCGAACCGGCTGATCGGGTACAGGCCGCTGCGGCCTTGCAGCGTCGCGTCCCAGTAGTCCTCCACGCCGATGCCGTTGGGCGCCACCGCTCCCATCCCGGTCACCCACGCCGCGTCGTCCCGGCTCATCGGTCCCCCCTGGTCAGCACCACGGCGCTCTGGAACCCGCCGAAACCGCTCCCCACGCTGAGCACCGCGTTCAGCTCCGCCTCGCGCGGATCGCCCGGCACGTAGTCCAGGTCGCACTCCGGATCGGGTTCGACGAGGTTCGCCGTCGGGGGGATCACGCCGTGCCGCAGGGCCAACGCGCAGGCCGCGATCTCGATCGAGCCGATCGCGCCCAGCGAATGCCCCACCTTCGACTTGATCGAGCTGATCGGGACCTGGTGCGCGGCGGCGCCCAGGCTGCGCTTGATCGCCGCGGTCTCGTGCCGGTCGTTCTGCTTGGTGCCCGAACCGTGAGCGTTGACGTAGTCGACGCGTTCGAGGCCCGCTTCGCGCAGCGCCGCGGTGATCGCCCAGGACAGTTCGCGGCCGTCGGGTCGCAGGCCCGTCATGTGGAAGGCGTTGCAGCGACCGGCGAATCCGGTGATCTCGGCGTGCACCCGCGCGCCGCGCCGGAGTGCCGCGGCGCGTTCCTCCAGGACGAACACGGCGGCGCCCTCCCCCAGCACGAACCCGTCCCGGCGCCGGTCGAACGGCCGCGCCGCGTGCGCCGGGTCGGCGTTGTTCGCCGACGTCGCCTTGATGGCGTCGAAGCAGGCGACGGTGATCGGCGAGATCGGCGCGTCGGCGGCCCCCGCGATGACGATCTCGGCCCGCCCGTCGCGGATCAGCTCGGTGCCGTGCCCGACGGCGTCCAGTCCGGAGGTGCAGCCGGTGGAGATCAGCGTGACGGGGCCTTCCGCCCCGGTCTCCCAGGCGACTTCGCGGGCGATGGCCGAGGGCACCTGGTAGTCCCGCAACCGCGGGGAGGCCAGCGCGTGGTCGACGAGCCAGGTCGAGCCGAGCGAGGACACCCGCTGGTAGTCGCGGTCCAGGCCAATGGTGGAGCCGACCGCGCTGCCGATGCTCACCGCCACGTCCGCCGGGTCCGGCCGCGCGAGGTCCAGCCCGCTGTCCCGGACGGCGTCGCGGGCGCAGGCCACCGCGAACGAGGTCACCCGGTCCCACTCGGCGGCCTGACGCGCGGTGAAGCCCTCCGCGCGGGCGTCGAAGTCGACCTCCGCGGCGACCCGGGAGCGAAACGGCGCCGGGTCGAACGCGGTGATGGTGCGGGTGGCCGTGCGGTCGGTGGTGAGCAGGTCCCAGAATCCCGCCGTCGCGTGTCCGCCGGGGACCCGCACTCCCATGCCGGTGAGCACGACCCGCCGATCCGCGCCGCTCATCTCGCCCGCCCGTCCGCGCGACGGCCGACGCACTTTCGTCGTGTCGGCTGAAAACGATTCGATCGGATCACGGGACGTCGACTTCGGGGCAATTCACGCGTTCGCATGGCCACCTCTTGTGAATGAGACTTACTCACGCACTTCGACCGGGCTGGAAACCCGGTGAAACGATTTCCCGGAAACAGCCGAGCAAGCGGATGAAGCGCCGCGCGCTTCGAGGGGAATTAACGCCCCGAGCTGGATCCGGCCACGTCAACGGTGACGGGCGAGCGGCGCCCCGAAGCCCGCGAATCACTCCCGGCGCATGGCGAACGCCAGGACTCGGGCGACTACGGTCCGGACGATCGCCCGCGGCGAATCGGGTTCCGGCGGCACCGGATCAGAGGTTAGCGCCCGAACCCGCCGGAACAGCACGACCAACCGAGTGATTCACCGGACAATTACTTTCGGCGCGCGAAAGAATCGGAGATTTTAGGTGGCCGCTCCGATTCGATATCACCGCGGGAGATCAGCCCCGCACCACCAGCCGCCACAGCGACACCGTCTCCGCCGAACGCGCCTCGTGCAACGGGTCGGTCGGATCCGCCGCCCTCGGGTGCCGCGGCGGTGCGTCGCTGCGGCCCGCGACGGCCAGGCCGGCCGCGTCGATCGCGCTCAGCAGCTCGTCCCGCGAGCGCAGCCCCAGCAGCTCGGCGAGGTCGGAGAGCACCAGCCACCCCTGCCCACCGGGTTCCAGGTGCGCGGCGAGCCCGTCGAGGAACCCCCGCAGCATCCGGCTGCCCGGGTCGTACACGGCGCGCTGCAGGGCGGCCGACGGCTTCGCCGGAACCCACGGCGGATTGCACACCACCAGCCCGGCCCGGCCCTCCGGGTAGAGATCGGCCGCCGCGACCTCGACCCGATCCGCCAGCCCGAGCGCGTTGACGTTCTCCGACGCACAGGCCAGCGCACGGGTGTCCAGATCCGTCGCCACCACTCGCGGAACCCCGCGCCGCGCCAAGATCGAGGCCAGCACTCCCGTGCCGGTACCGACGTCGAACGCCGTCGCCGTCTCCGGCAGCGGTTCCGCGGCCAGCAGGTCCACGTAGTCCGCGCGCTGCGGCGCGAACACCCCGTAGTGCGGGTGGATCCGAGCGCCCAGCGCCGGGATCTCGATCCCGTTGCGCCGCCATTCGTGCGCTCCGATGATGCCGAGCAGTTCCCGCAGTGACAGCACGAACGGCTCGTCGGCCGGGCACCCCGCGGCCAGGCAGGCCTCCCGGATCTCCGGCGCCCGCCGCAGCGACAGCTCGCAACCGGCTTCGACGGGGATCAGCACCATGCCCAGCAGCCGCGCCCGCTGCGCCTGGCGCTGGCGGTGCCGGTGGAAGGTCTGCGCGACGGAATCCATCGCGGGCAACGGTTTCCGGTCGACTCGCCGCGCCATCGCGGTCAGCAGGTTGCGCGCGTTGTGGAAGTCGCCGCGCCACAGCAGGGCGGTGCCTTCCGCCGCCTGGCTGTGCGCGTCATCCGCCCGCACCCGGTCGTCGCCGACCAGCACGCGCCGCGGCGGGGCGGCGCCGTTCTCCGAGCGCCAGATCGCGGAACGCGGCTCGCCTCGCTCGGTCCATTCCAGCGTCGGCAGAGGAGTAGTCAGCACCGCGTCTCTCTTTTCACCTGATGTCCGGACCCACCATCGTAGCGGTGCTGCCCAGGGACAACGCCGCCAGTGCACCCCAAGCCGCCACGGCATCCGGTGATCTTGATCGGGTTCCGCTCCCCGGCATCCGCGCGGCATCGCCACCGGCTGATCCCCGCGTGCCGAACGCACGGTCGGCCCGCCACGGCGGGACCACTCGCTTGGGGGGGCATCGCGGCGACCGGCGCGCTGCGTACGGTGCGGAACGGGGGTGATCCGCACCGTGCCCGGAGCTGAGGACTTGCCGGAACGTTCTCGCCCCGCACCCGGCCGCCACGACCAGAACCACCCGCCGCGCCGGACCGCGACCCGCCCGGCTCCGGACGTCCGCAGGTCCGGAGAACTGCCCGGCTCAGCGGCGAACACCCCGAGACGCGACGCGAACCTGCCGATCGGCGAGTCGTCACGACCCCGGCGTCGGCCGGGGTCGTCGCCGCGTGGCGAGGAGGTGTCGGTGCGTTCGGTGTTCGACGTGTCCTACCAGGAACTCCCGGCGCAGGCCCGAGAGCTGTACCGGGCACTGGGCCTGCATCCGGGCCCGGAGTTCCACCTGACCGCGGCGTCGGCCGCCGCCGGGCTGAGCACGTCCGCGCTGCGCGAACCGCTGGCCGTGCTGCTCGACGCGAACCTGCTCCAGGAAGTGCGCGCCGACCGCTTCCGCTTCCACGACCTGATCCGGTTGCACGCCAAGGAGAAGGCCGGCGCGGAGTGCACGGCCGAGAGGCGCCGCGACGTGGTGCTGCGCGTCGTCGAGCACTACATCCGCCGCGCCCGCGCCGCCGCCGAGCTGTGCACCCCGCACCTGCGGGGCGCCGCCTACGACTTCGCCCACCCCGCGGTGGATTCCGCCGATTTCACCGGCCACCGGGAAGCGCTGGACTGGTTGGAAGCCGAACGGGCCAACCTGGTCGGCGGGGTGCGCGCCGCCGTCGGGCACGGCCTGCCCGCCGCCGCGTGGCAGCTGGGGCACGTGCTGTGGCCGCTGTTCCGGTACCGCGGCCACCACGCGGACTGGCTCACCGTCGACGAGCTGTGCCTCACCGCGGCCCGCGAACTCGACGCGCCCCAACGCGAAGCGCGCACCGCGCGCAGGCTCGCGATGCTGCACCACCGGCGGGGCGCGTGGGCGGAGGCCGCGCGGCTGCTGGATCGCTCCGGCGAGCTGTTCACCGCCACCCGGGGACGTCCACGGCACCACGGACACCCACGACGCACGAGCGGTTCTCGCCCTGGCGCAAGGCGATCCGGCCACGGCACGCGCCTGCGCACTGCGCGCCGAGGCAGGGTTCCGCGAGCTCGGCTTCCCGCGCGAGGCCGCGCTGGCACTGCTGCTCGCCGGGCAGGCCGCGGCGCTGGCCGGAGAAGTCCACGATGGCCTCGATCACCTGCGCGCCGCCGAAACCCGACTGCGGGAGTTCCGCGACGAGGACCCGTTCAACTCGGCGCGCGCGGATCGCGCTCGGCACCGCCCTGATCGCCGCCGGTGAACTCGCCGAGGCGTGCGCCGCGCTCGACGACGGGTCGGCCGCGATGACCAAGCTCGGGTCCACGACCGGACTGGCGCTCGGCCACCACGGGCTCGCCGATCTCGCCGCCGCACGGCGGGCTCCGGCCGCCGAACGGGAGCACCTCGCCGAGGCTGTGCGGCTGTTCGACCACCACGGCGACGCGGCGGCGGGACCACTGCGCGCCCGGCTCACCGATCTCACCGGTCCGGCGTGACCTCACCGGACGCCGCATCCCGGTCAGCGGCACGGTGCTCACTGCCGACGGGGCGATCTGACCGGCGGCCACCCGTCGAGCCCTCGGCGCACGGCGCGGGAGCGGCTCCCGCGCCCGGAAAGATCGGGTGCAGGAGGCGACCACCTGACTCGGCGCGGCGGGTCAGTCCGCCATGAACTCCTGGATCTCCGCGAGCACGCGGTCCGGCTGCTCGTCGACGATGAAGTGGCCCGCACCGGGAACCCAGCGCAGGTCCATCCGCTCCGCGTACTCCTCGTAGCCCTCCAGCAGGCTCGGCGAGATCGCCGGGTCCGCGGTGCCGAACACCAGCCGCGCCTTCGTCGACATCGGGGTGCGGCGGTACTTCCCCCGGCGGACCTGCGGCAGCTCCCGCAGCAGGAACGTGCGGTACAACGCCACCGAAGCCCGGGCCCGCGCGGGAACCCGCCAGCGCTCGGCGAACGCCGCGCGGTCCCGGCGGGACAGCGCGCCGCCCTTGATGGTGCCGAGCACGCCGCGCGAGATGAACGGGGTCCGCCGGATCAGCAGCGCGCCCAGCGGCGAGCCCACCACCACCTGGTACCAGAACCGCCACAGCGAGCGCACCGCAGCGGGCGACATCGACGGCCACGGGTGGGCGATGTTGAGCGCCAGGAACCGGTCGAACCGCTCCGGCGCGCGCATGCACGCGAGGAAACCGACCCAGCCACCCCAGTCGTGACCCACCAGCCGGACCCGGTCGAGCCCCAGCGCGTCGAGCAGGCCGATCAGGTCCGCGGCGAGGTTGTCCTTGTCGTACCCGGTGGCGGGGGCGTCGGTCCAGCCGTGCCCGCGCAGGTCGGGGGCGATGACCCGGTAGTGCTTCGCCAGCTCCGGGATCTGGTGCCGCCACAGGTACCAGTGCTGCGGCCAGCCGTGCAGCAGCACCAGCGGCGGCCCGTCGCCCGCCTCGGCGACGTGCACCCGCAAACCTCCGACCTGGACGTACCGGTGCGTCACACCGGGCACCTCCAGCAAAGCCGGTTCCGCCACCAGCTCACCTCCCCGCAAGACCATCCGGTACCTCACCACACCCCGCCCCCGATTCCAACCCGCGTCCGCCGCGGTCGGAAAGCGACGACGCCAGGCACACGACCGGTGAACGGATCAGTCCACTGCGCCGACCGCCCGGCCGGGCCACGGCCGAACGCCCGCTCCCCCGACGATCGAGAAAGAGCAGCGGAGGAACGGGCGGACACGCTCACATCCCGCCCCGTCACCCAATAGACTGACGTCGAGCGATCGGGGAGAGGGGTCAAGCGGGTGGAGTGGCAGTTCGGTCCTTACCTGATCCAGGGCCTGATCGCGCGAGGCGGCATGGGCGAGATCCACCGCGCGCACGACACCCGCCACCAGCGGACGGTGGCGCTGAAGCTGATCGCCGAGCGCTACGCCGGGGACGCCGAGTTCCGCCGCCGGTTCCAGCGCGAAGCGCAGGCCACCGCGCGGCTGCGCGATCCGCACGTCATCCCGATCCACTCCTACGGTGAGATCAACGGCAGGCTGTACCTGGACATGCGGTTGGTGGACGGGGCGGATCTGGCCACCCAGCTCGACGCCTCCGGTCCGATGCCGCCGGACCGGGCGGTCGGACTCATCGAGCAGGTCGCGCACGCGCTGGACTCGGCACACGCCGACGGGTTGGTGCACCGCGACGTGAAACCGTCGAACGTGCTGGTCAGCAGCAGCGGGTTCGCGTACCTCGTCGACTTCGGCATCGCCTACGCCGCGAACGCCGGGACCGCGCTGACCTCCACCGGGATCACGGTCGGCACGCTGGCGTACATGGCGCCGGAGCGGTTCGGGGAGGCTCCGGCGGATCCGCGATCGGACGTGTACTCGCTGGCCTGCATGCTCTACCAGTGCCTCACCGGGCGGAAACCGTTCGAGCGCGACGCGACCGTTGCGATGATCAACGCGCACCTCAACGACGACCCGCCGCGACCCGGCTCCACCGCTCCGCACCTCGGTGCCGCGTTCGACCCCGTGATCACGCGCGGCATGGCCAAGCACCCCGCGCACCGGTTCACCTCCGCGGGCGAACTGGCACGGGCCGCCCGCGCGGCGCTGGACTCGACCGGCCCCGTCCCGCACCCCGCCGCCGCGGCGCGCGGCACCGCGCCGCAGCGGGTGCCGCACCGCCGCAAGGGCCTGCTGATCGGCGCCGCCCTGGGCGCGCTGCTGGTGGCGGGAGCCGCCGCCGGGGGGGCTGTCGTCTCCCGTGGCGGTGCGGACCCGGCGGCCGACGCTCCGGCTCCGACGGCGCCGTGGTCCTCGACCGCGCCGGTACCGCCCGACCTCGGGTTGTCGGTTCCGCTGAGCACGCCGCCCTGCGACGGCGGGTTCACCGTGGTCGTCGGCGCCGCGTTCGACGCGGACACCGCGCAGCGGCTGCTCGACGAGCACGCCGGCGCGCACTACCTGCACGTGCCCACCACTCCGTGCGGAGCGTCCGCCACCACCTCGAAGACCGGCAAGGACATCTACTCGATCTACTACGGGCCGTACCAGGACCGGTCGAGCGCGTGCGCCGAGTGGACCTCGGCCAGCGCCACCGCCGGCGACGCCTACGTGAAGCAGCTGAGCGCGACCTCCGGTGGCGCCGCGGTCATCTCCTGCGGCTAGGCGCGGCGGCGCACGGCTCGGACCGGTCGCGCGGCGGTCGCCGGAAGTGATTGGTCCGTCCGCCGGTACCGGGGCGGACGCCGCTGCGCCAGGCGGTGGGGATCCCGAAGATCCCACCGCCGCCACCGGAACGGGCTGCTAGAAAGGATTGGCGAGCGCGCAACCGGGGGGACGCACGGTGGACATCGACCGGACGCGGCGAGAGCTGACGATCTTCGCCGACTACCACAGCTTCGAGGTCCGCGACTCCCACGCGGACTACGACCTGGCCGCCATCAACGACACCGACGCCGACCTCCGCCGCGACCTGATCTCCAGCCGGGACGGCGTGGTCACCGTCGGTACCGCCCGCCGCAGGAACGTCCCGGTCACCGTCGAGATCGTCCCGGCAGCGCCCGACTGCGACCTCACGCCGTGGGACCACGTCACCGAAGCCTCCGTCGAGATCGCCAGCGGCCAGATCCTCGTGCTGGGCGGTTCCGACAGCAGGCGCAGCGCCCACCTGTTCACCGTGCCGGTCGGCATCTACCGGGTGCGGACCCGCTGCGAGGGGTTCGGCTCGATCAGCGCGAACGGGGCCACCGGCAACGACACCTACCACGTGCAGATCTGGCCCGGATCCGCGCGCCGGACGGTCGTGCTCAAGCGCTTCACCGGCGGCCTCCCGACCCGCTGAAAGTGGGATGACCGCTCGCCCGTCCGGCGGACGGCGCGTTCATCCGATCTTCGCGTGGAGCGCCGCTCCGCCTGGTGGACGCATATTGCACAATGAGCCGCATGGCCAGCGAAGACACCACTGCCGACGACCGGACGGCCCCGGCGGAACCGCTCACCGAGCCCGAGCACCAGCGCGGCGAGCTCGAACCGTCCGCTCCCGTCGAGGAGCCGACCGCGGCCGAGAAGCTCCAGCACACCCGGACGGCGGGCACCTGGGCGGCGGTCGTCGTCGCGACCATCGCGCTGATCGTGCTGCTGGTGTTCATCCTGCAGAACCTGCAGCCCACGTCGGTCACCTTCCTCGGCCTGCGCGGCGATCTGCCGGTCGGCGTCGCACTGCTGCTGGCCGCCGCGATCGGCGGGCTGCTCGTGGCGCTGGTCGGTGCCGCCCGCATCCTGCAGCTGCGGCGCACCGCGAACCGCCGCAACCGCGCCTCGACGCACTGACCCGAGGCGGTCTCCCCTCCCGGACCGGCCGACGCAGCGCGCGGCACGCCCCGCCCCCACCAGGTCCAGACCTCCACTTCGCCCGGTCGGCGTACATTTGACGCGGGCACGCGCCGATTCGCGCGCCCGCAGCGTCAAGTCCGCGCCGGTTCCCGGCCGCAGTACCGAGAGAGTTGATCGGGTGAGTGCCCCCACGGTGACCTCGCAGAACAGCGCCGAGGGGCAACCCGGCAGACGCGTTCCCGGCGGAGCCGCCCGCTGGCTGCGGATCATCGCCGTCCTCGCGGCGGGCCTGCTGCTCTACGCGGCCTCACCGCCACGCGACCTGTGGTGGCTGGCGCCGCTCGCGGTCGCCCCGTTCGCCGCCGCCGTGCACGGCCGCCGCACCCGCGGCGGATTCGGCTACGGCGTGCTGTTCGGGCTCGGCTACATGCTGCCGCTGCTGGGCTGGATCCAGGACTTCCTCGGCACCCAGTTCGGCCCGTGGCCGTGGCTGGGGGTCGCACTGGTCGAGGCGGTGTTCCTCGGACTGGCCGGGGCCGGCATGGCGCGGGTGAGCAGGCTGCGCGGCGCTCCGGTGTGGATGGCGGCCGTGTTCGTCCTGTTCGAGGCGCTGCGCGGCGCCCAGCCCTTCGGCGGGTTCCCGTGGGGGCGGCTCGCGTTCACCCAGCCCACCGGCCCGCTGCTGCCACTGGCCTCGGTGGGCGGCGCCATGCTCGTCACCTTCGCGGTGGCGTTGATCGGCTGCGCGCTCGGCGTCCTCGCGCTGCGGCTCCGCCAGGCCCGCCGCCGGTTCGTCGCCCCGGTGGTCGCGGTGCTGGTTCCGCTGGTGGCGGGCGCGGCGCTGTGGCCCACCGTCGGCGTCGCCCCCGAAGCGGGCACCGCCCGGGTCGCGACCGTGCAGGGCAACGCGCCCGACATCGGCCTGGACCTGCTCTACGAGGACGACGTGCTGCACGACAACCACATCCGTGGTGCCCAGCGGCTCGTCGAGGACGTCCGCGCCGGCCGGGTTCCGCGCCCGGACCTGGTGGTCCTGCCCGAGCAGGTCGGCAGCTGGGGCCCGACCCGCTACGACCCCGAGCTCCGCGCGGTCACCGAGCGGCTCGGCGTGCCGGTGATCGCGGGCGGTTTCGCGCAGGACTCCGACGGGACGTTCCGCAACCGCATCGTCGAGTGGGACCCGGAGCGCGGCGCCGACGAGGAGTACGCCAAGCAGCACCTCGTGCCGTTCGCCGAGACCATCCCGATGCGCTCGGTCGCCCGCCTGGTCAGCCCCTTCGTCGACCGCTTCCAGCAGGACATGGTCGCCGGGGACGTGCCGGGGGTGCTGCAGGCCGGAGCGATCCGGCTCGGCGTCGGCCTCTGCTACGACGTGGCCTACGACGACGTGTTCACCGGCGCCGCCCGCGAAGGCGCCACCCTGCTGGCGGTGCCCACGAACAACGCCTGGTACGGACACTCCGAGATGAGCTGGCAGCACCTCGCGATGTCCCGGCTGCGCGCCGTGGAGCACGGCCGAGCGGTGGTCGTGTCCGCGACCAGCGGCATCAGCGCGATCATCCGGCCCGATGGGGTGATCACCACTCGCTCGGAGCAGTTCACCGCGCAGAATCTCCACGGCGAAGTGCCGCTGCGCACCGAACGCACCCTCGCCACGACGCTCGGAGCCGCGCCCACCTGGGTGCTCTCGCTCCTGGGCGTCGGCGCCCTCGCGGCCACCGCGCGGCGACGCACCCACGACAAGAACTGACACACCCGGTCACACGCCACGCACTGGGGGACGTGTGACCCGAAGGAGGATCGCTATGACGGACCGGCACGCCCCCGATGGTGAAGCGGGGCTGTCCGGCTCGGCTCTGGTCGTCATCCCCACCTACGACGAGCGGGAGAACCTGGAGCCGATCGTGCAGCGGCTGCACGCGGCGTTGCCGTCCGCGCACGTGCTCGTCGTCGACGACGCGAGCCCGGACGGCACCGGGGAGCTCGCCGACGAGCTGGCCGCCGCCGACGGACGGGTGCACGTGCTGCACCGCAGCGACAAGGCGGGGCTGGGCGCGGCGTACGTCGCCGGATTCGGCTGGGCGCTGGCCCGCGACTACGCGGCGGTGGTGGAGATGGACGCCGACGGCTCGCACCCGCCGGAGGACCTCGCCCGGATGCTGGCGATGCTCGGCCCGGACGGCACCGGCGCCGACGTGGTCATCGGCTCCCGCTACGTCCCCGGCGGCCGGGTCGTGAACTGGCCGTGGCACCGCCAGGCGCTCTCCCGCGGGGCGAACCTGTACTCGAAGTACGCGCTGGGCGTCCCGATCAACGACAGCACCGCCGGTTTCCGCGCCTACCGCAGGCACGTGCTCGCGGAGCTGTCCTTGCACGACGTCGCCTCGCAGGGCTACTGCTTCCAGGTCGACCTGACGCTGCGAGCGGTCGAGGCGGGCTTCGTCGTCGTCGAGGTGCCGATCACCTTCACCGACCGCGAGTTCGGTGAATCCAAGATGAGCCCCGACATCGTCCGCGAAGCCCTCCTCCGAGTCACCAAGTGGGGCCTCCGCCGCCGGGTGACCCAGCTCAGAGCACTCCTCCCCCGCAACTGACCCCCAAAAAAGGGCGAGCAAAGCGAAACCTGCCTCGCGGCCGAAGGACGTGCCTGGATGCGCGCCAGCGCATAGCCCACGTCGAAGAAACGACCACGCGCGGGTTCTCAGCCGTCTTCTCGCGAGGACAGCTTCTTCCCTCGTGGCGGAGCCACTCGGGAAAAAGATCCCGCAGCGAGAAGGCGGCTGAGGTTCCGCCACCCGACCACAAAGCAAAACAAGCCGTCACGCCCCCGAGACACAAAGACGCCTGGGCTCCCCCGCACGGGGCCCAGGCGTTCGGTGTGCTCACCCGCGAGTCGCGGGGGTGCTGTTGTCGCTCAGGCGGAGTGGCTGCGCCGGCCGCGCAGGACTTCGAGCCGCTCGTTGAGCAGTTCCTCCAGTTCGGGAATGCTGCGGCGTTCGAGCAGCATGTCCCAGTGGGTGCGCGGCGGTTTGGCCTTCTTCTGCTCGGGCTCCGACCCGTCGATGATCTTGGATTCGGAGCCGTGCAGGCGGCACTCCCAGGTCGGCGGGATCTCGGCGTCGTCGGAGAACGGCACCTCGAACTCGTGATCCTTGGGGCAGGCGTAGCGCACCGTCCGGCGCGGTGCGAGGTCGTGGTTGCGGTCGGTCTCGTAGCTGACCGCTCCGAGCCGGCTGCCACGCAGAACGCGATCGGCCATGACGGTTCCTTTCACTTCGGCCCGGAGCAGTGTCCGGACGGGTTGTGCTCACCGAGTGCAACGACGGGTGGACCGTCGCATGTTCCCGGCACGAGGCTTCCAGTTGCCGTCGGTGACGTTCTTCACTCGTCAACGACGTTGTCCCCTCTAGAGATGCAAGCAGGGCACGTTCGTGACGCGTTCTCCTCCCCGCAACCTAGAGGTTCCACCGAACGGGTGATAGTGCCAGACAAGTCGTAACTAAGGGCAAGTTAACCTTCACTCTCTTGCGAAAATTGAAAGCGAGATCACCAGTGGGCCTGGGCGGCCAACCGGGCCTCGATCACGTTGCGTACCGAACCCTCGCTGTTCGCTGTGCGACGCTGCGTACCGGCATATGCCAATCATGCCGGTGTCCTCACTGAAACGCATCACCGGCACGGCCGAACGCGGACGTCGTTCACACCCGCTCCGGAGGGCGGTTGCCGACCGCTTCGATGGCCCGGCGGACCGGCACCATCGACACCAGGACCAGGCCGACGACGAAGAAGAAGACCAGCGAGACGATCGCCAGCCGGAACGAACCGGTGGCCTGGCCGACTCCGGCGAAGACCAGCGGCCCGAGCCAGGACGTGGAGCGTTCCCCGACCTCGTACAGCGAGAAATACTCGGCCTCCTTGCCTTCCGGAACCATCTGGCTGAACAGCGAACGCGACAGCGCGTTGGTACCGCCGAGCACCAGGCCGATCCCGACGGCCAGCCCGTAGAACTGGAACTGCTGGCCGGACTGGACGAAGTACGCCGCGGCCAGCACGCCGACCCAGACCACCAAGCTGATCATGATCGTCTTCTTCGCGCCGATCCGGCTTGCCAGCAAGCCGTGCAACACACCACCGACGAAAGCGATGAACTGCACGATCAGCAACGTGATGATCAGCGACTCCTGGGGCAGCCGCAACTCCATGTCACCGTACTGAGCGGAAACCTGGGTGACCGTCGCGATCCCGTCGGTGTAGATCATGTACGCGCCGAGGAACGCCAGCGTCAACGGGAAGCTCCGCGCCTGCTTGATCGTCGAGCCCAGCTGCTTGAACCCGGCCGTGATCACCGAGGCTCCCCGTTCGCTCCCCTCGGGTGCGTGGTGCCCGCGCAGCGCCGCCAGCGGCAGCAGGGTGAACGCGGCCCACCAGATCCCGGAGGTCACGAACACGACGCGGACCGCGGTGTCCTCGCTGAGCCCGAGCGCGTCGTGACCGAGGTAGAGCGCTAGTTGCAACGCCAGCGCGCAGCCGCCGCCGAGGTAGCCGAAGGCCCACCCGCGGGACGACAACCGGTCGCGCTCATCTGCGTCGGCGATCTCGGGCAGGAACGAGTAGTACACGACCACCGATGCGCCGAAGCAGATGTTGGCGGCGATGAAGAAGACCAGCCCCCACTGCCAGTTCGACACGCCCACCAGCCCCAGCAAGGAGGTGGCCAGCGCACCGCCGAAGGCGAAGCCGGCGAGCATGGTCCGCTTGTTCTGGGTTCGGTCGGCGATCGCGCCGGTGATGGGCAGCACCAGCACCTGCACCACGGTGGCGGCCGAGAGCAGGTAGCCCCACAGCGAACCGGCCGGGAACGCCAGCCCCAGCACTGAGATGTCGCAGCGCACCAGCGAGTTCCCGCCGGGGCAGGCTCCGATCCCGTTGCGCGCGACGTCCGCGGTGGCGGCCTCGGTGGCCACGCTCGTCAGGTACAGCGAGAGGAACACCGTCGTCACCGACGTCGGGAACACCGAGTTGGCCCAGTCGTACCAGCACCAACCTCGCTGCTCGCGGCGTCGTCTCGCGGTGTCCGGCGCGAGACCGCCCTGCACGCTCATACCTCTCCGTCCTCAAGTGTTCACTCGATAGGGGTAAACGGGACTGTATCGGCTCCGGATCAACGTCCGGTCGCGGCGCGATGATCATGCTTCCGACAGTTCCCGCTACCCCTATCTCCCCAGTTCATCGCCCCGGCCGGTGGCGCGGTCGAAGCCGGCCGACCGAGCGTTCGTGCGGCTCTCCCGCCTCAGCGCACCGCGGGCGGTTCAGCGAAGGTCGTCTCCCCGCTCCGCTTCCTGGAGGCCGCCCGGATCGGTCCCGCCCGCGAACCGGTCGCCCAGCACGTCGCGCAGCACGTCGGGACGATCGGTGACCACTCCGTCGACCCCCAGGTCGAGCAGGTTCCGCATGTCCGACGCCTCGTTCACCGTCCACGTGTGCACTTCCAGTCCCCAGCGGTGCGCCATCCGGACGAATCGCTGATCCACGACGCGCACCCTTCCGTGCCGCGGCGGCACCTGCGCGGCCCACCCATCGATCCGCGAGCGCAGTCCGCGACCGCCGTAGCGCGACGCCCCCCACAGCGTCGCCACGGTCCGCTTCCCCATCGACGTCAGCAGCTCCGAGTTCCCGCCCTTGCGCAGTTCGCGCAACCGGCGGTCGTCGAACGACGCGAGGCAGACCCGATGCCACGCGTCGTGCCTGCGCAAGGTCTCCAGCACCGGCCGGACCGCGGCGTCGTCCTTGACGTCGATGTTCAGCAGCGCCTGCGGGAGTTCCTCCAGGACGTCGTCGAGGCGGGCGACCGGCTCCCGCCCGCCGATGCGCGCGGACCCGACCGCCGACCACGGCAGCCGACGGATCGTACCGCGCCCGTCCGTCGTGCGGTCCAGGTTCGGATCATGGTGCAGGACGACCACCTCGTCGGCCGTGGCGTGCACGTCGGTCTCGAGGTAGCGGTAGCCCTCGTCGACGGCGCGCCGCAACGCGCTCATCGAGTTCTCCATGTCGTGCAGGTCGCCGAGGTGCCATCCTCGGTGTGCGAATGCGCGTGGCCAGGGTCCCTGCAGGAACGGGTGGGTCACGGAGGCTCGGGTCCTTTCACGAACCGGGGATGAGGGCGGGATCGCCGCTCCACTCTGCCCGACGCGACGCGCACGGCGGCACCCGCACCGGCGTGGCAATGCGATGTTCGCCGAGGGGTCGCATTACGGTTGCGCACCGTGGACAGCCTGCCCGAGATCAATTCGCCCACCACCGAGACCGACTCCGGTGGTGCCGCACCACCGGTGGCGGAGTCGGGTCGCCGCCGCGCGGACCGGCATTGCTCCTGGTGCGGGCGTCGGCTCGCCGCGTCCGGACGGCAAGGGCGGCCACGGCTGTACTGCACGCAATCGTGCAGGCAGCGCGCCTACGAGCGCCGCGGCGCGGTGCAGCGGTCCGGACTGCCGGAGGACGCGGTGGTGCTGTCGGCGGCGGAGATCGCGGACCTGCAGGACCGACTCTTCCAGCTGCGCTGCGCTGCCGAGGACGTCGGCACCGCTGCCGAGGACGGCGCCAGCACCGAAGAACTGCGCAAGATGGCCGCCGAAGTGGTCTCAGTGGCCGCGGAGCTCGAACGCCTGCGCTGAGCACCCGCGTCCGCTCCCGCGCCGCGCGGGTGCCTTTGGACCCTGGTTCCGCGCCGTCCGGCCGGGTCACGCTCGGAGGTCGTGTGTGCGAAGGGGGTCAGGGGTGTTCCTTCCCGCCAGAACGGTGCTGGCCGGTGTCGACGGTTCCGAGCAGTCGAAGCGCTGCGCGGCGTGGGCGACCGCGGAGGCGGCGCTGCTCGGGGCCTCGCTGCACCTGGTGTTCGCCTACGCCGCCGCCCACCGCCGGGAGTGGGCGGACGAGCTGGTGCGCGGCGTCGCCGGGCAGTGCCGTGCCGCCGAACCCGAACTGCACGTCCGCGCGCAAGCGGTACCCGGGGATCCCGCCGAGGACCTGGTGGCGCGGTCCGCCGATGCGGCGCTGGTGGTCGTCGGATCCCGCGGTCGCGGCGCGATCCGGGACGCCTTGCTGGGCTCGGTGAGCACCGCCGTCGCCACGAAGGCCGATTGCCCGGCGGTCGTGGTCCGCGGGACCGGCGAGCCCGGTCCCGGACCCGTGGTCGTCGGCCTCGACCTGTCGCCCGCGAGCAGACCCGCGCTGCACTTCGCGTTCGACTGCGCGGAGCGGCACGGGCGCGAGCTGGTGGCCGTGCAGGCGCTGCCCGACGCCTACTTCCTGCCGGCAATCCTCGACGACGCCGAGCGCCGCAGGCACCAGGAGGACGCGGAGGAGCGGGTGAGCGGCCAGCTGGCGGTGTGGCGGGAGCACTACCCCGATGTCGTGGTCCGCCGGATCGCAACGGACCAGCATCCGGTGGAGGCGCTGTGCGAGCAGGCGCGCGGCGCGCGGCTGCTGGTCGTGGGCCACCGGTCGCGGAGCACCCCGACCCGGCCGGGATCGGTCGCGCTCGGCGCACTGCACCACTCGCCATGCCCGGTCGCGGTCGTGGGCGATCAGGTCGGGCTGGACTGGTAACCCGGCACCGCTGCGATCACTCCCAGGCGCACCAACCTGGCGAGCCGTTCCCACGGTCTCCGGCGGTCAGGCGTCCACCTCGCGCACCAGCTCGATCGCTCTGGCAAGTGTGCTCAACCGTTCGTCCAGGCCGTCGCCCGCCGGGTACAGCCGCACCTGGTCGACCCCGGCGTCGCGCCACACCCGCAGCCGTTCCCGCACCATCGGCTCGGTGCCGATCAGGGTGGTGGCGAGCACCATGTCGTCGGTGACGAGCGCCGTCGCGCCCTCGCGGTCGCCCGCCTGCCAGCGGTCGCGGACCTCCGCGGCGACCTCCGCCCAGCCTTGGCGGCCGTAGGCCCGGTTGTAGAAGTTGGTCGACGTCGAGCCCATCCCGCCCAGGCTGAACGCGAGGTCCTTCTTGCGCGCGGCCACCATCGGGCGCAGCGCGTCCTCGTCGCGCGCGAACGCCACTTCCGCGCCTTGGCACACGTCCAGGTCGGCACGGCTCCGCCCGGCCTCCCGCAGCCCCTCGTCGAGGTGCGCGAAGTAGGCATCCGCCGCGCCTTCCGGCACGAAGCTGGTGCCGAGCCACCCGTCGGCGAGCTCGCCGGTCAACCGCAGCATCGCGGGCGACATCGTCGCCAGGTAGATCGGGATCGGGTGTTCGGGCCGGGCGGAGAGCCGCATCGGCACCGCCTCTCCCGGAAGCGGGATGGTGAACTCGCGGCCGGAATGGGAGATCTTCTCGCCGCTGAGGGCGGCTCGGATGATCTGCACGGTCTCCCCGGTTCGGCTGCGGGGACGCGCGAAGGGGACTCCGTGCAGCCCCTCGATCACCTGCGGGCCGGAGGCTCCCAGCCCGAGCAGGAACCGGCCGCCGGACAGGTTCGCCAAGGTGATGGCGGTCTGCGCCACCGCGACGGGAGTGCGCGTGCCGACCTGCATGATCCCGGATCCCAGCAGCATCCGGTCCGTCTTCGCCGCGTAGTAGCCCAGCGCGGCGGGCGCGTCGGAACCCCAGGCCTCCGCGACCCAGCACACGTCGAGCCCCAGCTTCTCGGCCTCCACCACGAACGCCAGGTGGTCCCGGCCTCCGCCGGAGACCTCGACCGTGGTCGCCGTGCGCATCAGACCGCCCGTTCCACGGTGCGTTTGAGGAGTTCGAGGGTGGCGCCCATGTCCTCCTCCAGGTCGGACAGCCGCCGGAACACGATCTTCTGCTCCTTCTCCGGCATCCGCTCGACGGCCATCGTGAGCCCGGAACGCCCCGGTCCGATCCGCACCCGGTAGGCCAGTTCGGTCCCGCCATCTCGCGGAGTCAGAGCGAACCGCCAGGTCGCGTTGGGCTCGGCGGGGTCCTGCACGGCCCAGGCGAAGGCGCGGCCGGGCTCGCACTCGACGACGTGCGAGGTCGTGGTCCACTCCCCCAGCACGTCGTTGCTGTTGTGCCCGCGGAAGCGCGCGCCCAGCGCCGGGCCGGTCGCTCCGTCGAGCCAGTGCACGGCGCGCAGTTCGGAGCTACCGCCGGGCAGCTGTTCGATGTCGGACACGACCGGCCACACCTGGTGCGGGGTGGCGGCGATCCAGGTCCGCACTTCGGTCGCCGGCCGGTCGGCGAGCCGTGCGCCAGTCCACTCCATCGTCGACCAGGCCTCCGCTGCTCGTCACCGTAGATCCTTCTTGACCACCAGAGTTTCAACATGAGACCCGGCGATGTCAACCAGTCGGCACCGGAGTGCGGCGACCGCCCGGCGAGCACGCGCGCAAGAGCCCTCCCGCGCGCCGGCGGGCTCCGGCGACCGACACCGGGGCGATCACTCCTGATCGGCGGTGCCGAACCGGCGCACCACGTCAGGACGCCGGGCCAGCTTCGACGGGAACCCCGGCCCCATGCGCATCTCGCTGTCCTGCGCGCGCATCGGCCGGGCGCATTCCGCGCACACGACCTCGGCGTGGCCGTCGTGCCCGCAGGGACGGTGGTGGAACGTGATCGGCGGCCCGTCCGCCTCGGCGAGCCAGCGGTCCCCCCAGGTCGCCATCGCGGCCAGCACCGGGAAGAAGTCGTGCCCCTTGTCGGTGAGCACGTACTCGTACCTCTCCGGCTCCACCTGGTAGCGCTGCTTGGCCAGCAGCCCTTCGTCCACCAGCAAGCGCAACCGGTCGGTGAGGGTGTTGCGCGCGATGCCCAGCTCCTGCCGGAATTCGTCGAAGCGCCGGAACCCGTAGAACGCCTCCCGCAGCAGCAGCGTCGTCCAAGCATCGCCGAGCAGGTCCGCGACCCGCGCGATCGAACATGGCCAGTTCCTGAACGAGGTCCGCCGCATGCCCGTCAACATACGCACGACCACCGCCGCGGAGCCCCCTCACCGCCCTTGGTGCGGGGTGCGCACGGTGCCGAACTGGGTGCTGTTGAGGTTCTGATCGGCGAACTTCACCGCCACGGCACCCAGGATCTCGGCCATCGCCGCGGCGGCGGGAGTGGGATTGCGATTCGCGGGGCGGGCCAGCAGGATCCGCCGGATCGGTGCGGGCACTCCGGTGGCGAAGCGCAGCAGGCGGACGTCGCTGCGGCGGTTCGTCATCGCCAGCCTGGGCGCGATGGCGATGCCGAGCCCGGCGGCCACCATCGCCTGCGCCTCCTGGTAGTCGTGCGATTCGTAACCGATGCGCGGCTCGAAACCGGCGCGCCGGCAGCTGCGGCGCAGCACTTCCGCGACGGGGTGGTTGTCCGCACGGATGATCCACTGCTGTTCGGCGAGATCGGTGAGGCCGATCTCGCCCGCTTCGAGCAGCTCCGAGTTGGCGGGCACCACCAGGACGGTCGGATCGTCGAGCAGGTGGCGCACGATCAGCGAGGGGTCGTCGACGCGATTCCACTCGTAGTCCCACAGCATCGCGAGTTCGATCTCGCCGGTGTCGAGCCGGTCGAGCAGTTGGGCCAGCAGCCCGGAGTGCACCTTGGTGTGCAGGCTCGGGTGCTTGCGGGCGAAGCGGGTCAGCGCCGGAGGCAGCAGCGACGCGCTCGCGGTCGGGAACGAACCGAGCCGCAGCGTTCCGCGGTCCAGCCGGGCGAGCGCTTCCAGATCCGCGTCCGCGCCGCGCAACTCGCGGCGGATCGCCCGGCCCCGCGCGACGAGGGCTTCGCCCGCATCGGTGAGCCGGACCCCGCGCGGCAAGCGGTGCAGCAGGGGCTGACCGAGGTCGGCTTCGAGCCTGGACATCTGCTGCGAGGCGGCCGATGGCGTGATCCCGGCCGCTTCGGCGGCAGCGGTGAGCGATCCGCGCTCCGACACCTCCACCAACAGCAGCATCCGCCGGACGTCGAGCATGTGCTTTCTCCTGCCGAAACGGAGCCCACCCAGAGCGAGCCTTGAGCTGTGCTTAACACCAGCTTAGAGAACGAACATTGTTCTCAAGCCTACCGCTCGCCACTGTGGACCTCGCCCGAATCGTTCGGAACAACGGAGAAGCCCAGTGCACATACCGGCGACCTTGGTGCGGGGCGGGACCAGCAAGTGCTGGTTGTTCGCCCAGGAGAACGTGCCGGACGACCTGGCGGAGCTGGAACGCGTGCTGGTCGACGCCTACGGTTCCGCGGACCCGGTGCAGCTCGACGGTGTCGGCGGGGCCACCCCGACGACCTCGAAGGCCGCCGTGGTCTCGGCCTCGCAGGCGCCCGGCGTGCACGTCGACTACCTGTTCGGCCAAGTCGGCATCGGGGTGCCCCGCGTCGAGTGGGGCAGCAACTGCGGCAACTGCGCCACCGCCATCGCGTTGTGGGCGGTGGCGCGCGGACTCGTGCCGCCCGACGGCGACCGCACTCGCGTGGTCATGCGCAACACCAACACCGGAGCCGTGCTGGAGTCCGATGTGGACACCACTGGCGGAGTGGCGCACGAGTTCGGCGACCAGACCGTGCCCGGGACCAGGGCCGGGGGTGTCGCGGTGGGCCTGACCTTCGTCGATCCCGGTGGCCGTACGACGGGTGCGACCTTGCCCACCGGGCGGGCGCTCGACGTGCTGCGCGTGGGCGACGCCGACTTCCCCGCGACGCTGGTCGACGCCGGGGCCCCGGCGGTGCTGGTCCCGGCGGGGGCGCTCGGCGCCACCGGAACGGAATCCCTGCAGCGGATGCATGATCTGGTGGATCCGCTGCGCCGGGTCCGGCGAGCCGCGGCCCGCCTGATCCTGCCCGGCCACGAGACCGACGACGCGGTGCCCAAGGTCGGCATCGTGGGACCACCGGCCGATTACGTCAGCACCACCGGGGAGCGCATCGACGCGCGATCGCACGACGTGGCGGTGCGGATGCTGTCGATGAACAGCCCGCACCCGGCGATCGGACTCACCTCGGCCGTGGCCGTGGCGGTGGCGGGTTCCTTCGAGGGCAGCACCGTCCGCGACGCGGCGGGGGCGCCGGGCGCCGCCTCCACGCGGATCGGGACGGCGGCCGGAGTGGTGACCGTGACCTGCGACGACCTCACCGGATCCGGCCCGCGGCGGGTGACCATCCGGCGAGCTGCCCGGGTGCTGTGCGAGGCCCGCATCCACATCCCGGACTCGGCGCTGCCGCAGCCCGCTTAGGGGTTCCTCCACGATGATCGGCGCAGCGGTGGAGCGGACCCCCGCTGCGGTACCGAATTCTCGGACGGCTCCAATGACACCGACGACCTGTCCCGCGTCGCACGCCCCGCGCCCGCCGCGGTGCGCCCGGCCCTGGACCGAAGCACTGAGGACAACGATGTCTGCTGAACTGATCTCCATCGGCGCACTCGCCGTGATGTTCGTCGTCGCGACCGTGCTGCCGATCAACATCGGCATCCTGGCGTTCCTCGGCGCGTTCGCCGTCGGCACCGCCTCCCTCGGCTTGTCCGAGGACGAGATCTTCGCCGGATTCCCCGCCTCGCTGTTCGTGACGATCGTCGGGGTGACCTACCTGTTCGCGGTGGCGCGGCGGAACGGGACGGTGGACCTGCTGGTCACGGCGGGGGTGCGGCTGGTGCGGGGCGAGGTGGCGCTCATCCCGTGGGTGTTGTTCGCGGTGGCGTGCGTGCTCACCGCGTTCGGCACGTTCACCCCGGCGGCCGTGGCGCTGCTGGTCCCGGTCGGCATGAATTTCGCCTACCGGCACCGGATGAGCCCGCTCATGATCGGCATGATGATCATCTGCGGTGCGCACGCCGGGGCGTTCTCGCCGATCGCCGTGTCCGGGGTGCTGGTGTCGGGGATGCTGGCGGAGACTTCGCTGGCGGTCGCACCGCACGTGCTGTTCCTGGCCAGCCTGGGCTTCAACTTCGCGCTGTCGGCGGTCACGTTCCTGCTCCTGCGCCGCTCGGCGACCGTCCCGACCGGGGAAGCCGAGGAAGCACCCGCCGCCGAACCGGCGGTGGACGGGATCACCTGGCGGCAGTGGCTGACGCTGGCCTCGCTGCTGGCCTTGGCGGTGGGTGCGCTGGTGTTCCAACTGGAGATCGGGATCCTCGCGCTCGCCGCCGGCACGCTGCTGACGCTGGTCGACATGCGCGCCCAGGCGAAGGCGGTGGAGGGCATCAGCTGGTCGACGATCCTCCTGGTCGCGGGGATGGTCACCTACGTCGGCGTGCTGGAGAAGGCGGGCACCATCGACCTGATCTCGCACCAGGCGGCGTCCTCCGGCACTCCGCTGCTCGTGGCGCTGCTGCTGTGCGTCGTGGTGGCGGTGGCTTCCGCGTTCGCGTCGTCGACCGCCATCCTCACGGCGATCATCCCGGTCGCCGTGCCGCTGCTGCTGTCGAGCCACCTCAGCGCGGCGGGCCTGGTCGCGGCGCTGGCGGTGTCGACGACCATCGTGGACGTCTCGCCGTTCTCCACCAACGGCGCACTGGTGCTCAGCAACGCGCGCGGTGTGGACAAGGACGCCTTCTACAAGCAGGTCATCGGCTACTCCGCGGGAGTGGTCGCCCTCGGCCCGGTGTTCGCCTGGGGCGCCCTGGTCCTGCCCGGCGCGGTGTGAACCGGGGCGAGTCGATCTCTCCCCAGGACGTTCGCGCCGCCGGAGGTCTCCGCCCGATCCGACGCCTGCCGGGTCCGCAGCGGCGTGCACCGGCGCACCAGACCCGGTCCGCCTCCCGGATTCGCCCCAGCCGATCACTCCGGTCGCAGGTCGGTGACGAGCCACCGGGGGCCGGAACGCCGGGCCTGCACGTGCAGGCGGGCGCCGGAGGCGCTGGTCGCCCCGGTGTCGGCGCGGGTGGCGGACTGGTCCAGGAACACCAGGAGCTCCGCCCGGTCTCCGTCCAGGTCGGTGACGCCGGTGCGGACCACCCGTGTCGCCAGCCGGACCCGCTGGTCCTGGCCCCGGTCCCGCACGGGGCTGATGAGCTCCTCGTAGCGGGTGGTGGCGGAACCGGTGAACAGCTGCCGCGCAGCCGCCGCACCGTCGAGCGGGCGCTCGAAGTCGTAGGAGAACGCTCGTTGCAGCCCGTCGCGCACCTGCGCGGTCACCTCGCCGGCGCCCAGGGCGGTGCGGTCGTCGGCGTTCAACCGCAGCGCGAGGGCGGCGGTCGAGGCCCAGAAGCCGCAGGCCGTCAGCACCGCCGCGAGGACGACCGCCACCCGGCGCGCGGTGACGGGGCTAGGCATGTCGTCGGGGTGCTCGCGCCGCGACCGGGTTCCGCCGCTCATGCCGCGCCCAGCCCGACGGGGGCCAGCGCGCTGATCCGCCAGCCCTGCGAGGTGCGGGTCAGCTCGGCCTCCAGCCTGCTGCCGGTGGTCTCCGGCTTCGCACCGTCGCGCGCGACCTCCGTGTCGACCGCCGCGATGACCGTCGCCGTCCGCTCCCCCAGCTCCGTCACCGCCAGGTCCACGACCCGGCCCGTCGTGCCCGCCTGATCGCGCAGGCGGTCCGCGGTGGCGGGGTCGGTGAGCTCGTCGTGCAGCGGCCCCGTCGACGCGGCCCGCCAGGCGTGCACGCCCGCGTCCACGTCGCGACCGTCCATCGTGGTCAGCGTCGCGATGGATTCCCGGGCCTGCGCCAGTACTTCCCGGCGCTGCTCGGCTCGGCGCACCTGCGGGTCGTGCGCGGCCGACCACCAGGCCCACCCGGCGACGGCCGCGAACGCGACCGCCACGACCAGTGCCGCCACGGCGGTGACGTGTCGCATCGGTTCCTCCTTGTCTGCTGTCAGCGCGGCAGCGTGCAGCCTGCCTGCTGGTTCCACGGCACCCCGGGCTCGACGTCCAAGCCGCCACGACGCGGTGTTCCGCCGTAGCCGTCGGAGCAGGGCAGCGGGTCGAAGAACGTGTTCACCAGCCCGAACCGGGCGCCACCGGGCTGGAAGACGGCCTCCCCCATCTCGGCGGCCTCCGGAGCAGCGACCAGCACTCGTTCCAGTTCGTCCTGGCGCGTCACGAGCACCGTCGCGGGCGTGATCAGGTTGGCGACCAGCAAGCCCAGGTTCGGGTCGTTGTCCCGCAGCACCCCGCTGACCTGCCGCGCCGCCCCGGGTGCCGTGCTCAGCAGTGCGCGCAGGTCGCCGTCGGAGGCGCGGAGCTGCTCGGCCACCAGCCGGGCGTCCGCGGCGAACGAGCGCAGCGCGTCCGACTGCTCGTGCTGGGTCTCCAGCACCGTGCGGCCGTCCCGGAGCAACGTGGTGAGCTCCGGCATCGCGTCGGCGGCGGCGCGGGTGAACGAGCCGGTCGTGTCCAGCAGCACCTGCAGATCGGGGCCCGTGTCGGCGAGGGCGGTGCCCAGTTCGTCCACCACCGTGCGCAACGACTCCTCCGGGACGGACGCGGCGAAGCCGTCCAGCGAGGCCAGCAGGCGTTCGGTCGGCAGCGGGGTGGCGGTCCGGTCCTGGCTGATCACGGACCCCTCGGCGAGGAACGGGCCCGACCGGGTGCGCGGTCGCAGGTCCACGTACTGCTCCCCCACCGCCGAGCGGTTCGCCACCACGACCTCGACGTCCCGCGGGATCGGCGGGGCGGAGTCGTCGATCCGCACCCGCGCCTGCACCCCGTCCCTGGTCAGGCGCAACGCCCCGACGCGTCCGACGGCAACGCCGCGGTAGGTGACTTCGGCGTTGGTGAACAGCCCGCCGGTGACCGCCAGCCGCACCGCGACCTCGTAGCCGCGGTCGGTGAACATCCGGTCCAGTCCGGCGTACCGGCCGCCGACGTAGGTCGTGCCGAGCAGGGCGAGCACCACGAACACCGTCAGCTGCGCCTTGATCCGGCGGGCGATCATCGCGGGCCTGCCTGCGTACCGGGCGACGGCGGCGCGGGGAAGTCCGGTTGCGCCTGCTGCGCCTGCTTTTCGAGCATCTCGATCGCCGCCGGGTCCAGGTCGACGGTCAGGTAGGTGTTGAGGTAGTCGCCGCGCACCCCGTCGAGCACGGCATCGGTGAACGGGTACGTCAGCAGGATCTCCATCGCCTGCGGCAGATCCGCGCCCGAGTCGGCGAGCCGCCGCAGCACCGGCCGCAGTGCCGTGAGGTCGGCCACGACGTCCTCCTGCCCACGATGGACGGTGTCCACGGCGACCGCGGAGAGCTCGTCCATCGAGCGCGCCAGGTCCACGAGCGAGCCCCGCTGCTCGGCGAGCACGCCGATGCCGGGGCCCAGGTCGTCGAGCACACCCGCGATCTCCGCGTCCCGCGCCCGCGCCGTCGCCGCGAGCCGGTCCAGGCCGTCGATGGCGCGGGTGATCTCGCCGCGATGGCGATCCAGGTCGCCGCTGACGCGCTCCAGCCTGCCCAGCAGCGCGCGCAGTTCCGCCTCGTTGCCGGACAGCGCCGAGTTCAGCTCCCGGCTGATGGTCTGCACCTGCCCGAGCCCGCCGCCGTTGAGCAGCATCGACAGCGCGCCGAACACCTCCTCGACCTCGGGGCTGCGGTCGGTGGCGGCGGCGGGGATGACCGCGCCGTCGCGCAACGGCTCGGTGACCGGGCCGGTGGCGCCGTCGAGTTCCACGAACTTCTCCCCGAGCAGGCTCGACTGCCGGAGCCTGGCCTGCGCGTGCGCGGGCAGCCGCACGTCGCCGCGGATCGCCAGCGCCACTTCGGCGTGCCAGCCGTCGGCCGAGGTGGTGATGCCGCGAACGGTGCCGACCGGGACGTCGTTGACCTTCACCGCCGCTTGCGGCACCAGGTCGAGCACGTCGGCGAACTCGACGGTCACCCGGTACGGCTCGGGCCCGAGCTCGGTGCCGCCCGGCAGCGGCACCTCGGAGATCCCGGCGAACCCGCAACCCGCCAGCGACGGCACGAGCAGCGCCGACGCCAGCAGCAGGGTCGTGGTGCGGGACGGTCGGCTCATCGTGGCTCCTCCGTCGCGTAGAGCCCGCCGACGGCGGGAAGGGGCAACGCGGGCAGCTCCGCAGTCGGTGCCCGCACCGGCCGCAGCGGCGCGTCCGCCGGTCCGCAGTCGGCCGCCGTGCACAGCGATGCGGCGGCCGAGCTGAACTCGTTGAGGTTCGTGCGGGTGTCGAGGGTGCCGGTGTCCGGGTGGTAGGCGGCCAGCAGACCGTCGAACGCGTCCGGCACGGTGTCGAGCGTCTCCTCCAGCGCGGCTCGCTGGTCGACGAGGACCCGGCTGACCACCAGCAGGTTGTCCACGTTGGACTTCAGCGCGCCGCGGTTGTCCTGGAGGAACCCCTGCACGAGACCCAGCGCACCGGTGAGCTCGTGCAACGCGGCGCCGAGGTCGCCGCGTTCCGCCGCGAGCAGACCGGCCACGTCGGCGAGCTGGCCGCTGATCCGCGCCACCTCGTCGTCGTCGGCGGCCAGCATCGAGGTGAACCGCTGCAGCTCGCGCACCGTGCCGAACAGGTCCTGCTCGGTGCCCGAGAGCGTCTTGCCCGCCTCGCCCAGGTCGCGGATCGTCCCGCGCAGGGCCTCGCCGTTGCCGTCGAGCGTCGCCGCACCCGTGTTCAGCAGGTCCGACACCGCCCCACCGGAGTTCGCGCCCCCCGGTCCCAGCGCGGTGAGCAGCTCGTCCAGGCCGGCGGCCAACTGGTCGATCTCGGCGGGAGTCGCGGTGCGCTCCGGCGGGATGACCGCGCCACCGCGCAACTCCGGCCCGCCCAGGTAAGCGGGGGTCAGCTGCACGTATCTGTCGCTGACGATCGTCGGCGCCACCACCACCGCCCCGGCGGAGGCGGGCACCCGCACCGACCCGTCCACCGCGAGCCGCACCCGCACCCGATCGCCCTGCGGCAGCACCTCCTCCACCGCGCCCACCGGGACGCCGAGCACCCGCACGTCCGAACCGGCGTACACGCCGACCGCCGAGCCGAAGTACGCCGTGACGCGGTAGGTGCCCTCCCGCGTGAGCCACCACAGCCCGGCGGCCACGAACAGCACCAGCACGCACCCCGCGACCAGCACCCCGCGCGCTCTTCCTCGTCCGAACACGTTCATCGGCCTCCTCCCGACGGTGCGCAGTCCCTGGGGTCACCGGCGTCCTGCGGGGCCACCACGAGTCCGCACACGTAGGTGTCGACCCAGCGACCGTTGCCGAGCGCCCCGGAGACCTGCCGGTAGAACGGCCCGGCCATGGCCAGGCTGCGGTCCAGCTGGGCCTGGTTGTCGCGCAGCACGGTGGTCACCCGCTCCAGCTGTTCCAGCGCAGGCCGCAGCTGCGCGGAGTTGTCCCGCACCAGACCCGACAGCTCCGCCGACAGCGCCCGCGTGCCGTCGAGCAGCGCGCCGATCGCGTCGCGCCGCGCCCGGACCTCCTCCAGCAGCCGGTTCCCGTCGCCGAGCAGGGCCTCGAACTGCGCGTTGCGCCCAGCGAGGGTGCCGCTGACCTGGCGGGTGTTCGCGACGAGCTCGGCGAGCTGCGCGTCCCGCTCGGACAACGTCCGGGACAGCCCGGAGAGCCCGTCCAGCGCGCTGCGCACCACCGGCGACGAATCCCGGAACGTGTCCGACAAGGTGCGGAAGCTCTCCGCCAGCCCTGCCGTGTCGAGCTCGTCGACGGTGTCGGTCAACCCGCGGAACGCGTCGTCGACGTCGTAGGGGGTCACCGTGCGCCGCACCGGGATCGGTTCGTCGCGCGGTTGAGGCCGGGTGCCGCGCGGTTCGAGCTGGAGGTACTTGCGGCCCAGCAAGGTGCGGATCTTGATGGCGGCCCGGCTCTGGTCGCCGACGCGGATTCCCTTGACGTGGAACGAGACCCGCACCCGCGCGCCGTCGAGCTCCACCGCGGACACGTCGCCGACCTGGACGCCCGACACGAGCACGTCGTCACCCGCGCGGAGTCCGGCGGCCTCGGCGAAGTGGGCCTGGTAGAGCGGACCGGCTCCGATGATCGGAAGCCGGTCGGCGAACGCGGTGCCCAGGGCGAGCAGCACCGCGACGACCACCGCGGAGGTGGCGAGCTTCTTCGGGTCGCGTTCGCGGAACGGCTTCACCGCAGGCACCTCGTCTCCGTCACGGGGAATCCGACCTGCGGCGGCCCGTTCGGGGCCGGTGGCACGCCGGGAGCCGCCGCCGCGCACAGGTACAGGTTCAGCCACGATCCGTAGGAGGCCGTCCGGCCGACGGCGTCGTACTTCGCGGGCAACCGGTCGAGGAACTCCTGGAACACCGGGGTGTTCGCAGCCAACGTGCCCGACAACCTGCCGAGCTCGGCGACGTCGTCCTCCAGCGGTTCCCGGCCCTGTTCGAGCAGTCCTGCGGTGCTGCCGGTGAGCTCGGCGAGACCGCTGATCGCGGAACCGACGACCTCCCGGTCGGCGGCCAGGCCGGACACCAGCAGCTGCGTGTTCGTGACCAGGTCGGACAGTTGCTCGTCCCGCGCGTTGACGGTCCCCAGCACGGTGTTCAGGTCGTCCACGACACGTCCGATGACCTCGTCCTTCGCCGCCAGCGAGCTGGTCAGCGAACCGATGTGCGCCAGCAGTCCGCGCACCGTGCCGCCTTCGCCTTGCAGCACCTGCACGATCTCGTAGGACAGCCGGTTCACCTCGTGCGGGTCCAGCGCTTGGAACAGCGGCTTGAACCCGTTGAACAAAGCGGTCAGATCCACCGCGGGAGTGGTCCGGGCCAGCGGGATCGTGCCGCCCGGCCGGAGGGTCCCCGACGCGGGTTCCGCGCCTCGCTCCAAGGTGAGGTAGCGCTGCCCCACCAGGTTCCGGTACTTGATCTTCGCTGTGGTGGAGGCGGGAAGGATCCGCTCCCGCAGCACCGAGAACTCGACCTCGGCGACACCGTTCTGCCCCAGTCCCACCTGCTCGACCTGACCGACGCGCACTCCGGCGACGCGCACCTCGTCGTTCTCCCGCAGCGACGTCACGTCGGTGAACCGCGCCGTGTACCGCGCGGTGCCACGAGTGTCCACATTGGCCATGGTGGTCGCCAGCACGGCGGTGGCCAGCACCGTGATCACGGCGAACAGCAGCCCTTTCACCAGGGGTGGAGCCAAGTCCTTCATCGCAGCGACACCTCCGTTCCGCGGTAGACCGGGCTCAGCAGCAGGCCGCTCCACTCCGGCGCCGCCTCCGGCGGCACGCCCCGCGCCAGCGCTGACAGCGCGCCGGCGAACCGGCCTTCCTGCGGTGAGCCGAGGCCACCCTCCGCCGGGAGCGGTGCCGAGCAGGCCACGAGCCCGTCGCCACCAGAGCCGCGCTGGACGGGAACGAGACCGAGCGAGACGTGCAGCCCCGGCTGCGCGGTGCCCGCACCCAAGGCCTCGTCCACGTGCGGCTTCAGCTCGGTGAGCCGCCGCAGCAGGCAGGGGTACTCCGGTGCGTGCCGCGCCAGCGACTCCAGCGTCGGCCGCGAATCGGCCGCCAACCGGATGAGTTCGTCCCCGTTGTCGCGCAGGAACGCGCTCAGGTCGTCCGAAGTGGCCGTGAGGTCGGCGATCAGGCCCTGCACGGCGACCCGCTGCTCGGCGATCGTCCGGCTCGTCACCGACAGGTCCGACAGCGCGCCGGTCAGGTCCGGCAGCACGTCGGCGTAGTCGTGCGACACCTCCGCCAGCGCGGTCAGATCCGCCTTCAGGTTCGGCAACTCCGGTTCCACCCCGGCCAGGACCTCGTTGAGCGAGAGCAGCGTCCGGCCGAGCTGTTCGCCCCGCCCGTCCAACGCCTGCGACACCGCGCCCAGCGTCGTCGCGAGCTTCTGCGGCTGCACCGCGCGCAACGTGGGCAGCACATCGGCGAGCACCCGCTCCAGCTCGATCGCCGAACCGGACCGGTCCTGGCCGATCCGGTCCCCGGTCGCCAGCGCCGGGCCGCGCCGCTCGGTGGGCACCACCAGGCTCACGTAGCGCTCCCCGAACAGGGTCTTCGGCAGCAGCCGCGCGGTGACGTCACCGGGCAGCAGCGCGGCCTGCTCCGGTTCGAGGGCCAAGTCGATCTCGGCTCCGGCGCCGGTGGTGCGGACGGCGCGGACCTCGCCGACCTGCAGGCCGCGCACCTTCACCTCGGCGCCCTCGTCGAGCTGGTTGCCGACCCGATCAGTGCGCAGCGTCACTGCCACCACCGGTGTGAACGCCTTCGCGTACAGCGCCACGCTGGTGCTGAGGAACAGCACCGCGCAGGCCACGAACACCAGGCCCAACAGCTGGTTGCGCGCCCTGCGCAGCCGAGGTCGGTGGCTCATCCCGCCACCTTCACCGTCGTCGTCGCGCCCCAGATCGCGAGGCTCAAGAAGAAGTCGAGCAGCGTCACACCGACCAGCGCGGTCCGCACCGCGCCGCCGACCGCGACCCCCACGCCGGCCGGTCCACCAGAGGCGCGGAAACCGTAGTAGCAGTGCGTCAGCACCACCACGACGCTGAACAGCAGCACCTTCCCGAACGACCACAGCACGTCCTGCGGCGGCAGGAACAGCGCGAAGTAGTGGTCGTAGGTGCCCGCCGACTGGCCGAAGAAGTGCACCGTGACGGCCCGCGAAGCGAGGTACGAGGTGAGCAGGCCGATCACGTACAGCGGGATCACCGCGGCGAACCCGGCGATCATCCGGCACGTCACCAGGTACGGCAGGCTGCGGACCCCCATCACCTCCAGCGCGTCGATCTCCTCGGAGATCCGCATCGCGCCGAGCTGCGCGGTGAACCCGGACCCCACCGTCGCCGACAACGCCAGACCCGCCACCAGCGGCGCGATCTCCCGCGTGTTGAAGTACGCCGAGATGAACCCGGACAGTGCCGAGGTGCCGATCTGGTCGAGCGCCGCGAAACCCTGCAGGCCCACGACCGTGCCGGTGAACACCGACAGCCCGACCATCACGCCGATGGTCCCGCCGATCACCGCCAGCGCCCCGCTGCCGAAGGTCACCTCCGCCAGCAGCCGCAGCACCTCGCGGTGGTAGCGCACCAGCGCCTTCGGGATCAGCGCCAGCGACACCAGGTAGAAAGCGAACTGGTCGCCCAGCGATTCCAGCGCATCGCCCGGTTTGGCCGCGGTCCTGCGCAGCCGCCACAGCATCGCCACGACCCTCACCCGACCTTCGGCGGCACGAGCTGCAGGTACGCGACGGTCAGCACCGCGTTGACGAAGAACAGCAGCAGGAACGTGATCACGACCGACTGGTTCACCGCGTCCCCGACGCCCTTCGGGCCGCCCGCCGGGTTCATGCCCCGGTACGCCGCGACCACCCCCGCCAGGAATCCGAAGATCACGGCCTTGAGCTCGCTGATCCACAGGTCCGCCGGCTGCGCCAGCGCAACGAAGCCCGCCAGGTAGGAACCGGGCGTGCCGCCCTGCATGACCACGTTGAAGAAGTAGCCACCCGCCACCCCGACGACGCTGACCACGCCGTTGAGCAGCAGCCCCACCAACATCGCCGCCAGCACCCGCGGCACCACCAGCCGGTGGATCGGTGACACGCCCAGCACCCGCATCGCGTCCAGCTCCTCGCGAATGCTGCGCGCCCCCAGGTCGGCGCAGATCGCGGTGCCCGCCGCGCCCGCCACGATCAGCGCCGTCACCAGCGGGCTGCCCTGCTGCACGATGGCCAGCACGCTGGCCGCGCCGCTGAACGACTGCGCCCCGATCTGCTCGGTCAGCGAACCGAGCTGCAGCGCGATGACCGCGCCGAACGGGATCGCCACCAGCACGGCGGGCACGATGGACACGCTGGCCACGAACCAGAACTGGCCGACGAACTCGCGGAACTGGAAGGGCCTGCGGAACGCGGCGGCGACCACGTCCAGCGCGAGCGCGAGCAGCCCGCCCGCCTGCGCCCAGCCGCGCCCCAGCGGCGCAGGCTCGGCCGGTGGCGGTGCCACCGCAGCGTTCTCAGCCATCACATCGCACCCCCTTCGATCGGTCAGAGCCGGACCTGCAGGTACACCTGGGCCGTGTTGCCCGGCCCGGACACCAGTCCGGTGAACAGCGGATCGAGCGGTTCGCCGGCACCGCACCCGCGGAATTCCGGGATGGTGAACACGGCCGACAGGGTGCCGCCGACGAGCGGGTTGAAGTTCGGATCCGAGATGAGGTGCAGCGACGCCGGCCGAGCCGTCCGGCAGTCCGTCCCGGCCGCCAGCGCCACGTCCCCGATCGTCGTGTCCCGCAGCCGGATGTCGACGTCGGCGGTGACCTCCACCTTGCCCAGCTCGATGGTTCCCACGACCGGGCCGACCGGCAGGAACTCGACGGTGGCCGTGGACGGCATGAAACCGAAGATCGTGAAGTAGCCCGGAACCGGCGGCAGCGTCAGCTCGCCCGCCAGCTCGCCGGAGAGCACGTCCACGTTCGCCACCATGGTTCCCGGGCCGAGCTTGATGTCCGAGTTCAACGCGCGCGTCCGGGACGCCCCGGTGACGTCGTAGGTGATCCGGATCGGCTCCGCGGGCGGTTGCGGCGGCGCCATCGGGTCGGCCGGGTCGGGTTCCGGTGCCGGCTCCGGGGTGGCTTCCGGTGAGACCGGGAGGGAGAGGAGCTCCGCGGTCTCACCGGACGCCGGATCGCAGCGCCACTGCGCCGGGGCGCCGGGCCGCTGCGGTGTCCCGGCGGTGAGCCGCAACCGCAGATCGCCCGCGGCGTAGCGGACCGGCCCCGGACCCGGTGGCGGGAGGGAGACGTCCCGCTGCTCGGTGACCACCACGACCTCGCCCGACTCGGGGATCGGGACGGCTCCGGCGGTCGACTCCGCTGCGGCCACGACCTCACCTCCCGCCCCGGAGATCAGGTCGAGCGCGGTGGTCCCGGCGAGCTCGGTGGCCCCGTTCTCCCGCCAGGTCGCCGCGGCCTCCGCGGGCAAGGTGACCCGCAGCGACACGCCCTCGACATCGACCGGCTCGTCCAGTGCGGCCGTGTCGGGGAACCGTCCGTCGAACTGGGCCGAGACGGGATGCACCGAACCGTCCGGCGCGACGCAGCGGTAGCTCAGTTCCCGGTGCACGGGGCCCGCTTCCGCGGTGAACGCGTGGACCAGGGTGAACAGCACCGCGCAGGCGCAGCTCCCGGCCGCCGCACGAGCTCGTTCACGTCCGGTCCACACGTCGCTCACCTCTCAGCCGTCGTCGAACGCGCGGGTCAGCTCCGGTGCGCCACGGCCGCTTCGGCGACCGGCACGGTCCCCAGCACCGCGTCCTGACCGGCGTCGACCGTGCAGGTCAGGTCGAAGGTGCCCAGCGCGGTCTCCGAGCCGTCGGCCTTCTTCGGGGTGAGCTTCGAGGTGAACGTCTCCGCGACCGCGATCGTCGCGTCACCGGCGGCGTCCGGCGTCACCGCGGGCACCGGGCCGGCTGCGGTCACCACCAGCGCGCCGGACTCGGGGATCGGGGTGCTGGGCACCGGCAGGTCCTGGATCACCACGTCCTGCGCGGAACCCGCCCCGTCGGTGACCACGGCGGTCACCGTGGCGGAGCCTTCGACGGTGGCCGCGCCGAGCAGGTCGAAACCGTTGACGGTCTCCTCCGGCACGCTCACCGCCGCGGAGAAGTCGGTCGCCTCGATCGGCTGGCCCACCACCGCCGCGTCCGGCAGCGTCACCGCGATGTCCGTGCTCACCTGGCCGTTGCCGATGAGCGGGAACGCGCAGGTGTAGCTGAGCGTCTTGGTCACCGGTGCGGCCGACGCCACGCCCGCACCGGCAGCGGCGGCGCCGACGGCCAGCACCGTCCCGGCCACGACGGCGATACCACGACGTGCGGCCAAGGCGAATTCGACATTTTTCTTCACAGTTCCTCCAGTCTGCGCACAGCCGTCCCGAACACGCGGGAACCGCTGCTCCTGAATTCATTCCGAACCAGCAGAGAAAACGCACCACCGCACAAGGAAGTACTGATGCCGCAACGAATCCGGCACCGATCAAATCGAATCAATCCGCAGCAATTTCGACTTCCGCCTGCGGATTTCGGAGATTACAGAGAGGAAACCTCCCGCACAACATCCGGCAATGAAAATCCGATGAGAGCCGACGAAACCGGGCAATACTTGTCAACTTGCTCATAACCACCATCCCGGCGACGCGCACCGGCGAACGAAGCGGGCGCCGGCGGCGACGACGCAGATGCCCGCCGGGGACCGGATCGTGACTGTTGCACCGGCGGCCTGGCATGACACCCTCGGCGGCAACCCTGCCAAACACGGGAGAACGTCAGGTTGGCAAGATACGGAGTCCGGGTGACGGCTGCGGCTCGCACCGGAGCACGACAGGAAGGAACCAGGTGAACGCCGACACCGCACAGGTCGACGACCTGCGACTCATCGCCCTGCCCACCGCGCTGAACTGCACTGACATCTTCGTGCGCTTCACGCTCAGCGAGTGGTCGCTTCGGCCACTCGCGGACGAGGCCGCGCACACCACCGGTCTGATGGTGGACGCCGCGGTGCAGGCCTCCGATCCGAACTCGCCTGGCTTCCTCACGATCAGATTGCGATTGCGCGGCGATTGCCTGGTCATCGAGGTCGAGGACGAGACCAAGAGTGGGGCTCCCGCCCAGTTGAAGGAATTACAGGGAATGCGCACCGGTGTGGAACCGCTCGGTGGCCACGGCAACCGCCGCTGGTGCGAGTTGGCCCTGCCGCCGGGCATGAGCGCCTCCGCGGTACCGCTGCCGCGGCGCGAGAAGCGCCGCTCCCCAGCCGCCGAGGCTCTTGGCGACGAGCCCGACGAGCTGGACCCGCAGGTGATGCAGCGGCTGCTGTCCGGCCTGAACAACGCGGGCGGCGGCCACCGCAAGCCCGACTGAGCACCACTCCCGCGACCAACCTGAACAGGCCCACGCCTGGACCCCGTCGGCGTCCAGGCGCTTCGGCCTGCCCGGCTCCCGGTGATCGTTGCGCGGGTGCGAAGACGGCCGCCGGTCCGCTCCGCGCGGCCGAAGCTGAGCCGGTAGATCTCGCATTCGACCGGTCATCGGATTTCCCTGGTCCGTTCGCTGTACGGAATTACACCGATCGCCGCCCTCCACGACGAATCGTCGACCGCCCCGGTCGGCAAGCGTCGAATCCCGGCGGTCAGGGAACGCGCAGTCGTGCCAAGACTGCGTCGGTCGGCAGCTCCGCGAGATCGCGATCGGCGTCCCACCTGGCCAGTACGGCGGAGGCCGCCTCGGCCAGTTCCGTGGGCAATCCCGCCGCGTCCAGCGTGCGTGCGATCTCCTGCATTTCAGGTTCCCAACGCCAAGCGCGTGCTGCCACGCTGGGCAAGTAGTCGCGTTGGGCCAGGATGCGACCGGACATCCGGTCCGCCTCGCCCAGCAGCGCATCGGTGACGTCGTGCTCGTCGGCCAGGGAATGCGCGACCGCAGCCAGCACCCTGCTCGCCTTCTGGAACGACGCGAACGCCATCTTCAACGCGCTCGCCCGCCCCGTGGTCTCGCCCAACCCCACCGGTTCCAGGCGGGAACCGGTGAGCAGGCCCACGAGGAACCCCACGGGCTCGGTCGGCCCCGCCAGGTACAACCGCGCGGTGTGCACGGCCCCGGGCGGTGGACCGATGATCGCCCCGTCGACGACGGTGATGCCCGCGCCCGTCAGCACCGCCGCCAGGCGCCCCATCGTCTCGGGCGCGACCGCGTTGGCGTCCACGTACACGCCGCCGTACCCGATCTCCGCGACCGAACGCGCCACGTCGAACGCGGCGGCCGGTGGGCACACCGAGAGCACGGCGTCGCAGCGGGCCAGCATCTCGGGCAAGGCGCTCACCTCGCGCAGTCCGGCTCGCACGGCGCGATTCCTGCTCTGCTCGCTGCGGCCCCGCGAGCACCACAGCACGGTGTGACCACGGCTGCCCAGTTGCGCCGCGACCGCCGCACCCATGGCACCCGGGTGCAGCACCCCCACCGTCGACGGCGCCGCGCCCGTCATCTCGCGCCCTCGAACAGCTCGGCCTGCTGCGAGGACTCGCAGAACGAGACCACCTGTTCCCGCAGGTCCAACGCCAACGAGGTGCCGTGCAGGTGTGGTCGCTGCAGCACCTGGCTGATCTGGCGCAATCGCCGCACGACGCTGTCCGTGCGGCGTCGCCCGGTCACCTCCAGCACCGCCCGCACCTGTTCGGCCGCACCTTCCAGGTTGTCCTGGCCGAGCCTGGCGACCGCCAGGTCCAGGCGGGCCAAGCTCATCTCTCCGATGCGGCGCCGTTCCGGCGGGTCCCGCCGGTAGAGCTCCACCGCCTCGGCCGCCGCCCGTTCTGCCTGTTCCAGGTTGGCGCGGTCGCCCAGCCACAACCAGGCCGTGGCGCTGTAGAACGTCTGCTTGGCCACCGGGAACGTCATCAGCCCGCCCGGTTCGTCCTCACCGACCACCTCGGCCCTGGCCCGGTCGGCCCGGCGCAACGAGTCCTCGGTGGCGCGCTGATCGCCGAGCCGCGCGTGCGCGCGTGCCTCGATGGACGCGAGCCGCACCCGCGGCGTGCCGGTCTCCGGCTCGTAGCGCCAGCCCTGCGCCGCGAGTTCCACCGCGTCGCGGGGCCGTTCGTCCCAGTAGGCGATGAGGCTCTGGGTGCCGCGGATCCACGAGCGCAGCGAGTTGTTCCCGGCCAATTCGGCGCACAGGAAGGCCGTGCGCGCCTGCGTCTCGGCCGCGGAGAGCCAACCGAGGTCGAAGGAGGCGTTGGCCAGCACACCGCAGACCACGCCGCCGACCAGGTACAGCTCTTGCGACTGCGCCGGGCGCTGCCTGCCCTCCAACAGGTCGAAGACCCTGTCCCGGAGTTCGCGCAGTTCCACGAACAGCGGATACACCGGACGATTCGGGTAGGTGGTGACGATCCGGCCCACATCCGCACGGAACTGCTCCAGGCTGTGGGGACCGACGTTGCTCTGTTCGGCGAACTGCCCGAACCGGGCGGATTCGACGGCCGCCATGGCGACCTCGCTTTCGATCGAAATGTCCACGTCGTCCTGGTGGCGGGAGCCCTGCGTCCCGGACTGCACCGGGGTCGCACCGGAACCACCGGCGTCGTCGCCCGTTCGGGGAGACCCGAACAGTTCCTCGGCCGATTCGCCGAACATCCGCTCCAACACCCGGCAGGTGGCCGGATGCGGAAGTCCGCCCAGCTGACCGCCCAACCAACGGCTGACCTGCCGCTGCGAGACGACAGTGGATTCGCCGAGTTCACGAGCCGCAGCGTGGAAATCCCCGCAGAACTCCTGAACGGTCCGGCGGTTCTGCCGCAGAACCTGTTCCAGCCTGGTTCGCGCGGACACATGCGCTCCCACCACCGCAGGCTCCTTCATCTCCGCCGGCGCCCTTCGCCAGAACCATTCAGCCGAGCCGGCCGTGCCGACAGCCTAGGAAGTGAACGGCATGTTCCACACCCATGTCAGGCAAATGTCGGACGGGTGCGGGCAATTGTCGTCGCCGTGTCGCGCCCGTTCGCCGCACACTGTGATGTCAAGATCCAGGGAGGTGATCTCTCATGCCGATCCAGCAGGACCTCATTCAATGGCATGTGGAAGACGTTCGCTGCCATCGCGGGGGCCGGATTCGCGTTCCGGTGGAACAGTCTCCGTTCGGCCGCATTCTGCCCTACCACCGCAGCGCGGGCGAACATCCGAAACCGGGTTGTAGCGAATTGGTCCGCTCCCGGGGATGGATCGCCGATCTCGGGCAGCGCAGCCTCGGCGAACTGCTGCTGGGCCTCTCCTCGGTGACCGCGTTGGGCGAGGTCACCGAGCAGGTGCCGTTGCACTACAGCGGACCGGAAGCGGACCTGATGCGGCGGTGTTCGATTCCGGTGGAGTCGACCAAGCACACCTGGGGGCCGCACGTCGTCCGGACCGCCACCCGCGCCCCCATCCGCTTCCGGGTCGACCCGGAGGAGCAGCCGACCTGGCTGGACTCGATCGGCCCCGGCGAGGTCGAAGTGCACTCGGCGCTGCCGATGCGGCATTACCTCGCGGTGGAGCAGAGCCTCGGCGAGCGGCTGTCCGTCGACAGCGCACCCGCTCCGCGGTTCACCTCCGAGAGGGCTCCCGAACCGTGGCACGTCGTGTTCGTCGCCGTGCCGGGCTGGCCGCGGAACCTGGAGTTCCAGCCCGCCGATTTCGCGGCCGTGGCCCGATCCCTGGTCGGCATGGTCGACGCCCCGTGGCGGTTCACCGTCGTGACCGCGCGCAGCACGGCGATGGCCGACATGTTCGACGGGCTGCCCGCCGACGTGCTGTGCGAGCCCGGTGCCGCGCGCTGCGTGGACCTGTTCGCCTCGGCCGAACTGGTCGTCGGCACCGACTCCGGGCTCACCCAGCTGGCGGCGTTGACCGAACGCGCCGACGGCGGTGGCCCGCAGGTCGTCGGCCTGTACTCCAGGCACGCGCACATCAAGTGGACCACCGGCCGCCCCGGCCACCACGCGATCGCGACCCGCTTCGCCCAGCTGCTCGCGCTGGCCGACCGCTCCGCGGATCACGCCGAACTGACCGACGCCACTTGGGGCGCCGGAGCGGATCTGCGGTCGGTCCCGCCCGAACTGGTGGCCGACTTCGCCGCCCGGTGCGCCGGATGGCGCTGAACGACCTGGCGGGCCGAACCCGTCTCGACAACGGGCCTTCCCCGCCGCGCTCCGACGCCCGCTCCGTCCGGATCGCGAAGCCGCGGTCACGTCCTCGCCGCACCCGCCGGTGATGAACTCGTGCATGGTTCCTCCACATGGGATCGATCTCGATCGTGCGCCCGCCGGCGAGCACACCTGGACGAGCTCCGGCGGTTTCCACTACGAGACAAGGAGAACGCAACGCCGGATCGGGGAGCGACGGCTCAGGAGAACCTCCCGACACCGCTAAGTAAAACGTACCTGCTCTCGAAATGACATCGCTCGATCGAGGGGTCGTATCATGGGCGCGTGTCCGCAGGTGCAGGTGAAGTCCGCTATGACGACGCGTTCGTCGCCGCGGTCGGCGTGCTCAACACCCGCTGGGCGCTGCACGTCGTGCACGCGCTCAGCGCGGAACCGCTGGGGTTCAACGAACTGCGGCGCCGAGTCCCCGGCGCCGGCCCGAGCACGCTCAAGCAACGGCTCTCCGAACTGGCCGACGCGGGACTGCTGCACCGCGAGGTGCTCGACGGTTCCCCGCCGCGCACCCGCTATTCGCTGACCGAGCGCGGTGCAGGACTGCAGCCGATGTTCACCGAGATGACGTCCTGGGCCGACCGCCACCACCTGGAGACGACCGACCCCGCCGAGATCAGCGGAGGAGTTCTCGGGCTGTTCCAGGAGAAGTGGGCCATGCACGTCGTCTGCGTGCTGCTGACCGGGCCGCACGGCTTCAACGAGCTGGCCCGCGAGGTCGGGATCAGCCAGGTCACCCTGTCGCAGCGGTTGAGCGAGCTGGAGCGCCGCGGCCTCGTGGACCGCGACCGCACCGGCGCCACCCCTGCCTACACCCTCAGCCCCGCGGGCATGGACTTCCGCGTGGTCGCCGAGCCGCTGGTCGAATGGGCCCACGACCTGCACGCCCACCACAAGCGTCCCGCCGCCGATCGCACCGAGGACGCGGCGCGCGGCTGAGCGGATCAGGGCTCGTTCGGGCCGCTCGGCACGACGGCACCGGCCGCGCCGAACGTCAACCGACGATCGGGTCGCGCGCCTGCTCCGCGTCTTCGCGGCGTCGCACCTGGTCCTCGCACCCGTTGAGGTAGTCCGGCGTCGTCGCCAGCAGGACCGCGAGGCCGTCGACGATCTCCGCCCGCGGGTTGGTGTTGCGGCTGCACGCGAGCTGCTGCAGGTACTGGGTCGAGACCTTCACCTGCCGGTACCGGTGGAGCTGCTCGGCCAGCGCGGCCAGCGAACAGCCGCGCTCCCGGTACAGGTCGCGGAACCGCTTGCCCAGGAACTGCCGGTCGCGGCCCACGAGGTACCCCACCGAGGACTTCAGCACGAGCGCGAGTTCCGCGGCGTAGTGCGGCACCGGCGAATCGGGAGCCCTGCCGAGCTTGGCTATCCCCGGCCTGGTGACGACGACTCCGCGCTTGCCCAGGTCACGCACCAGTTCCGGGTAGCTGTACCCGCGCTGCTCGCACAGCAGCCGGAATCGTCGCGCGCTGATGCGCTGATCGCCGGACACGACGAACACCCCCAGAAAGCACGGGGTTCGGCACCCCTGACCACCCACTGTAAGCGGTGATCCCCTTGTCTTCGCGGGGCGCCACAATTTAAGCTGCTCACCAGCAGGAATCAACTCAGCCGCGGATTCCCCCGCTCAGCGGTCCCGCGGCTGGGGATTCGGTGTGTCCGGCGCGGAACCCGATGTGCCGCGTTCCTGCACCCGAGCCGGGGGTCAGGAAGCGCCGCGCACGCGGTGCCGCGCCGGATGCGTTGTTCAGGGGGTACATCGCATCCGGCGCGCAGGGATGCCACGCCGATCGCCCACGCTCCGGCTCGCCTCGTCGAGCCTTCCGGTGCGGAGCCGTCGGCCGAGCGCCGCCGGAAAATCGCTCGACGGCCCCGGATCCCGCGGTTACCGTCCTCCCCGATGCCCATCTCGGATGAGTGCGCCGCCCGGTAGCGGCGGCGTGCTCCTGCTCTGATCGCACCTCGCCGCAGCAGCGTCAGCTGCCGGCGCGGCCGGTTCCGGCCGCCCGGCTCCACGTTCTACTGCGGAGTTCTCCTGTGCGCACTTCTCCTGGTGCCGGGCGCGTGCTCGGCGGGATCACCACGTCCCGGCAGGCTCTCGTCCTGGTCACCGTTCTGCTGTCCTCCCTGCTGTTCCCGTTGACGATCACCGGCGCGTCGCTCGCGCTGCCGGGTGTCGAAGCGGACCTCTCCCCCGGACCGAACGCGTTGTCGTGGGTGGTCAACGGCTACAACGCGTGCTTCGCGGCCTTCCTGGCGGTGACCGGGGTGTTGGCCGACGCGCTCGGCAGGCGACGTGTTTTCGGTTGCGGCGTGGGGCTTTTCCTCCTCGCCGGGATCGGATGCGCGGTGGCCGGTGACGTGGTCGCCCTCATCGCGGCGCGGGCGCTGAGCGGGCTCGGCGCCGCGGCGGCGACCACCGGCGGGAGCTCGCTGCTCGCGGCGACGCTGCCCCCGGCGGTGCGGGCCCGCGCGTTCGGGCTGCTCGGCGCGGTGCTGGGTGCCGGGCTCGCGTTCGGCCCAGCGGCGGGCGGGCTGCTGGTGGCCGGGTTCGGCTGGCGCGCCGTGTTCGCGGTGCCCGCGGCGTTGGCGGCAGCGGCACTGCTGCTGGTGCCGTTGCTGCCCACGGCTCCGGGTGAGCCGGAGCGGCGGATCGACTGGCCGGGCGCGGGCCTGTTCACCGCCGCGCTGCTGTTGTTGATCTTCGGGTTGAACGAGAGCGCGACTCTCGGGACTGCTGGAGCAGCACTGATCGGCGTCGTCCTGGTCGGCACGTGCGCGGCGTTCGTGGTGGTAGAGCGCCGGAGCGCGGAGCCGCTGTTCGAGCTGGGGCTGCTGCGGAATCGCCGGTTCGCGGCCTTCGCGCTCGCCGCGGGCACCTTCATGGGCGTGCTGGTGCCGCTGCTGGTCTACCTTCCCTCGTACCTGGTGACCTCGCTCGGATTCGCCCCGGTGCGGGCCGGGCTCTGGCTGCTGGTGCTGACCGCGCCGACCGTGTTCCTGCCCTTCGCCGGCTCCATGCTCGCCCGGCGGGTACCACCGGGCGTTCTCGTGGCGGCGGCGGTGGCGGTCACCGGCGCGGGCGCCGCGCTGGTGGTGACCACCGGCCCGGGCGTCGCGGGAAGCGCGCTCGTCGCGGCACTGCTCTGCGTCGGCATCGGTGTGGGGCTGTCGAACGGCGTCCTGGACGGGCTGGCGATCGGCAGCGTCCGATCTGAGCAGGCGGGGACCGCATCCGGCCTGTTCAACACCGTTCGGCTCACCGCCGAGGCCGTCGCGCTCGCCGGTGCGGGTGCGGTCGTGTCGGCTGCGGGCGGAGTGCTCGGCGTGGAGTTCGCGGGAGCGCTGCACCTCGTCTGCGCGGCGCTGGCCGCGATGACGGCCATCTCGGCGGTGGCGGTTCTCGTGCTGTCCCGACGCTGAGACCGCGACGGCGGAGTTCCGGACCTGGGCGGCTCGGGCGTTCGTCGTCGCGGTGCAGCCGCTGCCGAGCACGCACGCGGACGTCCTCGTCGTGCGCACGTGCGACTTCGATCAAATGCCGCTACGACGCGGGACCGACACGATCTCACCGCGCACGGGCTGCGCTGGTAGCGCGACGGATCCCCGCTGCGGCGCAGGTCAACGCTGATGCTCACCGCGCGCGCATCACCTGGGCGCTGGAGCTGCACGTGCCGGTGCCCGGAGCCGAAGGGCGCGCGCCACGGCGTCGGCGAGCTCACCAAACCGCCAGATCTCACCGGGTGAACGGACCGTTCGCCGGATCCCGTTGGACGAAGGGTCCGTTCACTCCGCCCGGTAGGGCGTCACGCGGTGTGCATCATCCCGGCGGGTGTTGGCCGTCGGACGGCGTGCGATCTTGTTGATGGTTGAACGACTCCGCTTCAGCCGGGCGTTCCGATCGGTGCCGTTCGGCGCGTCACGGATCACACTCGGCCACACCGACCGGAATGGAGCGTTTACAGTGCGTGCCCGCCAGACCATAGTTTGAGGCGCACGCGCGGTTGCCGACTCGTGGAGAGACGATCATGCAGAACAGGCTCGCCCGCACGGTGCGGACGGCACTGCTCATCGGGGCAGGCAGTGCGGTCACGCTGGTCCTCGTCCCGACCGCCATCAGCATCGGGACCGGCGGAAAGCTCCCCGGGTTCCTCCAACCGCTGGCGACGTTCCTGTGGCCGCTGGTCATCGTGTTCCTTCTGTTCGCCGTCGCGCTCGCCGCGTGGGAACGCATCACCAACGCCGACAAGCCCATCACCGCGCGCCGGCTCAACTCGCCGTCGAACCGCGAACGGTCCGTGCAGAGCACCGAGCGCTACGCCCGCGAACGGCTCAACGGCTCCCTCGCCGAACACGTCACGCGACTGCTCGAGGTCGACGAGGTGCCGCCGACGGTCGCCCGTCCGGCGGACGTCGTCGTGCAACTGAACCAAGGCGGGAAATCCCGGCTGCCCGCCCACGCCGACCTGCCCAAGACCCTCGACGACGCCAACGGTGCGCTGCTGATCCTCGGCGCGCCGGGCTCCGGCAAGTCGACGCTGCTGCTGGAGCTCACCCGCGCGCTGTCGCTGCGGGCCGCGGGCGACCAGAAGCGGCCGATCCCGTTCATCATCGACCTCGGATCCTGGGCGATGTCCGGGTGGCGGTGGGACAACCGCAGGCCCGCGCCGCCCGCCGACTTCGAGAAGTGGCTGCTGCGCGAGATCGAACGCCGCTACACCGTGCATCCCTCGCTCGGCCGGATCTGGCTAGAACAGGGCAAGGTCGGGCTGATGCTCGACGGGCTCGACGAGGTCCCGACCGAATACCAGGAACGCTGCGTCAACGAGATCAACAAGCTGCGCGACTCGTTCATCATCCGGGAACTCGTGGTGTGCTGCCGCAGCGAGGAGCACGAGGCGCTCACCGCGCCGCTGCAGCTGAACAACTCCGTCACGATCAACCCCCTCACCCGCAAGCAGGTCGTGGAGTTCTTCACCCGCATCGGCCCCCGCGTGGACGGCGTGCGCTCGGCGCTGCGCACCGACCCGGAACTGTGGCGGCTGCTGGACTCACCGCTGATGCTGAGCCTGATGGCGCTCGCCTACCAGGACCGGCCGCCGTCGGAGATCCGGCTCAGCGGCACGCTGGCGCAGCGGCGGCGCGAGGTGTTCGACGCCTACCTCACCGCCGTCCCCACCCGGGAGGTCGACGACCTCGGCTACCCGCCGGAGAAGGTGCTGCGGACGCTGCGCTTCCTGGCGCGCGTCTCGGCGAGCCCGCTGTGCAACGACCTCACGGCCCGCACCCGGTTGCCGAGCCTCGTCGCGTGGGCGCGCTTCCTGCCGTCGAGCACGCTGGTGCACGTGTTCGGGCGCGGACTTCCCGGCGTGCTCGCCGGATCCGTCACCGGTGCCACGCTGGCGATGGGCATGCTGCTGGGCCCCGCGTCCGCACTGGTGACGGCGGTGCTGCTGGTCGGGTACGTGGCGTTCCTCGACCACCTCTCGACGCTGCCGTGGGTACGCCCGGCGCAGAAGTCCGGCACCATCCCGCAAGGCTGGATCACCACCGCCTGCGGCTTCCTGCTCGGCCTGGTGGTGAGCCTGGCGCTGGTCGGGCTCATCACGCCCGCGACGAACTGGCTCGCGGCGCAGCCGCTGTGGGTCGGGGTGCCCGTGGTGATCCTGACGGCGTTCCTGACCATCATGAGCGCGGTCGAAGCGTGGTCGAAGATGCCCGGCAACAGCGCGGCGCTCGGCGGGGCCGGGTCGGCGCTCGTCGGCGTCTCGATGTTCTGGATCGGGCCGCAGGAGCTGCTGACCTCGATGGGCATCGGCGTGGTGCTGGGCATCGTCGCCGGGCTCACCACCGCGGCCCGCGACGAGGTGTGGTGGCAGTTCGGCGAGGACCAGTACGAGGCGTTCGACGGGCAGGGTTCCAAGCTGCTGAAGAACTCCGCTCCGCTGGTCGGCGCGGCCGGGCTGCTGGGCGTGCTCCCGGTGCTGTTCTCCGGGACGCTGCTCGACGAGCGGGCCCTCGACACGGCAATCGGCCTGCTGGTGGCGGGGCTCGCCGCGCCCGCTGCGTGGCACGCCGACGTGTTCCCCTTCGACAGCGCGAAGAACGCCGCCTCCGAATGGCTGGCGCGGGCGATGGCGCTGAGCGAACTGCCGGTCCGGCGGGCGCGGTTGCTGCGCGGGCTCGCGGAGCACAGCATGCTGTCCCGCGTGGACGGTGGCTATCGCTTCACCCACCTGCTGCTGCGCGATCACCTGCTCGGATACGAGCGGAAGCAGGCGAAGAAAGCGAGCGGCGAGGAGCCCTCGCCGGAGGCCGACGCGGCGGACGGGCCAGCGGCGGAGAAGAGCTCTTCCGACGCCGGGGAATCCACCAGCTCGGACGGGGCGGCGAAGGCGGGCTTTCCCGAGCTGTCCTCGTCCGATGCCGCCGCGGCTCCAGCTTCAGGAGAGGAGAAAGCCGCAGCGGATCCGGCGAAACCTAGCGCCGCGAAACCCTGAGCGGCACCGCCGTGCTCGCGCGGTGATCAGCGCACCGCGGGGATCAGCCGTGCCAGGCGGCGGTACGAATCGAGCAAGGCGTCCTCGTCGTGGCCGCTGGTCGTGATGAGCAGCTCGTCGGCCTCCACTGCGTCCACGATGGACTGCAGCCGGTCGCCGACCTCCTCCTCGGTGCCGTGCACGTGGCCTCGCATCGCGCGCTCGAAGTGCTCGCGCTCCTTGTCGCTCGGTCGGCGGGCGAGGACGTCCGCCGCGGATTCCAAGGGCGGGAAGACGCCGTGCACCCGAGAGTAAGCGGTCGACCACGCCTCCGGGACGAGGATGCGGCGCGCCTGCTCGGCGGTCTCGGCGACCGCGACGGACCGGGACAGCACCACGCGGGGCCGGTCCGACCACGGCGACGGGCGGAACCGCTCGCGGTAGGCGTCGATCGAACTCCGCAGCGCGTCGTCGCCGCGCACCGCGGCGATCACCAGCGGCAACCCCGCCTCCGCCGCGAACTCGACGCCCGCGCCGGTGGCCAGCACGAACACCGGGATGCGCAGCCCCTCCGACGGCACCGCACGCACCGCCGAGCCCGAACCGCCGGTGAAGTAGCCGAGCAGTTCGGCCAGCTGCTCGGCGAAGCGCTCCGCGGACTCGCGCCCGTGCCCCAGCGCCCGGCGCACCGCCGAGGTGAACCCGAGCGATCGGCCCAGGCCCAGATCGATGCGGCCCGGGTGCAACGACTCCAGGACGCCGAACTGCTCGGCCACGACCAGCGGCGCGTGGTTCGGCAACATCACCCCGCCGGTGCCCACCCGGATGTGCGAGGTCGCCCCCGCCACCGCCGCGGCCAGGACCGCCGGGGCCGCCCCGGCCACCCCGGGGACGCCGTGGTGCTCGGCCACCCAGAACCGGTGGTAGCCGAGCGCCTCCGCCTCCACGGCGAAACGGACCGTGCGCGACAACGACTCCGCGGGAGCGCGCCCGCGACGGACGAGCGAACGGTCCAGGACGGAGAAGCGCAGGGGTGCGGCGGTCACACCGGTGCCAACACCGGCGGGCGCCGGGCGGATTCCCGACTGATGCCCAGATCTCCGACTCGACCGAACAGTCCGCTATCGATACCCCGAATGGAGCAGTCTTCTGAATGGGGATACTCTCTGCACTCGATCACCACGTTGCGTATTCACAACAGGAGGACTTGCTGTGACGACCTTGGCTCCACCAGCCCTCACTTACCAGTTGACCTGCGACGACACGCACGGCTGGGCTGCCGTGTACCGCACCAGCGGGGCGGTTCTGGAGTTCCTCGGCTTCCAGCGCCTCGACGAGGCCACCTTGCGGGTGCTGCGCGAGAACCCGGGCACCAACCGCGACGAGGACGGCATGCTCCGGTGCACGATCACGCTCTGAGCACCCGGTAGCCGGTGCGCCGAACCTCCTGCACAGTCGGATACCACGAGGACACGCGGGGGGACGAGATGAACGAGGCGCAGACCGAGCCGGTGGTGGTCGGCATCGATGGATCCGGGACCGCGCGGAGAGCCGTTCGCTGGGCGGCAGGGGAAGCCGCGCGCAGGCGGACAGGGCTGCGGATCGTCTACGGCGACGTGTTCGCCGCGCCCGCGATCCCCGGCCTGCGCAAGGCGCAAGCGCCGCCGGAAGTGGTCCGCGCCGACGTGGAGAAGTCGCTGGCCGAGGCCGCCGAAGCCGCCCGGCGGGAAAGCCCGGAGATCGCGGTGGAGACCGCCTCACTGCCCGGAACTCCGACGTCGGTGCTGATCGAGCAGTCGCGCCGGGCAGGCCTGGTGGTGGTCGGCGATCGCGGGCTCGGCGGATTCACCGGGCTCCTCGCGGGCTCGGTCGCCGTGTCCGTCGCCGCGCACGCGCACGGCTCCATCGCCGTGGTGCGAGCGCGAAACGGGCATGAGCAGGACTCGGCGCACGGACCGGTGGTCGTGGGACTCGACGGCTCGAAGCAGGACGAGCGCCTGCTCGCGCACGGGTTCGACGCCGCGGCCGGATACGAAGCCCCGCTGCACGTCGTGCACGCCTGGAACCTGGTGGGCGTCGACGTGCGGCGGATGCGCGTAGGACTGGCGGCCGACGAGATCCAGGCTGGTGAGCAACGCCTGCTGTCCGAACTGCTGGGCGGCTGGGGCGAGCGGTATCCGGACGTCGAGGTGCACCAGCACGTCACCCGCGGGTCGGCGGCGGCGGAACTGCTGCGCCACGCCGAGCAGGCGCGGCTCGTGGTCGTCGGGGCGCGGGGCCGCGGCGGATTCACCGGCATGCTGCTGGGCTCGACGAGCCAAGCGCTGATCCACCACGCGCCCTGCCCGATCCTCATCGTGCGCAGCGCGAACGACTAGAAGCCGATCAGCTGGTCGCGGCCAGCGCTGAGCGCACGAGCACTCGTGCTCATGTCGCGGCACCGCCCGCGAAGTTCGACACCTCCTCCACCGCGAGCGCCGCGCGCAGCGCGAGGTGGTCCTGCCAGCGCGCGGCGGTCAGCTGGATCCCGACCGGCATGCCCGAATCCGGGTGGCGCCCGCAGGGAACGCTGATCGACGGCCCGCCGTACATCGACCAGACGTAGGTGAACCGGGCGATGCTCCTGGTGGAATCCGCGAGGTCGACCGCGTCGCGCCGCGGCACGTCCACCGGGATCGTCGGCGTCGCGATCACGTCGACCTCGGCGAACACGTCGTCCACCCGACGCTGGAACCCACCGCGCCACCGCCGGGCCTCCTGAGCGCGCCGCGGCGGGACCTCGTGCCCGAGCCGGATCCGGCGCAGCACATCGGGATCGAGAGTCTCCGGGCGCAGCCGCACGCGTTCCTCGTGCACCTCGGCCGCCTCCGGGTACATCATGTCGAGCATCTGCCGCTGCGCGATCTCGACGTCCGGGACCGCCACCCGCCGCGGCTCGCCCCACACCTCGCGCAGCGCGTCCAACGCGGACCGCAGCACGCTCGCCACTCCCGGTTCGACGTCGTCGAAGAAGGTGTTCGCGGGCACGCCGACGCGCAGTTCGCCCGCTGCGCCCGCGAGCGCGGACTCCACGGGGATGCGCTCGGCGTTCACCGACGTCGGGTCCGCCGGATCCCACTCGTCCAGCGCGGCGAGCACCGCCGCCGCGGTGCGCACGTCCACCGCCATCGGCGACACGACGTCGAAGGACGAGCTGACCGGGAACACACCCGCGTTCGAGACCCGTCCCAGGGTGGGGCGGACACCGACGATCCCGTTGACCGCGGCCGGGACGCGCCCCGAACCTCCGGTGTCGGTCCCCAGCGAGGCGGCGCACATCCCGGCTGCCACGGCGACCGCGGAACCGCTGCTGGAACCGCCCGAGATCCGCGCGTGGTCCCACGCGTTGCGGCAATCGCCGAAGGTGTCGTTGCGGCCGACGACGCCCATCGCGAACTCGGCCATGTTGTTCTTCGCCACGACGACCGCGCCCGCCTCTCGCAGCAGGCGGGTCGCGGTCGCGTCGGTCACCGCCGGAGCGCTGCTGTGATGGGCAGAACCGGCTGTGCTGACCACCCCGGCGACGTCGATGTTGTCCTTGAGGGTCACCGGCAGCCCGTGCAGCGAGCCGCGCGGGCCGGTCGCCTCGTCGAGCCGGTCCGCGTCGCGCAGCGCCTGCTCGTCGAGCGTGCTGATCAGCGCGTGCAGCGCGGAGTCCTTGGTCCCGGCGAGTGCGAGCCGCGCCTCGACGAGGTCTCGGATCGACGTCACTGAGCTCTCCTCACGATGACGCCGGTGGGCGGTGAACGCACCCCGCCCACCGGCTGGTCCTCCCCCGGCTCGGACGTGCCGGGGGGATGGTTCTCCTCGCAGAGCGGCCGTTCAGCGGCGGAACCGCCGAGGTCCCGCCGCTGAGCGGCTCGCCCCGCGACGACCTCGTCAGCGCGCGGAACGCAGTCGAGCCGTCGCCGCCTCGTCCACCGCCGAGGCCGCCAGGTCGATCGCCACCCCGTAGTGGGTCCGCGCATCGTCGACCGAGACGAAGTCGTCGAGGACGTCTTCCAGCACGGTCGCGGCGTCGCGCTCGAACGGATCGCCGTACCCGCCGCCGGACGGCAGTTTGATCTCCAGCGTGTCGCCCGCTGCGCACTTCTCCTGGGTGACCTTCGAGTACATGGGCTCCTCGCGGTCGGTGCCCGCGTTGCGGGTGAACGATCCGGCGCGGCCCGCGTGGCCGCCTTCGAGCCCCTTGGGCGGGTCGTTGCGGTTGTCGGCCTCCGACCCGATGAACGTGTCGGTGAGCATCTTCCACTTGCGCACGCTGCCGATCCCGCCGCGGTAGCGCCCCGGAGCCGGCGGTTCGTCGCGCAGCTCGTAGCGCTCCGCGAGCATCGCGTGGTTGAGCTCCAGCTCCTCGATCGGGTTGTTGCGGGTGTTGGCCATCAGCGAATCGACGCAGTCCATGCCGTCCTTGCCGTTGCGCCCGCCGTAGGACCCCTCGTTGATCTCGATGTAGACCCAGTACGACTTGCCGTCCGCGGCCAGCCCCGAGTAGGCGATGGCGCACAGCGCCGCCGACGAACCCGCGACCGCCCGGTCCGGGAGCACGTCGGACAACGCGAGGTTGATCGAGTCGAAGATCCGGTTGATCTGGGAGAACCGCGCGAAGCAGGACGCGGGGAAATTCGGGTTGAACAGCGTGCCCTCCGGCGCGTACGCCTTCGCGGGGCGGAAGCAGCCGTCGTTCTGCGGGACGAACTCCTCGGTCAGCGCCTCGTCGAGCAGCAGCGTGCGCACCGCGGAGGCCACGGTCGGCAGCACCGAGCCCTCGAACGGCACGTTGAACGCGGTCGGCACCTGCCCGTTGGACCCGGTGAGGTCGACCACGACGTCGTCGTCCTCGACCTTCACCCGCACCGCGACCTTCAACGGCACGTCCCGGTTCTTGCCGTCGTCGTCCAAATAGGACACCGGGGCTTCGTACTCGCCGTCCGGGATCTCCCGGATCTTGCGGCGCAGCATGTCCTCCGAGTAGTCCATCCACTTGTCCGCGGCCGACATCACGACGTCGAGCCCGTAGCGGTCGAGCAGTTCGAGGAACCGCTTCTCCCCCAGCCGGGAGCAGGCGATGAGCGCTTCGAGGTCACCGGCGTTCTGCTCGGGAGTGCGCACGTTGTCCAAGATGTGCTGGATCAGCGCCTCGTTGCGCACGCCCGCGTCGTAGATCTTCATTGAGTCCATCAGCTTGCCCTCGGCCCAGACGTCCACGACGTCCATGCACAGACCGGGGAAGTTCCCGCCGATGTCGGAGACGTGGCCGGTGCAGCCCGCGAAGCCGATGTGCGCGCCGCCGAAGAAGATCGGGATCATGATCCCGTAGTCGGGCGAGTGCGCCGCCCCGTGGTATGGGTGGTTGTGCAGGATGACGTCGCCGGGCCGGTAGGTGCCCGCGAGCTTGCGGTCGATGCCGCGGATGTAGGCCGGGATCGACCCGCAGTGCATCGGCGTGGAATCCGACTCGCACAGCTCCCTGCCGTTCGCGTCGAAGATGCCCGCGCCGAGGTCCTCCGATTCCCGGATCAGGCTGGAGTACGCCATCCGGTAGAGGATCTGCGCCATCTCCTTGGCGATGCTGTTCAACGCACCGCCGATCACCCGCAAGGTGATCGGGTCGACGTCGACGGTGGTGAAGTTGCGGGGTGCGACTCCGGCGAGCGACACGCCGGCGGGGTCGAGCGCGGTCACCGCTGGCCTCCTTCGGTGCTGACGGCGGTTTCGATGATGATGTGACCCACCCGGTCGATCGTGGCCGTCTGCTGCGGGCCGACGACGGTCGTGGAGTCGAACTGCTCGACGATCGCCGGTCCGGCGAAGACGTTGCCCGCCTTGAGCAGCGCGCGGTCGTAAACGGGGGTGTCGAAGGTCTTCGGCTGGTTGTCAGCGGTCCAGAACAGCGCCTCGGTGGTGTCCTTCACCGCGGCCGACGCGTCCGGACCGCCCTCCTCGATGTCGGCGAGCGGCACGTGGCCGACCCTGCCGACGGCGGCGACCCGCACGTTGACCAGGTGCACCGGCTTGTCGTCGAACCGCTGGGAGTAGGTCCGCTCGTGCACCTCGTGGAACGCCTCCGCCGTGCGGGCCACCCATTCGGCGTCGACCTCCCCGGACGGGGCGGGCACGCGCAGTTCGTAGCCCTGCCCGATGTAGCGGCAGTCCAGGCTGCGCTCCAGCACGATCTCCGAGGGGTCGAGTCCGTCCCCGGCGAGCTGCTCCACCGCCTGGGTGCTGAGCCGGTCGAACTCCGCGGCGATCCGATCCAGGTCCGGGTCGGTCGACGACGTCCACACCGTCGCGGGCGTCTCCACCCGGATGTCGGTGCTGAGCAGGCCCATCGCCGAGGCGATGCCCGGGTGGTGCGGCACGATGACGCGCGGCACCCGCAGCTGCTCGGCGATGTGCCAGGCGTAGAGCGGCCCCGCCCCTCCCTCGGCGACCAGCGAGAAGTCCCGCGGGTCGTAGCCCTTGCGCACCGAGTGCAGGCTGATCGCCTCGGTCATCGCGTGCGCCAGGATCTGGAAGATCCCGATCGCGGCCTGCTCGACGGAGGTGTCGAGCTTGTGCGCGATGTGCTCGTCGATCGACTTGGTCGCCAGCTGCGGGTCCACGAACATCGAGCCGGACAGGAAGCTGTCGGCGCGCAGCCACCCCATCGCCACCATCGCGTCGGTGCTGGTGGGCTCGGTGCCGCCTCGCGCGTAGCAGGCAGGTCCGGGTGTCGCGCCCGCGCTGCGCGGCCCGACGCGGAACATGCCGCCCGCGTCGACGAACGCGATCGATCCGCCGCCCGCGCCGATCGTGTCGACCTCGGCCATCGGCACCATCGCGTGGTAGTCGCCGATGCGGGTGTCCAGCAAGTGCTTCATGCGCAGCTTGCCGTCGGGGGCCACGCCGATGTCGGCCGAGGTGCCCCCGACGTCGAGGGTGATGACGCTCGGATGCCCGGATGCGGCGCCGATCGCGCAGCCGCCGAGCAGCCCGGCGACCACCCCGCTGGTGAGCAGCAGGACCGGGTTGTCCGCCGCGAGCCGCGAGGAGATCAGCCCGCCCGCCGAGGTCATCAGCCGGATGTCGCCGCGCACCCCGGCCTCGCGGGTCGTCTCGGCGAGGCTGTCGATGTAGCCGGACACCCGCGGGCCGACGAACGCGTTGAGCGCGGTCGTGGAGAACCGCTCGTATTCCCGGTACTGCGGCGCGACCTCGCTGGAGAGCGAGACGAACATCCCGGGGCACTCCTGCTCGATGATCCGCTTCACCGCCTGCTCGTGGACGGGATTGCGGTAGGAGTGCAGGAAGCACACCGCGATGGCCTGCACGCCGCTGCTCTTGAGCTCCCGCACCTGCTCGCGGACCGCGTCGAGATCGAGGGGCACGAGCACTTCGCCCGCGGCGTTGATCCGTTCCGGCACCACGCGGCGGTTGCGCCGGCGCACCAGCTGCCACTTCTGCCACGGCAGGTCCTGGTAGGACGAGTAGTTCAGCGGACGCTTCTTGCGGGCGATGTGCAGGATGTCCCGGAAGCCCTCGGTGGTGATCAGTCCGATGTCGGATCCGTTGTGCTCCAGCACGATGTTGGTCGCGACCGTCGTTCCGTGCAGGAACTGGTCGAGGTCGCTCACCGAGATGCCGGCCGCGTCGGCGAGCTGCTGAACCCCGTTCACCGTGGCCAGGGACGGATCCTGGGGCGTGGACGGGATCTTGTGCACGGACACGGATCCCGCTTCGTCCCAGTACATGAGGTCGGTGAAGGTGCCACCGACGTCCACTCCGATGCGCTTCATTGCGTGGTCTCTCCTAGCCGGGTGACGCTGTCGTGCGCCGCCCACCGCCGTGCGAGCTCGTCGCCTCGGGCGATGCGCGTGGCGGTCCGGGCGACGGATCTCAGCGGTGGGCGACTTGCCGGGGTGATCGCTGCTCAGCGGGACCGCCGCTGGCGGGGCACTGGTCGACGACCGTGCCGGAGGAGTCCTTCGTCCGACGCCGCGTGCCGCGGGTTCCCCTGCCGGGGAGGCGGTGGCCGGAAGGATCGCGTGCGACGACGCGGTCGCACGAACGCTCTGGCTGGCCACAGTGCACGGCCACAGCGGCACCTCCTGTGAATCGACGCCCCGAGCGGATCGAGCCGTGCCGCCGAACGGGGCTGGCGTCGACCTCCGGGTTGGCGTGAAGTATGCGGCGAACGGAGCAGCGAATCAATACGTCGGACATTTTTTCGCCGCCGCGACCGCCGAAGCGAGCCGAGACGTCGACACCGCCCCGCAACGGCCATCCGGCCACCGCAAGAACCTTCACGGACGGCCCCGCCGAGACGCGAAAGGGCCCCAGGCGTCGCACCTGGATCGCGCCCACAACCCGCAGACCGAACGGAAACGGCCGCGACCACTCGCAGTCGATCTTGCCGGGCCCGACCGGCCGCCGACGCACCGGCGCGGAACCCACCACCGCCTCGCTGGCACGAGGCGCTCGACGAGCGCGCACTTCGACTGAAGATCAGCCGCGCGACACTGATCCAACTAATTGTCTGATGTTTGACGTCTGATGCTCAGCGAAGCGCGTCGTCCAAGTGCGCGCGGGCGACCTGCTCCAGGTGTTCCAGATCCGAGGACACGCTGGCGAAGGTGAACCCTTCGGCCAGCCGCCGGGCCGCCGTGGCCCCGTCGGGCGTGTGGATGCCGACGGCGATCCCGGCGGCGTCGGCCGCGGCCCGGACCGCGGCCAGCGCGGCGTCGAACTCGGCGGCGACCGCCGGATCGCCCGGGTACGCCGCACCCACCGCCAGCGCCATGTCCGCCGGACCGATGTAGACCCCGTCCAGGCCGGGAGTGGCGCTGATCGACTCGACGTTCGCCAATCCCAGCGGTGTCTCGATCATCGCGAGGACGACGACGCTCGCGTCGGCCTCCGCGGGCTCGGGGCCGATCCGCAGGCTCGACCGCATCGGCCCGTACGAGCGGATGCCGCCCGGCGGGTAGCGGGTGGCCGCGACCGCGGCGGCGGCCTGCTCGGCGTCGTCCACCAGCGGCACGATGATGCCGCGCGCGCCCGCGTCCAGCGCGCGGCAGATCGCGGCCCGGTCGTGCGAAGCGACCCGCACGACACCGGTGGCACCGCCCGCGGCGTCGATCGCGATGAGGCCGTTGAGGATGCCCTGGTACCCGAGCAGCCCGTGCTGCCCGTCCAGGCACACGTAGTCGTAGCCCGCCCTGGCGAGGCGCTCGGTGGCGGGCGGGGCGTCGAGCATCACCCAGTACCCGACCGCGGGCTCCCTGGTGCGGATCTTGCGCACGAAATCGGCGGTCATGCGGCCCCTCCCCGTCGTCGTTCCCGCACTGGCCGATCGATTGAAGCACCCGGCGCGCCGGTCGGGACTGCTCCGATCTGGTTCCACGACGCCGAATTCCACCAGAAGGAGTACTTCAGTCCACTATGGACCTCACTGGTCGCCGCACCTCGCCGCCCGCGTTCGGCTCACAGCAGCGCCAGCAGGGCGCTCAGCGCGGGATTGTCGTTGGCACCGCGCCACGCCAGGTGCAGCTCCACCGGCTCCGGATCCGGCAGCTCCACCGGGCGCAGCACCACGCCGTCGAACCGCAGCAACGTCGCCGTCGACGGCACCAAAGCGATGCCGAGCCCGGCCCTCACCAGCGCGAGCACCGTGTGCACCTGGCTGACGTGCTGGGTGTAGTGCGGCGAAACGTGGGCTTCGCGGAACACGCTCACGAGCAGCTCGTGGAAGTAGCGCGCCTCCGTCGGCGAGTACATGACGACGTCCGCCGCGTCGAAATCGGCCGGGCTCAACGGTTCCTCCGCCTCGGCCAGCGGGTGGCGCGCGGGCAGCGCGGCCAGCAGCGGCTCCGCCAGCAGCCGGCGCGACTCCAGCTCCGGGCGCGTGATCGGCGGCCGGACCAAGCCCAGGTCCAGCGCGCCGGAGGAGAGCATGTCGAGCTGTTCCCGGGTCACCAGTTCCCGCAGCACCACGTCCACGTGCGGCAACCGGTCCCGCGCCGTCTCCAGCACGCCGCCGAGCATCCCGTACGCCGAAGTCGCCGTGAACCCGACGCGCACCACCCCGGCCTCGCCACCGGGCACCCGCCGCACCGCCAGCGTCGCGTTCTCCGCCTCGTGCAACAACCTGCGCGCATCGCGCAGGAACGCCCGCCCCGCCGGCGTGAGCCGCACCGCACGGCCGCTGCGGTCGAACAGCCGCACCTGCAGGTCACGCTCCAGCAGCTGGATCTGGCGGCTCAGCGGTGGTTGGGTCATGCGCAACCGCGCGGCGGCCCGGCCGTAGTGCAGTTCCTCGGCGACCGCGACGAACCCGGCGAGCTGGTTGAGCGTGAACATGTGCGGTACCCGCCTCCTGGTGCGCGATGCGCTTCCCGCATCGGTCGATGCTCGATTGGAGTTGGACACGCATCGATCGAGGATCCTAATGTCCTGACTGGCGAGTTGTGCGCGCCGCCGGTTCGCCGGTGCGCCCGCGACCGCCGCCGAACCGCCCGGACCAAGGAGGATTCACCGCATGACCACAGGCCACACCGCCACCGACCTCACCGGGCGGATGCTGATCGCGGGCACCCCGGTGTTCGGCGAGGGCGAGAAGATCCGCGCGGTCGACCCCGGAACCGGGGCCGAGCTGGAACCGGCCTACGGGCACGGCGGCCAGGCCGAGGTCGAACGCGCGTGCGCGGCGGCGGAATCGGCCTTCGAGGCCTACCGCGCCACCACGTTCGAGCAGCGCGCGGTGTTCCTGGAGACCATCGCCGACAACATCGAGGCGATCGGCGAGACCCTCTCCGCTCGCGCGCACGCCGAGAGCGGCCTGCCGCTGGCCCGCACCACCGGCGAACGCGGGCGCACCACCGGGCAGCTGCGCCTGTTCGCGAAGGTCGTGCGCGAAGGCAGCTTCACCGGGGCCCGGATCGACCCGGCACTGCCCGACCGGGCGCCCGCTCCGCGCGCCGACATCCGCCAGCGCAAGATCCCGCTGGGCCCGGTCGCCGTGTTCGGCGCCAGCAACTTCCCGCTCGCCTTCTCCGTCGCGGGCGGCGACACCGCCTCGGCGCTGGCCGCCGGTTGCCCCGTGGTGGTCAAGGCGCACGACGCGCACCCCGGCACCTGCGAGCTCGTGGCGCGCGCGATCAGCGACGCCGTCGCGTCCTGCGGGCTCCCTGCGGGCACGTTCTCGCTGCTCTACGGCAGCGGCCCCGGCCTGGGCACCGCGCTGGTCACGGATCCGCGGATCCAGGCCGTGGGGTTCACCGGTTCGCGCGGTGCGGGACTGGCGCTGACCGCCGCCGCGCAGTCCCGCCCCCAGCCGGTCCCGGTGTACGCGGAGATGAGCAGCATCAACCCGGTGTTCCTGCTGCCCGGTGCGCTCGCCGCGCGGGCAGCCGAGCTCGGCGGGGAGTTCGTCGGGTCGCTGACCATGGGCTCCGGGCAGTTCTGCACCAACCCCGGGCTGGTCGTCGCGGTCGACGGCCCGGACCTGACCGCGTTCCTGGACAGCGCGGCCGACGCGGTCTCCGCGGCGGCGCCGACCCCGATGCTCACCCCCGGCATCGCCCGCTCCTACGCGGCCGGGGTCGAGGCGCTGGCCGGCAAGGGCGAGGTGACGGTGCTGGCGCGCGGTCAGGAATCCGACGCGCCCCAGTCCTGCCGGGCCGCACTGCTGGTCACCGACGCCGAGGCGTTCCTCAACGGCGAGGGACTGGACGAGGAGGTGTTCGGCTCGGCCTCGCTGGTGATCCGCTGCCGCAACACCGAACAGCTCCGCCGGGTCGCCGCCGAGCTGGAAGGCCAGCTCACCGCGACCGTGCACGCCACCGCCGAGGACACCGGCGAGGCGGGCGCGCTGCTGCCGGCGCTGGAGCGCAAGGCCGGGCGGATCCTGTTCAACGGCTGGCCCACGGGCGTCGAGGTCGGCCACGCCATGGTGCACGGCGGGCCGTTCCCATCCACATCGGACTCCCGGACGACGTCGGTGGGGACGTTGGCCATCGACCGCTTCGTGCGGCCCGTGGCCTACCAGGACGTGCCTGCCGAACTCCTGCCCGGCGTGCTCGCCGACGGCAACCCGGAGAACATCTGGCGCCGCGTCGACGGCGAACTCGGCAAGCACTGACCTGTCGGCCTGGACGGCCTCATCCGCGCCTCGTGCGAGGTGCGGATGAGGCGTCGTCAGGAACGGTTCTCGCGCTCTTCCGCCGCCTTCTGCTTGGCGCGGGCGTTCTCCTTGCGGACGTCGGCCTGGGTGGCGCGCTCCTGCTCGAGCCACTCGGGGCTCTCCGCCTTCAGCGAGTCGATCTGCGCGGTCGTCAGCGGTTCGGTGATGCCACCACGGGCGAGACCACCGATGGAGACGCCCAGCCTCGCCGCGACCACCTGGCGCGGGTGGGGGCCGTTGTGGCGCAGCTCGCTCAGCCACTCGGGCGGGTCGGCCTGCAGGGCGTTGAGCTCGTCGCGCGAGACGACACCCTCCTGGAACTCCGCGGGGGTGGCTTCGAGGTACACGTTCAGCTTCTTCGCCGCGGTCGCGGGCTTCATCGTTTGGGGGGTCTTCTGCGACGTCATGGGGTCCAGGGTATCGACCGGGCCCGCGGTACCTGCGATGACGCCCGGTAGCCTGGCCTGGTGGCAGGCTCGGTCGACTCTTCGTCCTTCGCACTCGCGTTCGTCCCAGGGGTGACGCCCGGCAAGTGGGTGCGGATCTGGAACGAGCGGATGCCGGAAACCCCGCTGAAACTCGTGGACACCTCCGCCGCCGACGCGGCGGACCTGGTGCGCCGCGGCGAAGTCGACGCGGTCCTGCTGCGGTTGCCGACCGACCGCTCGGGGCTGCACGCGATCCCGCTCTACACCGAGACGACCGTGGTGGTCGTCCCGAAGGACCACCTGGTCGCCACGGCCGAGGAGATCTCCACCGAGGACCTCGCCGACGAGATCGTGCTGCACCCGCTCGACGACGCCCTCGACTGGGAAGGACCGCCCGGGCTCCCCGCAGTCGAACGCCCCGCCACCACCGGAGCCGCCATCGAACTGGTGGCCGCGGGCGTGGGGTTGCTCGTCGTCCCGCAGTCGCTGGCCCGGTTGCACCACCGCAAGGACCTCACCTACCGGCCGGTGACCGACGCCCCGCAGTCCCGCGTCGCGCTGTCCTGGCCGGAGGAGGAGACCACCGACGTCGTGGAGGAGTTCATCGGGGTCGTCCGCGGACGCACGGTCAACAGCACCCGAGGTCGACGGCAGGAACCGGCCCCGGCGAAGCGCGAACGATCCGGCGGCGACGGGAAGAAGCCCTCCCCCGCCCGCAAACCCGCGCGGGGGAAGGCCCGTCCGAACTCCGGGGGCGGCAAGCATGGAAAACCCGGAAAGCCGGGAAAGCCCCGCCGACGGCCGTAGCATTCCTACCGGAAATCGCGGGCGCGCGGAGCTCTCAGGTCTCCGGACTGATCTAGCTGTTGCGGGTCGTTGATGCTCGAGCAGGTCGGTTCGCAGCGATGATGAGTGCGCTGGCCACGAGCGGGGGCAGCGCTCACAGGGCGGCGGTGAGGTAGCCGCCCTGAGCGGGGAGCATGCTTCTGCCGAAGTGGCGGTGAGCAGGAATCCGGCGAGTGCGCCGCCGATGCTGCGGATGATCCGGCTGATCGAGAGCACGCCGGTCGCCCCTCCTCCGAGCACATCGGCGGAAACACTTCGCAGGAATTCAACATTCACTACGCGAATTTTCGAAATACCCAGCAAAACCATTAATTGCGATTTCACCCGAATGGAAATGACGGACGCAGGTATCGTGCGGAGACATGGAGTCATCGGGCAAGGAATCCATTTCCGCGCGATCGGCCGAGGTCGGCGCGCTGTTCGACGACGTGGCCGAGCACTTCGACCGGATGGCCACTCGGATGATCGCGGCGGAGGGCCCGTTCCGCGAATGGCTGGGCGCCCACCTGCCCGGTGGCGACCGGGCCCTCGACGTGGGGTGCGGCACCGGGCGGCATAGCCCGCTGCTCGCGGAGCGCTACGCGCAAGTGCTCGGTGTCGACCTGTCCACGGCCCTGATCGACATCGCCCGTCGGACCCGGCAGGCCGCGAACATCCGCTACGAGACGCGCAGCGCGCACGACGTCGACCCCGCGCGGGACGGGCTGTTCGACGTCGTCTTCGCCTTCAGCGCCGTGTTCCACATGCGCCCCTACGAGGGGATCTTGCCGCACCTGCGCTCGCTGGTAGCGCCCGGTGGACGGCTGGTCGTCCTGGAACCCCAGCAGACCGACCTGCACGCCCGGAAGGGCCGGGACGCGGACTGGCACGTCCCCGTCGCGTTCCAGAACGCCGAAGCGGTGTACCGGGCCACTGCCGATGTCGCGGCGGCCACGGACGTGTTGAACCTCTTCCTGCACCCCAGCTGGCACAAGCTCGGCGAGCTCAACACGCTGCCCACGCCGCGGGAATTCCGGGCCGCGTACTCCGAGTGGCTGCCGGGCGCGCAGTTCTTCGACGGGGTGGCCGTCGCGATGGCCGCCGCCGTCTGGCAGGCACCGGCTGCGGCCTGAGCGAGCATCTCGGATCCCGTCGATGACGGCCGGCCCCGCCGCGGAATCGGGAGACTGCGCGACACCGCCCGGACGTACCGACGCGCGAGTCACGGTGCCGAGCGGCGGAAGTGGTCGGCGTAGGACCGCATGAGATCGGCTACCCGTGCAGGCAGACCGGGCTGCTCCGTCGCCTGGCGGGCGAGGTGGTCGAAACGGCCGCCGATCGACCGCAGCGCGACGTCGGGGCGAGGGAGGAACCCGGGCTCCTCCTCCAGCTCGAACGATGGCCCGGCGGTTCTGCCGGGTCGACCGGACGGCAACGTCACCAGGTGCTCGGCGATGGGGCGCAGCATGCCCGTCATCACGTCGATCGCGGCGTTCATCAGCGGGGAGCGCCGCAGGCTCGTGTCGGCCGCGCCGTTGAAGTGCTGCAGCATCAGCTGGTGCATCAGGAAGTACGAGCGGTTGAACAGGATCATTGCCGACCGCGCCTCCGGGGCCGTGACCGGTTCCCGGACGCCGTCACCGGTGTGCAACGTCGGATTGCGCAGCACGGGGTAAGCGGGAGTCCACGGTGGACACCGCTCGCCCCGCGCCGCCGCGCGGTGGTCCATCAGCAAGTCGGACATCCGCAGGAAGGTGTCGTAGTGCGAGTCCTCGTCCGCGGGGCCGGGCAGGACGTTGCCCTCCCCGTGCTCGGTGACGAAGTCGATGGCGAACAGCGCGCTCGGGACGTCGTCCACCTCCAACTGGTAGTCGGGGTGGACGTCGTTGAGCGACCGCCGCATGAACAGGTGGTGCTCGCCACCACCCCGCCCCCGCTCCACCAGGAAGAGGTCCGGCACCGCGCGGATGCCCTCGCGGATGGCGGCGTAGAGGTCGCTGAGCGACTGGTACGGGTACGCCCCACCCGCGGACGGCACGACGTGGCCCGCCAGGTCCCGACCCAACGAGTGCGGCTGCTCCAACGCGATGAACCGCTGCACGCTTCCCAGCCCGAACCCCTCCAAGGCCAGGTCGAGCGGTACCTGGAGGCGGTGGTTGACGGTGCCGAAGTCGATGTGCGGCAGGTGGAACGGCAGCCCCATCGCGGTGATGATGTTGTTGATCACCAGGAAGTGCATCATCTCTTCCCGCGCCACGTTCAGCAGATCGCCGCGCATCCCGTTGCGAAGCGTCTCGGCGCCGTCGCCGCAGGCCAGCCGCAATTGTCGGGTGGTCCACTCGCCGCGCCGCACCAGCTGCCGCCCGGCGTCGTGCGTCGGGATCGACCAGGCCGCGTACAGGTACTGCAACATGCCGGCGAGTTCGACGCCCGCGGCCTCGCGCAGCGCGTCGCGCAGCTGGCCGCGGGTGGTGATGGCTCCTGGCAGAGCGCGCCGGGCCACGAACTCCGGCGGGCGAGCCGCCACCTGCCGCTGCAAGTGGGCCAGCAGCAACCGGGCTTGCGGCCCGGTCATGTCGCGGGTCGGCGGCATGTAGAACGTCTTGTCACGGTGGCGCGGGTCGGACATCAGCCAGATCAGCCGCGCGTAGGTGGCCACCCGGCTCTCGTCGGCCAGGCTGAAGACCTCGTCGGCCATGAACGAGTACAGCAGCTCGTAGCGCGCGAAGACCTCTCTGTAGAGCACGTCGTGGGTGACCTCCGCACGCGGGATCCGGTCCAGGTGCCGGGTGTCGGGCAGGACGCGAACGTCCGCGCAACCCGCGGCCGACCAGTACCCGAAGCGGTCGTCATCGTCGTACGCACGTGCCGCGGAGCCGGGCTCGTCCGGGTCGCTCGGCGGGTGCTGGTCCGCGGGGAGCAGCAGCAGCCGGGTTGTGCCGGGCGCGGCGCAGCGCACATCCAACACGGCGCGGCCCTGTCGATCGGTGCTGAAGGTGCAGGACTCGGCCCAGGCCGCGGCGTCTCCGTCCGACCGGACCTGCACGATCCGCACATCGCCGCACCGCGCGCCCTCGGCCCGGGCCCGCGGATCCCGCGGCAACGCGCGAGGGTTGAAGAACTGCATCACCCGCAGATCGCGCAGCGGAGCGGGACTGCCCAGGTGATATGTGCGGACCGCCAGCCGCGCGACGCCGTCGTCCGCTGGGTCGAGGAATCGGCACGAGCCGTCGATCCGCACGACCGATTCCTCCTCGGCGAGCAGCATCGCGGAGTCCTGGCCTTCGCCGACGAGCACGAGCCCTTCGGTGTCCGGCGATGCGCACCTCGGCTCGGTCTGGACGGTGACCAGCCCGCCGGTGGGATCTGTGTCCGCGAGGTAGGCATCGCGGGGCAGCCGCGCGACCAGGTGCCCGGACCGGCGAGTCCGCAGCTGCAGATCTCCCAGGTCCAGCCGCGGCCCGAGCCGGTGCACCCCGTCGGGACCGGGCTCGGGGCTCCGGCTCAGCGCGGGCACCGCGGTGATCAGGTCGAAGGTCGTGTGCTCACCGGTCACGTGCACCGCGGCGATGTGCATCGGGGCCGGTTCACCGCGCCGCCGCGCCTCGCGCGCGGTGAGCAACCGCCCCGCAGGGCAGGTGCGCTCTTCGTCGCCGCTCCGGGGAGCGATGGTTCCGCGCACCTGCCACACGTCCGGGGCGTTGTTGCGGCGCGGTGCGGCCATGTTGCTCAGCGCGTAGCGGACGGCCAGCCCGCCGGTACCCGCCGCGGCGCGCAGCATCCGCACCGCCTCTGAGGTCTCCGCCTCGGGCAGCCACTCCAAGCCGCGCGCGTCCACGGCGAACTGGTACACGACCGAGCGCCGGAACCAGGACTCCAGCGGGTGCTCGCCGATTCCGCGGACGTGCTGCGAATTCTGCCAACGCGGTGGCTGCGGCCCGTCGACCGCGCCCACCGCCATGTACCCGGTGTCGTGCGAACGCCCCTGACGACCGAAGCAGAACTGGCCGGCCAGCACGGTAGTGGTCCAGTTGGAAGCAGGATCGACGTCAAAGACGCGGGCCCGGTTGTGCGTGGTCGCCAGGTGGTCGTTGAAGTGCCCCCACAGGTCGACCGCCCGCCCGACCACCGGATCGGGAGCACCGGCCTCGCCCGCCGCGCACTCCCATCCGCTGATGCGGGCGTCCAGCCAGAAATGACCGTTGCCGCCGAAGTTCCAGCCCGTGGTGGTGCCGAACCGCCCGTCCGGCCGGAGTCGGCCGTCCGGTTCGAACCGCTCGCCGAGCCCGTCGAGGTGCTCGTGGTAATCGGCAGGCGGCCGATCCAGCGGGAACGGTGTGCCGTCCGCGGTCAGCGCCTCGCCCGCGGCCAGGTCGTACAGCCCGCTGCGCGGACCGGTGGGCAGCCGGGTGATCGCCGTACCGGCGAAGTGCAGCCGGGGCAGATCGAAGATGCTCACGGTTCCCCCTGTTCGACACTGCGCCGCGGTGGCGCTCACGATCGTTGCGCGCGGTCGGCCGCAGCGGCCCGCAGTGCCGCGTCCACGGCGTTGGTGACGGCGAGCGCCGACTCGATGGCACCGTTGATCCACGCCGGGGTGGACGAGCAGTGCTCACCGGCGAAGTACAGCCGTCCCTGCGGGCGGGCGGCGCGCATTCCCTCGGCCGCCCCCGCGGCGGCGTTGTTGCCCCACCGCCACCGGTGCGAGGTGCAGCCCTTGCTCCAGCGCTGATCGCCCCAAGCGATGCTCACCATGTCGAGTACGGTGCCCGGCTCCTTGAGCTCCGGGTGCAGCGCGGACAGCTCGTCCAGCGAAGCCGCGTGTCTGCGGTCGGCGGGCAACCGTCCGAGCGGATACGCGTCCTCGGCGACCGCGTAGGACGCCAGCAGCGCCGCCCCCTGCGCCGGGTCGCCGTCCCGAGGCAGGTAGTACGTCTGCCGCAGGCGCCCGCCGGTCGCGGACCCGCCGCCGCCGATGCCGGCGCGCTCCCAGAACGCCTCCCGGCAGTGCAGTGCGATCTTGGTGGCCGCCGCGTACTCGACGCCGCGGACCACCTCCCGCTTGTCGTCGTCGAAACCCGCCAGCGGCAGCTCCCGCAGCACCGAGAACGGCAGCGTGCACAGCACGACCGGATACGTCGACACCAGATCGACGCCCCCGTGCCGCAACCCGACCAGCACCCGGTCGCCGTGGGCGTGCAAGCTCACCACTTCCCGGTCCAGCAGGATGTCCCCCAGGAGCAGCCCGGCCAGCCGGTCGGTCAGCTGCCCCATCCCGCCGACCAGGTGCATCAGCCGGTTCCCGGTCTCCAGCAGGAGGTCGTCGATGAAGCCGCACAGCCGCGGGCCGCACCCGTCCCGCAGCTCCGGGTGGGAATCGAAGGCGCCGGCCAGGTCGACCCGTTCGGCTGCGGGACCTCGCACGTACGGGGACAGGTCGATGCGGTCGACGAGCCGCAGCATCGAGGCGATGTCCGAAGCCAGGCCCGCGCGAAGCTCCCGCGGCCCGACGGACCTGACCAGCGCGGCGAACCAGGCGCAGAACAGCACCGTGTCCCACCGGTAGGAGCCGATCGGAACCTCGCGTCGCAGATCCTCGACCACCGGCCCGGCGGCGTCGCGAACCCGGACGAAGCCTCGTGCGGTCTGCAGGTAGTTGTTCTCGTCGCTGAGGATCGTGCGGAACGGGCGCAGCGCCGGTGTGAGGCCGAGCTTGTCGACGTACCGCATGGTCAGCGCGTGACCGGTGGGAATGCGCATCGCGCCCAAATCCGCGTACGGGGCGTTCTCCGCGGTGCCGAACCGGTGGGTGAGCACGCGTCCGCCGATACGACCGCTGCCCTCCAGCACCGTGACCGAATGCCCGAGTTCTTCCAATTCATGCGCCGCCACCAGTCCCGCCACACCGGCCCCGAGAATCGCCACGGCTGACGATTCCGTCGCCGCGTGAACTGGTTCCCGACCTGCTCGCACACAATCGACTATGCCGCCTCGTGCCCGCTTTCCACATCCACGATCGCCCGGATGATGGAGCGGGCACGACAACATCTCGCCGGAGCTTCAGAAAATGCGAGTCCAGGGAAAATTCCCCAATCCAGAGCGCCTCGTTCAACATCCGCCGAACGTTCGACACATTTCCGCGACGCGGCTCGGAACGCACCGGCAACGCCGCACCATCAGCGGCGCACCGCACTGACGGACCAAGCCGGACCAGCGATCCGCCCCCGGTAATCGACCGCAGTTCTTCCCAGATCGATGCCGACGCCTTTCCGCGCGAACAGCGCTATTCCTTGATCGGTGAGTTCGTCCCGGATCAGCGCTGTGGAGATTTGCGCGGTCCGCACCTCCAGGACCTCCCAGTGAGCGTCCAACGTGGCCCGGATGCTCTGCTGGTCGACCCCCATCGGATGTCGCACGGCCGCGTCCTCCCCGGCCACCGCCCAGCACAACAGGTGCAGTCGCGCGCCCGGCCCGGTCACCCCGTGCAAGGCGGCGGCGTAGTCGCGCTGCTGCTCCGCACCGAGGCAGTGGTACAGCGCGCTGTCCACGACGGTGCCGAAACTCCTACCGGCCAGCTCCACGAGCCGGGTGGCGTCCGCCTCGACAAAATCGACCTGGACCCCGCACTCGCGGGCCCGTGCGCGGGCGCGGACCAGGGCCGTCGGCGAACAGTCGAACGCGGTCACCCGGTAGCCGAGCCCGGCCAGGAAGATCGCATTCTCGCCCAGCCCGCAGCCGGCGTCGAGGACATCGCCGGAGAACACGTTCCGGTCCGTCGCCTCTACCAGGGCGGGTTGTGGTTCACCGATGTCCCACGGCGCCACGGGAAAGGCCAGGTCGGTTCCCGCCAGGAACGGCTGCCCCTGGTAGCAGGCCTCGAAATCGACGTTCTCCTTGACGAATTCTGGCGCGTTCGATTCTTCTCGCACGATGATTCCTCCTCGTCCAGGCCAAGATCCGTTCTCCGCGTCGGATTCTGCGTGATCTTCCTCCCCGGCAGGTCGGTTCGCAATAGGCGCACCGCATCCCGGATGGGCATTTCGACGAAAATTTGTCACGTTGCATTCAAATTCCCGCGAGCGTTTTTCGGTTGCGTGCCCACAATCGAGCGATTTTGCCGACAACCACTGCTATCGGTGGAGATCACTGGCTACATTGGTGCTCGCCACGAATGTTCGAGCTGTTCACCGGTGTCGACCAGCGTGGTGCCGCCACATCTGCGAGTTGTGGGGCCCAGCGGGAGAGGGGCGACCGATGGCCGAGTCCACCGCAACGAACGATCCCGGCTCGTGGGAGTCCTACTGGAGGCTGACCGGCACGAGCCCGGACCTGCCGGTGCCGTGGCAATTCGGCACCGCGGAGGACATGGCCCCCTACCTGCCACTCCTGCTCGAAGGATTCGACCCCCGGCTGCCCCTGGTCGATGCGGGCTGCGGGAACGGGGGGTTGACCGAGCACTTCACCGAGCACTACGAGATCGTCGTCGGCACCGACGTCGCCGCCGCGGCGCTGGAGAAGGCGCACACCGGCGCTCCGCACACCCGGGTCCGCTACGAACAGCTCGACAGCACCGACGTGGCCGCCGTCGAGGCGTTGCACGAGCGCATCGGCGACGCGAACGTGCACCTGCGGGGCGTGCTGCACGCGATGGCGCCGGACCGGTGGCCGGACGCGCTGCGGGGCCTCGCCCTGCTGGCCGGGCGGCGGGGACGGGTGTTCGACATCGAGCTCTCCGAACGCTTCACCGAGGTTCTCGCCGAGGTGGCGGCCCGCTTCGGCGAGTGGCCCGGCGCGATCAGGGAGGGAGCGACGGCGGGCCTGTGGCCCGCCGAGCTCCCCGGCAGCGAGCTCACTGCGCTGTACCGGCGGCACGGGTGGCGGCTGGTCGAGACCGGAGAACTGGCGCTGTCCTCGCGCATCCGGTTGCCCGACGGGGCGTTCTTGCACTTCCCCTTCAACTACGTCCTCGCGGACAACCAGACCTGAACCTGGGCCACCGGTCGCGGAGTCGACCGCGAGAGGCCCGCCGATCGGGGATCATCGATCCCGGCCGACGACCTCGTGCGTGGTGCGCGGGAACCTCCTCCCGGCTGCCCGGCTACGCGCGGACTCCCCGCGATGCGAACGCACTCGGACGATCCGCACAGTTCCGCTGGACGACCTGGCGGTACGTTCGACGCGACACAGCGACGGCGAATCGAGGTGGGTCATGTCCGGCCCTGCCAGAGCCACCGCGATCGGCCGGTGGGGTGCCGCGCTGCTCAGGAACCGCGCGCTGATGCGCGCGCCGATCCTGCTCTACCGCGCTCGGCTCGGATTCCTGCTCGGCTCGCGGCTGCTCATGCTGGAGCACCTCGGCCGGAATTCCGGCGTCGTCCGCCACGTCGTGCTCGAGGTCATCGGCCATCCCGCACCGGACGTCTACGTCATCGCCTCCGGCTTCGGTGAACGAGCCCAGTGGTACCGCAACCTGATGGCGAACCCGCGGGTCCGCATCTCCGTAGCCGGTCACAACACCGCGCCCGCCACCGCCCGGCGGCTGCCTACGGCCGAGGCCGACTCCGCGCTCGCCGATTACGCGCGCCGGCACCCCAGGGCGTGGGCGAAGTTCAAGAACGTCCTGGAGAACACGCTCGGCATCACGATCAGCGAACAGGACACCGCACTACCAGTGCTCGAACTCCGCCTCGACCCGCGTACCCCGGTACCGAGCTGAGACCCGCGCGCGGACTTCACGACCGCCTTCGAGCCGGCGCGGTCCGGACTGAACCATCAGGACGCGTGGTTCCGCCGAAGCTCGTCCGCTGCTCTTCAGGCGGTGTGTGGATTCGTCGCGAGAACCGCTGCGGCGAGCTTCTCGCTGGAGCCGTCGATCATGTTCCGCAGTGCGATGCCGGGGTCGTCAGAGCCGCTGGAGACCTGCCGCAACACGTACCCGTCCGGTGACAAGATCCGGAGCGACTCCGCGATCAGCTCCCGTGTCCGGCAGAACCTGCGCTTGTCCTCGCCCGGTTGAAGGTCCAGGACGGCCTGGTCGAACTCCTCCTGTGCCGCCCGCTCTCCGGTAGCGGCGAGCATGAGCCGGGCGGTCCGGATCCCGTCCGCCATGAGCGGCCGGAACCGGCTCTGAGACCGCGCCGACATGCTTCGGGCCTCGAGCCGCCGGCCTCACCCAGATACCGGTCCATGAGCAGGTGGAAGTCCGATCCTGGCGGAGGTGGGCTCGGATCGAACGTGGTGCCGTCGGCCGCGGCATGCCCAGTCGGGAGCGCTCGCTGGTCGAGCCGGAGCATGGTGGTCGACGTCCTGCGGATGGGGCCGGACGACTCTCAGGGTTTGCGGCCGATGCCGCCGTACATGGCGATGTCGGCGTCGGGCACCGACAGGTGCTCGTCGTCGTCGGGACGCCACTTGTGCATCTGCACGATGCCCGGGTCGACCGGGTCCAAGCCCTCGAAGAACTTCTCCGCGGCGGCCTTGTCGCGGAACCGCATGCTCTCGCCGTGCTCGTGGTAGGTGTCGGCGACCTTGGTCAGCGTCTCGGGTGCGAAGTCGTCGGTCGCCACCGTGGCCGCCACGTAGCTGCCCGACGGCATCGCGTCGATGATCCGGCGCACCACCGCCAGCGCCTCGTCGTCGTCCTCGATGAAGTGCACGATCGCGATGAGCATCAGGCCGATCGGCCGGTCCTGGTCCAGCGTGTCGTACAGCTCGGGTGCCGACAGCAGCGCATCGGGTTCGCGCATGTCCGACTGGACGTACGCGGTGCGCCCCCGCTCCGCGCTGGTCATGAGCGCGCGGGCGTGCGCGAGCACGATGGGGTCATTGTCGGTGTAGACGACCCGGGTCTCCGGGGCCACCTCCTGCACGATCTCGTGCAGGTTGGGCGGCGTGGGGATGCCGGTACCGATGTCGAGGAACTGGCGGACACCGCACTCCTGCGCGAGGAACCGGGCTGCTCGGTGCATGAACGTGCGGTTCGCCCGCATGTGCACGCCGAGCGCGGGCCAGATCTGCAACGTCGCTTCGGCCGCGGCTCGATCGACGGCGTAGTTGTCCTTGCCACCGAGGATGTAGTCGTAGATCCGCGCGCCGTGCGCGCGATCCGTGCGCAGGTCCACATCCGGGCGCGTCCCGTCCGCCATCGTGCTCCCACCTTCGTCCAGCTCAGCTCAGGTGCCCCCGACAGGCACTACCCGGAGCTCCCGGAGCGGGCCCCGCTTCCAGCACGTGGCAAACGCGACCCGTCGCTGCACTCCTGGCATATGCAGCATCCCACGATCACCCCCGCGTGATCACGCCCGGGCGCCCGCACCGGGCCGCTGCTCCGATCGCGATAGGAGGGGCGAGATTGGCGGATTCGGATCCGCGCGGCGAACCGGACGGCGCCGCGAAACGCGGCCGAGTCGATCAGCCGGCGTCGGCCGGTACCACCGCCGGCAGCAGGGTGAAGTCGACGCGACCCGAGCGAACACCGTTGACCTGCAACTCGATCCCGTGCGGGCCCGGGTGGTAGCGCCGGGTCGTCAGCACGCGGAACGGATGCGCGCGGGTCAGGTCGACCGTCTCGCCGGGCGCGAGGGTCCGGGTGGTGAGCTTGAAGGTCTTCGCCGTCTGCCCCCCGTCGGCCTTGCGGTGGTGCACCAGGTAGTCGATCACCAACCTGGCCGGCTCGGGTTCCGGGTTGTGCACGGAGGCCGTGAAGGTCAGCACCTCACCGATGGCCACCGCATCGGTGGCCAGGTTCGGGCCGGTCACGTCGACCCGAACCGGCGCGAAGCCCAGCAGCCGCAGGGCTTCGGGATGCCCGCGCTTCACCAGGGTCCGCAGACCGTGCCGCACCACGCGGAGCGTGTTCGCGTCGGGTTCGGCGAGCCACTTCGCGGCGGTCGACGTGACCAGGCCGGGGTCCACCCGGCTGAGGTCGTTGAGGTGGTTGGCGACCGAACGCCGCACGTATTCGCTGTCGTCCCGGTGGAGATCCGCCAGGATCGGGAGGGTCGACGAGGGCTCGGTGAGCAGGCGCGGCACGCGCACCGCCCACGGCAAGGACGGGCGGGTTCCCTCCGAAGCCAGTCGGCGCACGCCCTCGTTCTCCGATCCCGTCCAGCCGGAGATCACCGCCAACGCGCGGTCGAGGTCGTGGTTCAGCAGGGAACGCAGCGCGAACTCGGAGCTGAGCCGATCGGTCAGCTCCGCCAGCAGCGCCAACGCGTCCTCGAACGCGGCTGGGCGGCCGTCCTCGATCGCCTTGGCCGCGACCGCGCTGGTCACCGGCCAGATCAGCCATCCGGTGAACGTCGGAGCGCGGTCCCCCGCCGCGCGCACGACGTTCGCGAACTCGTCGTAGCCGTCCGGCAGGTCCGCCAGCAACGCGTCCCGCAGGAGGTCGCTGCGCTCCCGCAGCGCCAGCGGCGGCAGCGCCGAACCGGCCGCGCGCACCGCGGGCAACCCCGCGTCCGGCAGGACCACCCGCAGCGCCGAGGTGAGCTCCTGGACGGTGCGCGCGCCGATCAGTTCCTCGGCGAAGGGCATGGGGCGGCCTCCCGGTCGTGGCGTCGGAACCTCGACGCCACCGGTCCGGCCCCCGGCCCGCGTCGTGCACGTCGAATGTCGCGCGACGGTACCGCCGACCCCCGACAACGCCCCGCGATCCGCGCGCGCCGTGCGGAATCCGCGCCGCGAGCCCGTCCCCCGGAGCCAGCACAGGCTGATCTTCGACCCGCGTTCCTGCTCAGCTCCGGGGCAGCGCACCGACCGGGCGGAAGCCGCCGACGTCCGGCCACCCGGACACCGCGCAAGCCACCTCGACAGGGATCCCTAGGACGGCACGAGCGCGTTGGCGGCGAGCGGGACGCACTCGCACGTCACCGGCAACTTCGCGAAGCGCTCGCCGTCGGCGTATCCCGTGACGCCCGGCGTGGACAGGCGGACGCGGCTCGCCCGGTAGGTCGTGACCTGCGCGTGCTCGACGTGCGTACCGGGGTAGATCGTCGGCAGCAGGCGCACGATCTGGTCGCGCCGGGCCGCTCCGATGACGGTGACGTCGAACAGGCCGTCGTCGGGGACCGCGTCCGGGCAGATCCGCATGCCGCCGCCGTAGGTCTGGCCGTTGCCGACCGCGACCAGGATCGCCTGCGTGGACACCTCCCGGCCGTCCAGCTCCAGGACGTAGTCCAGCGGGCGCAGCGCCGCCAGCTCGACCAGCATCGCGAGGTTGTAGCGCAGCTTGCCGCGCGGCCACGTCAACCGGTTGGTGCGCTCGGTGACCAGGGCGTCGAAGCCACCGGCGAACGCCGTGCCGAACCAGCGGTCGCCGACCCGCCCGAGGTCGATCGGGCGGACCGCGCCGTCGAGCACCACCCGCGCGGCGGCGATCGGGTCGTGCCGCGGGATTCCCAGCATCCGGGCGTGGTCGTTGCCCGTTCCCGCCGGGATCACGCCGAACGGCGTGTCCGTTCCGGCGACCGCTTGCAGCGCGAGGTTGACGACCCCGTCGCCGCCGCAGGCCACCAGCGCGCCCGTCCCCGACTCGACGGCCCGGCGCGCGAGCGCCAGCGAATCCGCCTCGTCCCGCCCCACCAAGACCGAGGTCGACATCCCGGAGTCCCGCAGGTAGCGCAGCGCCTGCAGCGCGACCGCCGCCGTGCGCCCCTGGCCCGAGCGCGGGTTCACCAGCAGCGCGATGCCGGTGATCACGGGATCAGCTTGCCGGGGTTGAGCACGCCCGACGGGTCCACGGTGGACTTCACCGCGCGCAGCACCGCCACGCCGAGCTCGCCGATCTCGTCGGTCAGCCACTCGCGGTGGTCCAGGCCCACGGCGTGGTGGTGGGTGATGGTGGCGCCGGACCGGCTAATCGCGTCGCCCGCCGCCCGCTTCGCCTGCCTCCACTGGGAGACCGGGTCCGCACCGCGCCCGCAGGCGACCGTGAAGTACAGCGACGCGCCCGTCGGGTAGACGTGCGAGATGTGGCACATGACCAGCGGCGGAGTGCCCTGCGCCTGGAGCGACTCGGTGAGCGCCTCCCGCACCGCGTTGCAGGTCTCCTCCAGTCGGGACCAGGTGCTCGCGGTCTCCAACGTCTCCACCAAGGCGTTGACGTCGAGCAGCGCGTCGCGCAGGTACGGGCCGTGGTAGCGGCCGTGGTCCCACTTCTCGGCGGGCCCGGCGCCCAGCGTGGTGCCGCCCGACTCCGCCAGCAGCTCCCCCACCCGCTCGCGCACCGAGGTCCGGGCGCCTTCGTAGCGCGTGATCATCAAGCACCCGCCGGACCGCTCTCCGCCGCCGACGTCGTGGACGGTGGCGAGGTTGATCATCGTCTCCGCCTCGTCGGAGAGCCGGGCGACCGTCGGCAGCGCCCCCTCCTGCGCCAGCACGCGCAGCGCCGTCGCGCCGGTGGCGAAGTCCGGGAACGACCACGCCTCGGACTCCACCTCTCGGGGCTTCGGATGCACCCGGACGGTCACCTCGGTGATGATCCCCAGCGCTCCCTCCGACCCGAGGAACAGCTGCCGCAGGTCCGGCCCGGCCGCCGAGGCGGGAGCCCGGCCCAGGTCGAGTTCGCCGTTCGGGGTCGCGACGCGCAGCCGCACCACCATGCCGTCGAACCGGCCGTACCCGGCCGAGGCCTGCCCCGACGAACGGGTCGCCGCGAAGCCGCCGATGCTGGCGTGCTCGAAGCTCTGCGGGAAGTGGCCGAGGGTGTAACCGCGCCCGGCCAGCAGCTGCTCGGCCTCCGGGCCGCGCAGGCCTGCCTGCAAGGTCGCGGTCTGCGACTCCGCGTCGAGCTCCAGCAGACCGTCCAGCAGCCGCAGGTCCAGCGCGATGACCGAGGCGAATCCGCCGCGCTCCGGCTCGACGCCACCGACGACGCTGGTCCCACCCCCGAAGGGGACCACCGCCACCCGGTGCTCGGCGCACCGCGCCAGCAGCTCGCACACCTGCTCGTGGGAACCGGGCAGCACCACGGCGTCGGGCGCCGAGTCCGCTTCGCCCGCCCGGCGGCGCAGCAGGTCGGGGGTGCTCTTGCCCCCCGCGTGCAGCAGCCGCGCGTCGTCGTCGGTCCGCACGCCGTCGGCACCGACGATCGCGACCAGCGCGGAGCGGACGTCGTCCGGCAGTCGCGACTCCCCGACGCGCACTGCGGACCGGTCCACCGACGGCGTATCGCGACGCACCACACCGAGGCCCTGCTCGATCAGGGTGCGGATCTCCTCGGGCACGGGGCTCGCCCCTGCGGCGGTACCCCAGGCATTCCACTCCTGCTCCGGGGTGCGGTGCTCAAGCTCAGTCATGCGTTACAGTTTTACACATGACGTCAAGCCGTAACGACGATGCGATCCTCGACGCGGCGAAGCAGTGCGTGCTCGCGGTCGGCATGCGCCGCACCACGCTCGCGGAGATCGCCCGCCGCGCAGGCGTGAGCCGCCCGACCGTCTACCGGCGTTGGCCGGACGTGCGGACCCTGTCCGCGGACCTGCTCACCCGCGAACTCGTCGCGCTCCTGCCCGCCGACACCGGCGACGGTTCGCGCCGGCACGGCTTGGACCGGATCGTGCGCACCGTCTCGGCCGCGCGGGAACACCCGTTGTTTGTCAAGATCCTCGAAACCGACCCGGAACTGCTGACCACCTACGTGTTCGACCGGCTCGGCGCCAGCCAGCACCGCATCCTCGAACTGCTCACCACCGCGATCCGCAGCGGGCAGGCGGACCGGACGATCCGCTCCGGAGACCCGGACGAACTGGCCGCGATGGTCCTGCTGCTGGTGCAGTCCGCGGTCCTGTCCGCCCGCATCGTGTCCGAGGCGCTGCCCCCGGAACGCCTCGACGCGCAGCTGCACACCGTGCTCGACGCCTACCTCCGTCCCGAGGAGTGACTCCGATGACCTCGCTGAACGCCGCCCGGCGCACCAGGGACCTGACCGACCTGGCCGAGGGGGGCCAGGTCGACGTGCTCGTCGTCGGCGGCGGCGTGACCGGCGCGGGCGTCGCGCTGGACGCGGCGTCGCGCGGACTGAGCGTGGTGCTGGCCGAGAAGCACGACCTGGCCTTCGGCACCAGCCGGTGGAGCTCGAAGCTGGTGCACGGCGGACTGCGCTACCTGGCCTCCGGCAACGTCGGGATCGCCTACGAGAGCGCCGTCGAACGCCGGATCCTGATGGAGCGCACCGCGCCGCACCTGGTCCGCCCGCTCCCCCAGCTGGTGCCGCTGGTCTCGGGGGTCGGGGCGAAGCAGGCGGCGCTGGTGGCCGCCGGATTCGTCGCGGGCGACCTGCTGCGCCGCGGCTCCGGGACCCCCGGATCGGTGCTGGCCGCGCCGCGCCGGATCTCCCGCGTCGAGACGCGGCGGATGGTCCCCACCGTCCGGCAGGACCGGCTGCGCGGCGGACTGCTGTCCTGGGACGGCCAGCTCGTCGACGACGCGCGGCTGGTGGTCGGGATCGCGCGGACCGCGGCGGGGCACGGAGCGCGGATCCTGACCCGCTGCGCGGCCGAGCAGGTCACCGGCGACGGCGCCGTGCTGCGGGACCGGCTCACCGGCGAGGCGGTCGACGTCCGCGCCCGGAAGGTGATCAACGCGGCCGGGGTCTGGGCAGGCGAGGTGGCGCCCGGACTGCGCCTGCGGCCGAGCCGGGGCACCCACCTGGTCGTCTCCGACGCGGTGTTCGGCGGGCTCGACGCGGGGCTGACGGTGCCGATTCCCGGCACCACCAACAGGTTCGTGTTCGCATTGCCCGCCGGGCACGGCCGGGTCTACATCGGACTCACCGACGAGGAGCAGGACGGCCCGGTCCCCGACGTGCCGACGGCCTCCGCTGAAGAGATCACCTTCCTGCTGAAGACGGTCAACACCGTGCTGGCGCGGCCGATCCGCGAGGACGACGTGCTCGGCACGTACTCCGGCCTGCGCCCGCTGCTCGACGGCGGCGACGGGCAGAGCTCGGACCTCTCGCGCGAGCACGCGGTGCTCACCGGTGACAACGGCGTGATCAGCGTCGTGGGCGGGAAGCTGACGACCTACCGCAAGATGGCGCAGGACGCCGTGGACGCCACCGCGCTGACCGATCGGCCGTGCCGCACGAAGGCCCTGCCCTTGGCCGGAGCCGCGAACCCCGCGAAGCTGTCCGCGGTGGATGCTCCGAGCCGCCTGGTCTCCCGCTACGGGACGGAAGCGGCGTCCGTGGTCGCGGCGGCCGACGGCGATCGGCGGCTCCTGGAACCGATCGACGGCGTGGACGTCACCTCGGCCGAGCTCCGCTTCGCGGTGCGGCACGAGGGCGCGCTCGACGTGTCCGACCTGCTCGACCGGCGCACCCGCCTCGGCCTGGTCGCCGCCGACCGCGACCGCGCCACGGACGCCGCCGAGGAGGCGCTGCGCGCGGGCTGACCGGCATCGCGGACCGGTTCTGGCATGCTGGGATGTCTCTCGATCTTGCAGTGACCATGCTCGGTCCGCCGGAGCGAAGGGTGGCTTTGACGGCATGCTCGACGACATCACCGTTCGGAGCGCGGTCCCGCAGGACTACGACGTGATCGTGGGCGTGGTCGACGACTGGTGGGGACGCCCCGCCTCGCGGGACCTGACCAGGGTCTTCGTCGACCACTTCGGCTCCACCAGCCTGATCGCCGAGGCGGGCGGCACGATGGCGGGATTCGTCATCGGCTTCCTGTCGCCGTCCGACCCCGCGGTGGCCTACATCCACTTCACCGGCGTCGCACCGGAGTGGCGGCGTTCCGGGCTGGCCCGCGACCTGTACGAGCGGTTCTTCGCGATGGCGCGCGACGACGGCCGGACCGAGGTCAAGGCGATCACCTCACCGCAGAACGCCACGTCGATCGCGTTCCACCGAGCGGTGGGGTTCGCCGACTCCGACCCGGTCCCGGACTACGACGGCCCCTCGCTCGACCGCGTCGTGTTCACCCGCGAGCTGTGAGCTCCGCGCCTCCCCCGGCCGCCCACCGCTCGATGGCGCCGGTGTCGAGCGCGCCATCGGCGACGAGCACCCGCAGGCCGCGGTGCAGCGCGCCGCCCGGATCCAGCCGCACCGCGTCCGGAGCGGCGAGCTGCGAACCGACGCCCGGGTAGTCGCCGACCCGCACGAACCACGGATCGGCTCTGGACGCCGCATCGGTCCCGGTGAACACGAGGGTGTGGTCGTCGTCGGTCCAGGCGAGCCAGCGGGCAGCGGCGCCGTGCACCCGTTGCTCCCCCTCCCCCGCTTCGGTGCGCACCCGAGGTGCGACCGACGGCGGCAGGCGCCAGAAGAACCCTCCGTAGCCCGCGCCGGGGCAGCCGTTCGCGGCGGGGCCGGCGAGCCGCAGCCCCCGGCCGGTGGCGTTGGTGAGCGCGGTGGTCACCTCCAGTTCCCAGCCGTGCTCGACGAGCCGCGCCCGGACCCGCCGGTGCTCGTCGACCAGGCGCTCCCCGCCCGCGCCGCACCAGCGCGACCGCTGGTCGAACGCATCCGCGCGGACGTCGGCCAGCCCCACGTGCTCGATCCGCCCGTGATCGTCGAGGTCGACGTAACCCCGGTCGCGCACGAAAGTGGCGCCACCCCAGAGGTTCCAGCCGCCGACGTCCTGCAGCGCGATCGACAATCCCAGGTGCCACGGGTGATCAGCGGGCCGGACGTCGGTCACGGTGCGACCGCCCAGCGTGCGGATCGGGTGCAGGTGCGGACGCGGCCCGAGATGTGCGGGCAGCTCCGCGCCGTCGACGCACTCGGCCACGACCACACCGGCCAACCGCAGGCTCGCGATCATCGATTCCTCCACGACGGGTCCACTTCGGACAGCAGCAGCATCTCGCCGGCGGCGCGCACGACCGCCTCGTCCACCCCGGTCACCACGAAACGCGGGTGCGGGCCGACGCGATCGATCCACCGCCGCGACGGCGGGATCTCGCGCGGCTCGGGCGCGGTGCGCACCGCCTCCAGCACTTGCATGAACGGGCGGGTGGCCGCGGGCGGCACCAGCAGCGGTACCGATTCGTCGCGCACGTGGGCGATGAGGTTCTCCAGCAGGCCGGTGAACCCGTGCGTGCTGGTCCGCACCCGTCCGCCGGATTCCAGCCGGACCAGCCCCGTCCGGTACTCCAGCACGATCCGGCCGCCCGTGCCGTGCACCACGACGTAGGGCTCTACCTCCTCCTCCGCGCACAACGTGGCCGCGACGGTGATCGTGGTGCCGCGCGCGGTGATCAGGCGCAGGCAGGAGGTGTCGTCGGCCTCGATCGGATTCGCCCGGTACAGCTCCACTTCCCAGTCCCGCAACCGTTCGTCGCCGCGCACCCCGTCGAGGGCGAGCGCCGTCGCGGTGGCGTGCGCGAACGGGTTGGTCAGCGCGCCGTCGACGACCGCGGCGCCTTCCAGCGAACGCCGTCCGGCCCACGCCGCGCGGGCGTAGTACGCGGCGTCGCGCTGCCACGCCCCGGCCGCGCCGATCCCGCGCACCTCGCCGATCGCGCCGTCGTCGATCAGCGCGCGCACGTGGCCCAGCGCCTGCGAGCCGAGGCTCTGGAAGCCGATCTGGCACGCGCGGCCGGTGGCCGCCAGGCCCGCCGCCAGCCGGTCGAACTCGGCCAGCGTCGCCGCCGGTGGTTTCTCCAGCAGCACGTGCGAACCGGATTCGGCGGCAAGCAGCGCCAGGTCCGCGTGGGTGTGGATCGGGGTGCACACGATCGTCACGTCCGGCCGGACCCGGTCGAGCAGGTCTCCGAGGCCCGGCAGCACCGGGACGTCCCCGACGAGGTCGCGGTCCTCGTCCTCCGGCGGGCGCGGATCGCAGATCCCGGCCAGCCGCACCCCGGTGCCGCGGAGGCGCCGCAGTTCGCGCAGGTGCCAGCGCCCGTGGCCGTGCATGCCCGCCAGGACGACCGTGGTGGTGCCGCTCATCGAACCTCGCTAGGAATCTCCGGACCCCTGTCGGCGCGCATCGTAACGATCGAACGACCACTCCGGAAAGCGCATTCCACACGCCATCCTCGTGACCTGCGATGAATCCACCCTCGTGACGCCGCGGGTTCGAGCCGGGGTGTTGACAGCTCGACCCGGTACTTGTTCCATCTGGAAAGCGCTTACCCAGACCGCGTGCGTGAAAGCCCGGCCGATTCGGCCGCATGGCGGCCTGCATCCCGCTGATCGGAACAACGACGTCACCGGATCATGCCGAGGAGAACACATTGACCAGCGATACCGGGGAATCCCGCCCGGAAGCACCGGAGGATTCCCGCAGCACCTCCAGAAAGGCGGCGGCCAGCGGCTGGATCGGCAGCGCGCTGGAGTACTACGACTGGTTCGTCTACGCGCAGGCCGCCGCGTTGGTGTTCCCCAGCATCTTCTTCCCCGAGGGCAACCCCACCGTCGCCCTGGTCGCGTCGCTGGGCACCTACGCGGTCGGCTACGTCGCCCGCCCGATCGGCGCGATCGTGCTCGGCCACTGGGGTGACCGCCGGGGCCGCAAGAACGTGCTCGTCCTGGCGATGCTGCTGATGGGCCTGTCGACCTTCGCGGTCGCGCTGCTGCCCACCTACGGCCAAGTCGGCATGCTGGCGCCCGTGCTGCTGGTCCTGCTGCGGTTCGTGCAGGGCTTCGCGGTGGCCGGGGAGCTCAGCGGCGCCAGCGCCATGATCGTGGAGAACGCGCCGTTCGGCCGCCGCGGCTACTACGCGAGCTTCAGCCTGCACGGCACCCAGGCCGGGCAGATCATCGCCGCCGCGATGTTCCTGCCGCTGTCGGCGTTCCTGTCCGACGAAGCCTTCGACTCGTGGGGCTGGCGAGTCCCGTTCCTGCTCAGCGCGCTGGTCGTGTTCGCCGGGTACGTCATCCGGCGGCGCGTCGACGAGAGCCGTGTCTTCCTGGAGGCGAAGGAGGACCGCCGACGTGAGCGGCCACCGTTCGTCCAAGTGCTACGGGAGAGCGGCATGGACGTGGTGCGCGCCGCGTGCATGACGCTGGTCAACGTCATCGGCGTCGTCGTGTCCGTGTTCGGCGCCGCGTACGCGACGCAGCCCGGCTACGGCATCGAGATGGACAAGAGCGTCTACCTGTGGATCCCGGTGGTGGCCAACCTGGTGGCGCTGGCGTTCATCCCGTGGTTCGCGAGCCTGTCCGACAGGTTCGGCAGGCGCCCGCTGATGATCGTGGGCTCGCTGGGTTCCGGCGTGCTGTCCTACGCGTACCTGTGGTCGATCAGCCAGCAGAACGTGGCGCTGACGATCGTGCTGGCGATCCTCACCTGGGGACTGCTCTACCAGGTGTGGAACGCGACGTTCGCGGGCTTCTTCCAGGAGCTGTTCCCCGCTCGCACGCGGGTCACCGGGTTCGCCATCGCCCAGAACCTCGGGTTGGCGATCACCGCGTTCCTGCCGAGCATCTTCACGCTGGTCGCACCGCCCGGATCGGCGAACGTGCCGCTGACCGTCGGCACGCTGTGCTTCGCGATCACGATCGTCGGCGCGGTCGCAGCCTGGTCGGCCAGGGAGACCCACCGCATCCCGCTGGAGGAACTCGGTTCCAAGGACGCGAAGCCGATCCCCCGCGCCGAGTTCGACCGACGGCGCGCGGAATCCCGATGAGCACACGTCGGGTGGTCTTCGCTCTGCGCCTCGTCGGCGGCGAACCCGGTGAGCGGTGACCACCTGGGACACCGGCACCGCGACGGGTTCTCAGCGGCTTCCCCGCGAGGGCGGCGATCGTGCGCGTGGCCGAGCCACCCGCGAATGCGATCTCCCAGCGAGGAAGCCGCTGGGTTCCGACCCGGACCCCCGCGCAGCTCTCTGCGATCCCACGCGGGCGCTATCCTCGGAATACGCATTCCCCGTGGAAGGAGCGCCCGGTGCCGGCACGTGCAGCGACCCTCACCGACGTCGCCAAGGAGGCGGGCGTGTCGCTCGCGACGGCGTCCCGCGCGCTCAACGGCAGCGAACGCGTCGTCCGGGCCGAGCTGCACGCGCGCACGCTGCAAGCCGCCGCCCGGCTCGGCTACACGCCCAACGCCCAGGCCCAGTCGATGGCGCGGGGCTCCACCGACCTGGTGGGGCTGCTGGTCAACGACATCTCCGACCCGTACTTCTCCACCATCGCCGCCGGGTTGGCCAACGCCGCCGAGCAGCACGGACTGCTGGTGATGCTGTGCAGCACCGGCGGCAGGCCCGAACGCGAGCTGGAGCTGCTCGCGGCGCTGCGGCGCCAGCGCGGGCGCGCGATCGTGCTGGCGGGCAGCCGCACCAACGACCGCGCGCACCTGCGGGAGCTCGCGGCCCAGGTGGAACCGTTCACCGAGGCCGGCGGGCGGGTGGCCGCGATCAGCGAACCCCGGTTGCCGGTCGACACCGTGGTGGTCGACAACCGCCGGGGCGCCCACGACCTGGCGGTGGAGCTCGCCGATCTCGGCTACCGGCGTCCCGCCGTCCTCACCGGACCGGAGCGCCTGCTGGTCTCGCGCGATCGCCGCGACGGTTTCGCCGCGGGCTGGCGGAAATCCGCCGAGGGAGAACCGGTCTGCCTGGCCGAGGAGTTCACCCGCGCCGGCGGGTTCCGGGCGATGCACCGGCTGCTGGACGAGCACCCGGAGGTCGACTGCGCCTTCGCGATCAACGACCTGATGGCGCTGGGCGCGATGGCGGCCTGCCGGGAGCGCGGCGTGGACGTGCCGGGTGATCTCGCGGTCGCGGGCTTCGACGACATCTCGACGCTGCGCGACGTCACGCCGGGGCTGACCACGGTCCGGCTGCCGCTGACCGAGATGGGCGGCATGGCGCTGGACCTGGTGCTCAACGAAGCCGACGGCAAACCCCGCCGCCGCAAGGTGCGCGGCGAGGTCGTGGTCCGGGAGAGCACTCCCCCGCGTTGAGCCGTTCGGGCCGATCCGCGCAGTGGGGCGGGCGGCGGAACCTCAGCGGCTTCGCCGCCGGCGGGGCTCAGATCGAAGTCCCGTTCTGAGCGCCTTTCCACGATGGCGTCGCGCCGGGAATCGCCGTCCGTGGCACCTTGCCTCGCGAACAGACTTCCGCCTACGGTTTCGGTAAGCGCTTTCCAGAAAGGCGGTACCGCATGACGGAGCAAAGGCTGGGCGTCATCATGAACGGCGTCACCGGCAGGATGGGACACCGCCAGCACCTGGTCCGGTCGGTCCTGGCCATCCGGGAGCAGGGCGGTGTCGAGCTCTCCGACGGCAGCCGGGTGCGGCTCGACCCGATCCTGGTCGGCCGCAACGCCGAGAAGCTAGCGGAACTCGCCGAACGGCACGGCGTGGACCGGTGGACCACCGACCTCGACACCGCCCTGTCCGACGCCGAGGACGCGCTCTACTTCGACGCGCAGCTGACCAGCGTGCGGGAGCCCGCGATCACCAGCGCTATCGCCGCGGGCAAGCACATCTACACCGAGAAGCCGATCGCCGACGACGTCGAGGGCGCGCTGCGGCTGGCCCGCGCGGCGAGCGACGCGGGCGTGCGGGCCGGTGTGGTGCACGACAAGCTCTACCTTCCGGGCCTGTTGAAGCTGCGGCGCTTGGTGGAGAGCGGCTTCTTCGGCCGCGTCCTGTCGGTCCGCGGCGAATTCGGCTACTGGGTCTTCGAAGGCGACCTCCAACCGGCGCAGCGCCCGAGCTGGAACTACCGCAAGGAGGACGGCGGCGGCATCACCACCGACATGTTCCCGCACTGGAACTACGTGCTGGAGAACCTGTTCGGCCGGGTCGAGGCGGTCACCGCGCGCGTCGTCACGCACATCCCGCAACGCTGGGACGAGAGCGGCGACGCCTACCCTGCCACCGCCGACGACGCCGCCTACGGCATCTTCGAGCTCGACGGCGGGATCATCGCGCAGCTCAACTCCTCGTGGACGACCCGCGTGCACCGCGACGAGCTGGTGGAGTTCCACGTGGACGGCACGCACGGAAGTGCCGTCGCCGGGTTGCACCAGTGCCGCGCGCAGCACCGCGCCGCGACCCCGAAACCGGTGTGGAACCCCGACCTGGTGGAGCGCACCCCGTTCCGGGAGCAGTGGTCGCCCGTGCCGGACAACGGGGAGTTCGACAACGGTTTCAAAGCGCAGTGGGAGCAGTTCGTGCGCTTCCTGCACGACGACGGCGACCACCCCTACGACTTCCTGGCGGGAGTGCGCGGGCTGCGGCTCGCCGAGGCGGGGCTCACGTCCTCCCGCGAGGGACGCCGCGTCGAGCTGGGCGAGGTGGCGCCGTGACCGCGCTGCTGCTGCCCCGCGCGGACGGCACCCTCGTCGAGCACGTGCTCGCCCCGCCCCGGAGCTGGCCGGAACCCGACCGTCCACTCAGGACTCGCCTCGCCTACGCGGCGGTGCACGTGGTGCCCCGGGCGCTGGGCGAGAACGTGCCGGGAGCCCCCGCCGACATCGATTGGGAGTCGACCCTGGCGTACCGGCACCGCATCTGGTCCTACGGGCTCGGGGTCGCCGAGGCGATGGACACCGCGCAGCGCGGCATGGGCGTCGGCTGGACGCAGGCGGCCGAGCTCATCCGGCGCTCGGCCGCCGAGGCGCGAGCCGCCGGTGGCGCGATCGCCGCCGGGGCGGGAACCGACCAGCTCGACCTCGACGGGCTCCCGTCCGGGCGAGCGGGCCTGGACGCGGTGCTGGCGGCCTACCGCGAGCAGCTGGAGGTCGTGGCGGACAGCGGTGCCACGGCCATCGTGATGGCCTCGCGCGCGCTGGCCGCGATCGCGCGCTCCGCGGCGGACTACGCCGCGGTGTACGGCGCGCTGCTCGACGAGGCCGACGCGCCGGTGATCCTGCACTGGCTGGGGCCGATGTTCGACCCGCTGCTCACCGGGTACTGGGGCAGCGAGGACGTGGCGGTGGCGACGACGACGTTCCTGGAGATCATCCGGGCGCGGCCGGAGAAGGTCGACGGCGTGAAGGTCTCGCTGCTCGACGCCGAGCACGAGATCGCGCTCCGGCCCGCTCTGCCGGAGGGCGTGCGCCTCTACACCGGCGACGACTTCAACTACCCCGAGCTGATCGTGGGCGAAGGCACCGACCATTCGGACGCGCTGCTGGGCGTGTTCGCGGCCATCTACCCGGCCGCCTCCGCCGCGATCCAGGCCCTCGACCGCGACGACCCGGGGACCGCGAAGTCCATTCTGGACAGCACGGAACCGTTGGGACGACTCCTGTTCGAGGCGCCGACGTTCCACTACAAGACCGGGATCGCGTTCCTGTCGTGGCTCAACGGCCACCAACCCGGCTTCGCCATGGCCGGTGGTCTGCACGCCGGCCGGTCGGTCCCCCACCTCGCCGAGGTGCTCCGGTCGGCCGACCGCGCGGGCCTGCTGCTCGATCCCGGCCTGGCGGCCCACCGGATGCGGCAGTTCCTCGCGGTGAACGGAGTGCGGACATGACCGGCGATCTGGCGAGGCTGTCGCTGAACACGGCGACCACGAAGCGGTGGACGCTGCGCGAAGCGATCGACGGCGCGGCGCGGGCCGGACTGCCCGCGGTCGGGCTGTGGCGCGACCGGGTCGCCGAGGCGGGGTTGGAGGCGGCGGCGAAGACCGTGCGCGACGCGGGACTGCGGGTCTCCAGCCTGTGCCGGGGCGGATTCCTCACCGCCGCCGATCCGGCGGGGGTGCGAGCGGCGCTGGCGGACAACCAGGCGGCGATCGTCGAAGCCGCCGCGCTGAACACGGACGCGTTGATCCTGGTCGTGGGCGGTCTGCCGAACGGCGATCGTAACCTCGCCGGAGCGCGCGCCCGAGTGGCCGACCGGCTCGCCGAACTCGCTCCGTTCGCCCGCGAGCACGGCGTGCGCCTGGTGCTCGAACCCCTGCACCCGATGTACGTGGCCGACCGCGCGGTGCTCTCCACGCTGGACCAAGCGCTGGACCTGGCCGCACCGCACCCGCCGGACGCGGTGGCCGTGGTCGTCGACACCTTCCACGTCTTCTGGGACCCGAACCTGGCCCACGGCATCGCACGCGCCGGTCACGAGAACCGCATCGCCGCCTACCAGGTGTGCGACTTCAACCTCCCCATCGCGGCCGACGCCCTGCTGTCCCGCGGCATGATGGGCGACGGCGTCATCGACTTCACCCCGATCACCCGCGCGATAGCCGACACGGGCTACACCGGCGACGTCGAAGTGGAGATCTTCAACTCCGACATCTGGTCCGCCCCCGGCGACGAAGTGATCACAACGATGACCGCCCGCTACCGAGAACTCGTCCTCCCCCACCTGACCGCCTGATCCGTTGTCCCCACCAGCCCATCTGTGATCACACGTCGCCACCGACAGCCCTTGGACCACCCGCTGAAAGCCGCAATCCTGCGCCGATCGGACGACGAACAACGGCCGAGAACGCTGCTCCGAACGTCAGCCGACAGGCGGCAGACAGCGGCGCGATCCGTGTGGTGAGTTGAGAACGCCGAGACGATCAAGCACCGGTGGAGGGCGAGTGAAGATCCATGCCGCGCTGAAGAACCTCAACCAGGAATCGGACGTACTGTTCCAGTCGTCCTCAGCCCTGGCTGACCGGGTTCGCACCCGCCCCGCGAAACTCGACCGCGGACGAATCAAGAACGGACAACAGCCGCATGCTCGCCCGAAGCAGGTCACTCCCGTCCCGGGAGTGCGCCCGGGAGACCACATGTCGGTCACCCCCTGGCAGGTACTGCACACCTTCGCTCGCGCCACCGCCCTCGCCGGACAAGGTTCCGCCCGTGCGCTGGCACAGCACTGGGATTGCCTGCGTTATGTGACGTCACTCGATGCAGCCTCACGAGGCCGGCTGAGGCTGAGCGGGGACGGCAATGATTTGAACTACCACCGGAAAGCGGTCCAGGCGCGAGACCTCGGAACTTCGTTCGGCTTGGCCGCCGCCCAGCACGTCCTGCGACAGCAGTACCCCGATTACCGGTTCGACTCCCTTGACGCCGAACTCGTGCTCACGGCGTTCTGCGGGGTGAGAAGCGGAAAACCCGCAGCGGGTACCACGGCGACGAGACCGAACTACTTCCTCGTCGGGCGCAAACCCGGAAGTCCCCCACGGCTCGTAGCAATCGACACCAGAGGTTCCCACAGCAGACCCGATTCCCTCCACGGCCAGCTGGTGCTGTCCCAACAGCGCGTGCACACGATACTGATCGGCGAATCAGATCTCCGCGGGAATCCTGTTCCTGCACTGATGACGGCCACGGGACTGCGCCACGGCAACGACATCGAGACCCGTCTGCTTGCTGCTGAGGGGAACGGCGTCCTCGCCGCTGCGGATGTGTCCCTGCCCGCCGAGGACCTCAATCTCCCACCATGGATCACCTGCATCGACGCTGATGGGCGGCAGAGTTCGCGCCCGGGGTTCGCTGTTCCTGAAGACCGCCGGGGATGGTTGTCCCGGCTCCTGGTCCGAACCAGCGCTGCTTCCCTGCTCACCTTCGCAGGCGACCGCGCGGCAGCGAGCGATCTCCTGACGGAGCGCCAACGCAAACGCCTCGGAACGACCGGGGCCGACTCGGTACCGGGAGCTCAGGGTGACGCCAGCATCACCCTCGGCGGGATGTCGTTCGTGGGCACCGATCAGGTGTTCCGGTTGAAGGGACGTCGGGTCGAGGTGTACTCCGCACTCCTCGCCGATCAGTACGACCTGCTGGCGGCTGGACGGCTCGACGAGCACGAAGCACGCGTACCGACCGCGCTGAAGGCCTGGCACCGCAACAAGACGAGCGCCGAACGGGAGTGGAAGGGACACGTGCACATGGATGCGAGTGGAGCGCTGCTGGCCATCCGCGTTCGACGCCAGAGCAACCGGCCGCTCTCCTAACCCCCTACCGCCCCACCGCCGAGAGCGGGATCTCACCCGAGCCGCGGGCGCGCAGGTTCAGCGGGAGGGTCAGGGTCGCGCCGGTTCCGGCCGTGCCGTCGAGCTGCTTGAACAACTCCTCGGTGGCGGTGCGGGCGATGGCGGCGGGGGCCTGGTCGACGACGGTGACCGCCGGGTACAGGGACTCGGCCATCGGGAAGTCGCCGAAGCTGATGAAGGCGATGTCGGGGCGCCCGCGCGCGTGCAGCGCGGGCACCACGCCGAGCGAGCAGCGCGCGTTCGACGAGAGCACCGCCGTGGGCGGCTCCAGCGAGCGCAGCAGGTCGTCGAGTGCGCTGCGGGCTTCCGCCGCACTGGACAAGCCGGTCTTGACGAGGTGCTCGTCCACCCCGACTCGGGAGGACTCCATGGCGCTGCGGTAGCCGCGGATCCGCTCGCCGGTGGTGTAGACGTCGGGCCGGTCGCCGATGAGCGCGATCCGGGTGTGCCCGGAGTGCAGCAGGTGCCGGGTCGCGGCTTCCGCCGCGCCGAAGTCGTCCCCGAGGACGGTGGTGCCGAGCCCGGTCACCGGCCGCGCCGGACGGTCCGCGAAGACCACCGGCGTGTTGCCCGCGACGGCGCGCAGGTAGCTCTGGTCGCGGCTCACCGGAACCATGATCAGGCCGGAGACCTGGCGCTGCAGCAGGCTTTCCACCAGCCCGTGCTCGCGTTCCGGGTCACCGCCGACGCTGGAGACGAGCACCGCGTGGCCGCGTTCCAGCGCGCTCTGCTCGATGACGCTGGCCATCTCGGCGAAGAACGGGTCCGACAGCGATTCCAGCACCACGCCGATCGCCTCGTCGCGGCCCACCCGCAGCGAGCGGGCGTGGAAGTTCGGCCGGTAGTTCAGCTCCTCGATGGTGGCCTGCACCTGGTCGCGGGTGCCTTCGGAGACCCCGGCCGCCCCGTTGATCACCCGGGAGACGGTCTTCGGGCTCACCCCGGCCGCGGTGGCCACGTCGTAGAGCGTGACGTTGCCTCCAGGCACGCCGGTTTCCTTCCACTCAGGCCGCTCCGGTCCAGCTCGGCGAGCTGCTCGGCGGTCGGCCGCGTCGCGTCCACCCTAACGTGCGGCGTGATCGGCGGGGCCGCCCGCGCGGCCAGCACCTTCGCCGGGTCGGCGAGCTTGTCGGCGTCGCGTTCGGCGGCCCGCCCGCGCATCCGGGACAGGATCACCTCCGGCGGGCTGTCCATCCAGACCAGCACCGGGTCGGCGCCCGCGGCGCGGAACCGCTCGGTGGCGGCCGTCCACGAAGCGGGGTCGGCACGTTCGGCGGTGAACGGCGCGACGAGCACCGCGGAGGTGCCGACCCGCACCGAGTCCAACGCCGTGGCCAGCAGGGACTCGTAGCGCGCACCGCGGGCGTGCTCCCGCATCCACGGGTGGTCCAGCGCCGCCCCCGCGCCGCTGACCTCGCCCAGCAGGGAGGTCAACGGCCCGGTGACGACGTCGAGGTCCAGCAGCGCGGCACCCAGCCGTTCGGCCAGCGCCCCGGCCAGCGTGGTCTTGCCGCTGGCCGGAGCACCGGAGACGAACACCGCGAGCGGGCTCATTTCCGCGCCCTGGCCCGCAGGATCTCCTCGACCTCTTCGAGCGTGCGGTTGCGGGTCTCCGGCAGGTACTTCTTCAGGTAGAAGAAGCCGATCAGGCCGAACAGGGCGTAGAGCCAGAACAGCCCGCTGGGCGTGAACGCTTCGAAGGCGCTCAGCACGGTCAGCGAGATGATCAGGTTCAGGCCCCAGTGGGTGAACATGCCGAAGCTGCCGGCCTTGCCGCGCAGCGCGGTCGGGAAGATCTCGCTGTTGATCAGCCACATGGCGAGTCCGATGCTGGCCGAGAACATCGCCTCGTAGGTGATCAGCAGCGCGACCAGCGCGACGCCCCACCCGCCGCTGAGGTCTGTCACCGCGTAGAGCAGGCCGATCCCCACCAGCGAGATGACGACCCCGCCGAGACCCACCAGCAGCAGCGGGCGGCGCCCGATCCGGTCGACCAGCAGCAGCCCGACGAGGGTGAACGCCACGTTGGCCACGCCGATGCCCACCGACGACAGGATCGCCGCCGACGCCCCGAACCCGGCCTTGGTCAGCAAGGTCGGCGCGTAGTAGGTGATCGCGTTGACGCCGACCAGCTGGTTCACCGCGGCCACGCCGATGCCGAGGTAGATCGCCGGGCGCATCGCGGGCTTGAGCACGTCCCGGTAGGTCACGCCGTCCTCGGCGGTGACCGCCGAGGACAACGTCCGCAGCTCCGATTCGACCCGGTCAGGACCGACGATGCGCCGCAGCACCTCGCGCGCTTCCGGCAGCCGCCCGCGCGAGACGAGCCAGCGGGGGCTCTCCGGCAGCCGGAACAGGCCGGCGAACATCAGCAGCGACGGCAGTCCGGCCAGCCCCAGCATCCAGCGCCACGCGCCCGCTTCGGCGAGCACGTACCCGGACATGTAGGACAGCAGGATCCCGGAGCTGATCATGATCTGGTTGATCGACACCAGGCTGCCGCGCTTCTCCGGCGGCGCGATCTCGGCGATGTAGGCGGGCACCGACAACGACGCCGTACCGATGGCGAAGCCGAGCAGCAGCCGCGAACCGAGCAGCGTCGGCAGATCCGGTGCCAGCGCCGAGATCACCGCACCGGCGGTGAACACCACGCTGGTGATCGACAGGGTGCGCCTGCGTCCCAGGGCGTCGGCGATGACGCCGCCGAGCCCGACGCCGACGATCGCCCCGACCAGCAGCGAGGCCACCACGACCTGCTGCCACAGCTCGGAGAGCTGGAACTCAGGGGCGATGTAGAGCAGGGCCGCCGAGATGACGCCGGTGTCGTAGCCGAACAGCAGCCCGCCGAGCGCCGCGACGAGCGCGGCTCCGGTGACGGCCTTCCCGGCGGCGCGGGAGGGTGGTGCGGGATCGAGTGACGTGGTGGCCACGGTCGAACCTCATTTCTCCGGCGACGCTGCCGGGAAAGAGCGGTGCGGAATCTTCAGAGTCGTTCGTCGTCCTGCCAGCGGCGGAGCCGCTGCGCAGTGACCGGCTTGAGCAAGCCGACGACCGGCGGGTTCTCAGCGGCTTCCTCGCGAGAGCGGCGATGTCGCCGTGCCGGCAGCTCCGCCACATCGCGGCGAAGGGGCGGCGAGGAAACCGCTGAGGTTGCGCTGAACGACCCGCTGCGCGGACCGTCCATCGGCTTCCCGGTCAGGCGGCGGTGATCGAGGTCCAGGGAGTGGCGCGGCCCTGGATGGCCGTCACGCACTGATCGAGCCTGCGGCGGGCCGTGTCGGCGAGGAAGGGGCGGCGGTCGGGCTGGTCCAGCGCCACCGCGTCCTTCCAGAAGGCGCGCCCGGCGATGAAGCCGGAGGCGCCGCCTTCGTCGCAGGAGATCCGCAGCACGTCCTGGAACTCGTCGAAGCCGACCCCGGCGGAGAGCACGACCCACGGGACGGTGACGACCTCCGCGAGCCGGCGGCACGCCTCGGCCGAACCCGGGTACTCCAGCTTCAGCAGGTCGGGCTTGAGCTCGTCGAGCGCGCGGGCGGACTCGATGATCGCGTCGGCGCGGGCCTGCGGGGACAGCTCGCCCTCACCGGGCAGCGGGTAGATCAGGTTCTCGATCACCGAGGGCACGCCGTCGGCGCGGCAGTCCGCGACGACCTCCGCGGCTGCGTCGACCGCCTCCGCCGAGACGTCCCGGCCGCCGAGCTCGCGGTCCCGGTCCGCGCGCAGCTGGACGAAGAACTTCACGGCGTGCCCGCCCATGTCGCGCACCCACCGGGCGTTCTGCGCGGGCTCGCGGCGGGTCAGCGGCTCGTCGCCGAACTTCCCGCGGTCGGACGGCTCGGCGGCGACCGCGAGCCCGGCGCCGGGTGCGAGGTTGCCGTCCTCGACGGCGGCCGGAACACCGAAGTCGGGGTCGACGAGCAGGCCGCTCGCGCTGGGCGAGAGCCCGCCGACCACGTCCCCCTTGAACCGGCGCAGCAGGTCGTCGTCGATGGGCTGGTTCGCGGCGGTGAACATGCGCCGCAAGGTGTTGCGCTGGTCGAGCGCGACGATGGCGAAGGTGCCGTCGGACTGGGCGATGTCGGCGAGGGCCGCGGTCATGGTTGCGCTCCGATGGTGTCGAGGGTGTTCTCGGTGAAATGACGGGCGATGTCCACTGCGGACACCGCGGTCTCGCCGTCGGCGTGCGCGGCGGCACGGGCGGCGAAGATGGCTGCGCCGTAGGCGCTGGGCTGGTCGATGCGCGAGTAGGCGATTTCGGGGAGGCTGCGCTGCTTCGCGGCGCGGAAGCTGCCCATCCGGGTCCAGCCGCCCGCGGCGGTGACGTGCTCGTGCGGCCCGGCTTCCGCGGCCATCAGCGCGATCACGGCGTCGGTCTCCGCCATGGCGTGCGACAGCGCCGCCGACCACACCCGCAGCGGTGTCGCGTCGTCCCCGCCGAGCCGCACGTCGACGTGCTCGCTGCGGGCGTGCGCACCGCTGACCTGGACGGCTCCGCCTTCGGGAGGTGCGCTGAGCCACTGCTCGTCGAGTTCCGCCCGGCCCGGTTGTTCCTTGCGGCCCACCAGCGCGAGGACCTGGTCCAGCAGCAGGCCGCCGCGAGTGCCGCCGAGCAGGATCCAGCGGCCCGGCAGGACGTGCATCCCTTGCGCGATGCCTTCGCCGGTGAGCCGTGCGCGCTGGTCGTCGCGCAGCGGCGCGGAAGCGACGCGCAGCAGCGCCTCGGAGGTGCCGCACGAGTCGAACAGGTGCTCGCCGTGCCAGACACCGCTGGCGACCGAGGCGACCGGGTGGTCGTGCCCGGCGACGCTGAGCACCGCGCCGCGCACCGGCTCCGGGACCGCGGGGTGGTCGACGTTGCCGATCGGCGTCCCGGCGGGGGTGAGCGGCGGCAACACCGCGGCGGGCAGCCCCAGGTGCTCCAGCGCCGGGGTCCACGGCGCCTGGGTCGCCTGGTCGAGCAGCCCGGTCCGGGAGGCGAGGGACGGTTCGGTGACCGCCGCGCCGCCCAGCGCGTGCGCGACGTACTCGGGAACGTTGAGCCAGCGCCCGGCTCGTCGCGGGGACAGGCCCTGCTCGACGAGCCGGTTCAGCTTCGCGAACGAGCACAGCGGGCTCAGCGGCAGTCCCGTGTGCGCGCTGAACTCGCGCGCCAGATCTCCGGGCAGAGCGGCGAGTTCGGCTCCGCCGCGCTGGTCGAACCACGCGATGATCGGGTGCAGCGGGGTGCCGCCGTGATCGAGCAGGACCCCGGACTCGGCCATCCCGGTGATCGCGACGGCCGCGACGCGGAGGCCGTGGGCGGACCGCTCTGCCACCTGCACGGCACCGGCCATCGTGGACAGGACCCTGCTCAGGAGCAGCTCGGCGGGCAGTTCGCTGTGCCCGTCGGCGGTGCGGCGCCAGTCGGTCGGCGTGCGCCGGAGGCTCAACGTCCCGCCGCGCCGATCGGTGACGAGCACTTTGATCTCGGTGCTGCCCACGTCGATGCCGACGACCGCTTCGGTCGTTGCGAACTCCACCTCGGCACGCTCCTTCGGGCCACGACGCCGGCCGCTCTGCCGGCTGGCACAGATGGAACGCGAGTCATGTCATCGATGTCAAAGCTTTCTCGATTCACCTAGGACATCGATGTCATACGCATGACCGGCGCGAACCTCACCCGGAAGCGAAATCGCGCCGCACCGCAGGAAGAAGGCGCGTCGAATCCGACGGCGGAACCGACTTCTTGACGCGCCAGTAGGCAACGGGCAACATCATCGGAACGTGATATTCCCGGCACCGGTGGTGATCAACCCCGTGCCCTGCAGTGCGCACCGCTCATCGATTCGCTTCGAGAAAGGCGTGGTTCATGACTGCAACATCGCCCTCACCGACCGGCCGCAGCCGCAACCGCCGCACCCTGGTCGCCGCGACCGCACTGCTCGGCCTGCTGGCGGGCGGCTCGCCGATCGCGCACGCCGCCGAGGACTCCTACCAGCGCGGCCCCGACCCGACCGACGAGAGCATCGAAGCCCCCCTCGGCAGCTTCGCCGTCGAGGAAGAAGTGGTGTCGCGCACCAGCGTCAGCGACTTCGGCGGCGGCACGATCTACTATCCGACCGACACTTCCGAAGGCACCTTCGGCGCGGTGGCCATTTCCCCCGGCTACACGGGGACCCAATCCTCGATGTCCTGGTACGGCCCCCGGCTGGCATCGCAGGGATTCGTGGTGTTCACCATCGACACGCTCAGCCGCTACGACCAGCCGGACGCCCGGGCCCGCCAGCTGCTCGCGGCGCTCGACCACCTGACCACCGAATCCGGCGCGGCGGATCGCATCGACCCGAACCGGCTCGGCGTGATGGGGCACTCGATGGGCGGCGGCGGCTCGCTGCAAGCGGCCCTCGACAACCCGGATCTGCGGGCCGCGATTCCCCTGACGCCGTGGAACACCGTCAAGGACTGGTCCGCCGTGCAGACCCCGACGCTGATCATCGGCGCCGAGGACGACACCGTCGCCTCGGTCCGCACCCACGCGGAGCCGTTCTACGAGAGCCTCCCCGAAGATCCAGACAAGGCGTACCTGGAACTCGCCGGAGCCGGACACCTCGCCCCGAACACCGACAACACCACCATCGCGAAGTCGAGCATCGCCTGGCTGAAGCGCTTCGTCGACGAGGACACCCGCTACGACCGGTTCCTGTGCCCGCCGCCGAGCGGACCCGAGATCCAGGAGTACCGGGACACCTGCCCGATCGGGTAGTGCTCACCGCGGATCGATCGCCGTCGTGCCGTCCGGCGCGGCGGCGTTCGCGCGCCACGGCCACGAAGCACCCAGTCCACTGTGTACCAACAGGGTCGATTTCCTCGAACCGAAGCGGTTTCGTCCGCTCGTCGTCGATGCGCCCGGCCGCACCCTCCACACTCGACCGGGACTCCGCGATCACGCCGACTGCTGCGGCGCCGGGCCGCGCGCGCCGGTACGTTGGCCACGGCCAGCACGACCACGCAGGAACGAGGAGGACCCATGTCCGTGCCACCGCTGCCCGCCGACACGATCGCCCTGCTGCGCAAGCCCAACCCGTCGACCATCACGACGTTGCGCTCGGACGGGCAGCCGGTCTCCGCCGCCACCTGGTACCTGTGGGAGAACGACAAGGTGCTGGTCAACATGGACGAGGGCCGCAAGCGGCTGGCCCACATCCGCCGCGACCCGCGCGTCACGCTGACCGTGCTCGACAGCGGCGACTGGTACACCCACGTCACCTTGCTCGGCAGGGTCACCGAGGTGCGCGAGGACACCGGCCTGACCGACATCGACCGGCTGGCCGAGCACTACCTCGGCCAGCAGTACCCCGACCGGCAGCGGCCACGGGTGTCCGCGCTGATCGAGATCGACCGCTGGCACGGCTGGGGCAGCCAGAAGGACAGCAGCCAGCCCGGCTGACCCGCCGCGGAACGGGGACGGATCAGCCGCGGTGCTCGTCGGCCGCGGCTTGGATCCGCCCCACGTAGGCCGCCCAGTGCTCCGCGTCGCCGAAGGCGTCGTGGTCGGGCCCGCCCCGCCCGTCGACGCCCTCCCGCAGGACGTCGACGTGCCCCGCGTGCTGCGCGGTCTCCGCGACCACGCGCGCCAGCAGGTGCCCCAAGGTCGTGTCCCGCCGGTGCGGCGGCCACCACGGCACGTGCGCCGGCGCCCCCAGCGGAAGCTCCGCCACCACCCGGTCCGAATGCGCGCAGGCCTCCCGGTAGAGCCCGACGAGGTGGCCGCGGGACTGCTCGGCGGTGGCCCACATGTCCGCGCCGTCCCAGATCGAGCCGTCCTCGACCCACGGCAGCCGCACCGGTGACGGGCGCCCCGCGCAGTCGCCGAGGTAGCCGGATTCGACGCCCGCCAAGTGCTTGATCAGACCGAGGACGTTCGAGCCGCTGGGCGTCAGCGGACGTCGCGCGTCGTACTCCCCCAGCCCGTCCAGTCCCCGCAGCACGGTGTCGCGCGACTGCTGGAGGTAGTGCAACAGATCTTCCGCGATCGTCGTCTCGCCCATGGAGCGCACCGTAGTGCGCCGGTCCGACAACGCGCGGCCTTCGCCCCGGGCCTAGTCCCGATCACGCCCGATTTCAATCGTTACACATCAGCGCGACCAGCGATCCCCCACGCGTCGAGCTCAGCAGCGACCCGACCTCATCGGCATCGGTTCCGGAACTTTCCAGACTCGGTCGCAGCCGGAGCACCTGACGCTAGACCAGCAGGGCCTTGTCCACCGGCGGCGCCACCCCTTATCGTGCGTGTCCATTGATTGAAACGTTTCAATACTCCGTGCGCTCGACGCCGGAGCCTGCGACATCAGAGCCGATGGACAGGAGGACCGATGGGGGTCCGGTTCGGTAGCGAACGCACGACCGGCTGGCGCGCGACGATCGCCGTGGCCATGTCGAACTACATCGAGGCGGGCTCGATCATCGCGATCGCCACCAGCCTCAGCCTCTGGCAGGAGCGCTTCGGGCTGGACGACCTCGCGGTCGGGCTGCTCGCCGCGCTGAGCGCGAACGCGTTCGGCGCCGCCGCGGGCGCGGCCATCGGCGGGCCGCTGTGCGACCGCTACGGCCGGAAGTTCATCTACACCTACGACCTGCTGCTGTACATGCTCGGCGTGCTGCTGGCGGTGTTCGCCACGTCCTTCGGGATGCTGCTGACCGCGTTCGTGCTCACCGGCATCGCCGTCGGCGCCGGCGTCACCGCCTCCTGGACCTACATCGCGGAAGAGGCACCGCACGACAAGCGGGCCGCCCACGTCGGCGCCGCGCAGCTCGCGTGGTCGATCGGGCCGACGCTCGGCTACCTGCTGGCGGTCGTGGCCGCCCCGTTCGGGCTGCTCGGCAGCCGGTTGATCTTCCTGCACCTGTTCGTGGTGGCGGCCGTGACCTGGTGGGTGCGCCGCGGCCTCGCGGAATCGAGGCTGTGGCGCGACCGCAAGGACGATCCGGGGCAGCAGGTCACCTTCCTGAGCAGCGTGCGCGGCCTGTTCAGCAGGAGGACGAACCTGCTCGCGATGCTGTTCCTGTTCGGCGTGTACGCGCTGTGGAACGCGGTCGCCGGTCAGGCCGGGATCTTCCAGCCGCGGGTGTACGACGCGGTCGGCCTCACCTCCGTGACCGAGCAGTACCTGCTGCAGGTCCTGGTGTGGGGCTGCACCAGCGTCGCGACCTACTTCGGGTTCATGCTGCTCGCCGATCGGGTGAGCCGCCGCCTGCTGTACTGCGCGGGCGCCGCGCTGGGCGTGCTGGCCTGGGCGGCGCTGATCTACGCTCCCGCGAACACCGCGACCCTGCTCGTGTTCGCGGTCGGCTGGGGCGTGTCCTCGGGCATCGGCGCGCAGGCGTTCTACGGGCTGTGGGCCAGCGAGCTGTTCGCCACCCGGTACCGGGCCAGCGCGCAGGGCGTGCTGTTCCTGGCCGCGCGGGTGCTGGTGGGCCTGCTCAGCGTCGGATTCCCCGCGCTGCTGACGCAGATCGGGTTGCGCGGGCTCGGCACGCTGATCCTCGGGTTCCTGATCGCCTCGCTGCTCATCGGCACGATCTGGGCGCCCCGCACGCAGGGCAAGAGCCTCCAGCAGATCGAGCGCGAGCGCTACGGCACGACGCCCGAGAGCACCGGCGGCGCGGTGGTGGGCTCGTGACCCGCGTGTGCTTCCAGCTCCAGGTCGACCCCGAACGGCTCGACGAGTACCGGCACCGCCACGCCGCGGTGTGGCCCGAGATGCTGCGCGAGATCGAAGCGTCGGGGCGGCGCAACTACTCGCTGTTCCTGCGCTCGGACGGGCTGCTCATCGGGTACTACGAGACCGATTCCGCCGCCGCCTCCGATGCCCACCTCGCCGCGTCGGCCGTGGCCGCGCGGTGGGAGCGGTGCATGGCGGACCTGTTCGTCGGCGACGGCGGACGCGCCGACCAGGCGGCCACCGCGCTCGACGAGGTCTTCCACTTGGCCGATCAGCTCGCCGACCTACCGGAAACCGATCCGTGCGAAGGAGAACGCGCATGACCCCGCCTCGTTTCGAGGAGATCACCGGCACCCTCGCCCGCCAGGCCATCGAGCTGCCGAGCTGGGCGTTCGGCAACTCGGGAACCCGGTTCAAGGTGTTCGGCACCCCGGGAACGCCGCGCACGCCGCAGGAGAAGATCGCCGATGCCGCCAAGGTGCACGAGCTCACCGGCCTGGCGCCCGCCGTGGCGCTGCACATCCCGTGGGACCAGGTCGACGACTTCACCGCGCTCAAGGCGCACGCCGAGGAGCTCGGAGTTCAGCTGGGCACGATCAACTCGAACACGTTCCAGGACGAGGCCTACAAGTTCGGCAGCCTCACCCACTCCGACGCGGCCGTGCGGCGCAAGGCCGTCGACCACCACTTCCGGTGCATCGAGATCATGCACGCCACCGGGTCCACCGATCTCAAGATCTGGCTCGCCGACGGCACCAACTACCCCGGCCAGGATTCGCTGCGCGCCCGGCAGGACCGGCTGGCCGAGTCGCTGGCCGAGATCTACGAGCGGCTCGGCGAGCACCAGCGGCTCGTGCTGGAGTACAAGTTCTTCGAACCGGCCTTCTACCACACCGACGTGCCCGACTGGGGAACGTCGTTCGTCCAGGTCAGCGCGCTCGGCGACCGCGCGTTCACCTGCCTGGACACCGGGCACCACGCGCCGGGCACCAACATCGAGTTCATCGTGATGCAGTTGCTGCGCCTGGGAAAGCTCGGTTCGTTCGACTTCAACTCGCGCTTCTACGCCGACGACGACCTGATCGTCGGGGCGGCCGACCCGTTCCAGCTCTTCCGGGTGCTGCACGAGGTCGTCGCGGGCGGCGGCCTCGACGAAGGCTCGCCGGTGCGCTTCATGCTCGACCAGTGCCACAACGTGGAGGAGAAGATCCCCGCGCAGATCCGGTCCGTGCTCAACGTGCAGGAGATGACCGCGCGGGCGCTGCTGGTCGACCGCGCGGCGCTCGCGAAGGCGCAGGACTCCCACGACGTGCTGGGCGCCAACGAAGTGCTGATGGACGCCTTCCAGACCGACGTGCGACCGGCGCTGGCGCAGTGGCGCGCGTCCCGCGGGCTGCCCGCGGAACCGATGCGCGCCTACGCCGAATCCGGCCACGCCCGCTACCTCGCCGAGCAGCGCGTCGGCGGCGCGCAGGCCGGGTGGGGAGCCTGATGTCCTACCGAGCAGGAGAGGAGAGCGCTGCCGCCATGGCGAATTCCAGCGCCGTCGAAGGACTGATCGCCCGGAGCAACCGGCTGGGCGCCGACCCGCGCAACACCAACTACGCGGGCGGCAACACCTCCGCCAAGGGCCACGACACCGACCCCGTCACCGGCGAGCCGGTCGAGCTGATGTGGGTGAAGGGCTCCGGTGGTGACCTGGGCACGCTCACCGAGCGCGGGCTGGCCGTGCTCCGCCTCGACCGGTTGCGCGCGCTGTCCGGGGTGTACCCCGGTGTGGACCGCGAGGACGAGATGGTCGCGGCCTTCGACTACGCGCTGCACGGCAAGGGCGGCGCCGCGCCGTCCATCGACACCGCGATGCACGGGCTGGTGGAGGCCGACCACGTCGACCACCTGCATCCCGACAGCGGGATCGCCCTCGCCACCGCCGCCGACGGCCCGGAGTTGACGCGGGAGATCTTCGGCGAGAAGGTCGTGTGGGTGCCGTGGCGGCGACCCGGCTGGCAGCTCGGTCAGGACATCGCCGAGATCAAGCGGGCGCACCCCGAGGCGATCGGCACCGTCCTCGGCGGGCACGGCATCACCGCGTGGGGCGAGAGCAGCGACGACTGCGAGCGCAACTCGCGGTGGATCATCGACACGGCCGCCGAGCACATCGCCGAGCACGGCCGCCCCGATCCGTTCGGCGCGGTCCTCGACGGCTACGCGGCGCTGCCCGAGCCGGAGCGGCGAGCCAAGGCCGCCGCGCTCGCGCCGGTTCTGCGCGGTCTCGCGAGCACCGACAAGCGCCAGGTCGGGCACTTCACCGACGGACCGGAAGTGCTGGACTTCCTGGCGCGCGCGGAACATCCCCGGCTGGCGGAACTCGGTACGAGCTGCCCCGACCACTTCCTGCGCACCAAGGTGAAGCCGCTGGTGCTCGACCTGCCCGCGACCGCCCCGGTCGAAGAATCCGTGCGGCGGCTCGAGGAACTGCACGCGCAGTACCGCGAGGACTACGCGGCCTACTACCGGCGCCACGCCACGCCCGACTCGCCGCCGATGCGCGGCGCGGATCCGGCGATCGTGCTGATCCCCGGCGTCGGCATGTTCAGCTACGGCGGCGACAAGCAGACCGCCCGCGTCGCCGGGGAGTTCTACGTCAACGCGATCAACGTGATGCGCGGCGCGGAGGCGCTGTCCACCTACTCCCCCATCGACGAGCGGGAGAAGTTCCGCATCGAGTACTGGGCGTTGGAAGAGGCGAAGCTGCGGCGCCGCCCGGCCCCCAAGCCGCTGGCGACGAAGGTCGCACTGGTCACCGGGGCCGGCTCCGGCATCGGCAAGGCCACCGCCGCCCGCCTCGCGAGCGACGGGGCCACCGTGGTGCTCGCCGACCTCGACGAGGCCAAAGCCCGGGAAGCCGCCGCCGAGATCGGGTCACCGGACGTCGCGGTGGGCGTGGGCGCGGACGTCACCGATGAGGACGCCGTGGCCGCCGCGGTCGACGCCGCGGTGCTGGCGTTCGGCGGGCTCGACGTGGTGGTCAACAACGCCGGGCTGTCGCTGTCGAAACCGCTGCTGGAGACGACCGCCGCCGACTGGGACCTCCAGCACGACGTGATGGCGAAGGGTTCGTTCCTGGTCAGCAAGGCGGCGGCGAAGGTGCTCATCGAGCAGGGACTCGGCGGCGACATCGTCTACGTCGTGTCGAAGAACGGCGTGTTCGCCGGGCCGAACAACGTCGCCTACTCCGCCACGAAGGCCGATCAGGCGCACCAGGTGCGGCTGCTGGCCGCCGAACTCGGCGGGCACGCGATCCGCGTCAACGGCGTCAACCCGGACGGCGTGGTCCGCGGCAGCGGCATCTTCGCCGGCGGCTGGGGCGCGCAGCGGGCGAAGGTCTACGGGGTCGCGGAGGAGGACCTCGGCGAGTTCTACGCCCAGCGCACCCTGCTCAAGCGGGAGGTGCTGCCGGAGCACGTCGCGAACGCCGTGTTCGCGCTGCTCGGCGGGGACCTGAGCCACACCACGGGCCTGCACGTCCCGGTCGACGCGGGCGTGGCCGCGGCGTTCCTGCGGTGACGCCCGGTCTTGTTGCGGTGCGGGTCGGGTAGCCGAACCTCAGCTGTCCTCTCGCTGCGGGATCACTCTCGCGAGCGGCCCCGCCGCGCACGGAAGTGCCGTCCTCGCGAGAGGACAGCTGAGAACCCGCTGGGTGGCCGGCTTGCTCTGGTGGTCACTGCTCAGCGGCTTCGCCGCCGACAATGCTGGGGCATCCGTTCGTGCAGCTGGGAGTTCGTCGGCGGATTTGAGGAGGGGACATGGGCGAGGCGGTCGCCGCGGTCGACCTGGGCGCCACCAGCGGGCGGGTGATGCTCGGTCACGTCGGGCCGGACGAGCTTCGGATGCGCGCGGTCGCCCGGTTCCCGAACCGGCCCGTGCGCATCCGGGGAGCGTTGCACTGGAACGTGGTGGAGCTGTACCGCGAGGTGTGCGACGGGGTGCGGCAGGCGGCGCGGGAAGCGGATCTCACGAGCGTCGGCATCGATTCGTGGGCGGTGGACTACGCGCTGCTGCGCGGCGGCCGGATGCTCGGGATGCCGCACCACTACCGCGACGACCGCAACGCGGCGGCGGTGCCCACCGTGCACGACATGGTGGGCCCCGCCGAGCTCTACGAGGTGAACGGCTTGCAGCACCTGCCGTTCAACACCACCTTCCAGCTCGCCGCCGAGCGCGAGTCAGGACTGTTGCAACTGGCCGAGCGGATGCTGCTCATCCCGGACCTGCTGGCCTACTGGCTCACCGGCGAGCAGGTGGCGGAACGCACCAACGCCTCCACGACGGGTCTGCTCGACGCGCGGACGTCGAACTGGTCGGAGCCGCTGATGGACCGGCTCGGTATCAGCAGGGACCTGCTGCCACGGCTCGTCTCACCCGGAGAGCGAATCGGCGAGGTCACCCCAGATGTGGCCGACGAGCTGGGCGCGGACCGGTTGGCGGTCACGGCGGTGGGTTCGCACGACACCGCGTCGGCGGTGGTGGCCGTGCCCGCGCGGGACGAGTCGTTCGCCTACATCTCCTGCGGCACCTGGTCGCTGGTCGGCGCGGAGCTGGAGCGGCCGGTGCTCTCCGCGCGGGGCCGGGCGGCGAACTTCACCAACGAGCTCGGCGTCGACGGCAGGATCCGCTACCTGCACAACGTGATGGGCTTGTGGCTGCTCACCGAATCCGTCGAGCGGTGGAGCCGAGACGGCCCGGCGGTCGACCTGGAATCGCTGCTGGCGGAGGCCGCCGCGGTCCCACCCGGCCGGGTCGCCGAGTTCGACCCGAACGACGCCAGGTTCCTCCCGCCCGGCGACATGCCCGCCCGCATCGCGGCCTGGCTGACCGAGCACGACCGGCCGGTTCCGGGGACCCGCGCCGAATTCGTGCGCTGCATCCTGGAAAGCCTCGCCACCGCGTACGCCGAGTCCATCGATCTGCTGGAGCGGCTCACCGGCCGCGCGCTGTCCACCGTGCACGTCGTGGGCGGCGGGGCGCGCAACGAGCTGCTGTGCGAGCTGACCGCCGCACGCACCGGGCGCACGGTGATCGCCGGGCCGGTGGAGGCCACCGCCCTCGGCAACGTGCTCGTGCAGGCCAGAACGGCGGGCATGGTCACCGGCACCCTGGAATCGATGCGGGACCTCGTGCGCCGCACGTGCGAACTGCGCCGGTACCGGCCGTCCCGCTGAACCGGGTCCGCGCGGTGGCGCAGTCCCGGTTCAGCACCGGATCACCGATCGCGGTGCCAGAACAGCGCTTCCGGGGTACCAGCGGTGAGGCCGTCCAGGGTCGGCTGCGCCCGCCCGCGCGGGTGCAGGTCGAGCAACGCCGCCACGTACCGGGCGCCGAACCGCGGTGCTCGCGGGAAACCGTCGACCGCCACCACTCTGGCGCGGCGCCGAGCCGAACATCGGGGAGGTCACCGAGCGCACCACGGCCCGCTGCGCGGCGCGAGCACCCGCGCGTTGCGGTGATCGTGCTGCCCGATGGGCGGAATCCCCTTGTGCCGAACGGGATTCCGCTCCGGCGACCGGGCGACACCGCTGCACGGCCGAGTGATTCCTCCTGACACGGCGCCGATCGGCCCGGAGCATGGCGACTGTGTCCCTCCACCGCGCCGAACGGCCGTCCCCCGACGAACGCGGGAGCAGCACCGCCGCGCTCGTCGAGCACCCCACCACCCGCAGCACCCCGTTCGCCCCGCACGACGGGTTGCGCGACCTGCTCCCGCACCGGCCGCTGACCCGGATGTACCACCCCGGCGACGCGCCGGGATGGCTGGTGACCGGCTACGCCCTGGTCCGCGAAGTGCTCACCGATCAGCGCTTCAGCGCCCGGATCGACCTGCTGCGCGGGCCGGCCGACCAGCAACCCCAGGACGCCACCGCCGCGCCCGGCCTGTTCAGCGTCATGGGCCCGCCGGAACACACCTGGTACCGGCGCAAGCTCGTGTCGGCGTTCACGCTCCGCCGGGTGCGGGAGATGGAGCCGCTGGTGGAACGGGCGGTCACCGAACGGCTCGACGTGATGGAGAGCGCGGGCGGGCCCGTCGACCTCGTCGAGTCCTTCGCCAGCCCCATCGCCTTCCACGTGATCCGCGACCTGCTCGGGATGCCGCTGGAACGGTCGTCGGTGCGGGCGACCACCGAAGCGCTTCTCCGGCTCGACGCCGACCCCGAGGAGGCCGGGCAGGCGTGGGAGCGGCTGCTGGCGGAACTGCGCGAGCACGTGCGCGCGAAGCACACCACCCCCGGCACGGACCTGACGAGCGCGCTGGTGGCCGACGGGGAGCTCTCCGACGAGGAGATCGCGACGATGAGCGCGATGCTGATCACCGGAGGGGACGACACGACGGCCAACATGCTCGCGCTGGGCACCTACGCCCTGCTGGCCCACCCCGCAGAGCTCGCCTGGCTGTGCGAGAACCCGTCGGCCATCGGCACGGCGGTGGAGGAGCTGCTGCGCTACCTGACGATCAACCAGTTCGGCACCACCCGCACGGCGCTGGAGGACGTCGAACTGCACGGCCAGACCATCCGCCGGGGCGAGCTGGTCACGTTGTCGTTGTCCACGGCCAACCGGGACCCCGAGCAGTTCCCGGAACCCGACCGGCTCGACCTCGGCCGATCAGGCGCCGGGCACCTGGCCTTCGGCCACGGCATCCACCACTGCCTGGGCGCGCAGCTCGCCCGAGTGGAGCTGCGGGCGGGATTCTCCGGCCTGCTCGAACGATTTCCCGGACTGCGCCTGGCCGTCGCCCCGGAACGAGTACCGCTGCGCTCCGCAGCCGTCAACTACGGCGTCCACAGCCTCCTCGTCGACTGGTGATCACGCCGTTCTGCCCGCACCTGTCGATCTTGTCAGCGGCGAAGCCGCTGGAAGCCTGTCTTCGAACCGGTCGTTCCAGGGAGCAGCGTTCTTCTCCTGTCAGCGGCGAAGCCGATGAGCAGTGACCAGCTTGAGCGGGCCGACCACCGGCGGGTTCCCAGCGGCTTCCTCACGAGGACGGCTTTTCCCTCGTGGCGGAGCCACTCGGGAAGAAGATCCCGCAGCGAGGAAGCCGCTGAAGTTCCACCGAGCGACCAACAACGCAGACCACGCTCGCAGACACGGGCTCTGCGGTCCGCCACCCGACCCGTCGAGCAGGCCAGCCTCGCGGAACACCGCCTCACAGTTCGACCAGGACCTTGCCCCGGTTGGCGGAGGGGTTCAGGTACAGGCTCCGGTACGCGTCCGGGATGGCGTCGATGCCGTGGTGGACGGTGTGGTCACAGCGGATCTCACCGCGCCGGATCAGGCCGCCGACTTCGTCGTACAGGGCGTTCCAGTTCTGCTCGGTGAACCACTCCAACGCGAAGACGCCGCGGATGGTGGTGCGCGGGTACATGATCAGCGGCAGCAGCCGCGGACCTGATTCCTCCGCGCCGACCTGGTGGGCCCACTGCCAGCACACCGCTACGCGGCTGTCCACGTTGAGCAGGCGGAACGCGGCGTCGGTGATCGCGCCCCCGAGGTTGTCGAAGTACCGGTCGATCCCGTCCGGAGCGGCCTGCCGGAGTGCGCCGCACACGTCGTCCACCGCGTCGCCGTGCCGGTACTCGACCACCGCGTCGAAGCCGAGTTCGCGCAGGTAATCGACCTTGCACGGGGAGCTCGTCGTCCCCACCACGCGGGCCCCGGCGCGTTTGGCCAGCTGCCCCACGACCGACCCGACAGCGCCGGAGGCGGAACTGATCAGCACCGTGTCGCCGGGCCGCACCGCCAAGAACTTCGTCGTGGCGGCCCACGCGGTCATCCCGGACCCGCCCAGGGCACCGAGGGCGGTGTGCACCGGCAGCGCGTCGTCGTGCCGCGCCGGGTCGATCTTGCGGTAATCGGGCACGCTCAGCGGGACCCGCCCGCCGAGCACCGGGCCGCCCTCCCCGGTGCTGACCAGGTGGCTGCGCCAGCCGCCCCAGCCCTGGACGAGGTCCCCGACCTCGAAACGGGCCCGCGGCCCCGCTTCGAGCACTTCCATGACGGAGTCGGCCCCGGCGGGCGTACCGGTCGGCAGCTCCAGGGTGATGCCGTGCAGGTAGGGGTCGAGGGAGACGTACCGGGTCCGCAGCAGCATCTCGTCCGGCGCCAGCCGGATCTCCACGTCCTCGACCACCTTCTCGTAGATCCGTTCCACAGCGGGAACTCCTGCCAGGTGCTCCCGGATGATCCACTTCTCGATCTTCATCAGGCTCCTCGGTTCGAGGCGGGCTCGGCGTCCGCGCGCGGCACCTCCGGGCCGACCGGGATCGTGACGTGGGTCGGTTCCGGGGCGCTGTCGTCGACGTGGGCGGTGAATTCCTTGCCGTCGTCGTTGCAGATGAACTGCATGACCTGGCGCCCCGAGCCCGCCGCCCGGATCAGGCCGCCGGTGGTGGCCCACACGCCGGAGAAGTAGAAGTCGCGCAGACCGGGCAGTCGGGGGCCGTGCTTGTTGATCTCCTCCTCCAGCGTCTCGCCGCCCTCCACGAACGGCTGCCAGCCGAGGACGGTGCCGTCGTAGTTGCCGGTGTAGCGGACCTGCGTCAGCGGGGTGGAGATGTCCCGGGTCACCACGGAGTCGCGGAGGCCGGGGAACCGCTCGTCCAGGAAGTCCACCAGCGCGTCCTTCACCTGCCGCTTCGCGGCGTAGTAGGCGGTGCCGCGGCGGACCGAGAGGGTGTGCTGCTCCACGCCGCCGCGCACTCGCGTCCGCTGCTCCGGGCCGGTGCTGAGCTCGCGCCAGGGCTCGATGTCGCAGAAGTACGTCGCGTAGACGATCGTCTTGCCCGGTGGCGCCAGGTCCGGGTAGTGCGCGGTGCGGAACTGCACGTTGATGCTCGGATGCCGGATCCCGGTCAGCTTCGCGGCCGTGTCCTCGTCGAGCAGGTAGGTCGTGCACGGGTCGGCTTCCGGGAACGATCGGTCCAGCCCCAGGAACAGGATGAAGTAACCGGGGAAGATCTGGCCGGGTTCGTCGATGGTCCGGGTGTAGAGGCGCCGATGGGTCTCGGTGAGGTAGCGCCCGCCGAGCAGCTTCATCGTCGTGGTGTGCCCGTCGCAGGCGGACACGACGACGTCGGCGCGGTGCTCGCTGCCGTCGCTGAGCCGCACGCCCACCGCGCGGTCGTCCTCGATCAGCACCTCCGCCACCTTGGCGTTGTAGGTGATCTCCCCACCGAGGCGGCGGTAGCGCTGCTCGATCGAGTTCGACAACCCCTGCGAGCCGCCCTCCGGCACCCCGGCCGACCGGTTCGCGTGCGAGGCGAGCTGGAAGTAGAACGGCAGCACCGGGAACGCCGGGTGCTTCTCGTAGAGCACGAAGTTAAAGGCCTCGCGCAGCAGCGGATCCCGGAACTTCGCCGAGTAGTCCACCATCAACGTGCTGATCGAGGTCCGGATGACGTTCGCGTAGGGCAGGAACGAGGCCAGCATCCGCAACCGCTCGACGCGGCCCATCAGCCCGACCGGTTTGAGGAACGGGTACACCGTGATCGCCTTGCAGAACTTGCGCAGCCCGTTGCAGAACTTCCGGATCAGCCGGGCGTCCGCCGGTGAGAGCTCGCGCAGGTGCGCTTCGAGCCGATCCGGGTCGGAGTAGAAGTAGACCGCCCGCCCGTCCCTGCCGCGCACGACGTTGAACACGTCGAAGTGCCGCATCTCCTTGCCCTGCAACGCCCCGAGCTCCAGCCAGATCTGGTGCATCTCGTTGCCGGGCCCGTTGCCGAGCAGCCAGCTCACGCAGCAGTCGAAGGTGAAGTCCCCCTTGTCCCACGCCGTGCAGCAGCCACCGGGGATCTCGTGCATCTCGAAGATCCTCGTCCGGTACCCGTTCATCTGCGCGTAGCACCCGGTGGAGAGCCCGCCGAGCCCCCCACCGATGATGATCATCGTTTGCCGCTGGTTCACGTGGTGCGCCTGCCTTCCGTCCGCATCAGGTTCCGATCGAGCAGGGGCAGCTCGCCGAGCATCTCGGGCCGCCAGCGCTGCCGGGCATCGCTCTCCCACGCGCGGAACGGCACGCCGAGCTCCTCGCACAGGAACTGCACGGCGAATCGCCCGGACGCGGCGGCCCGGATCAGCCCGCCACCGCTGATCCACTGCCCCGCCATGGAGAAGCCGCGCAAGCCGGGCAGCCGCATCCGGTCTTCGTCGACGAGCTTCGCGAGCAGGTCGTCGGTCTCGCCGAAGGACTTCCAGGCGAGGATGCTGCCTTCGAAGTTGGCGGTGTAGCGGTTGTTCGTCACCGGGGTGGCCACGTCGACGACCTCGATGCGCGCACCGATTCCCGGGTGGTGGCGTTCGAGGAAGGAGCACACGAACTCGGCGGCCTGGCGCTTGCGAGCCCGGTACTCGCGCCGGTTCGTGACGCGCAGGCTCCTCCAGGAGGCGAAATCGGTGAAGTACGAGCAGTGGAACAACGACTTGCCCGGCGGGGCGCAACCCGACCAGTACTTCGTCCGCAGCTGCACCGCGAGGCTCTGCTGCGACGAGCCCGGCAACCGGGCCGCGTCCTGTTCGGACAGCAAGTAGGTCGCGCTGTGCGGCGCGTCGCCCGGCGGTGCGCCGTCGAAGCCGACGAAGACGGACGCCACGCCCGGATACACCTGGTCAGGATCGGCGAGCAGGTCCTCGTAGAGCCGGTCGACGGTCGGGTTCGTGTACGCGCCGTCGAGCATCCGGTAGAGCGTGGTGGCGCCGTCGCAAGCCGATACGACGTGATCCGCGTAGTGCCGCGTGCCGTTCCTGAGCTGCACCCCGACCGCGCGGCCTCCCTCGACGAGAATCCGCTCGACTCGCGTCCGGTAGCGCATCTCACCGCCGAGCGAGCGGTACCGCTGCTCGATCGAACGCGCCAGCCCCAGCGAACCGCCCTCCGGGAAGCCGGCGTTGCCGAGGTGCGCGTCGGCCATGTTGAGCAGGTACGGCAGCAGCGGGAAGCTTTCGTGGTCCTGGAAGAAGATGTTCGGGAAGGCCCGCCGCAGCAGCGGGTCGCGGAGGCTGTCGGTGAAGTCCTCCAACGAGGTCGTCGCGGTCCGCCGGAACCACCGGGTCGCGGGCAGGCCCTTCACCTCCGCCGCCTCCCGCTCGTGCTCCGGCCGCAGCGCTCGCGGCACCAAGAACGACGAGACGTCGACCTCCATGAACCGGCGCAGGTCGCGGCAGAACCTCCGGATCGGCCGGGAATCGGCGGGCGACACCTCCAGCAGGTGCCGTTGCAGCCGGTCGGGATCGTTGTAGAACGTCACCGAGCGGCCGTCGGGACCGACGATCCGGTTGAACATCTCGAAGTTGGTGATGGTCTTGCCGTCCAGCGCCCCCAGTTCCCGCCACACCTGGTTGGCCTCGTTGCCCTCGGCGGTACCCACCAACCAGGAGATGCAGTAGTCGAAGACGTACCCGTCCCGTCCCCACGCCGTGCAGCAACCGCCCGGCAGCACGTGCTTCTCGAAGACCTGGGTGCGCAGCCCGCTCATCTGCGCGTAGCACCCGGTGGCCATCCCGGCGACGCCGCCGCCGACGATGATGACGCTCGGCGCGTCGCCGGTCCCGTCACGCGACATCATCGGCCGCACCCCCGGCCAGGATCGAACGCACCAGGTCCGCGTTCGCGCCGGCGTGCTCGCCGTCGAGCATGTCGGCGTGCGCCCCGGACCCGCGCAGCACCGCGGTCCCGCCGCGGGAGCGGTCCTGCCAGCTGCCCTCCTCCCCCGCGAGGTGGACGCCGATGTTCGCCGGGTCGCTGAGCACGCTGATCGGCGCGTCCAGCACCGCCCGGTTGGGCGTGCGACCGCAGAACTCCAGGTACTCCCGCGCCTGCTCGCGCGTTTCGGCCGCCACGACCTCGGTTCCGGTGTGCTTGCGCAGGTGTTCGGCGAGCTCCCGCTCGAAGACGTCCAGCCGCTCGGGCCCCACCTCGAACGGCTCGGTGATGCGGTAGGAGTCGACGATGACCACGCGGGACACCGCACGGCCGCGCCGTTCGAGTTCCGCGGCCACCTCGAACGCCAGGTTCCCGCCGAGCGAGTAGCCCAGCAGCGCGCGAGGCCCGTCCGGCCGGACCTGCTCGACCAGGTCCGCGTAGCGCTCGACCTTGTCCGCTCCGCTGAGGTGGTTGAAGCCGAGCAGTTCGTGCTCCGGCAGCCGTCCGGCGAGCTGGCGGTACACCAGCCCGTGGCCACCGACCGGGGGGAAGCAGCACACCGGTTCACCCCGGCCCTCGTTGAACCGCACGTACGGCTGGGATCCGGGCAGCCGGCCGGTGATGACGTGCTCGACGGTCTTGGCCATGCCGCGCAACGTCGTGGTCTTGAACAGCTCGCCCACGGCCACCGTGATGTCGAACTCGCGCTGCACGTGGTGGATCAGCTCGATCAGCTTGATCGAACTCCCGCCGAGTTCGAAGAAGTCGTCCTGCAGGCCGACCTCGTCCAGGTCCAGCAGCGACTTCCAGTGCTCGGCCATCCGCGTCTCGAACAGCGTCACCGTCGGCTCGTGGTCCCGCCGGGAACGCCCGGCCTCGGGCGCGGGCAGCGACTCGACGTCGATCTTGCCGCTCACCGTCAGCGGCAGCGCGGGCAGTTCGACGAAGTGCGCCGGGATCATGAACGTCGGCAGGTGCTCGGCGAGGTGGCCGCGCAACTTCCGCTGGTCCAGCACCGCGCCCGCCGCGGGCACGCAGTAGGCGCACAACGCCGTGTCCCCACCGGAGTCCTCGTGCGCGACGACCACCACCTGCTTGAGCTGCGGCCACCGGGCCAGCTGCGACTCGACCTCGCCGATCTCGATGCGGTGCCCCCGCACCTTCACCTGGGTGTCGGCCCGCCCGAGCAGGTGGACGACGCCCCGGGCGTCCCACTTGGCCAGGTCACCGGTGCGGTAGCAGCGCACCGGCTCGTCGTGCGGGGTGATCGTCCGGAACCGCTGCTCGGTCTGCTCCGGGTCACCGCGGTAGCCGGTCGCCACCCCGTCGCCGCCGATCCACAGCTCACCGACCACGCCCTGCGGCACCGGCCGTCCCCGGTCGTCGAGGATGTAGCACCGGCTGTTGGGCAGCGGCGTGCCGATGGGAACCGAGGCGCTCGGTTCGAGTCCGTCGACGGGACCTTCGAAGCAGCTGCTGTCGATGGTGGCTTCGGTGACGCCGTAGGAGTTGAGCACACGGGTGCGCGGCCCGCACAGCTCCCGCAGCCGCCGGTACTCCTCGACCTTCCACGTGTCGGAGCCGACGACGAGCAGCCGCATGAAGTCCAGCCGCGCGCCGCTGCTCTCGCAGTGCTCCACCAGGCCGCGCACCACCGCCGGGACGAACTCGGCGCAATCCACCTGCTCGGCCAGCATCGTCCGGTGCAGCCGTGCCGTGTTGAACAGCAGCTCGCGGCCGACGAGCACGAGGGTGCCGCCCGAGCACAGCGCGCGCACCAGGTCGCCGGTGAACACGTCGAACGCGAAGTTCGCCAGCTGCAGGTGGACCCGGACGTCGTCGCCCAGGCCGTACTCCCGGTGCCACGCCGCGTACGCGGACGCGAGGTTGCGGTGCGAGACCTGCACCGCCTTGGGACGCCCGGTCGAACCGGAGGTGAAGCAGACGTAGGCCGGGGCCTCCGGTGCCACCGCGACGCGGTCGGCGTCACCGTCCGGCCGCGCGTCGAGCTCCGCGGGAGTCACCACGTGGTCGAGCGCCCCGAGGTGGTCTCGCCCGGCCTCGTCGGCGACCACCAGCGATGCTCCCGCGTGCCGTGCCATGTAGCCGAGCCGTTCCGCCGGCTGCTCCCGGTCCAGCGGGAGGTACGCGCCACCCGCCCGCAGCACCGCCAGCACGGCCGCGATCAGCAGCGGGGACTTGTCCAGGCACAGTGCGACGATCGCGCCGTCGCGGACGCCGCGCGCCCGCAGTCCCCGCGCCAGCCGCCGCGACCACTCGTCGAGTTCGCCGTAGGTGAGCCGCCGCACCGTCCCGTCCTCGGCGGGCGCGGTCACCGCGATCGCGTCGGGGCGGTCGGCGGCGACGGCGGCGATCAGCTCGTGCACCGCGGCGCCGGGGACGGTCTCGTGCCGCGGGCCGCTCCACGAGCCGAGGATCCGGTCGCGCTCGGCCGCCGCCAGCATCGGCAGCTCACCGACCCGCCTGGTGCCCGGCGAGCCGGTCAAGGCGTCGAGCAGGGCGGTGTAGTGTCCGGCGAGCCGCCGCATCGTCTCCGGCAGGAACAGGTCGGTGTTGTACTTGAAGACGCAGTGGAAGCGGTGGTCGGCCTCGTCCTCGTACACCGACAGCGTGATGTCGAACTGCCCCTCCTCCTCCGGCAGCTCCACGTAGTCGAGGTGGTACCCGTACTGCTCGGCCGAGACCTTGTGGTGCAGCAGGATGAACATCACCTGGAACACCGCCGAGCGGCTCGGGTCGTGCTGCAGGCCCAGCTGCTCGACCAGCAGCACGAACGGGTACTCCTGGTTGTCCAGCCCGCCGAGCACCGTCGTGCGGACCTGGTCGAGCAGCTCCGCGACGGACGGGTCGGCGCCGAGGTTCGCGTGCAGCGGCAGCGGGTTGACGAAGTACCCGTACACCCCGGCGAACTCCTGCTCCGTGCGACCGGTGACCGGGCTGCCGACGACGATGTCGTCCTGGCCCGAATACCGGTGCAGCAGCAGGTAGTACGCGCTGAGCAGCACCACGAACGGCGTCACTCCGTGCTCGCGGGCGAGCTCGTGCACGCGGGTGCTGAGCGCGGTGTCGAGGGCGAAGAACTCGGAGGCCCCGTTGTGCGTCTGCACCAGTGGGCGCGGCTTGTCGGTGGGCAGGTTCAGCACCGGCACCTGAGCGGGCAGGTGCGAGCGCCAGTAGTCGAGCATCCGCTGGGCGTCCGGTCCGGCGAGGAAGCGGTTCTGCCGGTTGAGGAAGTCCAGGTAGGTCGCCGGGACCGGCGGCAGCTCCGCGGGCACGCCCCTGCGCAGGCCTTCGTAGCAGGCCAGCAACTCCTCGATGAAGGTGAAGGTGGAGATGGCGTCGGAGATGATGTGGTGCACGGCCTTGACCAGCACCCAGCGGTCCGGTTCCCGCTGGAACAACCGGAACCGGATCAGCGGGTCGCGCTCCAGGTCGTAGGGCTTGCGGTACTCCGCCACGATCCGGCGGTGGATCTCGTCCCAGGGCAGGCCCCGGACGTCGAAGACGGCGAAGTCGGGAGCGGCCTCCGGTGCGATGCGCTGCACGGGTTCACCGCCGTCCAGGACGAAGCTCGCCCGCAGGATCGGGTGCCGGGCCACCAAGGTCGCGAACGCCTCGGACAGCAGCCGCGGGTCCAGCTCGGCGCGCACCTCGACCGCGCCGCCGATGTTGTAGGCGAAGCCGTCGGGGTGGAGTTGTTTGAGGAACCACAACGCCTTCTGGTTCTGCGTGAGCGGATACCGGTGCTCGTCGCGGAACACCTCGACGACGGCGCCGCCTCCGGCGTCGTCCGCGGCGTCCAGCACCTCGTCGTGCACCTGGTCGACGAGCTCGTGCACCGGGGTGTTGCCGAGCAGCGCGACCACGGGCAGCGCGACGCCCAGCTCGGTGTGGATCCGCGCCCGCAGCTCCATGGCGAGCATCGAGTCGAGCCCCAGGGCGCTGAGCCCGTCGTCCTCGGCGATCGACTCCGGCGGCACCCGCAGCACGTTCGCGACGAGCGCGGTGAAGTGCTCGGCCAGCAGGCCCCGGCGCAGCCGCGGGTCGGCCGCGCGGAACGCTTCCAGGAACCCGCCGTCCTCAGCGGGCGGAACCAGGTCCGCGGCGGCGGCGAGGTCGGCGACCAGCGGTGGTGCGACGGGGTACCAGGACAGGAACGTCGGCCAGTCGACGATCGTCGCGACCACCAGCTGGGCGTGGCGCTGACCGATGATCCGCTCCAGCACCGCCATCCCGTTGGCAGGCGCCAGCGAGCTCATTCCGCGGCTGTTGCGGTAGTGCTCGACCAGCCCCTGCTCCTCGATCATGCCCGTCGCCCACGGTCCCCAGTCGATGCTCAGCGCGGGCAGCCCGCGCGCCCGCCGGTGGTGGGCCAGCGCGTCGAGGAAAGCGTTGCCCGCCGCGTAGTTCGCCTGGCCCGCGGTGGTCAGCAGCGAGGCGATCGAGGCGAAGAGCACGAAGTGCTCCACCGGCTCGTCGCTCAGGTGCCGGTGCAGCAGGTGCGCGCCGACGACCTTGGTGTCGTGCACCGCGTCGTAGGCGGCCTTGTCCATGTCGGACACCAGCGTGTCCTGGAGGTGCCCGGCGAGGTGGAACACGCCGCGGATCGGCTGCGGCGCCCCTCGCCGGTGCTCGGCGAGCCAGTCCACCAGCGAGGACTCGTCGGTGATGTCGAGCCGCGCCACGACCGGTTGCGCGCCGAGCGCTTCGAGTTCGCGGACGAACCGGATGTTGCGCCCGGTGGTGCCGTCCGCGCCGGCCTCGCTCCACCCGGCGCGTTCCGGCAGGCCGGACCGGCTGACCAGGATCAGCCGCCGCGCACCGCGCTTGACCAGCGTCCGGCACAGCAACCGGCCCAGCGCGCCGAACGCACCGGTCACCAGGTAGCTGCCGTCGGCGCGCAACCGCAGCGGCAGCGGATCCGACAGCCCCTGCGCCGGGCGCAACCGGGCCGCGCGGAACCCGTCACCGCGCACCGCGATCTCGTCCTCCTCGGGGACGGCGACCGCGCGCAGCACGGCGACCGCGTCCGCCGCGGGATCGGTGCGGCCGGGTTCGAGGTCGATCAGCTTGCCGCGGTTGCGCACCGACTCCTGCTGGCGCAGCACGCGCCCGATCCCCCACGCCGGGGCACCCAGCGGTTCGACCTCGTCCGCGTCCACGACCGCCTGCGCGCCGCGGGTGACCACGTGCAGCTGCGCCTCACCGCGCCGCTCCTGCAGGACGCGGGCGAGCGTGATCAGCGAGAAGCCGCCGAGGTCCTTGTGCGCCTCGAACTCCGCCCGGGGCAACCGGTCGATCGTCGGCGCGTCGAGGTTCCACAGGTGCACGACGTGGTCGAAGGGCGCACCGCCGAGCTCGTCGAGCAGCCGCCGGAGATCCGCGGGATCGCCGGGTACGACCGCCGCGCCGCCGTGCGCCACGCCGGGGAACACCAGGTGGCAGGTACCGCCGTCGGCGGCGATGCGCGCCGCGAGCTCCGCCGCGACCCCGCGCCGGTCGGCGAACACCAGCCAGCGGCCCCGCGCGTCCACCGGTTCGCCGACGGGCAGCGGCGGCCAGGACGGTTCGACCAGCCAGTCGTCGATCGCGCCCCGGCTCAGCGTCGCCGCGGCGCGATCCACGTCGCCCGCCCGGAATCCGCTGATCAACCCGAGGGGTGAGCCGTCCGCCGCGTACACCGCGATGTCGCCGACCAGATCGGCCCCGTCGGTCCCGGTGAGCACCGCGTGCGCCCAGATCGGCTGCGCACCGATCTCGTCGAGCCGGAGTTCCGCGATGGACAGCGGCAGCCGGATGCCGGCGTCCCCGGCATCGCGCAGCACGTCGGGCACCAGCAACGCCTGGAAGCAGGCGTCCAGCAGCACCGGGTGCACGTGGTGCTCGGCGGCGTCGGTGACCTGCTGCGGCGGCCCGATGCGGGCGAGGGCCTCGTGCTCGCCGACCCAGACCTCCTCGATCGCCTGGAACGCCGGGCCGTACTGGTAGCCGCGGGCCTCCAACGCCGCGTAGCACGCGTCCCGGCTCAAGTGGCGCCGCTCCGGGCCGCGCAACGCGTCGAAGTCCGCCGGAGCGAGACCGCGCACGCCCCGGCCGACCGCGGCGGCACCCGCCGCGTGCACCGACCGGCGGTCGTCGCCGGTCATGGTGGCGATCGTGAACGTCGCGTTCTCGGCCGCGAAGGCCAGCTGGACCTTGCCGCCGTCCCCGTCCGCCAGGAACAGCGCCTTGCGCAGCTCCAGGTCCGCCAGCACGACGCTGTTCTCACCGGTCATCGCGCGGACGGCCTGCGCGGCCATCTCGGCGTAGGCCGCGGCGGGGAGCACCACTCCGCCCTGGATGCGGTGATCGGCCAGGTAGGGCAGTCGCTCCACGTCGAGCCGCGCCTCCCACGCCGGTTCGGCGGTGGCCATCCTGCGCCCCAGCAACCGGTGGTCGAGCAGGCCGAGCCGGATCTGCGCGACCGCCTCCGGTTCCGCCCAGTAGCGATCCCGCTTCCAGGGGTACGGCGGCAGCGACACCACCTCCCCCGCCGGGTGCAGCCGGTTCCAGGAGATGTCCGCACCTCGGGCGTGCAACGCCGCCAGCGAGGTCAGGAAGCGCTCCTGCTCGTCCTCCCCGCGCCGGATCGACGGCAGCGTCGTGCCCTCGATCTCCCGCTCCGCCAAGCATTCCCGGATCGAGTGCGCCAGCACCGGGTGCGGCCCGATCTCCAGGAACCCGCGGTACCCGTCGGCGGCCAGGCGGTCGACGGCGGCGCGGAAGCGGACGCTGTCGCGGACGTTGCGCCACCAGTACGCCGCGTCGAGCTCCGAGCCGTGCGCGACCGCTTCCATCCCGGTCAGGTAGAGCGGCAGCGCCGCTTCCCGCGGCCGGATCCCGGACAGCGAGGCCAGCAGCTCGTCCTTGATCAGGTCCATCCGGGCGCTGTGGTACGGGACGCGCACGTCGAGCAGGCGGGCGAAGATCTGCTCCGCCGCCAGCTCGCCGGTCAGCCGCCGCAGCACTTCCTCGTCACCGGCCAGGGTGATCGTCGCCGGACCGTTCACCGCGGCCACCGACACCCGGTCGCCGTGGACGCGGATCCTGCGCAGCGCCTCGTCCTCGCCCAAGCCGACGGCGAGCATGGTGCCGGTGCCGGTGAGCTCGTGCTGCAACCTGCTGCGGTGGATCGCGACCGCCACGGCGTCGCGGAGGCTGTAGACCCCGGCCTCGTGGAAAGCCGCGATCTCCCCCGTGCTGTGCCCGACGACGGCGTCCGGGCGCACTCCGTGGTGGCGCCACAGCGCCGCCAGGCCGACCTGCACGGCGAAGTTGGCGGGCTGCGCCAGCCAGGTCTCGCCCATCCGCGAATCCGGCTCCGCAGCGCGGAGCTCATCGACCAACGACCACCCGGCGAGGGTGCGGATCTCGGCGTCGCACTGCTCGATCGCGTCGCGGTACACCGGTTCGGCGTCGAACAGCTGCCTGCCCATCGCCCACCACTGCGGTCCCATGCCGGTGAACACCCAGGCGAGGCCGCCGGTGTCCCGGCGCTGGTCCACGACCACTCCGGGGCGCGCCTCGCCTCGCAGGTAGGAGTCCAGGCGGTCGCGCAGCTGCGCCGCCGAGGAGTGCACGACGGCCAGCCGCGCCGCCTGGTGCTGGCGGCGGCGCGCGAGGGTGTAGCCGAGGTCGCGCGCGGGAACGCGGTCGAGCTCCGCGCGGATCGCCTCGGCCCGCCGCCGCAGCGACTCCTCGTCGCGGGCGCTGATCGGCAGGATGGTGCGCACCGCGGCGGCGTCCTCGACCACCGCGCGCGGCGGCGCTTCTTCGACGAGCACGTGGGCGTTGGTCCCGCCGAAGCCGAAGGAGTTCACCCCGGCGCGGGCGGGACCGTCGTGCTCGGGCCAGTCGGTCAGTTCCGCCGGAATCCGGTACGGCAACGACGCGAGGTCGATCTCCGGGTGGACCGTGCGCAGGTTGATGTGCGGCGGGATCCGGCGGTGGCGCAGCGAGAGCGCGACCTTGATCAACCCGGTGACCCCGGCGGCGGCCTCGGTGTGGCCGATGTTCGTCTTGACCGAGCCGACGTAGCGCACCGCGCCCGGCCGGTGCCCCACCGACAGGGCCCGGCCCAGCGCGTTCGCCTCGATCGGGTCGCCGACGGCGGTGGAGGTTCCGTGCGCCTCCACGTACTGCAGGTCGCCGGGAACGATGCCCGCCTCGGCGCAGACCCGTTCGATGAGTTCGACCTGCCGGTCCCCGTCCGGCACCGTGATGCCGTTGGTGCGGCCGTCCTGGTTCACGCCGGTCCCGCTGATCAGCGCGTAGATCGGGTCTCCGTCGCGTTCGGCGTCGGCGAGCCGCTTGAGCGCCACCGCGGCAACGCCCTCGGCGCGGACGTAGCCGTTGGCTGCGGCGTCGAAGGTGCGCGACCGCCCGTCCGGCGAGAGGAATCCGCCCTTGCTCTCGCTGATCGTGTACTGCGGGGCCAGCTGCAGCGAGGTGCCGCCGACCAGCGCGAGGCTGCTCTCCCCGCGCAGCAGGCTCTGGCGCGCCAGGTGCACGGCGACCAGCGAGGAGCTGCACGCGGTGTCGATCGAAACGCTCGGGCCGCGGAAGTCGAAGCAGTGCGACAGCCGGTTCGACACCATCGTCATCATCGTGCCGGTCGCGGTGTGCGCGGCCAGCGCGTCGAAGTCGAGGCCGCCGAACTGGAGGATCTTGTAGTCCAGGGTGAACGCGCCGACGAAGACCCCGACGTCCTGCCCGGCCAGATCCGCGGGCCGCTGGCCGCCGTCTTCGAGGGCTTCCCACGTCACTTCCAGCAACTTCCGCTGCTGCGGGTCCATGTGCTCGGCCTCGCGCGGGCTGATGCCGAAGAAGGCGGGGTCGAACTCGTCGACGCCGTCGACGTATCCCCCGTGCCCGCCGACCAGCCGGCCGGCCTTGCCGGGGTTCCGGCTGCTCAACGTGGTGACGTCGTAGCGGTCGCGCGGCGTCGGCGTGATGCAGTCCTTGCCACCCGCCAGGTTCCGCCAGAAGGCGTCGGGGCCGGTGGCCCCGCCGGGTAAGCGGCATCCGATGCCGATGATCGCGATCTTGTCGTCGGGCGTGGGACTACTGGAGGCGGAGAGCATCGAACCTTCTTTTCCTCGCGAAAGCCGACATCAGTTCACGGAAAATGAAATCCACCAGGCAGATCAGCGCCGGGGTTGCCGAATTGAGATTAGAGACGGGAAAAAACCGAGTCCATCTGTTCGGTTGACCACTACCCGTTCGGCGCATCCCGTTAACTCACCCGAGGGTGTCCGATCGAATGATTTCGGCGGCATCCGAGCGATTCCCGACAACCGGGCACAACCGCTGCCCAGCCGCGACAATACAGCCGCGACCCATCGCAAGGGAACTATCGCGCAGGTCACAGCCTCTCCGCGTGATATCACCGCAATGAACTAGCGATCACCCGAATCGAGCAACGCGCATTCTCGACACCCGCCGGAACGAACGCGCCAGACATGAATCCCGACCACGCGTCCTCTCGCGCGAAAATGAATCGGATCCCTGAATCCGAATTGCGAGGACGTCCGCAATCAAGCTTGATTTACCGCAATACAATCACATGGAGCGCAAAATCTCAGGCGTCGAGAAAAAGCAGCGCCGCCGACCGCGATCACAACGACAACCCGCCCTCGGCGTAGTAGCCCTTGATGTGCGCGGTCATCCGCCGCCCCGCCACCTCGCCGTCACCCGCGCGAACCGCCGCGAGCACCTCCCGGTGCTCCCGCCGCAACCGAGCCGACGTGTCCGCCCACGACCGCAGCAGCGGCAGGGTCTCGCGGGTGTAGTTCTCGATGGAGTCGCGCAGACCGGACATCATCGCGGCGATCACCTCGTTGCCCGCGGCCTGGGCGAGGGCCAGGTGGAACTGGGCGTCGAGCGCCAAGAACTCCGCCGCGGCCAGGTCCGGCTCGTCCATCGCGTCGAGCAGTTCCGCCGCCGCCGCGAGGTCGACCGGTTCGGGCGCCCCGGCCAGCTCGGTCACCGACGCGGTCTCCAGCACCAGCCTGGTGCGCACCACGTCGCGCACCTGGAACCCCTGGCCCGCGACCTGCAATCGCAGCAGCGCGCTCATGCCACCGGTCGGCCGCGCCAGGATCACCGCCCCCGCGTCCGGCCCGGAACCGGTCTGCGCGCGCAGCAGCCCCAGCGCTTCCAGCACCCGCATCGCCTCGCGCACCGAGGAACGCCCCACCTGGAGCTCCTCGGCCAGCGCCCGCTCGCCGGGAAGCCGCTGGCCGGGAGCGATCCGTCCGGTGAGCAGGTCGTCCTCGATCTGTGCGAGCACCCGTTCCCACGCCCTCGGCCCAGCATTCGCCACGGCCCGAGCCTATCGGCGCACCGGCGCGTTGCGGGCACCGCGCACCCGCGCAACGCTGACGCGACGGCCACCACTCGTTCCCGGCGCCACCGACCCCGGCTACGGTGTGGTCAGACCACACCTCGGAAAGGGGTTCGACGCATGCGGGTAGCCCTGTTCGCCACCTGCCTCGGGGACACGCTGTTCCCCGACGCGGTCAAGGCCACCGCGCTGCTGCTGAGCAGGCTCGGCCAGGAAGTCGTGTTCCCGCAGGCGCAGACCTGCTGCGGGCAGATGCACGTGAACACCGGCTACCAGCGCGAAGCGCTGCCGCTGGTCGACAACCACGCGGCCTGCTTCGCCGACGAGTCGATCGACGCCGTGATCGTGCCCTCGGGCTCCTGCGCCGGTTCGATCCGCCACCAGCACCAGATCGTCGCCGAGCGCTACGGCACCCCGGCGCTGCGCCAGCAGGTCGAGCGGTCCCGCGCGAAGACCTACGAGCTCGCCGAGTTCCTCGTCGACGTGCTCGGCGTGGTCGACGTGGGCGCGACGTTCCCGCACCGGGTGACCTACCACCCCACCTGCCACTCGCTGCGGATGCTGCGGGTCGGGGACAAACCGCTGCGGCTGCTGCGCGCGGTGCGCGAGATCGACCTGGTGGAACTTCCCGACGCCGACCAGTGCTGCGGCTTCGGCGGGACCTTCGCCCTCAAGAACGCCGACACCTCCACGGCGATGCTCTCGGACAAGCTGCGCAACGTCGCCGCCACCGGAGCCGAGTTCTGCTCCGCCGGGGATTCCTCGTGCCTGATGCACATCGGCGGTGGCCTGTCCCGGATGCAGACCGGCATCGGCACCCTGCACCTCGCCGAGATCCTCGCCTCGACCGAACACGCCATCAGCCCGAAACGGGGAGCACTCGCATGAGCGGCACCTTCCTCGGCATGCCCACCGCTCCCCCGCGCGGAACCGGCAACCTGCGCGGCGAGGAACCGTTCCCGGCCGCGGCTCGCACCGAACTCGGCAACACCCAGATGCGCCGCAACGTCGGCAAGGCCACCCGCACGATCCGGAACAAGCGCCTGCAGGTGACCGGGGAGCTTCCCGACTGGGAACAGCTGCGCTCGGCGGGCGCGGCGGTCAAGCGCGACGTCATGGGCAGGTTGCCGGAACTGCTCGAGCAGTTCGAGCGGGCGGTGACCGAACGCGGCGGGCACGTGCACTGGGCGCGCGACGCCGCCGAGGCCAACGCGATCGTCACCCGCCTGGTCAAGGACACCGGGTCCGACGAGGCGCTCAAGGTCAAGTCCATGGCCACCCAGGAGATCGGGCTCAACGAGCACCTCGCCGACGAGGGCATCACCGCCATCGAGACCGACCTGGCGGAGCTGATCGTGCAGCTCGGCGACGACCGCCCCTCGCACATCCTGGTGCCCGCGATCCACCGCAACCGCTCCGAGATCCGCGAGATCTTCCTGCGCTCCATGCCGGGCGTGGACCCAGGATTGGACGACGATCCGACGCACCTGGCCAACGCGGCGCGGCGGTTCCTGCGCGAGCGGTTCATGCGGGCGCGGGTCGCCATCTCCGGGGCGAACTTCGGCATCGCCGAGACCGGCACGCTGTCGGTGGTGGAGTCCGAGGGCAACGGCCGGATGTGCCTGACCATGCCGCGGACGTTGATCACGGTGATGGGCCTGGAGAAGCTGATCCCCGCCTACGCCGACCTCGAGGTGTTCCTGCAGCTGCTGCCCCGCTCCTCCACCGGTGAGCGGATGAACCCGTACACCTCGATGTGGACCGGCGTCACGCCGGACGACGGGCCGCAGGAGTTCCACCTGGTGCTGCTGGACAACGGCCGCACCGCGACGCTGGCCGACGCGGTGGGGCGCGAGGCGCTGCACTGCATCCGCTGCTCGGCCTGCCTCAACGTGTGCCCCGTTTACGAGCGGACCGGCGGGCACGCCTACGGATCCACCTATCCGGGACCGATCGGCGCGGTGCTGACCCCGCAGCTGGCCGGGATGGACACCGGAGGCGGTGATCCGAACTCGTCCTTGCCGTACGCGTCGAGCCTGTGCGGAGCCTGCTTCGACGCCTGCCCGGTGAAGATCGACATCCCGTCGTTGCTGGTGGAGCTGCGCCACCAGCACGTCGAGGAAGCCCACCTCAGCGCCGAGCAGCTGATGATGAAGGCCGCCTCCACGGCCATGGCCACCTCCGGCCGGTGGACCGCGGCGCAGCGCGCGGCGCAACTGGGCCGGCTGCTCGGGCGCGGTGGGCGGATCCGGACGCTGCCGCCGCCGGGGAGCGCGTGGACGTCGGCACGAGATCTGCCGGTGCCACCGAAGCAGACCTTCCGGCAGTGGTGGGATTCCGCCGAGGGCCGGGCCGCGATCGACGACGCCCATCGTGAAGGAGGCCGGCGGTGAACGCCCGCGACACCGTGCTGGGCCGGGTGCGCGACGCGCTCGCCATCGCCCCGCCCACCGCCGTGCAGGTTCCGCGCGAGTACCGCCGCGACCGCGACCTCCCGGCCGCCGAGAAGCGGGAGTTGCTGGTCGACCGGCTGGAGGACTACCAGGCCACGGTGCACCAGTGCGCCACCGCCGACGTCGCGGCCACCATCGCCGGGGCCCTCGGAGGCTCGGCCCGCGTCGGCATCCCCGCCGGGCTCGACCGGGGGTGGCTCGCGGCGTTCCGCGGCGAGGTCGTGGTCGACTCCGCCGAGGTGCCCCCGGACCGCCTGGACGCGCTGGACGGGGTGGTCACCGGCTCGGCCGTGACCTGCGCCGAGACCGGGACGATCTTCCTCGACGCGTCCGCCGACCAGGGGCGGCGCGCGCTCACCTTGGTCCCGGACCTGCACGTGTGCGTGGTGGCGCTGTCGGCGGTCGTCACGGGCGTCCCCGAGGCGGTGGCCCGGCTCGAACCGGCCCGGCCGACGACCCTGATCAGCGGCCCGTCGGCGACCTCGGACATCGAACTGGACCGGGTCGAAGGCGTGCACGGTCCGCGCACCCTGCACGTGGTCCTGCTGCTGGACGGTTGAGGGGCGCCTGCAGGCGAGCAGCGCAGCGGGCCGGGCGGCGGGAACGCGGCGGCACCGCCGCCGGCAGGACGTCGCGCAGCGGCCACGAACCCCCGAACGTCCACTATGGACATATCTGGCGGCTGGACGCCGATCGATCCGGGACCCGCTCCCCTTCGCGGCGCCCCCGCCGATGGCGCGCTGCCGAACGGCCGTTCCGGCAACGCCCCGGAGTGGTCCGTCCGGCGGCGCGCAACGGTGCAGGTGGCCGCTTTGCGGCGGTTTCGCGCCAGCCCTCGGCGATCACCCTTGCGGGTTCGAGGCGAGCGAACTTACGCTTTTTTGGAAAGCGCTTACCACATTTCCATTCGATGAGCGCGGGACTGCTCCATCCGACCGGGGTGCGACGAGGCACCCTCGACATGATTGGCACCGTCCTCAATGGAATTATTCAAGGTGAACGATCCCCGATCCCGCCGCCGCGCGCTGCTGCCCGTGCTGGCCGCCGCACTGCTCCCGGTCACCTGGCCGCTGCCGCACGCCGTCGCCGCGCCGCCCGCGGCCGAGTCCGGCCGGGCCGCCGTCAGCATCCGGTCCGGTGACGGCAACTTCGTCTCGTGGCGGCTGCTCGGCTCCGACCCGGCGGGCGTGGCGTTCGACGTCTTCCGCGACGGCACCGAACTGACGCCCGCACCGCTGACCGGCTCCACCGGCTTCTTCGACGCGGGCGCACCGGCCGACGCCGACTACACGATCGTCCCGGCGATCCCCGGCGGCGCCACGATGGCCGCGTCGCGAGCCCGCTCGTTCGCCGCCGACCACCTCGACGTCCCGCTGCAGATCCCGGACGGCGGCACCACGCCCGACGGCACGGACTACACCTACAGCGCCAACGACGTCAGCGTCGGCGACCTCGGCGGTGACGGCGAGTACGAGTACGTGGTCAAGTGGGATCCGTCCAACTCCAAGGACAATTCGCAGGGCGGCTACACCGGCAACCAGATCGTCGACGCCTACGAGGCGGACGGCACCCTGCTGTGGCGGATCGACCTCGGGCGCAACATCCGCGCCGGCGCGCACTACACCCAGTTCCAGGTCTACGACTACGACGGGGACGGACGGGCCGAGGTCGCGATGAAGACCGCCGACGGCACCGTCGACGGCGCGGGCACCGCTCTCGGCGATGCCGACGCCGACCACCGCAACGACGGCGGTTACGTGCTGGACGGGCCGGAATTCCTCACCATGTTCGACGGGGAGACCGGTGCGGCCCTGCACACCACCGACTACCTGCCGCAGCGCGGCACGGTGAGCGACTGGGGCGACGACTACGGCAACCGCGTGGACCGCTTCCTCGCCGCCACCGCGCAGATCGGCGACAAGCCCGCGCTGATCGAGGCGCGCGGCTACTACACCCGCACGGTGATCACGGCTTGGCACTTCGACGGCGGCGAACTCGTTCCGCTGTGGACGTTCGACAGCGATGAAGCGGGCGAGCAGTACGCCGGGCAGGGCAACCACAACCTGTCGGTGGCCGACGTGGACGGCGACGGCAACGACGAGATCATCTACGGCTCGCTGGCCCTCGACGACGACGGCACGCCGCTGTGGAACACCGGGTACGGCCACGGCGACGCGCTGCACGTCGGCGCCTTCGCCCCGGGCAACGAGGGCCTGGAGGTGTTCAAGGTCGACGAGAGCTCCGACCAGCCCGGCTCGTGGCTCGCCGACGCCGCCACCGGCGAGATCCTCTGGGAGACCGGCCCCTCGGGCGACAACGGCCGCGGCGTCGCCGGGGACATCTGGGCGGACAATCCCGGTGCCGAGTACTGGTCGGCCGCCGACGACCGGCTGCGCGACTCCGCGGGCGCCGAGATCGGCGCCGCTCCCGGCTCGATGAACTTCCTCGTCTGGTGGGACGGCGACGCGACCCGCGAGCTGCTCGACGACACCCGCATCGACAAGTACACCGGCGACGGCGAGCAACGCCTGGAGGACTTCGACGGAGTCGCCTCGAACAACGGCACCAAGGCCACTCCCGCGTTGTCCGCGGACCTGATGGGCGACTGGCGCGAAGAGGTCGTGTACCGCACCGAGGACAGCAGCGCGCTGCGGATCTTCAGCACTGCGGAGCCGACCGAGCTGAGCTTGCCCAGCCTCATGGAGGACCGGCAGTACCGGCTGGCCGTCGCCTGGCAGAACACCGCCTACAACCAGCCCCCGCACCCGAGCTACGACCTCGGCGCCCCGGACACCGCCACCCGCGGTGACACCGGCCCGCTGCCCTGACCCGGTAGTCCACCTCTCGCGGACCGGAGGGGTGTCCCGCGAGAGCGGGAGTGATCCGACGGGCCGTTCGCCGCGATTCGCAGGCGAACGGCCCGTCCGCCATCAACACCGTTGCCCCGCAACGAGAACCCCGGTCAGCTCCGGCTCGGCAGGGTGTCGGCGAAGGCCGTGAGGACGTCGGCGAGCACCTGCCCGAAGGATGCCTCTCCCCCGCGCTGGGCGAGTTCGGCGAACGCGAGCTGGGTCAACGCGAGCAATGACGTCGCCAGTGCCCGCGCCCGCAGGTCACCGGGCTCCCAGCCTTCGCGGCGGCAGATCATGTCGGTCACGAACTCGACGATCCGCTCGACCCGGCCGAGCACCATGGCGAACACCTTGGAGTCGGCGGCGATCGCCTTCTCGAACAACCGCCGCTCGTCGCTGACGCCAGGCCGCTCGGAGAGCTCGGCCATGGCGGCGCGGACCGTGATCGTCAGGTCCTCGTACAGGTCTCCGGTGGGACCACCGGAGACGAAGACCTCGATCTCCGGCCCGGTGGGGAGCTCGTCGGGCCCGAGCACGGCGGAGGTCTTGTCCGCGAGCAGGTTGAACAAGGTGCGGCGGCTCAGGTCAGCGGCTTCGGCGAGGTCGTCCATCGTGAAGCCGTCGAATCCGCGCGCGATGACGAGCTCGCACGCCTTCCGCTGGATCAGCGCCCGACGCTCCAGCAACTTGCACTCTCTGGACATGGAGTGCATTGTTGCACTGCGGTACCACCCAGTGCAAAACGCAACGCCACGCGCTTTCGCGCTGCACCCACCGGCCGCCACACCGACATCGAGCACGAGAGGCGACGAACGTTGAACGCAGCAACACCGGCCCGGATCGCACCGCTGACCTGGCTCACGGCCGCCACCGCCAAGTTCGTACTCTCCGCCCTGGCCCGGCCGCTCCGGATCACCCTCACCGAGCGGACGATCGGCGAACCCGAGGTCGTCCACGTCCCGACCCGGCACGGGCGAGTCCGGTGCTTCGTGCACCGCCCGCATCCGGACGCACCGCTGGCGAACGGCCGCCCTCCCGTGCACATCAACATCCACGGCGGCGGCTTCGTCATCACCGAGCCGCGCCAGGACGACCACCTCACGACCTACCTCGCGGCCGAAGCCGGCACGGTCGTCGTGAACATCGACTACAGCACCGCCCCGCAAGCCCGATTCCCGGTCGCCGAGGAGCAGTGCTTCGACGTGCTGAGCTGGGTCGCGGGCTCCGGCGACACCATGGGCTGGGACGGCGAGCGGATCAGCCTCGGCGGCGGGAGCGCGGGCGGGAAGCTCGCCCTGTCGACGCTCCAACTGGCGCACCGCGCTGGCGCACCGCCGGTCCGGGCCGCAGCCGTCGTCGTCCCGCTGGTCGACGCCACGATCCCCCCGCAGGACTACACCTCGGTGCTGCCCCGGCCGGAGATCAGCCCGCGCATCGCCCGCCTGGTCCGGGACACCTACTTCGCCGACGCCCAACGCCGCGCCGACCCCCTGGCTTCGCCCCTGCTCGACCCGGACATCGCCGCGGCGCTGCCGCCGCTGCTGGTGATCAGCGCGGAACACGACACGCTCACCCCGCAGATCGAGCGCTTCGTCGAACGCGCCTCGGCGGAAGGCGCGCCGGTCGCGCACCGCTGCTTCGAGGGACGCGACCACGGTTTCGCCGCCCAGCGCGCCACCGGCACCGCGGTGCTGCGCGAGTGCGCCGACCTGATCGCCGACCACCTCCGCACCCACCTCACCCACGCCACCCCGAACCCGGCCTGATCGACGCGCGAACAGGCTCAGAACACCGAACCATCAAGCTTGATCCGCCGATAGGGCAGTGAGGTCAGTGGCCGACGCTCGCCCTCGTCACGAACGGATCGAGTACGACACGCACGTCCAACCCACCTTGACAACCACGCGCTCTTACAGGAGGTCGCGCCTTCAGCAGCATGACCCGAATCGCGGACGTGATCAGCGATTCGGGTCACGTGATCACCACCGCGCGTTAAGATCACACTCGGTCGCCCTCACGATAGAGTGGTCCAGCTGGAGGTTCGCTTGCGGCACGTTCGTGGCAACGCCGCCAACCTGCTCGAAGATGCCGAGCAGGACCGGCTGCTCGCGCGGATCGCTGAAGCCGTCGGCGGCAATTACGACCTCGACTCAGATCACGGCGAAGTCGGCGCTTGGCGAAACAGCTTGCCCATCCTGTTGCGACTCCTGTGCGACGCGGGACTCGGGCATACCGAGCTACTCCTCGAACACTGGCTCCCCTACAGCCCGAAGCGGGTCGACGCCCTGTTGTGCGGAAGACACCCTGGCAGCGGCGAAGCCTCCTACGTTCTGGTCGAGCTAAAGCAGTGGAGAAGCGCGCGAGCAGTGGGCGACGGGTTGGTCAAAGTTCCGGGCCTCGTGAAGCTCCAGCTTCCTCCCTCCGCTCAAGTTCGCCGCTACTGCCAGCAACTGCTCGACTTCACCCCTTCACTGGCAAGACGGGCGGAACCGGCGAAGGCTGTCGCCTACCTCCACAACGCGATCCGCGCAGACATCAAAGACCTGTACAACCACGACCCGCAGGGCTGGGTACGCCTTTACGCAGCAGACCAACGTGAAGACCTGGTCGAGTACCTGAAATCGTTGCTGGACTCGGGGCCAGGCTCGGGCGAGGCAGCACAGCGAGCCACCGATGCTCTGCTCTCCGCGGAGCGAGCACCCACGCGAACTCTGTTGCAAACGTCGGCGGCTTCGTTCGAGCACCGGGACGACTTCGTGCTGCTCGACGAACAACAAGTCGCCTTGAACCTCGTGATGAACGCTGTTGCGTCGGCCGAGCGCGCCGGCTCCCGCTGGTCCCCGGATGGGAAAACCGTGATCATCGTCCGCGGGGGACCCGGCTCAGGAAAGAGCGCACTCGCGACGACCTTGCTCACGCGCCTTGCGCGACACGGCAAACGCGTCCTCCACGCCACCGGCTCCAAGGCGTTCACCGAGACGCTGCAAGACCGAGTCGCCCAAGGTGATGAGCGCATCCGTGAGATGTTCGGCTACTTCAACACCGTCTCAGGCCGCCACGACGAACTGGACGTACTGATCTGCGATGAGGCTCACCGCATCCGTGGCGGCCTCCGCGATGGGCGCATCTTGCCGCAGTACGAAGTTCGGCAGATCAACTCACTGATCGACGCCGCGAAGGTCCCGGTCTTCTTGCTCGACGAGCACCAGGTCGTGCGGCCGAACGAGCGCGGAACACCGGACAATATCAGGAGAGCAGCCGAGCAACGAGGTTACGAGGTTACGAGGTCCACACAATCGACCTCGAAGGCCAGTTCCGATGCGGCGGGTCACCATCGTTCGACGAGTGGGTGCTGCGCCTACTGGGGTTATCCGACGCGCCCCCGATCGGTTGGTCCGATCTGGTGGCGGGCACTCGCGACGAGTACGTCGTGCACGCTGCAACGACCGCACCGTCGTTGGAGGAGTGGTTGCTCGACCGGGCATCCATGTTCGGTGGGTCAGCGAGGATCTCAGCCGGCTTCTGCTGGGATTGGAACCAACCGAAGAAGCTGGACGGGAAAGTCGAACTCGCCACCGACATCAGGATCAATGGATGGCACCGACCCTGGAACACGCCGTCCGGCGCAGAGGCGCCCGACGCGCCACGCACGTCTCTGTGGGCGTCCGACCCGCGGGGCTTCGGCCAGGTCGGCTGCGTCTACACGGCACAGGGGCTTGAGTACGACTGGGGCGGAGTTCTCTTCGGCGAGGACTTCGTGATCCGCGACGGAGTCTGGCGCGCCCAGCAGAGCGCGACGAAGGACCCCTCACTGCGCTCCACCTCTACGCCGTTCTTCGACCGACTGGTCCGCAACACTTACAAGGTGTTGCTGACGAGGGGAATGCACGGGGTCGGGCTGCATTCCGTAGACCACGAAACGAACGAGTTCCTGCGGCGCTTCGCGCGCTAGCGCAGCCGTGCAACGAAGGAAGACACATTGACCAACGTGCTGATACAGCCATGCGCCAATACCGTCGCACGGCGCAACTGGCGCAAGACCATAGATCAGTCGATCCAGTTCAGAGCTCTCCCGTACTCGGAGGCGCTCACCGCGCCGGAGCTCGAGCGGTTGAACGAGATTCACGACCATGGTGCTGCCAAGTTCTGGGGACGGACCGGCTTTCATGACAAGACCATGCCTTCGGTCCGCACCGGAGACGTGGTGCTCTTCACCTGGAAGAATCACATCAGGGCCATCGGGACCGTGGGGACGAGCTTTCGGAACTCCGCCTTCGGCGACATGCTCTGGCACGAGCCCGGTGATACCGAGGTCTTTCCGAACGTCTTCAGTCTGCTCGCCGTGGCCGAGGCCGAACTTCCCTATAGCGTGCTGTGGAGCGTTCCAGGCATCAAGCACGGGGACAACTTCCGCCAGGGGCGCGTGATCACGGATCTCGAGTTGGCCGATGACATCCTCGATTCACTCGGTGTCCAAACCGCCGAGAACGACGAACTCGCGACCAAGATCCAAATCGCAGTCGAGGAAGGGATGAAACGGAACGTAACGCTTCAGCTGGAGCGGTTGCTTAACGAACGGACTCAGTACCAGGCGCCAGCCCGTGCGGTGACGGTCAACCATGTGGAATCCCGCCTCGTGCACGAATACGAAAAGACACGCGACATCAACTTCGTGCGAGTCCGTTCATCAGCGGGTGTCACCGACCTCCAGACCTCCGGTGATGGCGAAGCCGAACTCATCGAGGCCAAGGGAGACCACACCCGCAAGAGGGTTCGCGAGGCGGTCGCCCAACTACTCCACTACGCACCGGAGAACACGTACGAGCTGGACAGGCTAACGGCGCTCTTTCCGGCTCGGCCCGGCGACGATGACATCACGTACCTGCACAGACTGGGAATCGACTGCGTCCATCGAACCGGCCCTGGCTCGTTCAAGCGCGATCCGGCACCGGAAGCCCGCCGCGAGTACATGCGTCCGGTCTGGAACGACAACCTCGAACGGTGAACCATCGACTCGCCGAGAGCGGTACCCGATCAGGCCGGGTTGTCGGGAAAGGCGATGCCGTGCAAGGTTTTCCGGAGTTCGTGCAGGAGTTCCGGTGGCAGGCGGTCGAAGTGGGCCGCTTGCGCTTCGTCGATCCGCCGCCGGGCCTCGTCGCGGAGCCGGTGGCCGCCGCCGGTCGCGGTGATCCGCTTGTTCCGGCGGTCGGCGGGGTCGGGGCGCCGGGTCACGAGGTCGCGGTCCTCCAGGTCGTCGACGAGCGCCACGATCTGGCTCGGGTCCAGGCCGACGAGGGCGGCCAGCCGCCGCTGGGTCACACCCTCGGGCTCCTCGGCGACGAAGGCCAGCACGGAGTACGAGCGCACCCGCAGGCCCAGCGGGGACAGCGCTTCGCTCGCGGACTTCGCGATCACGCCGCTGGCGCGGGACAGCAGGAAGCCCAGGTCTTCGGCGAACGGCCGTTGCTCGCGCATCTCCACATCGAAACGATAGCAGCCTTCAATCGTTGAACTTCTCAATGGTTTGTGGTTGCCTACGGTCCGGATGCGGCGAGTTCCCGAAGGGCGGCGACACGATGAGCAGGTACGAGTACGGCATCGACTTCGACGGGATCACCGCGCTCGACTTCCACGCGCACATCGAGATCGACTCCCACGGGCACCGGTCGCTCGACGACGACCTGATGGCGGCCTCGGAGCAGTACTTCAAATCCGGCGCGGAACGCACACCGTCCTTGGACGCCGTCGCCGAGCACTACCGCGAGCGCGGCATGGCCGCGATCGTGTTCACCGTCGACTGCGCCGCCGCGACCGGACACCCGGCCAATTCGATCGAGGAGATCGCGGAAGGCGCCGCGCGGCACAACGACGTGCTCATCCCGTTCGGTTCCGTCGACCCCTGGCAAGGCCGGGCCGCCGTCGACCGCGCCCGCAGGCTCGTCGACGAGCACGGGGTGAAGGGCTTCAAGTTCCACCCCAGCCTGCAGGCGTTCGCACCGGACGATCCGCGGTTCCACCCGCTGTACGCGGCGATCTCCGAGCTCGGGGTGCCCGCGCTGTTCCACACCGGGCAGACCGGGATCGGTGCCGGGATGCCCGGCGGGCACGGCATCAAGCTGCGCTACTCCGACCCGGTGCTGCTCGACGACGTGGCGGCCGACTTCCCCGAGCTCACCATCGTGCTGGCGCACCCGTCGGTGCCGTGGCAGGACGAGGCGATCTCCATCGCCTCGCACAAGTCCAACGTCTACATCGACCTGTCGGGGTGGTCGCCGAAGTACTTCCCGCCGCAGCTGGTGCGCGCGGCGAATTCGGTGCTGCGGCACAAGGTGCTGTTCGGTTCCGACTTCCCCGTGATCCAGCCCGATCGGTGGCTGCGCGACTTCGACCGGCTGGAGATCAAGGACGAGGTCCGGCCGTTGATCTTCAAGGACAACGCGCTCAAGCTCCTCGGCGTCCGATGACCGGGGACCATCAGGCCCCGACGCGGTCGTCGAACCGGGGCGTGATCGACGACGGCGGCACGAGGCCCCACCGCTCCAGCTCCTCGCGGACCTGCTCGGCGGCGTCGATGTTGAGCGGCCCGGAGGTCCACAGCGCGTAGGGCAGGTTGACGAACCGCTCCTCGGTGATGGCCCGGAGGCGGTTGATGCCCGGACGCGCCTTCAGCATCGCCACCTTCTCCTGGAAGCTCTGCGGCGGGTAGTCCACGAACACGAACGCGTCGGGATCCGAGGCCGCGACCCGTTCCCAGGACACCTTCGTCCAGGTGTCCCGGACGTCGTCGAGCGCGTTGCGCCCGCCCGCGGCGTCGACGATCGCCTGCGGCCCGCCGAGGTTGCCGCTGGAGAACACGGTGTCGCCGGCGCTGTCGAAGACGAAGATCGTCGGCGGTTCCGGTGCCTGCGGGGCGGCCCGCAGCGCGTCGAGCCGGGTCCGCAGGTCGGCGGTGACCTGCTCGGCCTGGGTCGTGTGCCCGGTGATGGTGCCGAGGTTGGTCAGGTCCTCGTGCAGCGCCCGCCACGGCTCGACGATGCCGCGCGCGGAGCCGCCGCCCGGTTGCCGGCAGCTCTCGGTGAGCACGTACGGCGCGATGCCCAGCTTGCGCAGGCCGTCGGGGGTGAGCTGGTTCGCTTCGCTGTAACCGTAGTTCCAGCCCGCCACCACCACATCGGGGCGTTGCGCGAGGACCGTCTCGCGCGAGGGCTTCTCCGGTGCGCCGATCCGCAGTTCGTCCACCACGGGACCGTAGTGGCGGCGCAGCGCGTCGACGTCCTGCTGCATGCTCGACACCGCCGCGATCCGCTGCTCGGCGCCCAGCGCGAGCACCATTGAGATCATGTTGCTGTCGTTGATGAACAGGCGTTGCGCGGGAGCGGGGAACTCCGCGGGCGAGCCGCAGTTGGTGACGGTGACCGAGGCCGTGCCTTGCGACGTTCCTGGCGCGCGGGTACCGCAGGAGGCCAGCAGGGTGACCGCGGTAAGCGAGATCAGTAGCTGGATGCGTCGTCGCACGAGTCGTCCTCGGTAGATGGGTCGTCGATGAGCAGGTGGGTCCTGCCGGTGCGCGGGTGCGCGACGGGCGTCGCTTCGACGCCGAACACGGCGCGCACGACCTCGGGGGTCAGCGCCTCGCCCGGCGCGGTAGCGGGCCGGGCGGTTCCCTCGTGGAGCACCAGGATCCGGTCGCACGCGGCGGCGGCGAGGCTCAGGTCGTGCAGGCTCAGCACGCAGGTCTTGCCGGAGCCGCGGACCAGGCGCAGGAGCTGGAGGCGGTGGTGCACGTCGAGGTGGTTGGTGGGTTCGTCGAGCAGCAGCAGCGGGGTGCGCTGGGCGAATCCGCGGGCCAGCAGCACCCGTCGCCGTTCCCCGCCGGAGAGCCGGTCGACCGGCCGGTCCTCGAAGCCGGACAGGTCCACCGAGCTCAGCGCGTCGGCGACGGCCTCGCGCTCCCCGTCCCCGCCACCGGACCATGGAGCGCGGTAGGGCGTGGTGCCGAGCGCGACGAACTCACCGACCAGGAAATCGGCGGGCAAGTCCTCTTCCTGCGGAACGAGGGCCACCCGCTGAGCGCGCTGCCGCGCCGTCAACCGGTCCAGCCGCACTCCGTCCACCAGCACTTCTCCCCCGGCGAGCCGCAGGATTCCGGCGAGCGCGCGCAGCAGGGTGGATTTGCCCGAGCCGTTCGGGCCGACGACGCCGATGGTCTCGCCGGGCTTCGCGCTCAAGGACACGTCGGTGAGCACGGTGCGGCGGCCGAGCGAGCACCGCAGCCCGTCCGCCCGCAGCGGCGCGCTCACGACGCCCCGCCGTGGGAGTAACGGCGCCGTCCCAGCAGGATCAGGAACACCGGGGCGCCGATCAGGCCGGAGACCACGCTGAGCGGAATCTCCGTGGGGCGCACCAGAACTCGCGTCGCGACGTCCACCCACAGCAGGAACACGGATCCGGCCAAGGCCGCCACCGGCAGCAGAACGCGGTGGCGCGCTCCGACGATCAGCCGCGCCACGTGCGGCACCACGAGACCGACGAATCCGATGCCGCCGGAGACGGCGACCAGCACGCCGACCAGGACGGTGAGCGTGGCGAACAGGGCGATCCGAAGGCCCCGCACCGGCACGCCCAACGCCGCCGCCGTGTCCGGCCCGGTGGCGAGCGCGTCGAGCCAGCCACTACCGGCCACGAGCGCGATCCCGGCCAGCAGCACCACGCTCGCGGGGAGGGCCAGCTGCGCCCACTCCGCCCCGGCGAGGCTTCCCAACAGCCAGAACAGCACGGATTGCGCCGCCGCCGGGTCAGCGCTGCGGAACACCAGGAAACTCGCAATCGACGAGAACGCCGACCCGAGCACCGTGCCGATCAGCACCAGCCGCAGCGGGGTCAGCCCGCCTTGCGCGATGGCGATGGTGAACACCAGCAACGACGAGCACAACGCCCCGGCCAGCGCACCCGCCGACAACGCCCACATCCCGGCCCCGGCGAACAGCCCGGTCGTGATCACGGCGGTGGCCCCCACACCCGCGCCGGAGGACACGCCGAGGAGGTAGGGATCGGCAAGCGGGTTGCGCACCAGCGTCTGCATCGCGGCTCCCGCCAGCGCCAGTCCCGCGCCGACGACGAGCGCGAGCAGTGCTCGCGGCAGTCGCAGGTTCCAGACGATGGTGTCGTGGACGAAATCAGGAGGCGCGGCACCGGTGAGCCTGCTGAGCAGCACGTCGGCCACCTGCACCGGCGGGAGCGATTCGGCGCCGAACGCCGTCGAGAGCCCGATGCTCACCGGCAGCAACGCCACGAACAGGAACGTGATCAGCGGTGTGCGCAGGCGGCGAGGCGCGGGCGCCGCGGCCTTCCCCCGCGCGATCTCCCGCCGAGCGGGAACGAGACGTGGCGGCACTGCGACGACCCTCCTCGGACTGGCGCGGTCCGGGTAGCGGCTGGTGCGACGGGGAGGGGGCTGGCTGCCGGGCACCTGCTCAGGTCCCCGGTCACAGTGGCGCGACCGCTCCGAATTCTCATCGGATTCCCTCATCCGTCACGTGTTCCGGATGATCCTAGACGTGGTTTTCGCCGTTCGGGAAAGAGATCGTTGTTGGCCGGATCACAAGGTCTCCGCCCTCCGGAGAGTGCTCGTGCCGGCGCCCGGCGTCACCGAACGCGCGCCTTTTCCCACCGCTGCGCGAGAAGCCACCGAGGCCGCGACGACCACCAGGTAGTCCGCACCTGATCAGGCTGCCCGTAACACGGGTCGTTGCGCCGAGGGCGCGCAACCGCGGAGACGAGCGATGGCGCGCACTTCACCACGCGAAGATCGGCGGCGATGTCGCTCCCTGCCGAGAACCCGGCTTCGAGAGGGGAAACGCACGTCGCCGTCAAGGGGTTTCGCCGCTTGCACGGATCTTTCACCTACCCGGTGGGTCCTGCGGGTGAATCGATCATCGCGCTCGACAGCCGGGGCCGTTCGCGGTCGAGGTAGTGGGGAGACGTCCTCGATCTAGGAGAACCACGTGCGAAGTGCCGCCGCCCCGGTCTGCGCCCGCGTCGATCGCGCTGAGCGCCGGGACATCCCCGTTGCGATCATCGGGGCCGGCCCCAGCGGGCTGGCCGTCGCCGCCGAACTCGGACGCCGAGGCGTCGCCGCGACCGTCTTCGAGAGCTCCGGGCACGTCGCGGCGAGCTGGCGCGGGTACTACGACCACCTGCGGCTGCACACCGTGCGAGCGCTCTCGGGGATGCCCGGCATGCGGATCTCGCGCGGCTTCGGCCGGTGGGTCGCCCGCGACGACATGGTGCGCTACTTGGAGGACTACGCGCGCCAGCACGACCTCGACGTCCGTCTGAGCACCCCGGTCGACCGGATCCGTCCCGTCGAACGGGGCGGGGTCGTGGACTCGTGGCGACTGTGCACCGGCAGCACCACCGCGACGGCGGGCACCGTGGTGGTGGCGACCGGGCTCAACCGCACCCCGCACCTGCCGGAGTGGCCGGGCCAAGACGCCTTCTCCGGATCCGTGATCCACTCGGCCGACTACCGCACTCCCGAACCGTACGAAGGTCGTTCGGTGCTCGTCGCCGGGGCTGGCAACAGCGGAGCGGAGATCGCGGTCGCGTTGGCCCGCCGCGGAGCCGCCCGCGTCTGGTGGGCGGTGCGCACGCCGCCGAACATCGTGCCCGCCTCCTCGGATCGCCTGCAGCGGCTGGGGATCGCGGCCGGTGCGCTGCCCACCTCGGCGGCCGACCTGCTGACCACGACGTTCGAGCGGATCTTCCTGCCGAACCTGACCGCGCACGGACTGCCGCGCGCCCGCGAAGGCCTCTACACCCGCGCCCGGCGCGACGAGGTCAGCCCGGTGCACGATCGCGGTGTCGTCGATGCGATCCGGCGGGAGCGGGTGCAACCGGTCGCGGCCGTGGCCGGGTTCGATCGCGGCCAGGTGGTGCTGGCCGACGGAACCCGGATCCGTCCCGACGACGTCGTGGCGGCCACCGGATACCGCTGCGGCCTGGAGCGGCTGGTGGGGCCCGACGTGGTGAGCTCGCGCGGAATGCCCCTCGCGCGCGGGCCGCGGACCGCTCCGGAGGCGCCGAACCTGCACTTCGTCGGGTTCACCAACCACCCGAGCGGCCACCTGCGCTACGCCGGGCTGGAGGCGCGGGCCACGGCGAAGGCCATCGGCCGACGGCTCCGCCGATTCGGCGACCGCCCGGTGGAGCACGCACCGGAATGCGCGTGCGCCACCGCTCCCGAGCGGGTCTCCGGCGAGGTCGCGTGACCGGCGATCGCCGATCTTCCCGCGGTGGTAGCGATCCCGGCCGGGTTCACCCGGCGTTCCGCTCCCCGGCGGAGAACCGGAACCGCGCCAGCGTCCGCGGCCCCCACAACACCACGACGATCGCGGAGGTCGGGATGCTCGGCACGTAAGAGGTGCACATGTTCGTCACGGCGTGCACGACGATGATCGCGAACACGCTGCCGCCGGTGTTGGCGAACAGCCACACCCGCAGCACCCGCATCCCGACCGCGCCGAAGAACCCGAGCACGAACAGCGTCGGCCCCTGCCCGCTCTGCAGGATCGACGGGATGTGGAAGGCCCACCAGACGACCCCGAGCACGACGCCGCCGCCCAGCGCGCCCCACCGCTGCTGCAAGGGTTCGATCGCATGACCCGACCACCCGAGTTCCTCACCGGCGGCGGCGAAGAAGAACACCGCGGCGAACAGGAGCGCCGCCGTGAGCGCCAACTCCGGCTGCGGCTGAAACTCCAGTCCTGTTAGGACTGTCAGCGCCCAGGTCAGCACCAGGCACATCACCGGCAGCAGCACCACCGGCAGGTACCAGGCCTTGCCGGTGATCCGGCGGTGGTCGACGACGCGCCGCAGCAGAGCGCGCGCCCCGGCAGCGCCCTCGGCCCGGTAGGTGAGGATCAGCGCCGCCACCGCCGGGAGGAACGCCGCGACGAAGCGTCACCGGGGCGTTCTTCGGCAGCCCGGGCACGTGCACGAAGTGCGCCAGCACCTAGAAGGGCAGGAACAGCACCGCGGCCAGCGCGAAGAACGCCGTCGGCGACCTCGTCGCCACCGGCGGCGTGCGGGTCCGTTCCGTCGTCATGGGCAGGAACCTACTGAGCCCGGCGCGCCCCGGCTCGAACGAATGGGACACCGGCCGCGGCCGACGCGGAACGCCGCAACTGGGTGGGAGTCCACCGGGTCAGCGCGCGGACCTCGCGGCTGAGGTGGGCCTGGTCGGCGTACCCGGCATCGGCCGCCACGCGGGCCAGGCCGCGGGAACCGCGCGCGAGCAGCTCCGCGGCGCGTTCGAAGCGCAGGACGCGCGCGGCGGCTTTGGGCGTGATGCCGAGCTGGTGGTGGAACCGGCGGACGAGAGGGCGCCTGCTCCAGCCGAGCCGCGCGGCCAGCGCCTCGACGCGCACGTCGCCCGCGCACGCGCGCAGCCGGCGCCACGCCCAGGCCACCTCGGGATCGGCGCGCGGCCCCCTGGCCAGCAGTGCGGCGATGGTGTCGGCGAGTACCGCGAACCGCACGTCCCAGTCCGGCGCGTCGGCGAGCCGGACCGCCTCCGCACCGAGGACCGCCGCCAAGCAGGGCGCCGCGCCAGTGAGGAGGTGCAGCGGAACGCCGAGCACCGCGTGGCCCAGCAAGGGATCGCAGCGCAGCACCAGCCCGCGCTGCCTGCCACCGATCGTGAGCTCCTCGGCGCCGTCCCGGAGCCCCAGCACCACCGAGCGGTATTCGTCCGCCGACCCGTCCCTGGTCAGCGTGATCGGATCGCCGAAGCCGAGCGTGAGCGTGACGCGGCTGGACGGGAGCACGCGCAGCGGTACAGGTGCGGGCAGCCGCTCCTCGTAGCCCGCGCAGTCCCAGCCCCGTCTCGCCTGCCCGCCGGGCCGGTGGCGGGCGGACTCCACGCCTGCCGGCACGTGCCCGGCGACGGGCAGGGCGTTGACGAAGTGCACCCCGGCAGTATCCGCGACGCACCGGGGTGGACGTCCCCGATTGCGCTCGTCAGGCGTCGGCGGGGACGAGGCCTTCGGCGACGAGCCCGGCGTGCACGGCTTCGCCGAGGGTCGTCGCCGCGCTCAACGGCCGGACCATGACGGTGAACTCCGAGATCAGGCCGTGCTCGTCGAGCTGGATCAGGTCGATGCCGTGGATCTGCTTGCCGCCGACCGTCGCCCGGAAGATCAGCACGTGCGAGTCGGTGTGCTCGTCGGCGTCGGTCTCCGCTTCGCCGCTGAGGGTGCCGACGTACCGGAAGTCCTCGAACACGCGGCGCAGCAGGACGCCGAACACACCGAGCACCAGGTCGCGGCCCTCGAACGGCCGGAACTTGACGGGGCTGAAGAATCGCGGAGCGGCGGCGAACAGCGGCTCCAGCGCGTCGGCGTCGTGGTGCTCCACTGCGGCGCGGAAGCGCTCGATGGTGTCCACTCGAACTCCTCAGTCAACGATGTGATTAGTCAGAAAATTGACTATAGTGTCGAGCGGGTGTCTTCGGCCAGAGAGGAGTGCGGATGGCTCTGCGACATGCGGTGCTCGCGGCGTTGCTGGACGGCGAGCGCAGCGGTTACCAGCTGGCCAAGGCGTTCGACATGGGCATGGCCAACTTCTGGCACGCGCTGCCCCAGCAGCTCTACGCCGAGCTGGCGAAGCTGGAGCGGGAAGGGCTGGTCGCGGGCCGCGAGGTCGTCCAGGAGGCCCGGCCGAACAAGCGGCTGTTCACCGTCACCGACGCGGGTTCGGCGGAGCTGCAGCGGTTCGCGGCCACCCCGTCGAAGCCGTCGTTCATCCGCGACGACCTCCTGGTCAAGGTCGCCGCCGCCGACTCGGTCGACCCGGCCGAGCTGATCAGCAGGCTAGAAGAACGCGCGGAGGCCTCGCGCGCCAAGCTCGACCTGTTCGACGGACTCCTGGCCACGATGCGCGGCGACCTCGACGAGGACGAGTTCCTGGCTCGCGGCACCGGAATCGGCCCGTACCTGACGTGCCTGCGGGGCCGGGTGTTCGAATCCGAGAACCGCGACTGGTGCGAACGCGCCGCCGCCGTCCTGCGGAGCAGGACGCGCCTCCCGGCGGAGTGATCCACTCGGCCGCGGATCGGCGGCCTCGCGGCTAGGACGTCTTGGTCGCGTAGAAGCGGATCGGCGAGTTCAGCGCGAAGCCGATGCGCGGGTACACCGGCGCGCCCGCGGCGGTGGCGTGCAGCGTCGCGCGGGTGAACCCGGTGGCGAGCGCCCCTTCGTGCAGCGCCTTGCGCGTCACGGCCTCGCCGAAGCCCTGCCGCTCCGATTCGGGCGCGGTGGCCACGAGCACGACGAACAACCGGCCGTCGCACTCCAGCGCAGCTGCCGCGGTCACCGGAACCCCGTGCTGGAGGCCGAGGTAGGCATGGATCCCGGTGCGCCAGAGCTCTGACCCCGCCAGCCCGTCGCGCCCGTCCTCCAGGGCGAAGCCGTAGGCGCGCGAGTTCAAGTCGGCGTAGGCCTCCAGGCGCTCCTCGGTGCTGACCCGCACGAAGGTCAACTCCGGGTGCCTCGGTTCGGGGAGGGGCAAGATGTCGCCCGCCATGCCCGTGCCGGAGAAGGCGAGTTCCAGGCCCGCGCGTCCGGCCGCCGCAGGCAGGGCTTCGCGCGCGTGCGGCGCGAGCAGGTCTTCGAACACCCACAGGAATCCGGGACAGGACTTCTCCCGCATGATCCCGGCGGCCCGGTCGAGGTGTTCGGCGAGCAGGTCCGGCTCGGCCCCGACCTCGGTCAGCGTCAGGCAGTTCCAGAACACGAACCGGGATTCCGCCCAGCGCACCGCCACGCCCGGCAGGTCCCGCACGTCGGCCCGCGGGTCCGAGTCGAGGACCAGGGTGCGCCAGCCGGTGCGGAGCTGGTGCATCGATTCCAGCGCGGCCGAATCGATCGTCGTCACGGCTTTCGACCTCCTGGACGGGCGGCGGATTCGGCGGCCGGGGCGCATCGCGGCTCGGTGAACGCACCCGAGCCACCCAGGACGCGCAGCGGTTCGCCGTAGCATCGCGGACCTCCTGAACCGGCGACGAGCGTATCGGGAGCGGCCCCCGGTCCGGTGCGGCTCGCACCGTCCGTTCCGGTGAAACCGCTCGCTCGCACGGGCCGTGGGAGCTCCGAGGTACGGACGAACGTGCCGTTTCAGCGTGCGGTGGAACGGGAAAGCCGAGCCCAGCAGGGTCGGTCCGATCCGGCGCAGGCGCGGTGCGCGACTCGTCGGGCACCGGGCGAGCAGCGACTCGGGAACGCGGACGGGAGCACCATGGCACATCCGGGCTTCGTGATCATCGGCGCCGGGCTGGCCGGCGCCAAGGCCGCCGAAGCACTGCGCAACGAGGGCTTCGACCGCGAGATCACGCTCATCGGGAACGAATCCGAGCGCCCGTACGAACGCCCGCCGCTGTCCAAGGAATACCTGCAGGGCAAGGCGGACCGAGAAACGATCTTCGTGCACCGCCCGGAGTGGTACTCCGAGCACGGAGTGGACCTGCGCCTGAACCTCGCGGCCACGGGCATCGACCGGGAGCGCCACGAGGTCGTCGTGGAGGGCGGTGAGCGCGTCGGCTACGACAAGCTGCTGCTGGCCACGGGCTCCGCGCCGCGCCGGTTGCCGGTGCCCGGCGCGGACGCCGACAACGTGCTGCACCTGCGACGCGTGCAGGACAGCGACCGCATCCGGGACGCCCTCCGGTCCGCCGAGCAGGTGGTCATCATCGGCGCGGGCTGGATCGGCTTGGAAGTGGCCGCAGCAGCCCGCGCCGCGGACACGGCCGTGACCGTCGTGGAGACCGCCGAGCTGCCGCTGCTGCGGGTGCTCGGCACGCGGATCGCGCCGGTGTTCGCCGAGCTGCACCGCGAACACGAGGTCGACCTGCGCCTGGGCACCGGCGTCGAGACGATCGTCCAGCGGGACGGGCGGGCCACCGAGGTGCTCCTGACCGACGGCGGGCGCATCGGCTGCGACGCCGTGATCGTCGGCGTCGGCGCGACGCCACACACCGAACTTGCCACCGCGGCGGGGATCGAGGTGTCCGACGGCGTCGTCGTCGACTCGGCGCTGCGCAGCTCCGACCCGGACGTGCACGCCGCCGGCGACGTCGCCCGCGCCTTCCACCCGCTGCTGGGCACCCACATCCGCGTCGAGCACTGGGCCAACGCGCTCGACCAGCCCGCCACCGCCGCCCGCGGCATGCTCGGCGATCCGCTCGCCGCCTACGACCGGGTGCCCTACTTCTTCACCGACCAGTACGACCTGGGCATGGAATACGCGGGCCACGTCGAGCCCGACGGTTACGACGATGTCGTCGTCCGCGGCGATCTCGCCGCCCGCGACTTCGTCGCGTTCTGGCTGTCCCAGGGCCGCGTCCTGGCCGGGATGAACGTCAACGTCTGGGACGTCAACGACGCCGTCCAGCGGCTGGTCCGGTCCGGCGACCAGGTCGATCCGGCAGCGCTTGCCGACCCGGCGGTGCCGCTCACCGGTCTCGTCGGCACGTCGTGAACGCGTCCCACGTCCCGCACACGTCGAGGGGAGTCACCATGGCGAACAAGGAGCCGGACGTCAGAGTGCGCCGCGTCTACGACGAACCGGCCGAGCAGGACGGGGAGCGGGTGCTCGTCGACCGGGTGTGGCCGCGCGGCGTGCGCAAGGACGAAGCCCGGCTCAGCGAATGGTGCAAGGACGTGTCGCCGTCACCCGAGCTGCGCAAGTGGTTCGGCCACGACCCGGACAAGTTCGACGAGTTCAGCCGCCGCTACCGCGCGGAACTCGACGAGCCGGAACGGGCCCAAGCGCTCGAACACCTGCGCGCGCTCGCCGAGCACCGGCGCGTCACCTTGCTGACCGGGACCAAGCACCCGGACATCAGCCAGGCCGCCGTGCTCGTCGACGTGCTCAGCGGCTGACCGCGCGAGCTCACCCGATCGCCGCCGGGAAACGCCGCCGACGAAGCCTGCCGCACCGTCGCGGCGACGTACCATCACGCCCGGTAGCAGCGGCGTTCCCGGTGCCGGGCGACGCCGCCGAGCGGAACCTCCGGATCACCGACGCCGCAAGGGAGCCCTGATCACCATGGGAGCCGCGCAGTCCTCGACCGACGAGTTCGTCCGCGAACCGCTCGGCGTGCAGGAACGGATCACCGCCGACGGTTCCTCACCGTGGCCGGTCGAACCGCACCGGTACCGCCTCATCGCCGCGCGGGCGTGCCCGTGGGCGAACCGGACCGTCATCGTCCGGCGCCTGCTCGGCCTGGAGCCGGTCCTCTCGCTGGGGATCGCGGGGCCGCTGCACGACGAGCGCAGCTGGCGCTTCCACAACGACCCGGGCGGCGTCGACCCGGTGCTGGGCATCGAATGGCTGCGCGAGGCCTACGAGAACGCGATCCCCGGCTACGACAAGGGCGTGACGGTGCCCGCGGTCGTCGAGATCTCCAGCGGCAAGGTCGTCACCAACGCCTACCAGGACCTCGAATTCGACTTCGCCACGCAGTGGACGGCCCACCACCGCCCCGGCGCCCCGGACCTGTTCCCCGCCGACCGCCGCGACGAGATCGCCGAGATCTCCGACCAGGTGTTCCACGACGTCAACAACGGCGTCTACAAGTGCGGGTTCGCCAAGGCGCAGTACGCCTACGACGAGGCCTACGACGCCCTGTTCGCGCGCCTGGACGCGCTGTCCGAGCGGCTCGCCGAGCAGCGGTACCTGGTCGGCGACACGATCACCGAGGCCGACGTCCGGCTGTGGGTCACCCTCGCCCGGTTCGACGCGGCCTACCACGGGCACTTCAAGTGCAACCGGTCCACGCTCGCCGCGATGCCCGTGCTCTGGGCCTACGCCCGGGACCTGTTCCAGACGCCCGGTTTCGGCGACACCATCGACTTCGAGCAGATCAAGCAGCACTACTACGGCGTGCACGCGGAGGTCAACCCGACCGGGATCGTGCCGAAGGGACCGGACCTCTCCGGCTGGCTCACCCCGCACGGTCGCGAACGGCTCGGCGGACGTCCCTTCGGCGACGGCACACCGCCAGGACCGCCGCCGGAGCCCGAACGGGTGCCATCGCTCCCGAAGCCCGCGCAATCGGGCTGATTTCCACCGCGGTGCCGGTGACGCGTGCTTCGATCATCCTCGCCCGACGGACAGAGGACGATCACGCGGTACGGCCCGGTAGGTGCGCTCGCGCCGCGGAGCGGACGGCACCACCTCGGCCCCGCCGCTGCACGACGAAGGGATCTCGATGAGCACGACCAGCGACCGGTCGCCCGCCACCGACTCCGACCGGTTGATCCAGCGGCCCCTGCCGCCGGAACTGCTGCTGCGCGGCGACAACCCCTTCTCCCCACCACCAGGACTGGACCGCCTGCACGAACGGGCGGCGGTCTCCCCGGTGGAACTGCTCAACGGGGCGCGCATCTGGATGGTCACCGGCTTCGACGAATCCCGCGCGGTGCTCACCGACGACCGGTTCAGCGCGGACACCCACCGGCATCCCAACGCGATGCAGCTGACGCCGAACCAGGTCGTCCAGCAGCGCGCCACCGCGGCGGCGGGCCGCGGCGGCTGCCCCGTGACCGAGCAGCCGCGCAACGACGGCCTGTTCATCTTCATGGACCCGCCCGAGCAGACCCGGTTGCGCCGCCTGCTGGTCGGGCAGTTCACCGTGCGGCGGATGCGCGCCCTGGAGACCAGGGTCCGGGAGATCACCGTCGAGCACATCGAGGCGATGCGGGCCGCCGGCCCGCGGGCCGACCTGGTGTCCGCGTTCGCGTTGCCGCTGCCGTCGCTGGTGATCTGCGAACTGCTCGGCGTCGCCTACGAGGACCGGGCCGAGTTCCAGGAGCGCTCCGCGGTCGCGGTGAACCTCCACGCGAGCGACGAGGAACGGCTGCACGCGCAGGCAGGGCTCTACGAGTTCATGCGCGGGCTGGTCGCCGACAAGCGCGCGCACCCGGCCGACGACCTGATCTCCGGCCTCGTGCACGGCGACGCCGATCCGCCGCTGACCGACGCGGAACTCGTCGACATCTCCACGATGCTGCTCGGCGCCGGGCACGAGACCACCGCGAACATGCTCGCCCTCGGCACCTACGCGCTGCTCGAACACCCGCGGCAGCTCGACGCGCTGCGCGCGGATCCCGGTCTGATCGACACCGCGGTGGAGGAGCTGCTGCGCTACCTGTCGGTCATCCACACCGGCCCGGTGCGGGTCGCCGTCGAAGACCTCGCCCTCGGCGACGTGACGATCCCGGCCGGGGACACCGTCATGATCTCGGTGCCCGCGGCCAACCGCGATTCCGGCCAGTGGTCCGACCCGGCCGAGCTCGACCTGACCCGGACGCGCAACCACCACTTGGCCTTCGGCCACGGCGTGCACCAGTGCCTCGGACAGCAACTAGCCCGCGTCGAGCTGCGCATCGGCCTGGCCGAACTGCTCGCGCGGTTGCCCGGCCTGCGGCTGGACGCGTCCGCGGACGAGATCGGACTGCGCACAGGAATGATCATCTACGGCGTGCACTCGCTCCCGGTGACCTGGGACTGAGCACCCCGATCCACCGGTTGCGCCGCACGCCCCCAGCGAGTGCGCCGGTCTCCCCGAGAGGACCGGCGACTTCTCGCCAACCGCGCTCGTCCGCACCCGCCCGGCGACACGATAACGATCTTGCCGTGCGCACCGGGCGCACCGGCCCGACACCGAGGTGCCACCGTGCGGAGAAGAACCTTCCTGGCCACGACGCTCACGTCCGCGATCGTCGCTCCGGCGTGGGCCGCAGCCGCGACGAGTTCCGCCGCCCCCGCACCGAGGCTCGACGCGCCGCCGGAGACCTGGAAGGAGCACTGGTTCGAGCACGCCGAGGACCTGCGGCTCGCCGGGCACAACGACACCGTCGCGCTCTACTTCGACCAGGACGTCGACCCGGCCGCGAGCGAATGGCTGCTGCCGTTCATGACCTCGATGTGGCAGTACGCGCAGCGGACCTACGGCAACGACGGCAACGAGATGACCGCCGACCGCCTCTACTCGATCCACCACGAGGGCAAGCACAGCGGCGGCCACCCGTCCACCATCTACGACGAGTCGCACGACTTCCGCAACGTCAGCGACGTCGGCGGCAACGACTGGACCACTCCGCAGTACGAGCTGGTCACGCACGAAACCGGCCACATCGTCGAGCTCATCGCCTCCGGGAAGCACGGCTCCCCCGCGTTCTCCCTCTGGGGCGACAGCAAGTGGATGGAGTTCTACATCTACGACGTCTACAAAGGACTCGGGATGGAGGCCGAGGCCGCGGACTTCCACGACCGGATGATGGCCGACGACCACACCGACGACTTCCCGCGCGAGCAGACGCACTGGTTCCGCGACTGGTTCCACCCGCTGTGGCGCGACCACGGCGGCGCGCAGGTCATGGTGCGCTACTTCGACCTGCTCGGCCGCCACTTCCCCGCCTCCGGCGAGGACTTCGAGCGCGACCTGAACTGGGGCGAGTTCGTGCACTTCATGAGCGGCGCCGCCGGCGAGGACCTCAAGGAGCTCGCCACCCGTGCGTTCGGCTGGCCCGCCGAGCGGGACGAGCAGTTCACCACCGCCAAGAGCGACTTCCCCGACATCACGTACTGAGCGCGGCGCCCCGGCGGTCCCGCGCGTCTCCGGGCGACCGGGATGCGCGGGGCCGCCGATCGGCCGCGCCGAATCCGCTGAACCACAAGGATTCCGCTACCACTTCGCCCGAAAGGGCAGAGTGCCGTGCAGTACTGCGGTATTGATCACTGCGCGGGTCGTGCTCCGCCTACGATCGATCGCACTACGGTGGTTGTCCTCACTGACGTGAAGGGGCACGCATAGTGCGTTACAGCGTTGGTATCGATCTCGGAACCTCGTTCACCTCGGCCGCGATCAGCGGCCCGAACGGCACCCGCATGGTGCAGATGTCGCCCTCGATGACCGTCCCGTCGGTCGCCTACCCCGCCCCGGGCGGCAGCCTGCTGACCGGCGAGAGAGCGCTGCACGCCGTGTCCGACCCGAAGCTGGTCGCGCGCAACTTCAAGCGCCGCCTCGGCGACCCGACCTCGCTGGTGCTCGGCGGGTCCGGCTACTCCCCCGCCGCTCTGATGGCCGCGCAGCTGCGCGACGTGCTCGCCACCGTGAGCACCCTCGTCGGCGGCCGTCCCGAGTCGGTCGTGCTGACCCACCCGGCGATCTGGGGGCCGTACCGGCGCGAGCACTTCACCGAAGTCCCCCGGCTGGCGGTCGTGGACGACTTCAGCCTCATCACCGAGCCGGAGGCAGCGGCCACGCACTACTCCAGCGAACGCAGGCTCGGCGACGGGGAGGTGGTGGCCGTCTACGACCTCGGCGGCGGCACCTTCGACACCACCATCCTGCGGATGCGCGGCGGCCGGATGGAGATCCTCGGTACGCCCGAAGGCATCGAGCACCTCGGCGGCATCGACTTCGACGAGGTGCTCGCGGCCCACATCGATCAGCGGCTCGACGGCGCCGTCAGCGAGCTGGACGCGGCCGACCCGCAGGCCGCGGTCGCGCTCGCGGCGATCCAAGCGATGTGCGTGCGGGCCAAGGAAGACCTCTCCACCGAGCCGGACGTGCGGCTGTCGGTCCCGCTGCCCTCCGGGACGCGCGACGTCACCATCACGCGCCTGGAGTTCAACGAGATGATCAAGCCCTCGGTCCGGTTGACCATCGAGGCGTTGCACCGCACCACGGCCTCCGCCGGGCTGCGCGTCGAAGACCTCTCCGCGGTGCTGCTGGCAGGGGGCTCGTCCCGCGTCCCGCTGGTGGCCCAAACGGTGGCCGCGGAGTTCAACAAACCCGTGCGCGCGACGCTGCACCCGAAGTTCACCGTCGCACTCGGCGCCGCCCTCGTCTCCGCACGGCCCCGGCCCGCGGCCCCACCACCACCGGCCCCAGCACCTGCCCCATCGGAACCGGCCCCGGCGGAGCCGGCATCCGCCGAACCCACGGTCGTGATCGAAGCCCCGGCGCCACCGCCGCGCCGGAAGTGGCTCGTACCGACCATCGGCGCGGCGTCCGTGCTCGTCGTCGGCGCCGCCGTGGCGCTGTTCGCCACCGCCGGTTCCGGCGCGCCGAGCGACCCGCTCCCGATCTACGACGGCGACCCCGTCGCGCCGTTCACCGGATACGTGGGCTCCGACTCCGACGGTTGGAACGGCACCGCCCTCGAACCGGGCGGCACCGAACAGCCGCCGCACATCACGGCCGAGCCCGACCCGAACGCCGCTGGCCTCCGGGTGACCTGGACCGATGAGGAACCGGCGCAGTTCTACCTGCAGACCGCCAACCCCGAAGCCGCCATCGACCTCACGTCCTACGCGGAGCACGGGGGCGCACTCGTCTTCGACGCGGTGCTGCACGGGCCACCGACCGACGGCTACACGAAACTCGCCGTCCACTGCCACTTCCCCTGCGTCGCCGAACTCCCCGCCACCGACTTGTTCGGCGACCTGCCGGTGGGGCAGCCGACGACGATGAAGATCCCGCTGTCCTGCTTCACCTCCGCCGGCCTCGACCCGAAGCAGGTCAACACGCCGTTCCTGGTCTACTCCCAGCGGCGCATGGACATCACCTTCTCCGACATCCGGGTCGAGCCCGGTGCAGCGGAGGCCCCCGACGCCACCCCCTGCACCGAGCTGCGCTGACCCACCGGCCCGTCGGCGGCGTCGTCAGGCGGGCCCGAAGTTCCAGATGGCGCTGTTCCCCCGCGACGTGCTGAGACGCCCGTCCACGTTGATGTCAACCTCGTCCATGTCCGGAAGAGCCGGGTCGGTGAGGACCTCCACGACGTAGGGCTCGCCCCCGTCGACGACCTGAACCGCGTCGGCCAGTGCCCGCTCGAGGTCGCCCGCCGAGTCGATCAGGCATCCGTCGACGCCGAATCCCGCTGCCAGGTCCACGAACGACAGCTGCGGGTTCCCGTCGAGCTCGAGGTACTCGGCCGCACCGCTCGGCTCCCAGTCGTAGGACTTCCGCAGCACGTCCAAGCCGACCCGCAGCGTCTTGTACTGCTTGTTGTTCGTGATCAGGTACAGCACCGGGAGCTGGAACTTGCCCGCCGTCCACCACGTGTTCAGGTAGAACAGCGCCGACCCGTCCCCTACGGCGTTGACCACGAGGGGCCGCTTGCCGTCCGCCGCCGCGCCCGCACCGGACCCGAACACCGCGTCGGCGACACCGAGGCTGGCGGGCATCGAGTACCCCAACGAGCCGCCTTCGGAGGACATGTAGCTGCTCGGGGCGTCGAAGGCCAATCCCTGCTGGAAATCGGCGGTGTCCGAACATGCTTCGTTGATCAGTCGGACCGAGTGGTCGCGCAGAGCCGCGTTGAGCGCGTCCACGAGCATCGCCGGAGCGACGCCCCGCTCCGGGATCTCCTTCGCGCGCTGCTGGAAATCTCCCGCGAGCGCCCGGTCCTCCTGCGCCAACTCCTCGTTCAGGCCGTCCACGTGCGCCTTGTCGTACCGGGGATGGGTCTTGACCGCCGCAGTGATCTTGGGCAGCGCGTCCTTGATGTCGCCCAGGGCCGCCGCCGCCCCGTAGTGGTTCTTGCCGATCTGCCACGGATCGTTGTGCAGGTAGACCTGGGTCAGGTGCCCCGGGATCAAGGGGCCGTCGTCCCAGTTGTAGATCACCAGCTGCGCCTGCGCGTTGAACCCGCACAGGAACGCGGTGTCCCGCACCGCCTCCGAATCCTTGCGCCCCAGAACCTGCCGGACCTGCTGCTGAGCGCTCGGCAGCTCGCCACGAGCATGCGCCAGGTGATGGGGGTAGTTGAGGTAGCTGCTGAGCTGCTCGTTGTACACCGGCGCACCGATGGCCGTCGCCAGGTCCTGCAGCTCGCGCCACGCCCCCGCTTCACCGACGCCGTCCCCGGCGACGATGACCGGATACCGCGACGTGGCCAGCAGGTCGGCGGCCTTGTCCAGCTCGGAAGGCTGCGCGTGGAACTCCCCGGCGATCCGGGTGAAGCGGCCCCGCTGCGGATCGGCCCCCTGCTCCAGCAGGAACTGCCACGGGATCGACAGGAAGACCGGGCCCATCGGTGGTGCGAGCGCGGTCTTCAACGCGCGCTGCATCGCCATGCCGATCTCGTTGGGGCCGCGGACCTCGTAAGCCCACTTGGTGTACTGCCGGGCCACCTGAACCAGGTCGGAGCCCAACAGCGGTTCCTGGATGAGCAGATTGCTGTGCTGCTGCCCGCACAGCACCAGCAGCGGAATGTTCGACCGGAACGCGTTGAAGAGGTTCCCGAGCGCGTGCCCGACCCCCGGCGTGACGTGCAACCCGACCACGCCGGGCACCACTTCGCCGGCATCGGTCCGCCGGTGCCGCGCATAGCCCATCGCCGCACCGAGCGCGATGTTCTCGTGCAGGCAAGGCACGTACTCGACGTGGTTCTCCGGAACGTCGGTACCGTCGATGAGCGGGATCTCGTTGGTCCCCGGCACCCCGTAGAGCCGGTCGACACCGGCGGTCCTGAGATAGTCGAAGATGATGTCCCGGCCCAGCCGGGTGTTGTTCTCCTGGTCGATCGGGAGCCACTGCGCGGACTGTTCGCGACTGACTTCGGTCACCTTGTTCTCCCCCTCGGAATCGAGTCGTGAGCCCCGGTGGTGCTGTGCGGCACTGAAGTGGCAGGTGGGATTTCCGTTGCGGCACCGACGGAACACCGCGCATCGGTGCTGCTTCCCCAGCGGCCCGAACCGTCCGTCAGGGTGTGCTCGGGCGCTGTCGAGATCCGGAAACTCGGCGAGCTGAGCAACGCGCCGCCCCGCCCACGCACGCCGACGATTGATCTGTCAGCGAAGATTCGAAGATAACAGGACGTCTCGAAGGTGTAAGCCGAATCGCGAGAACCGGCGGCCGGTGTCCCCCGCGGGCCACCACCAACGCGACATCGGCTCGGACGGTCGGCGAGCAAGCCCAGCGGGCTCGTCCCGGATCATCGGCGAGGACGCGGTGCCGGCACGTCGCGCGCTGTCGAACCCACCGGCTGACGCTGGCTAGCCTGGCACTGTGAACGAGAGGATCGACGGGCTCTCCCGTCGGCAACAGGAGCTCGTACGAGGGTGGCTGCCCGCCGCGGAGGTCATCGCCGATCACAGCTGGGGGCTGGTCGGCACGACCGTGCTCGAACTCCGACACGACCGGAAGCGCTACATCGTCAAAGCCGGCGACGAGAACGATCACCACATCGCTCGGGAGATTCGGGCTCACCACGAGTGGCTGCGGCCGTGGACCGCGTCCGGCCGGGCGCCGGAGGTCGTCCGGACCGATGGTGCCGCGAAGCTCGTCATGACCAGGTACCTACCCGGACGTCTCGTCGAGGGCACCGACGCCGAGCGCCGGCCGGAGACCTACCGGCAGGCCGGCGAACTGCTCGCCCGCTTGCACGATCAGGAGGGCCACGACGACGCCGAGTTCGAGGCGCGGGCGCAGGAGAAGGCGTTGCGCTGGTTGGACGCGCCCCACCGGATCGCTCCCGGTGTCGCTGCCCGGCTCCGCGCCCTCGTGCGATCGTGGCCGACACCGCCGAGCAGGCTGGTACCGACGCACGGCGACTGGCAGCCCCGCAACTGGCTGATGTGCGGGGGAACCGTGAGTGCGATCGATTTCGGCCGCGCCGACCTGCGTCCGGCGTTCACCGATTGGGCGCGGCTCTCGGCACAGCAGTTCCGCGGTGACGTTGCGCTCGAGGTCGCGTTCCGCGAGGGCTACGGCGGAGATCCACGGGAATCGGCGGCGTGGCGGCGCAACCAGATCCGCGAAGCCATCGCTACCGCGGCCTGGGCCTACCGAGTCGGCGATGAACGATTCGAGCAGCAGGGTCATCAGATGATCACCGAAGCGCTCGCCCATGAGCGCGGGCCTTGACCGCCGCCGCGCGTCGCCGGGGCGTGAACGGGAGTTCACGCCCGCACCATTCCGGGTTCCCCGGGTCCGTCCAGCGACTTCCGCGGTCCTCCGCCGCTCACGGCACCCGTGGCCGGTCACCAGCCACGACGAGCGAGGCCTCGCCCTGAAGCACCGACCTCCCGTCCGGCACCGCACGCCCAGCGCCAGCGTGGCGGCGGCAGTCCCGTTCCCACGTTCGACACCACCGCCACCCGGCGAACCTGCCAAGGAACGTCAACGCATCCCGAACCCGAGCAACGCCGCGGGTGCAGGGCGATTTTTCATCCCCTGCACACCTGCACGCTCCTCGTGCTGCTCACGCCTCGCGCAGGAACCGGTCCAGGACTCGCGTGCCGAACCGCAGCGCGTCCACGGGAACCCGCTCGTCCACCCCGTGGAACAGGGCGCTGAAGTCGAGCTCCGCGGGCAGCCGCAGCGGCGCGAAGCCGTAGCAGTTCATCCCGAGCCTGCTGAACGATTTCGCGTCGGTACCGCCGGACATCATGTACGGCAAGGTCTTCGCCGCGGGGTCCTCCGCGATCAGCGACGCGCTCATCATGTCCACCAGGCGGCCTTCGAACTTCGTCTCGACCGGCGGCAGCCCGACCCATTCCCGTTCGACATCCGGCCCCAGCAGCTCCGCGAGCTCGCGGTCGAACGCCTCCTCGCGCCCCGGCAGGATCCGGCAGTCCACCGCGGCCTCCGCGACCGACGGGATCACGTTGTGCTTGTAGCCGGCGGTGAGCATCGTCGGATTCGCCGTGTCCCGCAGCGTCGCCCCCACGATCCGCGACAGGTTGCCCAGCTTCGCCACGGAACCGTCGAGATCGTCCGCCGGGAAGTCCCACCCGGTCAGCTCCGTGACACCGTCGAGGAACTCCCGCACCGACTCGTTGAGCACCAGCGGGAACCGGTGCCGCCCCAGCTTCGCGACGGCCTCGGCGAGCTGCGTGACCGCGTTGTCGTCGTGCACCATCGACCCGTGCCCCGCGCGCGCCCGCGTGCGCAGCTTCAACCAGCGGATGCCCTTCTCCGCGGTCTGCACCAGGTAGGCCCGCACCCCGTCCTGGAACGTCACCGAATAGCCGCCGACCTCGCTGATCGCCTCGGTGCAGCCCTCGAACAGCTCCGGCCGATGATCCGCCAGCCACTGCGCGCCCTGCAGCCCACCGGCTTCCTCATCCGCGAGGAACGCGAACACGATGTCCCGCTTCGGCGTGATCCCGTCCCGCTTGAACCGCCGCGCCACCGCCAGGCTCATCGCCAACATGTCCTTCATGTCGACGGCGCCACGCCCCCACACGTAACCGTCCTGCACCGCACCCGAGAACGGGTGAACCGACCACTCCGAGGCGTCCGCGGGCACCACGTCGAGATGCCCGTGCACCAGCAGCCCACCCCGGTCCGACCCCGACCCCGGCAACCGCGCGATCACGTTCCCGCGCCCCGGGTGGTCACCGGACTCGACGTAGGTCGTCTCGTACCCGACCTCCGCCAGCTTGTCCGCCACGTACTCGGCGGCCACCCGCTCACCCGCGAGCGTCGCCGGATCACCCGTGTTCGTCGTATCGATCCGAATCAGGTCACTGGCCAGCCCGACGACCTCGTCCTCGGCCACCCGCAACCCGGCCTCAAGATCACCCGCAGCGCTCTCCATGTGCTCACTCACCAGGCCTTTCTATCACTTCAGCCCCATAGTGGGGGGTGGGTCTCAGGCCTCGAAATGGATCAGCTAATCTATGAACACAACACAGCAGAGGCCGCCGGGCAAGACAGGCGGCACTGAGGCGTCCGAGTGGCGGAATGGCAGACGCGCTAGCTTGAGGTGCTAGTGCCCTATTAATGGGCGTGGGGGTTCAAGTCCCCCCTCGGACACGCACACTATTCACCCGGCTTCGTGCCGGGTGAATTTTTATGTCGGCTGCGCGGTCTTCGTGCTGGTAGTGGACGTGCAGGTCAACGGCGGCGTAGAGATCCGCCAGGCGCTCCGGCTTCCCCTGCGAGAGGGCCGCGCCGACATCGCCGAGCGAGTCGATCATTGCGTGGATCTCGGCGTCGGTCAGCGTGCTGGGAGTGGGCGCGTGTTCGAGTTCAGCTCTGAGCGCTGCTCGTTCGTTCTGGGCGGCGTTGATCGCTTCCACCATCGCGGCCGGATCTACTCCCGCTCCGATGGCGGCGTGGAACTTGCTCAGCCTGGCCTCTGCGTCGGCGAGCCTCTGCTTCAACCGGCCCTTCTCGCTCGGGACACCGCCGGAGGCACCCTGTGAGGCAACCAGGGCCGCGACGGTGTCGTTAACGTTGCTCCGGTCGAACAGGCGACCGAGCCAGCCGTTAACCGCGTCGCGGATGAGATCTTCTCGCAGGTAGACCGAAGGCGGGTGTGATTCCAACGCCGGTGAGCCGGGCGCGAGCGTGCGGGCTGGGCACCGGTAGTACATGCCGTGCGCGCGGGGGCTGCCTTCCATCTTGCGTCCGCAGAGCGCGCAGCGGATTCGTCCCCGGAACAGGTAGACGTGCTTGGTGGATCGGCCGCTGCGTTCGGTCTTGCGCGCGGTCTTGAGCCCTCCTGCGGCTTTCGAGCGGCGCAGCAATTGGGCTTGGGTGAAGTCTTCGATCGAGACGATTTCCGGATGTGCCGGTTCTCTCGATCTCACGACGCGGTCGGGGCTCGATCGACGAAACCGGACCGCGCTTCCGGCCGCGACGTCGTCCGGGTCGATCAGCGTCTCCTGCCGAGTCCATCGGCCGAAGAACGCGTAACCGGTGTAGCGCGGGTTCTCCAAGATCGCGCGCACGGTGCTGCCCTGCCATCCGTCGGCGAGCCGGTGTCGGTTCTGGTCCGGTCGCCGCGCTGACGGGCACGGAACGGCATCGCGATTGAGACCGTTCGCAATCGCCCGATCACCCTTACCGCTGATGTACTCCGCGAAGATCCGCCGTACCACCTCGGCCGACGCCTCCTCGACCACGAGCACACGCAGCCGATAGCCCTCAGCAGCCTTGCGCGGGTTCGGGTGCGGACCACCGTCCGCAGTGCAATACCCGAACGGTGCCCGGCCGCCCTGGTGACGTCCCTCGTTGACGACCTGCGCATCCATCGCTGCCCGGACACGGGCCTGCACGTGCTGGCGCTCCGATTCGCTCATGCCGCCGAGCACGCTCATCAACATCTTGTGCGACGGGTTGCGCGCGTCGAACTTGCCGCCCAGCTCCGGCACCCACAGTTCGACTCCGTGCGCGGCGAACTTCGGGGCGATCAACGAGAACTGGTTGCCGAACCAGCACCGCGTTCCTTCGCCGACCACAACGGCGTTCCACCCGCGGTTCGGGTTCTTCAACGCCGCGAGCAGCCGTCCGGCTTCGTCTCGACGCTCCCACGGGACCGAACGGGACTGCCCAATGTCGAAGTACTCGGCGGCCACGGTCGCACCCAGGGGTTCGACGAACTTCCGCGCAGTGTCGAGCTGCCAGCCGTGCGAGGTCTCCGGGTCCTGGTTGTCCTCCGTCGAGCACCGTCCGTAGAAGGCGATCGGACCGATCGCGTGGTCAACGGGCTCGACGACTTCCACACCCATCAGGTCGTCGAGCGTCGCCCACGGATCACTGATTTCAGCAGTCACGTGCACTCCCCTCCCGAGACCACTCCGGGGCCTCGCTCGTAGTGATGTCGACCAGTATGGCAAGTAGAGCGCGGCAGGTCTGCGGGTTGAGCTCCGGAATTTCAGCTGGGACGCGGATGGCGATGGTCTCGTTTCTGTCGTCCGCGCTGCTCACGCCTCGTCGTCCTCCGCTTCCTCCTCGGAGCCGATTTCATCAGCCGCGAAGCGCTGGACAGCTGCGCGTATCTCGGCGGTGAAGTAGCCGCGAACCCGCTTGGTCTCGCCGTCGTCGGCGGGAACCCGGTTGCGAGTGGGTCGGCAGCCGAGGTCGCCCATCTGCTGCGCGAAGATGCCGGGCACCACGCCGAGCGCGGCGGTCAGTTCTCCGGACGGTACGAAGTCCCGCTCGTCGAGTTCCGAACCGAGGTAGTGGCACACGGACCCCAGCGGTTCAGGCAGGTTCTCCGGGATCGGCGTGCGAGCGGTCCCCGCGCCGAGTGCCTTCACCACTGCGGTTTCGTCGATCGCCTTGTGAGCGTCGTCCCCGCTGGCATGGCCGGTGAGCGTTCCGGCCGCTTCACGGAGCGCTCGGCCGCGCTGGCAGATGCTTCGCCACTCGGCGTTGAGCAGGTAGAAGGTCCGGACCGTCAGCGCCAACGTCTCCTCGCCCGCGTCGGTGTCGCCGTCCGGCCGGAGTATGCCCACTCCCTTGTGGTGCGTGAGCAGCGTCGAGGCGTCGAATCCTCGGGTGTTCATCTGCTCGCCGAGCACGATGTTGGAGTCCCGCCAGTCCATCACCCGCAGCGCGAACCGCGATCCGAGCACGGCGCGCAACCGGGACGGGATCGTGTTCGAGTCGGGCCGCTGGGTGGCGAGGACGACCACCACGCCGACCGCCGGCCCCTTGCGGGCGAGGTAGGTCAGCAGGTCCGCGATGTACCCGCCGAGCGTGGTCTTGCGCCCGCCCACGTCCTCACGTTCCGGGTTCTCCAGATACACCTGGACTTCATCGATGATCACAGCCGTGAGTGGCATCCCGAGCATCGGATCCTTCGACATGGCAGGGGTAATCTTCGATTCCGGGCATACTTCGTCGTCCAACTTGGACATTCGGGTGTAACGACCCTGCACTTCGGTGACCAACTCGGCGAGGTAGTCCCGGACGGCGTTGGTGTGCTCGATCTCGTCGCCGCAGACGAAGCGGTGCGCGACCGCTTCGGCGGCCTCCCAATCCTTCCCGCCCTTCCCATCGAAGACGTAGAGCCGGGTGTGCGGGTCGAGAACGAGCCCGGCGGCCGGAACCCGGACCGCCGAGGTCTTGCCCTGGCGCGGGATCGCGCCGACGAGCAGCGAGGTCCACACCAACGGCAGGTCAACTTTCCGGTTCCGGGCGTCCAAACCGAACGGGACGGGTCGCCAGGCGTCCCACCACTCCGCTTCGAGCAACGGGAACCGCACCGGCGGACCGGCGTACGGGTCCTCATCCGCCACCCACAGGAAAACCCGCCCGGCGTGCCCGCCACGACCGCGCACCCGCTCGACGACGAGCTGAACCTCATCGACCGCCAACGCGGAGGCGAGCGCTTCCCGGTTCTTCACCACGTCGGCCGCCTTACGGGTGGCCGGGAGATCCACAGTGATCGCCCAGCCGTCACCGGCACGTGCCGCACGCTCGACCAAGCGCAGCGACTCGTCCTTGCCAACCAGCTTCGCGTCCCGGAAGGCATCGACAAGTACTTGCGGCTCCATCGTCCACGCGAACGAACGCGGACCGGACAGCACGGACTTACGTCCGGGTACGCCTTCCTTCCGGCGACCGGTGACGGCGAGAGCGACCGCGGCAACAGTGCCCGATCCCCACAGCGCCACCGGTCCGAAGCACAGATCCGCGACGAGGAGCGCCGAAACCGTGAACACCGCGACGGCACCCGTGAGCTTCCACCGGAACAAGGTGAGTTCACGGATCTCGATGAACTTGTCCGCCAATTTCTCGGACTGCTCAGCCGCTTCCCGGTAGTCCACGACGCGTACCCACCGGCGCCACGCCCGCACGGCCATCACCAAGCCGCGCCACACCGCGCCGATGAACGACTTCGGCGAGCCGAGCAGGAACAGAGCGGCATTCACCGCGGCGTTCTTCGCGGCTTCCCGTGAACGGAGCCCGGCAGGGACGTGCGTCGAGCTTCGCCACCACCTCGTAAAGCGTCGCCAAGGACTCGGCTTCGACACCGGCGGCACATCATCGACGAGGTCCGCCTCGAACACGTGCCGCTCGACGTGCCCGGACGAGGCGGCGTTCTCTTCCGTGCTCATTCGCGCACCTCCTCCGCGAGCGTCGCGGCGAGCCGGGACGACAGCCCACGCGAGCAACCGGCGACCTCCCGAACCCAAGCGGGTGTGACGGCCGTTCCGGGGGTCCACGCCGACCGGGCGCGTTCCAAGTACTCGTCGAAGCTCACCCGCCGCTTCGGCACGGGGTCCTCGTCCACGACCGGAGCGGGGCGTTCATTGACGTTCACGGCCATACCGCGCGCGGCCTCGCCGAGCTTGTCGCGCAGGTCGGTCACAGCTTCGGCCGCGACGAACACCACCAGCGGCGGCACCGAGTGCAGCACCACCAAGGCCGCCGAGGAGTCCGCGAACGCCTGCCAGGTGTTCATGACGTAGGTGGCCGCGAGCGTGAACCACTTCGCGCCACGAACCCATCCGCCGGTGCGGATGCCGTACCGGGCGGTGACCTGCTCGGCCCGGAGGACCGCGAGCAGCACTAGCGACACCATCGGATCGAGCAGCCACGCGGCCCACCAAGGCAGCGACCACACCGCGGCACCGGCAGCGGCGAAGCTCTGGACGTTGGTCATGGTGAATGCAAGCCCAAGCAGGATTCCGGTCCAGCACAACCGGTCCACCTGCGACCGGGTGCGTTCGATCGTCTCGACTTCGGGTGAGGCGGGCGGCCCGTGCCGCCCGCTCTCGACATCCCGCCGGTTCATCGTCGGCCGCCCTTCCGGCGCGGCGACTCGACGGTGACGGTCAACGCCTTGGTCACGGTGTAGGCGGCGAACAGCGCGGGGACTGCGAGCACCGTCCAGAGCAGCGCGCGGTTCTCGACGTGGCTGATCACGATCCACTGCACACCGACGATCACGGCCGCGCCGAGCAGCACGCGGCTCGCGAGCGACATCAGTCGTGTGCCGACCTGCGCAGCGTCGTGCGCTTTCCGGGCGGCCCGCGCGCTGGCCCGGCGTAGCGCGACCAGGGCGACGAGCACGGCGACACCGATCAGGATCTCTACCGGGGTCAGTTGGGGCATCATGGTCAGTCACCTCCCTCGGCGCGTTCACCGCGCTGGAGCCAATGCATGAGCAGGTCGCGCCGGTCGTCCTCGGGCAGTGCGCCGAAGACGCCGACGGTGTTCTCACCAGCGGTGCGGAGTTCCAGTTCCAGGCACTCGCCCTGAACCGGGCAGCCCTCGCAGAGCCGGGCGGCAAGCTCGCGATCCGAGAGCGACTCTTCGGGTGGCTCGTCGTGCGGGTCGCTGGTCATGCAGCTCCCATCACGGCCGACGATCTCGGCGAGCGAGTCGCTCGGCACCCAGCGCAGCCGGTCCAGCCGCCACGCGATCCCGATCAGCCGGAGGTCGTTGAACGGCGTGCTCATCGGCCACCCCCGAAACGGGTCTCGGTGGGCTCGCCGAGCAGCCGCGTGAGGGCACTGACCGGAACGACGAGCCGACCGCGCCGCAGGACGGCACGAAGGTTCCCGACGCGAACGGCGCGGGAGACGGTCGCCGTCTCGACGCCGAGGATCGAAGCGGTTTGCCGAACCGTGTAGAAGGTCGAACGGTCGGCGGGACGAATAGCAGATCGCATCAAAAATCCCCTTGGATTAATGATTTCATCATTATGTTGATGAAATCAGCGCATGAATGGACGTGTTCGTTCGCCGTGCCGCGAAAAGCGCGGTGTCACGGGTGGAAGGAAGAGCGAGAACGGTTAACCTCGGCGCCGAGGCGGAGCGCGGAGGAATAGGTGTCGGAAGATTGGGCGTCAGTCGCCAAGGCCATAAACGAGCGCGTCAACGCGCTCGGATGGCGCCAACGGGAACTCGCGGACCGATCGCGCGTCTCGCAAGCGATCGTCAGGGAGATCCAGCACCACACGGTGGAGCGCCGGCGGAGCGCGCGAACGCTGGAGTCCCTGTCCACCACCCTCGGGTGGCATCCGCAGCACTTGGACGCCGTGCTGAACGGGCGCACGCCACCTGAGCAGGCCGAAGACACCAGCCGCGGTGACTCGCTGGCGTCCAGGTTGGACGCCGTCGAAGACCGCCTGGCCGAGATCACCGAGCGCCTGGACGACTTGAAGACCGACCTGAGAACGGTGGCCGAGAATGTCCGTCCGAACCGGTAGCGGCGAATTCGTCGCCGTGGTGTTCTCCATGCCATTGATTTCATCTGGAATCACCGCCGCTCCCCATGCGGATTCGACGCACTTCCAGTGCAGGAGCAGTGCGGAACCAGTGCACAACGGCTTTGCGAGGCGCTGAACGATGGACCTGACCAGCGGTTGGACGGGCGAGACGGCGTGCGCATTACAAGCGGCGTTGAGGCTCAGCAATGAAGGATTCGCCGAGCACCTCGGAATCGGTGTGCGGACCGTGGCCGGGTGGCATCAGAAACCGGACCTACGTCCGAAATCCGAGATGCAACAGCTCCTCGACACCGTGTTAGAGCAGGCTTCGGCTCAGGTGAAGGACCGCTTCGCCGCACTGACCGCGAACTCGCCGGATGCGGGCGCGGCCAACAACGATCCGGCGACCACCGACGCCGAGGCCCGGTTGAGCGCCGATCGCAACATCGGTGCGGCGATGGATTGGATCGACGACCGGGCAGACTGGGAACCAGGCACCGCGCGCCGGAAGACCGCAGCGCGGCTGGTCCAGCTCGACGCGCGCTCGCTGGAGGACCGCGGAAAGAAGCGCGGGCGCGTGAATCAGCGCGACATCGCGCACGCACTCGCCGAGTACTACCGGAACCGTCCGGACACCCACGGGCTCTACAGCGCGCGATACGGCGACCACGAGTCGGCGACGAGCATCCTCACCAGCCCGGATTGGCTCGACCTGAACGCGCCCCTCATCGCGTCGCACGACCGGCTTCGCGCCTCGACTGCGGCTGACGCCGAACTGTCATTGGACGAGGAAGCCGCCTCGCGCGCCGTCGACCGGGTGGCGGAGACGCTGACGCTCGGCATCCGCATGGTCGACATGCCGCTGTACCGGCTGCTCGGCGTGGACTTCGGTGGTGGCCGGGTCGGCGGGTCACTCGGGATGACGCGGTTCGTCGAGTACGCGTTGACGATGGACCTGCTCGAAGCCGAACTGGTCGACACGCTCACCTCGGGGCAAGCGCCGGAACCGGGGGCGCTCTCGCTACGGGACCGCCACCTACCCGACGTGGCATCGGTTCTCGACACGTCCGGGCGGCTCTGCTCCGGCGGCACGCTGGCCTTGTGCGCCTTCGCACGCCCGGCGAGCCCACTCCGTGGTGAAGCCGACTACCTGTTGCTCGTCCAGGAGCGTTCGGGCCACGTCGTGAACGCCTCCCGACGCCTGGCCGTCACACCGAAGGGCTTCCATCAGCCGTTGACCGATGTGCGCGCGGACGCGCAGGTCGGCGCGACGCTACGACGGGAGATGGAAGAGGAGCTGTTCGGCCGCGACGAGATCGACAACACCGTGGGCGACCAGCGCAAGGCCGACCCGATGCACCCGAGTCGCCTCTCCGAACCGATGCGCTGGCTGCTCGACGAGCCCGGTCGGTTGCGGACGGAATGCACCGGTTTCGGCCTGAACCTGGTCAGCGGAAACTTCGAGTTCGCCGGGCTGATCGTCGTCGAAGACGAGGAGTTCTGGAACCGCTTCGGCGGGCAGGTCGAAGCCAACTGGGAGACGGCGAACCTACGGCAGTACTCCAGCCTCGACGGCGAAGCGCTGGCCGATCTGGTGCGCGATGTAGCGTGGAGCGACGAAGGATTGTTCGCGCTGCTGCAAGGACTTCGGCGGCTCGCGGACCTCGGCGGCGAGCGAGTGGACCTGCCGGACATCGGATGGGAGCTTCAGTAGTGGGCGACAACTGGTACAGCGGAAACGCCGCCGAAGACGGCAAGGAAACCCGCGGCTGGCTGCTCGGCCACTTCAGGCCCGAAGAGGACGTGCGTCACTCGACTGACGCCGAAGTGAAGTGGGGTATCCACGAGCCCGGCGAGTCGCGTACGGAGTGGGCATCCGACGCCGACCGCACGACGATGCTGCTCCTCGTCCAGGGCCGCTTCCGGCTCGACCTCGCCGACACCAGCATCACGCTTGAGCACCAGGGCGACTACGCGGTTTGGGGTCCGGGACACGAGCACAAGTGGGAAGCGCTGACTGACGCGGTGGTGATCACCGTCCGCTGGCCGACGTCGTGAACTCGGCGTCCACTGTGGGCAAATCGAGGCGCGGATCATCGCTCTCGCCGAGCCTGCGAATTCCCTGAAGCAGCGCGAAAAGACCTTCGTTGCTCCACGCTTCGTCAGCGATCAGTTGGTTCAACAGCTCGCGGTCCAGTGTGGAGTAGAGCCGCAGCCCGGACGCCTCCCAGTTCGCCTCGATGTCGCCTCCGTACCGCTTCCAGAACTCCTCGTCGTCGATGACGGCGAGACTGGCGAACTCATAGTTCCCGCTCACCAAGTTGAACCCGAACCCGGTGCACTCCCTTCGCAGCCGACCGGGCTCGTCGAGCAGCCAGCGCATCGGCTCCGATAGTCGGCTCCGGTGCATCGGAGCGGCCACGCGCGGCTCTCCAGCCGTGCCGTCGACCTCGGCCCGGCCGAACAGCTCCTCTTCGAGCTCTCGAAGTAGCGTCGAACCGATCCGCGCTTCCGCCCGAGCTTCTTTCAACGGCTGGTGGAACCCCTTCGGGATCACGGCAAGCTGTCCGGTCGCGTTGAGCACATTCCCCGAGCGTTCCTGAACGAGAAGCGCGAAGTCCGCTGAACCTCGGTACGGGTCGGCTGGTCGCGCGACCGCGCAGAGGGCCAAGACTCCACCGACGCACTTCCGTGCGGATAGGTCGAGAACACCTGGGAAATCCGGTAGGTATGCGTCCCGGAGCGGTAACTCTCCCGGTCGAATCGATTGCCCCTGGCTGATGGCGTCCAGCAGCTCACCTTCGAGGAGATCCGAGGTGAGCGCGTACTCGACGAAAGGCGCCAGGTTGAGCGAGCCGTTCACCTTGCCCCCGGTGAAGTCGACATCGTGGAGACGGTAGAGCGGCGCGTTGGTCATCCGCACGCCGAGCGCCGTGGCTTCGGCGAGTCGGTGAACAGCTCTCCGGCTGTCGATCGGACTCGTCGCTGGGCTTGAGTGCTGCTCAGTCAGTGCTAGCGCATCACCTTCCGGTGTGAGCGGTGACGCGAGGTCGATCCAGTCCGGTCGCGTGAGAAGGCTGGTTCCGACCTCGCGGTCATCCACTCGGGCGCGGTGGATCGAGTATCCGTTGGCGAGGCTCCGCCCGTAGTACTCGGCAAGAGCTTCGGCGACTGCGTTCCGGCCGATGCGAGACCGCCGGGCGTTCCGGTCGAGTAGGTCACCCGCGCTCAGCCGGGACAGACGGGATCGAACCTTCCGCTTGGCGGCCCCGGTCGCCCACCCAGTGTGCTGATCGAGCCAATCGAAAGCGGAGAGAAGATCACCGGACGCCTCACCTCCGGCCGCAGTCGGCGCCTCGATCCCGGAACCCGCGCTTGGCTCAGCGCTTGTCCGCTGCGGGGTCGATCGGTCGTCGCTGCGGGGCGCCGCTGTAGGGACTCCCGAGGCGACCGAGTGCGTTTCGGGCTCGCCGAGCAGCGTCTCAATGCTGTCGCCGAAGATTCGCTCCAACAGCCTCGCCGTCGCTGGCCGCACCCTCCCCAGCTGCTTCCCATGAGCCCCACGCCCAGCGACGAGCCGTTGCAAGTGCCGCACCCCGAGCGTGCCCACCTCGCCGTTCTCGCGCGCGAACGCCTCCGCGTACTCGGCGAACTCCTCCAACGTCAGTCGCCGCTCACGTATCCGCTGTTCGAGCACCGTCCGGTAGCTCCACACCGTCGATCCCCTCCCCGAAGAGGTCGCCTCGTGTCGTCCGCAAGTCGCCCCGACGTCGTTCCGCCCCGATTTCAGCAGCAACAAGCTGATTTCAGTCTGACACGGACCGAACACCCACGGTCCATTGAGTCGTCCGACGGCGAGCGCTCCGCCTATTTCGCGCCGCCGCCGGACCCACCGCGGGCGGAGCCGGCAAACCCCCGATCCCCGGTTCCGCCCGCGGCCCAACTTCGAGGAGCAGTCGCGTGTCCGAGACGATCCAGTGGTTCCAGTACAAGCCCGGCCTGGTCGGCGAAGCCCAACGAGTCACCCACTGCGCCCGCCACACCATCGGAGACCGAATCCGCTCGTGGTGCCGCCGCGAATTCGACGCCGTCACCGTCGAAGTAGCAGCAGAGCCCGGCGCAACGCCTAGTCCCGGCCAAGTGGCGCCATGCGGACCTTGCGTCCCGTGTCTGCTGCTCGCCACTGCCGCAATCGAGCACTCCGCGGCCCAGCCATCCGCTCGCGTCACGCTGGCCGACGAGCATGCGTGACCGGCCATGCACAGCCGCTATGCCTGGATGATCAGCGTCCGTGAATCGCGCTGGCACCTGGTCGCGATGTCATCCAGCGGCCCGACTCCCGCCGCCGCCTGCGGCCACCGCTTGCACACTCCCGTCCACCGGCGGCTGGTCGGGACGCCACCACTCGGAACTGGACGCCCGAGGCGAACTCTCTGCGATGCCTGTCAGCACGCAGCTAGTTCGACGCCCAGCGCGACCACGCCCGCCTGGCACTCGCGAATTCGCCGGGACGCTGTCCCGTCCCTCCAAGGTTGTCTCTCCGCAAGCCGCTGGAAGCCCCCACGGGACAGCCAGGACGGACGACGCGCGCCGTCCCAAATATCGAAACCGCAGTTCAGGGCCGTACCGAAGCTGTCCCGGGCTGTAGAGCCACAGCCGTTCGCGGGACACCACTGGGACGGACGAAGGACACCCCGCAGGCCGTAGATACCGAGACCGTCGGCTTCCTCAGCAACACACACCGGCGCACGTACCGGCGACGCCACCCACATCCGCCAGGAAGGAACCAGAGCCGTGGACGAGGTCTACGAAGAGAAGCCAGCGATCGTTGGTCCCCCGATCCTTGTCCAGGTCCAGACGGACTCCGTAGCGACCGGTGTCGGCAACGAAACGACCGAGACGCCCAACCGCTCAACGGAGGACTGACTCGAAACGGACGGATCCGAGTGACCGACGTCGCAAATGTGTCCCACACCGCCCAGGTGTGTTTGATCCAATCGGGTTACCTCGCAGGTCCACCACCCACGTTAATGATCTCGTGGGTATGGTCCCGACCTGGATCGACATCTGGAGGGATGCCCGCTTGGTTTATGGGGACCGAGACTTCATGCGAGTGCATGAGGACGCTGCGCCGTCGGTGATCGGAGCCGAAAACATGGCGGCGCTCGATGGTGAAGACGATGTGCCCGAGACGGCCTACGTCCCGTCCGCGCGAGTGACCAAGCGGGACGCTGAGGTGACCTTGGAACTACGGCAGACCGCTTCGGGAGATCGCGCGCTGCTGGCTTTCACGTCTCTCAAAGAGCTGGTCGAAGGCTGCGGTGACGGACAGGCGTGGGTAGCGGTCCGCGGTTGGCAGGTCGAGGGCTTGCGGGAGGAGTCCGGGGCCGATGTGATCCTGTGGGACGCAGCGCTCCCAATTGAGGAGCGCAAGGCCAAGTTCCAGGAGGGCAACCGATGAGCGGCAGCGAAGTCGACCCCGCAGTCCTGGGCGGGCTGGCCAGCAAGCTGCGCAACGCCAGCGCAGATATGGAAGGCGCGGCGACGGCGCCGCCGGAACCTCAGGCTGGCGTGGTCACCGGTGCGATCATGGGCGCACTGGCCCAGCTGACCGAGGCGCTGGGCAATGTCGCGACTGGCGCAGGCGCGACAGGAGACTCCGTCGCAGAGAGCCGCGTCGTGTACGTGGACACCGACTACGAGCAGGCAGCTGCCTTCCACGCGCAGGAGCTCAAGGCCGAGCAGCCGCGCTGAGAATCTTCGAGGGGGAACACCGCAGTGGGGCTGGATACCAAGGTCGAGGGCGACCCTGAAAGCCTGACGGCCACGTGCGACTGGCTGCGTGAGCAAGCCGAGAGAAGTTCCGCGACCGCGGACCAGGTGCACTCGGTTCGCGGTGAGTCGGAAGCCGGGTGGGGCGAGGCCGCCGGTGAAGCGTTCCGCAACCTCATGACCCAGTTCGGGCGCATGACTGACGACGTCACCGGTGCCCTGAACGACACGTGCGGAGCGCTGGAGACGCACAGCGACGACTTACGGACCGTCCGAACCAAGATGCAGCAGGCTCGCGACGTAGCCGCGGCAGGCGGCCTGGAGATCAAGGGCTACGAGATCCAGGAACCGGGTCCTGCTCCTGCGAATCCGACTCCGCTACCGACGGACAAGCCAGCAACCCCGCAGCAGAAGCAGGACCACGGCGCAGCGGTCCAAGCTCAGGGAGCTTTCGAGAAGAAGGCGCAGGCTTACGCTCAGGCTTCACAGATCGTGAAGGATGCCCGCAAGACGGAATCCGACTCCCAGCACTTTCTGATCCGGTTCCTGTCCGGAACTCTGGACCCGGCGAAGCTCTCGCTGACCTTGGCCGACATGTCAACGGGCATGGCTGGCGCGATCGCGGTCCGCACCACCAAGTTCCGCGAGTTCGCCGAATCCGCCATCAGCAAAGCCGAACGAGCCGCCCACCTCACCTCAAGCCAGAACCTCAGCCTGGCCAACCGGACCCAAGCCGCGCGCATCCAGATCACGAACGAACTCGCAGCCAAGGACGCGATGGATAACGCGATGGCATCACGTGCTGCCCGTGTCATTGACCGGTTCCCGCCGAAGATCCAAGCGGGCATCCGCGTTCTGGACAGAAAACTGATACCGAACCCGCCCAAGTCAGGAAGTCCCGTACTCAAGGGCGCAGGTAAGATCGCATCCAAGCTACCGTGGATCGGACTCGGAATCACAGCAGGCGGCGTCGGCTACGACATCGGCCAAGGTAAGGACCCGACACAAGCCGCTGTCAGCGGGGGCTCCTCGTTCGTATCCGGAGCTGTCGTAGGAGCTGCAATCGGCGGACCGGTCGGCGTCGTCGTCGGCGGTGTCGTCGGAATCGGCGTCGGCTTCGTGGTCGACGAGATCTGGCCAGACTGAGAAACCGCCGACGTTTTCCTTGTTGAGAGGCTGAAGTTGCCCGAAATCGCGCCCAAGCCAAACTCCCTCACCGGGAATCCTCGTCCGCCGCGTGCTCCGGTCTCTGCCGATTACAGCGGTGACGTGAAGAATGACCCGGACCGGGCTGACTATCCGGCAGCCCCAGAAGGGCACGGGCCAGTGCTCGAATGGCACCAAGGCCGTGTCTCGACATCAGTATTAGGTGGATTCTTTCTCATGCTGATTCTTCTGGCCTTCATGTGCCTACGGGATTGGGGAATCAGCTGGATGAGCACGTGGTGGCTATGGCTCTTCATCGTCTGGCCTCCATTCGTCTTCTACTTCATCGGTAAAAGCGTCGGCATCTCTGCCGGATCCGACTGGTTCGCGGTCAAGAACGGCTACGTCGAGACCTACGAACTGGCCGAGGTCAAAGTAGTCGGAGCCAGCGGCGGCCTCGCATGGGACCTCGAACTCAAGGACAAGCAGGGACACGAGGTCTCGATCAACCTGCGGGAGATCCAAACCAATCGCGACCTCTGGGACCTCGTTTACAACGGAATCGTCCACTCGGTGCAGCGGGGCAGCGCCAAAACCAACCCGCGCGCCTTAGAAAAACTAAAACTACGGTAGATCTGCCGATCGCTCGCTCTCCACTTACAGTGCCAGCTCACAGGGATACCGGGGACGCCAGTCCCCGTCTTGGTCGACCGAAATCACCGGAAAGGACACACCGTTCAGTCGTCCGTATGGTCGGCCAACTCGAACTCCCTGCCGCTTCCGCTTACGCCCGCATGTGTGGCACTACATAAATCTCAGATTATGCATCAGTATTTCACTCAATCGTAGCTTGAATCAGCGATCATCCAAAGCTATTGAAGTGGAACTCGCTATCATGACGGCCTGAGCTACATGAGATACTAACTTGACATCCTCACGAACTCCGACTGCTTCCGGAGTGCCCGGAGCCAGTAGCACCACTTTACCATCGCGTGCATCACCCTTGGCGTGAACGATTTGACACCGTAGCCGGTAGATGCGTTCGGAGACGCGCTCAACGAGCTGCTCACCAGACAGCTTAGAAGGAACAGTGGGGACCCCTGGAAGTCGGTCCTTATTGCCCAGATGACGCGCAAGGATGGAATCGCACGAAATAAAGCCAGCCAAAAGTTCCGGATCGACGCAGTTTAGCATTGTCGCGGTCAACTTATTCTGCTCACTACTCTTCGCTCGAACCTCATCCTCGAATATCTGAATTAGCCGAGCAATGTTGTCGTCATTTTCGACCATAAACGATGGACTTTTTAGGTTAATTCGAGTGAGCTTGATGGCATCTTCACGCACGTAACGCTGGAAGTAATACTCCAATACTTGGTAGTATGCTAGAAACGCAGCCAAAGGGACGGACTCAGACCTCCTGCCGTGCCAGTAGTACTTCGTGGCCAGTTCATCGTATTTGTTCATGCTCAGATTTAGTGGCTGATCAATTAGGCTGCCAGCTACCCTTGAAGCACTGCCCTCATTTCTGCGATCCCAGAACTTTTCCCAGTCGAATCTTGGCGATATCGAAAAGCCTCCACCGAAGCGGACGTCGAGGTCGATGGAAAATGAATTTCCGATCTCCTCGAGTAGTTTCACGCCATGTGGCAAATCACAAATCTTGACCCCGGAAATCTTTAGGGTTAGGTAATCGTCGTACGCGAAATAGTCCATAGGGGGCGGACAGAGCCTTGACCCGAGCCCATCAAACAGTGCACTTGGTGAGGAAATTTCGACAGTAAGTTGCGACGCTTTCGCCGTCACTCCGCTGCTGGCTCGTTTACGAAGACCCACATCTCCGGAAATCTGCCTCGGCAAGGTATAGGAATACCCATATCTCTGAGACGTGTGCGATGATCCGATGTCTTCAATTATTACCTCAATGTACCCCTTTTTGATTTGAATTAGACCAGCGTATCCCGGAATAAGTGACAGGTCTGCGGATAATTCATCTATGAATTGTGACACGCTACTTGATTTTTCCAGCCTGAGCGGGACTTCGGTTGCACGTGCGCCATCTGAAAGATGCAAAGATAAGCCGTGCCCCGGCAGACCGCGCCCTGGCTGGCTGCGGGCGGAAAGGTTCAATCCGAGGTCGCTAGCTTGCACTTTTAGTATTTCAACCTGTTTTTTAATTTGTTCGTGTTCGTGTTCCAATCGCTCAGTTTCTTCTACTATCGCAGACCTTCGGCGGGGCTTCGGCGTCCGCCCAGACTTCGCTTTCCGCGTCGGCGAAGATTTTTCTCCGTTTGGTTCCGGGAATTTTTCCACAGCCGCGAACCCCTTCTTTGATCAACGGTCGTCCGGACATGCTCCCACAAGAGCAACTGCACTAGGTTCACAAACGTGGCGTTTCGCTGAAAGCGTAACGCCGACCTATGGCCGACAGGAAGGGTCGCGAATGCGTGGTATGCTCATCTCAGATCCAAGGAATATTCAAAGCCGTTGTCAATTCCGGGAAAGATATTCCTGAGTATTGCCGGATGTGCAAATTTACCTGGCTATCAGATCCTTTGAAGCGATCTTAGAGGGGGATTAATTGGGCTCCGGTAGCTCGATCCGTGTAGTTAGCGCGCAAAAACGGACTCGGACACGCAGTCAATCCCTGTTCAATCCTCTGACCAGGTATTTTCCGTGTTGTTAGGTTGCCATGTTCCGGACCCTGCTGGGCGTGACTTGGCGCTTCGGCCGTCGGGGTTCGACTCCCGCTCGGACACGCTTGCTCGCTAGGGGCATGAGGTCCACCGTGGGATCCGCCCTCTGGCGTACGCCGATGCGAGTTCCCGACCCGTAGTCCGGACAACGGGTTGTTGGTCTTTCAGATTCGTGGTCATCGTGGCGGTACCGTCGGCGCTGAGGATGACGGCGGCATACTGATCAGCACACCCAGACTTGCGGCCAGCCTGAGCTTGAATAGATCTCCACCGCGCCCGTCATGGCCATTCGGAGAAGCCATGGCCAGCACGGCACGTCACCTATTCCTGGTCGTGCTGACTCAGCCGGTGGTCTCGTGCGATGCCACAGGCAGTGGCCTGTCCGGCACTGATTCAGAATCGGTGATGTCGATGGCGCGCAAGGCTCCGTGTACCTGACGACGATGCGGTCGGGCACACGGAGCGTCGGATCCGTCAGTCGTCAACCGGGTCGAGCCGAGCGGCCAGATCGTCCCGATGGAGCTCCTGGAAGCAGTTTCGGACGAACTGGATCACGCGATGGCGCACGGCTTCGTCTGCCGGGATCAGGAGCTCATCGACGAGTTTTCCGGGAGTATCTGTTTGTTCGGCGGGCTTCAGAATGTTGCGCAGCTCCTGGAAATTCTGCGCGATGGTCACCGCTTCCTCAGGCTTGTCCTGGTTGTCGAGCAACCACCACGCGGTTGCCCGCAGTGGGTCGAGGATCAGTGAGCACATCTGGTTTTGCTGCTGCTTGCGTCGTTCTTCATACCAGGACTGGACGACGTGACGCCGGATAGCTTGCTCATGCTCATCCACGGCTGCGATGAGATCCGGGTCTGCATCGACCGACGTACAGTGGCCACGCACGTGCACCTGCGTCTCGGCGACCGCCTCCCAGTTCATAAGCTCGGTGTTCAACTCCGTTCGTAGTCGATCACAGTCCGTGATACTGCGCCGGACGCTGACCTTTTCGGCACGACGAATGATGCCAGCCTTGGCGATGTCCAGTAATGCCGGAGGGGATGGCTCGGTGCCGTCCCACCATGTCCAGAACGAGATCTTCGCATGGAAGTGCATGTGGCCGTCCGCGCTGGGCAGCGCCTGAGACGTATCAGAGCGACTGTCGTGCGGCCATCCGGTCAAATCGCCCCTGCCCGCCATCTGCTCACGGATTCCTCGTGCGTACTGGCGGTGCCACAGTTGACGCCGCCCGAATTCTGACAACGCTTTCACTCCCGCGCCCAAATGGGGTCGACTTCGTCAAGCCGTGTCCAAAGCTGATGTATCACCTCGGTGACCGGATCGTTCTCGTACGAACTCGGATCAAGAGACGTGGGGCCAAGTCTGCTGGCATACCAAATTTGTGCGATCCGTGCAGAATTGTGATCGGTGGCCTGCACGAGCGGTTCCACCATGCCAGCACGTTGGTCGGAGTCAAGTTCGGCCGCAGTGCTCACCCAGCTTTTAACGAGCGGGCGCAGATCGTCCGGTGGCATGGCGTCCAGTGCGCGGCGCCAAAACGACTCGGCCGAACCAGCCTCGACGTCGTCGGACCGCGCCCCTAGCACGTTCCTGACGCTCTCCGAGAGCACACTCAATCGAGCTGCCGAGGCGCGATCGAACCACTCCGCCAAGTACCGGAGGAGCCTAGACGTGCCGAGGTCGATACCGATCTGCTGGACGGCGTTCACCACTGAGTTTCGCACGTCCGTGTTTCCAGAGTTCGCCAGGTGCTTGAGCCGGGTGAGCGCATTCCGAGGGAAGGACGTCCCGAATCCAGCACAGACCTCCGCAGTCAGCAGTTGCAAATCGGCGTCGCTGCCTCGTGACCACTCCCAGAGCTGGTGACGCACGTGTCTGCCAATCGTCGCGTCAGTCGCGGTCGTTGTCAGAAGGCGCACAGCGACGGACCGCCGGTATCGGGCACTTGGGCTGGTCGAGGTCCGGAGTCCACCGGAATCGTCGCCCACCTTGGTCTTAGCCCAGTGAGCCGCCAGCTTGATAGCGATCTTGGCGTTGCTTTCCGAGGCAAGATCGGCAACCCGGTCAGCGATTTGCTCCAGGTTCTGGCGTTCGAGTCCAGCCATGACTCTGGGAATTTCGCCCAGCCACTCAACCAAGGGTTCACGAACATCGGGGTGTTCCAGCCAAAAGTGTCGCAACACATGCTTGGCGAATCCGTGCGGCTGAAGTTCTCGCGTGTCGATGTCGAAACGTTTCTGCGGCTCCTCCGCGAGGCGAAGTAGTCGAGTGTAAGGGCTTGGACGTAGCAGTGGTGCTAGATCTTCCGACGGCCGAACTTCACTGTATGACAGGAACTCGTCCGACGCATCGACGATATGCATGAGTGGAGCGCCTTCGAGCAGAGCGGCAGCGATCAGCAATGCGAGCCATTCGGTGTCGCCTGCCAGCTGCTTTTCCCTGATATCGATTCGGAGCTGCGAAGGTTGGCTGGCGCATTCCCGTTGCAGTGCCTCCTGGAACGCCTGTCGCGGCGCCTCGCCCTGGTCAATACTTTCCCGTACGATTTCTGCGATGAATTTGACCTTTGGCGGCCACATGCTTTCGAGCTGGCGAGCTGTTTCCGTGTCTTCGATAATCACAGAAGAATCATTTCGACCAACCTGACATGCGAAGACATCTATGGACGAAGGCTTCTCCAACAAGTGCATCCTGTTTGGATAGCGATCATCGAAATCCCGCTCTTGCCCAGGAGGAAGGATCAGTATCAGATAGCTCTCATAGCGCGCTAGCTGCGCACTGAAACCGACCAGGGTGCGATGGACGACTTGCAGATCTTGCTCGCCGAATCCACGGAGGTCGATTATGAGCGTTGCGGGTTCATTCTCGACCAAGAACCCCTCCGGGACCAACCCAAGGTCCGGGTCCATAAGCTCTTCACAGACGCTGAGTTCAGGGTTCTCCGTCCGCAACTCTTGACCAAGTCGGAGACTCGCGGAAAATTGACCACAGTTGTCGCCAGGTGCAGTGAGCAAAAGAACTCTGCGCTCGCTTAGGATCTGGTACGCCGTGTCGGGCTTGCCTTCCGGCGTTCGCCCGAGCAAGCCTGCTGGCGCTACGTACATGCTTGCCAGGCGTTGCAGCGCCTCTGTGTCTTGAATACCGCGGCCACTTCGCTTCTCTATACCCGATCGCGCCAGGCGCTCCACGATGTCCGGTGTAGTCGCGATGACGGCGCCGCGCAGATCGGCATCCTTGAACCAGGATCCGTCGATGTCTCGTCCTGCTGTCTCATTGTGGCGCCCGGCCACCGCGACTACAGCACGCTGTGCTGGTACCTCTTTTTCGGGCGACGGGTTCTCCTCTGGTAGATCGGCGACCGAATCATTCTGCGGCGTTTCTCGGTCCGCTGGGGGCACTGGAACGATCGGTGGATCCGGCGTGTGCGGAGGTTCGGGCAAATCGGAGCCATCGATATCGTAAGGGTTCATGGTACCTCAGAGTTCCGCCTGGTCGTGGTTCGATCGGATGCGGCGACCGCTGGATGGGCCGAAGTTGGAATCCCCCTGAGTGTTGAATTGACCGGAGAACTCTTGCTTGTTGTCCGACTTGTCGATGTCGCCTCCGGCGGTCACGTTTCCGTTGCCGTGCACAGCGATACCGCCGTCGGCGTACGCGGAATGATCGTGGATTCCGCCGCCTACATCACGGGCCTGAATGACCTTGTCGGCGTACCCGGTGAACGAGTTGGATGCCGGACCACTGGATGCTACCGACTGGTCAGCAGCCTCGATGGACGGTTCGGGCTGTCCGTGCAACAAGCCGGACGTGAGCAAGTCTCCGGAGGGTACGGGAACTCTCAAGTACCCCTTCCCTGCGTAGTCCTTCGCTTCAACGCGCAGGGGCGCCGGCACGAATTCGCTGGGCTGCCGTGCGGTCCGACCTGATTCGACGACCTGCTTCATGACCTCTTCGGACAGCACCGCAGCGACCAGCGTGACCTTCGGGTCCGAGTTATCGAGCAACGCTCGCACCGGCTCCGCGTCAACCATCCGTCCGGTCTCCACCATGACGGTGCCGGATGGCGAATCGGACACGAGAATGTTGAACGACTGGACCGGGCCGAGGTGCAGGCTAGCTCGGATGCGGAGCTCGATTGCAGCTGATCGGAGTTCTGCGGAGCGGCGGCGGAGCTCAGCCTGCAAAGAGTCAAAAAACTTGTCCACCACGGCAACCATTAGATCCGGGTTGAACCCGATGAGGTAGCCATCTCCACGGAACGCGCGGAAGACGTTGTCCCGCATCAATCCTGCGATCCCTGCTCGTTCGGACGATTCACTAAGGACCGTGGGCAGCAGATCCACGATCTTCCGCTGTTTGACGTCGTTGTGACTGCTAAAACGGCGTACGTCGATCGCGAGAATCCCCGTGTAGTGACCGAGTCTGTGTGTGTCTTTTTGATCCACCAGTGGCCTTTCTGGCTCAGATGCTTGGCGGAACAAAGAATCCCCGAAGTTTATTGCTGGTTCTGTCCAGTACTGGACAGAACCTGCATTTTGATGGCGGCGAAGTCGAGCACCTGCAACTTGCCCCGCGCTGTGCGGATAAGTCCTGCGGACTTCCACGTGGCGAGGACCGGGGTGATCGCCGAACGAGCCAACCCCAACGCTGATGCCAGCTCTTCCTGGGACATCGCAATGATGTTCGGGTGGGGATGGTCAGGACCCGCGACGTTGAGGAGCGTCTCGATGAGTTCTACAAGCCGTGCCGCAGCGCTGTGATGCGCTAGTCGCCAGGCGTGCGACGCGCTTTCCCGCATCTTGCCCATGATGTAGGCGGTGAGCTGTTCGGTCACGCTGAAGCGCTGGACGAGCTCGCTGAAGCGATGATCGGCCAGCTTTGACGTAATCCCAGGTTCGATGGCCTGCACCGTCGCCGAACGCGACTGTCCATCTCTTCCGGAAAATTCACCCACCAGATCGCCGGGGCCTCGGACGGCTAGTAGCACTTCGCGACCGTCGGGTTCGGTGTAGACAACTTTCAGCCGACCGGACAGGCACACCAGTAGCCACCCCCCAGGCTCGCCCTGGCCCAGTAACCGCTCACCGGTGTGGTGGTGTTTGCGGACACCGTGCTGGACGAGGGCGGCCCAGACCGGCTCAGGGGTGAGTGCGCGGAAACCGCGTAGCCGCCGAGATTGCTTACCGTCGCTCACAAGCCCGTTGTAGCTGTTGATCGAAGCCCGGTGGGCCAGAACAGATAAGACCACTCGAAGAGCCCTCCGAGCGACGACGCTCGGTGAACTTCGTTGCGTGGCCCGACCCGAATCGTGCAGTCCTCGCGATCCCGGCACAGGACACCGCTCTACGCGGTCACATGTCCAACCGGATCCGTGTGGTTAGTGCGCAACTCGCCCCTCGGACACCAGTGGGTGGGATCCCTCCCACTCGAACAGAAGCAAGTTATCAGCCGACAGGGCGATGTGACGCAGTGCGTCCGTCGCCCTATCGTGCTGTCTGGACCCCGCTGCATGGACCGGGGTGATGGCCGTGGCTGAGACGTTCATTCCCGCAGTGATCCCTCGGCCCTCGTCCGATGGCGCTGTGTCCGGGACCAAGCCTGCTCGCAGCTTGCCGGTGCCGGACCTGACTGAACGACCTGGCGAGACGCGCACCCTGTATCGGATCGCTTCTCTCGACCAGCGAGGCCGGATCGCCGAGCGATCGGTGATCGATGCGTTGGGCTGGGTCGCGGGGCAGCGGCTGCAGTTCGGCCTGATCTCGGAGTCCGCGATCGCGGTGCTCCCCGACCCGGCCGGGATGTTCAGCCTCGCCCGCCGACACCACATCCCGCTGCCGGTCACCGCACGCCGGTGGTGCCACCTGCAGACAGCCGACCGAGTCCTGCTGGCAGCGGCACCACAGCACGGCATGCTCGTGATCTACACCATGAGCGCCCTCGATTCCATGGTCACCGCCTTCCACTCTTCCGCGCCCGGGGGTGAGTTGTCATGACCACCGGTTCGGAACAACGCCCGGGTGCCGCGGAACTCGAAGCCGCGCGTCTTGTGCTGGAAAGAATGGGCGTTGCACCCGCGGACCTGCTCAGCACCGGCCAGCAGAACCGTTCGGTGGCGCCGACCTTCGCCGACTACATCCCGCAGGTCTCAGCCGCGGTATCTCACGGCACCCGCCGGGTGTATTCGTCGTATTGGAAGCGCATCGCACAGCAGTGGGGCGATCGGCGGCTTGACGAACCCACGCCATTGGAGATCAAGCAGCTCGCCGAGCACATCCGGGAACACGTGGTCGCTCGCCGCAACGCCCGAGGAGGCCGCAGCGCGGCCGAACACCTCATCGCCGCGATGCGCTGCCTCTACAACCACGCCGTCGCCGACGATCTGATCGCCGAATCAGACAACCCGGCCCGCCGAGTCCCGAAACCGCGCCGGCTGCCCAGCACCCGCCGCGGCCTGCCCGACACCGGCCTGGAAGAGATCAACCAGGTGGCCGCCACCACCGGAAACGATCCCGCACTGGACACACTGCTGCTGCGACTGCACACCGAAACCGCCTGCCGCCGCGGCGGCGTCCTCGCGCTACGCCCGCAAGATCTCGACACGCAACAGTGCTTGATCGCGCTGCACGAAAAGGGCGACACGGTCCGCTGGCAGCCCGTCTCGCCCACATTGATGCGCCACCTGCAAGCACACGCCGAGCAACGAGGTGCCGCACTCGAAGGCGGACGGTTGCTGCGCTACCGCTCCGGCAAACCGATCACATCCCGACGCTACGACCACCTCTGGAAAAGGATCGGAACCCACCTGCCATGGGTCGCCACCCAGCAGATCAGCACCCACTGGCTGCGCCACACCACCCTGACCTGGGTCGAACGCCACTTCGGCTACGCCGTCGCACGAGCCTACGCAGGCCACGCCGACAGCGGCGGGGATACCGGCACGACCACGACCTACGTCCGAGCCAACCTCGATGAAGTCGCCGCCGCCCTCGCGGCACTCACCGGCGAACCCCACCCCCTCGCCCGCAGTCCACGGCACGGAGGTGCACGATGACGGATCCCTTCCGCCCAGCAGCACCAAAGTTGTCCCGAGGACAGATCGCGGCATGCGGGGGCTCCCTGGTCGCCGGGGTGGCACTGGCCGCCTACGGGGCAGCAGGCTCGTATCGGACGCTCGCTGCGGTCGCGGCTGACAGACACCTTCCCTTGCCGGAGCTCGTTCCACTCGGACTCGACGGAGGCCTGCTCGGCGTCGTTCTCGTCGATCTCGTGCTGACCTGGATCACCTGCCCTATCGGATGGCTGCGCCAACTCGTCCGGCTACTGAGCCTCGGGACCGTCGCCGCCAACGCAACCGCAGGATGGCCGGATCCCGTCGCCGTCGGCCTGCACACGGCGGCACCGCTGATGCTGTTGGCCATGATCGAAGCCGCACGCACCGTGCTGCTGCGCCGCATCGGCGCCCGCACCGGCACCCTGCGCGACCGCATCCCGCTCGCGCGCTGGTTCCTCGAACCCTGGCGAACCTTCTGGCTGTGGCGACGCATGGTGCTCTGGCACATCACCAACTACCACGACGCACTCAACGACGAAATCCGCATCCGGCATGCCAGAACGATTCTACGATCTCACCACGGACCACAGTGGAGAAAGAAAGTCCCCGCAGAATGGGCATGGCTGCTCGACACCGGCATGAACCGGCAAGAGATCACCACGCTCATGCACAAACTGGTGAGCCACACCGAACACAAGCCGCCCAGAGACGACAGCACAAGGCCATTGCAGGAGGACGTCAGCTCACTGGCCGCAACAGACCGATCTCCTTTCACGGACCTGGCCGATGCGGAGTCCGCTGCCATCACCAATGAACAGAGCACCGAGCCCGGACAAGACCGGCCGGTAGATACTCGCGTGGTGGATCCGTTGCTACAGCGAGCTTTCGCAGTCAACCGGCAACACTGGCATAGACACGGGCGGACCGCGTCCGCCGACACCTTGCGCCGCCACCTGAAGATAGGCTCCGACCGCGCCCGCACACTGGCCCGCGTCCTCAAAGACCACGACCGCGCTACGGTCTGCGACACCACCGACCCGGAAAGAGCGGTCGGCTAACACCAGCGCACAGAGTGACGGCGTACCGCTATGTCTGCCGCGACTAGGCATGCAACGCCGAACGTAGGTCCGGCGTCACTGGTCAGTGGAAGCCTCTTGGCCACGATCAACGTGACACTTTCACTTTCTGTGACGCAGGGGTGACACAATATGACACGTGTACGACTTGATGCGGGTACGTCTGCGGTCAGTTGGGCCTGTCGAGGCTCGTTTTGACGATGTAATTGTCGATCTCCGGGAAACGTGGTCCGAGACGCGCGTCCCTGGTCATGCGGCGAGTAGCGATCAGGAGGCGAGGCCAGCCCTTTCAACGGTGATCGCCGGCGAGAACGGTGCGGGAAAATCGACGCTGCTGTGGCTCATTCTGACGGTTCTCGGGCAGTCACAGCAGCCGGCCGCTCGTGTCGCGCGAGCTGGCGCTGAGCAGGGCACGGGTCACATCGTACTGGAATGGCGGCACCCACAGACCGGTGCACGACTGATCACTGGATGGATCGTGTGTGCTCAGGTGGACTCGTCAGGCACTGAGGGCCTAATGGAGGCATGGTACTCGTTTCAGCCACGTCGGGCGCTTGGCCTTGAATCTATGCCGTTCGACCATGGCGAGCCGTCTGAAGACGTCTCGTCGTTGCGTGCACGGCTAGGCGCAACGCTTCAGTCTCTCGACGACGCAGACCTGACCTGGGTACGTTCACGCAAGGACTGGCGGGAGCATCTACACAGTCACGGGTTCAACGCGCGTTGGTTCCAATGGATGGGTGATCACGCCCTTGGCAACCGAAAGCTGCCCTATTTGACCGAAAAAGAGTTCATTGGTTTCGTGCTTCACGAAACCATCCCCGATGAGCGCTTAACGCATCTAGCCGACACCCTGGACCGCTACGCGAAGTTGCAGTACACACTTCTTGAGCCCGAGGCCACGAACGGCGTCCCACTCACCACGAAGCAATCGGTGGTCAACCTCCTCGGCTACATGATTGAAGGTATACTGGCCTCCTTAAAGGAGGCTCAGCGGCTCTCTCGCCTGCCTGACGGTCTTCCTTATGGACTCGGAGGCAAGGAGCTCTTTCAGATTTCCTGCGAATACCACAACGAGGACCAACGCACCGAACGACTAGCTGCTCTACTCGATAGAGCGACAGACATCCACACCACGCACGGCGCCTCCCAGCTGTTACTCCAGGGAGTATTCGAGGCTGCAGACATCGCAATCGACGTCTGCGCCCCCAACCGATCCCCTTCCGCATCCGCTTCGGCTCGCCATCTCCCGCTGTCACGGCGAAGCGGGCTCTCCCCTGGTGATGATGACCTGACTCAGTTGCTCTCATACGTCGTCACCGGATTTCTCGCAGCGAATCTAGCACAAGCGAAAGATGAAAAAACCGGGCAGCGGCGTGGCATCATCATCGTCGATGGGCAACTCGCACAGTTCACCCCGTCCACCTGGCACGTTCTTAGCAAGGTAGTGTCAGCGCTAGACCTGCAGCTCATAGCCACTACTGCACAGTTCATGTCTGATCTTTTCCCGCAATTTTCACCAATCCTGCTTGTTCGCTCCGACAGAGATCCACTGTCAACCGAGCGGCGAGTACATGCCAGGACACCGGTCAGCCTGGCCCCTGCTTCGGATGACGGCCCACAGGACGCGAATATGACCGGCGCGATGGACGGTATCCCGTTCGAGGAAGTATTCAGCGTCCACGAGCGCACTCGGCAAACCCTGCCCATCGGAAGCGACAGCCAGGATGAGTGCACGGCGTATGCGCTGACGGCGTACGACCTCCACATCCAAGCGTCCAACACTTACGCCTTCCCTCGCACCTCCGCACCGGAGCGCGTTCGCAAGCAAGATTTGCTGCAGCCCGGCGACTTCGTAATCGCTCGAATTTGGTCAGGCGACCGGGTGCCTATCATCATCATTTCATCGGAAGAACAACAAAGAACACCGTCAGATTCCTTACTTGTTCTTCGCCCCCTCAAGCCGTTGTCCCCAAGCGAAGAATTCTTCTATCTGCGGTATATCTGCAGCAATTACCTGCTCGGCGGGATCACCTGCAGAGACAACCTCGCAATTATCCCCCCAGAAATCCTGAAACGCCAGCGCATCCCAAAGCCAGATAGTGCGACACTCAACGCCATTACCGAACTGACCAGCGCAGCCGAAAGTTTCGGAACCTGGAAACGCGACGCCGACGACGCTGTCCACAGCTTCTTCCAGTGGCCCGACCCCACAACTGCACGCGCCCATATGATCGAGTCGGGCCGACTCACCCGGCAGCGACGCGAAGCAGCTAGTGCAGTCAACGAGGTCGGTTCGCGGCTACGGGCCACACTGCCGTACCCGATCGCACGACGCTGGCGCGAGGTACAGGCCGCACGCCCCGATGAGGCTGGTTACAAACTGGTTCTGGAGTGCGCCGAGGCCGCTATCGCGTACTGCGCGGTCCTCGGCCTTGTCTTTGCCCGCGAAGCGCAAATTTCCCTCCACCGCGTCCATGCCCTACGTCGCCGTGTCCGCCAGGGGAACATGGCCCAGATGACCTTCGGAATCTGGCTAAACATCCTCCGCGAGGTCGCCACAGCTGCCACTGAGCAGGACATTCCCAGTGACTCGCCACTGACGCGGTTCCGCTGCTTTACCGACGCCGACATGGCGAGCGCGGTCCGCGAATTGTACGAACGACGCAACTATAAATCCCACGGCCGAGGACCAGCAGCCCACGAAATCAACGACGCCGTTCGAAATTCCCGAAGGCACCTGAAAACCATTCTCAGCGGCGTCGAATGGCTCGTCGACTACCCTCTCCGCCATATCGACGCCTGCCACTGGGACAGCTTCATCAACACCTCGCAAATCACCTACCGCGAACTCATGGGCGACCACAACATCGTCTCCCCCACTGACGAGCACACAACACAGATTCTGGAAACCGGTAGCCCTTACATCGCCGACTCCTACGGACGCTACCGACTCCTGCGCCCATTCCTACTTACCCAGCACTGCCCAACCTGCGGTCAACTGGCCCTCTTCATCCTCGATCAATGGAACGCGAACACACAGGAAATCGAATATCTCGCCCTCGATCACCCAGACACGATCACAGTCACCGACATGCGAGCACCCCTGCAACATGTCGGTTTTCTTTAACCGTCAACACGGACAGATACGCGTCACCATAGTAGCCAGAACTGCCACCAACGCCGTCGCCGAGGCCGGGGCCGGGGCCTAGAAGCAGATGAATACACAGGAACGGCGGCCCGCGGCAAGTTACCAATCTTGTTGATTGGGCCTGTGTCCGCTTCGAGCTCGGCTATCTCCCGTGTCGTCTCATGGCGCTGGATGGCAGACACTGGCATGTGCGGCGTCGGCTCGGCTGGCTCGGTCTGCGGTTCCCCGGATAGCTGAGGGCCGCCAGCCTCTTCGGCCTTTCGGGCTAGTTGTTCGCGGTGTTGCTGTTGCCGCTTGCGGAACTCGTTGTAGGCAGCGACGTCGGTGTCCAGCACCCACAGGCCGGTCTTGTTACCGATGCGCCCGGCCGGGTGCCAGCGGCGTTGGCCGGACAGCACCTCTGTGAGGAACTGATAGCCGCTCAATGTGCCCGTGGTGAACCAGGAGACACCTGGTCCGGTCGCCGTGGGATCAGGTTCCCGCCCACGGCGCGGCAGGCGAGCGACCGTGCCCCACACCTCGATGACGGCGCGGCGGTCAAGATCGTAATTTCCGGGTTCGTTCCAGGGTTCAATCGGTCGATGCGTCTCGCGATCGACAACTCGGAATCGCACGCCTCTTCCGTGAAACAGCGCTTGGCGGCTCTTCTTGGAGTCCAAGCCGTCACGGATGAACCAGCACACTTCGGTCCCCTTGTGATGGCGGCTGGCTGTGCGGTCGGCGAACTGGGTCGGGCGCAGTTGTACTTCCAGGCAGAAAGCTGGCTCATGGACGTACACGTCGGCGCGGGTGTGCCAGTGCTCAGCGGTGGCTTGGTAACCCTGGTGTCGAGCGATGCGGGCAAGGCGCGCTTTCACCCAGTCGTGCTGCGGGGTTTCCGGGCCGCCGCGGTTGCCGGCAGGCCAGTGGCCGCAGATGCGCGAAGCCGACTTGAACCGGAAGAACCGAGGGTTATAGCGGTTGCTGGGGGCATGGACGGCGGCCAGCTCGATGTCGCATGCAGTCTCCGGGCACACCAGTACTTGGTCTTTCTGACGTGCGGTCTCCCAGTCCTCGTCGTCACCTACCCACAGCAACGGTCCGCGCGGGTTGTGTCGCAGGCGTGCATGCCGCTTCGTGCCGCGGTGGGCTGGCCGATCTTCCACGCTTCGGTTATCTCACAGTCCCCCGACAAACCGGTGCTCTACGAGCAGCGTTGTGCCGCGGAGTTACAGCCGGGGGAGTGGGCGCCTTCGGCGGTGAGCTCCCGAGGGGTGAAACTCGGGGCGCGTTGCGCCGGACCGTGCAGCCGCTGACTGTCGGGGCACAAGTGTCATGGGGCCGCGTCTCGACGTTGACCCGGGCGTTGTGCCCTCGTGGGTGACAGACGGTTGGTTCAGTCGATGTCGTGCGCCTGGAACGGAGATGCCGGATGGATGAGGTGTGCTCGGAGGCGCTGATCTGGGCACGGAGTCGTGCGCGCGGACTGGAACGCATAGATACCGGGCGACGCGCTCCGGTCGGGATGTCACGCTTGATCGAGCCGGGCAGTGACCAGGTGTGGTGGGTTCCTGGCACTCCCGATGACGTGACCCCGGCCGTGCTTCATGATTTGGGCATGAGCCCGCCCACGGTTGAGCGTTCAGCGTTGACCTGCGAGGTTCTTGCTTGCTGCCTTCGGTTGTACTGGATCGACTTCAGCTCGCCTCCATGGCCAGGAATCCCGACTTCGGTGCGCGCGGTAACCGATGTGCGAGCAGCGCTTCGGCCGACCCAGTCATGGGACAAGCTGCGTGACGGGGTCACGGAAGTAGCTCGACGGCGTCAAGATGGTTGCTCTGAGCAGAGGAAACCGGCGTCATCCGTCTTGAGCCTCGGGTCGTCACCTGGCCACGGACCGATCTTGATCTGCGATGAACATGTTCTGGAGCTCCGGCGGCAAGCTGCCCAGAGCTCACCTGCAAGCGTCCTTTACTGTCATGGCCGCGTGGTAGAAAGCCACTTGGTCGCTGACGAAATTCCTCGACCACGTTGATTCATTCCTTATCGACATCCGCCGTCGTGAAGATGAAGCCAAGAAGGGACTGTCTAGTGGGTGTTATCGGAGGGGGTAGCGCAAACGCACGAGGACTGCGGTACCAGAACCTGTGCGCGCTCGACTACGCATTGCAGGCCATTGAGTCCGGGCAGGAGCATGTCACCGCGGTCGCAGTGGAGAGCCGATGTGACGAGGCAACAGGAAAGGTACTCAACGAACTGGATTTCTCGTTGCTCTCCCATGGACGGCCAGAGCTTGACGTCCAGGTCAAGAGCGGTGCCCCTTCGTCGACATACTCGTTCGCCATGGTGTGGCGGGAACTCTGGAACGCCACCAAGCAGGCAGCGGCTCCTGACTACCACTTCGTGACTAACCGGCGCCCCGGACGCTTGGTCCGTGAGCTCGCGAGCACCTTGGAACAAGATCATCGCGACGCTGAAGACCTTCGCGCCTCACTCATCGACTTGCACGCTAGTGATTCGGACATGCGATCTCAGCTCGAGATGGCTGATGCTACGCATCTATCCGTGCTGACGCGGGCTCGAATCGTGATCTCTACGGAAACCATCGACTCGTATCAGGAAAAGTTGCGACTCCGCGTCCGCTCGCTACGAACGCAATACCGCGCAGGGGCGGGGGCACGGTCTACCGGCCTGGTGTTTCGAAACCTGCTGGACCTCCTGGCTGATCGAGCCGCCCATCCTGAGAACGTAGTGCTATCGCTGGACGAACTTCGTGAGGTGTTGGGCGCAGATGAACGCGTGGTCACTGAGGCAGTCGGCGAGCGCGATTGGGATGTCCACGCCGGCCTTGCTCCGGTCGTGCCTGATGTAGACCGTGCAGATCTCCTCGGAATAATCAGCCGTTCTCTCGCGACGACCGGAAACGACAGCGGAGTGCCCTGTTGCGTGCTGCATGGCTTGTCCGGGGTCGGCAAGACATCACTTGCTGCGGCCTGGGCCGCTGATCGCGCCTACGAGTTTGATCGCGTGTTCTGGGTATCGGCCAGCGACACCACCAGTCTGCATCGCTCCTTTGCGCTAGTCGAAGACGAGATTCGCAGATGGTTGGGTACGTGCCGACAGCAACCGCCGGCCCTCGCTGACCAAGGTGACGTGCGTGAGCGCGTACACAGCTTGCTCAGCACGTGCCCTGGGCCGTGGCTGCTTGTGCTCGATAATGCGGTAAGCACTGAGCTCGTCCAGTCCTGGGTTCCGCGGCGCGGCTGGGGTCGCGTTCTCGTCACGACCACGGAGCGAGGCTGCTGGCACGGCCCCGCGACCAGCGACGTGGAAGTGCCTTCGATGGATCGTGCGCAGTCGATCGAGCTGCTTCGCCGACGTCTCCTATCGGACTCCGATCACAGCAGCACCGAATCTAGCCTTGCTGATCTCGCGGCATTCATGCAGGACTGGCCGCTCGCACTCGAGCTCGCTGCCGCGTATCTCAACAGCACGGGCCTTGGGATCAGCGGTATTGATCGCTACACCACCGAGGTTCAACAGCGTTCCCTGGCCGACTCTGCACGGAGCCCACACGGCTACAACGGAAACCTCGTTGGTGCGATCAATATCGCACTCGACCGCATGTCGAAATATTGCGAGCAAGATCCCGCCGACGTCTCAGCCGCGTTTGGGGAGCGAATACTGCAGAGCGCGGCGTATCTCTCCCCTCACCAAATGCCATTGCAGCTCTTGATCGGCGTGGCCTACGTCCACTCCACCGATTTGGACAACCTCGGGGCACCTGGACCTCGCCGGTGGAAGGTCGAGCCTCACACCACACCCGAGGAGGTCCTACGGGCGTTAACCCGTCAATCCCTTGCTCGGCGCGACAAAGACCTCGGGTGGTTCAACGCCGAGCAGTTTCCCGGCGGAGATCTCACGGTGCACATGAACGAGATCGTGCAGCACGTCCTACGCGACCGGTTCCGCTATCAAAGCCCCGATCAAGACGAAGCCATGTTCGCCGGTATTGCCCACCACCTACAGAACTGGGTTCAAGGGGCGGTCGACGCGGGCAAGACCATGCATGCAGGAGTACTGATCGACCACGCCCGAACTACCGCTGACCATGCGCTGGAACGCAACGACCACGACAAGCACATGATCTTGCTCTGGGAGGCCACCGCCCACGCCCTGGTCGAGCTTGGCGACTACGAGACCGCCGTAGAGTATCTACGGACGGCACTCTCCGCGCTCAACGAGTGGCCGCTTCACCAAGTTGCGATACGTCGCGTGTACGTGCGGTGTGAACTCGCCCAGGCCCTCCTCCTGGGCACGCCACACGAGACCAAACCCCAATCACGAATGGTCGTCGACCACCTCGCGGTCGCGGCTGCTGAGATACCCGCCGCTGCCGACCAAAAACCTGACCTCGCTGCTCAGTACGCACAGCAAGCAGTCAGCATTCTCCGTCAACTGGCCATAGACGATGTCCTCGACGGGCGGACCAGCGAGCTGATCGGGGAGTTCACCGAACTACTCCGGCATCTCCCGGAGTCGGGAGTCGGTCGCACAGCGAGGCTCCTACAGCAAGCACACGCCAACTTCCACTCAGACAACGACTTGCGCATCACGGTCCAGCTATGCATCGAGGCACTCAGTGAGCCGCAAGAACCTCTCCACGCACAGCAGTTTTTCGTGCTGCTATCGGCGTCGTACATGTTCCTCGGCGAGTGGGAGATGGCCTTTCGCGCGGCTACGGAGCTGCTTGATGAACATGCGAGCCAGGGACCCTTGTACCCAGTCACGGCTGTCGAATTCCTCCACCTGACGGGCCCTTACTGCGCTGCTGCTTCGACCCTCATCCCCGAACCTGTTCCTTTCGCTACTGCCCTGCTACCAAGGCTCACCAATCTGGCTCGAACACTGCGGGAACAACACCCCGCAACGTACTCAATCGACCTTCAGGCCTTCCACGTACTTGACGCCGCGGAAGCGCTGCTCCGCGGTGATCACACCAACGCACGGCGACTCCTCCACGAGAGCACAACCGAGCTGCAGATCCACGACGACCAACGCCTACGGATGTGGCACAGCCTGCGAGGCGAGCTAGAAAGTGCAGTCCAACAAGCAAAGTAAGCGAGTCGCCGTTTCAGCAAGCACTGACGCAACTACGGAGAAACGTCCTTGCGTGCTGCTTCCCTAACCAGGGCATTCTGTGGCCAGCACCGTGTGTACACCGACGGTTAATCGTCGATAGGCCAGTGGAGCAGGAACTTCCCCAGCGCGTCGTCGATGAGGCGTCCGCGCTCGGTCGGTTCGCCGTCGTCATCGATGTGCTCGCTGAAGGCGTCGGAGAGAATGTCTTCCACGGCCTCGCGTTCGTCCTGGCTGGGCTCGCTGCTGGCCCGTAGGGAGTTCAGCAGGTCGCTGTCGTGCTCGTCGAGGACTGCGGTGAACACGTCCTGGAGCTCGGGCGGCAAGCTGTCGATGACGTTGCTCATGGATGCCTCCATCCGTTCGAGTTGCGCGCCCACGTCGTGATCACCTGGCCATCGGAGCCGAGGATCACGGTGGCGTCCTCACCGGTGTACTTGTACTTCCCACCGGCTTGTTCCTTCACCGACTTCACCGGATTCTCCACCGCGTCCTTCATGGCCTGATCCGAGACCCCGTGACCGTCACGCCCCATCGCCCGCTCTTCACCGTGCTTGGTCATCCCGGTGATCTCTTCCGGGGGTTTGGCCGGCGCCTCTTCCGCGGGTGCAGCCTCGGCGCCATCGGTGTCCACGGGTTGGACTTCGTCGTCGCCAGCGGCTTCCGAAGCGAGCCCGGCCATGGCCACGCCCATCATACCGACGCCGGTAGCGATCCCTGCCGTAGAGACCGCGTTGAGTGGAACCCCGGCGACCGCGCCCGCACCGGTCGCATCCAGCACAACGCCTGCGGTTTCGCCTGCTGCGCTGACCGCGGTCAGCGCAGCACCGCCGGCCAATCCCAGGACCATTTCAGGATGGTGGATCGCGGCGTTGCCCAGTGAGGCCAGGCCATTGACGACCGTGCCGGCCGCGTCGCCGCTCGCGGCTCCCGCTTGTTCCACGAAGTTCGGCTGTTCAGGAGCCTGGTCCCGTGCCCGGCCAACCGCGTCGGCAGCAACGTCACCCGCATTCCTGAGCTCAGTGCGCGCGTGCTGCAGCAACGCCGTGGCCGCGCGGCGCTTCTCTTCACCCGGATCGTGGAACGGCTGCGGCGGGGTGTCGTCCGGGGCTTGTTCGTGCTCGGCCTTCGCGCTCTTGGTGGCAGCCTCGCCCTCGTCCCACAGTCGGATCGCCTCAGCCGCTTGGCCCTGTGACCAGGTGAGGGCTTCTGCGTAGCGCTCCAGTGCTGTGGCCGCGTCGTGGAAGCAATCGCCGGCTTCTAACCACCTGCCGGGTTCACCGTCGAAGGCCGAACGGAACTGCTCGGCCGCCTCGCCCCTCCACCCTTCAGTGGTGTCGATGCGCTTGAGACCTTCTCCCGCCTCATGCAGGACCTCAATGTAGGAGGCCATCGACGATGCTGTGCCGAGGATTCCATCAAGATCGCCGGGGATCAGCATTTTCGGATCACGGGTGCGGCCGAGTTCAGCCGCCATCAGTCAGCCGCCGGGTCATCGCCAGAGGAGCGCTCGATCAGCCCTTCCAACTGCGCTCGGGCTGCTTCGTCGGTCTCCCGATACACCTGCACGCAGTGCGCCAGTTGACCCGCGACTTCGCTGCCGTCGGTCACGAGGTGAGCCACACCCAGGTCCCAACGATCACAAAAGTCGGTCACCGTCCCGGCAAGGCGGTCGTGGCCGAACTCCACACCCGTGTCCAGGTCGGCGACTCTGTCCTTCCGCGCAGCCTGAACAGTGTCGCTGACCCCCTTGGACGCTTCCTCCAAGGCATGCAGATCGACACGAAACCCCTCCGACACACGGCCCCCTCACCCCTCTACGTCCGACGCAAGCGCGACCTTAAACGAGTCAGCAGACGTCCTGTTCTCGACAAACTAAGTTCGCTCATTTGTCGGAGTCAGCAGCTCAACCAGCGTCTAATCCTTCAGCTGCAGTTCGTAGACAGCCCGGTGCTTGCCTGGACCCTTGTAATCGGAGATGACCTCAACACCGTTCACGATGCGATCGCCCGGGACGTTAACGTACCCAGACGTGTCCACGTGCGGTGTGCTGCGATGTTCTCGGGCTCCGACGTCAGGTAGAGGCGCCGACACCCGAACTCGCTACTAGCCTCCTGCACCGCCCGCAGCAGGGCTGCGGAAACGCCCCGCCGACGGAGATCCGGGTCGGTGGTCACGTCTGGGAGGTACAGGCCTCCCGGACGGTCCTGGCTACGGAACGCGATCACCGCTCCAACAATCCAGACCTGCCTGCGAGCGGTGCGGCCAGCGATCTGAGCTCCAGTGTCGGTGGGGCGCGCTACGGTCACGCGCCGTGATCGGATCGATCTGGGATGAGGGTGGGTGGCCCTGTTATGCGTGAGCGGCGTCCGAATGCTGCTGCCGAGGCGTTTTTGTTTGCTGTGTCCACGCGGTGTGCGTTCCCGGAATGTCGGATTCCGACGGTCAAGCTCTCTGTAGACAAGAGGGCAGGGAAGAACGTGCAGGCCGCGCACATCGTGCCGATTTCTCCGTCGATGCCGCGGTGGCGTCCGATGGACGCGGCGGTCCGGGACAACTACTTGAACCTCGTGTTGCTGTGCGACACGCATCATCACCTCGTGGACAAGAGCCCAGTCGCCCGCAAGTACACCGAAGAGATGCTACTGGAGTGGAAAGAAGAGGCTGAGCACGAGCTGCGGGAGAAGTTCAACGGGATCGACCGCTACAGCTACACCGACATCCAGGACATGATCAAGCTGGCCACGTCGCAGGGCACTGAGGTGATCATGTCGGGGATTGATGAGCTTGGCACGAAGGTCGATTCGGCCACTGCCAAGGTCCTCACGGTGCTCTATGAGCAGTTCACCGACAAGCGCCGCGATTACGAAGTCGCGGCGATGCTCAACACTGCCTCTGAGCGGCTGGCCTCGGGAAACTTCGCCGAGACGGTTCACACTCTCAACGGAGCTGTGGGCCGACTCGGCACCTTCAGCGATGACGCGGGCCAGTTCAATGCGGGTGCTTCAATGCTGCAGGATTTCGATCTGCGAGCGTTCATCATCGCCGCGGGCGAGGCCAGCGGTGCTGCTGAGACGATCGACAAAGCCCAGTTCGACACGGGCCCCGACACGCGCGAGCTCTCGCACGCTGTGGCTCGCCAGGTCACGGCCACCCTGGAGCAGAGCGGCGCCCACCAGCAGAACCGTGAGCCGCAACGGCCAGCACCAGCACCCGTGGAATCGAGCTTCGACACCAAGCACGTCTTCCTCACCGGCCTCGGACTCGGCGTCGTCCTGTGCGTGCTACTCGTCTGGGCTACCGTCTGGCTCACCCAGGGGCCATGAGGATGTTTGCGGGACCCCGGCATCGCTTCTGCCCCAGATCTTGCGGGTACGTCACACGGACGGCTTCTCGGCAGCGGGCCGAGCCTAACCACGGGCTTCGCCCTTGTCGATGAGTCGTTGCCCGGCTTCCCAGAGTTGAGTTGACGCTTCACCGATCACGGCTTTGCGGTGGCGTACATCGTCGGCAGTGACGCCTGGTGAGTGCCATGTGCCGCCTCGGGCCAATGAGCAACATCGCCGCTGCGTAGGCCCTGAACCCGGGGCCGGTCCCGTGTCGAGGCGCTCGTGATCATGGGTGGCGGGCAGGCCGGCGGGAAGGTTACGGCTTCGGCGGAGTTCAACGTTTGGGCTGTTCCGAAAGCCGCTGCGATGGTCTTCGCCGCCGGATTGGGTGCGGCGGCTGAAGGGAACTTGATGACAATGCTGCCGTTGGAGCGGCGTACGGCGCTGGTTTCGGGGGCGAGTCGGGTTCCTGGTATCGGGGCGGCGGTGGTCCGGCGGCTGGCTTCGATGGGCGCCAGCGTGGTGGTGCACCATCACCGGGCCCATGACACGACTCAGCCGTGGGGTCCCGATGATCTCGATCAGGTTCTGGAATCGATCCGTCCGCACCTACGTGAGGGGGCGGGCTTGGTTGATGTCCCGGGTGACCTGACGGAGCCCGGCGCGCCGGAGAACCTGGTGCAGCAGGCGGTGGCCGCTGCTGGGCCGCTGGACATTCTGGTGTGTAACCACGCACGTTCCGGCGGAGATGACACTCTGGCCAACATCACCCTGGAACAGTTGGATGAGCATTGGGCCACTGACGCGCGTTCGGTGCTGCTGCTAACCAAGGCCTTCGCCGCGCAACACGATCCGGCTCGTCCTGGTGGGCGGGTGGTGTGGATGACCTCGGGGCAACAGGACGCACCCATGGCTGGTGAAGTGGCTTACGGCGCGGCTAAGGCCGCCTTGGCAGGCATGACGTTGACCGTTGCCGATGAGCTCGCTGATCAAGGCATCATTCTCAACACCGTGAACCCAGGGCCGGTGAACACGGGGTTCCTTGATCCCGGCATGGGCATCGATGAGGACACGTTGGAATCGCTGCGCCAGCGGTTTCCCCGCGGGCGCTTCGGCACGCCGGATGATCCAGCTCGTCTAATCGCCTGGCTTGCCTCCGACGACGGGGAATGGGTTGTGGGCCAAGTCCTCAACAGCGAGGGCGGCTTCCGCCGTTGGTAGTCGCATGCTCAGCGCTTGGGGGAACTATGCGCACGATCATGGTCTGCGGGTGCGGGGGCAGCGGGAAATCCGAGGTGGCCAGCCAGCTCGGGCAACGGCTTGGCCTGCCCATCGTCCTCCTGGACATGGAGTACTGGGATGAGCACTGGAATGCTCTCGCCCCTGAGTCGTTCGCCCAGCGGCAGCGCGAGCTCGTCGCCGACGACGAGTGGATCATCGATGGCAACTACGCTTCGACGATGCCGATCCGGCTCGGCAAAGCTGAGGCAGTGATCTTCCTCGATATTCACCCGCTGGTCTGCCTGTGGGGGATCATGCAACGCCGGTACCAGCACCGCGGTGACGACGTGCATTCCCGTCACCGGCGCGGCCGCATCACCTTGGGTTTCGTCAGGTACATCCTTCGCTACCGGCGCACGATGCGCCCCCGGGTCGAGCGCTTGATCGCCGAACACGCCGTGGGCGAACTGATCCGGTTGCGCACCCGCCGTGAGGTCCGCCGCTTCCTCGCGGCGATACCCAGCGGTTCGGAATCCTCCTGACCAGGGCATCTGCCCACAGCTCGCTGCCGCACCGCTAGACACGGAAGCGCCCTGGTCATTGTCGGCTTGGCGCGGTGCGGCATGTGCGGCAACCGGGTTCGATTGCGTAGGCGCGGGCCTGGATGGTGAACAGTTCTCGGTACAGGCCGTTGGCTTCCATCAGTTCCTCGTGGGTGCCGGTCTCGGCGACGCGGCCTGCATCCATGACGACGATGCGGTGGGCGTGGCGGATGTTGGCCAGTCTGTGCGTGACGAGGACCGTGGTGCGATGGGCGTCGTCACGGGATCCCTGGGTCGCGCGTTGCAGGCCGGCGAAAACGCGGGCTTCGGCCTTGGCGTCGAGCGCGGCGGTGGGTTCGTCGGCGATCAGCACCGCGGCGTGATCGCGGAAGATCCCGCGGCCCACGCTGAGCCGTTGCCACGAGCCGCCGGAGAGCTCATGGCCTCCCCGGAACTGCCGTGACAGGACCGTGCCGGGCCCTTTCGGGAGCTTGGCGAGGACTTCATCGGCGCCCGACTCGCGCAACGCGGTCTCCCAGGTGCCGCCGTAGGGCTGCGGGGCCGCGAGGTTTCCGATGCGGATATTGGTGTCGGCGGTCATGGGCCACCGCGCGGGATCCTGGTCGATCAGAGCGACCTGCTCGTACACGCCGTGGAGATCCGCGGTGGCCAGATCGACCTCGTTCCACAGCACTCGTCCCTGGGTCGGTGGATACAGGCCCGTGATGAGTTTTCCGAGCGTGGTCTTGCCGGATCCGTTCTCCCCGACCAGCGCCACGACCTCGCCACGGTGGAAGGTCAGGTCGATCTCGACCAGCGCCGGTTCGTCGGCGTCGGGATAGGTGAACGACACGTTCTCCAGCCGAATGGTCTCCGGGTTGCAAGGAGCGGCCACACCACTCGCGGGCCTTCGGCGTCGCCGTGACTCGGCGAGCAGCTGGGTGTAGAACCGCAGGTAGAACGAGTGCTCGTAGAGGCGGTTGACCGACACCATCGTGGTCGACAGCGAACTCGCCGCAGCCCGCATCGCGATGACCGCGGCTCCGGCGATGGCCAGCGGCATCGCACCGGTGAAGAGAAGGACGCCGAGCACGCCGTAGGCCAGACCGGTGCCAGTGCCGGCCAGAGTGCGTCCGATCAACCGCGTCCAGGTCTGCCGGTGTTCGGCGCGGATCGCCTCTTCAGTCACCTGATCAGCGATACGGCGGTGTTCGGTCAGCAGCGGTTCCTGCAGGTTCAACGCGGTGCGTTCCGTGCCCACATCGCGCGCGACGAGCAGGTTCTCCACGACGTGCAGCCGTAACCGGCGGGTCACCAGGCTCAGGAAGTTCACATATCCCTGCTTTGCCGCGCGCATCGACGCCCACGCCTCGGCTGCCGTGGGCACTAGAAGCGCCGGTAGCAACCAGGGATTGAGCAGTGCGGCCGTGATCATCGCCGCAGCCAGCGACACCAGTGCCGAGGAGATCGAGGCGATGCTGCGCACGCTCGACTCCACGGCCTGAACACCTTGATAGCCGCCTTGCCGGGCCAGTTCCTGGAAGTCGGAATCCTCCCACGCCAACAACTCCACCTCAGCGACCGCCGAGTTGAGCCGATCCTGGGCCGCGCGGCGCACCAAAGGCATCAACACCCCTTGCACCGCCGACACCGCGCTGTCCAGCAAACCGCGTAAGGCGAAAGCGCCCACGACAGCGGCGATCGCGGGCAGCGACGCCACCACCCGCTCCGGCGTAGGCCCCGCAGTCAACAGCTGCGTCAATACCCCGGCCGTGGCGAACAGTCCGAGCGCCGATGCACAGCCCGAAGCCAACTGGACCACACCCGCCAGCACGGTCCTGCCGGGCGACGCCCGAAACGACAGCCCCACCACCAGTCTGGCCGCCATCGGCAGCTCGCGGACCGTCTCCCACAAACCCGCGCCCGCGACCTTCTGATCCACATCCGCCCACCGAGGCGGTTCCAAGTCCTCAACGCCGATCAGCGCGCCCTCCGGCGACCCAGATGCGCGTCGATGTCCGTTCCTGCTCCCCAGCATGTAACACCTTCTCCGGACAGTTCTCGGCAACGGAACTCGAAGGAATGTCAGTCAGGCACATCCGATCGCCCCAACAACCCGCATCGCTCCACCTCCAAGCGGCCGAACGTCCCCCACGGCTGTCTTGACGGAAGCGCGGCGATCAACGCGCGATTTCTCGTGCACCCGCGCGTCGTGATCGACGCCTGCGTTCAACAGTGCCGGACGACACCGACAATCGACGTGCTGTCGCATACCGAACAACCGCGTCTGAGACATCACTGCGTGAGCAGCGTCCGCAAATGCTCTTCCGCACGATGGACCGCGGCGGTCAAGTCGTGGGCTTGATCTCCGGTCAGGGCTCGTCGGCCGAGCCCTGAGCTGGCGAGCACGGCGGTGAGTTCGTGTTCCTGGTCTGTGGTGAGGTGGGCGCACAATGCCTGGTTCCGTAGCACATCGCGTGCGGCGTAGGCGTCAGTGAGCGCAGCGGCGACGACCGCCCCTCGCAACTGCGTGATTGTCACGGTGGAGCGGTCACCGGTCAGGCCCAGCGCGGTCAGACCCAGGCGGACTCGGAACGCTGCGGTGCTGGGCTCTCTGTCGTTCATCAGTGCAAGTGTCGTGTCCACTGCGGATTCGAGTTCGCCGTGAGGGACTGATGGCCTGGCCTGTGTGCAGGACAGTCGCAGGAGGTTTCCGACTGCTGTTTCCCAGGTTTCGGTGGGCACGGTGGAGTCGATCAGGGCTCTCGCCTGCGGGTGGAGGTCTTGTTCCAGCAGCGACATGATCTTGATTTGGCGGCCGTCGAGTAGCCGGGTTCCGATGCCACGATGGGCGGCGATCGTCTCAGCAGCGCGAGTCCAGCAGCCGGCGCGCGTCAGGGCGCGGGCGCCATCGATCAGCAGCGTGCGCCACAGATCCACACAAACCCGGCGGTGGTGCTCAACGGTGCAGGTCCAGGTCGGGAGGTCGACGTTCCGGCCGCGGATCGTGGCCATCTCGCGTTGTCGGGCTGCACAATAGAGACGTTGGAGCAGTTCGTAGGCCTCGGTGGGCTGGCCTTCGCGGATGAGCAGGCGTGCGATGTTGGTCAGTGGCATCAGCGCCATCACCGCAGCATCGGGGGTGAGGTCCGGCGGCTCGGTGAAGATCGTGTGCAGACGCCAGCAGAGGTCTTCAGCGAGGTCGGCAAGCCCGATGTCGGAGGCGATGAGGGCGGCGACGTTGATGACGCCGCTGGCGCGGGCCACCTGCTGGTGGTGGTCCGCGCCTGCGGGCCAGTCGGTCAGCGCGGTGAGCTCCGCGATCCGCGTTTCCAGGGGTAGCCCGAGTGGTTTGAGGCGGCGCACCAGGGGGATCTGTTCGGCGAGTGCGGGGTTCACGGCTGGGGCCACGGTCATCGCCAGTCGACGACCAGTCGGCTGTGGGGTTTGTCGATGACGAACCGGGGATCCGTGGCCTCGAGGAGGTCGCGGTGGTCGGCTGTGGTCATCCGGAAACCGGGTTCGGGGGCGTCGTTGCCTCGTTCGCGTGCCCAGGTGGCGAATTCGGTGGCGACCTGGTCGGCGAGCTCGTTGGCGCGGGGTCCGTGGCCGATGACGCCGGGCTCCCAATAACGGCCATCCTCGTCATCGCCTTCGCGGATGGTGAGGTAGGCGAGGCTGTCGCCCTCGAGCGCGGCCATGGAGCCCCATGCGAAATGCGGTGTGAAGCCTGGGCGCTGTCCGGGCATGCGGGACAAGCCGTTGGTCAGCGTGCAGGCAAGGTGCAGGTAGACCCATTCCCAGGAGAAGCCCTGGCGGAGCCTCATGTCGGTGTAGATCTTGTGCGAGGGTTGATCGAGGATGCCGCGCATCGCTTCCCGATCAACTTCCTGCTCGGTGTAGGTCTCCAAGAAAACGTCGCCGGGCCCGTCGTGGTGGACGATGGTGCGGACGTCGTCGGCGACGCCTTTGCGTAGCGGAATGAACGTGGCCATCTCGCAGGAGACCGTCTTCCACGTCAGGCCGTTGGCCTCGCGTTCGAAAGCGAACGACCGCGAGATCGATCCACGGATGCGCATGGGAATCACCAGCCGGCCACCAGGGGCAAGCTGATCCAGGACCTGGGTGGGGATGTCGCCTGCACCGACGGTGAACTGAAGCCGGTCAAACGGCGCCTGCTCAGGCAATCCCGCTGCGCCATCGCCCAGCAAGGCCGTCACGTTCTCAATACCGGCGGACGCCAGGTTGGCGGCCGCACCAGAGACCAGGTCTTCGTCGACGTCCACGGTCCACACATGCCCGCTGGGTCCGACGAGTCGGCCCAGCAGCGCGGCGTTGTAGCCGGTCGCAGCCCCCGCCTCCAGGACGCGGTGGCCAGGCTGTGGGGCGAGCTGTTCGAGTTGCGTCGCCACGATCGACGGGGCGGAGATGCAGGAGAGCGTTTCGCCATCGTCCGGGGCGCCTTTGATGGCGACGGTGCCCTCCCCATAGGCGGAGGCCAGGTCGGCATCGGGCACGAACGTGTGGCGTTCGACGGTGCGGAACGCGTCGATGATCTCCTGGGTCGTCAGGTGTCCGGATGCGGTCAGGCGGGAAACGAACTCCTCGCGGAGTTCGGCGGGGTCAGTGGTGATCATGTTGTTCATCCGCGGAAGGTTAGGGGCCGGCGAGCCCGTGTCCGAGGGCGACACGGTGGTCGAGACATCGCTGTCGAAGGTGGTGTGCTGGGCCAGCCACGCGACGGCGGCCTGCTCGGCAGGTGGGGTTCCCGCGCGGTTGAACGCGAAGATCGCGTGGTGAGCCAGCGCGGCGCGCAGGCCCCTGGTCAATCGCCCGGTAGAGGCGAGCTCGGCGAGCGCGCTCCCGGCAGCGGTGAAGGCGGTAACGCGCTCGGACCAGTGGTTTTCGGTGGTCTCGCGTTGAGCGGCATCGGCGTGCATCAGGCGCCGCATCGCAGCGAGTTGCGGGGCCCGTGCCTGCTCATCGGGTGGAGTGATCGACGGTCGAAGCGCGGCGAGGCGGGACCAGACATCACCGATCTCGAAGGGATCCAGTCTTGCGGCTCGGTGGAGCGTGGACAGCAGCAGGATGCAGCGTTCGCGGTTGCGCGAATCGCCGGTGGCAGCCAGCGCTGCCGGGCTGTCGGCGCAGAACAGCTCGTGGGCGATCGCCATGCCTTCCGCGCCACCGAAAGCCTCGACCTCCGGCTCATAGATTCCGGGCGCCCAGCCGGTCGCGTGCTGGTCGGCGACAAGCCGGTCGAGAACATCGGCGGTGGGCTTTTCGACGCGGAGCCGGAGCTTGCCTTCCTTGCGCAGGAAGTGGAACCGCTGCCCTTCCAACCCGGCGGCCAGGGCAGTTGCGGCCTCAGGGCTGATCCCGCTGGGGTCGGGGAAAGCGATGATCGCTTGCCACCACGACTCCTGATCGTTCGTCGTCGGCAGGTCCTCGTCATTCCAGGTCATCGGCGTTTCCTCGCTCCTGTTCAGCTCATGTGGGTTCGGTGGGTTAGGTGATCAGCAGTGCTCGGGTCCAGCCGGTCCGGTCCGTGCCGTCGACCGCGAGGAGCGCGCCGGTGCGGCCTTCGAGGAAGCCGGGCTTGTCGACGGTGTTCAGCTCATCTGCCAGCCGGTCCTCGAGGTACTCGAGGTGGACGGCGAAGCGCGCCGGGTGGGTGGCGTCGGCGGCGAGCGCGCGGGTGACCGTCAGCAGCCCAGCCCATCCGTGACACAGGGATGCGTCGGTCACCAGGCTGGTGCTTGCGGAGTCGGCGAGGGCAGCCACGGCGATCTCCTCCGCGGCATGGCATGCCGCCTCGTCTCCGGTGGCGAGTGCGGCCAGCTGCAGGCTGCGGGCGATCCCGAGCGCCCCGTAGCACCAGGATGGCCGCGCCGGTACCGAGCCGGGTGCGCATTTCGGCTCGGCGAGCTGGTCACGGGTCATCCAGTAGTAACCGCTGAAACGGCGCAACCAGTCAGCGAACACCTTGATCGCCTCATCACCGCCGGGAGGAGCGACTCCGTGCCGGACGGCGAGGGCCAGCAGCGCCAGCGGCCCGGCGATGCCGTGTGCAACGCCGTGGTTGCTGTGGCCACCGGGCACGGCGGCATCGTGTCCGAGCGTCTCGAGCGACCACCACCCAGGTAGCTCGGCGCCGTCGGCGAACTCGCCCGGGGGGACCGGGTGGGCCAGAGACACCAGATACGCCAATACCTCGGTCAGAGGTGGCGAGGGCTGTGGGCGAGCGAGGAGCAGTGCGCCGAGTCCGGTGAGGCCTCGGATGAGGTCGAATTCCGCCAAACTCGGTTGACGTCGGCTTCCTCGCCGTCGGACGGCGGAGGCCAGGCGGCTGGCCACGAGTCGATCGACCGCCTCATGAACCCCTGGCTCGGTCCGGCCGGCGCGGCCGAGCACGAATTCCAGGGCGGGGGCGCCGTGGAACAGGGACGCATTCGCACCGACGCTAACCCCGCCGTCGATCGCCTGCCGGAGCAATCGACGCGCGTGCTTGAGGTCGCCACGCTCGATCGGCAGCAGGGCCATTCCTAGGGCGTCTTCGGACAACGCCTGAGTCCGGGGTGAGGTCATCGGTTCGACCTCACTGGCACGACGATGCTGTGTGCGCGGCCATCGATCCAGCCATCGGCGTCCTCGGGCGGAGCGTCGTGCAGGACAGCCACCGGCGAAGTCCGTAGATGGGTACGCAACAGGTCCCGATCCATGTCTCGGCTGAGATCGAGCGGGAGGTGCTGATCGTCAGCGGCCAGCAGCACTCGCTCGCCTACCCCGGCTCGCTTCCGCCAGGCGTGCAGCGCATCCGTCCACTGAGCGGTCGATGCTTTCGATTCGGGTAGCGCGCTGGGGCGCAGCAGCCACCGGGCAGGGGTGAGGATGCTGCGTCGGTACCGCAAGGCCGGGGTGAACGGCAGTGTGAACGCCGCTCCCCAGTCGAACCACGTCACCTGTGGCGTGGCGGCTCGGCTGAGCTCGGCGAGGAACCGGGCGATCGGTGGGGTGTAGTTGTTCCACACGAAGTTGATCGCCGTCGGTGCCACGGGATCGATGCGCTGTCCGGTTGCAGCGACCGCGAGATACAGGTGCCCGTCGGAAAGGCCGACGACAAGATCGGCCGGGCGCAGAACCGTCTCGCCGCCGCCGCGGAATTCGCCGACGCTGAGGACGTCGGGCAGGACCTGGGGCGCACGGGTGAGCAAATCGGCATCGCTTCGGCACGAGTGAAACGACAACTGCGCGACCTTGGCTCCAGCTGTGACAGTCGGGAGATCGGCGGGGTATCCAGCCGCCTCCGGCAGGAGGTGCCAGAATCGGCCGGTCATCGACCCAGCCGCTCGCGACACCGTCTGCACGCGCAGCCGGAAACCGCCTCGCTGCAACGCGTCCCGAGAGCGCGACTGCACCTGTGCGCACACTTCGAAATGCGGTGCCGAGGTGGTCGGCGGCGGTCCTGCGGAGGCTTCGAGTTCCTCGAGCATCGCGCCGGTGACCTGCACCTCCCGGCGACCTTCGAGCGACGCGGATCCAGCAAGTTCCAGTAGCAGTCGGTCGCGTCGCGTCATCGTCCTCGGAGGCTCAGCGACTGATCCGAAACCCGCAGGAAGCCCCAGCCCGCGGTCAGGGTCGATGACGTGCTCCAGGCTGATCTCGACGCCCTCGCCCCACCGGTCGGCGAAGCGCTCAATGTAGTCACACCAAGCCGGTGTCCCCTGCGGATGCCGGGCAAGGCGCGCCAGCACAGTCGCCGCGGTCTCCACCTCAACCCCCACCGCCTCTGGCAGACGCACATCCGCGTCCAGCCGAACATCGCACGCATCCTTCCCAGCAGGCTCACTCCCGAGCGAGATCTCGTCGGCGGGCAGAACGCTGGCGGGGTCAACGACGGTGGCCGGAGCCCGTAGTGCCGAGCGCAGTAGCCCCACCCGCAGCAATTCGGCTACCAGCGAGGACCGCCGTTCAGGCGCGGTGTCTGGGAATTCGGCGGCGAGCTTGCCCAGCAACACCTCATGGCTGATCGGAGCTTGAGCTACATCCAGTACCACCGCCACAGCGGGAGTCACCGCCAGCGAGAACTCCGAGGCACCTTCGGCGGGAACGTAGACACGGTCGGCTCGCACCTGCGCAAACGGGTTGACCCGCACCTCGACTGTAGCCATCAGCGCAGCGTCGGATTCACACGAAGCGATGCGAGCAGCCACCGCGTGCGGCGCGGATCGAGCGACGATCTCGTGGGCGTCGCCGATCTGCACCTGCGCGGACTCACCGAACTCAAAGCGCGCAACCCCTGCGAACAGGCCGAACGGTGTGGCCCGATGTCCATACCGGATGGCGAAGCGGGCGAGTGCAAGAGCGGCCCGCCGAGCCCGTCGCACGTCCGGCGACTGGCCTGCCAACACCGCCTCCACTCGATGCGCCAAATCCGGGCTCGTGCTGCTCACCGCATGCTGGAATTCCTCGTCGGCCCACACCGGCGCCATCCAGGCCTGCCACTGCGCGACCGTGCCGCCCGGTCCCGGCCACTCAGGCAACGGTGGCGCTTTGACGTGGGTTGCGGCACGTAGCAGCGCAGCGCCCGCACGCCGATACGACCGCGCTCGCGACCGCGTCATCACTCACCAACTCCTTGATGCCAGACCAACCAGAACCGGACAGCGCTACTGCGGCAGGGCTACGAGGTCGTGCACGCACTCGGGCAGGAGGAACCACACCCGTCCCCCGTGCTGCACATCAACACCGTCTCGGCTGCAGGCGTCCCCTCAATGAGAGTGATGTCGAGGTCAAAGGGGTCGCCTCCAGCCTCAAGATCGTTCGTGTCGATGCTGCTGAGGTGGTCAATCGCCGGAGATCTCATCACTTTCCTTTCGCTGGTGTGGGTGAACTGGACCGTCGACGAGGACTACGTGAAGCCCTCCGCCGACGTAGGAGCGGTCATCACGTGAGGCGGACCTCAGTGCCGGACGGTGCGGACGAGGAGCTCGTCTCGGTGGAGATGACCAGCGGTGGCCGGAGCACGTCAGCGAGCTTGACCAACACATCCGCCAGAAGCGCACGACGCTCTGGAGTGCCACGACCAGCCGGCAGATCGAATGCCATCGAGTCGATCTCCCACTGCACCTCCCGCAGCAACACGGCGAGCTGAGCGTCATCGACATGCCCTTGCTGCGATACAAGGCGACGGAGCAAACTCGGCTCAGCCGACGTTCGTTCAGCTCTTGTCAGCTGTGACATAGGCACATCCCCCGGTAGACGAGCATCGCCGTCTCGTGACGATCACGTCCTCACCGTGCCCGTCACGCAGGACGGACTGGAAGACCGCGACGCACCGGAAGTGATCGGTTCTGATCAGTCACCCCGGGCCCGATACTCTGATCACAGCAACGCCGTGCTGGGAGGAATCTGCGTGACCCGCGATCTGACGTGGAGCCCGCACGAAGTCAAGGTGCTGCGGGAGGTCCAGCACCTCAGTCAACGTTCCTTCGCCGAGCACCTCGGGTTCGCCCAGAGCACCGTCGCGAACTGGGAGAAAGCCACCCGTAACGGCAGCCTGCATCACGAGACACAAGAAGTTCTCAATCGTGCGCTCGACAACCTTTCCGCCGAGCATCGGGAGCGGTTCGACCGCCAATGCTCCAACTCCCCACGCAAGCTGGGCGTGGGATCGGCAACACGCACCCGTCACGTCATCGACTCGCTCAGCGATGTCGCATCCCCGTTGCCGTACTACGCGCCGGCGAGCACAGTCGAAGCGTTCCGTTCGTTCCTGTCCTCGGCCACACGGGTCTTCCTTCTCGCCGGGCCCGCTGGAACAGGGAAAACACAGCTGACACACCATCTCGCCGACCAGCTTGCAAACGACGCGGACCTCCAGCTATTCGCGGTGACTGAGTGGACCGACGAGCATGTCGACCTGGCTAGCGAGGTTCTTCGTTATGCATCGATCCCTCCTGGCCAGGATGCTCTCCTCACCCTCGAAAAGCATTGCGCTGGGCTTTCACGGCCCTGTGTCGTGATCATCGATGGCGTAGCCAACGACCACGATGTCGCGTTCATCGGTCGCCAAGTCGAAGCTATCCTCCGCCAAGTCACGACCTCGCATCTGCGGTTCCTGATTGCAATACGGACCCCGCTGGCCGTTGAAACCACGGCGTACCCGTTGGTGCACGCCAATATCTACACTCCAACGAAAAGCCCGTCGGCTCGATACAGCGTTGAACTTGCCCGGTGGACCCCGGCGGAAGCGCGCTCGCTCTGGGACCAGGCTCGAACAGAACAGACGACGCCGTACGACCAGCTTCCCCGCGGCATTCAGAATCTTGTCCTGACACCGGTCTACCTGCGGCTCGCCTTGACTGCCTCGCTGCAGACACCGAAGGGCGACCTCAACCTGTACGCGCTTCTTGATCAGTGCGTTCGCACGATCATCGGAAACAGTGACGCTGTCGCCGTCATGTCGCTGCTGACTGACCACGCCTACCTTCAGTACCGCGAGGAGCTTCCAGCCACGATGCCCGAGGCCACACCCGGGCTCACGCACGTGAACGCGACTCGGCACGCGGTTCTGCTGGCGGATGTCACGAGGAACATCGCTTGCGAGTGCAACGGCCGGTTCGAGTTCACCCACGACATACTTCGCGAGTTTTTCGTCAGCACAGCCATTTCCGACTACCTTCACGCTCAAGGCCGGTGCCTCGCCAGCGTTAGAACGCTCAACGACCTGGCGAAGCGCGCGGTCACCTCAGGTATCGCCCGGAACATCATCGAGCTGGTGTTCCAACGGCTCGACAACATCGCTCCCGATTTGCTCGGGTACGTAGCCACAGCACCGGCCACCGCGGTGGAAACGACGTTGCCACTGTTGATGGCCGCGGCCGACGGCAGCAGGTTTGCAGCCCCGGAATTGCTGCGTCAAGTCGTGCTTCGGGCTGAGCGTGAATCGTCGCTGGACTTGTGCCGGTCCCTACTTCACGTCCGATCCGTTGCCACGGCGCTCGGGTCCGAGCTTGCTGCCTGGCTTGTTGCTCTCCTACGCCACTTCGAAACTTCCTTGTGGCCCGACATCACCAGGTTCGTCGAGCACACCTTCGGTATCGCTGAATCCCGCGACTTGGTCGACGCCACAGACCTGACGGTCGGTGACGAGGCGATCTTCATCGCACGGCACTTCTACCTCTTCGCAATCGCCACGGACATCCTGCAGCTAGACGCGTTTCTCGGTCATTCGAACTGGCGGGTCCGTGCCGCGCTCGCGGAGGGAATCAGTGACGACCGTGCCCCGCTCGATGTCTCGACACACAACGTTCTCGAACAGCTCGCCCACGACCCCGACTACAAAGTCCGCTCCGCCGCGGCGCGCGCTGCTACCCGCTTGACTGGAACCACAGCACAACGCCACGTCGCCACCCTCCTACACGACGACAATTGGCACGTCCGCGAGCTCGTACTCCGCAGTCTGGATCACCGCGCTGCTCATTGCCCAGATGACGCACTCGTCCACACCGCCGTCGCCGCCGCTGATCCCAGCTGGCAACACTGCCCTCAACATGTGCGGCCAAGCTGGCACAGGCTTCACATCCTGCTCGGCACCGGCACCGGACCCGGACGAAATGATGACCCCCGTGCACTTCTGACCATCCTCAGAGAAATCCGCACCGGCTATCTAGAGCTCTCGACGACACGCGTCCGCGACATCGCGCACAGGGCGCAACGCAGCGATCACTGGCTCGTTCGTCAAGAAGCAGACCACCTGATCACGGAGATCCACCAACAGCGCACCAGCGAGAACTCCTTGCGGAATCACGAGCGATTCCGTAGGACACGCGACACCCGCGCAGTCCAGATCGCCCTCGACGTCCACGACGTCGATCAGGCCATTGGAATCGCACAGGCTGCAGTCAAGGCCGGGGCGGACTTCGTCGAGATCGGCGATCCCCTGATCAAGGAAGCCGGCGTCAGCGCAATCGAACAGGTCAAAACCGCGGTCCCTGACGCAACGATCGTCGCCGAGATGATGTCCGCAGACTGGGGACGCGACCAGGTGCTGCTTGCTGCAGAGGCAGGCGCAGACATCGTCCTACTCATCGGCCCGGCCACCAAAGCCAGCGTGAGCGCAGCAGTAGACGCTGGCCAGCGTCTCGGTATCCCGATCCTGCTCGACGCCCCCACCAACACGACCAGACAATGGGTCACCGACATGGAACGCGCCGGAGTCGACGGATTCGCCATCACCACCAACATCGACGTCGGCATAGGCAGCGCCACCGCTTTCGAAACAGCTCAAACACTGCGCTCCTGGACACGATTGCCCGTCGCCGTCAGCGGCGGATTCAGCGTCGCCGACCACACCCAACTCGCCACCGCGGACTGGGACATCCTGATCGTGGGCCGCAGCGTGACCGATGCCGTCGACCCCACCACGGCCGCAGCCCACATCGTCGAACTCGCCCATCAGACCGGAAGGCACGCATGAAAACCCGGCCCCTCAGCCAGAACGACATCCCCGCCATCATCGATCTGATGGAACTCGGTACGCCCTTCGTCCGCCCCCGCACGGAATCCGACTATTGGCTCTACGCCAACCTGTTCTCCAGCACCTGCCCAGTCGCCGTCGACGGTGACGAACTCGTGGGAGCGATCATCGCCTTCCGCAGCCAAGACCACCCCGACGACATCTACATCCAAGACGTCGTCGCGCACCCCGAACACCGCCGCCGCGGCGTCACTACCGCACTGCTCAACAGCGTCCGAGACGCAGCCGTCAGTTTCACCTGCTCGCGACTGTATCTGACTTCCGAACCCGAGAACGCACCCGCCCACCACACGTGGACGCGGCGCGGATTCACCAACGTCGCCGGCGACCGCACCCTGAACGGCATCTCGGTGATCTCCGACTACAAGGGAGCCGGCAAGCACCGAGCCGTCTACGAGCTTCAGCTCGCGTAGAGCACACCGACGGAACTCCACGCAACGCTCGAAAAGAACGAGCAGGTCACACGACTACAACTTCCGTCGGCACGGTGTCCTGGTCGAGTTCACCCCGGACGACGCCATGGATGAAGGCGGCTACCTTCACGTCGGTGAAAGTCAGTTCGATCAGCGCACCGTTACGACGGAAGGTGTAGTCCTCGCGACCTTTCACGATCTCTAAGCACATGTCGCCGGACTCGCCTTCCCGAACAGCGCCGAAGTAGCCCGCTTCCCCGGTGACCCTCACAACATCCAGGAAGGCGTCGCAACGCCAAAGTCCTGCGCACCTGCCGCAAGTACCTCCACCACATACAGAACAGCCGTCTTCGAGGGCGAGGGCGAACTCAGCCAAGCCCAACTCATCCGCCTCCAAGAGATCGCGGCGCATTTCGCCGACATCTACGGCGCCTCGGTGTCGAAAGACACGATCTCGACCATCACCGACAAAGTCGTCGCCGAAATGGACGCATGGTCCGACCGGCCGTTGGATGCCGTGTACGCGGCGGTGTTCATCGACACGATCCATGTGAAGGTCCGTGACGACCATGTCGCCAACCGGCCCGTCTACGCCGCGATCGGCGTGACCCTGGACAGCCGCAAGGACGTCCTGGCCCTGTCCATGGGCACCGGCGGCGGTGAGGGCGCAAAGTTCTGGCCGAGCGTCCTCATCGGCCTGAAAAACCGTGGCATCAAGGATGCCTTCTTCCTCGTTTGTGACGGACTGAGAGGATTCCCCGAGGTGGTCGCGAACGTGTGGCCGCAGACCATCGTGCAAACCTGCATCATTCACCTGATCCGCAACTCGTTCCGCCTCGTGTCACGAAAACACTGGGATGAGCTCAAACGCGACCTCGCGCCGATTTACACCGCCTCCTCGCCAGAGGTCGCGGAAGCAGCATTGGACGAACTCGACGACAAATGGGGAACACGCCATGCGTCGGTGATCCGCCTGTGGCGTAGCGCGTGGCAGAAATTCATCCCGTTACTCGACTATGACATCGATATCCGGAGGAGGATCTGTTCCATGAACGCGATCGAATCGCTCAACGCCCGGTACCGGCGGGCCGTGCGGGCACGAGGACATTTCCCCACCGAACAGGCCACCATGAAGTTCCTCTACCTCGTCACACGTATCCTGGACCCGACCGGTACCGGACGGGCACGTTGGACCCAACGCTGGAAACCCGTGATCAACGCTTTCCGATCATATTCAGCGACCGCTGGCCAGCCGCGGAAACCTACTAACCCCACCGCCGAAAACACCGCTCAAGCGATAGACCCCCAACGCAGCCTGGATGTCGTGTTCGGCTTGGGTGTGCTCGTCGTCGGTGTAGGGGTGTCGGACCGTGCGTTTGGTGGGCCGGTAGTGCACGATCGCGCCTTGCACGTCGACCCGGAGCCGGAGCCCTGAACGTGAGCCGAACGCCGGTTGAAGATTCGTCGTACCGCGTCTCCATCGACAAGACTATCGGCGTGCCTGCCGACAGCCTGAAGACGAATTACACCGAAAGATGATCTCCGAGTGAACTACCGGCCGCCCGCGTGGGCAAGCCGCACACCATTCCCGTGATCAGCGATATGACCGTTGCCCTGGGACTGAGCCGACACGAGCGCGGGCCTGCCAAGCCTCACGGCGAACAGGCCCGCGCGGCACCTGGTGGTCCTCAGTCAGCCCTCGTAGCGCCCCGCCTTGAGCGCGCTGAGGAACGCGGCCCACTGTGAGCCGGTCGTGACGAGGTATCCGCCGGCGCGGTTCTTCGTGTCCCGCACGGCACGGCTGTTGTCTGCGGCGAAACCAACTTCGACGCATGCGCCGTTATTACCGCCGCTGCGGCTGCTCTTGCGCCAAGAGACGCCGGGAAGTTCCGGGGTGGTCATGCCGTACCCCTCTCGTTTCTTTGTCACAGCGCCTTGCTCACCTGCTTGATGAGCTCGCGCGTCTCGTCCTCGGACAGCGCCAACTCGTCGAGCTGTCGCACCATCAGGGTATAGCGCTCGATGTCGCCGGGGTCCTCCTGGTATACGCCGCCGCGGTCGTTCTCTACGTATGAAAACGCAGGTCGAGGCTCTTCCGGGAACTGCATCATGATGAACGGGCCAGCCATCGCCGCGTAAGCACCCGCGCCGAACGGTACGACGCGAAGCGTGACGTAATCGAGCTTCGACGAGTCGACCAGGTGCTCCAACTGCTCGCGCATCGCGTCGGCGGAGCCGACAACGTGCCTGACCACAGCTTCACTGATGTAGAGGTGCAGGTGCGGCGGTGACACAGCACCGAGCCGCGTTTGCCGTTCTTGCCGAAGCTCGACGGAGCGAGCCACCTCGCTGTCGTCGGCGTGCGGACGGACGGCACGAGAGATCGCCGCGATGTAAGCAGCGGTTTGAAGCTGTCCAGGAACGAACTCGTTCTCGTACTCCCAGATGTCGACGGCATCGGCTTCGAGGCTGACGAACTGCTTGAACCAGTCGGGAACCGTGTCGCGGTAGGCCGCCCACCAGCCGCGTTGCTCCGACTCACGAGCGAGCCGAAGCAAGTTGTCGAGTGTCCCAGCGTCGAGGTCGTAGAGCTGACACAACAACCGGACATGCGGTTGCTTGATCGCCTGCCGACCGAGCTCGATCTTGCTCAGCGTGGGCTCAGCTACTCCGATCCACTCGGCAGCGTCCTTCCGGCTTTTACCTGCGTCAACTCGAAGTTGGCGAAGCATCGCTCCGAGCTGACGCCGCCGCACGCTCGGTCCGGTCGGTTTCGTCATGTTCCGCAGTCTGCCACGGCCACAACGCGGCACTACCGCCCCCGCGACCACATCTACAAGACCTCAATTACAGGAACACGCCTCAGGACCGTTGCTGAAGGAACGTTCCTATGGCATCGTTCCTCGACAATGGAGGTGGCGATGCATCCGAGATCAAGTTCCGGAGGTCTGGGACCGGCTGTCTTCTGGGTGGTCCCTCGGCGTGAGTGGGTGAGGCACGCAATCACGGTGGCGCCGTCCGAGTGCGCGGTGAACAGCTCGACGCGGGCGATGTGCGGCGCGGTGGTGACGCTGCGGCTGCCGACTCCGAACGAGCGGCTACCGAAGACGAGATCGGTCACACGGCGGTGCTCAGCCTGCGCCGCATCGACAACGGAAACGCGCGACGTCGTCTGGGACTCCTGAACTGCACATCGCCGAGGCGAGACCTCGACTCAGCGATCAGTCCAAACCTACGAAGGAATTGTCGACAGGAAGGGAGCAGCCGATGCCACGAACAAGTGCCTGGTGGCGGCGCTGGTGGAGATCAGCCGCTAGCGCGTGTACGCGTGCAGCAGCTAGTGGAGGTGGATGTCGCGGTGTCGACCGTTGTGCTCGTGGTGGTGCTGGCCGTGATCGCGCTGGCGGTAACCGCATTGACGATGTTCGCGTAGCTCCGATCCTCGGGCTGGAGTGGGTACGGCTGTGCAAGGGGTCGCAGTGGCACCGAGCGGGGGCGACCTGCGCTCCGCGCTCGGATGCGGTGACGAGGTTTGAAGGCGGCGCCCCGCCGCGTGCGGGTGGGTACGTGATCTGCCTGGAGTGCGCGTTCGACTCAGGAATCGGCGAGCTCGCGGCCAGTTATGTGCCTGCACCCAGCGGCGAGATCACTCGCGAGTTGCCAGTAGTGGCAGCCGCCGGTGTTGGCGTCGTGGAATCCGCTTCGGCTCCGGGACGACACAGCGTGGACGCGCCAACTGGTCCGATTCCACGGCTGCGTGTGGTCCCCGGTTCGCCGAGGCATCGGTTGAAGCAGGACGCGGAGGGCCCCGGCAGCGCCTATCTGCCGGGCACCTCCGCGTCCAGCGCCGAGGGTATCGCTTCGGCTGCCTGATGTGGATCAGTTCAGAAGTTTCGCGCGAATCGAGGTCATTGATGTTGCTAGCAGCACATGTTCCGGTCCGGTCGGCGCAGCCCAGCGCGGGCGAGGTCGTCGAGCACGCACGGCGAGTACAGGAGCGGCTCAACGCAGCTGTCGAGTGCTTGCTGCTACCGAAGGCGGTGACGGACGAGGAGTGCACCAAGTTGGCGGCGGCACTGCGGGGGTTGGCGAAGACGCTCGACCGGCACGCCGTCTACGCCCGTCCCGCCCCGGTTCCGTCGTCGCATTCGGGAATGCGGGTTTACCCAGGCCAGCAGCGGTGATCGAGGCATTCGCCGTGCTCGCACCGGTGACCATCACTGGCGTGGGAAATCCCGCTGGTCCGTGATCCGCGGAAACGACGAACCACTTCCGGCTCCCCGGTCACGGCCCAGGCGTGGAAGAGCTGACCGGGGTGTACCGGCACCCGATTTCGCTGCATAGCGCAGCGGCCCCTCGACGGGTGCCGGCCGCAGGCCGGGTGGCGTGCTCCCCCGAGCGCCATCCGGTCCGGCCCGGCCGCACGGTCCCCCGACGTTGTTTCGGTCGTGCGGCCGGGTCACCACTCCCATGCATTTCAGGCGCAGCCGCGGCTTTCCTCTCGTCCAACGTTTTCGAGAGTGCGTTGCTGAACAGCGCACGCAGGTAAGGGCTGCTCCTACCCACCCCGAATACACAATGGCGGTTCCCCATGCCCGAACGAACCTATGGGCTGCCCTGCGCGTGGCACTACGTGCGGCAGCAGGACATCACCATCCGCTGGGGCCGACCCGACGGAGTCTTCAGCGTGCACCGCGGAGACCAACGTGGCGGGCGCGACAACCACACCCTCCTCACCACCGTCCCGGTCTCGCAGGCGTGGCTCGACGCCAACGAAGTCGCCCGCAAAGCCAGCGCATGGGCGAAGGCCAATCCTGAACCTCTTCGGGGAGAACGCCGATGAATGCTCACAACCGGCTCGCTGGGCTGAACCTCGACGCCAAGCTCAGTTCGATCGAGCTGCTCGTGGCGCGGCTCGTGGCCTGCGGGCTTACTGATCACGCCATCGCGCGCAGCATCTACCGCAGCGAAAACACCATCAAATGCCACGTCCGGAGGCTGCTGCGCAAGACCGGTACTGCCAGCCGATACGAGCTCGTGGCCTGGCTGTACGAAGCGGGGCACTTGCAGCCCGGCGCGCGCACCTTCGTCGAGCCAGCACGACGGCCGGTGACACCGCAGCTCTCAGCCGAGCACCTCTCGGAGCGTATACGCACGCTGCGCGTGATCAACGCGGTGCACACCCAACTGAATTCCGCGCTGCCCCATCTCGGATCCCTCTGACAACCGCTGGGAGGACATCGTGCCCCATGCCCGTATCGTTGCTTCGATTTCCGCAAACGTCCCGGAACGCTGGCGGGGACTCAACTTCGATGCCGTTCTAACGAACCTCGATCTCGAACTGGCCCAACTGCTGGTCCACGGTCGGACCAACAGCGCCATCGCAACGGCGATGAACATCAGTGGCGACAAAGTCAAAGAACGCATTCGCCACTTGTTCCACAAGACCGGCGCCGAGCGCCGCACCCACATCGTCGTGTGGATGTACGAGACCGGCCGGATGGTTCCCGGCCTGCCGTACCTGCACGCAGCCCACGCAATCACCCGGCCACCGACTGCCGAACAAGCCGCGCGGCAGCAGTTGGCCACGGTGCGAAAACACCTCACCACCACTCGCAGCGAACTCGACTTCATCGCCCACGCACTCGACCCAGGCCATCACAACCGCACGGATCGGCTCGCTCAACAGCCACCAGCACGTTCCCACAGCTCGCATTCTCGGCACGGTGGCTCATGAACGACGGGATCCGATTGGTCGTGCTGGACGGCGAGCTTCTCGGCACCGTCGCGGGCCAACAACTGGGTGCCGCGTTGACGGCAGCCTCGCCGCTCGCTGCTGCCACGGTCGCCGATGTTCTACGTCGCACGCTGCTTCCGCGTGCCCAGACCACCCCAGACCTCATTCAGCAACTGGCCACCGAACTAGCACTGCCGCCAAAGAAAGTTCGGACTCTGTTGCACGCTCCCCGGCCATTGCTGCTCGTACCCACCGCGCGAGCGCTGCTTACCGGGCTCCGGGACGCCTGCCCGAACACGCTGATCGTGGTCTGCGCCAACCTCGCCGCAGCCGACACCGGCCACGGCGACCTCATCCGCGCCGAGCTCGGTCCACTGCTCGATGCGACCCATTTCTCCTTCCGCACCGGACACACCACTGGTTCGGGCCCGGACCTCTACGAGTTCCTCTCCGACTGCCACCAAGTCGCGGTGGCCGAGATGATCCACGTCAGTCATCACCTCCACGACCTGCACATCGCTCTGCTCGCTGGTTGCCGTGCCCTACACATCAGCTCTGGCCCCGACCAGCCTCCGGGCCCAGCCGGACTCGACCGCTACCGGGCCACCGCGGATCTCCTTACCGCGATCACCGAATTACAGCGGTGGATCCCCGCCAGCCAACCTCGCCCCACACTGCCGGTGCGCGCCGCCGCCCTCGTCCGCAACACCGCCGGCGAACTCCTCATCGTCCGCGGGCCCGATGACGAGAAGTTCTGCTTCCCTGGCGGACGCTGCAAATCCCTCGGCCCAGACGCACCTCCACAAGCAATGGTTCGCGAACTCCACGAGCAGCTTCGGCTCAGCGTGACCCCTGGGCGGCTTCTTTGGGCAGGGTCTTCGGAATCCGAAACCTCCACCGGCGAGAGCAAGATTCACTTCTTGTTCGAGGCCCACCTCCGCGGCACCACCGTGCCCGACCCCGATCCCACCGAGATCGCTGACTACTGCTGGGCCACCAACAACGACGCCTTGCATCTGCTGCACGCATCCGAAGCAGACCGGCTCGTCCGCATCACCCGCGGACAACACCACGGCTGGCAACGCCGCCGTCCACCCGCCCACCTGACTGACACCGGTTTTCGCTGCTAGAGAGGATCATTTCGGGCCGCTCTCCTACGGTGTCGAGTTCGTCCCCGACCGCAGACCGGCAAGATGAGAGCCCTACCAGGAGTCGATGCCTGCTCGAAGAACTCTCCGCAGGTGCCGTAAACACCCAACGCCGCGCGTGGGATCCCCATTCGCTACGACGACGTCCGCATCGAGGCCAGGGCGGATTTCGCCGGTAACGTCGCCCAGCCCTATGTGGCGAGCGCTGGTGGTGGTGGCAAGTTCGATGATGTCGGCCTGGGGAAAGCCGATGTGCTCGTAGAGTTCGAGTGTGCTGACGGGGTCACCGTGCTGGGAGATGGGGACTCCGGCGTCGCTTCCGAAGATCAGAGGAACGTCATGGCGCCGAAGCCACCGCAGCCGGTCGGCGATGGCCTCGGCGCGTTGCGGGCCGAGCATGTCCCACATGCGTCGCCATCCGCTCGGTAGCGCGGGCGAAGCGGCGACACCGTCCAGGGCCATGCGGTCGGCTAGGTCATCGTCGAGGGCGGCGGCTCCGTCGTTGCCGTGAAAGGTGCAGTGTTCGACGGTGGCGACTCCTGCTTCGACTGCCGCGGCGATGGCGTCGGTGGTGTAGGCGTGGACCGCGGCCGGGAGACCGGCTGCGCGAGCTTCGCTGGTGATCAAGCGGAGTTGCTCGGAGGTGAACTGGGCGTCGGTCATACCGGGGCCGCCAGGAGTCATCTGCCCGCCGTTGCCCATGATTTTGATCAGGTCGGTGCCGATTCGAGCGTTGTGCCGGACGTTCGCGCGGATCGACTCGGCGGAGTCGACTTCACCGCCGAGGAACCAGCAATGTCCGCCCTTCGGCGTCACCGGCGCCCCTGCGGCCAGGATGCGCGGGCCGGTGGACTCACCGCGCTTGATCGCGTCGCGGAGACTCGTGATCAGGCCTCGCCTATCACCCAGGTCTCGGACCGTGGTCACGCCCGCAAACAGATGCTCATGCGCCCGCTGCTGCATGGCGGCAAGCAACTCGTCGTCGGACGACGACTGAAGTGCGCTAACAGGGTCGGGGCTGGCGTCGAATGCCAGGTGCACGTGGCAGTTGATCAGTCCAGGAAGGATGGTCGCGTCGGGGTAGTCGTATCGGTCAGCGGTCGGTGAAGCGTGGCGTTCGACCTCCGACGGCGTTCCCACGGCGGCGATTTTTCCGCCGTCGATCAGCAGCGCACCTGGGGCGAATTGTCGATCAGTAGGCCCGGTCAACAGCTGGGAGGCGGTGAGGATCTGCTGCACGGGTGAAACCGTACCGGCCGTGTTCGCGACGTTCTTGCGGTTTGCCTTGGTACTTCTACACTGCCGAGAGGAGGACCCATGGTTACCCCTTTTGGAGTAGTCCGAGAATGGCAGCTTCGGTGGCAGTGCCGCCGCCTCTTGCGCGAGCTCGACGTGTCGGCGCCCTTGGATGTTCGAGACCTATGCCAGCGCATCGGTGAGGCGCGGGCGCGCCCTATCGAGCTTTACGCCTACCCGATCGAGGTGCCTGGCCCCTTCGGGTTGTGGTTTCACATGCGGGATCGGGATGCGATCTTCTTCCAACGGGAAGACGTGCGCTGGCATCAAGATCACATCATCCTGCACGAGCTCGGACACATACTCGGCAATCATCCCAGTGATGCCGAGGTGTTCGATCCGGTGACTGCGGCGATTCGCGAGAATCCGCCTGCGGGGCTCGACTGGGGTGATGACGAGAAGGGCGAACATCGACGGCGACGTTCCTGCTACGACGTCCGCTACGAACGCGAAGCGGAACTGCACGCCACGATCATCCAGGAGTGGGGCTCCGTTCTCACCACTACGCCGCCAGTGACCGAGGAGCCGGCCGTTCAGCGGATCAGCGCGACCTTGTCGCATCACCAGGGCTGGCGCTGATGCTCGTCTTCACGGTGCTGCTATGGGCGGCCACGGCAGTGAAAGTGTTCCAGCTGCTCAGGGCACCTGATGATCCTATGCTGCGCACCGTGGCCGGTGGACTCGCCGCAGCAGCGCTGGCTTTCACGGCCGGGCGTGCGCCGGTCGAAGCCGGACTCAACAGGATCACGCTCGGGCTGCCTAGCTTGCTGCAGAACATCGGGATGAACCTGGCGTTCCTCACGCTCCTGGCGTTCTTCGTGTACAGCAGTCACGGCCGCGACAGCGCCGCTCGGGAGATGCGCTGGCACCGCGCCGTCGTTCTCGTAGTGCTGGTGCTGCTGTGCCTGGTCTGGATGACCGCGCCCGCAGCCGTTCGAGCCGCTCCGCGGGACGCAGCAGGAGACGGTGTCGTACACGGCGCGCTCTTCCAGCTCTGCTCGGTCGCCGCGCTGCTGTACTCCTTGATCGCCGCGGTTCCCCACGCGGCTCGCCGTGCTCGCCGGGTCCAGCAGCGGCACCTGCGGATCGGGCTACGCATCGTCGCGGTCGGCCTGGGCGCAGCGGTAGTCGCCAACCTCCTTTCAGCCAGCTCCACAGTGAGCGGCCTCCTCCTCGGAGCCGGTAACGAGGTCGTGCCGTGGCTTCGCCTGGTCTATCTCGGGGCCATCGTCGTCGCCATTCCTGGCTTGGCGATCGGGCTCTCCCTGCCGATCCTGGTGAGCATGACGGCGGCGGTCCCGTTGTGGCGGCGGCACTGGCAGGAGTACCGCGCGCTCCGCCCGTTGTGGAAACGGGTGCACCGGGCTTTCCCCAAGGTGGCCTTGCGCCGTCCGATCGGCGCAGTGCGGCCGTGGAGCATCCATGCGCGCCGCTACCGCCGCGCCTGCGAGATTCGAGACGGGTTGCTCATGCTGGCCCCGTACTACCCCGTTCACTCCGGCGCGGCGTCATCGACGATAGACACTCACGCTGCCATTGTTGAGGAAGCCCTGCGAGCCAGAGCGGAGGCTCTCGAAGACGGCAGCGAGGCGATCGGCGGACCGATCACAACTCCGATCCCCCAAGGTGAGAACACCAAGACCCTGGATGACGACATCCGCTGGCTAGTAGAGCTCTCGCAGGCCATCTACCGACCAGGCGCGACGCCAGCGGTTCAATCCTGAGCCGAGTCGACACTCTTCAACGCGTCCAGCATTGCCAGGATCTGTTGCCGCTGACGCGGACTAGCTTCCCCCGCCCGCATGGCGATCGCGCGGACATCCCGGTCGGCGAGCTGCTCGGCCAACGACACGTCCTCATTCGATGACGCCGCATCATCGCCGGCCAGGAAGCTCACCGTGACCGACGGCGCGTCCGGACCGCGGTGTTCGTTGAAAAACCCGGTCAACGCGGTGAGCACGTTCAGACCCGGATTGGTGTTGCGACCGTTGCGCAACCCGTCGATGTAGCTCTTGGACAGCCCCGTGCGCTCGGCGACGTACTGGTTGGAGAACCGGCGTCGCCGGCCTGCCTCATCAACATAAGTGCTCTCGTCGAACAGGCCGCGCAACCGCGCCACGAACACGGGCTGCCCGTGCTCTGTCGCATTCACCCTGCGCATCTGCCCTCCTCCGTAGCGCGACGCCCCCAGCGCCCCGCGCTTCATGATCTCAGTATAGAGGGTCAGATTCTCACGACAACACCGCACACCGGGTTGATGACTCGACATAGTGGGTTTACTCTGGCCATCAGCTCAACATAGTGAGCTAAATGAAGGATCTGGCCGGTCGGCCTGCACACGCTCCCCTGCACGGAGCGCTGCTCACACAGGTTGCCAAGCCCCGGCCAAGACCGCCAACCACTCCACATCTGTCGAGATCGCAAAGGACACCGCTATGTCACGGAAGATCGCGAAGTTGCTCACCACCGCTCTGGCGCTGGATTGGTCCGTTGCCAGACTGCCCGTCCACGGACGTTTCTCAACCAGGGCTTCTGAAGATCTCGGCTCCCTGCGCACGTACGTTTCCGAACTACAGCAGCGGACCGAGTTCTGGCGCCACTACGCCGAAGTCCTCGAAGCTGAGCTTGCGGCGGCGAGTGCGCGAGCTTGGGACGTAGTGGCCGAAGTCCCGCTGCGCTCGACGTGGGAGTCCCTGGTGGAGGCTCGCCTTCGTGGGGAGCCCGAACGCACGGCGGTGGTGTGGGCCGACCTCGACCGTTTCAAGGAGGTCAACGACTCCCACGGGCACCTTGCCGGGGACGCGGTACTGCGGGAGGTCGCACGTCGGCTGGAGGCGGTGTTCATGGCACGAGCGCCCGTGGTCACCCGCCTTGGAGGCGATGAGTTCGGGGTCGTCGTCCGCGACTTCGTGGCCTCCGACCTAGCAAGGTTCGGCAAGAAGATGTCGGAGCCGATCGATTTGCCGCATGGCAGAAAGATTCAGGTAAGCGCGTCGGTCGGAGTCGCCATAGCTACCGATGTCCATGACGGTGGCGAGTTGGAAGACCTGCTGCGAGTCGCGGAAACCGCCGCCTACGCAGAGAAGCATGCCGCCCCGAGGCAGGAGAGCTCGCGGGCGGACCGGCAGAGCGCGGTGCTGGGAGGTGTGCGGTGATAGCGCGGGCGGACTACGGGAGCACTCATGATCACGATGCTCTGGGGCTTGACGGCAACTGCGCTCGTGGCGGTGAACGTGATGTCCTGGTTGCCACGGTGGTGGATTCCGGCGGCGGCAGGGGCAGTGCTGGCGTTGCTGTCGGTACTGGTGCAGGTGCGGTTCGGCGCGGACCCGGCACTTGCGGCGTGGTGGTGGCTGGCGGTGACCGGCGTGGTGCTGGCGCTGATCGACTCGCTGCACCATCGACTGCCACATCCATGGACGGCGAGCTTGCTGATCGGCGGATTGGTGATCTTCGGCAGCGTCCGACCGGACGCACTTCCCCGGTTGGTGGCCGCGAGTGCGGTGATACTGCTGGTGGGTGTGCTCGTGCAGTGCGTATTGCCTGGACAGGTTGGTTTCGGGGACACGCTGTTGCTGGTGGCGTTGGCTCCGTACTGGGCATGGTCGGGCTGGCACACCGTCTTGGCTGGGGTCATCACGGCACATCTCGTGCTCGGGGCCTGCGCCGCGACGGCGTGGTTGGCCGGAGTTCGAGGGCCGAGTGCACGGGTCGCGGCCGGGCCCGGATTATTGCTGGGCGCGTGGCTTCCGCTGCTGGCGTGAAGTTCGGTATCGGCGCAGCCTTGCTAGCGGTAGCGGTCGCGACGAGTTGCGCTCAAGCACCGCCACCGGTGCCGTCGGAGCAACCGATCGCTCCGCCCCCGCAAGCCAGCGCCCAATTCGGCGGCGGGCAGCGCGAGGTCATAGAGGATTACACGGCTTTTTGGAAGGTGACGCGGCGGCTTCCCCAGCGTCCGCCTGAGCGGTGGCGCCCAGAGCTGGAGCAGGTCGCGGCCGGAACGATGGCCGAGACCATCCTGGACAACCTCGCACTCCAACGTGATCGGGGCATCACCCTCTACGGCGAGGTTCACCAGCGAATCACTGACGTCCGTCTCACCGGGGACAGCGCGGTCGTGACCGATTGCCAGGACTCCAGCGGATCCGGCCAGGCAGATGCCGTTTCCGGGGAGCCGAAGACGGCCGGGGTGGCCCGTAATGCCGTGTCCGGCACGGTCGAACGCGGCCCAGACGGCACGTGGCGCGTCACGCGGATCGACTACCCGCAAGGAGGCTGCTGATGCCGCACACGCGTTTCGTCTTCACGGCGCTCGCCGCCCTCCACAGCACGATTCTGCTCGCGCCTCCGGTCTTCGCTGACGGCGTCGTGGTCAGCCTGGGCGACGCCGACGGGCTCTACGGTTCCCCATCGATCGACCTCGGCGCCTTCACCGGCGGCACGGCCCCGAACTCGGGCCACCATGATTCGACACAGCCAGGCAACACTGAGATCGGTGTGCCTGAGCCACCGCCGGGATTGAGCTGGTCAGCAGGAAGCGGGGTGGAATTTGGCGCCCGAAAAACTAACGTCCGAGGAAAATGTACAAGACTCGAAGCTTGCGCTCTCATAGAAGTTAGCGCCGGTGAAGTCCGCTTTCTTTACCGAGCAGGAGCTCGCGTGGAAACTCACCAGAGTTGCCTGACTCAGATCGATGTCAATGTCAGGCCAGAAAGTGGACTCAGGATCCCCGCTCCTCGGAGATCTGAGGTGGTCGGCAAGAATCCTCTGAACTGTAAGCCTAACCTGAAGCTCTTCTTGCGCACTCGAAGGTTCGGGGTCAGAATTTTTCACGTCAAGTCGATTTGTCGATTCTTTGTTTTGTCTTTAAGCGACGCTCGACGCGGCGGAACAAATGGCATCCGCAGGTAGGCGCATAGCAAGTTCACGATAGCTTGGCGATGCTCCGCATAGTTCTGCGGTAGTCTTTCCAACGCATAAAGACCGTTCAAGCGTGCAGGAGTATTCGAACTGCCAAGCTACTCTCCTGCTTTTGCCTGGAGTTCGGTAATTCTTCTTTCGAGGGCATCATGCCTGTTGTCGATTGCCATTATTTCGGCTGTGCGCTGCCGCCTCGCGGTCAATAGGAGAGCCGCGGCGCCGCCGGTGCCAAGGGCAATACTTGCAGCCGTTCGGATTGCATCAAGTTTAGCTCGGTCGCTAGCGCTCCCACTGCCAAAAAACCACAGAAGGGCGCTAACGGCCATAATCGATACGATCACGAGGCAGAATCCCGACCAGGCAATCGCTTTACGGGTCAGAGGTTCGCGCTCGTCCGTTGGAGTCCCCACGCGTAACATTGTGCACCATCCGACGCGGTTCGTGTGCTGTACTCGCACTGTTCAGGATGGTCGAATGCCAACACGTCACTTTAGCAGGGCTAGCGTCGTACGCTCTCCAGTGGCGCACTGAACACCTCGCGTTCAAAATCCCTGTACGGCCGAGCGCTAGAAGGATTTCCCACTTGTGCCCCTGCCCCGCGCTGCGTAGTTCTAGGACGACCGAGGTTTTGGGGCTGTCTGGTACAGCGGCGGAGATGTTCATTTGCTCATCGACCCCGCCATGCGCGTAAGCAAACCAGCGTTCTCGGCAGTCCTCTCGGTTGCCCCACCTTCCCTCCACGGGCACCGCTATGACGGCTTTCAGATTCGATAGTCCCAGTGCAGCTCATACGGCTGGCAGCTCGAACCGTGTAGTTAGCGTGCAAGAACGGCCTCGGACACGTGGGGGTTCAAGTCCCTAGGGACTTGAACCTTTCTACTCGGCTGACCTTGTAGTGGACAGATTGTGCGAGGGCAGGGCAGCCAAGAACTCGGAGACGATCACCGGCACGTCCGCGATTCGTCGCTCGACATAGCCGTGCACCCGCTTCGTCTCCACAGCGCACCCTGGCCAGGCCACCGGCCCCGGCAGAGTCGACGCGCGGACCACGATCACCCCTGCATTCTCCTCAACCCCCTGGATGACCAGGAAAGACAATCCCGAGAACACCAACGCCAGAAATTGATCAACATCGCACCAGTGTCACCCTGGCACAACGCTCTGTGGTCAACCGGCCGACCCCGCGTCACCACCGAAAAAGAGCCAGAGCCGAAAAAGAGCCAGAGCCGCAGAAAACTTACAGTCCCTACGTCACCTACCGCTAGGCGTTAGAAGTCCTGAGTTAATCGACGCTTTTGAGCAGGCTGCGAAGCGTCTCTTCGAGAGGCGGCTCGGCGACGTGAACAGGCGACTGGTGCGTCAGCGGCAGTGCTCTGGTTTTCGACGGTGTCTGAGCCGCAATGCCTTCTTCGGCTGCGGTCATTGCTACGACGTACGGTGGGCGTAGCTCTTCCGGCAGATCGTCGGGCTCGATGAACGACAGGACGTCCGCCAGATCCCACCAGTTGCCGTAACGGGCTGTGTGTGCCCGCTGCGCCGGCTCGTCGGTCAGCCACACGCGGAGTTCGTCATACACCACGTCGGTCATGTCCTCGTGGATCGTCCGCAGGCGCTCGGGCGCTCCCGGTACCTTCAGGTCGGTCAGCAACTCCGCCAGATCAGTGAGGTCAGACCACAGGGGTCCGAGCTGGCCTTCCGCGCGCCACCGGTCGGCGATGGCCTCGTCGAGCAGCTTGTGTCCAAGCCGAAGACGCTGCTCCGCCGGGACCAGCTCGGTCGCCGCGAGATGGGCGGCGAGCGTGACGAGATGACTCGGTTCGCAGTCGCCGATCCGGGTGGAATCTGCGTTCTCGATCTTGTCCGCGACAAACCCGGCCAGGACGTGCGAGTCGATAACGATCGCAACCTTCAGGTAGTAGTCCAAGTCACTCGTCCAGCTGCTGTCCTCATCTTCATCGACCGAGTCTTCGCCTCCCCCTGCCTCCTCGAAGGACCGTCTTCCAGTTACTTCGTATTCACGGAGGAACAAATCCGTCAGGTCGGCGGTGCGGGTGCGCAACGCGTCCCGCAGGACGCCTTGGAAACGCAGGGAAGCCAGTGAGACCAGGTGGTGAAGACGTGAAGCTTCGGTGATCGTGCCAAGCAGCTCGTCGAGGGAGACCAGCTTCGATTCGACACGGCTCAGCATATAGTCACGAACCGACGGGTTGTGGAAAGTCGCGATGACGGGAGCGGCATCGGACTCGAACCCAGTCAAGTCGAGCCAGCGCGAGGTTTCGATCACCGAGCCGTCGAGCACTTTCACCGCGTCGTGGAACTGCCGCCGGTCGTCCGGCTGATTGAGGGCGACTCGATAGCGCCGCCAGGCGTCGTGGAGAGCGTCAAGCTCTGTGGCCGCGCCGAAGGTAAACAGCACCTCGAGCAGGTGGACGGCGGAAGCGTCGAGCTGTTGTTCGATTACTCGCGCCCAGATCCGCTCGGGGTTTTCGAAGTTGAGCAGGACAGCTTCGGCGACTTCCTCGGTGCCGTCACGGCCGGCGAAGCGCAGGGTGTTCTCCACGAGCCGGGGACTGAAGTTGCGGTGCCAGAGGAGCTCGTGCCACAGCGACGAGACGGCGAATTTCCGCTTCTCAGTGGCCGAGATCTCGGAGTAGTAGACATGGTTGTACAGGATGTTGGCCCGGATCCCCACGCTGTAAGCGTCTGCCTCAACATCGCACGTCAGCGGTTCGAGGTCGCCGTCGTCCAGGGTCTCGTGGCGGTGCTTGGCCTCCCGAAGAATATACTCACGCGTGGTGAGGACCAGCAGCTTCCCCGGCGTCTTCCGGATCCGGCGCAGGACCCTGAGTAGACGGCGGTCCTCGTTCTTCCCGAGGTGGTGGTTGAGGGCGATTTCGCCCAGGAAGTCGTCGTAGAAGAACAGCTGCGGGGTTTCCGGGAGCCACAGTTTGTCGATTTCGCCGATTTCCCGCGTCACGTCCACTACCTGGTAACCCTTTTCCAGCTGGAGGCGGGCGAGCATCTTCGCGATCGTCGACTTGCCGATCCCTGGGATGCCCGCCAGCAGGCAGACCGACTCCCTCTCGAGAAGCTCCCGGGCCACGTCGAAGGTGGGGGTCGGGACAAACGTCTTCGCGGCATCGTCGAGCTCACTGAGCAGGTCTTCCGAACGGATCAGCGCGTCCTGGTTCAGCACCGCCTGAAGGACTGCGGTACTGCTCAGCCACAGCCGAAGATGACGCTGCACAAGTGCCGGGCGCTTGCGCAGCTCCTCAGTGAGCTGTTCCGCGCCATACAGATCGCCCGTGTTGTGGACGTACGGTGCAAGATCTTGGAGGAGGGTGTCCTTCGCGTCCGCAGTCAGCTCGACGCTCGTGGCGAGGATGTACCGGGCTGGCCGCAACTCCATTATTTTCGCCCGTTCCTTATCGCGCATATGGGCGAGCAGCCTGGCCCGGCCGCTGCGGGTCCAGTGCTTGCACTGGATAACCACGGAACCCCCATCGCCGGCCATGTGCCGGAGGTCGATCCCGCCGTCCGCGCCGCGGGCCAGGATCTCGATCTTCAGGCCCAGGGCTTCCTCGAACAGGTCCCGGCAGACCACCTCGAAGTCGTAGTCACTCAGCCGGCCCAGGTCGAACGAATCCATCAGCCCATTCTGCCCGACGGTCAGCCAGCGTCGCGGCGGGCGCTGTTGAGCGCAATGCCGCTCGGCGGCGAGTTGACGTGATCAACGTCGCCATCGAAGCCCGACGTCACCACCTTGCCGACGCCAGGGGTGGTGTTCCAGTCCGCGCGGCCGTCACGATGATCCAGTCGCGTGCCGGGAGCAGTCGCCGTTCCAGCCGTGGGGGACCCGCTGGCCAACGGAGAACGTCCAGATCAGCGTCTGTGGCGCAGTGGTGGTGCATGACCATTTGGTCGGACCGTGGCCGTCTCGACCGTTGAGGTCTGTGTCCGGCACTTTCGGCGCAGGTCGCCTCGAGTCCGATCAACTTGTTGTGTCAGTTCCCTCATCTCCGGCGGGAGGCAACGAGATCTGGATCGAGTGCTCCTCAAGGCTGCGCAATATCACGCCATCTCCGTCCACTTCGTTTATCAGGAATAGTTCACGTGTATTGCACATCGGGCACAGCCTCACTGCGGCAAGAGGCCACAGATCCACGGGCCCCCCGGAAAGCATGTCACACAGCACGGATTCGACCGCCACGACTACCGCTTCAACGCGTTCTCCTCAGTCCACATCACCCAGACCGACAACCTCAAGACCACCCTGGCACTGACCCTGACCAACGGGCCCAGCCGAGAAATCCACATCAACGCGGAAGAAACAGACCTGCACCAGCAGGCAACCGCTGAAGACCACGACCTCGCCCGGATGAACCTGAACACCTCCGGATTCCCCCACACCCTGCACATCCTCGAAGGCATCGCTTCAGAGGGCCGAGAGTGGATCAACCGCGGCCTCGACAGCCCACCCGAGTAAGAGACGTCGCTCCGCACCGCATCGCCCCATCAAGGCATCGCCGACACCCGCCCACTATGCCCGCTCCCCTAACCAACCACCGACCCGGATAAATGCCCCTCATACGAACGCGCGATCACCACAGCTGCACCCAACACGAATACCCGGAACGCCGGATAGGCAGGCGAATCCAGTTTCGTCAATTGCTGGGACACACCGACACATCCCAGCAACTGACGCCCAATGGATACGCCGCAGGCAGGTTCAGTGACACGCCAGGACCCTCACGGCACGTTTCCCCACGCGCAACCAACCAACGCTTCCGCACCTCACGCGGTAACCCCGCGTGTCCAACCCGGTCCCAAGTGGACTCACGACGGGCCAGCCGGAACAGCGAACAGCCTGCCGACTCAGCCACTTTCGGGAAGCTCAGGCCGCGTGATTTCTGCGCAACACCCCTCGGACACGTAGGGATTCAAGTCCCTTGGAACTTGAACCTTTCTACTCACCTGACCTCGTCGTGGCCAGAGCGTACGAGGGCAGGCCGGCCAGGAACCCGCTTTCCCGATGAGCTCGCACGCCGGGGTGTGTCGCCAGTCCCTGGCTGTAGCACGAATCGAACCTGATGGCGAGTATGATCGCTGGAGAACGCACGGACGTGGAGGATCACCGACAGCTCTGCGGCCCGGTGGGCCTGGGCAGCGCGATGCTCCGCAGGATCGGCCTGTTGACCGCGACGAAAGCCCTGGACGTGTGGCCGAGTCGAGGAGCCCAAATCTACGTGGAAATGAATGACGGGCGGCCGATCAGCGGACTCGTCGAAGCGCTCCGCCATCCGGTCGCCGGCGTGACCGCACATGCGGAGGTCCTGGACGTGACAGAGGATCGACACGCTCAGATGCGTGACCTCCAGGTGGCTGCGGATCGCTTCGTAGGAAGTATCCGGAACGCAAGTCCCGCCCCCGCGCTGATTCTCCGAGCTCTGTCTTCTGGGAACGAAGCACGCCAGCCAAGGAAAAAGATCACCACAGCGCGTGACGGCGGTGATCTACGGTGAGGGCATCTCGGTCGCAGGTGACGACGATCGCCGGATCCGTTGCTGCGGTGCTGAGCACGGCGGGAGCATCGTTGCCGCCAGCCGTTCTGGCAGTTCTCATCGGTCGAACGTTGGCCGTCGCCGCACTGTGGGCAGTCTTCCCGCAGAACTCGCGCGACCGCCTCGCATGGTGGTCCGATCGTCGTCGTCACCGCGAGAAGTGTGCTCTGCGGTACGTCGACAGTGCACGTCTTAGCTCAGGGCTGGGCGACCGACGTTGTGCTCCTCGACCGTAAGACGACACGGGCTGCGGCGACCGGCAAGCCTCGATGCCGCTGACCACGATGCACTCCCGAGGCGAGGGCCTCGGTCAAACCGGATTTTGTGATAATGACCCTCTCTAACACCACCGCGAACGGTTCCGGGCAGATCCGCCTCACCAAGGTTCGGCCGAGCTGCCATCGGCCTCAAGTCCCCAGTCCAGCAAACTTTCATCTCCACGTGCCTCAGCCAACAGCCTCAACGGGCTTCGCTCCGGGAAGGTCCACGACAGCAACTCGTCCATGTTAACCACGCACAGCAGCAGCCGCTCGGCGTTCGCGTGATCGCCCCGCTGCAGGAGCTCCCAGCTGAGAGCCACCAGCCCGTCCCGGTTTCCCAGGGTTGAAGCCACCATTCCCATTGATTCCGCCTGCTCCAACTCACCACGCCGCGCGTGGAATTCGGCGAGAGTGGCGTAAGCATCAGCAACCTCGCCGTCCGCCTTACTGAGATCCAGTGGCAGGTCATCGTCACCGTCGCTCGGAACGGACCTGGGTGGCCCCGCAAAAGACGGGCCATCCCGTAGACGACAAGCCGCATGATGCTCTTGCAGTGCCACCAGAACGTCGACCAAGGCGGCGGCGAGGTGAGGCCACGTCTTGATGATTGCTTCTACCTGGTCGTCCAAATCGTGACGACCGGAGAGATCGACCAGCAGTTCTCGGGCCTCGTCTTGGGCGCCAGTACGAGCATGAATCACTGCCATGCGCAGCTTTTCCTCGGGCAGGTCAGGCCGCGGAGCGCTTTCGATCAATCGACGAGCAGATCCCTTCTTACCTATTTCGCAACGTCCTTCAGCGATCATCAGGATTGCCTCGAAGCGCCCGTTCACTGCAGCTGTCACCGCGAAGCGTTCCGCGCCGTCAAAATCGTGAACGCCCTCCAGATCGCACGCAAACTGCGCCAACGCTGCCCACCTCATTTCCTCCGGCAGGCCGTAGATCAACCTCCTCCCCTCGTCGGGAAAATCGATCTCGCGCCAGCCCGCGACGGAGACCGTGGCTTCCCAGGAACCAAGTTCGAGGGCACGCCGCGCGGCCGCCTCCGCAGCTTCCTTGTCCCCCGACTTCTCCAACTGGAACGCCAATGAATTGAATGCTTCTACATCCCCCAAGTCCGCAGCCCGACGCAGCAACTCCAGATCGCCGGAGCTACCACCGGCGTGGGGGTCGCGACTCCACCGATATTTTGCCAAGGAGGTCAGTGCCTCCGGCGCACCCGCATCGGCAGCTCGGTGCGCCAGGCGTTCGGAGGCGTGCCAGGCACCCCGGAACGCACAAGCTTTGGCTAGTTCACAAAGACGCTCGCCCGCAACGCCAGTCTCCTCAGCTGCGTAGACGGACGCTGCGATCCGCAGCCGCATTCGTGCGGCTGCGGCATCGGCCATCCGGATCCGGTTGCTCGACGACAGTTCGCTTCGAGAAACGGCTGCCCAAAACTCCTCAGACGGGAACTCGAACCGGCGACGCTCCCGCCCCTCCTGCTCCAGGAAGTCGTCGAGCCGATAGCCGAGGAGAGCCCTGTGCAGCACCGGTCCGCTGACGTTGCCCGGCACCACGAGGTCCGCGATAGCTGCTTCGAACCAGGATGGGTCCTCGTCAACTCTACGACGATCGTCTCCGCTCAGGTAACTACGTGCTGCCGCAGGCAGGAACGACGTTGAAAACCACTCGCCATGCCCGAACCTGCGAGCATCCACAACTGCGTGGATCACTGCCTGCGATGCCGTACCCGCCGTTTCGTATCGCTGCAGGAGGTCCGGCGCCCCAGCCAATTGCTGGGTTACTGCACTGTCCGTCACCCTGTTCGCGGCGATCGCGAGCAATCGGTCGCCCGACTGCCGTGCCCTGGTCACTTCTGCGTTCGTGAAGGTATCTGGTACTCGCAGGTACCTCCCGCTGAGCAACCTCCGCGCCGGGCCGAACTGATCGACCTCGTCCTTGTTCGGCGTACGGGTGAGCTCCTGCCAGTGCTCGGGCCACAATGTTCCCAGCACCAGCACCGGCTTGCGAGAAACGTCCCCGACGAGTTCGAGCAGCGCAGTCGCGATTTCAGCACGGACGTCAGCCGAAGGGTCTCGCAAATATCGCTGGGCCTCGTTGAGCCACACGATCGTCCGCGGGCCGACCCTCCCCAATTGCTCCAGAAACTGCTTGGGCGGCAACGGATTCACCTCGGGCCAGACCCGCCAACCAGCCTCAGCCAGACTCGTCCTAGCTGCGTCCGGTCCACGCCAGTGCAATGCCTCGTACAGCGCCCTGGTTTTGCCCGTGCCGGAGCCTCCGAGGAGAACCGCACATCCCGACCGCGCTCTCGATCCGACCGCGTCCGCCACCAGCTCACCGAGGGCGAAGTCGTGAGCTCGGATGACGTACTCAGGTAGCGCGTCACCTTCTTGCGACGCACTGTGCACCTCCAAGTCCGCCGCGGAGAAGTTCGATACCGCTGAGCCCAGCGGCTGGCGAGCCAGGCGGACACCTCTCTCCGCAGCCTCGTCAGTGGCGTCGTGCAACGGCCGCACCGCGGATCTGCCGAGGATCTGGGCCTTCGGCACTCGCAACTTCCACCGACGTCCACTTGACCGCTCAACCGTCGATTCCGTCACCAGCTGCCAGTAACAGAGCCCGCTATCCAGGTCGACCAGAACAACGACCACGGGGATCGAGAAATCCAGCCAATACAGGAAGTGCGCTGCCTTTTCGCTGAACCACCAGCCATCCTCGGCGGGTGAACTGAAATAGCTCCGACCGGTCTTGATCTGCAGCGCAACCAGTCTACCGAGCACCTCTTCGCCATCGACGACCTCGATTTGCGCGTCGATCCCGTAGTCTTCCTTGGGCTGTTCCCGAAACACCCAGCGCATGCCGGTCTCGACCGCGTGCTTGGTCTGAGTCACCCCGGCACTTGCTGTCCAGGCGGAGGCAGGACGACGCACCATCCGGACATCTTCTCGCACGATCCGACCGGCCGGTCACGCACCCAACTCCACGTCCCACACCAACCATCAGCCGGGTACCACGCGGACCTGAATCGCCTCCTGCCCGGGCTGATCATCTCTCAGCACTTGCCGCATCCTGATCGGTGACTCCGCCGGTGAGGTCACGCGACGCGAGCCCTCGTGGGCAGCCAAGAGTGGGCACGGAACGGGTATTTGATGCGCGAGCCCGTTCCTCCCGAGGCGCAGGAGAAGAAGCCGAAGATCAGCCGGCTCATCCGCGTCGGGCGACCACAGCTGTGCGCGTAACGAACGTGCGATCGCTCGCCTAGCATCATTTTCCCGGTTTCATCAGTTCACGACACTTGCAAACGAGCGTCTGTTCGCCTCTGAGTGATGTTTCATCGCATCATCAGACCCCAGTGAACAGCCTTTGGCACGGTCGCCGGAACCGGAGCGCAGCGAGCGGACCGCGACACGCCACGACGACCCGGACCAGCGCGCCGACGCGCCGTTGGGGACTCCACGCGGTGGCCGCGATGCCCAGCGACCAGCACAGAGCGTCGGCACCAAGGTCAGCCACGCGTTGGCCGTTTCATTGGACGCTGAACTGACCACCCGGACCGGAATGTCGAGAGAACCAATACCTGGCAAGCTGAACTCACCAGGCACACCCGGGACACGCCCGACCGACTTCTCGAAGCCGCCGAACACCCACCCGAGACAACCCAGGGACATCGGGGGACACCCCGTGATGCCCGTCCTTGGCGGCGCCAACTACGCGTCCACGCAGCTCAAAATGCATCCGCGCATGTCCCACAACGCCGTCCCAGGCAGCCTCACCCCAGGACACCCGGGACAGCAAACCCCTTCCGCCTCAACCGGCGCCAGGCAGCAGAATCCGTGTGGCTAGTGCTCGGACACATTGTTACCCCATGAGGGGCGACGCTAACGTTGCAGGTCAGGTTCGGTCGGTTGTTACGACCGGGCCTGACCTGCTGTAGTTGATGATCAGGTTGTGGGCGCGGAGGAACCGGGCAAGTTCGCTGGCCCCGGTGTCGGGTCGTGGTGTCTTGCCATCCTGAAGCTGGTCGACGATGCGAGTTCTCACCTCGGCCTGTAGATCGTCTTCGCGGACGTAAAGGTTCCTTGGCCGATCCGGGCTTCGGTGCCGGGTGCTGGTGTGCCCGTGTCGGCACCGGTAACCGGGGCGGTCATTCGCCCAGTGCGAGTCCATCCGCCGCTCACACAGCCCACAGCGAACCAGACCCGCAAGCAGATACGTGCGAGTTTCACCGGAACTGGTGCCGCGGGCTGCTCGGATGTGCTGTACCGCTACGAAGTCGGCCTCACTGACCAACGGCTCATGTGTCTCCCGCTTCGAAATCACCCACTGCTGCGGCAGATTCCACAGCTGCAGCGGCGACTCGTCCTCGATGCCCCCGCCGCGGCAGGTGTGCTGCCGGTTCCAGACCTGACGACCGGTGTACCGCGGGTTGCTCAAGATCGAGGTCACCGTCGGAACCCGCCATGCCTGAGCACCGCGGTGCGCATGACGCTTGGTTTCCAGTTCCGACGGACACGGCACCTGCTGATCATTGAGAGCTCGAGCGATCCCAGCGATGCTCACGCCACTCAAGCGCCGGGCGAACATCCAGTGCACGTGTCCTGCTGTGGCGGGGTCCGGTTCGAGCCGACGCATACGCCGGCCCCACCGAGCATGCGCCTGATTCGGGTGCGGACCCGCATCACCGAGCCGATACCCATACGGCGGACGGCCCCCGAGATACCGACCCTGGTCCCGAGTCTGAGCCCTCATCGCGGCCAACACCCGCTGCCGTGACCGAAGGACCTCTCGCTGAGCCTGCGCGCCAAGCATCGTCATCAACGCCTGATGACGCGGATCGCCCGCATCGAACCGACCGCCCGCCTCCGGCAACCAGACCTCGACACCACGACCTTCGAACACCGGAAGCAACCGAGCGAACTGATCATCAGTGAACGCCCGTTCATACTCACCGATCACGACCGCATCGAAACCTCGACCGGCATCGTCCAGAGCGGCCAGCAACGCAGCGGCCCTCGGACGCCGCCGCCACGGCAACCGCCGCGAACACCCCACATCGAAATACTCCGCCACAATGCGACCTTGACCAGCAATCGCGCACACCGCAGCATCACGCTGCCACGCAGCAGAAGTCACACCATGCTGATGACGACGCGTCGAAGTACGACCATAGAAAGCGAACCGCAAGCCCTCGCTAACACGGCCCGCCGTCGGCCGTGCGTTGCGGCCGTGGACGTGCTCGGCCCAACCGACCAGCACGTCCCGAGCACCCTGATGACCGTTCACGACCATGTCGCCACCTCCCAAGCAAATCCGGTGACGGCGGGACGAGCAGACTAGGTGCCTGTGACGCCGACCTGAGTCGGCCACTCGTTCAGCCGAGCGACGGATACTACTCAAAGGCTCACTGCCGAACTCCCAGCAGTCTCGCGCTCTGGCTATGCGGTCTCGGGCCCGAGGAAGGTCGGGCCGGGTTTGGTGGTGCGGTGGATCCAGGCTTTGCCTTCGGCGGCGATGCCTTCCAGCACGTGCAACGCGTGGGCGAAGCCGGTCGAGTCGAGACTGATCCGCGAGAGGTCGTCTTCGTGGGTGGTGGGCTGCTCGAGTTCCCTCGGGGGCTCGGTGACGTCGATCGTCCGGGCGGGCCCGTTGGTGAGGGTCAACTCGAGCGTGTAGTCGTCTTTCCCGGACTCGACCACTTGCAGGGAGGACACGGCGTCGAATCGGAAGTGGCCACGCTCCCGGCCATGGAAGGACGCGTCTGCGTACACGAGTTGCCTCGTGAGTTCACGGACGCCGTCCGGGGTGATCAAGAAGAGGCGGAGCTCGTATCTCGGGTACCGCCAGGGCCCGCCCTTGACGCGTGCTCGTTTGCGGACATTTGCTGGGGTTTGCACGATGGTGTGGGCGATGATGTCCCGCCAACCGAGGTGGTAGTGCCGGAGCGCTTCGTCGATGAGTTTGACTCGATCGCATTCGAGCCATGCCGCCATCTCGCTCTCGCTGGGGCAAGTGGCTTGCAGCTTGCTCGTCCACCTTTGGTACTCGGCTTCGCGGGCCTCCTTCTCACGTGAGCATTCTTGGGTCTCTTCGGCGAACCGCCGACGTTCACTGAGGATCCGCCACCACCGGAGAACGGCGACACGTCCACCCATCACTGCGACGAGAACGCCACCAAAGCCCGGTAACGGGTCCAGCCGAACGGCGGCGTAAGCGACAGTGGCGCATGCCAGGGCCGCAGCAACGAGGGAAATCAGGCACCAGGCCTTGGTGGACGCGGACGTTCGATAGTGCTCGCGGTAGGAGAACAGGGCTTCAGCACGCCACTGTCGTCTGATGTCACGGATCATGAATCGGATGAGCCAGGTAACTCGGTCGATGGAGATCCTGCTTTCGCTGTAGAGCTCGACGACCTCGTCGCGGCGGGTCGCGCGGATACCCCTGGTCTGGGCTAACCAGACCGAGCGGTCCACACCGTCTGGTGCGTACTTGTGGGCGTAGTGCTGGAATGCGTGGTCGACGCGTTTCGCGAATCCGGGCACTGGGTCCTCCCGGCTGTCGAACAGAGCAGCGCGCTCGCGCTCCTTCATCTCAAGGCGTTGTGCCCGGTATCGCCATTCGAACCCCGATTTCGCCCCGAGCACCCCACCGACCAGCGCCATCAAGTAAGCGATTACCAGCACTAACGTAAGGTGCTGCAGGAGAATCCAGCCAAGCATCCCGAGGGCAATACCAAGAAGCCCGCTCCCGACGACGGCGTGTAGCCGGTCGGCGGTTCTGGCGGCGTTCGGTGCTGGTTGTCGGATGCGAGCGTCAATCGGCTTAGGCTCGAAGTAGGCCCACACGCGGGCTTCGCGGCCTCCGGTGCGCTGTCCTCGTTCGGCGGTGCGGAGAATCTCCACCCAGAATGCATCTTTCGTGCTCCCGGTCAGCACGAGGTCGCAGTGGCGCACGACCTTCTCGCGCTGTGGAACGGACAGCGCTTGGAGCTTCTTCAACGTCAGTGCGGGATCGTGATCGGGGTTGTCGAGGTGTTCCAAGAATTCGCACAGGACCTCTAACGCACGTTCCCAAGCATCGTTCGCGGAAGTGCCTCGCTGGGCGCGAAGCTGTTCGAGCTGGATTCGATCCTCAGCCGTCAGCTCGCGGTAGGAGCGCTTGCTGAGCATGGCCAACCCCCAGTGGAACCGCACTTCGGCGCGGTCGTAGCCGTGGGCCATGGCGTCAGCGATCAGTTCACGGGCCCGCAGCGGCACTCCGTTGTTCAGGTAGCGCACGCCGACTTCGTACTTCCGTTCGGGCGGGTCGTCTGGCGACACCACGTAGACGGTGGAGTTGTGCACCTGCTCGGCTTGGATGCCGACGGTGGAGCCGGATTCGGCAGTGTTTGTCGTGGCCGTGTCCTGGTCGGTCATGAGAGGCCGCTCACCGCCGTGATCAACGCTGCGACTTTCGTGGCAACGTCTGCGGCTTCGTCGATCAGTCCTCGCAGCCGCTTGAGCGCGAGGACGAACTTGCTCTTGCCCTCGGGGGTGTTCTCCTCCAACGCCTTCCCCGCCAGGTCGAGCTCGTCCTGCGCCGCTTCATAGGTGAGATCGTCGACCGCACCGTGCCCACGTGCACGGGCAAGCTCTTCCCTTACCGCGGCGAGCTGGGACTCGAGATCGACGCTTGTAGACGCGGGTGGCGCCGCACCGATCGTGACGACGCTATTGCTGACGTCCCTGCCTTGGATGCCGACAGTGCTTCCATGTGCGATGTTGGTGACCTCACCGCTGCTGGGCCTACTCGAACGTTGCATCGAGTTGTTCTCCTGTTCAGTGATGAGCTCTTCGGCAAGACGAACGGCGAATGCCGCTGCGTTGTCAGCGGCCCGCGGCTGCCAGGCGCCGTCGTCGTCGGTGTTCTTGGTCCCGTCGGCCTTGTCACTGATACCGCGCACGATCGCCACCGGCGCCCCGCTGAGATGCCCTGCCTGAGCCACGCCAGCCGATTCCATCTCGATCGCCAGCGCATCGTTGCAATGGTGGCGGATCCAGTTGGCCTCGTACGAGATTCGCGAGTTCTGCACCACTTCACCGGCTGCGATCGCACCGAACCGAACCGAGGGTCTCGTCGCGTTCGCCGGGGTGTTGCCGAACCAGTCATCCAAGCGCGCAAGGTGGGAGGCGAGTTGGCTGATCCCGTGCTCGGTCTCCCACACGCGGGGCCGAGCCTTGAGCCCGTCGTCCTCACTCGTGCCGCCCTGGTAGGCGTAGACGTGGGTGGCGACCACGACATCACCGAGCGGGGTGGCATCCCACAACGCCCCGGCCACGCCGACGAACAACACCGCCAGCGGCTCGAATTCGGCGATCGCCCGTTCTGACAGTACGGCCGACGACTGATTTCCCTTACCTGTCAACGCAAGTGCCACTCGGCAGCGCGTGCCAATCAGCGTGCCGACCTCGAATCGCGTGCCGCGCTCGTGCACGTGCACCTGCGGATCGGCCAATCTGCGGCGCACCGCCTCGTATTCCAGATTCAGGGCGGTGAGCACCACCACCACGTTCTCCACCATCATTGCCCTTCCGTCGTCGTGTCGGGCCGCACCAGCGGCGGATGCAGCACCGCTGTCGGCCCGGCCTTGAACAACCGCGCAGGACGCCCATTCGTCGCCTTGCGCTCTCCCCCCGCTGATTCGATGAACCCAGGAACTTTCTGCACCTTCCGGTAGAAGTTCCGCGGATCCAGCTCCACGCCCCACACCGCTTCGTAGACGTGCTGCAGCTCCGCGATACTGAACGTCGCGTCGCAAAACGCCGTCGCCAGCGCCGAATGCTCCAACTTGCCGCGCGCCCGCTCGACCCCGTCGGTCACGATCTGCAAATGATCGAAAGCGAGATTCAACCGCCCGGACAAGATTTCCTCAATCGGTTCCCAGCCAGCTCCGGCGGCGTCTGTGCCTGCCACCGGTTCCGGAAGTTCAGGCGCGATCGCCAGGTATGCCACCGAGATCACACGCCCACGCGGATCACGACCAGGATCCCCGTACGTGCCCAGCTGCTCCAGGTGCAACTGGGCACCGTCCAGGTCCGCCTCCTCCCGTAGCTCGCGCACCGCAGCCTCTGCGATGCCCTCGCCCGCGTTGTTCAAGAACCCACCTGGCAACGCCCGCGCGCCTCGGTACGGCTCGACGCCACGCTCCACCAACAGCACCTGAAGATCCGTCTTTCGCAACGTCAGGATCACCAGATCCACGGTCACCAGCACTTCCGGGGGCACCCACAACTCATCGCTCACGTCGCCAGGCTAGCTTACTGTCACTTGGACAGAAACAGGTGCGCCAGAGTTCCCAATACTTCCCTCGGGTGGAGCAGCGCAGCTGCCCTCCAGAACCACAGGCCCTCTCTCACCGAGTTGAAGGGCCCACATCCGCGGCATATTCGCGGTTAGACACCGCCGTTACGCGCTCGTGCTGGTCGAGCGGTAGCAGGACCGTACGCGGGACTCGGCGACCATCGCCGGTTCAAGACCGCGGTGGACCTCGTCGGCCCGTCGCCAAAGGGCCGCAGCTTCCAAATCGCGTCCACCGCTCGCGGCCACGTTCCCCAGACCGGTGTAGGCACGCGCTTGCTCGTAGTAGATCGTCTCCGGGCCGGCCCGATCAGCGGCGCGCTGGTACGCGGCAACAGCCCGCTGGTGATCGCCGGATTCGAAGTGAATCCAGCCAAGGCAGTTCAGCGCGCGTACCGCATCCGCTTCGAGGGCGAGTTCCTCCGCCTCCGCCAAGGCCCGCTCAGCGCCCTCGGTCGCTGCCGAGAACTGCCGCAGCGCAGTGCGCGCCAAGGCGATGCCCCGCCTCGTGATCGCGACGTTGCGCACGTTGCCGTCACGTTCGTAGTGTTCGAGCGCGAAGCTCAAGTCCGCCACCGCCGAATCGTGATCACCGCGGTAGTGCTCGACCCAGCCGCGGTTGGCCCGCACCGTGACCTCGCCGTGCGGGTCACCGATCTCCCGGTACAGATCGAGCGCTTCCCGATAACACTCCTCGGCACCCGCGAGGTCTCCGCGATCGGCCAACGCCACTCCGAGGTGCGAGTTGGTTCCGGCCAACGCCCACCAATCTTCCAGATTCGCGGCGGAATCCCGCGCCCAGCGGTGCACGGCGATCCACGGATCCCACAACTTCGCCTCGAAGAAGAACCCGCGCAACACGAATGCCAGTTGCCAGCAATGTTCGTGTTCGCCGGCCTGGCGCGCGGCTCGACTCAGCTCCACCAGGTTCGGCCACTCCAGGCGCAACCAGGCGATGGCCTGCCTGCGTTCGACGAACCGCAACTGCTCGGGCGGTTCCAGGTGGCGCGCCCATTCCGGCTGGTACCGGCCGGGGATTAGCAACCGGTCGGCCAGGGCCGCGGTCGCCAACATCGCGTCCAGTAACCGCCGAAGGCCCGCGACTTTCTCCTGCTCGGAAAGCTCGGCCAGCACCGAATCCCGGGCGAACGCTCGTACGAGGTCGTGCAACGCGAACCTGCCCCTCGCCGGTTGGTTCAGCAGGAACGCTCCGTGCAGGCGATCGACGAGCCGGTCCGCCGAGCGCACCGGCACCCCCGCGAGAGCCGCGGCGGCGCACAGGTCGAAATCCGCGCCTGGGTGCGAGGAGAGCAAACCCAACATCCGGGACTCCGAAGCCCCCAGGTCGCGCACCGACAGCTCCAAAGCCGCGGTGAGACTGCGTTCACCGTCGTCGAGTTCGGTCAGCCAACCCGCTTCCCTCGCTAACCGCTCGCGCAGTTCTGCCAGATCCCACTCGGGGTGAGCGCGCAGCCGGGCCGCCGCGATCCGCAGCGCGAGCGGCAGATGTCCGCAGCGCTCCGCGATAGCCCGCACCATCGCGTCCTCCTCATCGACGTCCGCCACCGCGGCGAACAACCGGGTCGCCTCCCCATCGGCGAGCAGGTCGAGTGAGACGTGTGTGGCGGCGTCCAGCGAAGACAGCCGGTTCCGGCTGGTCACCAGCACCCGGCACTTCGATTCGGCAGGTAGCAGCCTGCGGACCTGCCCAGCACTAGCCGCGTTATCGAACACCAGGAGCATGCTCCGCCCCCGCAACCGCGACCGGTACATGGCGGCGCGGTCGTCGATGTCCGCCGGAATCCCCTCAGGCGCCACGTCGAGCATCCGCAGGAGCCGGTCCAGCACTTCCGCAACATCGGCCGGTTGCCGCCCGGGAGTGTGCCCGCGCAAGTCGACGAACAAGCACCCGTCGGCGAAGCCGGACTCGAGCCGGTGCGCGCACCGCAAAGCGAGTTCGGTCTTGCCGACTCCGCCCATCCCCGAGATGACGCACACTCCCCCATCAGCTTCCAGCGCTGTCCGCACCGACCGCTGCCCGGCAAGCCGACCGACGAACGGTGCGGACAGAGCGGGCAGAGCGGACGGGCGGACATCGGGGCGATTCCGGCGCCGCGCGGGTTCGCCGGGGAGCAGTTCGTGCAGCAGGCCGGTGGCGTCCAGCTCCGCTTCACACAATGCGGCCAGCGCCTGGCTCGGCTGTGCCCCGCCCGTTTCGACCTTGCTCAGGAACCCCTTGCTGTAGTGCGTGCGCCCGGCGAGCTCGGACAGCGACAGGCCTGCCTGCTTGCGCAGCCGCCGGAGCTCGGCCCCGAAGTTCGCGCTCTCGTCCATGGTATTCCTCCTCAGTATTCGCGAAGTCTTCCAGATCTGGAATTCGATCCGGTATCTTTCCCAACGGCGGCCGGTCTGAATTCCGGCCGCCGCGCAGGGTCGCAGAAGAATGTCAGCCGAACATGAAGAACAGGATCGGCGGGGCCTGCGAGATCAAGTGGATCTGCATCGTCAGCACACCCCCTCTCCGATGGAGACGCCCAGTTCGTACGCGACAACCGGACGCATCGACCGGGGCTGTGCGAGGCGCCCTTCCGCTACGGCCCCCAAGAAGAGGGCGAGCACGAAAATCCAGAGCACCAATCGGGCGAGCAATGAGAACGAGCACAACACCTGCATTCCAGCTCCTCCGGTAACACTCGATTCGGAAGCACGGGATGGATCAGTGGATTCCCATTTCGACTACGCCCGGCCCCGACTTGATCCATCCTGGAATCGAGCGGATGCCACCGACAAGGCGTTTCCCGTTTCGAGCTCAGGAGGAAACGATGTGACGCCGAAGCACCCGGAAGGCGCTGGACAACCGAATCCTCGTTGGTCAACACTGACTGCGTTCCGTGATCAAGAGGAGGGGCAATGGGCGGCGCCGAGAGCTACCTGGACGAGTTGAAGCAGCTCTGTAAAAACAGGGGACTGTGCGTGGCACGGGCCGGCGAGATCGGTGCCGCACTGCGCGCGGCCTGCGGCGTCAATCCCGGAACTTTGTCCGCCGATGTGGTCCGCGAGGTCGGCGAGGTGCTCCGCCGCCAAACCCAGGAGCTGGGGTGGGAACAACGGGTGGCGGCGCTCGGCGCGCTAGGCCTCGACGGACCGCAGACGCAGTTTCTCAAGGACCGAGAGGACTGGGTGGCGGCTCGGCTGGAGCGGAACGTTCGCACCGCACGGCGACGCGTCCGCGAGGGTCTCGCCGAACTGGCGTCGCTGCTGGACTCCGACCGCCCGAGCGCACCGGATTCAAGCGTGGCGTGGCGCACCGAGCGGTTGCGGGTGCTGCTCGCGCTCGACCAACCGCAGGCCGAGATGTTCGTGTTCCGGCACGTGATTGCGGAGGCGGAACTCCTCGAGGAACTGGAACTGCCGATCACGCTTACTGCCGAAAGCTTCTCCGGCTCAAGGGATAACGACATGTCAGTGGATGTGTTCTCCGGCGGCACCTTGGTGCGCCGTACGCAGGAGACAAGCGAACGGGTCAGCCTCGCGCTGCGGCCCCCGAAAACCCTGTACCGCGGCGATTTGCACGAGATCGCGTTGCGGCTGCGGGTGTCGCGGATGGCTCCGTTCTACGTCTGCGTGCCGAAGGGTCCGTGCGCGGAGTTCGACCTCACCATCCGGTTCGGCGAGCGGTCGCCGGCCGCGGTCGGCCTGCTGCGCAAGGTGTTCCAGGACGACCTGCGGGATGCGACGGTGACCGGTGAGCCGCTGCGACCGGACGCGGCGGGCGAGGTGCGGGCAAACTTCCGCGGGCTGGAACCGGGGTTCGCCTACGGGATCCGATGGCCGGCCGCGTCCTCGGGGCAGGTCGGCTAGGGGCGCAGGCGAGACTCCCACCCGGGGGAACCAGGACCGGACTTCGGAGGGAGGATCAGGGGACGCCCCATTGGCGGGCGAACGTGCTCAGGTTGGCGGGTCAGGCCTCGGTAGAGGTTTACGATTCCGTGCTCGTCCAACGTGGGGACCTGGTAGCGCGTGCAACTGTACGGTTGCAAGAAGATCGGAATGTCCGTGATGAAATGGCCCGGCAGCACGACTGGCAGGATGCGTTCGGTCCACACGCTCCGCGCCTGCTGCAACCGTTCGCGGAGGTGGGCGATCTCCCAGGCACCTCCCCGGTTCTGGTCGTCCGTCACCTTCCCTTCACCCACTCGCCGGTACCCCTCCGAAGCGATCAACAGGGTGTAGTCGGTCTCGTCGATGTACTTCTCGGCCCAGACACCCCAATTCTGACGGTCGGTGCCAACCCAGAAGTCGTTCTCCGAGTAGATGTGCTTGTCCGAAAGGAGGGTGGCGAACTGCTGAACCGCCGCGCAGTGTTCGTGGCTGTCGTGGGTGTAGGTGATGAAAACGGTGGGGAGATGCACGGCGTCCTCTTCGTCCGGTGCCGGGTCGCGTCACGTCCATGACAGCACGCCCCGGTGGACACTCCGACCGCGCCCATTGGACAAAAACTGGACAACTCCCGACCCGAACGACTCCATACGCGCCCGATGTGGCACTTTCTCGCTGGTACCGATCAAGAACCTAAGGACGGTTGCTGGTGCTTCCCCCGGACCGAACGGGCCGATCTCCGCGCGTCTACATCTTCAGCGCACAACACCCGGAGGAACATTCCGCACTAGTGCGGGATTTCGCCACGACCCTCCTAACGGACGCGGGAGTCAATGCGGACATCGCGGATTGGCGTTCCCCGCGCCGCAGCGATCTGGTCGTGAACGCGATCGACAACTTCGAGGCCGCAGACTTCCACCTGGTGATCGCGTCACCGGAGATGAAGCGGCTGATGGACAGCACCGAGCAGGGCCCACCCGGCGACCTCGGGCACATCACAGCCGCGATGCTGCGTGACGGCTTCGCGGGCGACTTCCGGGGAGGCCTCGCCCGCACGCTCCCCGTCATCCTCCCGGACGCGACCGGAGCGGACCTGCCTCGGATCATGCTCCGGCATTCCGCGCCTCCCCACTCCATTCGGGACGTCGAGGACGTAGACGACGAGGAGTTCCAGCAGCTGCTGCGCACGTTGCTCGGTAGTACGACGCACGCCAAACCTCGACGGGCACCACGGTGGCCCGCAGCCGACACCGGCTCGTGGGAACCTCCCAACGCCGAGCGGGCAGAAACCGGGGCGACAGTGCTCGGGACCGCGCCGGTGCTCAGCATCGGCGAGCACGCCTATCTGGTGCACGGTGATGTCGAGGAGCCCTCCACCGGGTGCACCACGGCCGTACTCCGGCAGGCGCGTGCCCTACGACTCGACGAGCAACGCGAACCGGTCTGGTTGCGCCAGGTCGAGCGGAGGCACGACGGACCGGACACCCAGGAGTCCTTCGCCGCGCTCGCGACCGAGCACGAACTGCTCGGTGCGCTGGAGCGCAACCACGACCGAATCCCCGCTGCATCCGACCTGGTCGACGAAGGTCGGACGCGAACCCTCGTGCTGAACCGGGCACGGCCGAGCCCGCTGCCCGGGGGCTGCACGCAGGCGGCCGACTTCGCGACGCTCGCCGAGCACATACCCCACCCGGACGAACTCGACTCCATCGCGGTGCAGCGGACCGTGCAGGCGCTAGCCAGGTTGTGCGAACCGCTGGCGGCGCTGCACCTTCACGGTTTCGCCCACCGCGAATTGGCTCCGAACACAATCATCCGGATAGACGACGAGCACCTAGCGCTCCGCGATCTCGGCGCGGCAGGGCGACGAGCGCGTCCCGGAGAAGCCGCCGACGAATACCAGGCGCCGGAGCAAACCCGTCGACGTGGCGGGCGCCTCGGCCCGTGGACCGATGTGTTCCGGCTGGCCGCAACCGCTTACCACCTGATCAGCGGATTGTCTCCTACCACCGCGATACCGCTTCCGGTACGGCGCATCTGCCGGCACGCGCCGGAGCGGGCGGCCACCGCGATCGACGCCGCTCTGCACGCCGATCCGCAGAACCGCCCCGAACTCGCCGAGCTGGCGACAGCTTTCCGGATGTGAGGCGCATGCTCAGAGACGTCCAGCTGACCAAGCCGATCCACCTCGTGCCCGGCAGATCGTTCCAAGGGAGCCTGCACGAGGTGCGCGGCACGACAACCACCATGCCGACGGGACTCGACCAGATAATCCATGATCTAAAGGTCCGTCCGGACGGCGCACCGGCGGTCATCTCCGGATCACGGGAAAAGCCCGTGCTCCAGCTGCACACCTACAACTACGTCGTCCACCTCACCGTCAGCGACCAGCAAGACTTCTACTGGGTCAACCGTGTCAAGCCGCTGGGGTTGCGCGCGCACGCGGCACTCGTCGAAGGCTGCCTGCTGGTGCGCTGCGGCTGGCGTATTGCGGCGCGTCCCCGGGACATACCGCAGGACTCCTCGACGAGCTGGGAAAAGCTGCGCAAGGAGTGGCTCCGGCTCCAGCAGGAACTCGCGGAGCAGAACTCGGTCCCGCGCCTTAGCACCGGGCAGGTGCGCTTCCTGGACCGGCTCACCGAGTTCAACGACATCGCGCGCGAGAGCGCGGGCGAAACTCTCTCGCACCAAGGGGGATTCGCCTACCAGGAGGTAACAGCGGTCGGCGATCATGGTTACGCCGGAACGAGCACCTACTCGTTCCGCATCGTCGGCCGCGCCCCGAAAGCACGCGACGAAGTGTTGCTCGACGGTCACGGCGATCGCAGGGGGACGGTGCTGCGAGTAACAGGTCGTGCTGCGACGGTGCGGTTCGACGCACCGCTGGACCACGCGCGACTACCGCAGCGCGGCCAGCTATCACCGGCCCGCTTCAACACGATCCACACCCAACGACGTCATGCCGCCGAAATGCTCCGGTCCCGGCAGTCTCGCCACCGGTCGCTGATGGAGGTGCTGGTTGACCACCAAGTAGCGCCGGTGACCGGGCGTCCCGAGACCCCTGCTCAACGACTCGATCCGGAGCAGCTGACGGCTTTTCGCAGGGCGCTGTCGGTTCGCGATCTGCTGGTGGTGCTCGGGCCGCCGGGAACCGGCAAGACTCGGGTGATCACCGAGATCGCCGCGGCCGCGGCGGACGGCGGGCAGGGGAAGACCCTGGTCTCCTCGTACTCCAACAAAGCGGTGGACAACGTGCTGGCCCGGTTGCCCCAGGATCGAATGGTGATTATCCGTATCGGACGGGAGCACCAGATCGACCCCGAGGTTCGGCCGTTCCTGCTGGAGGTCTACGCCGAGGAGCTCAGGGAGGAGCTGGCCGTCGGTGCCGGTCGCAGGGCTGGGCTCTACTCGATGCTGCCGCAAGCGGTGCAGTGGCACGCCGAACTCGGTACCCGGCTGAATTCGTGGGTGTCGTCCCGCAGCGAGCAGCATGCTTGTGCAGCGGAACTCGAGAGGTGCCGCCGCGCCGTCGGCGGCCCGGTCTACGAGCGGGTGCGCAAGCAGGACAAGCGAATCGGCCGGGCCCGCAAGCGCGTCCACCGCTCGCAACGGCTGGTGGACCGGCTCAGCCAGAAAGCATCCTCCCCCGCCGTCGACGGTGAGCGTCGGGGCGTGCTCGCGTGGTGGCGCGATCGCCGGCTCGCGCGCGGCAAAGCCACCCTGGCCGTCCGATCGTACGCGTTCGACGAGACCCGACGCGCCCACTCGGAGGCGACCGCCGAGCTGGAAACCGTGGTCGGCAACGCCCCGGAAGTGCAGGCGGCGCAACGGAAGTTCGACGCGGCCGATTCCGAGGCCGATCGGCACCGGGACTACGCGCGGGCCGCTGCGGCGGCGCTCCGCACCACCCTGCTGGCGGTGGAACCGCTGCCGGAGATCGGCGACCCCGGCTGCGACGAGGGCCTGTTGAAGTCGCTCACCGACCTGCACCACGCACTGCGGTCTCGCCTGAACCTGCTGCACGCTCGAGCGGGGCTGTTGGCGGACTGGCACACCGAGGTCGAATCCTGCCGCACCGGGCAGCTGCACCCGGAGCTGCTGCGCTACGCCGACGTGATCGGCTCGACCTGCATTTCGGCCGGGTCGCGGGAGGAGATCGCCGCGGAGGAGTTCGACCTGGTCGTCCTCGACGAGGCCGGGCAGATCCGGACCTCCGACGCGCTGATCCCATTGGTCCGGGGACGACGCGCCGTACTCGTCGGTGACGACAAGCAGCTGCCACCGGTTCCCGAGCCCGCGGTGGACGCGGCAATCGAGCGGCGGGGCGGGGCGGAGCACTTGGTAGAACTGGCCGGCACGAGCCTGCTCGAATCTCTGGTCGGCATCCTGCCCACCGCAAACGTGGTCCAGCTACGTACCCAACGCCGGATGCCCGCCGTGATCGCGCGGTTCATCTCGGACCACTTCTATCAGGGCATGTTGCGGTCGGAAGTGCCGCCACCGCAGCGGGATCAACTGTTCGGCAGCCCGCTGTCCTTCGTGGACACGTCGAGCCTCTCCGAACGAGACCGGCACGAGACCGGGGCTCGCGGCGAAGAGCGCGGATTCCGCAACAAGGCCGAAGCTCGGCTGCTCGATCGGCTCGCCGAGCACTACCACAAGGACGGCGCCGACTGGGCGGTGATCGTTCCGTACCGCGCGCAGTTGGACGACCTCAAGCAGCTGGCGCGGGAGTGGGCGGATCCGCAGACACTGGACGCCAACATCGGCACCGTGGACGCGTTCCAAGGTGGTGAGCGGGAGGTGCTGCTCTACGGCTTCACCCGCAGCAATCGCCACGGCGACGTCGGGTTCCTCACCGAACTGCGACGGCTGAACGTCGCGCTCACCCGCGCCAAGCGCCTGCTCGTGCTCGTCGGCGATCTGACGACCCTGCACAGCGCGAAGGACCCGGGCGTTCGGGAACTGATCCACGCCCTGAGCGACATCGTGCGGGACGCCGGAGACCTGCGTACCTACCACGACGTCACAGCCCGGCTCAACGAAAACGGAGCATGATGCCTCCCGAACGATCGCCCCGGAACGGCGACGCCACGCTCAAGGTCTTGGAGGACGCCGCGTTCCGCCAGGGCCTGCACCCCGTCCGGCTGCGCACCGTGCTCCTCCCGGTGCACGAGGTGGAGGTGCGGGCCACCACCACGACGGACCGGCCCTACGGCCTCATCGACAAGTTCATCGAACGGGCCATCGCCGAGACGGGCGCCGCCTCGGTCGACGGGATCGCCGAACTGCTGGGGTTGCAACCGGTTCTGGTGGACCGGGCGGTCCGCGTGCTGCGCGGCATCGGTCATCTTCCCCCTCATCGGGACGCACTCGAACTCACCGACCTCGCGCGCGCCTCGCTGCGTGACGGCACCTGCTACGAGGTCCGGCGCGAAGACCGGCGAAAGATCTACTTCGACGGTTACCGCTGCGAGCCGCTGCACCGGCGGCACTACTCGCCGCCGACGGCGCTGCTCAACCGCGCCGAGGCCATGGCACTGGCCGAACGGGACCGCTGGTTGCAGTTCCTGCCCACGGCGCACCAGTTCCACCGGGACGCGTTGGTGAACCTGGCTCACCGCACCGACCGCACCGAGTTCAACCTCCCGACCACCGTCGAGAATCCGCTGGACGTCCGCCCGCAGTACGTGTTCCTCCGCCTCCACGTGGTGCACGCGGTGGCGAGCGGTGGACAGGTCTCCCGGCTCGCCTACGGCGCGGACACGGGTGGGGAGTTCGACGAGGATCTCAGCGAGCTGTGCACCACCGATCCGGACATCACCAGTGCGCTCCGGGTGTCGCCCCCGTCGGTCGAGGATCAGCGGCACACCATCACGGGGTGGTTGCGCAAGCGGAACCTCTCCGACGTCCAACCGATGCAGGATCCGGACGGATCGTGGCAGGTCGATCTCCCTGCCGACGCGTTCGCCCCGACCGGGCCGCGCAAGGAGTCCTTTGTCGGTTCGTACCTGAGCCTGGGGAACGTGGCGGTGCGGGTCTGGTGCCGCGACGCCGATGTCCGGCGCCGCGCCCTGGTGGCGCGGACGCACCAGTTGCTTCGGCGCGCCCACCACCGCCCCGAGGAGCTGGCGGGCCTGATCGCGATCCTCGGCGCCCAACTCGAGTTCCCCGATCTGGACGTACACCGGCTCCGCGCCCTCGTCCTGGAAGCTGGTGAGCAGGACCTCGCCGAGCAGCTCGACCAGCACCGCGACCGGACACCGGACACACCCTGACGTCCAGTGGACAACATCAGGACAGAACGTTCCGCAAGCCGCTTTTCGGTGGATTCCGGCTTCGCAGCGCGACTAATCTCCGGCGGCCATGAACCCGAAAACGGACACTCCAGCGGACTTTCCGCGACTCTCCCCGGCGCAGCTGAACCCGTACCTGTCGATGACCGTGCTGGAGTGCACGGAGTCGACTCCGGCCGCAGCCTTCCGGGAACTGACCCGATTCCTGGGCGAGGCTGCGCAGCAGCGCGGTCAAGCGGTCTCCTGCCAGCCGCTCACCGCGGAGACGTTCGACGTGCGCGCGACGATCCCGGACGTGGGCACGCTGGAGGGCTTCGGCATCAACGAGCTCCACGTCGGCACACGGCAGCTGGTCCGACGGCCCAGCTGGGCGGGCAAGCAGGCCGACCTTCTCGACGTCGTGCACGAACTCACGCTGGCCGTGCGATGGCAGCACCTCGTCGCGGTCGCCGGTGACTCGCCGAGCGGGACGAAGCTGCTCCGATGGGTCGATGCACATCCCGCGCTGTTCCGGCCGGTCCCCTACACCGCGCTGGCGGCTTCCTTCACCGGCAACCACCTCGGTCTGTGGACCCGGGGCATCCACCAACGGCGGACCACGAAGCAGGACAGCAAGGCCATGACGGGGCTGCGGTTGCAGGACGCCCTGAGCCCGCGGGAGGACGGCGACTTCTCGGTCAGCGCCGCGGTCGTGGACCACGAACCGGCGGATGACAAGGCGCTCATCAGGAACCGGGTCACCCTGTCCCCGCAACGGTCCCGCATCTCCTGGCGGGCGACCGCGGATTTCGGCACCTTCCTCACCGGTGTGCGGGAAGTCCTGGAGGCAGTGGCCAAGGTGCTCGCGACCGGTCATCCCGAGTGGCAGTTCGGCCCGCTGCCGGAACCAGAGGAAGACGTGAAGAAGGTACGCTTGGCGGTCGACGTGAGCCTCGAAGCCGAGGAGACTGCCGACGATTCCGCCGACGAGGAGGTCTTGCGGTGCGCCGAATTCCTGCGTTCCGCAGAACTGGCGGTGGACGGCCACGAGGACACGGCTACCGCGACGCTGCGTGTGACAGCCGATGGCAGCACCACTGAGCTCGAACTCGACCCGGTGGCGGTCCGCGACGGCTTCCGGTTCGAGGTGCGCCACGTCAGAGGAACACCGCACCCCGGACTGCGCGAGGTGGCGGAGCACCTGAACAGCGGAAGCCTGCTGCGCGTGCTGTACGGGTCGGGACATGCGTGCAATGGGCGGACGTTGTTCCGCCGCAACATCGGCACAGCGCCGTTCACGAACATCAAGTACCTCGACTTCCGCGGATTCTCGATCGGCAAGGAGAAACCCGCCGGAAATAACGACCAGCAAATCCACCAGAACATCGCGAACCGCGGTGACACCTCGCTGTTCGCCTGGGTCGTCAACCAGCGCCAAAACGGCTGGCTACTGTGCGACGACGGCGCTGGAGAGGTCGCCGACTTCCTTCACCTGTCTGGCGACGGGGAGCTCACCGCGATCCACGTGAAAGCATCGGGTTCCACGAGCGCGGGTCGTGAGATCTCGCTAGTTCCATTCGAGCAGCTCGTCAGCCAGGCGACGAAGAACATCGGACTGATGGAGCGGGAGCCGCTGACCGAACGGCTGCGTGAGCGGTTGGCCGACCGAGACAGGCATTGGTCGGCGACATGGCACAACGGTGTGCGGTCGACGGCGGCAGGATTCCTGGACGCACTCGATCGGCATCGGTTCGACACGCGAACTCACGTCGTGCTCGTCCAACCCCACCTCTCCGCGACCGCCCGCACGCGAGCAGCAGCGCACATCGCCGCGGGCAGGCGAACCAGGAACGCATATCAGCTACGTCTGCTCGACGATCTCCTTAATGAAACCCGGCAATCGATCACCGGCAATTGCCATGACCTGACTGTCATCGGCTGCAGCTGCCCCCGGAAGCAGGCGTGAACGCCGCATCCGCGGCACCGACTCCGGACGATGGGACGTTGCCTGATGTTCCCCCTCACGCAGAGACTGTTATTAAATCAAACTTCCAAGCACACCCTGTACCGCCTGATCGGCGTGGTCACGACTCACTTCGCCAATGAAGTAAGCCCGTACGAAGAACTTCAGACAGTTCGAGCGGGCCCCGCATTACATGCGTGCCACCTTCAGATCACCCGCGAGCACAACCGGCTGGGGCTTTGGTTCGCCTTCGGACACATTGTTACCCCATGAGGGGCGACGCTAACGTTTCAGGTCAGGCCCGGTCGGTTGTCCCGACCGGGCCTGACGTAGCTGATGATTAGACTGTGGGCGCGGAGGAACCGGGCCAGTTCCTCCGCGTCGGTGTCGGACGGTCGTGGCTGAACGGCATGGCCCCGATCACTGACGTGGGTTCTGACCTCGGCAAGGAGATTGTCTTCACGGACGTAGAGGTTCTTGGGCCGATCCGGGCTTTGATGCCGGGTGCTGGTGTGCCCGTGTCGGCACCGGTAACCGGGACGGCCATTCGCCCAGTGCGAGTCCATCCGTCGTCGGCACACCCCGCACCGCACCAAGCCGGCCAGCAGGTAAGTGCGGGTATCGCCAGAACCGGTGGCATGGGCGGCCCGGATGTGCTGCACAGCAACGAAATCGACCTCACTGACCAACGGCTCGTATGTCTCCCGCTTCGAGATCACCCACTGCTGCGGCAGATTCCACAGCTGCAGCGGTGAGGGAAATGTGGTCGGCCCACGCCTGCGCGCGGCCCGTGCGGTCAATGCGCGGCACGCCGAGCACGCTCATTACCTGGTACTGGGCTCGGCTAACGTCGTCCGGACGGACGGTGGCGGTCACCCGCATCACCTCGTCGAGGATCGCGTCGGCCGCAGACGCACCCGGTTTTGCGTGCGGAAGCCCGGGCCCGTTGCCACACGACAACCAGAACACGGTGCACGAGAACAAGAACTGGTAGTCCTCGCGCACGCTGCCCAACAGCACATCGTTCACCGGGAACGACTGCGGACGCGGTGGTTCGGGCTGCGGCGGTGACGACGGTGCGGCAGTCGTTCGTCAGATTGACTCGTCGAGACGCAGGCGTGGTACCAGCAGGAGGAGAGCCGTTCACGGATCACTGTGCTTTGCAGCAGAGTCCGAGTTCCGGGACCACGCCCGATCAAACGTTCCGAACGTGCCATCTCGGGGTACAGGCCGGCGTCGGAACGCCGTGGGTGCTCGACCCAGGTCACCATGCGCCACCACAGCAGCATCATCGCGGCGCTTTGCCGACCGCTGCCTTCCGGACCGCTGATGAAGACTGTGCCAGAACGTTCGAGTTCGCTCTGGGCCCGCAGGAAGCCGGAGGGACGACGAACCGATCGTTTAGGTACTTGCCCGCCGACCTTCGAGTGACCTTGCGGCTGTGCGCGGTACCGGTGTTTCCCGGCCTGCGAACTCCGACAGGATGACGCCACCGACATCACCGAACTGGGCACCGGGTCCGGTGTTCACCCGCGGATTCGAACCCGCGACGACGGCGCCAGCATCCCGTCCAGGTGGTCGACTCCGACGAAATCGGGATCTCCAGGTTCACCGTCGAGGCTCAACGGTCGTCGTCCTGGTCCACCCGGTGCCGCCCCCCTCCGTGGTTGGTGCCGAAGGCAGCAACCACGTCACCGTCGTTGCGAGCGTCGTTGATCTGAGGCCCCGAACCGGTGCTAACGCGCGAGCAGGGAAGAACGCTCACGCTGCATGGTTGAACCTCCGCAGGACGACGTTGGCTTCTGAGGCGATCGGCGGCGGTCGCACCGCCTCGGTGGGGAGTGCCGGATCAGGCGGCGGCGCGTTCCCCGGAGCGGCTGCGGGAGGTGGACCGGAGCAGCGCGCACGCACCGAGCGCCACGACGCACGTCACGGCCACGACATACAGCCCGCCGGAAACGCTGCCGGTGCGCTCCTGGACCTGGCCCATCAGCGTCGGCGCCACGAAGCCACCGAGGTTGCCGATCGAGTTGATCAGCGCGAGCCCCGGAGCGGCGAGCGCCCCGGTCAGGTACTGCTGCGGGATGACGAAGAACGAGGACGCCGCCACCTTGAACCCGACGGTGGCCACGATCAGCATCACCACGGCGAGCACGGGGTCGGCGAACCCGGCGATGGCCAGCCCGACGGCGGCGAGCACGAACCCGGAGCCGAGCACGGACCGCCGCGCTCCGGTGCGGTCGGAGATCCGGCCCGCCACGAGGATGGCGACGAACGCCGCCGCGAACGGCAGCACCGCGACGAGGCCGATCGCGACCTCGCCGAGCCCGCCGATCCGGCGCACGAAGCTCGGCAGCCAGAAGGTGACCGAGTACTGCGCGAGCTGGGCGGCGAAGTAGACGAGGCAGAACAGCAGCATCCGCGGGTCGCGCAGCATGGACCACCGCGAGGGCTCCGGTGCGTCCCCGGTCTTGTCGCGTTCCTCCTCGGCGAGCCGTTCGATCAGCGCGGCCTTCTCCTCCTCGCTGAGCCACGCCGCGTCGGCGGGCCGCGCGTCCAGGAAGCGCCAGGCCACGAGTCCGATGAGGACGGCGGCGAGGCCTTCGATCAGGAACAGCCACTGCCAGCCGTGCAGTCCGCCGACGTCGTCCATGCTCAACAGCGCGCCGGACAGCGGTCCCGCGATCACGGCGGCGATCGTGGAGGCCGAGTAGAGCGCCGCGTTGGCGCGACCGCGCATGGCGTTGGGGAACCACTGGGTGAAGTAGAAGAGGATCCCGGCGAAGAAGCCCGCCTCGGCGGCACCCAGCAGCAGCCGCAGCGTGTAGAAGATCCATTCGTTGTGCGCGAACATCATCGCGGCCGAGACCAGGCCCCAGCTGACCATGATGCGGGTCAGCCAGAGCTTGGCCCCGAACCGTTCGAGCAGGATGTTGCTGGGAACCTCGAAGATCGCGTAGGTGATGAAGAACAGCCCGGCGCCGAGGCCGAACGCCGCCGCGCCGATCCCCGAATCCGCTTCGAGCGCGTCCTTCGCGAATCCGATGTTGACCCGGTCGATGTAGTTCGCGACGAACATGATCATCACGAGTGGCACGAGCCTGCGGAACGCTTTGCGCAGAGCACCGGAGAGGACCGGGGAATCCGGTTCGAGGACGTGCTGAGGGGAGTGCATCGTTGCACCTGCCTTCGTGCGGAAACGGGAAATGGGCGCGGTGGTGGCTCAGTCGGCCGCGGTGACGGTGACGGCGGCGGTGGTCCGCTTCGCGATCAGCTCCTCGTCGTAGCTGACGCCGATGCCGGGGCCGGTGGGGACGGGCAACGTGCCGTCCGCTCCGATCGAGGAATAGGCGTCGCTGTAGTCACAGGTGTAGATCTTCGGCGAGGGGTCGTCCAGCAGCGGTGAGACGTTGGCGACCTCGTACATCGAGGTGGCCTGCATCGAAGCGACCAGGTGGCGGTGGATGGGGCTCGGACCGTGCACTTCCACGTTGACGCCGAGGGATTCGGCGAACTTGATGGTCTTCACGCAGCCGGTGATGCCGAGGTCGAAGTGCGCGTCGACGCGGAGCAGGTCGGTGCCGCCCGCGAGCAGGAAGTCGGCCTTCGCCTCGGGGCCGGCGACGTGCTCGGTCTGCAGGATCGGGATGTCGAGTGCTTCACGGAGCTGGCGGTGCGCGTACGCGCTGACGCCCAGCGGTCGCAGCGGGTCCTCGTACCAGCGGAATCCGGCTTCCTGGCAGGCTTTTCCGACGAAGACGGCATCGGACAGGGAGTCGAAGACGCACGCCGGGTCGAGCATCAGCTCGGTCCGCTCGCCGAGGTGCTCGCGCATGTGCGCGACGTTCTCGGCCTCCTCCCACTTGTCGCCCTCGTGCCAGCTGTGCATTTTGAACCCGGTCCAGCCGAGCTCTCGCAGTTCGGCGAAGAAGGCGACCACCGACTCCTTGTCGCTGAGACTGCCCGCGCGGTCGCCGTTGACGCTGGAGGCGTAGGCCCGGACTCGCTCCCGGCCGCCGCCGAGCAGTTCGGTCAGCGAGGCGCCGTAGACCTTGCCCGCCAAGTCCCACAGCGCGTTGTCCAGGAAGCAGAACCCGTACGAGTGCGCGGGACGGGAGAGCCTGCGGCCCGCCCGCAGGATCCGCTCGCGGGCGTGCCAGGGACGGCCGATCGCGGCGCGGGCGACGTCGGCGGCCTGCTGGGCGGCCCCGGTCACGGCGTGGTTCGCGTACTCGCCGACGTGTCCGTCGGTGGTGTGCACCCGGACCAGCAGGACGCCGCGTTTCCCGGTCACGCCGGCCTGGTGGTACCAGGAACCGGCGCGGGCGTCGACGTCGAAAGTGCGGACGTACTCGGGGGAATCGACGTCGAACTGGACGACCTCGACCTTGTCGATCAGCGTGCTCATGGTGGTTCTCCTCTTCAGGCTGTGGCCCGGGCGGGCGGGACCGCGGTCCCGTCGACCCGGCGGGGAACGGGCGAAGGCCCGTCGCGCAGTTCGGGTGGCAGCGATGCCTGCGGGGCGTTCTGCCAGGCGACCGGCCGCAGGAACCGGCGGATCGCGGTGGCGCCCACGGAGGTGTGCTGGGTGTCGGTCGCGGGCCACGGCCCGCCGTGGTGCTGGGCCCACGAGACGGCGACGCCGGTCGGGTAGCCGTTGAAGAGCAGGCGTCCTGCCCTGCCCCGCAGCACTTCGACCGCGCGGTCGCGTTCCGGATCGGCTCCGGCACCGCCGTGCACGGTCGCGACCAGCGATCCGGGAAGCCGGTCGAGCACGCCCGCCAGCTGCTCCGGCGCGTAGCGCACGAGGACCGCGACCGGGCCGAACAGTTCCTCCAGCAGCGCCGCGTCGAGCTCGTCGGCGTCCACCAGCACCGCAGTCGGCCGGACCTCGAAACCTCGGGCGGGCTCGGCACCCGAAGTGATCAACCGGCGTCCTTCGAGCGCTTTGACTCCCGAGGCGAAGGATTCGGCGATGCCCGCGTTGAGCAGCGCCGGGGCCGGAACCGCCGCAAGAGCTTCTCCAGCGGCGTCGACGAGCCGGTCTCCGTCCGGCCCGGCCGGGACCAGGACGAGCCCCGGCTTGGTGCAGAACTGCCCGCCGCCCAAGGTGAACGAACCGACCAGGTCGCGACCGATTTCGGCGGCCCGCTCGGCCGCACCGGCCGCGGTCACCACCAAAGGGTTCACGCTGCCCAGCTCGCCGTAGAACGGGATCGGATCCGGCCGCCGCGCGATCAAGGCGCGCAGCGCCGAGGCCCCGGAGTGCCCGCCGGTGAACGACACCGCGGTGATCGCGGGGTCGGACACCAGCGCCGTCCCGGCCTCCCGGCCGAACACCACGGAGATCGTCCCCTCCGGAGCGCCCGCACGAGTCGCGGCATCGGCGAGAATCCTCCCGCACAGCGCCGAAGTCAGCGGGTGGCTTCCGTGCGCCTTGACGACGACGGCGCACCCCGCCGCCAGCGCTGCGGCAGTGGCCCCGCCGGGCACGGAGAACGCGAGGGGGAAGTTGCTCGCGCCGAACACCGCCACCGGGCCTGTCGGCACCAGCATCCGGCGCAGGTCCGGTCGCGGCCCCATCGGCGTGTCACCGGGGTGATCGATGGCCGCTTCCAGGTAAGCGCCGTCCTCGACGACCTCGGCGAAAAACCGCAGCTGGTAGGCGGTCCGGATCAGCTCGCCGTCCAGCCTCGCCCGGCCGAGCGCGGTCTCCCGGTCGGCGGTGGTGACGACCTCGTCCCGCGCGAGCTCCAGCCCGTCCGCCATCGCGCGCAGCAGTGCGGCGCGCCCGGCGGGGCCGATCCGCTCCAGCTCGGCGCTCGCCGCACCGGCGCGGGCGCAGCGCTCGGCGACCTCCGCCGCGCCGGTCGGGAGCAGGTCAGTGGCGTTGGAGTCCCCGGTGCGCGGGTCGACGCTGCGGACCGGCCGCGCCCCGGCCGTCACCGGACACCCCAGGTGGCGAGGATCTTCGAAACCCGTCCCCGCGTCGCGGAATCGAGCAGCGAGGCAGGTGGTCGCACATCGGGTCGGCCGAAGCCGATCTGGTGCAGCGCCTCCTTGATCACGCTCACGTTCTCGGCGCTGGAGTCGGCGAGGCGCAGCTCCTCGAACTCGCGGACCAGGTCCCACACCCGCATCGCGGCGGGGAAATCTCCGGCGGAGAGCGCGTCGTACATCCTCAACGACAGCTCCGGTGCGACGCTCGCCAGCCCGGAGGTGAAGCCGGTCGCGCCCACCGCCGCGTAGCCGGGAGCGGACAGCTCGGCGAGACCGGCGATCCAGGTGAACCGGTCCGTACCGGCCACGCGCGCCACCGAGGCGAACCGGGCCGGGTCGGGCACGGCGTACTTGACGGCGAGCACGTTCGGGCAGGCGTCGGCCAACGCCATGAAGTCCGCCGCCTCAATTCGCGGCGTGCGCACGTACGGCAGCACCGCGAGGTCGGGCACCGCCGAGGCGATCGTGCGGTGGTAGTCAACCCAGCCCTGCCGGGAGACGTACGGGTGCACGGGCTGGTGCACCATCACGCCGGCGGCGCCGCGATCCTGGGCGTAACGGGCGGATTCGATCGCGGTGGCCGCGTCGAACCCGACCCCGACGATCAGCAACGTCTCCGGGCCGGCCGCCGCGGCGGTGAGGTCGACCAGGCCACGCGCCTCGGCAGCGGAGAGCGTGTAGAACTCGCCGGTGTTGCCGTTGACGGTGAGCACGCGCACGCCGCCGTCGAGCAATCTCGCCACCACGCGTTCGGTGGTGGGCACGTCGACGGTGTCGTCCGCGGTGAACGGTGTCGGGGTGATCGCGATGACGTCGGCGAGTCTGCGCCAAACCTCGTCGAATTTCATTCTTCTCCTCAATCGAGTCGGAAAAGGGCAGCGTTGATCGCCCGCGCGCCGATTCCGGAGCGCGGTGGGATCGAGGTACGGGATGGGCCGTCAGCCGGTGGCGGTGTCGCCTTCCTCCGCGGCATCGGTGCCGTTGGCCAGGTGCGGCATGACGCGCTCGACGAAACCGGCGATGTGGGCGTGCGTGGCGGCGGCGACCGCGTCGGCGTCGCCGCGTTCCGCCGCGTCGAGGATGCCGCGGTGCTCGTCGGCCTCCGCCCGCCAGCCGCCCGCGGAGCGCCAGCCCGCGACGCTGATGAGCGCGGTCTGGTCCTTGAGCCCGTCGAGCGTGTCCACCAGCAGCGGGTTTCCGCAGCCGAGGTAGAGGCCGCGGTGGAACTCCCGGTTCGCCAGGCTCATGCCTGCGGTGTCACCGGATTCGCCCGCCGCCGCGGCGCGCTCCAGCGCCGCGGCGGCCGGGGCCGTGTCGAACCCGATCGCCACGGCACGCCGCGCGGCTTCCGGCTCGAGCAGCAGCCGCAGGTCGTAGATGGCCGAGGCCTCGTCCGCGTCGAGCTCGCGGACGATCGCTCCCTTGAAGCGACTGAACGTGACCAGGCCGGAGCCCACGAGCGTCTTCAACGCCTCGCGCACCGGGGTCTTCGACATGCCGAGCACTTCGGCGATGTCGGATTCCACCAGCTGCTGTCCTGGCCGCAGCCGATCGGTGAGAATGCCCCGCTTGATGGTCGACAGTGCCCGATCGGTCCGGTTCGCCAATGGGTCCACCTCCGCATCGGCGAGCGACAGCCGGAAGGCCTCCATCGCGTCCGGTGAGCTCTCGGCCATCGATCCCACTCCCTCGTGCTTCATATATGAGATATGAGGACTGTAGGTTGGTGACATGGCGAGGTCAAGCAGCGAGCACGCCGAACTCCCACCGCGAACGGTGACGACAAGCGAGGTCACCGACCTCTGGCAGACCGTGACACGCTCCGGCGGAGCCGTGGGTTTCCCCGTGGACACGCCCGCGGAACTCATCGCGGAAGCGGCGGCACACGCGCTCCACGAGGTCGAATCGGGTCACGAACACCTGCTCACCGAACGCGAAGGCAACGCGCTGCTGGGAATGGTCCTGCTGCGCCGGCAGAAAGGACCCGTCCACCGGCACCGGGCCGAAGTGCGGAAGCTGATGGTGCGCCCCGAACGGCAGCGAACCGGAACGGGCGGCCGCTTGCTCGCTCGTGCGGTCGAACACGCCCGGCAGCTCGGCCTCCGCCAACTCCTGCTCGCCACCCGCGGCGGAACCCACCTCCCGGACTGCTACCGGAGGCAAGGCTGGACCGAGGTCGGACGCTTCCCGGCGGCCCTGCACGTCGCCCCGGGCGACTTCCGCGACGAGCACTGGTTCCAGTACGACCTGGTCACCCGGTGACGAGTTTCGTCAGCACGTCGTCGCCGCGCGAACGAGCCTTGGGCGCCGCGCCCACCCGGAACTCGCTCGACCACCCACCACAAAAGCCGCCGCAACGACGGCGGGGCCCCAGAAGCCCGATCACCGCGCCTGAAACGAACCCCCGCCCCGCAGCCGGCCTCATACGACTCTGGCACTGCTGCTGTCAGTCGAACTGCTCAACCAGGCCCTCAAGCGCCACCACGCACCCCAGGACCGCCACGGCCGTAGAGCCCGGCTCCGAGGAAGCCGGGCAAGCAGACACCGAACAGGCTCAGGTCGAACCGGCAACAGCCACCTGCGAGGTGCCAGCACCGAGCACGAATACGAACAAACATGCCTGTTCAATACGCCAGCAGCACGCCCACGGCCCGGCAGTGCCCCGCTCAGGACGACCCGCTGCGTGAGGCTTACCGACTCGATGCTCAACACCGGAGTCTGCACCAGCGGGCGATCTCTGCCGATAACTCGGCATCGGCTCACGCACTCGCCCACCACGTCCGCCAACACCACCAACCAAGTGTTCAGCCGACCGCCGCCCAGTGGTCCGGAGTGGAACTTGGCCCTGTGCAGCAAGCGCGACGGTGACAAGTACGGCCGGCTGAGCGCGATCGCGCCCACCGCCTCCGAGGTCGTTTCCAAGCCTTGGAAGGAGAACTGCCTGCTCGACGCCGATGCGCTGGGGCGACGAGCCGCATCCCCGACGAGCACCAGCGGCGCGCGGCCGGCATCGGAGACCTGGGGACACCCCGGCGACGTCCGGCTCTGCGCCAAGGGATCATTCGTCGGCAGCATCCTCGCCAGCCCAAGGCTCAACAGGCGTCGACATCCTCGACCTGTCCCCACCGGGCGACCGTGCACTGTCGGCTGGGGCAGAATGTGCGCGTGCAGAACCAGACCGGCGTTGGTGTGCTCGATCGCGTTGTCGCCATTCTCGACGCCGTCGAGCGGCGGCCGATGGGGTCGAGCGAGCTCGCGCGCCACCTGGGCCTGTCGGCGCCCACGGCGCAGCGCCTCGCCGCCGGCATGGTCGCCCACAATCTGCTGCGGCGTGACGCAGAGGGCCGTCATCACCTCGGACAGCGGTTCGCCTCCTCGCAACTCGCCGACGCCGCCACCCCGGTGCTGGAGTGGCTGGTCCAGGAGACGGGGGAATCGGCGCAGCTGTGGGTCCGGCGCGGGGATCAACGCCTGTGCCTGGTCGGCGCCGAATCCGAGTCCGAACTCCGGGTCTTCTTGCCCGCCGGCTCGGCATTGCCGCAGTCCGAGGGAGGTTCTGCCGCGGCCGCTCTCTCGGCGGACGATTCGTCCGAGTCGAACCGCCGGTGGTTCGAAAGTGTCTCGCAACGGACACCTGGACTGGGGTCTGTGAGCGCGCCGGTGCGCGCTCACGGCGAGATCGTCGCCGCCGTCTGCGTCGCCGCGCCGCTCCCCCGAGTCCCCTCTCCAGGCGAGGCGTTCGGCCACCTCGTGGCCCAAGCCGCGGAGCCGGTCGCGGGCAAGCTGGTCACACCGAGACCGTCGACCACGACGGTGGACGGCGGGTCAGAGTCGAGCATCCGGAGGCCGCCGACGTACCGCCGACAATGATCTTCGGCGCCTACTGAACGGACGGCAAGGACGAGATGGCGCTCATCCAGGAGTCCTCGTCCTCGTTCAATCATGACTGGTTCGCCGAACATGAGCGCTTCTTCGTCGAGAACGTCCGCCGATGGGTACGGTCGCGCTTCGACGTGGCGCCGACCGCCAACCGCACCGCGGTGTGCTGGGTGTCTTCAGAGCCGAGATCTGGCCGCTAGCGCTGCCGACCGGTCGTTCCCCCCTGCGAGCTGCCCGGACAATGCTGCCGGAGGGGACATTCGGCGCACTTCGCCGTGAGCGTGCTGCAAACCGTGCTGCCGAGCAACCTGAGCGCCGCCGCTCGAAGGGGTGCCTCCGGGCCCGCCCCCACCAGCCGCGCCAGATCAACCCGGCCGTTGCTCAGCCGGTTTGTCCGGTCCGAGTCCGTGCCTGCCACCCGGGCCGCAACCCGCAACGTGGACTGGGTTGCCAACAGCACGTCGTCGTTGCACAACAGGCGAAAAATCCGTTCCTCAGCCGGTTTCATCGCGAGGCCGTCCACCATCAGCTCCGGGTCGTGCCAGAGGTTCCGTTTCGGGAGCAACGGTCTGAAACGCTGCACTGCGGCTTTCCCGGGCTTGGTTCGCAGTTCCTGCTGAACCTGATCCAGCTCGGCCTTGTTCACACGTGCGCAGCCGCGAATCACGGCTAGGGCTTTGTCAATGCCCTTCGGGGCAGTGGCTCGGGTGAGCAGCACCGCGGCAACCGCGGCGACGGCCACGGTGACCCTGGGCCCGGGCAGGGCGTACCAGTGCTGACCGCTTCGCTGTTGCCTGGCCCAGGAGGTCAGTGCCTTTCGCGCGCTCATCCATCGCGATTGCTCCCCGCTGTCATGCTCCTTCCATTTGGACACCGGCAGGAGTGCAGCCGCCGCTGCTCGTCCGAGCAACGGGGGAACTGCGTTGCCGATCTGGCGAAAGGCGTCGCTGCGGGTTCCGGCGAACCGGAACCAGTCCGGGAAGGTCTGGATGCGTGCGGCCTCGCGAACGGTCAGGGTGCGGTGTTCTTCCGGGTGGATGTACCAGTAGCCGTCCTTCGCGATGTGCGCGGTGATCGATCGACTTACGGAGTTCCAGTCGAGCTTCTTGTACTTGTCGTCGAACGTGTCGGCCTTATAGCGGCGCATCTTTTCGGGCAGGTCGCTGTACAACGTGGTGGAATCCATCAGTGCGAAGATCTCGCGGTCGTCGTCGCGCACCGGCCTCGTCATGTGGTCCCATACCACCCCGGATGGCGCGTCGGCCCGCATGAGTTCGCCGAAACCGGGAAGATTCCGGGGTTTCCGGTACCGAAGCTGCCTGCCACCCGTCGTTCCGCCGAGAGCTGGCAGGTCCCCGATCGCGTCGTGGAGGGTCGTCTGCTCGTCTTTGCTTTTCTCGGTAAGCCACGAAAAGTGGTCGCAATCCCGACGTGCGAGGAGCAGCAGCCGTTTGCGGTGTTGCGGCACGCCGTACCGCCAAGCATCGGCAAGCTTGAGTTGCGTGTGGTATCCACCGCACTCAAGGGCATCGACCATGGTTCGCACCACGGAGAAGTCATCGCCGAGCGCCATGTCCGGAACATTCTCCATCAGAACGGCTCGGGGCCGCAAAGCCAGGGCGACATCGAGAAAAGCCTGCCACAACTCTCTTCGGTGATCGTGCGCCTCCCGGTGCCCTGCGAGCACGAGGCTGCGGATCTTGCTGCGGCCCGCCCGGCTGAAGGGCTGGCAGGGAGGTCCGCCGGCGAGGAGGTCGATCCTGGTTCGTCGGAGCAGGTTCACCAGACTGCGGCGTTGGGCGGGATCGGCGAGGTCGAGATCCAGTGCCAGGCCTGCAAAGTTGTGCCGGTGGGTCTGCAATGCCTTCTCGTTGTTGTCCACCGAGGCGGCGACGGTCCACCCGGCGTCCTGCAGCCCGAGGCTCAGCCCACCTGCTCCGGAGAACAGGTCCACGGCGAGCGGGGAACCTTGGGCGGTTCTTTCCGAGCACCACTGCTCGAAGGTCTCCTCGATGCAGCCGCCGGGATGGCTGTCGAGTCGTAAATCGTTGCTGCGTTGCAGCTTAACCCCGTAGGTGGCCAACGGCCTTACCTTCCAACTCCGTTGTTAATGAACGCCAGGACAGTTGATGAAGTCCTGGACGAACAGTTCCAGTGATCTGCTGTGGTGTTGCCGCCGCGCATCTTCGCGTCCGGCCCTCGATGCGTCGTCGCACCGGCCTGCGCGCTCGGCTCAGAAGAGCAGCCCCGTCGGCCTCTCCTTCCGCGCGTACACGCAGTTGCGAGAAAGCGGGCATTGCCCGCACATCGGGTTCAGCCTCGTGCAGTAGAGCTGACCGACCAGCCGCACCGCCGCCATTCGCAGCGGCGCACGCTCTCCGCCACCGACGAGCCTCGCCAGGTCGACCCTGCCGTCGGTCAGGGTGTTGGCTTGATCCGACCGGGTGCCCAACACACGGGCGGACACCCGGAGCACCGGGTTGGTGGTCAACAGGACGTCCTCGCCGACAAGCAGCCGGAGGAGCGCCGTCTGGCCCGGCCTGAGCCCCAGCACATCGGGCAGGTCATCCGGCTTCGCCGGGTCTTCCTGATCGTCCTGGGCAGCTCGCAGCCTCCCAATTGCGGAGACTTCGGACCGCGTCGTGAGGATTCCGGTGAGCATGGCCATGGCATGCTCGGTGATCCGACCGTTGTTCGCTACTTCGGCGAGCGGCCGGTTCAGCAACCGCAGCTCCGGTGGCCCCGGTTCGAGAAGCGTAACGACGGCGGCGGTGACCGGCGCCAGCTGAGGTCCGGGGAGAAGGCACCAGTAACGGCTCTGGCGGTTCTTCTCGGCCCATCTGGTCAGTCGATTGCGCAGGAGGCGCCATTGGTTGATCCGCTGTTTTGGTCGGTCTGGCTGGAGATGCAGGGCGCTTGCCGCTGCCTGTCCGAGAAGCGGTGGTACCGCGTTCCCGATCTGCTGGAACGCGTGGCTTCGATTTCCGACGAATCGGAACCAGTCCGGGAAGGTCTGGATGCGTGCGGCCTCGCGAACGGTCAGGGTGCGGTGTTCTTCCGGGTGGATGTACCAGTACCCGTCCTTCGCGATGTGCGCAGTGATCGATCGGCTCCGGGCGTTCCAGTCCAGCCGTTTGTACTTGTCGTCGAACGTGTCGGCCTTGTAGCGGCGCAGGTCAGGCTTGATCTCGGAGTACAGCGTCTGGGAGGTCATGTGCTCGAAGATCTTGCGGTCGTCGTCGCGGACCGGCCGGGTCATGTGGTCCCACACGAAGTTCTCCGGGCAGTCCTTGCGCATCAGGGCCGCGAATGCGGAAAGCTTCGGCGGTGCCTCGTACTCAAGCTCCCGGGCACCCGTCGTTTCCCCCAGCTCCGGCAGGTCGTCGATCGCCTCGCGCAGCGTCACGGCCGCGCTGGACTCCGGCCAGTTAAACTCATCGCTGTCCCTGCGAGCGAGCAGGATCAGCCGCTTCCGGTGCTGGGGAACGCCGTACCTCCATGCGTCCACCAGGCCAAGATCAGTTCGGTAGCCCGCTTCTTCCAGTTCATCGATGATGGTGCGCACGACGTGGAAGTCGTCGCCGAGAGCCATCTCCGGGACGTTCTCCATCAACGCGGCTCGCGGGCGGACCCGCAGGACGACGTCCAGGTACGCGCGCCACAGTTCCCGTCGTTCGTCATGCTCGGTACGAAGTCCGGCGTCGACGAGGCTGCGGATCTTGCTGCGCCCTGCGCGACTGAACGGCTGGCAAGGCGGTCCGCCGGCGACCAGATCAATGTCGACACACCGGAGTAAGCCGACCAGTTTTCGGCGTTCGGTCGGATCGCCGAGATCCGTGTCCAAGGCGAGTCCCGGAAAGTTGGCGCGATGGGTCCGCAGCGCGAACCGGCTGTTGTCCACGGACGCCGCGACCGTCCAACCGGCCTGGGTGATGCCCAGGCTGAGACCACCGGCGCCCGAGAACAGGTCGATCGCCAGGCGGGCTCCTCCCTCGACCCGTTCGGTGCACCACGCCCGGAAATTCTCCACAGTGCACGACTCCGGATGGTCATCCAGTTCGAGCCGCTCACTGCGATGCAGTTTCACCCGGTACGTTCCCACCGGAACACCTCTTTACCTGAAGCTGGCCAGCCCGGCGCGTGATCAGGGTTCTTCTGGTCGGTGCGGGGATCGTGGCGCAGTTCCGGATTCGGGAGTCGGTTCACCGCGCGCCCACCGCCTGTTGAACCGCTGCCGACGGTTCCCAGCGCACCGCGCGCACTGCCTCCCAGCAGTCCGGCTTCTTGCACCACTCGGTGACGTTTCCCGAACCGGGTGGGTTGATCAGCACTTGGCGCACCGCTCGAGCCGAAACCAGGACGATCTCCGCGAGCTCGTCGGGTAGCCGCTGCATGTGCCAGATCAGGTTCAGGTCGAGCCCGCCGAGCCGTTCGTTGATCAGCGACACCGTGTACGCCGTCGTCTGCCCGAGGTAACCGCCGAACCCCTCCCGTCTGATCAGGCGCCGCATCTCGGCGAAGACGATCGCCTTGGCGACGAGGTGGCGGAAGTAATCTGGTGCAGGAGCCTCGCGCTTGTCGAGCTGCTCCTCCTCCGTCCACCGCAGGAAGCACTTCTGGCCGCCGAGGCAGACCACGTCCGGTCGGCGTTCACTGGCGTACTCGTACTTCGCGGCGTCCGTCTTGCCGAAGCGCTGGGTCCGCGGGTTGTCCAGATCGAACTGCCGCCTCCGGGCGGGTGTGGTGTTGCGCCCCCGGTCCACGTCGTACTGGCCGCGAACCCGCTCGTAGTACCAACGCCGTTGTTTGCCCTCGGAATCCGCAGGAGTCCAGAGCGACCGGGAGAGCCGCTCCAGGCCGACGTGGAAGGGACTGTTGCCCTCGAAGTCGGCCGACGTCACCGCGTTCTGGGAGTTGGCGTACCTGGAGATGTCCGGGATCATCGGGTCGAGCCGTTCGTCGCTGATCAGCGTGATCTTGGCCGGGACGTGCACCTCGGAGAGGTCGAGCCCCCGCCGCGCTGCGTGGTGCAGGGAAGCGGTCGTCTGGCCACCGTTCACGATCTGCAACTCGGTGAGTTCGCGAAGAATCGGACCAGTCGGCCCGGGATCCACCCTCGCAGCCTTCGCCGTCGCCGACACACCGTTGTTGTAGGCCAGGAAGCGGCCGGGCTCCTTCTGGATGGTCTCCGCGATCCCCTTGTTGACCTTGCCGCGAGCCTGGAGGAACGCTCGCACGTTGCGCTGCAGGATCCGGCTGTGGTGCTCGTGGTACAGGTCGGCGAGCAGTCTGCCCGGCAGGACCGTCAGGAGGCACCGGTATCCGTCTGCCTGCTGCGGTGACTCGAGGCACTGCACCGCGTACCCGAGTTCGGACAGGTTGATCAGGATCTCCTCCTGCTCGCCGCCATTGCTGGTGAGGCGTTGGATCCTCGTCAGGTCCCAGATCTGCACTGCGGTGGGTAGTCCGGCGACGGTGACCTCGGGCATCTTCCGGATGGAGGCAGTTCCGTCGGTCAGCACGAAGATCCTGATCATCTGGAACTCCGGCCAGCCCTCGTGGATGCGCTGCGCCATGTCGTAGGCGGGACTGGACCGTTCGAGCAGCTCGTGGTTGCCGCCCCGGCAGAAGTCGGCGAACGCGCCAGCTCGCCTGATCATCTGATCGATCCGGTCCCGCTTCACCGGAGCTCCGAACAGCCCGTGCTCGGCGACGACGAGGTGCAGGATCGTCCCGGCACTGGTGATGTCGTAACCCGCCACCTCGACGCGGCGGTTCTGCCACGGCATGTGCAGATAGCAGGTCTCAAGGTCGTCCAGCGTCCCGTCGTCGATCAGATGCTCTCCAACGTGGCTCACGAAGGCGTCGCGCATCATCAGCTCGGGTTCGGCCTCGATGCGGTCCTGCAATCGCTGGTTGAGTTCGTGCACGAAGCCGACCTGTGCCTGATCGGTCACCTGGGCTCCTCCTGACGGCGGGCGAGAACAAGGGCTGATCGACGCCGGGTCAGCATTGCGAGCGCGGTCAGCCGGGGACGCAGCGGTGCGGGCGGCGTGATCGGTCGTCCGGAGTCCAGCCGCCAGCCGGCGGCCTCTGCGGAGGTGATGTCGACGACGATGCGGGCGAGCGACGTGTCCGCATCGGAAGCCAGACCGTCGAGGCCGAGCCAGCCCGAACATGACACGTACCGACCTTCGCAACGGACGTAGAAGCCCTGCATTTCCTGCCACGTATGCGGAGGGCCTACAGCAGCCTCGTCACCGTCGCGAAGTACGTCCGGATGCGGGAGCACGCGCGGATTGACCAGTACCGAGTGACCTCCCGCTGTCACCGGTTCGGTTCCCAGGTCTTGGGCGGCAGGGTTGTTCCAGAGGAAAGGGTGCCGGTGCACGACTTCGTGCCCATCGACCGATGCGACGAGCCTCCGCTCCCTGAGTAGATCGCCGAGGACCAGGCCGAGCTGGTATTCGAATGCTGCTGCGAGGCTGGTCGCTCCGGCGCGGCTCGCCCCGCGCCTCGGGGCCTGGAAGGAGACCACGTGGCATTCCCCGGTTGTTCTTCCCGGAATCGGCAGGACTGCGGGAGGTCTGCCGGTGCCAGATCGAAGCCACCAGGTCCCGGTCCGCGGGGCATGGGTGAGCAGCAGGCAGTAGGGGTTGCTGCGCCGCCCGTGGTCCCACACCTGCACCTCGTCGAAGAGGGTGATGGCGGCGCCGAGCGTTTTGGCTTCGGGAGAGCGGTTGACCTTCCCCGCGGTCCTCCTGGTCAGCGCAGTGCGAAGTGCGTCGCCCGCGAACGGGGGTCCGTCGTGGGCGAAGACCAACCGGGGACCGGCGCGCCCAACACCGGTTCGAATCGATATCGCGCTGGCGCCCGCGGCGATAGCTCTTTCCGCCAACTCGCGTACGAGTGCTACCGAATCACTGCAGTTGTAGCTAGTTCCCAACCGGGCGATCAGGTCGGTCCCGCAGGCTAGCTCGTGGAAGGTTCCGACTCCGGGCTGCGGCTGGACCGGCGGAGTGGCGTGGAGGGAGGTGACGGACTTCGCACCCGGGTACAGTTCCGTTCCCTCGACCGCTGAGCCGGCGGCGACCCCGACATCGGCTAGGTGTCTGGCCAGCTTTCGCTGGGCCTTCGTCTCGATCTGCCTGATCCGCTCGCGAGTGAGCGAGAAGCGGTCGCCGATCCGGTCCAGGGTCAGTCCTTCGTCGCCGTCGAAGCCGAAGCGGAGTCGAAGCACCTCGGCCTCGCGGTCGGTGAGCCGTGCCATTGCGGACCGGACCAGCGATGCCGCCTCGTGGCGGTCGAACACCGCGTCGGGGCTCTGCTCCTCGTCTCCCTTCGGGCGCGACAGGTCGCCGAGGGTCGTGCCGTCCTCGTCGCCGACCGGTACGTCGAGGCTGTGCACCCCGGCCGCCAAGCGGAGGCATTCGACCACCTTCGAGACGGGCAGCTCGGTCCGGTCAGCGATCTCCCGGGGCGATGCCGCGAGCCCGGCCCGGACGAGGCTGTTTCTCACGGCCTCGACTCGTCGCACCAGGTCCCACATGTGGACGGGCACCCGAATCATGAGGCCTTCGTCCGGGATGGCCCGCTGCACGCTCTGGTTGATCCACTGGGTGGCGTAGGTGGAGAACTTCGTACCCATCGAGGCGTTGAACTTCTCGATCGCCCGGAACAGGCCCAGAACACCGTACTGGTACAGGTCGTCCTCATCGAAGGAGCGCACCGACCACTTCCGGGTCGTGGTCCGCAGGAGTCCGTCGTTGTGCGTCAGCATGGCGTCGAAGGCTGCCGCTCGTTCGTCCTCGTCCCGGAGCCCCGCTCTGAAACGCTGCGGGAGTTCCCGCGACAGTTCCAGCTCCTCTCCGCGCATGAGCTGCGCGAACCCGACTTCTTCCTCTGCGGTCAGCACCCGCCTTCGGTGCTGTTTGCTCCGCCGATCGGCCAAGAGCACCGCGCGGGCGGCATCAGCCGCGGATCTGGGACGCGGACTCCGCTCCGGAACTTGCTGTTGATGCTCGGGAACGGCCGAGGAGTCCCCCAGAGCGTCGCCCGAGGTGCGCTCGTCCAACAGGTGCTGGGGAAGGCTTTTCAACGCCGTGGGCTCTCCAGGACCGGAGTACGACAGCACGAGCTCGTCGGAGGCGGTAGCGCCGAGTACGTTCAAAGCGCGCTCTAGCTGGGCCTCTGGTGCGAAGTGCAGGCTTGGGAGGATCACCCTGTCGAACCGCATACCGGCTGCGCTCGACCAGGTGAGGATCTTCACCCCGGGGGCTCTGAGGGAAACCTGCTTGTCGGGGGTGCTCCGATTGGACAGGTACCACTGGAGTCGGTTCCCCAAGTACGGACGCAAATCTGTTCTGAATCTGATCATCTGGTCCGAATCCGGCAGCAGGAGTCCGATCGTCGATCCACTGTGCACTTTGGCGTAGTCCACGACGAATCCGACCTCGGCCTCGTGATCCTCGTGCCGGAGGAGGACGGGCCGGTTACCGGTTCTGTCCGGTGTTTTTCCCCTCGACTCGGCGGAACCGGTGTGGAAGTGCGCGGTGAAGGCGTGTGTTGCGGCGTTGGGGATGTCGACATCGACCATCACCGACGGATTTGAAACGCCCAGTGCCTGACCGATCTCGGTGATCGTCGACTCCTGATCCGAGACTACCGCAGCGGGGTCTACGAACACCGTCGCGCGGATTCCCAACATTCGCAGCAGGTCGTAGAAGTCCCCTGGCAGCTGTTGGCCCTGGATGATCAGGAGTTGCTCGTGCGGCGCCGGCTTCGAGGACCGGTGTCCGAGTTGCGCCTGGAACTCGTGCAGTTCGAGGTCGTAGTGGCTGAACCCGTCCGGTTGTGAACCCAGAACCGTCTTCCAGAGGTCCCGTACGTACGGAAAGTAGCCGACAACGCCGCGCCTCTTCAGATCTAACGGAAGCAAGTCCTGGACACGCACGCGAAGCACACGTCCCTTGCCGACGATGCGCGCCCTTGCGCCACGTTGCCGGAGCCTCACCAGGCACTTGACCGCTGCACGGGTCTGGTCCACTCCGGCGGCAGTGGCAACGACCGCGTATCTGCCGCCGTCCGGGCACGGACTCGTTGTTTCCCCACTCACCAGGTTCCTCCACCGGGAACCTGGTCCAGCGCCGTGGCGAGGGAGGTGAAGAAACCGTACTCCTCGTCGATGAGCAGCTTCCGGTCGAGCAGCCGGTTCGCCGCTACGCAGCTCGTCTCCGGGACGAGTGAGCACGCGTGGCAAGCCGCCAGCGACAGGCCGCCCGGTCCCTGGCCCGGGGATTCGCCGCACACGGGGTCGAAGGAACACCACTGCGCCGATGCCACCGAGGTGTAGAACAGCCTGGAGAGCCGCTCGTACTCGCCCATCCGGACGAGTCCGCCCAGTGTTCCCTCGGTGTCACCGGCAGCCGTGTACACGAGGATTCCCGCCATGGCGGGCTGGTTCGACTCAGGGGTCACGTAAAGGCGTTCGCGGAGCGAAGAAGTCGAGTAGCCAGCCTCGAACGCGGTGTTGCGCAGGAGCAGGTGGGCGAACGTGTGGAGGAGCACAAGCCGTGGAGTGGGTGTCGTTAGCCAGGATGCGTGGGCCTGCTGCCTGGCGCTGAGCTTGCCGAAGCGTTCGCGCACTTTCGGCTGCGCTTCCCAGGAGGTGAGCGCACTTTCGTTGAAACGCAGGAAGTAGCCCTCCCCGAAGACCTCCACGGCCGGGAGGAAGTCACCAGGGCTAGAGAGGTTGGCGGGAACCGACTCCCGCATGGTGTACCGCTTGAAGTCCGTCAGTACGCGTACTTCGCGTAATCGATCCACCAGGATGACGTCGTCCAAGATGGCCGCGAGTTCGGCGGCAGACGATCCGCCGGATACCCGGGAATCCGGCCGTTGCGCTCGCCGGGTGATGAAGTTGTCCCTCGGGTCGGGCCGATCCTGAGGTGTGCACAGTGCCTTCCACTCGTTCGGGTGGATATCGTCAGGCGATCCCTGTTCGGTGCCGGGCTCTTCCCTGAGCTGACTCGCCAGTTCGGCCTCGACCTCAGCGGGGGTGATCTGCATTTCCTGCGCGATGTGGGCGACAATCCCATCGCGCAGGCTGTACTGGGGATCGGAGATGAGGAGCTTGAAGTCCTTCCGTTGCGACAGCGCGGAGGAGACGGAACTCGTCTCGGAGTAGTCGGACTCCGGTGGAATGTCGATGGCGCTGACCACGGTGGGGAAGTAGACGCTGGACGCCCCGCGTTGCATTGCGATGAGCGGTTCGCTGCACGGTTGCTGATCCGCCTGGCTCTGCCAGGGTTGAGTACCGGGGCACTTCATTCCGATCTGCGTGAGCGCCCCCTTCATGGTCAGGTTCTCCAGAGACCGGTGGGCGCGGCATCGGCGGCACACCACTTCGAGCGACCGCAGACCACCGCCGACGTCGGACCTGTTCTCGAAGCGCAGGTCGGTCGTCGCGCACTGCGCCTGGTTGCGGTCACGACGCGGGTCCGAATGCGCCCACCGGAACCAGTTCACGTCGGTCAGGTGTCCGTTCCCGCAGACGGCCACGAACCGCATCGGAACCAGTTGCCGGCGCCCGCCGCATGTCTCGCACATGGGCGCCTCATTCGCCTTCTCGCACTTGTAGCTCCAGCGCGCCATGCCTCGGCAGTGGAAGCAGAACAGCCACTGCGGGAAGCGGAAGTACGGCAGTTTTCCGCCAGGTCTCGGAGTTCTAAGCTCGTCCACCCGCAGGTACGCGGCCAACCTCGGGAAGGACACGTACTCAGGCTTGCCGCGCCAGTTTCCGGCGTCCTCGGCAACGAACGACTCACCGACCAGGTCGATGATCGCCCCAGGGCCGAACGGGCTGACGATCTGCGATCGGCGGATCCTGCGCATGGTCATGTTCCCGACCCCCGAACCCAGACCTCGGTGTCCACGTCGACGCTCCGCATGGAGTCGAGCGTCGGCCAGCCGACCCCACGCTCGGTGAACCGCCGTAGGAGCTTCAGTCGCCCCTTGCCGGTGCTCTGGTAGACGAGACCACCATCCGGCTCGGCCTCGACCACCAGGCGACTCCAGTGCTCGACCAGTTGGTCCAGATGTTCGGTCACCCGCCGCTTCTCGGTTGGATCGGCTTTTCCCGCTCGTTCCAGGAACGTCGCCACGAGGTCACGGAAGTCGGTGCGTTCGGCGTCGAAGCGGTCCGCATCCGCGTCACGACTCAGCCCGAGGGCGTGTCTTACGAGCAGCACGAGGTCGGCGTGCAGAGCGCGGGCCCGGGCGGCGACGGAGAAGGGGGTGACCGAGCTCGGCTCGACCGAGGCGTAGAGGGTCGAGTGGTACGGCACAAACGACTCGTAGTGCGAGCGGTCGCGGGGTTTCGACGGGGAGTACAAGGTGAGCACCAGCCCCGGTCGGTTGGCCTTGCGGCCGACCCGACTGGTCGCCTGGATGTACTCGGCCGTGGTCTTCGGCTGGCCGACTACCGTCATCATGCCCAGCCGGGTGATGTCCACACCCACCGAGATCATGTTCGTGCTGGCCAGCAGGGTGACGCTGTCCTGTTCGCGGTGTTCGCGAGCCAGCCGCTGCAGGATGTTCGGGATGCGGAACGAAGGCACGTTGCTGGTGAGCTCAACGATGTTGTCGTCGTTCAACTTCCGGTACGCGTCCTCAGCCGCGGCGATGACCTTCACGCGGGACGGGATGTCGTCCAACGCGAGAGTCATGGTCTTGCCCAGTTCTCGGAGGCTGTTGTGGTATGCGATCAGTGTCGAGTAGCAGTCCTCGGCGGGCGGGGACAGCTCGAGTTCGACGTGGGCCTGAAGTTGTGCCGCCGCGACGTGGACGAGTCCGGTGAGCGGAGTGTGTCCCTGGGGCATCACGCCGACATAGGCCCGGCCTGGACTGTCCTCCGCCAGTCGCACGAAGTACGAGTTGGCGGCGTCAACGCCAGCAGGGGGGAACAGGGACACTTTGCGGCCGAACACCCCTCGGGTCTGGTCGCCCGCGTTTCGGATGGTCGCGGTCGCGGCGACGATCTTCGGCCGGACCCCGCTGCGTGCCATCAACACGTCGAACGCCGCCTCGTAGAGACCGACGATGGTGCCCAGCGGTCCCGAGATGAGGTGGAACTCGTCCTGGATGATCAGGGACGGACCAGGGTCCTTCCCGGCGCCGAAGAAAACGCCGGTGCTGTCCTTCCACACCGCCCTGGCGAACTTGTCCACCGTGCCGACGAGCATCGTGGGTGGGTTGGCGTAGAGGTCCTCGTCGACCGACGATATCGGCAGTCCGGTGGTGAACGGGCAGGAGGTGTTGAGGCATCGGATCCGGAAGGCGTTGTTGGTGGCCGTGATGCCCCAGGTCTGCTCGTCCTCGGGCGTGCCAGGCACGATCCGGGTTCCGCACCAGGGACAGGTCTCCACCTGGAAGCCCTGGCCTGAAGAAATGCCACCGCTCTCAAGTGTTTCCAGCAGTTTTCGTGCTTCCGAGAAGGTGTTCGGGGTGTTCGAACCACCAACCCAGATCCCGATGGAGATCGGTGTGCTCCCCAGTTCGTCGGGCTGATCGAGGCGGAGCTTCTCACACGCGATCACCATCGTGGCGGCGCGCTGGAACTGTTGGGTGGTGAGCAACCGCAGAGTGTACCTGGTGATCACGGTCGTGCCAGCTCCCCGGTCGCCCAAGATGATCCGCCGGTACATGATCGTGAACGCGGCGAGCGCGAGGTACGCCTCGGTCTTACCACCGCCAGTGGGGAACCAGATCAGGTCGACGAGATCGCGGTCGTCTCCGTCCGTCACCACCCCCTCGATCGTCAGGAGCAGGAATCCCAACTGGAACGGGCGCCAGGTGTGCTCGGCATTGGCGTAATCAGGCTCAACGTCGTCGGGTGCGGCAGACGGAGCGTGCGGGGTTCCGGCGAGGTCGGGTGCGCTGTGCAGCATCTGCATGAGCATGGCCCTGTTCGCCAGGGCGAAGGCTCGGCGAACCCGCGGCTCGGTCAGGAGATCGATACCCCTCCGCATTCGTCCGCTGGCGATATCCGCCCGCTCGAGCAGCCTGTCGGCAGCCTTCGCCAAGTGCTCGGGCATGTCCCGCGCAAGCGATGTGCGGGTGTCCCTGATCCACTCCTCGTAGGCGGTCACGAAGGCGGTCAGTTCGGACGTGATCCGCTCGGGAGCAGCCTCGATGCCGGCTAGGCGGCTGAGCCGGAACACCGCCTGCGATCCGGGGACGTCGAAGGCGACATCGGGTACGACGTGGACGGGTAGGAAGGTCGTGCAGACGGCTCTGGTGGGACCGCCACCGCGGTCCCACGTGGCGGCGCTTCCGTGGCCGATCGCGTAAACGGGCACGTTGCGGTACTGCAGCCCCAGTTCGGCTTCCTCGTCCGAGTCGTCGAGGTGACGCCTACCCGGATACCGAGCGATCTCGCCCGAGGTCGGCCGACAGTGCAGCTCGACCTGGAACAAGCAGTCGGAACTGTCGACCCTGCGGTTCTCGCGCTGCGGCCGGTTGTTGATCAGCACGACCGTCACGACAGCTCCGCTGGCATTCGGGCGCCAACGCACTTGTATCGACGCTCTTCCATCGAGCAGCGACAGGCTCCGTGCGCAAACGACTCCTGATCTGCCCGGAGCGAGCCGAACCGCGTGCTCCCCGGTGAGGTCAACGGCTTCGCGCCGCCACTCGTCAGGCTCCTGCCAGGTGTAGAGACCGGCCCGGACGCCGACCTCGACAGGTGTCCAAGCCGTTGCGACGAAGCTGATGCCCACCGAACTCGGCCGTGTCTGGCCGGACAACGTGATCGGGTCATCCTCGTTGTCGTCGCCAAGCTGACCAGCGCCCTCATCGACGAGCTCTTCTTCGTAGCCGGCCAGTTCCTGCTCGTTGCCGGTCGTTGGAGCCTGCGGGTAGAGGATGCCCGTCAGGTAGCGTTCATGGGGCTTCTCCTCGAGCAACTCGTCGGAGCCGTCGATCGGCCCGATCAGTTGGTCGTGCAGGTAGTTCAGCACGGCGTCCCGGTCGGGGAATCCGGTTTCCACGGGCATCAGGCCTGGCCCTGCCGTGCCGGTGAGATCGGGCTGACCACCCAGAGAGCCGCTCGCGCTCTCGTCATCCCGACGTACAGCTCCGTGCGCGCGGCATTGGTGTCGACCGGGGGCGGGGATTCCAGCAGCACGAACGGACTCTCCAGGCCCTTGAACCGAGCGATGTCGGCGAATCCGATGCGCCCAGGCGTCGGGCTGCGCAGTCGGATGAGATCGAGGAGATCAACGCGCTGCCGCCATACCGGGGGAAGCGAGCCGAACACGGACTCAGCGAAGTCGCGTGCTGAAAGCAGGACGACGTGCTCAAGCGGGACCTGATCGTCGACCAACTGGTCGAGTACCTCCCCGATGGCCCGTCCGGCTTCGTTGACGGGTGGCTCAAGTACGCTCACCTCAAGGCCGTGACCCGCGGTGGTCACGCCCAAGTCGGCACCAGTGCGCTGCTGCGTCGCCGTTACGATCTCGCTCGTGTTGCGGCAGTTGTCGACCAACACTAACTTCGCCGGGCGCTGCCTGTTCAGGCTCGCCATCGCCTCCGCCTCGTAGTGCCCGACCAGGCCGCGTTGGTTGTTCGAGTCGAGCAGGAAGATCCATCGGCCGTCTGCGAGTCCGCCCGCGAGCACGCGGTCGATCGCCTCTAAGTCGGCCGTGTTGATCAGGTCCTGCGCCTCGTCGACGACGACGAGGTCGAAGCTCGCGGCGTCGAACTCGGCCACGCGGTGGAACGGAACCACAGTCGCTTTCTCGAGGCCGGGCTGATCACCGACGAACGTTGCTAGGACACCACTCCGGCAGGTCATCAGGACCCGCACACCCGAATCTGCGGACCGGCGGCAGATCTCCGCCGCGAGCATGGTCTTTCCCGTCCCCGCACCGCCTTCGAAGATAATCCGGTCGTTGCTGCGACCGAGATCGAGTGCGCGGTACTGCTGCTGCGTGAGCGCCGTCAGGTCGGCCTCCACCTGCTGGCTCAACTGCCGCAGCGTCGGGATCTGGTCGAAGTCCGGACGCAGGAATTCCAGATAGCGCTTCACATCGGCGGCTGACAGGCGGGCACGGCTGCCGGGCTTCTCCTCCCAGAACGTGCCGAGCGCGTCCAGCCACGCCTTCCAGCCGGTCGTGGCGATCTGGTGTGCGTCCATCACCATCGCGGGATCCCACTCAGCGCTGGCGACGTCGAAGTCGCAGTCGGGCAGGACCACCCCGTGGGCGAAGACGGTGCGTCCGGGCAGCTCCGCGCCGAAGTGGTTGCGCAGGCGATTTTCGAGGGAGAACATCGCCGTGCTGGCCTGCTCAAGCGGGCTTTCCTTGAGCCGGTGGCGTCTACCGCGCAGATCCCGGCTGTGCCAGATGCCTTTTCGACAGGACACGACGCCGCCCTTGACCTCCAAGGCAAGCAGGCCGCGTTCCCCCACCAGCAGAAAGTCGATCTCGCACACCCGTTTTCGCACGTGTTCGGGAAGATTGAGGCTGTGCAGCGCCACGGTCCACTCAGGGACCTCTAATTCGCGCAGTTCCTGGAAAATTCGGCGTTCGGCCTGACTGGATCCGCTCGGCACGCGGTCCGGAATCATTCGCATCTGTGGGCACGTCCGGTTCGGGCTACGGTCGATGACGGAGCGATCGGTCAGTTGGTTCGGCGGTGAGCGTTCACCGCGTGCAGGCTCACTGGAGGCGGGCAGCGCACATTTTGGTCCCCCCAAAGGAAAGCAACTGTCGGGCTACGTGGCTGTGTCGTCAAAGCCGCGACACAAGTTACAACGCCTCGGTGGGACTTGGCTCGAGATTTGTGAAATCCGCTCCCAGTTAACCCGAACAGCCCAGTCTTCGAGCAGGTTCGGTATATGCCAATTGGAAAAATGACAGACCAGCGAAGGCAGGTTGTACACGATGTCGCCGAAACCTCGCGGTGGTCTGATTACCGTTGCAGCAGGTGACGACAGCTACGCTGCCCGTTGTGGGATGGGTGCGGTTGAGGCATTTCGTGTGGTCGGTCGCCGGTGATCCTGACGCGACGCTGGACAGCGTCGAAATGCGACATCCACCCAGCCGACTGCCCGTGGCGTTGGCCGACGTGATCAGTGCGAACGCGCTGGCGGTGCAGAACTTCGATCACAAGCTGCGCTACCAGACGTGGCTGAACGAGCTTCGGCTGCTGACCTCCTACCTCGTCGATTCTTCCAGCAATATCCGGTTGCGTCGGCCGGAGTTGAGTTCCAGCGCGCTGCACGTCCGCCGGTTCGTCAGCGAGTCCGCCCGGCTGGGCATGCTCACCGGAGTGGTCCAGGCCTGCCTGAACTGGCAGGCGGGCCCGGCAGGGTTCACCACGCTGTAGCGCGGCACGTAATCGTGTCCCGAAACCGAGCGCCCGCTACATGTACCACGGGGCTTTTCGGGCACACGCCAGGACATCCGACAGCACCTGTCTCGACCGCGCATCAGCGGACATTCTCGCTGGTCACAAAGCAAACCCGTCCGTCCCGCCAAGCCGTCCCAGGTAGGACAAGCGGAACAGCAAAAACCCCCTGCCTCAATCCTTTTCGGGAAGCAGAAGGCGTGTAGTTAGCGTGCAAGTCCCCCCTCGGACACGCATGCGTAGCCGATTCGCTACAAGAATATGGATCATACGGTGTTGTCGGCAAGGCGGTGAGCGCTTCGGGCGCTGCCGCCTTGTTCTGCTGTTCGGCCCCCTGCGGGGGTGGTCGTCGTGAGTGAGCGGACTGTCCCTGGCGTGGTTCCGCCGCGGCGCTCGGAGTCCGAGTCGGCTCCTGTGAGCGGGCGAGTTCGCCGGGAGCTCCCGCTGCCCGAACTCGCGGAAGCGCCCGAGGCGACCTCCCGGGTGTGCGCGGTCGCTTCGGTGGATTCCCGTGGACGAGTGTCGGACCGGTCGGTGGTCCGCTCCCTGGGCTGGATCGCCGGTCAACGCCTCGACCTCCGTGCGGTGGCGGGCTCGGTGCTGGTCGCCTGCCGCGAGGACGGGGTGTTCTCGCTGACCTCACAAGGACATCTGCGGTTGCCCGCCGCCGTGCGTCATTGGTGTGCACTCCAGCCAGGCCAACGGGTGCTGCTCGCCGCCGAGCCCGCCCACGACGCACTCGCGGTGCACACCATGCCGGTGCTCGACTCACTCCTCGCCGAACCCCACGCCCGGATGTTCGGGGGTGAGCACGCATGAACGAGAAGCACTCCGCTTCAGGTGCCGAGCTCGATGCGGCGCGCTTGGTGCTCGCGCGCATGGGCCTGTCCCCAGAGGACCTGGTCGCCCACCCACAGCCCAAGCAGGTCGCGCCGACCTTCGCCGACTACATCCCGAAGGTCGCCCAAGCCGTCTCGGCAGGAACGAAGCGGGTCTACGGCTCGTACTGGAACCGGATCATCGAGCACTGGGGACGACGCCGACTCGACGAACCCACCGCGCTGGAAATCAAACAACTGGCCGAGCACGTCAAGACCCACGTCGTGGCCCGACGCAACGCCCGTGGTGGCCGGGGTGCGGCCGAACACCTCATCGCCGCACTGCGGTGCGTGTACAACCACGCCGTCGCCGACGGCTGGATCACCGACGGCGACAACCCCGCAAAACGAGTACCGAAACCACGCAGACTCCCCACCACACGACGCGGCCTACCCGACTCCGGACTCACCGAAATCAACCACGTCGCGGCGACCACGGGAAACGATCCGACACTCGACGCGCTCCTGATCCGGCTGCACACCGAGACCGCCTGCCGCCGCGGCGGAGCACTCGCCCTCACCGCACGAGATCTGGATCCGCAGCAATGCCTGGTGCTGCTTCACGAGAAAGGAGGAACAGCACGCTGGCAACCGGTCTCACCGACCTTGATGCGCGGACTCCAGGAACACGCCGAACACCGCGGCGCCGCCGAATCCGGCGGGCAACTCCTGCGCTACCGCCACGGCGAACCCATCACCACCCGCCGCTACGACCACCTGTGGCTTCGCATCGGACGCCACCTGCCGTGGGTCGCCACCCAACAGATCAGCACCCACTGGCTCAGGCACACCACCCTCACCTGGGTCGAACGCCACTTCGGCTACGCCGTCGCCCGCGCCTACGCCGGACACACCGACACCGCCGGAGGAGACGGCACCACCACGACCTACATCCGAGCCGGCATCGACGAAACCGCCGCCGCACTCGCGGCACTCACCGGCGAACCCCATCCATTGGCGCGCCCCACTGGACGGGAACAGTGACCGGCATTCCTCAACGGAGGGTCCGGCTTCCAGAAATAGCGTGGAGCGCCACCGTCCGGGCCACGCCCTAGCAGGCGGTTCCGGCATCCGAGCGACAATAAGACGTAACCAACCCGGCCGTGAGCAAGCGTATCTGTCTGCTCACGGCTCCGGGGAAGTTCATCGACGAGTCCGCTCACCACCGGCCAACGGATGGGGCTCCCCCGTCAACGCCGCCAACGCCGCAGCGACCTCGCCAAGATCCGCACGCACGTAGGTCGCGGTAGCACCGCCGTCGCCACTGCCGACCGCGTGACCCGCGAACTCGCGCGCGACCGCATAACCGAAGTGCCGCTCCACCCAGGTCAACGTGGTGTGCCGCAACCAATGCGTCGTGATCTGCTGCGCAGCCACCCACGGCAAGTGCCGACCGAGCCGATGCCACAGGTGGTCGTACCGTCGCCGCGAAATCGGAGCACCATCGACATACCGCAACAGCTGCCCGTCGCGATCATCGTCGCCCCGCGCCTGGGCATGCTCTCGCAGTGCTCGCATCAACGTGGGCGACACCGGCTGCCAACGCACGGTCTCCCTCTTCTCCCGCAGCAAGACCAAGCACTGATCCACATCCAGATCACGCGGGCGAACCGCCAACGCTCCCCCACGACGACACGCCGTCTCCATGTGCAGCCGAAGCAGGAGCGCGTCCAAGTCCGGATCGTTGCCCGTGCACGAGGCGACCTTGTTCAGCTCCGCGATCCTGCTGGCCGGCAAGGCGCGACGAGTGCTCGGCAGACGACGAGGCTTGGCAACCCGGCGGGCGGGGTTCTTCACCTCGTCGATCAACCCGTCGGACTCCGCATGACTGTAAATGCAGCGCACAGCGCCAACGAGATGCTCCGCGGCGCTACGCCCACCGCGGGTGTTCCTACGAGTGACGGCCTCGTCCTTCATCCGCCACGCGAGCTGTTTGATCTCGGAAGCGCTGGGTTCATCCAACCGCGCTCACCCCACACCTGGACCAACCTGCGCCAGTACGGCGCGTACACACGAGCACTGGACTCCGATACCGCCCTCTCGACCTCCGGAAGATACTCCGCAAACGTCGGACTTTTCTTGTGGCCGCCAGCTTCGCTCGCCAAGCCTGACGGGTCTATATCCATGGCAGCGAGAAGTGTGCGAATCGCACTGATCTCAGCTTCCCCCGAAATCGAGTAACCCACAACCACACCCCTCACTCCAGAATCACTAGGTTTGATCTAATTCGTAGTATCCAGTCACCATCTCGTCGAGAACGGAGACATGGTGAACAAGCACCGCATCAAGGTGCGGCACAGCGACCATGAAGACCCGACCACCACCACGCAACCCCAGCGCAGCCCGTACCGACACCGGCAGTCGCAGGTACCGATCCTCACCCAAGACGACGGGAGAACGGTCACACCGACGCGCCGTCGCGACCAAGCTCCGCGCCAGCTCAATCGATACGCGGTCACCAGGCTGCCAGCCGAGGACGCTGATCAGCAGCTTGTCAGACACCCTGCCGCGACCATCGACCGCTGCAACCTGATGACACAACGTAGAACCATGTGCCTCGTTTCTCAACGCGGCCATAGGAAGCGGCTTCGGATCTTCCTCTGCTACTCCGGTGCCACGAAACAAGAAAGATTCCGCGAAAACTCTCGTCAAACCCGCCGGGTTTCCACTAATCGAACTAGCAGGGTTCGCAACCACCACACCCCAATCCAGGCTGGGCAAGTTTCCTCCAGCCCTAGCAAGTCAGGGTTCACCAATTTGGCGATATCGGACCAGTCAGACCGAGGTCCCGTCGTTTACCGAGGCTCCGTCGACCCATCATCCTGTTTCCACTATAGCGGAAACACTAAGAGTGCAGGTCAGAACTGTCAACTGAGGTCCACAGTTCGATCTCGGCCAGTCGCCGACGGAGTACCCGCAACAGCCCCGGTACGACGTTCGCCCCTGTACCGATCAGATCGAGTAACCCTTGAGAACCTCGGGCTCCCGATAGGACTCGGGCCAGAGCAGGAGCTCGTAGTGGTCGTCACCGTCAAGGGCGTCGTCGGAGATCGTGTCCAGACCCGCCATGTGGTGGCGAACTCGGTAAACCCCGGGAGCTACGTGGATCTCGACGGCCTTGTGCTTCGCCGCAGTGGGTCCGCTCAGGACGAGCACTTCGCTGGGGGCGTTGATGCTCGCCTCCACGACGTGGTCCCATCCCGGCTGCACCTGCTGATCCGGCGCCTGGGTGAGCAGCTCCAATGCGAAAGACACCTTCGCGTTGCGCGCGACGCCCAAGCCGATCAGCGTCGGCCCCTCGGGATCCGAGCCGATGCGCAGATCCAGCAGCTGATCGGTCCACTCCTCGGACACGTCGACCGTCGCGTCGGCCTGGTCGAACAGGTGGATCTGCCCGTAGTCGGCAACGAGCTGGAGATCCGCGCGAGTCGGCTTCTGCTCTCCGCCTAGCTGCACGTTCGCTCCTTTGGGCAGGTTGTGGAGGTGTCGCGCGAGTGGTCCGCGGATCCGCATGGCCTCCACGGCGTCCATGCTGGTGACGTTGCTGCGATCGTACGTTCCGCCGAGCACGAAGAACCGGCGAGGGATGAGCCGCTGCTCCACCGTCAATGCTCCGTGCTCGTCCTGCCACGAGGTTGCGAAGCCGTGCGCGCCGCGGACATTGGGGTCGGCCAGCAGCCACTCCGCCCAATCTTGCAGAGACGAACCGATGCTGGCGCGGTGCCCGTTCTCTGGGTCGAACGTGACCACGGTCCGGTTGTCACTGATCGCGAACTGGACGCCGAAGAGGTCTTGGCCGAAGCAGAAGAGATCATCGGCGAGAGCCCCGTACGAGTCCTTCCACACGTGCGGGGAGTTCCATTGCGCCAGCTCGGGCCCGATGCCGCCAGGGTCACCGCGGAAGACCTGAACGCCCGCGTTGAACAGCGCGAAACCGTTGCGCTGCAACAGCATCGCGCTCAATTCACCCAACGGTCCCGAAATGGTTCCGAAGTCGACCGCGCGGCTGGGTCCGAACGGCCCCTTGGACATCAGGATCAAGTTCAGCAACGGGTCACCCATCGCGATCACCCGACCACGATGCGGACGGCGTCACCATCGTCCAGGCTGCGCATCTGCCGCCCCATCGAGGCGCCGGCCGCCTGGTTGTCGCGTGAGGGAAGGTACTTGACGCTGGACTGGTCGCCTCCTTCGCTGAACACCGCCGGCGGATACTCGTCGCGGTCCAAACCTTCCCTGCCACGCGCGGGAATTCCCCGCAACGCGTCGCCCCGACGCTCGTTGTTCTCGTTGCCCGGCGGGTCGTAGGTCAGGACCGATGGCTGTTGCTTCGGGTACGCGGTCGATTCGTCACCGCGGAACGAGATTCCCTCTTGCGCCTGCAGGATGTGCAGCGAAGTTTTCGGGTAGCGCTCCGGATCGATGATCACGTAGTGCGGCTCAGGGTCAGCTCCTTCACCAGTGGGGTCTTCGGCCCCGAGGGTTTCCGCCGCTTCGTCGGCGCGTTGCCGTACGAAATCAGCCTCACCGTCAGCCCACTTGATCACGGCTTCCCCGGCCGAACGCATACCCGTTCGCGCTGCATCGGCCTGCCGGTCACCCAATACCTCGGCGGTCTTCCCCGCGTCTTCCAGGGTTTCGCTTCCGAGCGCACGCCCAGCGCTGCTCAACATCGTGCTGGCGGCTTCACCACCGAGTTCGTGAAGTTCACCGCCGAGAAGACCGACCCCTTGGATGCCCGCCCCGACGGCCGTTCCGACGGCATCTCCGACATCGGCGACCGAGTCCAAGCTGTTGTGCAGGAGGTTGCCGGGGATGTCGGCGATGGCCCCACCGACTGCGCCGAGAGCGTCCCCGATCGCGTCGAGTGCATCTCCGATACCGTCGAGAAGCCCACGTTCTTGCGGCGCTGCGGCCTGGGCTTCCACGACGATCTTCGCGCTCTGCTGCCCAGCCTTGTCGAGCTGTTCCCGCGCCCGCTGCAACGCTTCCTGTGCTCGTCGTAACGGCTCCCCTGGATCAACCGCTTCCGGCGTGGGCATTGCCGATGCGCGACGGTCAGCGAGCGCACGTTCCGTGGCGGCCTGCCCTTCGCCCCATAAGCGGAGAGCTTCGCGCGCCTGTTCCTGAGCCCACCTCAAGGTGTGGACGAAAGAGTCCAAGGACGTACTCGCCGACCCGAACGATTCGCCAGCGAGGACCCACCGCTGGGGTTCGCCATCGAAGTACGCCCGGAACGAGTCACCCGCCTTGCCTTCCCACCCGCTCGAACCCAACGTCCGCAGGCTCTCACCGGTCTCCGACAGCAACTGCCCGTACCGTGACAACGAAGAGGCCGTCGTTGTCACTGCCACAGGATCGCCAGGGACGAGGGCCAGCGGGTCAGCGGTTTCGCCCAACTCCGCGCGCGCCGGTGAGGCCATTCCTGGCCGCACTCGCGGCGGCTTCACCGTCGCCGGATCCGGCGGGCGTGCACCGCCTTCCGCATCAACCAGGTCCTCAGCACTACCGCCGAGGGCGAACACCAGATCCTGCTCGATCGCGAGGTACGTCCCCGCGCAATCGATGAGGTTCCTGGACAGCTGCTCGCCGTCCTTCGTCAAGTTCTCGGCCCCGACCTGCCACCTGTCGCAAAAGCCGGCCACACCCGATGCCAAGCCGGGATGCCCCACGGCCCCGGGAGTGGCATCCACGTCGTCGACCTGTGTCGCGGTGAGAGACGCCATCAACTCCGCGATGCCGAGCCCGGCGGTCTTGATCGCCTCGACATCAACGCGGAACCCGTCACCCATACTCCCCAACCACTCGTCTAGGCCACCGTGAGCGTAGCTCGGAGATCATCCATTCGTCGCAGGAAACGTACCCATCACTGGAACGGCGCAGCACCTTTGGAGTCTGGCGCAGGATCAGCGAACTGTTGTGTGCTAGCCCGAACGACGAAATCCCGTTATTCGCCAGGGAAAGTAGTCACCGAACCAGGTCGGGTGGGAATCTTCATGGAAGGTCAGGGCGGCAAATGACGGATTCACACCCGACCAGTGCTGCGCTGATCGGGGTCGACCAGCTCAAGCCGCCCTCATGGGCGGAGGTCGATCAGCAAGTGGCCGCGTCCGGGACGTGGCAGATGGTGCGTGCTCTTCCTGCCGCGATCGCCTTGGTGTTGCGGTTGGCGTGGTCGACCTCGCCGCTGCGGACGTGTCTGGTGGCGGCAGCTCAGCTGGCTTCGGGCTGCAGCACCGCGTTCGGGTTGTTCGCCACGGCCCAGGTTCTGTCTTCGCTGCTGGCCGAGGGGCCAACGCCCGAGCGGGTACTGAACTCGCTGCCCGCGATAGCCGCCGTTTCAGCCCTGTTCCTGGCGAGCACCGCCCTCGATCACGCGGTGCAAGCGACCCAATCGGCACTTGTGCCGCTGGTGCGGGCCGTTGCGCAGGATGAACTCAACGTCGCCGTGTCCGCCGTACCGTTGCTGGCGTGGGACGACGCGGCTTTCCAAGAACTGGCGCGTCAGGGAGGTGCCCGCGGGATCACCTCGCTGGAGGTCAGCGTCCGCCTGGTCGGCGCGGTCACTGCTTCGCTGGTCCGCCTGATCGCAGCGGTCGTCACGACGAGCCTGTTCAGCATCTGGTTGCTTCCCGCCCTGCTCATCTCGGCAGCCGCCGACGCGGGGGCCGCGATGCGAGCGGCGAAGATCGGATACAGCTCGTTCTTGAACATGGTCCAGCGACGACTCCAGTTGCACGTCGCCGAGAACCTCGTGGTGGCGCGCGATGTCTCCACCGAGCGGCACGCGCTCGGGCTGCAAGAGCCGCTGCTGAGCGAACATCGCCGGATCACCGCGGACGTCACGGCTCAGGCGATCCGCGCCGAGCACCGCAAGAGCGCGGTGCAGCTGCTCGGCGATCTCCTCAGCGGCGCCGGATTAGGACTTGCCTTCGTGATCCTGGGGCTGCTGCTGTACGCCGGGCTGATGCCGTTGGCGTTGGCCGGCACCGCCGTCGTGGCGCTGCGCACCGCATCCTCAGCCTTGTCGACCACGATGGTCTCGATCAACCAGCTGTACGAGCATTCGTTCTACCTGCGCTTCTACCAGCAGTTCCTCCGCGAAGCCCGGACGCGACGCGGCAATCCAGGCACCATCGACGCACCGCCCGATCCGGCAACGATCCGCTTCGAAGGCGTTTCGTTCGCCTACCCCGGTGCGGAAACCCCCGCACTTCGCGACATCGACCTCACCATTCAACGCGGAGAGGTCATCGCGCTGGTCGGCCGCAACGGCTCCGGCAAGACCACACTCGGCAAACTCCTCACCGGCCTCTACCCACCCACGACCGGCACCGTGACCTGGGACGAAGTCGACCTGGCAACAGCGCGACCGCACACCATCCACAACCGCATCGCCCTGATCGCACAAGACCCCGCGCAATGGCCCATGACCGCCGAGAACAACATCCGAATCGGCCGACTCGACCACCATAGCGACTCGCATCAGAGCTGGACCACGGCCCTGCGCGAATCAGGCGCCGACGACGTGATCAACACCCTCCCCCGCGGCGCGGACACGATGCTGTCACGCCAATTCCAAGACGGCGTCGACCTCTCCGGCGGCCAGTGGCAACGCCTCAGCATCGCCCGCGGCATCTACCGGCACGACGCCTCCGTGCTCATCGCGGACGAACCCACCGCGGCCCTCGACGCCGAAGCCGAAGCCCGCGTCTTCGCCGGCCTGCAACACGCCACCCGCTCCGCGAACAACGGCCGCAACCGCACCACGATCATCGTCACCCACCGGCTCGCCAACATTTGCCACGCCGACCGCATCGTCGTACTCGACCACGGCCGCATCGCCGAATGCGGAACCCACGAACAACTCCTCGCGAAACGCGGCCTGTACTACGAGCTGTACACCCTCCAAGCCAGCGCCTACGAGCAACTGGCGAACCCGTCGGCACAGGTCGACAGATCCCGAACGCCACCGTGTTCCGCCTCGTGACCGACATTCTCATGCCCTGCTATCCGGCCGAGTTCCCGAGCGTTAGGGAACGTCTGCCGCTTGTGCCGGGACGATGCCACCCAGCCAGGAACTCCACCCCGTCGTTGCCGGGGATGCCGTTGTCGCTTCCGGTTGAAGACTGACCCTCTGGTTCCCGGCGGATTCAAGTAGTCGTCGCAACACACCTGATCATGAAGGGCGTTTCAATGACGAGGCGTGGGCGCAAGCTCCGGTTGGATCTGGAGTCGGAGTACTGGTTGTTGCTGGCGGCCGGTGTGGGAACGGTGGAGGCGTGCCGGATCGTCGGTGTCGGCCGAAAGACCGGCTATCGGTGGCGGGCGGAGCACGGTGGCGTGCCGCCGGCCAAGGTGGCCGAAGACGCACGTTCGAACCGGTACCTGTCGTTGTTGGAACGGCAGCGCATCGCCACCCTGCATGAGCGTGGGCTCAGCATCCGCACGATCGCGGACCGGCTGGGACGTGCCGCCTCCACGATCAGTCGGGAGTTACGCCGGAACGTGCGTCCGCATGATCGTGGCTGCTACGACGCGGATCTGGCACACGCGCGGGCTCGGCAGCGGGCCCGCCGCCTGCGCCGGGCTCGGCTGATCCTCGATTCCGAGCTGCGCGCGATGGTCCAGGCGAAACTGGAGCTGGACTGGAGTCCGGTGCAGATCGCCGTGTGGCTGCGCAGCACGTTTCCGCATCGTCGAGGCTGGCATGTCTCGCACGAGACGATCTACCAGGCGTTGTACCACGCTGGTAAAGGCGGGCTGAGCAGGGAACTCACCAGGCGTCTGCGAACCGGGCGTCCGCTGCGCACACGGCGTCGTCGCCCGGACCAGCGTCGCTGCCGGTTCGTCGCGCCGGCGACGTTGATCGAGCACCGCCCCTCTGCGGCCCACGAGCGCAAGCGCGTCGGAGACTGGGAAGGCGACTTGATTGTGGGCCGCGGTGGGCGTTCGGCGATCGCCACCCTCGTCGATCGACGAAGCCGCTACGTGCGCCTGGTCCACCTGCCCGGCAACCGCACCGCCGACACCGTCCGGGACGCGCTTATCGACACCTTCAGCAGCATCCCCGAAACCGTGCGGTGGACGCTGACATGGGATCAAGGCGCGGAAATGGCTCACCATGAACAGATCGCGACCTTGCTGCGGCAGGGCGTGTTCTTCGCCCATCCGGGCTGTCCGTGCCAGCGCGGCACGAACGAGAACACGAATGGCCTGGCACGGCAGTACTTCCCGAAGAACACCGACCTCGCCGCCCATACACCCCACGATCTGCGCGTCGTCGAAGAACGACTCAACACACGACCACGCCAGACACTGGGATGGCACACACCCGCCGAAGTATTCACCGCCGCCCTGGCACCATGATCACCACCACCGTTGCGACGATCACCTGAATCCACCCGGAACCAGAGGGTCAGTCTTCAACCGGAAGCGACACACCCACACATCCGCCTACGCCTTGTCCCAAGACCAGGGCGTAGGCGGTCCTCGCCACGCGGGATTCGATTCCCCTGCGAAAGCAGGGGAATCGAGCACACCATCGGCGCACGGCTCGCCATCGACACGGTCGAGGTAGTCAGCTGAGCCCGTGTCGGTCAGCACGCCGCCGAGGTCGAAGAGGACAGCACCGTGCCGTTGTGGCCTGACGACGACGGTCATCGATCCGCTCGACGTGGGTCCATCGACTCTGGCAAGGCGCAGCGTTTCACCTGAGCTTCGAATTGCCTGCACCCGCATATCCGAACCGTTCCGTCACTCACGCATGCGGACGGCTGAACCAACGGGGGGACTCATGACCACAGGTCGTCCGGAGGCGTCGATGCCCGGCGCCCTGGAGCTCGCGACCAGTCGCGTCATCTCGGTACGAGGCGGGATCGGCACCATGGATGCTCTTCGGGAGATGCACGGCCACGGGGTTCACCACCTGGCGGTGCTGCCGGAGACGACGCCCGGTCTCGTCACGACCGCGGACCTGCTATTCGGCATCGCCGCGCGGAGACCTGGCGAACAGGTGCCGGTCGAAGCGCTGTGCCAAAGGCCGGCGCCCAGCGTGGCGGTCGGTGACAGTGGTGCCGTCGCCGCCGAGCACGTGATCGAGGCGGGCAGCGATGCGGTGCTGGTCCTTGAAGGTGCACGCGTGCGGGGCGTACTCACCGCGGTGGACCTCGTCCGTGCAATAGCCGCCGGACAGCATCCCGCCATGAACACCGCCGCTGCCTTTCGGCGACGGGGAAATCGCCATCGTTCACCGCCCTGGAAGAGTTCTCGTGCAGCTTCGCTGCCGCAAGGCCGTCCGAACGTCTCAACGTGTCGTATCCAGTCCACCGGCGGCCCATGAGGTGGCCTTGTCCAAGTCCTGGTGGTCGAAGCTGGTGACCTCCGCATGAACGAAGTGCTTGGCGATGTGCGGGAGGATGTCGCCGAGCACGCTGTCGGCCGCCAGCGCCACGCGTTCGATCTTGCGGTGGTGGTCGCGGACGAACCGAACGTGGCGAATCAGGCTCGGGAGGTTCTGCCAGCCGGGAAACGCTCGAGCGTGCACCACGAGACCACGCAGGTCGTTGTGCTGTTCGATCCAGGCGTCCACGGTGACGGCCAGTGCGTCGAAATCCTGCACTCGCAACGGTTGCTGCACCTCGATGACGAGGACGCCGGAGTCGGCGTCGAGACGGTGCGTGACGCCAGGGCCTTCAGGTAGTCCGTTCAACCACGCGCCCGCCTTCTCCCACTCATGGCCGTTGAAGACGCGCACCGGGCAGGGCACCAGGAAAGCACCGAGCCTGCTCAGATCGCGGATCCAGCCGATGTCGGTGACGACGGCGCAGCCTTCGAACAACCGCAGCGACGCCAGTCCGACCTTGGTGTCCTCCCACACCGCGGCAGGCGAGAAACCGTGCAGATCCGGACCGGCCTGGTACAGCAAGCGAATGCGCCGGTTCTCCCGCCTCGCAGCGTCCAGCAACGGTTCGACCACGCTCTGGTAATCCTCCTTCGTGACCGTTCCGCTGGCGCGGATCGCGTCGACCCCCTGCGGCACTTCTGGAACCGTTTCCAACATCTCGTCCACCTCCGGACGTGCTGCAACACCCTCGCTGGGACCGGGAGGCCCTCGTAGTCGTGGGCAGTGACGTCCTCGCTCGCACTGCGCAGCCGCATCCCGACGGGGCGCCGACGGTCGAGTGTCGCCACAGTCAGGGGGCGCAATCCAGGGCTCAGAGTCCCGAACCGCCGATGGTGCTGACCGATCTCGTCTCGGGCCTCCGCGCGTCGCCGATGCCACTGCCGCGCGGGAACCGGTTTGTCACCGGGGCTCGGCGGAGAGGTCGATGTGCCCTGGCATCACGAACCGCTCTTTCGGATGGTGGGACGCGCAACGGTGCCGAGCGGCCGGTGCGGGACGTCGCAGGAGATGGGAATGGCTTTCATCGGCGAGACCATGAACGCGTGGGTGGTGGACGAACCGCGGCCGCTCACCCACTCCCCGTTGCGCTGGGGCCTGCGTCCCGTTCCGAAGCCGGACGCAGGGGAACTACTGGTGCGGGTCCTGGTGTGCGGGGTGTGCCGCACCGACCTGCACGTGGTCGAAGGCGAGCTGCCGGTCCACACCCGTGGCGTGGTGCCCGGCCACGAGGTCGTCGGCGAGGTCGTCGCCTGCGACCCGGCCGGTACCGGATTCGATGTGGGAGAGCGGGTCGGGGTTCCCTGGTTGCGCGAAACGTGCGGGCATTGCGGGTTCTGCGTGCACGGGGCGGAGAACCTGTGCCCGAGGTCGCGGTACACGGGTTGGGACGCCGACGGCGGCTACGCCGAGTTCCTCACCGTGCCCGCCGCCTACGCCTACCGGTTGCCAGGTGGGTACTCGGATGCGGAGCTGGCTCCGCTGCTGTGCGCGGGGTTGATCGGCTACCGGGCGTGGAAGCGCGCCGAGGTCCCGATCGGTGGGGTGCTCGGGCTGTACGGGTTCGGGGCGAGCGCGCACCTGACCGCGCAGGTCGCCATCGCGAGCGGTGCCCGCGTGCACGTGCTCACCAGGGCAGCGCGAGCACGCGAGCTGGCGCTGGATCTAGGCGCCACCTCGGCTCGCGCAGCGGCCGACGAACCTCCTGAGCCGCTGGACTCGGCGGTGCTGTTCGCACCGGTCGGTGAACTTGTGCCGGTGGCGCTGGCGGCCCTCCGGCGCGGTGGCACGGTGGTCGTCGCCGGGATACACCTCTCCGACATTCCCGCCCTGGACTACCACCGCCATCTGTTCTACGAACGCGACCTGCGCAGCGTCACGGCCAACACCAGGGCCGACGGGCTGGACTTCCTGCGCTTCGCCGATCGTCACCACCTGCGGGTGACCACCACGCCGTACCGGTTCGACCGGGCCGACGCGGCGTTGCGGGACTTGGCGGCGGACCGGGTGGACGGCGCCGCGGTGCTGCTGCCCGGCGGATGATCGACGTGTCGGACGAACCGCGCCTGGCCGCGCCGACCTATCGCGCGGAGCTGCTGCGGTTGCAAACGGAACTGGCCAAGCTCCAGGAGTGGGTGCGCCGCGAGCGGCAGCGGGTCGTCGTGGTGTTCGAAGGCAGGGACGCGGCGGGCAAGGGTGGCGCGATCAAGCGGGTCATCGAGCACCTCAACCCACGCGGCGCGCGGATCGAGGCGCTGTCCGTCCCCGACGAGCGCGAACGCACCCAGTGGTACTTCCAGCGTTACGTCGAACGACTACCCGCGGCCGGCGAGATCGTGCTGTTCGACCGGAGTTGGTACAACCGCGCGGGCGTCGAACGAGTCCTCGGGTTCTGCAACGAACAGGAGTACCGGCGGTTCCTGTGGCAGTGCCCCGTGTTCGAACGGTTGCTCGTCGACGACGGCGTGCTGCTGCGCAAGTACTGGTTCTCCGTGAGCCGCGCCGAACAGCTCCGGCGACTGCACCGCCGGGCGCAAGACCCGCTGCGCAGGTGGAAGCTGTCCCAGGTCGACGTCGAATCGGCGCTGCGCTGGGACGACTACTCGGTCGCCCGCGACGAGATGCTCGCGGCCACCGATACCGACGAGGCGCCCTGGTTCCTGGTCGACAGCGAGGACAAGCGCAGCGCCAGGATCAACATGATCGCGCATCTGCTGTCCGCACTCCCCTACTCCGATCTCGACGTCCCCAGGATCGCGCTGCCGCGGCAGGTCGCCGCGAGCCGACAGCACCGGCCGCCGCGGGAGCGATTCCAGTACGTGCCGGACCACGCGGCCACGTTGTGAACGACCGCTCTCCCCCACCTGGCGGCCTCCGGCGAACACGACCGCTGCTGATCAGTGCACGACCGCGACCGGGCACGGCGCGTAGTGCGCGATCGCGTGGCTGGTGGAACCCAACACCGTGGCACGCACCAAGGACCGCCCGTGCCGACCGACGACGACGAGGTCCGCGCCGACCGCGTGGCGCAACAGGATCTCCGTCGGCAACTCCGTCGTGGTGACCTCCGGATGCACGTCGACGTCCGGGTACCGCTCGCGCCAACCCGCCAGCGACTCGGACATCACGCGCTCGCACGAGCGCGTGATGTCCGTCCAGTCCAGCTTCCAGTCCCCTGCGGGCGGAATCGCATCACGGGGGAGCTCGTCCCACGCGAGCACGGCGACGACGTCCGCCCCGTGCCGCGCGGCGTGGTCGAAGGCGAATCCCACCGCACCTGCACTCGCCCGCGAGCCGTCGACCCCGACCACGACCTTCCCGCGCGGCCCGTCGCCCTCTCCTCGGACGACGACCACCGGCGGCACGGGTGATTTCCGCATCAGCTCATTAGCGGTAGAACCCAGCAGGACTTGGTGCAAACGACCGTGCTCCGAAGAACCGAGCACCAGCATCTCGCCGCGTTCGGCGGCGTCGTGCAGCACGGTCGCGGGGTGCCCGAGCCGGACATCGGTCGTGATCTCCAGCTCCGGCCGTTCGCGGACGCACTCCTGGACGACGTCGTCCGATTCTCGTTCCGCGCTGGCGCGCAGCGGACCGAGGTCGACGGATTCGGCCGGCAGGTGGATCCTTGTGAGTTCTTCCAACGGTGCCGAGAAGGCACGCACGAGTTGCACCCGCCGGCCGCGGAGTTCCGCTTCACGGCACGCCCACGTCACCGCCCGCCGCGATCCCGACGTCCCGTCGAAACCCACGACGACGGAACCGAACTGCCCACTGACCATGAAGCCTCCTCTGAGAGGAACTCCCGTGAGCATCGCACCGGGGAACGTTGAACTGGAACGGACTTTGGCCCGTGTGCACAGAGCGATAGTGGCAAGAAGGGGACCGGCCGGTCGGAGCGACCCGATTCCACTTCCTCGACGGCGCGGTCACTCGGTCTTGCTGACCCCGTACCAAATGCGATGCAGGACCCGTGCCACCGCGGTGGTGGCGTGCTCGGCCCGCCGGTACAGCTCGCGACGCCGAATCTCGGTTCTCAGGTCGACTTCATCGTTCAGCTCGGTGATCGCACCACGGTAGGCGTGCTCGGCCGGCTCCAGCAGCCGAGCTGCTTCATCGGCCACGTCCCCGGCATCGGCGTGCGGCAACCTGGCCACCGCGTGGCGGCACATCCGATTCGCATCGGCGATTCCCTCGACGATCTCGGTGATGTTCGGATCAGGTGTCACAGCGGTGAGCTCAGCCTCCTGCACCAAGCGGTGGACATCCTCGACCAGTTCAGCGAGGCGTTGGGCCAGTTCCAGGATGTCCTCACCTTGAAGTGGAGTGCTGAACCGTTCTCGTACCGCGACATGCAGCTCTCGCCGCTGCCGTTCGACCTCGCCAACCAGCGAACGGATTCGACCGGCGGCCTCCACCGCGGTTATGAGTCCGTGAACCCACTGGACGAGCAGCTCCACCGCGGCGCACGACGTGTCGGCCTCAGCGCACAACATCGCCAGCACATCGTGTTCGGGCGGGAGGAACCACGCTCTGGGGAGCTTCATGCCAACAACCCCCACACTGGTGTCAGACCAGCGGCGACCACAGCGGTCACCGGCATGGTCACCAGCCATGCCGACGCCATCTCCTGCACGACGGCCCACCGCACACGATGACGCCGATGTTCCGCCCCGACGCCGACCACGCTCGCCGTGACCAGGTGCGTCGTGCTCACCGGCGCCCCCACGGAAGCCGCCGCCAGGATCACCCCCGCGGAGCCGCCCTGGCTGACCAGGCCGTCCAACGGCCGCATCCGGTAAATCCCACGGCCAAGGGTGCGCACGATGCGCCCGCCACCGACAGCCGTCCCCAGGACCAATGACAGCGCGGCGGCGAACTTCACCCACACCGGCACCCGGAACTCCGCCAAGTGCCCTTCCGCGACGAGGAGCAAGGTCACCACTCCCATCGTCTTCTGCGCGTCATTGGTGCCATGCGCGAAACCCAACGCCGCCGCGGTACCCCACTCACCTACCCGCAACGCTCCTTCGACACGACGCCGCGCTCTGCGCAGACCGGTCCTGGCCAGCCGACCGAACACACCACCGGCCAGAACGCCGGCCACCGGGGAAATCGCGAGTCCCAGGAGCACGCCGAAGACGCCCGACACGCGGCCATCGTGCCAACCGCCCCAATGCACGGCGGCAACTCCCGAGGTCATCGCGCAGGCACCCACCAGCCCACCCACCAGCGCGTGCGAGGAACTGGACGGCAACGCCCACCACCACGTCACCAGGTTCCACAAGATCGCCGAGGTGAGCGCGGCCCCCACCGACGCCACCACCAAGTGGCGCGGCAACGCGACCACGCCCCCAACCGTGTCCGCCACGGCGGTGCCCACCAGCAGCGCTCCGGCGATCTGAGCGCATCCGACCACGAGCACCGCGGGTCCAGGACGCATCGCCCTAGTCGCCACCGGCGCGGCGACCGCGTTCGCCGCGTCGTGGAAACCGTTGGTCAGGTCGAACACCAAAGCCAGCGCGATGACCACGACCAGGAACAACACCAGTTCAGTGTGGGCGACGGCGCCCCATCCCATTCGCCGCGGAACGCCCCTCCTCCGGCTCTCCGCACCAGGCCCGTTCAGACCGAGGTGGTGCGTTCGACGATCGGCGTTCGCGTGATCGGACGCAACTCGTCATCCCGCGTCGTCCCCGCCGCCCCCGGTACTTCGACATGCCGTGGCACGGCTGCTTTGCCAGCCTGGCAGGGACGTACGGAGGTGGCTGATGGCGGTCGGTGGGCGACAGTGCGCGGTAGGGGTGGACAACGCGGCCCCCTCGGAACGCGCCGTTGAGTGGGTGTGCGCGAACGCCCTCCGCGATGGAGATGATCTGCTGTTGGTCGCGGTGGAGGCCGAAGCGCACCCGGACGAGGCCGTCCCGGAATGGCTTGGGGACCTCGCCTCCCGGTGCCGGCGCCATCGTCCCGGCCTTCGAGTTACCACACGGACGGCGACAGGTCACCCGGTGCCGCGCCTGGTGGAGATCTCGCGACGCTCAACGCTGCTCGCGGTCGGATCACGTGGACACGGAGCTTTCCACGACGCTCTGCTCGGCTCGGTGGCACTCGGAGTGGCGATGCGGTCAGCCTGCCCGACGATTGTCGTTCGCGACGAGGGCGAACGCGTGACGCACGAGACCGTCGTGGTCGGAATCGATGGGTCGGCTGCCGCACGGCGGGCGCTGGAGTTCGCCTGCCGCACCGCCGAGGCACTGCGCTGCGGCGTGATGGCGGTGCAGGCATCGCCGGACGCCTACTTCATCCCCGGTCCCTACGAGCACCCGGACCGCGAGGAACTGCTCGGACGCGCGGGGCGGCTGCTCGCTGAGGAACTGGCGGGCACCGGACCGGAGCACCCGGACCTCGTCTTGCGAGGGGTCACCAGTTCCATGAACCCGATCGACGCGCTCGCGGAGGCCGCCAGCGGCGCACGCCTGCTGGTGGTGGGTCACCGCGGTGCGGGCGGTTTCTCCGAGATGCTGCTGGGGTCGGTGTCCCGCGGAGTTCTGCACCGGTCCCCCTGCCCGGTCGCCGTGGTGCCCGGCACTTCGGACTCCCGGTGATGGCGGATGACCGGTGAGCACCTGTGGCGGTTCAGCGGCCTTGACCTCGATGACGAGGGACGGCGCGAAGCGTTGTGCACGCTCGGGAACGGGTACTTCGCCACGCGCGGAGCCGCGCCGGAAGCGGTGCGCGACGACGTGCACTACCCCGGCACGTACGTGGCGGGCTGCTACGACCGCCGAACAGCCGAGGTCGCCGGGCAGGAAGTCACGAACGAATCGATGGTGAACCTGCCGAACTGGTTGCCGCTGACCTTTCGCTTCGACGACGGCGCCTGGTTCGACCTTCGCCGATTCTCGCTCGTGGAACACGAGGTCGAGCTGGACCTCGAACACGCGCTGCTCCGGCGGCGCTGCCGGTTCCGCGACGACGACGGCAGGACCACCACCCTGCTCCAGCGCCGCATCGTCCACATGGGACTGCCACATCTCGCCGCGCTGGAGACGACGCTGATCCCCGAAGATCACGCCAGCACCATCACCTTCCGCAGCGGGCTGGACGGCCGCGTGCGCAACTCGGGTGTCGCGCGCTACGAAGAAGTGGAACGTCCGCACCTGACCGACTTCGGCACGCGCGAGCTCTCACCCGAAACCGTGCTCTTGAGCGCCCGCACCGCCCAGTCCCGCATCTCGGTCGCCGAAGCAGCGCGCGCACGGGTCCGGCTCGACGGCCATGAACTGTCGCCGCTGCGAACCGTCATCGCCGAAGAGGACCTGATCGCCCATGAGTTCGCCGTGGCCGCGGGACCGGGCCAACACGTCCAAGTGGAGAAAGTGGTCGCGCTGCACACCTCCCGCGACACCGCGATCTCCGAACCGGCCGCCGAGTCCGCAGAGCTGTGCGCCGAAGCGGCCGACTTCGACGCGCTGCTGCGCTCGCACCAAGCGGCCTGGGCACGCTCGTGGCGAACCTTCCACTTCGACGTTCGGGGCTCGGCGGAGATCCGGCGCAAGGTGCGACTGCACGTGCTCCACCTGATACAGACGATCTCGCCGAACACCGCGGACCTCGACGTCGGGGTTCCCGCACGAGGACTGCACGGAGAAGCCTACCGCGGGCACGTCTTCTGGGACGAGCTGTTCGTGCTGCCCGTGCTCACGTTGCGCGCCCCCGACGAATCCCGCGCGCTGCTGATGTACCGCTATCGCCGGCTCCCCCAGGCCCGCCGAGCCGCGCGCCTCGCGGGAAGCACCGGCGCGATGTTCCCCTGGCAGAGCGGCAGCAACGGCAGGGAGGAAAGCCAAGCGCTGCACCTCAACCCGCGCTCCCGGCACTGGTCGCCCGACCACACCCGCCTCCAACGACACCTCGGCATCGCGATCGCGCACAACACCTGGCGCTACTACCAATCGACCGCGGACGAGGCGTTCCTCAACGACTTCGGCGCGGAACTGATCTTGGACACCACCCGGTTCCTCGCCAGGCTCGCCCGCTACGACCCGGCACGGGGCCGGTACGTCGTCGAAGGCGTCGTCGGCCCCGACGAGTACCACACCGCCTACCCCGGTGCCGCGGCACCGGGAATCAACAACAACGCCTACACCAACGTCATGCTGGCCTGGCTGTGCCGGACGGCGTCGACCGTGCTCGACATGCTCTCGGCGCACCGGCGCCGCGAACTGGCCACCGAACTCGGCCTGCACAGCACCGACATCGACCACTGGGACCGGCTGTCCCGCAAGCTGTTCGTGCCCTTCCACATCGGCATCCCCGACCAGTTCGAGGGCTACTCCGAACTGGCCGAACTCGACTGGCGCGCCTACCACGACCGCTACGGCGACATCCGCCGGCTGGACCGCATCCTGGAAGCCGAAGGCGACGACCCCAACCGGTACCAAGCCTCCAAACAAGCCGACGTGCTCATGCTGTTCTACCTGTTGTCGGCCGAAGAGCTGCGCGACGTGCTCGACCGCCTCGGCTACCCGTTCCCGCCGCACCGCATCCCCGAAACGATCGAGCACTACCTGCGACGCACCAGCCACGGATCCACCCTCAGCGCGGTGGTGCACGCGTGGGTTCTGGCCAGGGCCAACCGCCACCAAGCTTGGGAGCACTTCCACCGCGCCCTGGACTCCGACGTCCACGGCACCCGAGGCGGCAGCACCAGCGAAGGCATCCACCTCGCCGCTATGACCGGCACCATCGATCTGCTCCAACGCTGCTTCGCCGGAATCGATGCCCGCGACGGCGCGCTGCACCTCAACCCGTGCTGGCCTCAGGAGCTCGGCGAGCTGAAGCTCGAACTCCTCTACCGGGGCCACCCCCTTTCCATCACGATCACCGGTCGCACGGCCGTGGTGCGCGTCGGGCTCAGCTCAGTCCGCACCGCGTTCAGCTGCGCTTGTGGCGGACGGGAGGCGCTGCTGCGGGGCGGTTCGGCCGTGCGGTTCTCCTTGGAGCACGGCGTCCCCGCCCGCGCCGACGTCAGCCACACGCCGTAGCCGTCTCCACGACGAGAGCCTGACGAGGCCGCACTGCGGCGATCTCCTTCAGGTCCACGCCTCGACAGCGAGGAGATCGCGCATGGACACGACCCCTACGACGGTGCTTCCCGTGACCACCGGCATGTGCCGGACGCCGGTATCGAGCATCCGCCGGGTGATGTCGACCGTGTCGTCGTCCAGCTTGGCGGAGGTGACGTGTCGTGATGCGAAGGCTGCGGCCGTCGCGTGTTGCGGAGATACCTGCTGCGCGACGGCTCGTGTGATGTCGCGTTCTGAAACGATGCCGAAGATGATGTTGCCATCGACCACCGCAAGCGAACCCACGTGGTGGTCGGTCATCGTTGTGGCCACCTCGGCCAGCGAGTCCGTGCTTGTCAGGCATCAGCGGCCCAGCGGTGTGCGTGACCAGGGACTTCCAGGTCAGCGGTGAGTGTGAGGGCCACAGTTAAGGGCTCACAGAAAGAACTTGTTCAACGCACGGGAAACGTCACCCGGATAGACCAGCCGATGCGCGGCACCAACGCAGCATCGCACAACAACGAGCACCAAGAGCAGGACACGAACCCCGCCCATGCGGGGACCCTCCAGACAGCGTCCGACTGCCTTCCACGGAGCGCTGTGCTCACCTCCGTTTTCCCTGGCCGCCGACGAGCGCTGCAGCCAAGGTCAGGGCAAGTGTCGCTTCCGGCTGAAGACCCGCCCTCTGGTTCCGGAGGGATTTCAACCCACCCATGAATAATCGTGAGGTATGGAACTGCACGAACGGCAGTTCACGGCGTTGTTCTGCGTCGTGCTCCTCGATGAGCGCATACCGGTGCTGGCGGCTGGGGGAGGGGTCGGAGTACCGGACTTGACGGGTGGCGGTCTCGCTGTGTCCTTTTCGGTGCCACCGGGGACAACCTCATGGCCCGCGTCACCCTCGTCGTGGCCCAGCACCTGGCCCTGTTCCAAGTCGAGGTCGTCGGCCTTGAGACCGGCGACCTCCGACAGGCGCCCGCAGGTATCGATGAGCAGCCGGATGATCCCGGCGTCGCGGCGACTGATCAGATCCTTGCCCTCACACTGCTTGAGCAGCGCCTTGACGGTGGCCAACGGAACGACCGGCACCAGGACCTCGGGGATCTGCGGAGGCTTCATCCGCTGCATCGGCGATTCAGTGATCTCGTCCTCGTCGACCAGGAAGTGGAACCACTGCTGTAGCGCCCGGAATCGGCCGTTGGCGGTCGCGGGTTTGCGGGTCTCCAGCAGTTCCGTGATCCAGTCACCGATGTCGGCCCGGGTGACGTCAGCGATGTCGCCAAGGCGGTCTTGCTTTGCGAGCCAGTCTGCGAACCAAGTCGCCGTCGATACGTAGAGCTCGATGGTCTTGGGGGACTTGTTCTCGCGCTTCAGCGCCTTGCCGTAGTCCCTGATCAGGCCGTCCCACTGCTCCCGCATGGGGCAAAATTAAGGGCTCGCTGTGGCCCTGCGCAGAGCGGAGCACCCCTCGACGGAAACCCCGTTTTCACTGGTCAGGCAACCAAAGTGGGCGCAACTGGGTTCGAACCAGCGACCCCTTGCTTGAACAGGTGAGCGCTCCGGGATGGTAGGCCTCCGAGACGAGCATGAATCCTCCCCATCTTGTCGCCGTGACCACCGCCCAGGCGGAGTGGGCGAACGGCGACCGATCAGACCTCGGCGACGACGCGGCTACTGGCCGCCCTTCTGCACGTAGGAACGCACGAATTCTTCGGCTTCCTCGTCGAGGAGTGCATCGATGTCGTCGAGCACGGACTCGGTGGCATCGTCGAGCCCCTCCCGCCGCTCAGGCCCCGATGCGCCGACATCGGGAACTCCTGTCTCGACATCTCGATCGTCATGCCGGTGCTTGCGTTCGCCTCGACGCATCACGCACTCCGTCCGCCGCTTCGCGGTCCGATTCCGAAGTCGAGAGTGCCGCCGCCCGACTGCTGGCGTGCAGGGCCTATCGGCCCCCGTGGGCGCACGGACGCGTCCAGCGCGTTACCTCACGTGACTCCGGGGAGGCTCACTCCGGATTACGGGCGGCGGAAAGTCGGGCTCCCCGTCCCGAGCAGCGCAGGGCCTCACGGGGGAGTGTTCTGAGCAGCGTCGATGCGGGCGGTGACCCTATGCTCCAGGTGTGCAGGGGGCTGCGACGTGGTTGAAGCGGTTGGTCGTGGGGCGGCCGGTGCGCAGCGACCAGCTCGCCGAGACGTTGTTGCCGAAGCGGCTGGCGCTTCCCCTGTTCGCCAGCGATCCATTCTCCTCCGTCGCCTATGCGAGCCAGGAGATTCTCCTGGTACTCGCTTTGGGCGGGGTGGCAGTGCTGCACCTGGCTTGGTGGGCGGGCGCGGCGGTAATGCTTCTCCTGGCTGTCGTGACGATCTCCTACCGGCAGGTCGTGCGTGCTTATCCGTCCGGAGGCGGTTCCTACGCTGTGGCCTCGGAAAACCTCGGCCCCTCAGCCGGGCTGGTCGTGGCCGGTGCGCTGATGGTCGACTACGTGCTCACCGTGTCGGTGTCAGTGTCGGCGGGAGTGGACAACATCATCTCCGCGTTCACCGAGCTGAACCCGTACCGGGTGGAACTCGGCATCGGGTTCGTCATCGTGCTCACGGCGTTGAACTTGCGCGGGATGCGCGAGTCGGGCCGCATCTTCGCTTTGCCGAGCTACCTGTTCATCGCCGGTGTACTGGTCATGATCGCTACCGGGTTGGTAGAGACGTTGGTCGGGGCCGCCCCGGTAGCCCAGAGTGCTGCGTACGATGTTCGGCCGGAGCATTCTTCGTGGAGCACCTTCGCGCTGCTGTTCCTGTTGCTGCGGACGTTCGCCTCGGGTTGCACTGCCCTGACCGGTATGGAAGCGATCTCCAACGGCGTCCCGGCCTTTCGCCGGCCCAAAGCCGAGAACGCGGCGGCCACGATGGCCGCGACCGGATTGATCGCGATCACGATGTTCGCAGGGGTCACCGCGTTGGCGTTGATCAGCGGAGTGCACTACGCGGAGAACCCCTGCGACCTGATCGGTCTACCTGGCGACTGCGCGAACGAACCGCAGCGCACCGTGATCGCCCAGATCGCGGCGGCGGTGTTCGGCGGGACGGCCAGTCCGGGCTTCTACTACGTGCAGGCCACGGCAACGCTGATCCTGGTCCTGGCCGCGAACACCGCATACAGCGGGTTTCCGTTGCTGACCTCGCTGCTGGCACGGCACCGCTACATGCCGCGACAGCTGCACACTCGCGGAGATCGACTGGCCTTCTCGAACGGGATCGTCCTGCTTGCGTCCGCCGCAGGAGCCTTGATCTGGTTGTTCGAGGGATCGACCACCCGCCTCATCCAGCTCTACATCCTCGGCGTGTTCACGTCGTTCACCCTCGCCCAGGCGGGCATGGTGCGGCATTGGAACCGCGAACTGGCCTCGACCACCGACAATGCGAAACGCCGACGCCAGTACCGCGCGAGGCTGATCAACACGGCAGGGGCGGCGATGACCGGTCTGGTGTTGGCGATCGTGCTGGTCACGAAGTTCTCCCACGGTGCTTACCTGGTCGTGATAGTCGTACCGGTGTTGTTCGTGCTGATGCGCGGCATCCGCCGCCACTACGACCTGGTGCAGCAGGAACTCGAGCCGGAGGACGAGGACACCATGTTCCCAGCCCGCGTGCACGCGGTGGTACTGGTCTCCAACGTCCACAAGCCGGTCCTGCGCGCCCTGGCCTACGCGCGGGCGACCCGCCCGGACGATCTCACCGCGATCACCGTGAACGTCGAGGACGCCGATACCCAACTCCTCGAGCAGACGTGGCAGCGCAACGAGATACCCGTCCCGCTCAAGGTGCTCGAATCGCCTTACCGGGAGATCACTCGGCCCGTCGTGCAGTACGTCCGCGACCTTCGGAGAACAAGCCCGCGTGACGTGGTCATCGTCTACATCCCGGAGTACGTCTTCGGCCGCTGGTGGGACAACGCGCTGCACAACCAGAGCGCGCTGCGACTGAAGACCCGGCTGCGGTTCGAACCAGGGGTCATGATCACCAGCGTGCCCTGGCAGCTGCCGTCCTCCCACGACCGCTACCACGAACCAGAACGCCACCGGCCCGGCGAACTGCGACGCGGCATCACAGGCCCGAACCCAGGGTCTCCGCATCGGTAGCATCCACAACCGGCAACGGCGTTCGGCGTCGAACGCCTCCGGGCGCCCTCCAATCCTTCGCAAGGATCGCACCGCCGGTGGGCCCGAAACGGGCTTTCGCCTGTTCCCAGCGGCACCGCCCGGGGAGTGGCACGACCGGGACCATCGGCAATGTTCGACGGTCTCTCCCGCCCCCATCATGGGTGAGCGCGGATGTTCCGACGCGGAAGCCGTCGGCACCGCAGGAGCGGAACGGCGGAACGCATTGAGCACCTGCGCCGAACAGGCTTCCGATCCGCACAGCACAGGAACGGAGGGCCCATGCGCGCCACCAGCTACACCGCCGCCGCCGCTTCCACGCTCCTCGCGGTGATCCATCTCGTCCTCGCACCGGACAGCTTCGAGGACGCCACCTATCTGGGCGTTCTATTCGTCGTGGGTGCCGTTCTGCTGCTGGGCGTCGCGTACACCGTACTGCGTCGACCGTCGACCTGGGCGTGGTTGCTCGGCAGCGCAGTGAGCGCGGGCATGTTCCTCGGATTCGTGCTGAGCCGCACCACGGGTCTGCCCGGCTTCCGCGAGGAGTCCTGGGAACCAGCGGGCTGGGCGAGCCTGGTGCTGGAGCTCGTGTTCCTCGCCGCGGCAGCCCGCGCGCTCGGTTCTTCCGCTACTTCCCGCCCCGGAGGGGGAAGAAAGCGACAGCCCCCCACGCCCCGCAGGCAATGACGCCCGTCCCGTCCCCGGGTGACAGGCGCAGCACCCCTCCACGGCCAGATCCGGCGACCGAGGGCTTTGGCCCCTGTGAACTCGCCCGAAGACCACCACACCCTGGCCTCGTTGACGAGAAAGGAAGGGGCCCACGCGCACGGAACGATGGACAGTGCTGGTGAACATCTCCGAGCACAGCGACCACACCTAAGCGGACGCCCGCCTGCACACCCGCGACGACATCGCGGGCAGAGGACTGGCCAGACGAAATCCCGGCGATACGAATATCCCTGCGATCGGCGCGGAGTTGGCGACGGCCCGGGCACTGTCCGACCTCGCCCACCAACTGCTCGACGCGTCCATCGCGGACGTTGAACAAGCGACCGGTCACCCGGCGACGTTCCGGAACTAAGGCTGCGACGCGGGCATCGACCGAGTGCGAATCCGCTCGCCGCGTCTCCTCGTCCCACGTGACGGCGATCGGGACTCTCGGCACTTCTCGTCACCGGTTTCCGCGCGACCTTGGGTCAGGAAGGGAAAAGTCGGCCGCGAGGTCGCGCGAGGTGACACGACATGATGGTTCAGGTCGGTGACTGCTGGTCGTCGAAGGTGTTTATTCGGACGACCGCAAGGGCAGATCGTCGAAGTGCGCGGGCCACGCGGAGACCCTCCCTAACGTGGTGCGCTGCTGGCGAGCGGTATCCGGACGTCGTTGTGGACCGCTTCGTCGAACGCGGTTCGACTGCGGCCGACCTGCTCGCCCACGCCGCGAGAGCCCGCCTCCTTGTGGTGGGCGCCCGCATGGCTTCAGCAAGTTGCTGCCCAGTTCCACCAGCCAAGCGACGATCCACCACGCACCGTGCCCGGTCCTGGTGGTGCGCGGAGAAGCGAGGCCGCCGCCGCTCGCGCCACGACGTCCTGTGCGCGAACTTCCTGCGCGATCTCGCCGTCTCTTCTCCGATCGAGCACCCGCGGCGAAGGATCACACGGCGAGCCGCCGCAGGAGGAGATCCGTCGCGACAGCGCCACCTATGCGCATCCGGGCCTCCGGGCCTCCGGGCCCCATGCTGAACAACTCGACGGCGTGCCGCGTCCACGTCTGCGCCCACGGGCACCTCGGCGGGTCTCGCCGAACGCTCCCACTGGGCTCGGCGGATCGCGTGCAACGCCACGCCGCCGAGCACGGACCCGCCGGCGTCGCCGTGCCGTGGTCGCCGAGCATCGGCAACTCAGCACCCCAGGGGCGCTCGTGCAAGGACCGCACCACGACCACGCGGAGCGGACTCCCCCGCCGACGTGCTTCGCGCACGACCCGTCGCGACGCGGTTTCGCCCTCGACTCACACCACGGTCTCCGCTCGCATCGATCTCCCCTTCCGGCTTCGGCCTCCGCGGACCCAGCGCTCATCCCGGCTCGGTGAAGGCTCTCCGCGCCGCGGCGATCGCCTCCTGCGGCGAGCCAGAGGTGTCGACGTTCTGGGCCTCGGGCCACTCCGCGAAATCGGCGGCCATCCGCGCGGCGATGTCCGGGGTCGCGTCCGAGAGGTCGCCCGTCCGGTCCGCGATCCGCCCGGCGGTCACGTATCCGGCGGCCGTGCAGCGCAGTTCGACCGATGCGCAGCGGGCCAGCTGGGCGAGGTGCCGGGCCCGAGCCCGTTCGTCCGCCTTGCTCCAGCTGGCGTCGAGCACGACGCTCTCGCCGTGCTCCAGCAGCGTCCGCGCCCTCGCGAGCAGCTCTGAGTAGGTCCCGTGCACGTGCTCCGCCGCGTACAGCCCGCGCCCGTACCCGGCGTGCGCGGGCTCGTCCCGACCGGCCGCGAGTTCGCGGCGCACCCGGTCGGTGCTGAGCAGCACCGCCCCCAGCCGGTCCGCGAGCGAACCCGACACCGTCGACTTGCCGGTTCCCGGCAAGCCTCCCACCAGCACCAGGCGCACTTGCCCGGCCCGCAGGTGCGCGCGGGTCATGTCCGCCAGCAGGCGGGCCTCATCAGCCGCTCCCGCCGCCCCCTGGGCGTGCCGCAGGCAGGCGACCTTCGCACGGACGAAAGCCCGGTACGCGAGGTAGTGATGGGCCAGCGAGTCCGCGGCCTCCGCTCCGGAGAACTCGCGGTACCAGCGCAGAAACCGCCTCCCGAGATCCACCGCTCCGAGGCGTTCGAGATCCATCGCCAGGAACGCCGCGTCGTCGAGTCCGTCGACGTGCCGCAGCTCGTCGTCGAACTCCAGGCAGTCGAGCAGCCGCGGCCCGTCATCCAAGCAGAAGATGTCGTCAGCGACCAGATCGCCGTGCCCGTCCACCACGCATCCACGGCGGGCGCGCTCATCCAGCAGCGGGGCCCGGCCGTCGACGTACTCCAGCGCCAACCGGGTGATCTCCTCGAATTCCTCGGAGTCCAGGACATCGCCGACGAACGGTTCCACCCCCGCGACGTTGTCGCTCCACCGCCCGCGCAGCGCAGGCGCCCTTCCCGCTGCCGCGACGTCCGCCCCCGTCCGCGCGGTGCTGTGGAACGACGCCAGCACCCGGGCGATCCGTTCGAGCTCCGCGAGCGGAGCTCCACGCTGCCGGACCACCGTGGACAACCTGCGTTCGGCGGGAATCCGCCGCATCACCACGATCCAGTCGCAGGTGCGGCCGTGCCCGTCCAGGGCCTGCGCCACGTCGAGGTAGACGTCCGGCGCCAGCCTGCGGTTCAAGTCGACCTCACGACGGCAGGCCCGTTCCCTGGCCCCGGTCGTGCTGAAGTCCAGGAAACCGAAGTCGACCGGCTTCTTGACCTTGTACGCGCGGTCCCCGGTGAACAGCAGCACAGCGGTGTGGCTCTCGGCGACCGCCGCGGGCAGGCGTTCTCCGACCGAATTTTCGTCCGCCTCCTCCACCACTCCCCCTCGCATCTCCCGACCACCCGATCGCGGACGCGCCTGGCACGCCCGTCCACCGTGCAGGCTCCCGGTTCGCTTCGGGGACGCGGCAGGGCCAGAGGGCCTTACGCGCTCAGCGCGTCGCGACGACCGGGCACGGGAACGTGGCAAAAGCGTTGCTGCTCAACGGAACCCGCGGCGCACTCAGGAATTCTCAGGACTGCGGCCACATACCGGGGAGGGCGGCATCTTTCGCCTCGGCGGGCAAGGCGCGGGCGCCGTGGACCGCGAACACCGTGGAACGGCACGGCACGCACCTCACCGCGCGATCACCACCGGGCACGGTGAGTGCTGCACCAGTTGTTGGCTCGTGGACCCCAGCACCAGCCCGGTGAAACCTCCCCGCCCCCGGGCTCCGACCACGACGAGCTGTGCCTGCTCCGCATGCGTGAGCAAGGCCCGCGCGGGTTTGTTCAGCGGTGCGAAGCGCTGCACCACGACGTCGGGGTGTTCGTCCGACCAGCCCGCCAGCACCTCCGTCAGGAGGCGTTCCTCATCGGACTGGACCACGGCCCACCCCTCGTCGATCCGGTTCCGCAAGCGCGCCTCATCCCACGCCAGGGAGTGCCAGGCGTGGACCGCGCGCAGGGGCACCTCCCGTGCGGCGGCGAGCTCGAAGGCGTAGCCCAGCGCGGCGGCATCGTGTCCGGAACCGCTGACGCCGACGACGACCGGATCGGTCTGGTCCGGATCGTGCTCTCCGCGGACCACCGCGACCGGGCTGCGGGCGTGTGCGGCCACGGCGATCGCCACCGAACCGATCAGCAGCCCGGTGAACCCTCCGAGACCACGGCTGCCCAGCACCACCAGATCCGCTCGCCGGGACTGCTCGACGAGCCCGCTCGCCGGAGCCTCCATGCGGAACTCGGTCTCCACGACTACGTCCGGTGCGACTTCGCCCACCTGCTCCTTCGCCAGCCGCAGGGATTCCTCGGCTTCCTCACGGACGCTCTCCAAAAACGTCTGCCGCGGTGGCACGACCGGCATGTCCGGCACGACGACGAGCGACTTGACGTCGCAGTGCAGCAGGTGCAGCTGTGCCGACCGCCGCCGTGCCTCCCGAACCGCCCAGCGAGCGGCGCGGATAGCCGACGGCGAACCATCGATCCCGACAACCACCGTCCGCGCCATCGCGCTGCACCTCCGCCACATCGTTCGCCGGTCCCGGCGTCGCCTTGCACGGCACCCGATTACACGCACTGCGTCACACGGACCGACAGGGCCGAGAGTCCCCGGGGAGGTGTTCGGGCACCGCGTGCCGGGCCGAGTCGCTCAGGTCCGTGCGCGCACCACCATCACCGGGCAGGCGGCGTGGTGCAGCAAGGCCTGGCTGGTCGAACCGAGCAGGAGGCCGCGGAAGCCGCCGCGACCTCGACTGCCCACCACGACCACGCTGGCCCGCCGCGCCTGCGCCAGCAGCACTTCCCTCGGATCACCGCGCTCCTCGACCCAGTGGAGGTCCACCTCGGGGTGGCGCCGCCGCCATTCAGCGACGTGCTCGCCCGCACCACCGGCGCCGCCGGACGCCCGGTGGCGTTCCTCCACAGCATGTGCCGCCACCAGCGGAAGCCCCGTGCGGGAGGCGCGCTCGAAGGCCGCCGCGAGCGCCACGTCCGCAGCCGCGCCGCCGTCGACGCCCACCACCACCGGACCGGTCGCATCCGGATCACCGCGCACGACCACGACCGGACTGCGGGCGCGAGTCGACACGCTCGTGGCCACGGAGCCCAGGAGCAGCTCGGGAAAACCCCTGAAGTCCCCCTGCCCCAACACGACCTCGTCCGCCTGCTCCGAGAGGTCTACCAGGGCCAGCACCGGTGGCTGGTTGGTGACCGCCGTCGTGATCGGGATGTCCGGAGCCGCCGCCCGCACCACGTCGGCAGCCACGTCGAGGCGCTCGCGGGCGTTGCTGTCGATCCCTTCGTAGTAGCACTGCATCGGATACGCACCGGGCAGCACCGGGGTGACGCCTCCCAGCGAGAAAACCAGGTGCACCGGCAGGTTCCGCCCGCGCCCGTCGACCGCCGCCCACCCCGCGGCGAGCTCGGCGGACCGGGAGCCGTCGATCCCGACCACCACCGACCCTCTGATGTCGTTCATGCTCTCTCCCCCCAACTGGAACGCCGACCGCGATGACCGGCAAAGGGTCCGGTACTCGAGCGTGGCCGGGGAACTCGGGACCTGCCAGGAGGCCCAACGACCCTGCCGTATTCGCGAGTGCCGGTACATCCCGGGCCCGGCGTTGGAAGGACAAACCTCAGGTGGTGCGACATGGAGGGACGCGAGCACGATGTCCGCGAGGGCGAGACGACGCGGTGGGCGATGGCGGCATCGGGCCACCCGCAGGAAGAGCCGCCCGGCATCGACGACTTCATGGAGAGCCCTGATTTCGCGATGACGGAGCACCTTCCGGTGCGCTGCCCGCCTCGTGCCTCCTACGCGGCGCTGCGCCACTTGGACCTGCTCACGGTGCGGTCCCCGGTGATCGACGCGGCGATGCTCGTGCGGGGCTGGCCGGCCTGGTTGCGCCGACACGTGCCGGCTCGAACCCGAACCCGACGACCTCGTGGCCGAGGGGAACTGGCTCCGGCTCTCCGAAAAACCGGATCACGAGCTCGTCCTGGGCGCCGCGGGCAGGTTCTGGACGCCGGTCCCCAGCCTCGAATCGCTCGGGCCTGCGGTCGCGGCAGCCTGCTCAGCTACGACGTGCGCGTCTCCCTCGACGACGCGCTCTCGCTGCGGACCTTCGGCTGGTACTGGTGGACCGTCGGTCCCTTCATTCGCCTGATCATGCGCGCCACGCTGCGTCGAGCCGCGTCGGACGCGCTCACCGGAGAGGACGAGTCCTAGCGCGGATGCCCGGCCGAGCACGCTCGTCGCGCGAGCACCGGAGACGAGGAGCTGTCCGGGTGATGGAGGAGTCTCGCCCGCACGTGCGGAGCGCGAGACGCTGACCACCGCTGTCGCGGCGGCTCCGTCGGTGCGCAACGCACGGCCTTGAACGTTTCGGGGTGCGAGCACTTGATTCCACCAAGAACCGAGTGGTCTAGGCAGCACATGGCTTGGCCGCACGGTTTGTGCGGCCAAGGTCCCTGGCCAGGTCGCTTCGCGCGTCGGGACGATGGAACGGCAAGCGTCCGGTTAAGGAGCTGTCGGCGATGATGTACGGCTATGGACCTGGTCTCTGTTGGATGTTCGTGATGCCCATCATCTGGATCGCGTTCCTCGCGTTCCTCGCGCTGATCGTCTGGACCGTAATTCGCCTGACCCGTGAGCATCCTCGGCACGACAACGGCGCCGCGCACCAGGAAACCGCCGACGAGATCCTCGATCGCAGGTATGCCCGCGGGGAAATCGATGCGGACGAGTACCGGCAAGCACGGGCGAACCTGACCGAGCACCGGAGAAAAGAATGATCAGACCACGCGGCCGTCGGCCGCCACCCTGCCGACGGCCCGTGCTGGCCGCGCCGGGGCCTCGGCGGTCCGCCGCTCGTTCCACGCTCTGGGCATCATGATCTGCCACGTCGAGGGGAGAGAACCATGGCACAACCCGAGCACGCGGTCGTGGCCGGAGTCGACGGTTCCGGCCATTCCGCCGAAGCCGCGGCCTGGGCGACACGGGAAGCCCGGCGTCGTGGCGCCCGCCTGCACCTGGTGCTGGTCAACGACGACCCGAATCGCTCGGCTTTCGCGGGAAAGAGCGTGCACGCGGTCGCCGAGCAGTGCCGCGCCCAAGCGCCCGAAGTCGAGGTGCGCGAGGAGATCCTCACCGGGCATCCGATCGAACAGCTGCTTCGCTGCGAGGAGACCGCCCAGTTGATGGTGCTGGGATCGCGCGGGCTCGGTGGATTCGCCGACGCGCTGCTGGGCTCGGTCAGTTCGGAGGTCGCCACCCACGCGGTGGGGCCGGTCGTGGTCGTGCGCGCGGGCGGAGTCGATCTCGGGGGTCCGGTCGTCGTCGGGGTGGACGACGCGGCCAATGCTCACGCGGTGCTGCGTTTCGCGTTCGACGCCGCAGCCTCCCGCGGAGTCGAAGTGCTCGCCGTGCAGGCTTGGCACGAGCAGGGGCTGCTCGCGCCGCCCCTGCCGCCACCCGATCAGGACGAAGTGCAGACTCGCATCGAGAACTCCCTCAACGCCCAGCTCACGGAATGGCGCGACCGGTACTCGGGACTCCACACGCGCACCCGCGCCGTGCGCGGGCACCCGGTCCCCGCCCTCGTCGACGCGGCCGGTGAGTCTCCGCTGCTGGTGGTGGGCCACCGCGGCACCGGTGGGTTCAACGGGCTGTTCCTCGGCTCGGTCGCCGTCGGAGTGCTGCACCACGCGAGATGCCCGGTCGCCGTGGTGCGCTGAGTTGCGAAGCACGCATCGCTCATCCATCGCGCCAGGGGCGACCTGATGTCGTCACCGAGATCTCGCACAGCGAACGGGCCACGACATCCGCGCCCACGTCCCGCAGGTCGTGGGGTGCGGCGACGCGGGCCACCCCGATCACGAGGCCGAAGCCGCCCGCTCGGGCAGCCCGGACACCGGCCGAGGAGTCCTCGACCACCGCCGAGCGCGACGGGCGGCAGCCGCACCTGCGGGCGGCCTCGAGGAACGTCGCCGGATCCGGTTTTCCCGGCAGACCGAGTTCGTCGGCCACCACCCCGTCGACCACGACGTCGACCAGCCCGGTGAGCCCGGCGCTCTCGAGCACGAGCGCGCAGTTGCGGCTGGCCGAAACGACGGCGATGCGCAGGTGCGCCTCCCACAGGGAGACGAGCAGGCCGATCGCGCCGTCGAACACCCGCGCCCCGCCGGTAGCGAGAGCGTCGCGGAAATAGCGGTCTTTGCGCTTTCCCAACCCCACCGCCGTTTCCGCGTCCGAACGGTCCGACGGAGCCCCCCTCGGGAGTTCAATTCTTCGTGAACGCAGGAAGTCGAGCACCCCGTCGGCGCGCGGTTTGCCGTCGACGTGGTCCAGGTAGTCCGCCGTCGTGAACGGCTCGTGGTGGCCAGCCCTCGCCGCCAGGTAGTGGTCGAACAGCCGCTTCCAGGCCGCGCAGTGCACTGAAGCCGTGTCCGTCAGCACGCCGTCGAGGTCGAAGAGGACAGCGTCGTGCCGTTGCGGACGGACGGTGATCGCGGTCATCGATCCTCCCGAGACGGGCCCATCGCGACTGGCGGACGATTCGCGCCCAGCCTTGGATCTGCTCAGCACCGAGGCTCCACGTGCCGCGCCCAAAACGCCCGGCGGCCCACGAGACCGCTTCGTTCCGTCCGCTGGTGGTCGAAGCCGGTCACCTCCGCGCGCACGAAATCTCGACGATGTCGCCAAGCACGCTGTCGGCCACCTCCCGAGTACCCGGAACACGGTGCAGCGACGCCGCGGTGCGACGACCTCCGCCGATGCCTTCCGGCCGTTGAAGCGGACCGCCGAAGACGAAATGCTCTGGTGGCCGACCGCCTGGTCCAGGCACACTTCGTCGTTGCCGGACACCGAGGCGTTCGCGTCCGAGGAGGTCGATCATGTGCGCCGAGAAGCCGCTCGTCGTCGGCGTCCACGGGTCCGAGAGCAGCGCACGTGCCCTTCGCTGGGCCGTGCGCGAGGCACGGCAACGCCACCGAGAAGTGCGCGCTGTCATGGTGTGGTCGCGGCACGCCGTCCTCTCCGGACCGGGCCCTCTGCTGATGAACCCCGAACTGGCCCCGCACCACATGCACGAGCAGTACCGGCGGGAGCTCTCGAAAGCGGTCCACGCGTGCGTGGGTGAACAGCTGCCCCCGGGACTGCGCACGGAGCTCCTCGAAGGACAGACCGTCGAGGTCCTCTCGGAACTCTCGGCCGAGGCAGCCATGCTCGTCCTCGGCGATGGTCGCCATCACCGCGGCATCAATCCCACGATGGGCCACATCGCGGGAGGGTGCCTTCGCCGTGCCCGCTGCCCGGTAGTGATCGTTCCGCACGACGTGGAGCTCGCCCCGGACGAACAAGACCGGGCGTGGGGACCAGCGCCGGATCACGACTCCGTGCTCGGCTGAACGCCGTGCAGGGCAACACGAACAGGCCCGCAGTCACGTCGCGCCCAGACCGGATCAGCCTTATCTTCGCCGCAAGCTCCAGGACTCAGGGAGGCGACCGCGCGTGGACGTTCAGCGGAACCCGGTCATCGTTGCGGGCGTGGACGGATCCAGCTCGGCTTTGCGCGCGGCGGAGTGGGGCGCGCGCGAGGCCGCTCTACGGCAATGGCCGATACTCCTGCTCACGGTGCTGCCCGGGGACCTCCCTCCCGACAGCGAGGCAGCGGTGCGACGTCGCGGCGAGGAGGTGCTGCACGCCGCCGAGCAAGCCGTCAACCGGCACGGCCCCATCCCACTCGTCCGCTGCGAGCTCAGGCGCGGAACCGCAGCCCGACAGTTGGTCGCCGAGTCCGCTGCCGCTGGCATGATCGTCGTCGGCAGCCGCGGGCTCGGCGAGTCCGGGACCGAGCTCGACTTCGGCTCGACAGCCGAAGCCGCCATCGCGCTCGCGGCCTGCCCGGTGGCCGTCGTGCGGGAGCCGCCCGGCAACCCTCCGTCCGGAGGTGTCGTCGTCGGTCTCGACTCGGCCGGAGTAGCCGACTCGGCGCTCCGCTGGGCGTTGCACGAGGCCGATCTGCGCGGCACAACGCTGCTGGCGGTGCACACCTGGCGCGAGGTCGCGGCGGAGGACTGGACCGAACTGACACCGACGATGCCACCCGGGGAGCGGGAATCGATCGCCCACCGCCTGCTCGCCGAACGCCTCGCGGGAAGCGACGAGCGCTTCCCTGACGTCGAGATCCGCCGCTCGGTCGAACACGACCGCCCGGTCCGAGCGCTTCTCGCGCACGCCGCACACGCGGAGTTGCTCGTGATCGGGAGTCGCGGCCACAGCGGTCTCACCGGGATGCTGCTCGGGTCGACCAGTCGCGCGCTCGCCCATTGCTCACCGTGTCCTCTGCTGGTCGTCAGGTCGACCTAAAGACACCGCCACCCCTTACCGCCACGAATACGCCATCCCCTGGAGCTTTCCGATCACACCCGGTGTTTCCGACGCACACCGTTGAGATGCGTGCCGGGCCGGGAGGGCGCAATGTCGAGCAGAGCGCGCAGAACCCCGTGCCGCCGTGCACGCAACGAAACCGGTCTCCACACCGTCGGCGGCACGCCCAGCACCTCATGGAGCGAGGAGTGGCCTTGGTGATGGCCGATCGGGATGGTCAAGGCGATGCCGCGTCCCCTTGGACGGAACAGGAACGACACGTGCTGTCCGAGGCAGTGGCGGCGGCGCCCTCGGTGCACAACGCCCAGCCCTGGACGTTGGTGGTGCGCGGCCACGTCGCCGAGTTGCACCCCCGTCAGGTCGACCTGCTCGACGAACACGACCCGCAGGGCCGCGATCGGGCGATCTCCTTCGGCGCCGCGTTGACCAATCTCCTGGTGGCGGTCCGCCACCTGGGGCGGCTACCTCACGTGGACCGCGCGGCGGCCCCGGAGAGCGAACCAGCGACCGCGAAGATCACCGCGACCCGGGAGGCCACGCCATCGGGGGTGGACGAGCGTCGCTTCGCCGCCATCGAACGCCGCCGCAGCTACCGAGGCGCGTTCGCCGAACAACCGGTGACAGACGCCGAACGGGACACGTTGCGGGTGGCCGCCGGGCTCGGCCCGGACGAAATGCACTGGATCACCGGTTCCACCGAAGCGTCGGAGGTGGCTCGCTCGTTGGCGTACGCGGCCCGCGTGCTGCACGCGGACGCCGAATATCAGCGGGAGCTCACCCACTGGATCGTGCAGCAGGATGCGACAGGAGACCCCACACCGGGAGCGGGCATTCCGGAGAAGGCCCTGGGACGGCAAGGACTCCCCGCGGTGGGGTTGGTGACCGGTCAGACCAAGCTGCCGGACGAGTCCCTGCTGGCGTCGCGCATCGAACACGACTCGGTGCTGGTCCTGTGCAGCGCAACCGATTCCACCATCGACCACGTGCGCATCGGAGAGGCGCTTCAGTCGGCATGGCTGGAAGCGACTGCGGGAGGGCTCGCCGTGTCGGTGATGACGCAACCGCTGCGGCTGGAAGAAATGCGCAAGGCAGTGACCGAGCAGCTGGGGCTGGCGGGAGTCCCACACGCCTTCCTGCGCTTCGGCCGCACTGCCTGAAACACGGACCGCGCTGGAGGGGCGTCATGACGAACCGTGCTCTCATCGTCGGAATCGACGGATCGAACTCGGCCCTGCGCGCCGCCCGGTGGGCGGCGGCGGAGGCGCTCGCTCGGCCCGGATCCGGTTGATCTGCTGCGACACGCAATCAGCTCTCGTGGTGCCGGAAATACCCGGTGTCGTGCTGCCGCAATCGTTCTTCGACGCTGTTCGAGAACAGGGGGAGGGCTGGTTGTGCCAAGCACGCGACACGGCGGCGGCCGAAGCGCCGAGTGTGCCGATCGAGACCGAATTCGTGCCGCGATCCGCACCGACCGCCGTCCTCGTCGCCGAATCGCGCACCGCCTCGCTGATCGCGGTGGGCAGCCGCGGGCTCGGCGGCTTCACCAGGTTGCTCGTGGGCTCCGTCGCCGTATCCGTCTCCGCGCACGCTTCGCCTGGCGAAACTCATCCGCGGACATTGGGGCATAGAGGGACGGCTCCACCCGGTGCGCGACGTCGCCTTCAACGAAGACCGCCACCGCGCCCGCACCGGCAACGCACCCCAGAACCTCGCCGACCGCCGCAACGCCGCCACCACCCTGCACCGCCAAAACGGAGCTACCCGCATCCAACCCGCACTCCGCGCCGCCAACCGCAGGCCCGAACGACTCCTGCACCTACTCCCCGAAACCACCTACACCGGGACAGGTCAACTTTGCACGCGCCCTGGGGTGAACACCGAGCCGCCACCAGCCAGACCGGCTTCCACCACCAGCCGAGTCGCCGAATAGATGGTCTCCCTATCACTCACCACCAAGACCCAACCACCCCGAACACTCCCCGCATAACGAGCACCCGAGAGTCTCGCGTATCCAACACGACGAAACTCCAGCCGCCGTTCAGGTCGGTCCGCGGCCGGTGCGGGTCCCCTTTCACAGGTCGAAGTTCTGGTCGATGAGGCGGAAGATCTCGTCGTCGGAGACGGACTCGATGGCGTCCTCTTCGAGCACGGAGTCGGAGGAAGTGTCCCTTTCCCGCCATCGCGCGAGGAGCGCCTCCAGACGACCGGACACCTCTCGCAGCACGGCCCCGTCCACGGCGTGCGCCAGTGCCGAGTCGAGTCGGTCGAGGATGCCGAGCACCCCGTCGTGGTCCGCGCCGGTCTCGGGTACCAGTCGGGAGAGCAGGTGCTCGGCCAGCGCGCTGGTGTTCGGGTAGTTGAAGACCAGCGCGGACGGCAAGTCCAGGCCGGTGACGGCGACCAGCCGGTTGCGGAGCTGCATGGCGGTGAGCGAGTCGAACCCGAGTTCCCGGAACGCCCGGCCGGACTCGATCAGTTCCGCGTCGGCGTGCCCCAGCGCCACCGCGGCTTCCCGGCGCACGAGGGTGATGACCTCGCGGTCGCGTTCGGCGGGCGACAGGAGGGCGAGCCGGTCGGCCAGCGACGTGGCCTCGACCTCCGGGGTAGCGGGCTCGTCCGCCTGCCGTCGTGTGTCCACGAGGTCGTCGTACAGGCGGGTGGCCGCAGAGAGCAGGGTGAAGCGCGGCCAGTCGATCCGGGCGACCGTCGTCGAGGCCTCGTCGTTTCCGACGGCCCAGCCGAGCGAGTCGAGCATACGAGCCGGTTCCATCGGCACGATCCCCCGTGCCCCGAGGTGCCGTCCGCTGGTGCCGCCGTCGGCGCCGCTGCCCGCCCAGAGCCCCCAGGCGATCGAGGTCGCGGGGAAGCCCTGAACCCGGTACGTCTCGATCAGGGCATCCACTGCGGCGTTGGCCGCGGCGTAGTTGCCCTGGCCGGGCGAACCGACCACCCCGGCGAGCGAGGTGAACGCCACGAACGCGTCGAGGCCGGTATCACGGGTCAGCTCGTGCAGGTTCTTGACCGCGTCGACCTTCGAGGCGGCGACGGCGGCGAACCGGGCCGCAGTGAGACTGCCGACCAGACCGTCGTCCAGCGCCCCTGCGGCGTGGATGATGGCGTTGGGCGTGTGCCGTTCCAGGAGCACGGCCAGTGCCTGCCGGTCCGCCACGTCGCAGGCTTCCACCGCGACGCTCACGCCCACGGCGGCCAGTTCGGCTGCCAGCGGTCCAGCGTCCGGCGCGTTTCCGCCGCTGCGGCTGGTGAGGACCAAGCGCTCGACCCCTTGTGTCGCAAGCCATCGGGCCACTTCCCGACCGACCGCGCCGGTGCCGCCGGTGACGAGGACGGTTCCACGCGGCTGCCAGCCCTTGCTGGGCCCTGTCGACCGGACCAGTCGCCGGGCGAAAACCCCGGACGCCCGAACGGCCACCTGGTCCTCGTCGCCGCCGAGCGCCCCGGCGAAGTGCCGCCAGGTCTCGGGTGTGGGCTCGGCCGGAATATCGATCAAACCGCCCCACCGGTCCGGGATCTCCACGGCGGCGGAACGACCCAGGCCCCAGAGCATCGCCTGCTCGGGGGCGTGCGGGACGCCGGGCCCGGTCGCGCCGCTCGTGGCGACCCATAGCGGGGCTCCGACACCCGCCTCGCCCAACTCCCGTGTCACGCGAGCGAGGTCCGCGGCGTTCTCCAGGGCGGTCTTACCGCCGAGTGCCAGCAACGAGAGCACGCCCCGCGGTTCGGGCCCTGGCAGGTCACCGAGGCCCGAACCCAGGTCGATCGGCATGAACTTCGACCCGAGGGCGGTCAGGGCGTCGAGGCACCCCGCCACGTGTTCCGTGGGCTCCTCCGGGACCAGGACCAGCCACGGACCGGGTTCGACCGGACTCTCGGGGACGGGCACCCACGTCACCCGGTAGCGGAAGGTCTCCTCCTGCTGACGACGGCGCCAGGTGGCGAGCACGGGCAGCACGGTCGTCAGCGCGGACCTCTCCTGCTCGGCCTCGGGGCCCACGCCGGAGACCATGGCGTCCACCTCGCCTTGGTCGACGAGGTCCCAGAAGAGGGCGTCTACGGGAGCGGTGGCGGGACGGTTCTCCAGCCAGAACCTCACCCGCTGGAACGCGTACGTCGGCAGTTCGACCCGACGGCCGCCTGCAAGCGCCGCCGACCAGTCAGGTGTGGCTCCCCTGGTCCACGCCTCGCCCAGCGAGGCCAGGAACCGATCGAGGCCGCCGTCGTCGCGGCGCAGAGAACCGAGCGCCGCGACAGTGGTCCCGGCCGCCTCGGCGGTCTCCTCGATGCCCACGGCAAGCACCGGATGCGGACTGCACTCGATCAACACATCGTGACCATGGTCGAGCAACTCCCTGGTCGCCTGCTCGAACAACACCGGCTGACGCAAACTCTCGTACCAATACCCCGCATCCAACCCCGACGTGTCGAACACCCCACCGGTCAATGTCGAGTAGAACGGCAACTCCACCGACCGCGGCGAGACCGGAGCCAACACCTCCAGAATCTCCTCACGCAACCGCTCCACATCAGCGGAGTGAGAGGCATAATCCACCGGCACCCGACGGACCCGAACCCCAGCAGCCTCCACTTCTGCCTGCCACCGATCCAATACCCCCGCCGCACCCGACACCACCACCGAGCACGGACCATTGACCGCAGCGATCCCGATCCCATCCACCAACCGGGCACGCACCTCGTCCACCGACAACGCGACAGACACCATGCCACCGCCACCAGCGATCCCCAACAACACCTTGCTACGCAACGCCACCACCCGCGCGCCATCCCGCAACGACAACGCACCACAAACCACCGCAGCAGCAATCTCACCCTGCGAATGACCCACAACAGCACCAGGCACAACACCATAGGAACGCCACAAAGCAGCCAGCGACACCATCACCGCCCACAACACCGGCTGCACCACATCAACACGCTCAAACCCCTCACCAGCACGTAGAACATCGACCAACGACCAATCCACAAACTCCGACAACACCCCCGCACACTCATCAATCGACGCCGCGAACACCGGCGAAGACCCCAACAACTCCACCGCCATACCCACCCACTGCGAACCCTGACCCGGAAAAACCAACACCGCCTTACCCACAGCGGCCCGAACAACAGAACCACCAGACGCCAACACCCCCAGACCATCAAGCAAAACACCCCGATCACTCCCCACCACAACCGCACGCCGATCAAACACCGACCGCGTCGTCGCCAACGACCAACCCACATCCACCGGATCAAGATCGGGATGGGCCTGCACGAACGCGCGCAGCCGGGCGGCCTGGGCCCGTACCGCCGCATCGGTCTTTGCCGACAACGTCCACGGGACCACGCCGGAGGGCCGGTTACCCACCGGGACGTCAACGGTCGGGGCCTGCTCCAGCACCACATGGGCGTTGGTGCCGCTCACTCCGAACGAGGAGACCGCCGCGCGGCGAGCCCGATCCACGGTCGGCCAGGGCACCTGCGATGTCGCCAGTTCGACGGCGCCCGCGCTCCAGTCGACCTCCGGGGTCGGCTCGTCGACGTGCAGCGTGCGCGGGACCACGCCGTGCCGCAGGGCGAGAACCATCTTGATCACACCGGCGACCCCGGCCGCGGCCTGGGTGTGACCGATGTTCGACTTGACCGACCCCAGCAGCAGCGGCTGGGTGCGGTCCTGGCCGTAGGTCGCCAGCAGCGCCTGTGCCTCGATCGGGTCGCCCAGCCGGGTGCCCGTGCCGTGCGCCTCGACGACATCGACGTCCGCGGCGGTGAGCCGGGCGCTGGCCAGGGCTTGGCGGATCACCCGCTGCTGGGCGGGGCCGTTCGGCGCGGTCAGCCCGTTGGAGGCGCCGTCCTGGTTGACGGCGGCCCCACGGACCACGGCCAGCACCTCGTGCCCGAGTCGTCGCGCGTCGGACAACCGCTCCAACAGCAGCCAGCCCGCGCCCTCGCCCCAGCCGGTGCCGTCCGCCGCGCCCGCGAAGGACTTACATCGGCCGTCGGCCGAGAGACCGCGTTGACGGCTGAACTCGACGAACAGCTCTGGGGTGGCCATCACCGTGGCACCGCCGGCGAGCGCAAGCGAGCACTCCCCCTGCCGCAGGGATTGCGCTGCCAGGTGCAGCGAGACCAGCGACGACGAGCACGCCGTGTCCACCGTGATCGCCGGGCCCTGCAGGCCGAAGGTGTACGAGACGCGGCCTGAGGCGACGCTCGGCGCGTTCGCCACCGCGAGCTGGCCCTCCAGGTTCGCCGGGCCTCCCGCGGAAGGCGCGTAGTCGTGCAGCATGATCCCGGCGAAGACGCCGGTGTCGCTGCCGCGCAACGAGTCCGGGTCGATGCCCGCGCGTTCGAAGGCCTCCCACGCGGTTTCCAGGAGCAGCCGTTGCTGGGGGTCAACGGCGAGCGCCTCGTTGGGGCTGATGCCGAAGAAGTCGGCGTCGAAGTCGCCCGCGTCGTGCAGGAAGCTACCGGCCCGCGCGTACGTCCGGCCCGTGCTGTCCGGGTCGGGGTCGTACAGGTCGGCGGTGTTCCAGCCCCGGTTGCCGGGGAACTCCGAGGTGGTGTCGACGCCGTCGGCCACCAACTGCCACAGGTCCTGCGGTGTGCTCACCCCGCCGGGGAACCGGCAGGCCATGGCCACGATGGCGATCGGCTCGTCGGTGCCCGCCCGTGCGGAAGCGTCTCCGGTCTCCGCCGCAGTCCCACCGTCGAGCTGCGCGTCGAGGTGAGCGGCGAGGGCTTGGACGGTCGGGTGGTCGAACACGATGGTCGCAGACAGGCCGAGCCCGGTGGCCGCCTTGAGCCGGTTGCGCAGTTGCACCGCGAGCAGCGAGTCGAAGCCCAGCTCGGTGAAGGGCCGCCGGATGTCGATCGTCTCCGGTGAGGCGTGGCCGAGGACGGCGGCGACCAAGCCGGTCGTCAGGTCGAGCAGTCGGCTCCTCCGCTCCTCCGGGGTTTCCCCGGTCCGGACGATCGCGGTGGCCCGGCGGCGCACGCCGCGGACCAGGCTCCGGAAGATCGGCGGCAACGTGCCCTCGGTCGCCTGGGCACGCAGGGCGGACAGGTCGAGCAGGGCGGGAACGGTGACCGCGAGGCCGCCCGCGACGGCCGTGTCGAACATCGCGAGGCCCTGATCGGTGTCGATGGCCGCGATGCCGGACCCGGTGAGCCCGGCCAGCGCGGCCGTGCCGAGGTGACCAGTCATGCCGGTGCCCTCCGCCCACAACCCCCAGGCCAGCGAGGTCGCCGGCAGTCCGGCGGTCGTGCGGTGCTGGGCGAGCGCGTCGACGAAGGCGTTGGCGGCCGCGTAGTTCGCCTGGCCCGCCGTGCCGAGCGTGCCCGCGAACGAGGAGAACACGACGAAGCTGGCCAGCCGCGGCGCGAGATCGCGGGTGAGCTCGTGCAGGTGCCAGGCGCCGTCCACCTTCGGCCGCAGCACGGCGGCGAGCCGATCCGGGTCGAGGTTCTCCACGGTGTGGTCGGCGAGGACCCCGGCTGTGTGCACCACGGCGGTGAGCGGGTGCTCGGCGGGCACGGCGGCGAGCAGCGCGGCCAGCGCGGTGCGGTCCGCGGCGTCGCAGGCGGCCAGGGTGACACGGGCACCCGCGGCGGTCAGCTCGGCGGCGAGCGCTTCCGCGCCCTCCGCGCCCGGGCCCCTGCGGCTCGCCAGGAGCAGGTTCCGGACGCCGTGCCGGCTGACCAGGTGGCGGGCCAGGGCGGCGCCGAGGACGCCGGTGCCGCCGGTGATGAGCACGGTCCCGTCCGGTTCCCAGTCCGTGGTCCCGGAGCCGTTCGGGAGCGCGGCGAGCCTTGGGGCGTACAGCTGTCCTCCGCGGGCGGCCAGCTGGGGTTCGCCGCTGACTCGCGCGGCGGCGAGCAGTTCGGCGGTGGGTTCTTCACCGGCGGGCAGGTCGAGCAACAGGAAGCTGTCCGGGTGCTCGGTCTGGGCGGTGCGGATTAGGCCCAGCGCGGCGGCGGCTGCCGGGTCGGGTGTCTCGTCGGGGCTCACCGCGACAGCCGCGCTCGTGACGACCAGCAGACCGCTCTCGTTCGTGGCGAGCCGTGCCTGAACGAGGTTGAGGGCCGCTTGCGTGGCCCGGTAAGTGCGGGCGACGACATCGCCGTCCGCCTCGACGCCGAGGACGGCGACCTCTCCTTCCCCGCCGTCCGTGCCGGGCTGGTCCGCTGGGGGGACCGGGACCCAGTCGAGGCGGTAGAGCGGGGCACCGCCGACGCCGTCGAGCCGGGCCGAGCGCAGGACGAGCGACTCGGCCTGGAGCACCGGTGCGCCCGCGGCGTCGTGGGCGACGATGGCGGTGCCGGTGTCGTCGGAGGTCAACCGAACCCGCAGGACAGTCGCGCCGGTCCGGCACAGGCTCACCCCGCGCCAGGTGAACGGCAGCGGCACGGTCCCGTGCCCGCCGTCGTGGTCGAGGACGAGCGGGTGCAGGGCCGCGTCGAACAGCGCCGGGTGAAGACCGAAGCCGCCTGCGGCAACGGACTCGGGCAGGCGGATCTCCGCGTACGTGTGCTCCCCGTCGCGCCACGCGGCGTGCAGGCCCTGGAACGCGGGTCCGTAGTGGAGCCCGCGGTCGGCGAGCCGGGCGTAGGCGTCGTCGAGGTCGATCGCGGTGGCGTCGCGGGGTGGCCAGGCCTCCCCGGCGGGCGGCGCCTGCGACGTGGCCGGGGCCAGGGTCCCGGTGGCGTGACGCTGCCAGTGCGGCTCGACCCCGGAACGGGAGTGCAAGGACACGGCGCGGCGGCCCGTCGAGTCGGCGGCGCCGACGAGGAGCTGCAGGCGCACGGTGCCGGTGCTCGGGACCAGCATCGGCGTTTCCAGGGTGAGGTCCTCTACGACGTCGCAGTCCGCATGGGCCGCCGCTGTCGCCACCAGGTCGAGGAAGGCCGTACCCGGCACCAGGGTCTTCTCGCCGACCCGGTGGTCCGCCAGCCACGGCTGGGTGGCCAGGCCCAGCTCACCGGTGAACAGCTCGGTCTCACCGTCCGCGACGACGACCGCGCTCGCCAGCACCGGGTGGTCGAGGACGGTCAGGCCGGTTCCGGCGCCGGAGCGTGTGAGCGGGGCGTCCAACCAGTACCGGCTCCGCTGGAACGGGTACGTCGGGAGTTCCACGTGCGGTGCGCCGACGACGCCGGACAGCCGCCGCCAGTCGATCAGGAGCCCGCCCACGTACGCCTCGGCCGCCGACGCCAGGAACCGCCGGAGCAAGCCTTGGTCGCGCCGGAGCGTCCCGATGACCACGGTCTCGTCCTGCAGCCCGGTGTCCTCGACCGTCTCGGCCACACCGGTGGTCAGCACCGGGTGCGGGCTGACCTCGACGAACATTCGGTGGCCCCTGTCCAGCAGGAGTCGCACGGTCTCGTCGAGTCGGACGGTCTGCCGCAGGTTCCGGTACCAGTAGCCGCCGTCGAGCACGCTCGTGTCCAGTTCCCCGGCGGTCACCGTGGAGTAGAACGGCACTGCGGCCGGGCGCGGGGACAGCCCGGCGAGGTCGGTGGCCAGTCGTGCCTCGATCGCCTCCACGTGCGCGGAGTGCGAGGCGTAGTCGACGGGGATGCGGCGAGCCCGCACCCCGTCGGCGTCACAGGCGCTCATGAGGGCGTCCAGCGCGGCCGCGTCGCCGGAGACGACGACCGACCGGGGCCCGTTGACCGCCGCGATCGACAGTTGCCCGGCCCACTCGGCGATGCGGACTCCGGCCTGCTCCACGCTCAGCGGGAGGGACACCATGCCGCCACCACCGGCGAGCGCGACCAGCGCGCGGCTGCGCAGCGCCACGACCCGTGCCGCGTCGTCGAGCGACAACGCGCCCGCCACGCACGCTGCGGCGATCTCGCCCTGCGAGTGGCCCACCACCGCGGCGGGCTCCGCTCCGGACGACCGCCACATTTCGGCCAGCGACACCATCACCGCGAACAGCAGCGGCTGGATCACGTCGACCCGTTCGATGTCGGCGCTGCCGGGTTCGCCGCGCAGCACGCCGAGAACGGACCAGTCGACGTGGCGTTCCAGCGCGGCGGCGCACTCGGTCAGGCGCTCGGCGAACACGGGCGAACTCCCGAGCAGGTCGAGGGCCATCCCCTGCCACTGGCTGCCCTGGCCGGGGAAAACGAACACCGTCGCACCGCGCGCGACGGCGACGCCGCGCACCACCTGCAGGTCTGTGGCGGTCTGGTCGTCCCGTGCGACCGCGTTCAGCCCGGCCCGCAGTTCGTCGCGGTCGGTGCCGAGGACCACCGCCCGGTGGTCCATGACCGAGCGCCCGGCCATCGTGGCGGCGAGACCGGCGAGCGGGAGTTCCGTCACGAACGGGCTCAGCCGCCCGGCCTGCGCGCGCAGGGCGGCGTCCGTGCGAGCGGAAAGCGGCAGCGGTACGACGGGCGGCACGGGCGGGACCGGTTCGTCCGCAGGCACTTCGTGGGCTTCGAGCACCACGTGGGCGTTGGTCCCGCTGATGCCGAACGAGGAGACGGCGGCCCGGCGCGGGCGGCCGGACTCGGGCCACGGCACGGCGTCGGCGAGCAGCGACACCGCGCCCGCCGACCAGTCGATCCGGGTCGACGGGGTGTCGGCGTGCAACGTGCGGGGCAGCACGCCGTGCCGCATCGCCATGATCATCTTGATCACGCCGCCGACCCCGGCCGCGGCCTGGCTGTGCCCGATGTTCGACTTCAGCGACCCCAGCCACAGTGGCCGGTCCTCCGGCCGGTCCTGCCCGTAGGTCGCCATCAGCGCCCGCACCTCGATCGGGTCACCGAGGCGGGTGCCGGTGCCGTGCCCCTCGACGGCGTCCACGTCCGCCGTCGTCAGCCCGGCGTCGGCGAGTGCCTGCCGGATCACCCTCTCCTGCGCGGGCCCGTTCGGCGCGGTGAGCCCGTTGCTCGCACCGTCCTGGTTGGTCGCGGTGCCGCGCACCACGGCCAGGATGGGGTGCCCGTTGCGCCGGGCGTCGGACAGCCGTTCCAGCAGCAGCACGCCCACGCCCTCGGCCCAGCCGGTGCCTGCGGCGTCCTCGGCGTACGCGCGGCACCGGCCGTCCGGTGCCAGTCCACGCTGGCGACTGAACTCCACGAAGGTGTTCGGGGTGGACATCACCGTCACCCCGCCTGCCAGCGCGAGCGAGCACTCGCCGCTCCGTAGCGCCTGGGCGGCCAGGTGCATGGCCACCAGCGACGACGAGCAGGCGGTGTCCACGGTGACCGCCGGGCCTTCGAGACCGAAGGTGTACGAGACCCGCCCGGACGCCACGCTGCCGGTGTTCCCGGTCAGCAGTCGCCCCTCGAACCCGTCCGGTGCGACCGGCAGCCGGGAGGCGTAGTCGTGGTACATCATCCCGGCGTACACGCCGGTGCGGCTGCCGCGCAGACTGACCGGGTCGATCCCGGCCCGCTCCACGGCCTCCCAGGACGCCTCCAGCAGCAGCCGCTGCTGCGGGTCGACGGCCAGCGCCTCACGCGGGCTGATCCCGAAGAACTCCGGGTCGAAGTCGGCCGCCGAGTGCAGGAAGCCGCCCTCGCGGGTGATCGACGTGCCGATCCGGTCGGGGTCGGGATCGTAGAGGCCGTCGACGTCCCACCCGCGGTCGCCGGGGAAGTCGCCGATCGCGTCGACGCCCTCCGACACCAACCGCCAGAGGTCCTCCGGCCCGCGTACCCCGCCCGGGTACCCGCAGGCCATGCCGATGACCGCGATCGGGTCGTCGGAGTCCGCCGCCCGCACGACGGACGGCTCGGCGGAACGGGCGCCGGTCAACTGCTCGACCAGGTGGTCCGCGAGCCGGGCGGGGGTCGGGTGGTCGAAGGTCGCCGTCGTCGAGATCCGGATCCCGGTGGCGGCGTGGAGGTGGTTGCGCAGTTCGATGCCGGTCAGGGAGTCGAATCCGATTTCCCGGAACGTGCGGTCGGGGTCGGCCGGTGTGCTGCCGTCGTGCCCCAGCACGTCGGCGACGGCGGACCGGACCAGGGCGCGGATCTCGCGTTCACGTTCCAGCGCGGGGAGCGCGGCCGTGCGCGCGGCCCAGGAGGAGCCCCCCGCAGCCGGTGCCGTCGCACGGTGCAGCGGAGCCCGAACAAGGTCGCGGAACTCGTCCGGCAGCGCGGTCACCCCCGCCAGGGCGAGCGTCGCGGGCACCAGGATGGCGTCGGCGCCACCCCCGAGTGCCAGGTCGAACAGCTCCAGCCCCGACCGGACTGGCAGCGGGGTGACCCCGCCCCGTGCCCACCTGGCCCGCTCGGCGGTGCCGAGACCGCCCGCCATGCCGGTGTCCAGGTCCCACAGACCCCAGGCCAGCGAGACCGCGGGCAGCCCGGCGGCCCGGCGCTGCTCGGCGAGCGCGTCGAGGTAGCGGTTGGCGGCGGCGTAGGCGCCCTGCCCCGCGCTGCCGATGTGGCCGGCGATCGAGGAGAACATCACGAAGGCCGCGAGGTCGGTCCCGGCGGTCGCCCGGTGCAGGTTCCACGCCGCGTCTGCCTTCGCCCGCAGCACCACGGCCAGCCGTTCCGGATCAAGGGTCTCGATCGGCGCGTCATCCAGCACACCGGCCGCGTGGACCACGCCGGTGAGGGGGTGGCTGGCGGGAACGGTGGCCAGCAGTTCGTCCACGGCCTTGGCGTCGGCGGCGTCGCAGGCCTCGATCCGCACCTCGGCGCCGAGGGACTCCAGCGAGGCCGCCAAGTCGGCGGCTCCCGGCGCGGCGGGCCCGCTGCGGCTGACCAGCAGCAGGTGGCGCACGCCGTGCGCGGTCACCAGGTGTCGGGCGAAGATGCCGCCGAGCACGCCGGTGCCACCGGTGATCAGCACCGTGCCGTCCAGATCGAGAACGGTCGGTACGTCCTCCGGGTCCGGCCGGGCGCGGTGGAGCCGTGGCGCGTAGGCCTGCCCGTCGCGCAGCACGAGCCGGTCCTCGCCCGCAGACAGGGCGGAGGCGAGCAGGTGCTCGGACGAGTCGTCCAGGTCGACGAGCGCGAAGCGGCCGGGGTTCTCCGTTTGCGCGCTGCGGACCAGGCCCCACAGGGCGGCACCCGCCAGGTCCGGGCCTGCCGGGGCGTGCACCGCAGCCCTGGTGACGAAGGCGAGACGGCCTGCGGTTCCCGGCTGTGCCAGCCATTCCCGTGCGCTGCGCAGCGCACGGGCGGTCACCTCGGCCGGTGTGCCCGGTTCCACCCGCACGACGGTGTCGATCACGTCCGCTGCCTGGACAGCGAGCGGGATCGGGACGAGGGTTGGTCGGTAAAGGTTCCCGTTGCCCGTCGCGGCGGCCTGGGCGATCCGCTCCACCGGAACAGAACGCAGCACGAGCGACTCCACGCCGACGACCGGCCGGTCGGCGGTGTCCGTGGCGAGCAGCGAGTACGTCTCCAGGCCGGTGCGGGTCGCGCGGACCCGCAGCCAGGTGGCACCGGTGGCGTACAGGCGCACTCCGGACCACGCGAACGGGAGGCGGAGTTCGCCGTCCTCCTCGGCGGCGGCCAGCACGAGCGGGTGCAGCACGGCGTCGAACAACGCGGGGTGGATGCCGAAGCCCCGCACGTCGTCCGCACGTGTGCCACTCGGCAGACTGACCTCGGCGAACAGGTCGGCGCCCGAAGCACCTACCCGTTGCAGGGCCTGGAACACGGGCCCGTACCGGTAGCCGAGGGCGTCCAGTCGCGTGTAGGCGTCGTCGGGTTCGGCCAGCACGTCCGCAGGCCGGGGCGCCGGGGCGCCGACCGGGCCACGGGCGGGGGTCAGCAGGCCGGTCGCGTGCCGGGTCCAGCCGTCGTCCCGCTCGTCGCCCGCGTACACGGTCAGCCTGCGGTGGCCGGAGGCGTCCGGGGCGTCGATCGCGACCTGGAGCCGCACCCCGTCCTCGGCGGACAGGACCAGCGGTGCCTCCAGAGTCAGCTCGGCCACCTCGTCGCAGCCCGCCTCTTGCCCGGCCCGCAACGCCAACTCGACGAAGGCCGACGCGGGGAGCAGGACCTGGCCCGCGATCACGTGGTCACCCAGCCACGGGTGGGTGCGCAGCGACAGGCGCCCGGTGAACACGGTGCCGTTGCCGTCGGCCAGGCTCACCGTCGCGCCCAGCATCGGGTGGCCGGTCATACCCTGCCCCAACCCGCGGGCATCTCCGGTCGACGTGGGCTGGTCGAGCCAGAACCGCCCGCGTTCGAAGGCGTACGTGGGCAGCCGGACAGGACGGGCCGCCGGAAAGACCGCACGCCAGTCGACGACGACCCCGTGGCCGTGCGCGGCGGCCAGTGCGGTCAACGCAGTGGCACTCTCGGGTCGGTCCTTGCGCATCATCGGCAGCACCGCCACGCCGACGGCCTCGTCCCCGAGGCAGTCGCGGACCATGCCGGACAGGGTCGCGTCCGGGCCCAGTTCCAGGTATGTCGTGGTGCCGGACGCCACCAGGTGTCGGACGCCGTCGAGGAACCGGACCGGTTCGCGCACCTGCCGCACCCAGTACTCCGGCGACGTCAGCTCCCCCGCCTCGGCGACCCGGCCGGTCCGGTTGGAGACGATCGGGATACGCGGCTCGGCGAGCGGGAGCGCGCCGACGACCTCCGCGAACCCGGCCAGCACCGAATCCATGTGCGGCGAGTGGAAGGCATGGCTCACCGGCAACCGCGAGGTCTTGCGCCCCTGGTCCCGCCACCGCGCGACGATCGCCTCGACGGCCTCGGAGTCACCGGAGACCACCACCGAGTTCGGGCCGTTGACGGCGGCCAGCGCGACCAACCCCGCGGACGCGTCCAGGTCCTCTGCCAGTTCCCGCTCGGTGGCCTGCACGGCGGCCATGGCCCCGCCCGTGGTGGCGGCCTGCATGAAGCGGCCGCGTGCGGCGACCAGCGTGCAGGCGTCCGGTAGCGACAGCACCCCGGCGACGTGCGCGGCGGCGACCTCGCCGATCGAGTGGCCGAGCAGTAGGTCCGGCACCACCCCCCACGATTCGAGCAGGCGGAACAGCGCGACCTCGATCGCGAACAGCGCGGGCTGGGCGTGCACGGTCCGTTCGAGCAGGCCGTCGCCGTCGGCGCTGAACACGAGTTCCCGCAGGCCCGGCTCCAGCTCGGCGCACACGGCGTCGAACGCGGCGGCGAAGATCGGGAAGCGCTCGTACAGCTCCCGACCCATGCCTGCTCGTTGGCTGCCCTGGCCGGTGAACAGGAACGCCACCCCGCCGTCGGACGCGGTCCCCCGGCCCGTGTTCTCGCCCGCGGCCAGTCGTTCCAAGCCACGCAGCAGGTCGTCGCCCGCCGCTACCACGGCGGCCCGGTGCAGGAACGCCGTCCTGGTGGTCGCCAGGGACAGCGCGACGTCGGCGGGATCGAGGTCGGGGTGAGCCTCCAGGTGGTCGCGGAGCCGCGCGGCCTGACGGGTGACCCCCTGCGGCGTGGGGGCCGACAGCAGCCACGGCACCGGGCCGTCGGCTGGCTCGCTGCCGGGTGCGGTGGAGGTCGGGGCGTGCTCCAGCACCGCGTGGGCGTTGGTGCCGCTGATGCCGAACGACGAGACGGCCGCCCGGCGCGGGCCCGCGCCCGGCCACGGGGTTTCCTCGGTGAGCAGCGAGATCGCGCCGGAGGACAACTCCACTTCAGGCGTGGGAACCTCGGCGTGCAGGGTGCGCGGCAGCACACCGTGGCGCATCGCGAGGACCATCTTGATCACCCCGGCGACGCCTGCGGCGGCCTGGGTGTGCCCGATGTTGGACTTGACCGACCCCAGCAACAGCGGTCGATCCGCGTCGCGGTCGCTGCCGTACGTGGCCTGCAACGCGCCCGCCTCGATCGGGTCGCCGAGGCGGGTGCCCGTGCCGTGCGCCTCGACCGCGTCCACCTCGCCGCCGGTCAGCCCGGCATCGGCCAGCGCCAGCCGGATGACGCGTTGCTGCGCCAGCCCGTTCGGGGCGGTGAGGCCGTTGCTGGCGCCGTCGGAGTTGACGGCCGTGCCGCGGACGACCGCGAGCACCTCGTGGCCGCGCGCCCGTGCGTCGGACAGCCGTTCCAGCGCGAGCATCCCGACGCCCTCGGCCCAGCCCGTTCCGTCCGCGTCGGCGCCGAACGACCGGCACCGGCCGTCCGGCGACAGCCCGCGCTGCTGCGCGAACTCCACGAACATCCCAGGACCCGGCATGATCGCCGCACCGCCCGCGAGCGCCAGCGAACTCTCGCCCTGCCGCAGCGACTGGACCGCCAGGTGCAGCGCGACCAGCGACGACGAGCACGCGGTGTCCACGGTGACGGCCGGGCCCTGGGACCCGAGCACGTAGGCGATCCGGCCGGAAGCCAGGCTGACCGAGGTGCCGGTCAGCGCGTAGCCCTCGTGTCCGCCGGACGCGTCGGCGAGCCGGGGGCCGTACTCCTGAGCTGTGACGCCCACGAAAACGCCCGCCCGGCTGCCGCGCAGCGTGGCCGGGTCGACGGCACCGTCCTCCAGCGCCTCCCAGGCCGTCTCCAGCAGCAAACGCTGCTGCGGGTCCATCGCGGTCGCCTCGCGCGGGGAGATGCCGAAGAACTCGGGGTCGAAGTCCGCCGCGTCGATGAACCCCCCCGCGTTGGTGTACGCCTTCCCCGTCGTCCCCGGTTCGGGGTCGTAAAGCCCGTCGAGGTCCCAGCCGCGGTCGTCGGGGAAGCCGCTGATCGCGTCCGTTCCGGCCGAGAGCAGCTCCCACAGGGCCTCGGGTGTCCGCACGCCGCCGGGCAGCCGGCAGCCCATCCCGACGATCGCGATGGGCTCACCGGGATGCACCTCGTCGCTCCCCTCGTCCACCGGACGGGGTGTCCCTGCCAGCGCTTCACGGAGGTGATCGGCCACCGCACGGGGCGAGGTGTGGTCGAACAACACGGTCCGGGGCAGTGCGACCCCGGTCACCGTGGCCAGTTCGTCGCGCAGCTCGACGGTCATCAGCGAGCTGAAGCCGAGGTCGCGAAAACTGCGGTCGGCGTCGATCCCGGTGGTCCCGACCGCGTCCATCACCAGAGCCGTGCAGGCCAGAACCGTGCCGAGCACGTCCTCCTGGCCGGCGTCCGGCTGGACGGCGGTCGCGTGCGGTGCCAAGGCGGCGTCCGACTGGACCGCAGCCGCGTGAGGTGCCGAGGCGGGCTGGCCGGTGAGCCAGTGGCGCGCGCGCTGGAACGGGTATCCGGGCAGGGTGATCCGGTGTCCGCCGTGCCCGGTGAACGCGGGCCAGTCCACGGTGACGCCGCGGACGTGCAACCCGGCCAGCGCCGCGGTCAGGGAGCGCATCTCGGGCCGGTCGGGCCGCAACACGGGGGTGCGGAAGGCCCCGGATGCCGGGCCGTCGGCCGCCGTGGTGCTCAGCGTCCCGTCCGGACCGAGTTCCAGGAACCTTGTGACGCCGAGTCCCGCGAGTTCGCTCACGACGTCCAGGAATCGCACCGGTTCCCGCACGTGCCGCACCCAGTAGTCAGCGGTGCGTAACTCCTCAGCGGTGGCGAGCGCGCCGGTCAGGTCCGAGACCAGCGGGATACCCGGTTCCCTCAGATCGAGCCCGGCCAGGACCTCCCGGAACTCGGCCAGCATCGGCTCCATCCGCGGCGAGTGGAAGGCATGGCTCACCCGCAACCGCCGCGTCTTGTGGCCGCGCCGGGCCAGCTCGGCGGCGACGTCCAGGACTGCCTGCTCATCGCCCGAGAGCACGGTGGCGGCCGGTCCGTTCACGGCGGCCACGGACACCTCGCCGTCCCGGCCGGTCAGCAGCGGCAGCACGTCCGCCTCAGCCGCCTGGACGGCGACCATCGCCCCGCCCTCCGGCAGCGCCTGCATCAACCGGCCGCGCGCGGCGACGAGAACACAGGCGTCGGGTAACGACAGCACACCGGACAGATGGGCGGCGGTGATGCCGCCGATCGAATGCCCGGCCAGCAGGTCCGGTCGCACCCCCACCCGTTCGGTCACCCGGTACAGGGCGACCTGGAGGGCGAAAAGGGCTGGCTGCGTGTACTCGGTGCGGTTCAGCAGGTCTGCGGCGGACGTTCCCGCGACAGCGAACATGATGGGGCGCAACGGCTGTTCGAGCAGGCGGTCGAACTCCGCGCACACGGCGTCGAGTGCCTCGGCGAACACGGGGGACGCGGCGTACAGCTCGCTGCCAGTCCCCGGACGCTGGCTGCCCTGACCGGAGAAGAGGAACGCCACCTTGCCACCGGCACCGACGGACCCCTCGACGACTCCGGGGACACGACGGCACGCCGCCAGCGCGTCGAGCCCTTCCCGCAGCGCGTCCCGGTCATCGGCGGACACCACTGCGCGGTGTTCGAACGCCGTACGGGTCGCCGCGAGTGAGAACTCCAGGTCGACCAGGTTCGCTCCGGCGTCGACGACGTCCCGCAGCCGCCCGGCCTGCGCCCGCAGAGCCTCGGCCGTACGCCCCGACACCACGTGGTGCGTGGTCCCACCGGACGTACCCGGCTGAGCCGCCAGCACGGAACCCGACGGCCCGAGGAGCACGACGTGGCAGTTCGTGCCGCCCATGCCGAAAGCGCTGACCCCGGCGACCGGCGGCCGGTCGGCGGGCAGCCACGGGCTCACCTCGGTGTTGACCCGCAAACCCAGCTCTCCCAGAGGGATTCGCGGGTTCGGGGCATCGAAGCCGAGGCTTTGGGGCAGTTGCCCGTGCTCGATCGCCAGCACCGTCTTCAGCACGCCGACGATCCCGGCCGCGGCTTCCAGGTGTCCCACGTTGGTCTTGACCGAGCCGACGGGCAGCGGCGTCCCGGTCCGCGCCGCACCCAGCACCGCACCCAGGGCCGCCGCCTCGACAACGTCACCGACCGGGGTCCCGGTGCCGTGCAGTTCGACGTAGCCGACCTCGTCGAGGGAGACACCGGAGCGCTCGTAAGCGAGCCGCAGCACCTCACGCTGTGCGAGTTCGTTGGGCGCGGTCAGCCCGTCGCCGCCGCCGTCGTTGTTGACCGCGGTCCCATCGACCAGCGCGTACACGTGGTCGCCGTCGGCGATCGCGTCGGCGAGCCGCTTCAGGACGATGGCGCCGCCGCCCTCACCGCGGACGAAGCCGTTGGCCGCGGCGTCGAAGGTCCGGCAGCGCCCGTCCGGGGAGAGCGCACCGAACCGGGCCGCCACGAGCGAGCTCTCTGCCGCCAGGATCAGGTTGACCCCACCCGCGACCGCGAGGTCGGACTCCCCGGACCGCAGGCTCTCGGCGGCAAGGTGCACGGCCACAAGCGACGACGACTGCCCGGTGTCGACGGTCAGGCTCGGGCCACGCGCGCCGAAGAAGTACGACACCCGGTTGGCCAGCATGCTGCGCTGCAACCCGGTGAAGGTGTGCTGGCCGGTCACCCCGTCACCCTGGCGTCGGGCGAGTACGGCGTAGTCGTCGTGCATGGCGGCGAAGAACACGCCGGTGCGCGAGCCCTCCAGCGCGGCCAGGACGATTCCCGCGTGCTCGACGGCCTCCCAGCCCAGTTCCAGGGCCAGGCGTTGCTGCGGGTCCATCGCGGCGGCCTCACGCGGCGAAATGCCGAAGAAGGCCGGATCGAACCCTTCGACGTCGTCCAGGAAAGAGCCCCAGCGTGACCCGGCGACCTCCGGTCCGGCTTCGCCGGTCCAGCGCGACGCCGGTACTTCCGAAATCGTGCAACGGCCCTCGGTGAGCAGCTCCCACAGGGCGTCCGGGGAATCCGCACCCGGCAGCCGGCAGGACAGTCCGACGATCGCGAGCCTGCGATCGGTGTCGTTCTGGGACATCGGACGGCTCCTCATAGTTCTTCTAACCATTCGTGGATCGCTTGTGCGGTCGTCCGCGCGTGCGCCGAGACCACCGTGAAGTGGTTCCCCGGAACCCGGACGACCCGGTCCCAGACCTTCTCCGCGTCGGTGTGGGAGTAGTCCGGCCGAGGTGCCTCCGACATCGACTCGGATGCGCTGACCAGCAGCGTCGGCACGGACAACGGCGTCGGCCGCCAAGCCACGACGAAGCCCGAGTAGGCGCCCTGCGCGACGAGCTGGTGCCCCAGGGACACCGCCTCGCGCCCGGAGGCCAGTGCGTGCCGCCCCATCTGGGACCGCATGAACTCGCCGTACTCCGCGTCGTCGAACACGTCCAGGGGGTAGGTGTCGACGAGGACGATCCCGGCCGGTGGCCTGCCGATGCCCGCCAGGTAGGCGGCCGTCGCGTGGGCGAGGTAGCCCCCCGATGAATGCCCCATGAGCACGACCGGATCGACTCCCGCCGCGGCCAGGACGGCGTCACCGCATACCCGCGCCAACGCTTCGAGGTCGGCCGGAACCGGTTCGCCCGCAACGAATCCGGGTGGGACGAGCGCCGACATCCGCCGCGGTTCCGGGAAGTTATTCGCGAGGATCGCGTAGGCATCCCAGATCACCGGTGCGATCGGGGCGCTCAGGCAGATCACCGCGGGCCGGGCGTCGCCGTCAGCCAGCCGTCGCGTCGTGGTCCGCGATTCGCCACCGACGAAGGTCGGCAGCAGACGGCCGAGCATGGCGAGCACGTCCGTCGCCTCGGACACGCGTCCGTCGCCGATGGCGCGCTGGTACAGCGACACGACCGTGTCCCCGCCGCCGTCGTCCACGTTCTCAGGTGGCGAGGCGGCCGGCGCACCGGCGCGGAGCTTCAGCTTCGGCAGCAGGTGTCCAGCCAGCTCTTCCGCGGTGGGGTGGTCGAAGACGACGGTCGGCGCGAGCCGGACGCCGGTGGTCGTGGCGAGGCGGTTGCGCAGTTCGAGTGCCGTCAGGGAGTCGAACCCGAGGTCCCGGAACGTCGTGTCGTCAGCGGCGGCGTCCTCATGTACGCGCCCGAGCACGAGCACGGCTTCGGCCCGGATCGCGTCGGCGAGCGCGGGCCCGCGCTCGTTCTCGGACAGCTGAGCCAGGTGGTCCAGGAGCCTCGGCCCCGTCTGCGGACCCGCCTCGGCAGCGGCGGCGTGCCGCACCGACCCGGAGCGGGGCACCAGCCTGCTCAACAGCGGCGGTATCTCCGGTGCGTGCCGCAGCGCGGCGAGGTCCAGCCGCAGGGCTAGGGCGTGCGCCGGTTCGGCGAGCCGGACGAGGTCGAATAGGCCTAGGCCTTCCTCGGTGGTCAGTGGCACGATCCCGGTGGCGGTGATCCGGTGGACGTCGGTGGTGTCCAGATGCCCGGTCATGCCGCTGCGCTGTTCCCAGAAGCCCCAGGCCACGGCGGTGGCGGGCAGGCCGTGTGTTTTC
>NZ_JAPFGB010000029.1 GCF_026241095.1 Saccharopolyspora sp. NFXS83 | reverse complement strand
CACCCACTCCCGACCCACCCGCGCAGCCGCACCGGAAACACCCACGGCCGCCCCGGTTTCCGAGTGAACGGACCGGTCGTCCAATCCCGTTGGACGAACGGTCCGTTCACTCCAGCCTGAGCCCTCGCCCACCACCAGCACCGCCGCAATGGCGGACATGGGTGAACGGACCGGTCGTCCAATCTGGTTGGGCGAACGGTCCGTTCACTCCGAAGCTCTCGACCGCGGACCGCCGCCGGGTGCTACTGGGCCTCACTTCGCGGTGGCCGCTCTGGACGGGTGAACGGACCGTTCGTCCCCTCTCGTTGGACGAACGGTCCGTTCACCCGGAGAGGACCTCGATCAGCGGGCGTGGACCATGAGGGCGGAGTTCTTGCCGGGCAGCCCCACCTCGCGGGATCGCTCGAAACCGGCGTTCGCGAACGCCGCCACCGACGCGCCGTTGTGCACGTTGGGCTCGGCGACGACGCGCACGCACTCCGGATCCGCCGCGAGCAGGCCGCGCGCCACCGCCGCCAGCAGGGACGAACCGAACCCGCGACCGACGGCGTCCTTCTCCCCGATCGCGATGTGCACGCCGAGATCACGCGGGTGCAGCGGGTAGCAGGTGGCGAGCTTGTCCCGAGCCACCCGGTACAGCTCCACGTACGCGACCTCGCGGCCGTCGCGGCTCACGATGCACGGCACCGAGTGCTCGCCCCCGAGCTGCGCGCCCAGTTCGTCCTTCCAGCGCTGCAACGACCACGCCTGGTTCCAGTTGACCGCGACGTGGTCCTCGTTCATCCAGCGGTGCACCAGCGCGGGATCCTCCGACTCCAGCACCACCGGCCGCAGCGACCAGCCCTCGTCGAGCACCGGCACCGGAACCCCCGGCACGCCCTCCGCCGACACGTCGCGCAGCGGGTTCGGCACCTCGTAGCGCACCGGCGCGACCGCCACCTTGCCCTCGGACAGGTAGCGCAGGCCGGAGCCGTTGAGCACGGCCAGGTCCGTCAAGGTGGGGCTGCGCAGCCAATGCCGCACCACCCGCTCGGTGTCCGGGTAGGTCTCGGCGAGCGCCGCCAAGTCGTGCGCCAGCGCCGTCAGCAGCTCCGCCTCGTCCGCCACCCCGCGCAGGCCGAATCGCCCGATGACGGCCAGCGAACGGCGGGTGAGCAACCGCGCCGTCACCTCGTCCAGGTCGGCGCGGCCGTCGAGGTTGCGCAGCGCGGGCGTCACCGTGCTCTCCACGTGCGACGCGAGCCACCGCCGGGCCTCGTCCTGCGACGACACGCCCTGCCCGAGCACGTCGACGTCGTCGTTGCCCGCCAGCGGATCGATCGCGTCGATGCGCACCGCGTGCAGCAGCCAGTCGAGCAGCGTGCCTGCGCCCTCGGAGTTGATCGGCGCATCGGCCGCGGCCCGGCCTCGCGCATCCGCCGAGCAGGCCGCGGCGAGCAGCGCGGAGTCCGCGACGGCTCCGGAGTCCGCCACCCGGATCGGGCTGAAGCCGTGCGCGCCCGTCGGTGAGCGGTAGGTGACCTCGGTGGTGAACCGCAGCGGCCCGATCGTCGCCTTCAACGGCCCCAGCGCGACCGGCGCGTGCGTCTCCGCCAGCCACCTTCGCAACAACACCGCGGCCCGCGGATCCACCTGCACGTTCTCCGCCACACCTGTCACACGCCACCCCTTCACGCTGAGTCGGGAGAGCCGACCCTAACTCAGCCGAACGGCCAACGGACCCCCGTCGTCCGGTGCCCCCAGTCACTCACCGCCACCGCGTCATCGGAGTGAACGGACCGCCTGTCCAATCCCCTGGGACGAACGGTCCGTTCACTCCACCCGAGCACCACCGACCGGGCGACGACGCCACCGGCAGCGGTCTCCGGCTCCGAGTGAACGGACCGTTCGACCAAGTGGATTGGTCGAAGGGTCCGTTCACTCCGGATGGGATCCGCCGCGGGCGGGTTGTCGGCTTCGGTGGCGCCGGGTGAACGGACCGTTGGTCCAACGGGATTGGACGAACGGGCCGTTCACCTCGTCAACGCGAGGGCGCGGGGGCAGGGTCAGAGGACTCGGGTGAGGAATTCCCTGGTTCGGGGTTCGCGTGGTGCCAGCAGGACTTCGGCGGGCGGGCCGGACTCGACGACTCGGCCGTCGTCGAGGAACACCACGGAGTCCGCGACCTCCCTGGCGAAGCCGATCTCGTGCGTCACCACCACCATCGTGAGCCCGCCGCGAGCGAGGTCCTTCATCACCGCCAGCACCTCCCCCACCAGTTGCGGGTCGAGCGCGCTGGTCGGTTCGTCGAACAGCAGCACCTTCGGCTCCATGGCCAGGGCCCGCGCGATCGCCACCCGCTGCTGCTGACCGCCGGAGAGCCGGCGCGGGTACGACTCCGCGTGCTCCGCCAGCCCCACTTCGCGCAACGCCGCCAGCGCTCGCACCTCAGCGTCCTCTTTGGACAGACGGCGCACCCCGCGCAGCGCCTCCATCACGTTGTGCAGCGCGGTCATGTGGCCGAACAGGTGGAACCCCTGGAAGACCATGCCAATCTCGGCCCGCTGCCGGGAGATCACCCGGTCCGGCAGCTCGTGGAGCCTGCCGCCGGACTCCCGGTAGCCGACCAGCGCACCGTCCACCTCGACCCTCCCGGCGTCGACCTTCTCCAAGTGGTTGATGCAGCGCAGCAGGGTGCTCTTACCGGAACCGGAGGGACCGATGACGCAGGTGACCGTGCCCCCGCCGACCGCGAGATCCACCCCGCGCAGCACCGGCACCGCGCCGAAGCTCTTGCGCACTCCCCGCACATCGACCATCGCGGACACGCTCATCGACCTCCGATCGTGGCGCCGCGAAACCGCTGCCACGGCGTCGGCGCCGATTCCCGACGCGCGCCGCGGGAATAGTGCCGCTCGACGTAGTACTGGCCGATCGTCAGCAGGCTGGTGACGATCAGGTACCAGACCGTCGCCACCAGCAGCAGCGGGATCACCAGGTAGTTGCGGTTGTAGATCAGCTGCACCGAGTACAGCAGGTCGTGCACCGCGATGACGCTGACGATCGAAGTGCCCTTCAACGTGCCGATCAGCATGTTCGCCGCGGGCGGCACGATCGCGTGCATCGCCTGCGGGAGCACGATCCGCCGCAGGATGCGGGTGCGGGTCATCCCCAGCGCCTGCGCCGACTCGGACTGCCCGGCGTCGACCGACAGGATTCCGCCGCGCACCACTTCCGCCGCGTAGGCGGCTTCGTGCAGCACCAGGCCGATCACCGCCGTGGTGACGCCGCCGAGCAGGTCGACGGTGGGCGCGGAGAACTCCCCGAACCCGATCACCGGGTACAGCGCGCCGATGTTGAACCAGAACAGCAGCTGGACGAGCACCGGAACCGACCGGAAGAACCAGATGTACCCCCAGGCCACCCCGGCCAGCACCGGATTCCCGGACAGCCGCATGACGGCCAGCGCGGTGCCGAGCGCGAACCCGAGGACCATGGTCACCGCGGTGAGCCACAACGTCAGCCACAGCCCGTGCAGCACCGCCGGGGTGGCGAAGTAGGCGGCGACGACGTTCCACTGGAAGTTCGGGTTCGTCGCGACGGAGACGACGGTGGCGCCGAGCAACGCCAGCACCAGCACCGCCGCGACCCAGCGGAGCGGGCGCCGCAGCGCGACGACCTCGGGGGCCGCCTCCGGCGCGGCCCGGACCGCATCCGGTACGGCGTGCAAATGAGACATGTTCTCCCACCCGTGCAAGGGAATCGAGAACTCGAACATCCATCTCCGCGTGGAGATCCGTCAACCGCCGAGACCGGCCGTCCCACCCTGTGGCCACCGTTGACGCCCTCGGCGGATCCGGCGAAGCTCACCGGCGTGCCACATCGGAAGCGCTTGGTCACGCGCACCCACATCGACCTCGGCCTGGTGTGGTCGGCGTCCTGTCGCCGCCACCGCTGACCCGAGACGATCCCGCGTCACCCGCACCCGTTCGCGCGTGCCGCACGACGGCGCGCTCCGGAATCCCGGCCCGCGCGTGCCGTTCCGTTCGATGCCCGGCCCGACTCGGCGGCCAGGCCCGGAAAGGGAGCACGATGCGCACCTCCACTGCCCCGAAGGCCTTCGCAGGCGGTTTCTCCCTGCTGTTGAGCGGAATTCTGCTCGCGGGATGCGGTCCCGCCCCCGATCCGGGGGCGGTCGCGCCGGGGCTCGACGCGCGCGCCGACGTCGTCTCCGGCATCCAGCGCAGCGCCGCCGCCGCGGCGGCGCTGCTGCCCGCCTCGATCAGGGACAGCGGCGAGCTGCGCATCGGCCGCTCCGTCGGGGGTTCACCGCCGTCCGCGTTCTACCTGGAGGACAACCGCACCGCCGTGGGCCTCGACGTCGACATCGCCGAGGCGGTCGCCCGCAAGCTGGGTCTCCGAGTCGATGCGCACGAAGCCGCCTTCGACACGATCCTCCCCGCGCTCGACAGCGGGAAGTACGACGCGGGCACCGGGAACTTCGGCGTCACCGAGGAGCGCAAGAAGACCATCGACTTCGCCACCTACGTCCAGGACGGGCAGGGCTTCGCGGTCCGCGAGGGCGACCCCGGCGGTCCGATCACCGACGTGACCCGGTTGTGCGGCCGAACGGTCGGCACCACCAAGGGCACCACCTTCGAGGCCACCCTCACCGCGCACGCCCACCGGTGCGCCGAGATCGGCGAGCCCGCCTACCAGGTGCAGGTGTTCTCCGAGAGCAGCGCGCTGTACTCGGCGCTGGCCCAGCGCAAGATCGACGTGATCATGGGAGCAATCAACGGCCTGCGCTACGCCGCGACGCAGCAGCCCGCGCTGGAGCTGCGCAACGAGTTCCGCAGGCTCGACGTCGGATTCGCGCTGGCCAAGGGCTCGCCGCTGGCCCCGGCGCTGCGGGCGGCGGTGAACGAGCTGATCCACGACGGCGGCTACGCGCGCATCCTGGACAAGTGGGGCGTCGCCCCTTCGGCCATCCCGGAGTCACAGGTCAGCCCTCCAGAGATCCACTGAGGACCGTCCGCCGGGGTTTTCCCGCGAATCACTACCTGATCAGGTGGTGCTCGCCCTCCTCCACCGCGCGCGGGGTCCGGATCAGACCTACTCTCCTCGGCGAGTCGACCCTCGCCTGTGGAGAGGAGTGTCCAACGTGGAGGACTCCGCACACGCCGTCGTCCCGCTCCGTCCCGGATTCGACATCCAGGTACGAGGTTTCCATCGCCGCCAGGTCACCGAGCACATCGAGTTGCTCGAGGATCAGCTGCGCATGGTCAGCATCGATCGCAACGAGGCGGTGGCGCTGAATTCCGACCTGCGCCGCCTCTGCGACGACGCGCGGCACGACCTCGCCGAAGCCGAACTCCGCCTCAAGCGCATCGAAGCCTCCGACACCGGTTTGCCGCACGCCTCGCAACGCGTGCAGAACATGCTGTCGTTGGCCGAGGAGGAAGTGCAGACGCTGCGCGAACAAGCGCAGCGGCAGGCACAGACCATGCGTGGCAGCGCGGAATACGAGGCACAACAACTGATCAGTGCGGCCGAACGGGCCGCCGAGGACATGCGCAGCGAATGCTCCCGCCTGGTCGATGAGCTCGACGCCAGGCAGCGCCAGATCCGCCGGGAGCACGAGCAGAGCCTCGCCGAGATCCGGGAGCGCGAGCGCGTCATGCGCCACAACATCCGGGACGAGTACAAGGCGGTGGTCACGGCCGCGCAGGAGGAAGCCGACGAGCTGCTGTCCCGCACCCGGTGGGAATGCGGGCAGCGCGACGCCGAGACCGAACAGCTGCGGCTCGACGTGCTGCAGGACCTGCACACCAAGCAGGCCCGCATGGAGGAGCTCCGCACCGCCGTTCTGTCCTCTTTGGACAGCGTCGGCCGGCTGGTCGGCGCCACCACCAACGAGATCGGCGCGCAGGAGATCGACAACGTCATCGACGCCGAACTCGTCGGCGAACCGGCGCAGCACGTGTGGCTGCCGGAGCCGCGCGGGGACACCCAGAGCTACCTGATCCCGCTGGGTTCCCCGCTCGTGCCGACGGGCACCGACGACGCGGAGCCCGCCGCCGACACCGACAGCGAACCGACCGACGCCGTCCAGCGGAACTGATTCGGAGCGAGCACGTGGACCTGATCGTCATCTCCTTCGCAGGCGGTGCCGTGGTGGCAGCAGTGGTCTTCTGGCCACTGCTGCGCCGCGCCCGCCGCCGGGCGCACGCGGACACGCCGCCCACCGGCAAGCACGCGTTGCGCACCCCGCAGCAGCAGGCCAAGCCCACCGGCGAGGCCGCTCGCCCCCGCGAGGCCGAACCCGACCCGCGCCCCGCGGAGGCCGCGCCGGAACGTGCGGACATTCCGCACCAGGAGACCGCCGCCAACCGCTCCGCGGAGCCGTTGCCGGACCGGCCCGAGTCCGACGGAGCGCTCGGGGTCACCGTCGCGACGCTGCCGACGGCGTTGTTCGAAGAGCACTACGAGGCGAAGTTCCGCCGCACCCGCGACCGCATCGAACGCCTCCGCAACCAGCTGCACGAACAGAACTGAACACGCCGAACACGATCAACGGCGGCAACGCACCGGTATTACCACCGAGTCGTTGTCGCCGTTTTGTGCCGCCCGCCGCCGAGTGGAGCACAGCGGTACCTCCGAGCGCCCCGCCAGGCGGCGGCCGGGGATGCCTCCGAGCGGACCCGCGCCCACCGTGTTGTTAGGTTCGGCGCCTGCGCGCGCAGCCGCGACCCCGACCGGTGGAGAGCTCCAGTGACCAGTTCCGCAACACCCCCCACGCTGTACCTGGTCGCCACGACCGGGAACCCGAACTACGGCGACGAGCTGATCGCCGCGACGTGGCTGAAGTACCTGGCCAAGGTCGCCCCCGACAGCGAGGTGTGGGTGGACTGCCCCAACCCCGGTCCCAGCGAGGTGCTGCTGGGGCACCTGCACCCGCACGTCCGGTTCACCGACACGCTGTGGCGGCTGTGCTGGTCCGCGCCCTCCGACGAGCCGTGGGAAGTGGCGTCCTTCGTGCAGCACGCCATGATCAACCCGGGGCTGGCGCCGCACTGGCTGGCCGGTATCGAGCTCGCCGCGCGGGCCGATCTGGTGCACATCATCGGCGGCGGGTTCATCAACGGGATCTGGCCGCGGCACTACGGGCTGCTGGCAGGCGCGGTCGCCGCGGTGCGCCGCTCCGGCGGGCGCGCGGTGATGACCGGGCAGGGCTTGTGGCCCGCACCGGAGGAGGCGCACCCGCTGGTGCGCAACCTCGCCTCGCAGTTCGAGCTGATCGACGTCCGCGACGAGCCGTCCGCGGACCTGCTCAGCTCCGCGGGCCAGCTCACCGCGACCGGTGACGACATGTTCTTCGGCATCGAGCCGGAGCTGTACCGCACCGACGACCTGCGGGACGTGATGATCTGCCTGCAGTCGGACCTGCTGGACGTCACGGTTCCCGCGCTGGCCGGCTTCCTGCTCGACACGCTGCGCGCCTGGGACGTGCACCCGGAGCAGGTCGGGATCATCGAGGGGATCCCGCGGGTGGACCGGGAGGTCTTCGCGCTGGTCGAGCACGACCTGCCCGGGTCCCGGTTCTACGCCTTCTCCGAGATCATGGATCACGGCCTGCCCGCCGCCGCCGGGCAGCGCTGGTTGTCCACCCGGTTCCACATGCACCTGATGGCCGCGGCGGCCGGTGCGCACGGTGTCGCCGTGTCGATCAACTCCGGGTACTACACGAACAAGCACCGGTCGTTGATCCAGCGCGGCTCCGGCTGGGGCCTCAGCGAAGGCCTGCAGGTTCCACCGCCCCCGCAGGAAGGCGGGTACGAGCAGTCCACGCTCACCGCGCTGCAGGAGGCCAAGGCGAAGCTGGCCTGGTCGATCTACGGGGATTGACGCCGCCGGGCGGCGGCGTGCTCACGCCGCCGCCTGCTCCGGTCCGCTCGCCGAGCTCCCGCCCTGCGTCGCCGGGTGCAGGACGTGGATCTCGGCGTCGGGTTTCTCGGCTTCCGCTTCCGCCTGGGCCGCCGCCGCGTCGCGTCGGCGGTCGGCGATGTAGAAGGGCGCTGCGGCCAGCACCGGCACCAGCATCCCCGCCAGCATGATCACAATAGAAGTACCCGTACTCAAAGGTCACCGAATCCCGCCGCCGCGGTGAGAAGAAGTCCCACGTCTGAACACGCCGAACGAACGTGTCGTAAACCTCATCGTCGTGGCGGAGGGTGTTCGTTAACACCACTCGAAAGTGCTCCTGATCACGAATTGATCGCGGCGTCGCGGCACCTCTGACCACCCGACTCTCCGGCTTCGACGCGCACTCGATCGACGCTACCCAGGGTGATCGCAATGCTCGGGTTCCGAGCGTCCCGCGCGGTGCGGCGGAGCCTCGTGCGCAGGAAAGAACCGTGCCGCCGCAACGCGTTCTCACGCAGGGAGCCAGCGCGCCGTCGGCCACTGCTCGCGATTCCACGCGCCGTCCCAGAACATCCACTCGTACTCGCTGGCGCGCACGAACGCGGCCAGCATCCGCCGCCGCACCGGTTCGCCGGCCGCCGCCGCGACCCGATCCACGAGCTCGCGGGCGCTCAGCACCGCCGCCGCGAACTCGTCGTCGGCGTACGTCTCGATCCACCGCCGGTACGGGTGGCCCGACACGTCCCCGACGGCGGCCAGGATCTCGCTGCCCACGTGCTGGTACACCCAGAAGCACGGCAGGATCGCCGCCAGCAGCACCGGATACGGCTCCACCAGCGCGCTCCCGCGCAAGAAGGAAGTGTAGGCCGTGCACGACGGCGAGGTCACCACCCCGGCGAGGTCGGCCTCGGTGAGCCCGAACTCCTCCACGTACCCTGCGTGCAGTCGGCGCTCCTCCACCAGCGCGCCTTGCGCCGCACCGGCGAGGAACGCCGCGTCGGCGGGATCCTCCGCCCGCGTGGACGCCGCGGTCAGCGCCTGCGCGAAACCGACCAGGTACCGGGCGTCCTGCACGATGTAGAACGCGAACCGCTCCCGGTCCAGCCCGCCGGCGGTGAGCGCGGCGTTGAACGGGTGCTCGACGATGGCCTGCTGCAACGCGGCGGTGTGCTCCCACGCGCCCGCGCAGAAACCGCCGGGCGGCGGATCGGGCAGCCTGCTCATGAACGGTCCCTCCAGGAGATCGGGTTCACCACCAGCGGTGGAAGTGGTGCACGGGACCGTGTCCCCGGCCCACGTCCAGCCGGTCCGCGGCGCGCAACGCCTCGGTCAGGTACTCCTTGCCGTCCCGGACCGCCGAGGACCAGTCCGGGCGCTGCGGGCGCAGTGCCGCGATGGCCGCCGACAGCGTGCATCCGGTGCCGTGGTCGTTCGTGGTCTCGATCCGCTCCCGGCGCAGGAGTTCGACGTCGCCGTCGCCGCGGAACAGGTCCAGGCTCGCCGCCTCGCGCAGGTGTCCGCCTTTGAGCAGAACCTGATTGGCGCCCAGACCGGTCAGCCGCTCGGCCTGCCCGGCCATCCCGGCGGAGTCGGTGATCTCCCGCTCCCCCAGCAGATCCGCGGCCTCCGGCAGATTCGGCGTGATCAGGTCCACCCGCGGCACGAGCTCATCGCGCAGCACCGCCACCGCCTCGTCGGCCAGCAGCCGGTGCCCGCTCTTGGCGACCATCACCGGATCCAGCACCACGTGCGGCGGCGCGTAGCGGTCGAGCACGGCCACGACCGCGCGGATCACGCCGGCGTTGGCCAGCATCCCGATCTTCACCGCGTCAACCCGCACGTCGTCGAGCAGCGTGGTGAGCTGGGAGGTGACGAACTCCGGCGGAACTTCCCGCACCTCGGCGACGCCGGTGGTGGTCTGCGCGACCAGCGCCGTCACCACCGACATGCCGTAGGCGCCGTTGGCGGAGAAGGCCTTCAGGTCGGCTTGGATCCCGGCACCGCCGCTGGGGTCGGTCCCGGCGATCGTCAGCACGTTGGGACTGGGCCGGGCGAGCTCCGGCCGGGCAACACGAACGGTCACGTCGGTGACGTCCCTCCGCTAGCACGAACTAGGTCAGGTTCGACGGGTCTGCTCTCAGCCCGGCCGTTCGCCGGGCACCCCGCGTCACTGCCCCCAACCTAGCAAGCACGGTCAACCCGCCCGGGCCGCCGATCGCGCCGTGCCCTGCGCCGCCCTCATTCGATGAGCCCGATGACCGCGCCCGCGGTGAAGCGCTCCCCCGCCTCGCCCTGCCGCCACAACGTGCCCGAGGCCGAGGCGAGCACCGTTCGCCTGACGCCGTCGGTCACCACCTCCGCGACCGCGGTGCCGCTGCGCACCGTCGCACCGTCGGCCGCCAGCCAGCGGGCGAGGATCCCCGGCTCGAGCGGATCGTGCCGTGGCCGGGGGAAATGCACGTCCGTCACGAGCACGCGCCTCCGAAATCGATCATCGTTCCGGTCAGCATGAGCGGTGATCCTTCTCACCACAAGTGAAGTGCCTGCTCGGATTCGTACGTCGAGTGGCCCATCACGACATCCGCGCTGGACCGAGGGGGCTCCGCCGAACAGCCGCAGTAACACGATCGGAGCAGCGCAACCAGTCGTTCAGGTAGCCACGCGAATGCAACGTGCGAGCTGATCGATCCGTCTAGAGTTCGAGATCCCGAGCGGATCGAACCGCAGCGCGGGACGTCCTGACAGGTATGGGGGTGGGAGCGAAGTGTTCCCCGATCAAGAGCACGTCTGGTGGATCGTCGGCGCCGGGCAGCGGGTCCGGCACGCGATCACGGTGCGCCCCGGTGCCAGACCCGCCGGTGATCCGGTGACCGCGCTGTGCGCGACGACCATCAAACTCCCGCACGAGACCTGGCCGGCCACCAAGGAACCGTCGAGCCGCCGCATCACCGAGCGTTGCCCGGAGTGCGAGCAGCACGTCGACGAACAACTGGAGCGCGACCGGGATCTCGTCGTCACCACCTGGGACGCGTGAGCGCGAGCGAAGTCACACCGCCGACCGCTGATCACCTAGTGAGGCGACCCTGCGTGGCGGATTAAAGTTGACGCAATGGACACCACTGCCGACGCCCCTCAATCCGCCCGCTCCCGCCGCTCGACCCGGCCGGATCCGGCGAAGGTCTGGGCCCCGCTGGCCGGTCTCGCCGATGCCGCGGCGCAGAGCGGGACGTCCGGAGCCGTTGCGATCACCCGCGGATTCGACCGCAACAGCAGGCTGCGCGCCAAGGCGCTGCGCGACCTGCTGGAGGAGCGGAACGTCGCGGCCATCGAGATCACGCCCGCGGTGGGCAGCGAACGCCTGCTCGCCGACACCGAGATCACCTCCGTGGTGAACCTCATCGGCCCCGGTTCCTGGGCGCCCCACCGGCTGGCGGCGAAGCTGCGCACGCCGCTGCTGGCTCCGCGCGCGGAGGAGAGCTCCGAGCAGGACGAGGTAGCCAGGGACGTCATCGGCGTCACCGGTGCTGAGGGGGTGCGCGACGTCGCCCTCTCGCACGTCGCGGTGCGCCCGGAGTCCGACGGCGAGGGCAGCCTCATCGTCACCGCCGACGGCGAACCGCTGTCGGTGCCCGGCGGCGCCGCCGCGATCACCCTGCGCGAGCAGCGGCTGGAGATCCAGCTCGCCGGACCGGACTTCGCCGAGCAGACCTTCACCGCGACCGAGGTTCGGGTGGAGACGGCCGACGCGCCGCACCGCCTGGTCCGCGACGAGCTCCCCATCGCGGAGTTCGAGGGCGCGCTGACCTTCACCGCCGAGCCGCGGGGCCTGGTCGTCCGGCCGGTCTGACCGAACCCGCGCGACACGCACGCACCGAGCCGCTGCTCACCGGCTGACGCCACCGGGCAGCGGCTTCGTCGTGTCCGGGCCCGGTCACAGCACCCGGTTGAGCAGCGCCGTCAGCGCCGCGAGCACCACTCCCACCAGGGCCAGCGTGAGCGGCGAGAGCGTGCCGGGGGAGATCGCGTTGCCGACGGCCCACCAGAGCACCAGCAGCGTCACGACGGCGAGCAGCGCGCTCATCGCGGCCATCAGCGGCCGGTAGCGCGGCACCGCCCGCAGGTTAGCGCGGGCCACCGGCGTCATCCGGCGCACCGTGATCGCCACCGGCAGCACCACGAGCGCCACGACGAGCACGCCCAGCAGCGAGTCTGACCGGGTGGGGGCAGAACCGAGCCCGAGCATCAGCCCCAGCACTCCGATCGCGAGCACCAGCAGCACCCGGTGCAGCGTGCGCCACAGCAGCGCGTCGTAACCAGCCATGATCGCAGTGTCCCAGGACGAGCCCCGACTCCCCTAGCGCGTTCGCCCCCTGAGCCGGGGCGCCACTTCGGGTGAACGACCACTGGAGAAATCTACGATTAATCAAGCGAACACCCGTCACGTCGGTGATCCTGAAGCGTCTCAGCAGAAGAGCGCACCGCACGGGCGCGCTCCCGCAGAGGGAGGAGGTCGGCGTGGTCAGCAGCGAGCAATGGCAGGTCAGCTGCCGCGATGTCGCGGGCAAGCGGCGGAGCATGGCGGTGTACGTGAAGCAGGGCAACGTGGTCGTGGTCGCACCGCCTGGGGAGACCGCGGTGCTGGCACCATTGGAGGCGGGTCGGCTGCGCGCCGCGATACGGGAGGCCGTGGTGGCCGCCGCAGCCCCGGAACAGAGCATTTCGGACCGTTGACCTCTTCCCCCGCGCCTCCACTCAAGGCATTATCTACTGACGAGTAGTTAAATCGGAGGAGACGCGTGGCGATGTGGCGACGGCCGGCGAAACGGACACGAGATGTGGCGGCGGACGTCGTCGCCCGAGCCAAGGGGGACCGCCTCAGCTCCAGCCTGCACACGCTGTGGCTGCTGGTCAGGCAAGGCGTGGTGCGGCCGATGCGCCCGGACAAGCTGGTGCGCATCGCCTTCGCCTGGCGGCGGTGGGGAGTGACACCCGCGCTCGGCTACGCCGTCGCCGCCATCAGGCACCCGGACCGGCCCGCCGTGATCGACGAGCGCGGCGCGCTGAGCTTCCTCGAACTGGAACAACGCACCACCCGCCTCGCGAAGGGCCTGCGCGCCCGCGGCATCCGCGACACCAGCCGGGTCGCCGTGCTGTGCCGCAACCACCACGGGCTCGTCGAGACGATCGTGGCCTGCGGCAAGCTCGGCGTGGACGTGGTGCTGCTCAACACCGGCCTGCGCCCGCAGCAGGTGCGCACCGTGCTGGCCGAGCAGCAGGCCGACCTGCTGGTGACCGACGTCGAGTTCACCGAAGACCTCGCCGTCGAGGATTCGGCCGACCTGGATCTCGACGTGGTGCTCGCCTGGACCGAGGGCACCACCCGCAAGGCCACGCTGGAGCACCTCATCGGCAGCTCCACGGGCGGCGCGCTGCCGCGCAGGCCCCGGCACGCGCGGATCATCGTGCTCACCTCCGGCACCACCGGAACGCCGAAGGGCGCCCGCAGGCCCGCGCCGCCCGGCGTCGGCCCGGCGGCGACGATCATGTCGCGGATGCCGCTGCGCGCCGGGGAGCGGATCCTGCTGGCGGCACCGATCTTCCACACCTGGGGGCTGGCCGCGTTCCAGCTGGGCTCCGCGATCGGCGCGACCCTGGTGCTGCGCCGCAAGTTCGAACCGCAGCAGGCGCTCGCCGCGGTCCAGCGGCACCGCGCCACGGCGATGTTCATGGTCCCGGTGATGCTGCAGCGCATCCTCGACCTGCCGCGGGAGGCGCTGCAGCCCTACGACACGTCGTCGCTGCGCATCGTCGCCGCCAGCGGCTCGGCGCTGCCCGCGGACCTGGCCACCCGATTCCAGCGGGTCTTCGGCGAGGTGCTCTACAACTTCTACGGCTCCACCGAGGCGTCCTGGGTCAGCATCGCGAATCCGCGGGACCTCGCCGAGTCCCCCGGCACGGCGGGCCGCCCGCCCCGCGGCACCAGCCTGAAGATCCTCGACGAGCACGGCGCGCAGGTGCGCGACGGCGAGACCGGGCGGATCTTCGTCAGCAACGACATGCTGTTCGAGGGCTACACCGGCGGCGGCGGCAAAGAAGTGCGCGGCGGCATGCTCAGCACCGGTGACCTGGGGCGAATCGACGAAGCGGGCCGCTTGCAGGTCGTCGGCCGGGAGGACGACATGATCGTCTCGGGCGGCGAGAACGTGTACCCGAAGGAGACCGAGGACGCCATCGCCACGCTGCCCGAGGTCTCCGAGGTCGCGGTGATCGGCGTCGACGACGCCGAGTTCGGGCAGCGCCTTGCCGCGTACGTCGTGCTCACCGAAGACGCGGACCTCGACGCGGAGGCCGTGCGCGAACGGGTCCGCCCCGCGCTGCCGAAGTTCGCGCTGCCGCGGGACGTCACGTTCCTCGCCGAGCTGCCGCGCAACGCCACCGGCAAGGTGGTGCCCGCCCGCCTACGCGAGGAACCGGGACCCACCGAGACCGAACGGTGATGTCCCCGCGGCGCCGAGGCGGTCCCGGCGCCGCGGGGCACCGCGTTAGGCTCGGTGAGGTGAACGACCGTCTAGTGTGGATCGACTGTGAAATGACCGGGCTCGACCTGGGCTCCGACGCCCTGATCGAGATCGCCGCCCTGGTCACCGATGCCGACCTCAACATCCTCGGCGACGGTGTGGACATCGTGATCCACGCCCCGGACGAGGCCCTGTCGGGGATGCCCGAAGTGGTGCGCGACATGCACGAACGCTCCGGGCTGACCGAGGAGGTACGGCGCTCCGCGGTCACCACCGCCGAAGCCGAACAACGCGTCCTGGACTACATCCGCGAGCACGTGCCGGAGAACATCTCGGCGCCGCTGGCTGGCAATTCCATCGCGACCGACCGCGGTTTCCTCTCCCGCGACATGCCCGCGCTGGACGCGCACCTGCACTACCGCATGGTGGACGTGTCGTCCATCAAGGAGCTGTGCAGGCGCTGGTTCCCGCGGATCTACTACGCGCAGCCGGAGAAGGGCCTCGCGCACCGCGCGCTGGCCGATGTGCGGGAATCGATCCGCGAGCTGGCGTACTACCGCCGGACCGCGTTCGTCCCGCAGCCGGGACCGAGCAGCGAGCAGGCGCAGGCCGTGGCGGCCGAACTGCTCGACGGCGACGGCCTCGGCGACACCGGCAAGGCCGCTCACCAGGTCGAATGACGCGGTTAACCGGTTCGGCCCAGGTGGCTGGGAGCCCGGTGACGACCGGCCCGACGGCGCACGCTAGGATATTCGTGTTGCTCCGGAAAGCCGGTTGATCGGCCGATCGGAAGCTGCGGTGGGTGTAGCTCAGTCGGTAGAGCACTGGGTTGTGGTCCCAGGAGTCGCGGGTTCGAATCCCGTCACTCACCCCGTGCGAAAGGCCCGCTCCATTTCGGAGCGGGCCTTTCGCGTTGCCGGGGCCCGGGAAAAGCGAAAGCGCCCCCGAAGGGGCGCCTCCACGTCGAATCGGATCAGCGGTTGCCGCCGACCCATTCCTTCCACGGCACCTGCCAGTCGCCGAATCCGTCCCAGGACCGCAGGTTCGGCCCGCCGGAGTTGGTGATCTCCACGACGTCGCCCTTCTTCAGCAGGTCGTACACCCACCGGGCGTTGGCGTCGCTCATGTTGATGCAGCCGTGGCTGACGTTGCTGCTGCCCTGCTGGCCCACCGACCACGGCGCGGCATGCAGGAACTCGCCGCCGTTGGAGATGCGCACCGCCCATTCGACCTCGGTGCGGTAGCCCCCGTTGTCCACGTCCAGGCCGTAGCTGGAGGAGTCCATGACCTTCTTGCGGTGGTGCTCGGTGACCACGTGCACGCCGTTGTTGGACGGCCATTCGGGCTTGCCCAGCGAGATCGGCATGGTGCGCTGGGTGACCCCGTTGACCTTGACCGACATCTGGTGGCTGGCACCGTCGGCGTGCAGCACCACCTCGTCGCCGATGGTGATCGTCGCGGAGCGGTTCTCCTCGCCCCACGAGCCGTTGCCGAGGTCCTTGCCGTAGACGTCCGCGTTCACGGTGATCTTGGTGCCGGACTTCCAGTACTCCTGCGGGCGCCAGTGCACTTCGCGGTCGTCGAACCAGTAGAAGGCGCCCTCCACGGCCGGTTCGGTCTGGATGCGGATCGCTTCCTCCGCCTTCGCCTTGTCCGGCGCGGGCGCGTCCTCGGAGAAGTAGAACGCCAACGGCTGGCCGACGCCGACCGTCTGCCCGTCGAGCGGGTTCATCGACACGTAGGTCTGGTTCTCGGGTTCGATCGTGGTGAACGTGGTCCGCTGCGTCACCGGCGCCCCGGCCGCGCCCTGCACGGTGAGCTCGGCGGTGTAGGTGGTGCCGTAACCGAGGGGTTCGCTCACGCTCCAGCCGGCCCCGTCCGGCGTGACGGTGTTCGCGACCTGCTTGCCGTCCTCGTTGGTGAGCACCGCGCCGGTGATCTTCCCGTTTTCCGCGGCCCCCGTGATCGGCGCGACCGGGGAGACCTGCTGCGCCCCGTCGACCGGATCGAACCGCACGGACGGCGGAGGCGGCGGCGCGGCCGGCGCCCCCTCGCCCCCGGACCCGCTGCAGCTCGCGACCAACAGCCCCACCAGCACGAGGATCACGGCAGGAATCCCGCGAGACCAGCGCCCGGTAACTCTCCCGACAGAGTTAAGAAACAGCTTCATGCGTGACTGTCCGTTCGATCCGATCCCCAACATCCGCCTGAGAACAGTGTGCATCAAACCCCCGACCGTGTGTCCGACGACCAGCCGTGCACGAAGAGTCAATCCGCGGACCTTCGTCCATGAGACGCACGACCCCGCCTCCAGGTTGCCCACGACATCGCCCGAACCCCGCCCCGACCGGCACAAACCCGCCTCCGGCGCCGCTGCACCACCCCCCGATTCGACCTCCGAAACCCCGTGCTAAAGTTTCTTTCGTCGCCAGGGAGACGGTCCAAGACCGAAAACCTGGAGGACACCACAAGCGCCAATAGCTCAACAGGCAGAGCAGCTGACTCTTAATCAGCGGGTTCGGGGTTCAAGTCCCTGTTGGCGCACCAAAACCCCAGGTCAACGACCTGGGGTTTTTCTTTGCCAGGCTCGGTTGCCAATTAATTGCCAACTTCGTCGGATTGTCCGTTGGAGTCCACGAACGCCAGCGCGTCCGCGCTCGCACGGGACTGCTGGCCTCGCCCGAAGTAGACATCCTGGGTCATCGACACCCGGGAGTGGCCGAGCAGGTCGGCCACTTGACGAGCGGTGAGCCCCGCCTCATCAAGCAGCGTCGCGACGGTCTTCCGCATCGTGTGGAAGGTGACCCACTCGTAGCCCGCGCGCTTGCGGAACGGGATCCAGGTCCGGTTGCCGACGTTCGACGAGTTGAGGTAGCCGCCCTGGGTGTTGGTGAAGATGGGCTTCGCCGGGTCGACGTCGCCGAGCTGTTCGGCTCGTTCCGAGAGCATCCGCACGGCCCAGTCCGGCAACGCGATGTCCCGCGCCGAGCCGTCGCTCTTGCCATCGTTGCGGCGCGTGCCCTGACCGCGTGCCCGGATCAGGTTGCCGCTCATCCGCAGCTTCTTGGCCGCCGGGTCGAAGTCCTCCCAGTGGGCTCCCAGGGCCTCGCCGATGCGTTCGCCGGTGGCGATGAAGAACCGCACCAGGTCGGGCAGGTCGCGTGCCTTCGCTTCCTCATCGACGTCGAGCTTGCCGAGCAGGTCCCGCAGTTCGTCCTTGGTCAGCGCGCGCGGCTTCTTACGCTTGACCTTGGCGCGGCGCTCGCTCAAGGCAGCGATCCCCTTGGCCGGGTTCTGCTCCACGGCGCCGGCCTGGATGGCGAAGGCCATGATGTTGCTGATCACGGCCTTGACGAGCTTCGCCAAGGTCAGGCTGTTCGCCTTGAGCTTGCGCTGACACAGGTTGCTGACCGCTGGTGTCTTCACCTCGAACAGCCGGAAGTTCTGGAACTCGGGCTTGACGTGGTTTGCGTAGACGTTCTCGTAGGTGTCCAGCGTGGTCAGCGAGTAGATGCCGTCTTCCGCGTCGGCGCGGAACTGAGTCAGCCACTGCTCGGCCGCTTCGCCGAACGGGGACGACGCGGTCAGGTCGGCACCGGGAGCCGCCGGTGGAGCGAGGCTGTTGACCGCGTCCCGGACCGCTTGCTTCGCCTTCTCCTTGGTCTTGCCACGGCGACGCACGTCCACATAGCTGCCGTCCTCGCGCCGGTACCAGACCCGAGCCGAATAGGACTTGCCGACCGATTTGACCGTGATCTCTCCCATGCTGCCCAGCGGCAGCGGAAGCCGACCGGACATCAGATCACCCCCTCGGGTTGTGCGTCGAACCATGCTTCGACGTCTTCGGGCCGGTAGCGGACGTGCTTGCCGACCCGCTTACCGGTGGGGCCGGTGCCTCGGGTGCGCCACTGGTAGACGGTGCCGACCGGGACGCCGAAGTAGTCGGCCACGTCCTGCGGTCCCCAGAGCTTGTGCATGGCGGGTCAGTCCTTTCGTTCGGTGGTGTGGTGGTGTTTGCGGGTGTCGCGTCGTCGTTGGGCGATGCCTTCGGCGATGTCGCGTTCCTCTGGGGTGCGGTGTCCGACGCTGGTCATGTCCCAGTGGTTGACCACGGTCACCGACTCTTCGGTGACGCCGAGTTCGTCGAGAGCGGCTTCGAGGCGGAAGCGCTGCCGGTCGCCACGGATCTGCTTGAACGTCGTGGAGAACGCCTTGGACTTGGACAGGAAGTGGCCGCGGAAGGCGAGCATGTGGCACCAGCGCCGCAGGTTGAGGTGATCCAGCTCCTCCAGGACGCCGAGCGTCCAGGCGGTGCGCATGAGCTGCTTGTAGTGCTCGTTGATCCGGAGCTGTTCGATGTGGGCGTCGGAGCGGATCGGCCGGTCCGCCGCCTCGGACTTCCCGGTGCCCTTGGTGGCGTACTTCGCGACGTAGGAGGACAGCCGGTCGTCGGTGATCTCGCCGTCGCCGTCCTCGAAGTCCGGGGCGTTCGCGGGTTTGATGGTGCGGACGTCGATCTGACGGCCCCACGCCAACTCCCAGGTTCGGCCGTCGATCTCCGGTGTCGTGATCTGGACCTGCGCATGCGCCGCATGGATGGCATCGCTTAGCAGTTCCGGAGTCGCCCACGCCGGGGCCTGGTCCGAGGCGCCGCCGGGTCCGTCGAGGCGGATCACGGCGTGGAAGTGGATCGCGCCCCGGCGCTGGTACTCGGCGACTTTGGCGTAGGAGAGCCGGGCGTGGTCGGCGAAGTCGCGGACGCGGATCCCGGCGGCTCGTGCGAGGTGGCGGCGTAGCGCGATGACGAACCGGTGCCAGAGCTGTCCGGCGTGTGCGTTGAACAGGACGTGCCCGGTGTAGTCGTACCGGGTCGGAAAGCGGGGCTGTCCGTCGTCGCGGACCGGGCCGAACGAGGGCGCGGTGAGGGTGAGGAAGACCCTCGGCCGTTCGGTCACGTGTTCGGGGACGCCTTTGGTTCCGCCGGAGAGCCCGGCGCGGAGGAGGTGGAAGGCGTCGGCGGCGTACCGGTCGGAGCAGGCGGCACAGACCGATTCACGGCGGTTTCCGCAGGGCACCATGACGTGCCCGCCCTTGTGGTCGAGGACTTCGCGGGTGGTGTTGTCGGTGACGGTCCATGCGCCGGTCATGCGGACGGGGTGGGTGCATCCGCCGGTGGCTTCGACCTGGTCGCGCCAGCGGGAGTAGTCGGTGGACTGGAGTCGTCGTTGGTAGCGGTCCACGACCGCCCGGTCAGTACGCACCATCAGAGGTGGTCCTTTCGAACATGACGAAGGCGGAGCACCACCGATGTCGTTCGGTGGTGGTGCTCCGCCTTCGTTGGGGTTGTGCTTATTCAGTTGTGGCAACGGTTTTTCGGTCAGGTGGTGATGAGATCGGCGTGGATGGCAGCAGCCATCGCGTCCGGGACCTTCACCACCTGTTGCACGTCCGCCGGAGCGAACCCACGTCCCTCTTCGGCCGCCTGGTCCCGAGCACGCTTGAGCGCGTCGACGACATGCGCCGGGAGACGCGGACCCCGCTTCACCGGCTCAGCCGGAACTGCCGGAGGCGTCGGCATCGGTGCTTCCGGCGCGGCGGGAACCGGGGCCGGCTGCGGGACTACTTCCTCGGTTTCCGCAGGTGAGTCATGCTCTGCCGCGTCGGCGTAGCCCTGCATCACGACCTGCCGTGACCGGGCCTGAATTACTGGGATGACCTCGGCGAGGCCGTAGACGACCACGGGGATGATCAGGTGGACCGCGAGCGATCCGAGTTGGAACCGGGCGGGGTCGAGTTGCGGGATCACGTTCATGAACAACGTCGTGCCCAGCAAGACCCGTTTGATTCGCGTCCACCAGTGGTGACCGGGCTCGACTCCGTGGGCGAGGATCACGGCTTCGAAGTTCAGCAGCAGGATCAGCAGCCCCGCGAACATCGGTTCCACCGTCCACGCCGCCCACCACACCGGATCATCGGCCGTGGCGTCACCGGCGAGGAACGCTTGAACCCCGGTGGTCGTGAACGACAGCCCGAGAGCAAGAAAGAACCACAGCCCAGCCACAGTGCGCCGCCGGGTGCGTTCCATCGCGACAGCGATCAAGTCCGGATCGAGAGACAGGGGACGCAGCTGTTTGGACTCGGCGATGCGTGCCCCCAGCCGCTCCACCCGCCGGGTTTTCCCGGCGCTTTGCTCGGTGTTCTTGCGGAACGGCCACATCGCCCGTCTCCTTTCCTATTCCTCGGTTGTGGTGGTGATCAGGGCTTTGACGCCCTGCACGATCAGCGCGAGCACGAGCAGCACCAGGAGCCCGGCAGCCGGACCGGCCAGCGCCCAGACGAGGGCCACCAGGCCCACGGCCAGCAGTCCGGTCAGGGCGAGCGCGGCTAACGAGCCCAGGGTCAAATGCACATGGAACATGGCGAATCTCCAATCACAGCAAGGGAAAAGGGAAATTTCGGTTAGGCCGCGTCGTGGTCTTCGTCGTCGCCGTCGAAGGAGTCGATGTGTTCGAGGTCGGCTTCGGTGATCTCCGCGATAGCACTGCGGCGGGGCGCCGGGCGTCGCACGGTGCGGCGCAGAGGCGTGACCGTGCAGTAGGCGACCAAGGCGGCGATGTCGTCGTCGCTGGTGAACGCGGCCCGTACTCGGAGGGGTTCGCGGCGGCCGTCGTGTTTGACGTAGCCGACGCCCGGCATGATCTCCGGAATCTGATCCGCGAGTGCCCCGCGGTCGCGGACGCCTTCGCCCAAGGTCATGTCCACATACGAGGCTTCGTCGAGGCGTAGGGCGATTTTGGTGGGGAACAGGCCCCGCATCGGCACGTTGTCCTTATGCGGCTCCTGCACCGCCCCCACCACCCGACCGAGTACGGCCCGGTACTGCGTTAGGGCCTTGCCCAGTAGCTGTTCGAACTCACGGGCAATGTCGCGGGTGCAGTACTGCGTCATCGCGGCCAGCTCATCGACGATCAGCACGTCCATCGGCGTCTCAGCCGATGCCGTCGCGGTGCGCATGCCTTGGCGGCCGAGAGCTTCCTTCCGTGCGTCCAAGGTTTCGACGTACTCGCGCATCAGGTCGAGGCCGGTTTCGTCGCTGTCGGCGAAGCGGTGGAACATTTCCCGGCCCGCGCCGAACTCCATGCCGCCTTTGGGGTCGATCACCCACAACCGCACCGAGCCCGCCCGGATCAGAGGCGCCAACTGCCGGATCAAGCCCCACAACCACGAGCCCTTCCCGGAACCGGTGGCCCCGGCCAACAGGATGTGCAGGCCTTTGAGGAGGTCGAGGGCGAAATCCCGCCCGTACTCGGTCCGCCCGATCACCAGGCGGCCCAGATCCACCGACTCCACCGACTCCGGCAGCGCAGGCAGCGGAACCGGCATCTCGTCGAACGGTTCGCGGCGCTGGAAATCCAGGCTGATCACACCCGGCTTGAGGGTGCGGACGGTGGCCCGGCGTGCCCGGTAGGCGTTGGCGAGGCGTTCCAGGACGGCTTCGAAGTCGCCGGGTTCCTGGGTCTTGACCATGCGGATGCGCACGTGGTCCCAGCACCAGGACGACGACACTCGGAGCACCTTCGGTGCCCACGACCGGCCCCGGTGATCGGTCACGACGAGTCCGGCGCGGTAGGCGAGGTCGAACCACTGGCGCTGGTAGACCGCCCACCGTCTCCACCACGCCCGCAACAACCGGCCCGCGAACCGATCGAACGTCGGACGATCCAGCACGCACCAGGAGGCACCGGCAACCACAGCGATAGTGGCGGCACTGAGCACCACCAGGTAGCCCAGCCACACCACCGACGCCCCCAGCACAACCGTGCTCGTCATGGAACGCGGATGCCGCGCCACCCACTTCCCTACCGCTCGTGCCGGAGTCATACCCACTGCTACCCGTGTGTCCGTCATAATCTGCTCCCCGGAAATACTGTGTGCGCATGAGAAAGGGGTGCCGGACTCGGTGAGGAGTCCGGCACCCCGGTGCCGATGTGTTCTGGTCTTGCGGTCTAGCTGCGTCGTTCGGCCATCTCCAACTGCGCGATGACCTCCCCGACAGCGGTTTTCACCGCCCGCAATTCGAACGCCACTTCCTTCGGTGTCCCGAATTTACGCAGGACTCGATTCATCGCGGCCATCGAGGAATCAATCCGCCGCACCGTCCCGTACACGCTCTCGCCCCGTGTCATCACTTGTATCCCTTCGCCACCACGGCACCGCCGTGTTCGGCTAGCGCGTCCCGCAACCGGGTCAACGCCACCTGCGCCTGCTGCGCCTGGTCCTCGATATCGGCGAACCGGCGTGCGTCGACGATGTCGTCTTCCAGGAACGCCACCCGGCCCAAGTCCTGGTCCAGCTCATCCACGAACCGCGCCAACACCTCCAGACGCGTCACCGCCACCGACGCCGGACCCACCCGCTTCAACGCCTGCTCCATCGCCACAATTGATCACCCCTTTCTCTTGTCACTCGCCGTTGTCGGCGAGATGCCACCGGCCACCCACGCAGCCGGAACCGTGACACCAAAAATCCCGATCAGAACGAACCCACATCATCTGGTCCTCTCAAAATGGACAAGGCCATGAAGACCCCCGAGCCCACGGCAACACCAGCAGGCTCGGGGACCAACAAAGCCCCACCGGCACACACATTCGTGCCGGAAAAAGGCATAGATCGGCCCACTATGGAATTCATCAAAGAACAAACAGCCCACAAAAACGGCTTGAAAAAATGCTTTAGATAAAGACCGTCACGCCCAGAGAGGCGGAGATCAGATCTGCGGAGTCAGTCCCGCCGCGCGGTACGCGAGCCCGGAGGCGTAGCGGCCGTTGCGCTCGGTCTGCCACGGCGACACCGTCGCATCGATCAACTGCACGTACGTGCCCTCCTCGAACCCGTCACCGGGGTCCGCGGTCAGGGTCACCTTGATCTCCTCACCCTTCTCCGCGAACTGCCCTTCCTGCGGACGCTTCTTCGCGAACAACGACACCACGAAGTGCTGAACCCCAGACCGGTCCGTCACCACTTCCTCGACGCCGTTGTCGTTCTCCCGCATCTTCAACGCCGGAGACTCCGTCACCATCAACTTGTAGCCCTGCAAGTTCACCGGGATGTTCCGCACCACTGCCTCCAAGAACTTCGATCGTTTACCCCCCTAAACGCTCCGGCATGCAAGGCCGCCGACGTGTTGAGGGGGTCTAAACACAAGCTAGGCACTTCCGCGAGAGCTGTCAAGGGGGTCTAAACTTGCGGCATGACGACGCGGGACGAGTTCGAGGCGGTCCGCCGGGAGGCCGACCCCATCCGACGCGGCCTGCGCGCCACCGAGCTGATCACCACGTACCAGCAGCGCGCCGCCGAGTTGGCTCGCCTGCGCAAGGCTGCGATCGAGGAAGCTCACCGCGATCTGGACATGAGCTACACCGAGATCGCGACCGCCCTGGGGATCACCAAGGGCCGCGTGAGTCAGGTGAAGAAGGACGCCGCCGGTCCCGAACGGGTGATCTTCGGCGTCGGCCCGGTCAGTGTCGGTATCCCCTACCGCTACCAGGTCACCGACCGCGAGCGCCCGCTGATCGCCGCTGAGGACTCCGCAACCCAGGCGCAGTTCGAAGACCTGTTGGGTGCAATGCGGTTCGCGGTGGACAAGTTCCACGTCGGCCCGGAGACCGAGGAGCTTCCATCCGGTGACGCTCTGGTGGTCTGCGGCCCGAAGTCCGCACCCGTCGCGGGCGCACTGCTAGCCGAGGACGAACGCGCCGCACTGGTCAAGGACGGGGGCCGTTGGTGGTTCGAGCACCGTCCCACCGGAAAGCGCTACGGCTCCCCCGCCGACGATGACGAACCGAAGTCCGCGGACATCGCCTACGTGGCCCGCCACCGCTACGACGACCGCGTGATCGTCCATGTCGCCGGAATCCACGCGATCGGCTCCCTCGGCGCGGCTCACTACCTGACCACGAACCTCGCCGAGCTGTTCCGCCAGGTCGGCGACGTCTCGTTCAGCCTGGCGGTTCGCTGCACCTACGACGGCCTGACTATCACCGGTAGCGAACTCGCCGCCGGCCCCTTCGCGTGGTGACCCGATGCGCATCGAAACGGCCCAGCTGCCCGACTACGCCGACAGCGACGACAAGATCCTGACCACCGAGAACGCGGTGATCGTGCTCGACGGAGCATCGGCGTTCCGCCCGGTCCCCGTCCCGGCAAGCCTGTACGCGGCCACCCTTGGCGAAGCTCTTCAACTCCGGTTGAGGCAGGAGCCTGCCGCGGATCTGCGCGCAGTCCTCTCCGAGTCGATCCGAGCTGCGGTCGACATGCTGGAGTTGACGCCGGGTGACTCGCCATCGAGCACGGTCGCGATCGTGCGCCGCAGTGGCGACCAGGTAGACGAGCTAGTTCTCGGCGACAGCCCGATCATCACGGCCGCGGGGGTGTTCGAGGACCCCAGGCTCGATGAACTGGAACTCCCCGAACGACGTGCCTACCGGGACCGACTCGCGTCCGGAGCGGGCTACGACGAGCACCACCGCACCATGCTGCGAGAGCTGCAAGACGCCCAAGCCGAACGGCGAAACCGCGAGGGCGGGTACTGGATCGCCGAGGCCGCCCCAGCGGCAGCTGCTCACGCGTTGGTGCGGTCGCGGAACGTCCGCGAATCCCCGTGGGCCGTGCTGGCCACCGATGGCGCGTTCAACACGATGACTCACATCGAGGCCGACGACTGGCCTCGCATGGCTGGGATGAGCTCTGCGGACTTGTTCGCCGAGCTAGAGCGCTGCCAGGCATGGGAAGCCCACGTGGACCCGGACGGGACGGACCTTCCACGGTCGAAGCGCCACGACGACAAGAGCATCGCCGCCGTCTGCTGGGACGCCTGAGCCCCTCAGTTTTCGCCGGAATCGGCGCGACGCTTGCGGATCTGCTGCCGGACGTCGTCTATGTCCCACCGGTAGTGACCGCCAAGCGTGACCTCGGTCGGGACCAGCAAGCCTTCGCGCACATAACGAGCGACAGTGCGCGTGCTGATACCCAGCTCACGCGCAAGGTCACCGGTCGGGACCAGACGAGGTTGCGCCACCCACGAACTGTCGCATTTGGCTCGTTTAGATGCCTATCCCTAGGCTCGTTTGAGTCCTTATGGTTGAATGTCTCGATTGAGTCGTATTGACCTGCGCGATTGGAGGATGGGATGTCCGACGAGTCCCGATCGCTAGCGGTGCTGCTGCGCCAGGCGCAGTGGGCGCTCGACGATGCCGCCTTCGACATCGGAGCCGGGCGCGCAACAACCGGCCAGCGCGAGCAGCTGGCAGCCGCCTTAGTCCGGCTCGCCCAAGCACTCCACGGCGACGAGCAGCCGCTGATCATCGACAGCCGCGGCTGAGTCATGACCACCACACCGCCGCCTGCCGACGACGCCATCAACGAATCTTCGACAACGCCGCTAGTTCCGGAACAGGCAACGCCCCGAAGCAGCGAAACCACCACCTGGGACGACATCGAAGAAGTACGCCAGGAGCACGATCCCGTGCGCCAGGCCACCCGAGCCACCGAGCTGATCAACGAGTGCCGCCGACGGGTCACAGAACTGGCCGCACTCCGCCGCAGCGCGATCGAGCGTGCCCACCGAGTCAACGGCATGACCTACGCCGACGTCGCCGACTCCCTCGGCATCACCAAAGGACGCATCGCTCAGATCCGGAACGGCCGCACAGAGCAGAACTGACCTACGAAGCTGGGCATCGTGGGCAAGCACCGCACCAGAATGGAACCTGCCGGGTACATCACCGCGTGGCGCGGAGAACTCTTCCCCGAGACGCCGCCGGAGATCCCCGCCCCTCGTGTCATGTCTGAAGCGCCGCCAAGCCCAACGTGGGCGACGCCTACCGTTCCACTGCTGCGACACGTCCTCGACAAGCTCCACGAGCTCTAGGCCCAGGCCAGCGCCCCAGAGCGCTCGTGTTCAGAGTTTCTTTTCTTCATCAAGGGCGGCCCCTGCGGGGCCGCCTGCCTGCTGTATGCGAGCCCCGGCCAAGTCGGGGGTCGCCGGGCGTGCGGCTGGCGCCGGTCCCAGCGCCCCCCGGCGTCCGGGGCGCAGAAGGAAGGCAGGCGGCCAGGAACCACGCAGGGGCCGCATGAAAGACCGAAGCACATCGCACAAGCTGATTTCGAGGCATAGGAGGCACAGTCAGGTTAACGAGATATCGTGAAGCGTCGCGCTTTCTCGCAAATTTCTCTACACCGTGCTGGGCACGCTACGTAGGCGGACATCTTGCCAGTTCCTACTGGCAGCTTTGCCTCATCAGGCGTAGCGGGTTGCCCGGCGGTGGTCGACAACCAGGGAAAATTGAATCAAATATAATTAATTTGAATTCACTCGTTACGCCTCAGCGAATCTCGATGGATACGTATATATTCACCAATAGAGAAACTTTTACCTTGAATCCCGGGAGAATCCATACTTCCGAAACCGCCAAAATAACTATTGGCGGGGATATTTTCCAAGAAAAACTTCAGCATCGGTTTCCCGATTTCCGGCTCTACTGAAGCAACATACCGAGCCCACCCCAATAGGCGATTCGGAAACATTTCTGACTCTCCGCCGCCAAAATCTTCATAATATACCTCGTAACCCACAGTTTTAATCATGTGCGTCACCCAGCGGAGCTGCTTCTTTATTGCACGAGGCACACGCGGTCTATCTGCGCAGCCCACGTAAAGCCCGGTCACATACTGCGGTCCTCCACGTCGCATAAAAGCTACTTTTCGATCATTAACAGACCATCCATCCTCCTCAAGTATTTCACGAATATCTAGCAGTTGCCGATCATTGACATCGCCAGAAAAAATCAAATCATCCACGTACCTGGTGAACGATAACCCTTGAATCTTGCTGTATTCCGCCAACTTAACGTCAGTATCATAAAAAACTAGATTAGACAACAGAGGTGACGTACTTAACCCGATCGGCAAAACCGAATTGATTGTCACAATGCGGGAGCAGATTTCCGCAGCATCCGGATTTAATCCTTGCTGAGCTAAAGAAGACTGCACCCGAGAAAAACTAATCGAAGGAAAAAATTCTTTGAGGTCCACCCTTAGAACACATGGCTTAGCCAAATGCTCCATCGCATTTGTCAGAGTAGAGCGGCCTTTGATAAAGCCATGAACGTGCATCGGCGGAGAGTAGGAAAACTCCTGAACAAAGTTACGATAAAGGTTTTTTGTGATATTATCCAGAGGAGCAGCCGGAGCCACTATTTCCCTAGTCCCCCCACCCCGAGTGGCATGACTAAACGACTGAAAGTCTCGCCCGGAAGGCAATCTATCAGCAATAACACCTAAGTATTTCACGGACGTGCCCGCAAACTGAGCGAGATCTTCAACCGTAAATTTAGCCATTACGTCGTCTGCCTCATCTTCAAAGTAAGGGGCGGAGCCATGTCCCTACACTGCGCATGACCTCTGCTGCAACGTGTGCGTAGTCGCACACTACTCTGACGATGGCTCCGCCTTGCGTAGCATATCACACCCCTTCAGTTCGCGCCAGAATTCCGATTCAGCAGGACTCCATGCTCGACCGAATACAATAATGATATGGTCGACTCCACTTCTCGAAAATTGCGGTATCCTCGCTTAGTTATATCTCTCAAGTACTGATCACGAGCCCAGCGACTGATGGCCATCATAATATAATCAATGATAGATACCAAAATCTTTTCACGCTTTTTTACCATTTCGACCCGAAGCGTCGGAAGCGAGACCTTACGCCCTAGCTTTTCGACCGCTTTGCGTGGCGCAATCAACGGCAGTTGCCGGGCAAATTCACGAAGTGAGCTATTCTCCTCAATATAGCAAAAAACTTCTTCTTCCCTGCGGTATCGAATCAGATTATCCGAAACCAGGGCTGCGTAAAGTTCCTTAATTTGCTCAACTTCCGAAAGAGGAGAGAGTCCACTTCGATCTGTTATGTAAACATAAGCCTTGAACGCCACGCTCTCTTGGATTAGCCTAAAGAAGGGTACAGAAATTTCAACAGAATCACTGCTGGCATGGAACCCATGCTCTCGAAATTTCTCGAAGCTTTCGTAACCCCTGAGATACCGGCGGGCAGCAAGGTTCTCATACAGCTGCTCAACTTCAGACTCCAAGCTTTCTGATTCAATGTCGGCAACAATCCCCCCTACGAGTAATGGATCTCGCTGGTTCCCATTTCCGGATTCATCCATATAGAGTTTAACTGGATATAACGAGAGCGCGTTTCCGTCAACTTCGTCTGGCGTACTTTTCTGGGAAAAGATCGTCCGTCTTTTTTGTTTCATTTTTATCCTCTCTTAATTCGCGCTACGCTTGATTGCTTCGATGAAGTGTATACGCCGGGAGTATGTAGCGTCACTAGCAAATTTGTGACCTTGGCTCTCGAATTACACAGCAAGCGATCATCGATGAGACACGAAGTCATCACCATTCGAGACAAGACGACACGGAACAACGGTTAAGTCGCACTAGACGACACAGGCCGTCACGAAGAATCCACAGTCCAGCCAGCCGAACCACCGCGCCGCTGCTCGCAAATCAGCAGGTTCCAAGTCACCGACCGCCTAGAGGCACATCCGGGGCACATGCAGCCCGCAGACAACCGACGACGACTGCACCTGACCGATGCTCGCGACTGGCTGCCCCACGCGGGAGGCCAGCCGCGCTTCAGAAAGATGCCACGGCTGGGAAGCCCTCCGGAGGCAGGGTTAATCGTGAGTGACTGTTGGTGGACACAGCCTAAAAGTTGCCAATGAAGTGCCAATAATCGACCCTCGCCGACGTCAGATGACGGCAAGCGACCTCACCTCTGCTCATGGCGTTCATGCAGGTGACCGGGGTTGTCGTCAAGCGTTGGAAGATGCCGGACAGCGCGGACACCAGAACAGCGGGTTCGGGGTTCAAGTCCCTGTTGGCGCACAGAAACCCCAGGTCATCGGCCTGGGGTTTTTTCTTTTGGCGGGTGTGGGGTGCCTTGATTCCGGGGCGGCCGTGAATGAATCGGCGCTCGCCTTCCGGTTACTTCCGGTGTTCTTCTCGGTGGCCTGAAATGAGCAAGGCGTACGAGAGCGCCGCCAAGGCCGCGGTCGAGGTCACGGCGCGGACGGTGTTCCAGCGGATCCAGGTGGCGGCGTTCGCCTCGCGGACCGCGTGCAGGTTCGGCGCCCGGTCGGGTGGTCCTGCGGCGTCGAGCGCGGCGTTGAGCGGGAAGTGGACCACCGATGTGATCACGACGGTGGCCATGGCCAGCAGGAATCCGACGGTCACCGACGCCCACAACGCCCGCCGCGTGCGGCGGTGGGTCACGACCGCGATCAGCGCGAGCACGGGGGCGCCCAGGAAGGTCGCGAGGAACCACGGGTTGATGAAGGAGACGTTGAACTGCTGCATCGCCGCGACGAACGTCCGGTCGTCGCCGAGCTCCAGTCCGGGCATCACCCCGCAGGCGAAGATGTAGTAGGTGCCTGCTTGCAGCCCGGTGGTCAGCGTGGCCAGCAGCAGGATCACCGTCCCGATCCGCGGCGAATCGATCACCGTCATCGCCCTCCGCTCCGGAGTTCCGCGAGGCGGGGGCCGGGTCATGTCGTCCCGTCCACTTCGCCGCGCTGTTCTGCCAAGGTTTCGCGGGCTTCCTCCCGCGAGCCCGCGGTGGGTTTCGCTCCGGGCAGGGGGCGGCCCGCGGTCTCCCTCGCGAACCAGGACGCGATCAGGCCGAGCAGCCCGGCGGCGATGAGCACGAACGCCGGGGCGGTGGTGTTGCCCGTTGTGCTGACCAGGTATTCCGACAGCAGCGGGGTGGTGCCGCCGAAGACCGCCACCGAGATGTTGTAGCTGATCGAGACGCCGCCGTAGCGGACGTGCGTGGGGAACAGCGCGGGGAGCGTGGAGGGCATCGTCGAGCTGAAGCAGATCAGCATCAGGCCGAGGATGATCAGGCCGCCGATCACGGCCCAAACCGCTCCGCGGCTGATCATCCAGAACGCGGGCCAGGACAGCACGACGAGCGCGCCGGCTCCGGCCGCGACGATCGGCAGGCGGCCGATCTTGTCGGAGATCCGGCCCAGCCGCACCACGAATCCCATGATGACCAGCATCGTGACCAGCACGAACACCAGCGCCGAGGTGTGGGCGTAGTGCAGGTCCGCGGTGATGTAGGTGGGGATGTACGCGGTGAGCATGTAGTTCGCGACGTTGAACACGGCTACCAGGGACACGCAGGTCAGCACCGGGCGCCAGTGGTCGCGGAAGATCGTGCGGTAGATGCCGAGACCGCTGTCGGCTTCGCCGTCGGCCGAGGACTCCGCTTGCTGCTGCGCGGGCGTCTCCTCCAAGCGGAAGCGCAGGTACAGGCCGATCACGCCGAGCGGTCCGGCCAGCAGGAACGGGATGCGCCAGCCCCAGTTCACCATCTCCTGCTCGCCGAGGGTGGTGAGCAGGATCGTGACCACCGCCGCTCCCAGCGCGTAGCCGGTGAGGGTTCCGAACTCCAGCCAGCTCGCCAGGAAACCGCGTCGCTTGTCGGGCGCGTACTCGGAGACGAACGTGGTGGCGCCGCCGTACTCGCCGCCGGTGGAGAAGCCCTGCACGACCCTGGCGACCAGCAGCAGGATCGGCGCCCAGATGCCGATCGTCGCGTACGAGGGGATGAATCCGATGGCCACGGTGCCGAGCGCCATCATGATCATCGTGATGGCCAGGACCCGCTTGCGGCCGAGGCGGTCGCCGAGCGGGCCGAACACGAATCCGCCCAGCGGGCGCACGATGAAGGCGACGGCGAAGGTGGCGAACGTCGACAGCAGCTGGACCGTCGGATTTCCCGCGGGGAAGAAGACCTTCCCGGTGATCACGACCAGGTAGCTGAAGACGCCGAAGTCGAACCACTCCATCATGTTGCCGATGCCCGCGGCGGTCACGGCACGGCGGACCTTGCCTTCCTCGACGATGTCGACCTGGTCCTCCAGGCGCTGCCCGCGATGTCGCCGCTTCCGTGCGCTCGCCGCCATCGGCTCCTCCTCGGCCGGGGTCCGCCCGGAACACCCGCGAACGATCATCGGCATGCGGGACGGCCCACCTCGGATTCGCCGGTGGTCTCTCCCGACCACCTTCGGCGACCTGCAGGACTCCGCGACCAGGCCCGCTCCGGCCGCGGGGAACCCAGCCTCACATCCCTGGATGCGACGCACATCTTGATGTGGTCGCGGTTCGGCTCACCTCGCGCGATCCGATTCGACCCGAACAGGTGGCCGAATGCGGGATTTTTCCGAAGCGCCGGGTCGTTGAGCGGTTTGCCGGGTCCGCCGCAGGTCGCCTACAGTGAAGTGGAGACGTCCCCGCTTGGATGGGTTTCCACTGGACCTTCGACGATCCGGCTGCGGCGACGGTCGTGTTCGACCGCTGCCGCGCGGTCTCGTGAGCACGAAGGTGGCCACCGCGGCACGCCCCGGAACCATCGCGCGACGTCACTTCCCGTCCTTGTCTGATACCGACGGAGACTCCATGTCCCACCACAGCTCCACCATCTCGCTGCGGGTGAACGGCGAGGACCGTTCCCTCACGGTCGACAACCGCACCACCCTGCTCGACGCGCTCCGGGACGAACTCGACCTGGTGGGCACGAAGAAAGGCTGCGACCAAGGGCAGTGCGGCGCCTGCACCGTGCTGCTCGACGGCAAGCGGGCGGTGTCCTGCCTGCAGTTCGCCGTCGGCGTCGACGGATCCGAGGTCACCACCGTCGAAGGGATCGCCGACGGCGACCGGCTGCACCCGGTGCAGCAGGCCTTCCTCGACTTCGACGGCTACCAGTGCGGTTACTGCACTCCCGGCCAGATCTGTTCGGCCGTCGCCGTCATCGAGGAGCACGCGGCGGGCTGGCCCAGCGCCGCCACCGAAGACGTCCGGCCCGACGCCGGCGCACCACCGCTGGACGCCGCGGAGATCCGCGAGCGGATGAGCGGCAACCTGTGCCGCTGCGGCGCGCACAACTCGATCGTGCGCGCGGTCGCGCAGGCCGCCACCATGCACGAGGCCGAGAGCACCGTGTCCCACGGCGGAACGGAGGTCTCGGCATGAAGGAATTCGACTACCGGCGCGCCACCGACGTGCGCACGGCCACGACCCTGCTCGCCGAGAACCCGGACGCGCGGTTCCTCGGCGGCGGCACGAACCTCGTGGACCTGATGAAGACCGGCGTGGAGAACCCGCCGCAGCTGGTCGACGTGCGCAGGCTGCCGCTGGACGCCATCGAGGTCACCGACGACGGCGGGCTGCGCATCGGCGCGACCGCCACCAACAGCGACGTGGCCAACCACCCCGAGGTGCGGCGCCGCTTCCCCGCGCTCGCCCAGGCGGTGCTCGCGGGCGCCTCCGGGCAGCTGCGCAACGTCGCGACCGTCGGCGGGAACCTGTTGCAGCGCACGCGGTGCGGCTACTTCGCCGACGTCACCCAGCCCTGCAACAAGCGGGTGCCCGGCAGCGGCTGCCCCGCGATCGAGGGCGAGCACTACAACCACGCGATCTTCGACTGGTCCGAGCACTGCGCGGCGACCAGCCCGTCGGACATGGCGGTGGCGCTGGCCGCCTTCGACGCCGTGGTGTCCTACGAGACCGCGGACGGCCCCGGCGAACTGTCCTATTCGGACTTCCACCGGCCCGTCGGGGAGCACCCGGAGCAGGAGATCGCACTGCCCGCGGGTGCGCTGATCACCGGGATCACCTTGCCCGGTGCCGCGCTCGCCGCCCGCTCCCGGTACCGCAAGGTGCGGGAACGAGCCTCCTACGCGTTCGCCAACGGCTCCATCGCCGCCGCGCTGGACGTGCGCGACGGGGTGGTCGACGACGTGCGGATCGCGTTCGGCGCCGTCGCGAACCGGCCGTGGCGGGCGCACGCCGCCGAGCGGGCGCTGCTCGGCCGCGCCGCCACCGCCGAGGAGTTCGGCGCCGCCGCCGACGCCGAACTCTCCGCCGCGAAACCCTTGCCGCACAACGGTTACAAGGTGCCGCTCATCCGGAACATCGTGGTGTCCGTGCTGACCGAAATCACCGAGGAGGCCACCCGATGACCACGATCGACCCGCGGGTGAGCACGACGAGCACCACCTCCCCCGCCGACACCGGGACCGCCGGCTCCGCCCGCACCCGGCTCGAAGGCCGCGCCAAGGTCACCGGTGCGGCCCGCTACGCCGCCGACCACTCCATCGAGGACCTCGCGCACGGTTCGCTCGTGCTGTCCACCGCCGCGCACGGCCGCATCACCTCGATCGGCGACGAAGCGGTGCTGGACATGCCCGGCGTGCTCACCGTCCTGCACCACGGCAACGCGCCGCGGCTGAACCCGGAAGCCGGGATCTTCGGCCCCGACCCGGGATTGCAGCTGCTGCAGGACGATCGGGTGCGCTACGTGGGGCACCCGGTGGCGCTGGTGGTGGCGAAGACGCCGGAGCAGGCCCGTGCCGCCGCCGACGCCCTCGAAGTCACCTACGAGGTCGAGCCGCACGACTCCGAGTTCCGCGCCGACCACCCCGCCGAGTACGCGCCGGAAGGCGCGGGCACCGTCGACAAGGGCGACGTGGACGCCGAAGCCGACGGGGCCGCGGCCGTCGTCGAGCAGACCTACAGCACTCCCGAGGAGCACCACGCGGCGATGGAGCCGCACGCGTCCATGGCGCGCTGGGAGGACGGGCGGCTGGAGGTCGTCGACGCCAACCAGGGTTCCTACCTGGTCGCGCAGATCTTGGCGACGCTGTTCGACCTCACTCCCGAGTCGGTGCGGGTCCGTTCCGAGCACGTCGGCGGCGGCTTCGGGTCGAAGGCCGCCGGTCCGCAGCTGGTGCTCGCGGTGATGGCAGCGACCCTGACGCAGCGCCCGGTGCGGGTGGTGCTGACGCGCCCGCAGGTCTTCGCGGTCACGTCGCTGCGGTCCGCGACCGAGCAGCGGGTGCGGCTCGCCGCCGACGCCGACGGCCGGATGCGCGCCATCGACCACGAGTCCAGGTCGTTCACCTCCACCATCAAGGAATTCGTGGAGCTCGGCACCGAGCTCACCGGCGTGATGTACGCGTCGGAGGCGATCCGCACCCGCACTCGCGTGGTGCCGTTGAACGTGCCCTCGCCGGGCTGGATGCGGGCACCCGGCGCGGCGCCCGGGTCGTTCGCGCTGGAATCGGCGATGGACGAGCTCGCGGAGCGGCTCGACATCGACCCGGTGGAGCTGCGGCTGCGCAACGAGCCGAACGTCGGACCCGTTTCCGGGACTCCGTTCAGCAGCCGCAGGCTGGTGGACTGCCTGGAGCAGGGCGCGAGCCGCTTCGGCTGGTGGCAGCGGGACCCGCGGCCCGGCATGCGCCGCGACGGGCGCTGGCTGCTGGGCACCGGGGTCGCGGCGGGCTCGTTCGGCGCCGGGCCGATGCCCTCCACAGCCGCGATCACCGCCGAGGCCGACGGCACCTACGAGGTGCGCATCGCCGCCGCCGACATCGGTACCGGGGCGCGCACCGCGCTGTCCCAGGTCGCCGCGGAAGCACTGGAGGTGCCGCTGGAAGCGGTGCGGATCCGGATCGCCGACAGCGACTTCGGGCCCGCGTTCCTCGCGGGCGGTTCGCGCGGCACCGAGTCCTGGTCCTTCGCGATCATCGAGGCGGCGCGGGCGCTGCAGAAGAAGCTCGCCGCGGGCGAGCGGGCACCGGTGACCGCGCGGGCCGACACCACCGAGCTGATCGGTGCCCGCAAGCAGCTCGAACGGCATTCCTTCAGCTCCCAGTTCGCCGAGGTCGCGGTCGACGTGGCCAGCGGTGAGGTGCGGGTGCGGCGGCTGCTGGGCATGTTCGCGGTGGGCCGGATCATCAACCCGCTGACCGCGCGCAGCCAGTTCGCCGGCGGCATGATCATGGGCTTGTCGATGGCGCTGCACGAAGAGGGCGTGCGGGACGCGACCGGGAGGCAGGCCAACGCGAACCTCGCCGGGTACCACATCGCCGCGCACGCCGACGTCCCCGAGATCGAGGTGGACTGGGTCGACGACCCCGACGAGGACAACCCGTCCGGGGTGAAGGGCGTCGGCGAGGTCGGCATCGTCGGCACCGCCGCCGCCATCGCGAACGCCGTGCGGCACGCGACCGGCGTGCGGCACCGGGACCTGCCGATCAGCCTGGACCGGGTGCTCAACGCGGCCGGGTAGTGCGCAGGTGATCACGTCGGCGGTCCGCCCGCCCCGAACGGGGTGGGCGGGCCGCTGTGCGTTCGGCTTCGTCGCGGACGCTCCGGAGTGAACGGTCCGTTCGCCCAAACCCGTTGGACGAATGGGCCGTTCACCCACATCCCCACCACCGAGCCACAACCGACTCCCCCTAGCGCCACCACACGCGCCCGGAAGCGATTCCAGTGGAGTGAACGGCCTGTTCGTCCGAACCCGTTGGACGAACAGGCCGTTCACTCGAATCAGCTTCCGACGTGAGCAACGCGGGGAGACGGCGCGGCCATGAGCTTGGTGGGGGCGATGCCGATGAAGTGAACGGACCGTTCGCCCACTCCTATTGGACGAACGGGCCGTTGACTCGGGTCAGCGCACGCGGAGGCCGTCGAAGAGCAGGTCGAGCAGCCGTTCGGCCTGCTCCCGGTGCTCGGCTCCCCCGGCGGCCATCGCGATGCCGAACAGGCCCAGCAGCAGGTCCGCCGCCGGAACGTCGTCCCTGATCACCCCGGCGCGGGCGCCCGCGTCCAGCAGCGGCGTGATCGAGTCGAGCAGCATTTCCTTGCTCTTGTCGTACGGTGCGCCACCGGAATCGATGACGGCGCGCAGCGCGTCGGCCATCCCCAGCTTCGCCGTCGCGTAGTCGAGGGCCCGGGCCATCCAAGCGCGCAACGCCTCTCCCGGAGGCAACGTCGCCAGCAGGTGCGGCGAGGCATCGCAGAGGCGGCTCAGCTCGTGCCGGTAGGCGGCCTCGATCAGCGCCTCCCTGGTCGAGAAGTTCCGGTACAGCGTGCCGGAACCGACGCCCGCTTCCTTCGCGATGTGATCGAGGTGCGCGTCCAAGCCCCGCTCGGCGAACATCCGCGCCGCGGTGGACAGGATCTTCTCCCGATTCCGCTGCGCGTCGGACCGCAGCGGACGGTCGGTGTCCCTGGCCATGTTGCGCCTCCTCCGGTCGCACCTCCCGGAATCGGGCACGTCACGGCCCACCGGAGCGTGCGGTGCGAGCCCGCATTCTAGGCCATCCGCCCTCCGCGAATTCGACGATCGAGCCCGAGCCCGGTGCCACGGACGGAACTACTTCTTCTCGCTGAGACCGCTACCAGGATCCGTCGTAGTCCAGGACTCGCCAACGGCCTCGGGATGGGACTCGAACCCGGACGAGCTGTTCCGCGTCCCGCTGGGGTGAGTTCCCCGGCTACTTCGGGTCCTCGTTGAACACTGCCGTCAACCTGTCGTACGCCTTCGGGTTGACCTTGGTCTCGTTGAGGCCGCTGCCCTTTTCGTTCTTGTCCGTGAGTGCGTCGTGATCGTTCATCATCTTCTCCTTGTAGGCGGGATCCTCTCGCATCCTCTTCGGGTCGGCCTCGGCGATATCGAGCTTATTCCCGCCGGAATCTCGCTTCGCGTAGATATCGAACACCTGGTGGTCCTTTCCAGCGGCCACCTTCGCGTCATAAGCAGCCGTGTCCGCTTGCCACTGCTTAAAGCTGCCCGTCATCTCCGGAGCATCACCATAGGCAGATGTCTCGGCAAATTCGTTCGCCGTTTTCTTGTCCGGGGTGACGTAGAAGCCGTCGCCCAGGTTCGTACCAGCGTTTGACCCGGCCTTGGGCGGGTTGATACCGGAGAGAATGCTTTCGGAATTCTGCTTTCCGGTACCGTGGTGGCCGATTAAGTCCCAGCCGCCTTCGTTGATCTTCTCCCGGTTCTTGGCGTTCAGCTCGTCGCACGCCATGAGCCCCAGCGGGTCGGTCAGGAGGTGCGGGTTCGCGACGTAAGCGTAGTTGTTGGGACCGGCTTCCAAACCGAGGGGGTCAGCGCTGGCATATCGCCCGGTCGCCGGATCGTAATAGCGGAAGAAGTTGTAGTGAAGTCCCGTTTCGCGGTCGTAGTACTGACCGGGGAACCGCAGCGGGGTCTCCGCCCCGGTCCGGCTCTGGTCGAGCGTCGAACCCCACAGCGTGTGCCGGTGGAACCACGCGATCTCACCGTCGTCGGTGACGAGTTCGGTGGGGGCCCCGGCGAGAGCCGTCACGATGACGTAGAACTGCTCGTCCACCCATTGCTGTGGTGCGTCTCGGAGCGGGAACCGCTCGCTTTGCAGCAGCGGCCGGTAGCCGTCCGGTTCGTGGTTCCACACGGTCACCCGAGCGCCGCCGCGCCCCGGCTCGCCGACCTGCGCCCGTTCCGCGAGCACCAGGCCGTCCCAGACGAAATCGACCTGCTCGATCACATTCCTGCCGTCCGGGGCGAGGCGCTGCTTCGCGATGCGCCGTCCGAACGGGTCGTAGCGATAGCGCCAGCGGGAACCGTCGGGAGTGACAACGCCGACGAGGCGATCCTCCGCGTTCCAGGAGTAGCGCCACGTGTCCGGTTTGTGCGACAGCCGCTGCCGCTGCCGGAGCACGATTCGCCCTTGGGCGTCGTACTGGTAGTGGAAGTTCCCAGCACGCCGGAGCAAGTTCCCCGCGTACTCGCGGTCACCGGGCGCTTCCTGGTTCTCGGAGGTCGCCGGGGTCGCCCACGTCGCCTGCGCGACGTTGCCCGCGGCGTCGTAGGCGTACTGCTCGGTCAAGCCGGAACCCTGCACGGCCGTCACCCGCCCGACCTGGTCCAGGCCGAACGTGCGGGGTCCGGTGAGCCGGTCGTGGACAGCGGCGAGGACGCCGTCCTCCTGGTAGCTGTACGAGCGCTGCTGGACCTGGTGCCCGGCCGCTCCGGTGATCGTCTGCGACAGCAACCGGTTCTTCGGGGTCCACGCCTGGGCCAGCGTCAAACCGGAGTCGAGACTGCGCTGGACCTCGCGCCCCAGGCCGTCGTAGCCGAAGCGCATCGTCCTACCCGCCGTGCGCAGGGTGACCGGGTTGTCGTTGTGGTCGTACTCCCAGACGCTTTCCGCGCCGGAAGGCGTGCGGCGGTGGGCCCGGCGCCCCCGCACGTCATCACGGGACGCGATGGTGCGACCGTTGGTCGTCTCCGCCACGATGCGGCCGAGCGCGTCGCGTTGGAAGGACACCGTCGCGTCCCCGTTCGCGGCCTCGACGGTCCGTCCGAGCGCGTCGTAGACGAAGGTGGAGACCTCCGAACCGGTGTGGCGCTCGATGACGTTGTCCAGCGAGTCGTAGACGAAGCGGGTCGTCTCGCCCGCTCCGTTGGTGCGCTCGACGAGCCGCCGCGCCGCGTCGTACCGGTAGCTGACCGACCGGCCGTCGAAGTCGGTCTCCCGCACGAGGTTGCCGACTGGGTCGTACTCGTAGTGCCAGACGAGTCCCTGCTGGTTCGTGACTCGGGCCAGCCGCAGTTCGGTGTCGTACGCGAAGCCGACCCGGGTCCCGTCGGGACGGGTCTCGGCTGAAACCCGGTCGAACTGGATGACCTCGGCGCTGGTCGTCCTGGCGAGCTGATCGACGTGGGACCGCGCGTTGCACGGCCGCCTCTGGACTCAACGGTCCGGCACCGGCGCAGCGGACTGCAGCACGACGGCGGCCGGGGCGACTGCCCTCGGCCGCCACCACGCGCGGTTCACAGCTGCGACTTGAGGTTCTGGAACATGTCGACCGCATGCTCGTCCACGGTCTGGTAGCGGCGCACCGCCTCGGCCACCGCGCCGTGCGCTTCGTCGAGATCCTTGCGGTACTGCGTGAGCACGCCGGTGAACGAGTCGCCCTCGCTGGTGGTCCGGTCGACGAACTTGCCCGCCATCGCCTCGCCCACGGGGTTCTGCCCCAGCGGCGCGCGGCGGCCGAGGTCGTCCGACCGGCGCAGCCAGGCGTCGACCTGATCCATCTGCTCGGTCAGCAGTTCCTGGACTTCGCGCCCCGCCGCCGGATCCAGCTTCAACCGGCCGGCCGCCACATCCGTCCGGAGCGTGCCGACCGCCACCGCCGAAGCCTGCAACCGCTGCTTCGCGGCCTTCAAAGGCTGCGCCTGCTCGGTTCCGACCTGCATCGGACGCAGCTCGGCTTCCTCCCCGCCACTCATGACTCCCCCCCGGAGCGGGCACCTGCCGGTGACACGAGATCTACCGGAGCCATTGCGATCGGCAACAGGGCGATCGCGGTGATCGTTACCGCCGGGCAACCACATTGGTCCGATCAGTCACAAGATCCACCGCGGACTCAACCTTCGGCCGTCCCACACGTCCACTTGTTGGGGAAAACTGCGATTTCCCAGGTGAAGAAGGAAACCCGGTCACGGGTTGACCGCAAGCTCATGGTTCCAAGGCGCCGCACCGGCGGGAGGAGCCCGCCCCCCTCCGCCGGAGCCGGTCCGTCCCCGCGCGGCCACGATCTCCGTCCGGAGACGTCGATTTCCACGCCGCGCCAACGGTTCAGCGCAACGATCCAGTGGCGGACCGCGCCAGGTCGACCACGAACCACACCGCGGCGAGCGTCAGCGCTCCCGCGATCACGTAATTCATCGCGTCCCACTCCTCGGCCCTGATCAGATTCGGCACCACGGAAATGGAGACAAGGACGAGGACCAGGAAGTTGACCAGGTTGCGGCGGGTCGGCTTGGACATGCTCTGCTCCATTCGCTTCGCGCCGGTGCGGCGCGATCTCGTTCGCTGTCAGCACTGATCTTTCCGAAGCGGCACCGCCTGCACATCGGACCCGAGAACGAACCCGGGTCCGGGCCACCGGCCGAAAGTACGAGACGCGCGGACACGTCCGGTTTCCTTGCCCGACAACGGAACCGGGCGTGCGGTGGGCCGTGACCGGACGCCGTCGGCCCCGAGTACCATCAGCGAATCGTTGCCGCTTTGGGGAGAACGCATGGTGCCGACCGGTGTGGAGCAAGGCGACCAGCACTCCGCCGCGGATCCGGTGAACACCGGCCCCGCGTTCCTGCGCAGGCGCTTCGGTCAGATCGGGCTGGACGCGCTGGCGCGCACCGCGATCACGATCCTGTTCGTCCCGCTCGTGCTGCCGCTCGCGTACGTGGTGCGGCAGTTCGGCGCATCGGCCACGACCAGCCTGGTCGGCGGCTTCTCCTTCTACTTCGTCCTGATGGTCGCGCTCGCCTGGTGGTGGCACGTGTGGTTCCCGCACCGGCACGGCGACCAGACCCCCGCGATGCGCTGGCTGAAGCTGCGCCTGATCGACATGGGCGGGGACGAGCCCGGCCTGGGGCAGTACAACGCGCGGTGGGTGATCACGGCCGCGGACTCGATGTTCTTCGGCCTGGTCGGCATCGTGCTGATCATCATGACGCCGCAGCACCAGCGGGCCGGCGACATCGTGGCCCGCACCCGCGTGGTGCGGACCGACATCAGCTGACGAGGCCGTGCTGCCAGGCCCAGATCGCGATCTCTGTGCGGTTGCGGACCGACAGCTTCTGCTGCGCGCTCGCCAAGTGCGATTTCACGGTGGACAGCGAAACGTGGAGCTCGGCGGCGATCTCCGCGTTCGTCGCCCCGCGCGCCACCGCCAGCACCGTGTCCAGCTCCCGCTCGCTCAGCGGCGCGTCCCGGCGGTTCATGCGGCGGCGCTCGGGCTGGGTGAAGTGCGACAGCAGCCGGGTGGTCACCGACGGCGAGATCATCGACTCCCCGTCGGCCGCCGCGTGCACGGCGTTGACCAGCAGCGTCGCTCCCGCGTCCTTGAGCAGGAAGCCGCGCGCCCCGGCCAGCAGCGCGGCGTAGACGTTCTCGTCCACGTCGTAGGTGGTGACCACGACGACGCGCAGCGGATCCGGCACGTCCGGCCCGGCCAGCAGACGCGTCGCCTGCAACCCGTCGACCTTCGGCATCTGGATGTCCATCAGCGTCACGTCCGGCCGCAGTTCGCGGGCCAAGTTGACGGCGGACTCACCGTCCGCGGCCTCACCGACGACCTCCAAGTCCGGTTCGGCGCTGAGGATGAGCCGGAACCCGGTCCGCACGAGGGTCTGGTCGTCGGCGATGAGAACGCGAATGGTCACCGGGGGCCTCCTTGGCCGTCGCCGCCGGCGTCCTGCGGAGGTGCGATCGGGAACCGCGCGGTCACCCGCCACCTCCGCCCCGGTGCGGGACCGGCCTGCACGGTCCCGCCGACGGCCTGCACGCGTTCGGCCATGCCGACCAGCCCGTAACCGGAACCCGTGCGGTCCGGCGATACCGACGGCACGTTGTCGTTTTCCACGACGAGCACGAAATCCGCACCTTCGCGGCGGCCGGAGACGCGAGCCTCGGCGGCGTCCGGGGAGTGCTTGCGCGCGTTGGTCAGCGCTTCCAGCACGATCCGGTGCGCCGTGGTCGCGAGTTCCGGGTTCACCGGCACCTCGTCGAGGTCGGCCGCAACGTCCACAGTGGCATGCACGCCCGCGGCCTGCCGCACCGCTTCGCCGAAACCGGTGCCGTGCGGGAGGGAATCGTCATCGTCGGTGCGGAGCATACCGACGAGCCTGCGCATCGCGGCGAGCGCTTCGGCCCCCGCCTGCTCGATCTCGGTGTAGACCTCGACGGGGTCCTCCGGTGAGACCCGCGGGTTGCTCGCCAAAGCGCGGGCGGCGTTCGTGCGGACCACGATGCCGCTCACGTGGAAGGCCACGAGGTCGTGCAACTCCCTCGCCAGCCGCAGCCGCTCACCGGTGCGGACCGCGGCGAGTCCACCGCGCCTGCGGTTGTCGGCGTCGCGCAGCACCAGGCCGATCGCCAGCGCGATGCCCCAGGTCAGAGCCGCCGCCACCGTGATCAGCGTGCGCGCGGTGCCCTCGTAGCGCAGCAGCGAGGCGGGCACCAGCGCGATCAAGCTGCCCACCGCGAGCAGCACCGCGGGCCGCGGGCGCAGCCGACGGCAGCATGCGCCGACCAGCAACGACAAGCCGAGGACCTCGGCACCGGTCGGCACCTGCCCCGTGGCGAACCCGGCGTAACCGAGCCCTTCGCTGATCACCGTGCTGAGCAGGCTCAGCGCGATGGCGGCGGCGGCGAGCCCGCCGACGTGGGCGGGGAACCGCCGTCGCAGCACCGCCAGCAGCGCGGCGATGGTGCCGCTCGGCGGAATCAGCAGTGCCGCGGTCGTCGAGGTGCTCGCGTCGATCCACGCCACCGAAGCCGCGTCCGCGAGGCAGACCACCACCAACGCGACGGCCTCCACGGCGAACAACCCGCGGCGGGCGGGCGGCCCGAAGAACCACGGACTGCTCATGATCACCGACCTTATCCCAGTGGAGGACGGAAATTACCGCGGCGCCTTGACGTCCACGACGTAGCGGTTCGAGTCGGGCAGGAAGCTCAGCACCAAGCCCACCGCGGCCAGGCCCAGCCCGACGTAGGCCGCCGCCCCCGCCGGACCGAACAGCGCGAGCAGTTGCAGCACCGTGAACACCGCCAAGACGATCCGCGCCCAGTTGCGGCCGGCCCGCAGCTTCAAGCTCAACCACACGTAGATCAGCATCGACACCACGGAGATTCCCAGCGCGAGGTTCACGAGCATCGAGTTCAGCTCCGGGGGCACACCGGGCGCCGGGGGCTGCGAACCGGAGAACAGCTCGATCGTTCCCCAGACCATCGGAATCACCGCGGCGGCGAGGTAGGCGAGCACTGCGCAGTTGATGGTCGACGGAGCGGAAGGGACGTGCACGTTCGAAGTCGTCATGGCCGGAAAACTAATCTCCCCGAAGAATCCGCGGCAAGCTCTTCCGGTGCATTTCGTACTTTCGGCCATGCGCCTCATTCCCGCGAACTAGAAGATTCGAATCAATTCATCCACGAGACCAGTACACAAATCCTAAAGCCCACGCGAACAATCGAACCGACCACTTTTCACTGGAGGTTCGATGCGTGATTCAGCGAAGCGGGCGGCACTCACCGCCGCCTGCCTGGGACTGGCGGTGACCGGCCTGCCCGGCGTCGCCTCGGCCGCCGACGACGCGGCCCCGCCGAAGTACTCCGGCCAGCAGCTCACCTGGGGCCCCTGCCCGTTCGAACCGGCCGAAGGCAGCCTTCCCGCCGAGTGCGCCGTGGTGACCGTGCCCCGAGACTGGGCCGACCCGGAAGCCGGACCCGACCTGGCGGTCTCGATCAGCCGAGTGCGGGCCGGTGGCGAACGACTGGGATCGCTGCTGGTCAACCCGGGAGGACCCGGTGCACAAGGCAGCTCGATGGCCGGAGCGATCGCCGGGCTCGAACCGGACCTGCACCAGGGGTACGACCTCATCGGCATGGATCCGCGCGGCACCGGACAAGAAGGCGCGGTCGCACCGGAACAGCTGGGATTCCTGTGCGAAGTGCCCCTCGACCGATTACCTCAAGGCACCAGCCTGGACGCGCGGGACCGCTCCGCGGCGAGCATCGCCGAACATCGGAAAACCCCGCGGGCCATCGCCGAATCCTGCCAGAGCGATGCGATCGCCCCGTACATCACGACCTGGCAGACCGCCCACGACATGGACCTCATCCGCGCCCTCCTGCACGAGGAGAAGCTCAACTACCTCGGCTATTCCTACGGGACCTGGCTCGGCGCCAAATACGCCGCCCTCTTCCCACGGCATTCGGGGCGAATGATCCTCGACTCGAACGTGAACTGGCAGGGCAGGTTGCAGGCCGCGTTCGAGGACTTCCCGCGCATCGGCCAGCGCTGGTTCGACGACGTGTACCTGCCGTGGACCACCCGGCAATTCCCCGAACTCGTCGGCACCGACGTCGAATCCGCCCGGCGCACCTGGGAGGACGTGCGTGCGTTCTACGCCGCGCAGGGCATCGCACCGGACAACTTCGACGCGCTGTTCGTCGGCGCGGGCAGCGAGATCCGCTGGGCGTTGGCGAGCGCGGTGCTCGTCGCCGCCATCAACGAGATGAACGGGCAGCAGCCGCCGGAGCCGGCCCGCTCCGCGGAGTTGCAGGCGATGCTCGACGAGCAGGCGCGGGCGAACTTCGGCGTCCCGCTCACCGAACTGACCCCGCAGCGCGTCGCCGACGGGCTCGCCGAGGACTACGTGCCGGTGTCCGGAACGCGGTTCGCCGTCGCCTGCGGTGACCAGCCGACCCGCTCCGCGCAGTGGTACCAGGAGCTCAGCGACCGCCAAGGACCGGACCTGCCGCTGAACGGCTGGGCCTACGGGCTGAGCGAGACCTGCGGGTACTGGTCCGACACCCCGCGCCAGGAACTGCCTCAGCTGCCGCCCGAAGTGGCGGACAACGTGCTCGTCGTCCAAGGCGAGTTCGATCCGCAGACCGCCTACGAGCAGGGTTCCGCCGCCGTGGACGCGGCCGGCGCGGTCAGCATGGTCTCGGTGGACGACTCACCGACGCACGGGCAGTACGCGATGGCGAACAACCCCTGCGTGGACGGCATGGTGAACGTGTTCCTGCTGCACGGCTCCCGCCCGGCCGACGCGGTGTGCCCGTCCGTGCCGCTACCCGGCGAGCAGGAGGTGTTCCCGGTCGACGGCCCGGTGACCTCGGCGCCCGCGCCGATGCCCGCCGACCTCGGCACCGGCCCGGACCACCCCGAGCTGCGCCGCTCCCTCCAGGACCAGATCAGCCGCGCCAACCAGAACCCCGCCGCCTGACCCGCTCCAGGAGCGCAGCACCCACGGGGTAGCGCACCACCTCAAGTGAACGGACCGTTCGCCCAATCCCGTTGGACGAACGGTCCGTTCACTCCGCCCCAGCAGTGCCAGCCGTCGTGCGTGTTCGGAGGTGGGTGAACGGACCGTTTGCCCCGTCTAGTTGGACGAACGGGCCGTTCACTCATCGATGGCGGTGGGCGAGCGGACCGTTCGTCCCATCTGGTTGGACGAACGGTCCGTTCACTTGATGTGATCCAAGACACTGCTCGTGGGAGAACCGGGGGCGGGTTTGCGGCGTCTTGCGGAAGGTGAGATGGGGCCGAGCGACGATCGAGCGGGCCGATGACGGTGCGCTCGTGCGGCTGGTCGCCAAGGGCGACCAGCGCGCCTTCGAGGAGCTGTACCGCCGCACCGCACCGTGGTTGACGGTGCGGCTGCGGCGGCGGTGCGCCGACGACCAGATCGTCGCGGACGTGCTGCAGGAGACCTTCGTCGCCGTGTGGCGCGCGGCAGGCACCTTCACCGGGTCCGATGTGGACGGTGGTTCGGCAGGGTGGTTGTGGACGATCGCCTCGCGCCGGCTGGTCGACGCGTTCCGCCGCCGCGCCCGGCACGCCGTTCCACCGCCCGCCGCGGCGGAGCCGGTGAGCGCGCCCGCCGCCGAGGAGGTCGCCCTGGAGGGCGCAGTCGGCGGCGAGCTCGGGGGCGCGCTGAACCGGCTGGCGCCCGAGCTGCGGCAGGTGCTGCAGGCGATGGTGCTCGACGGCCTGTCGGTGCGGGAGACCTCAGCCCTGCTGGGGCTCCCCGAAGGAACGGTGAAGACCCGAGCGCGACGCGCGCGGATCGCGATGCGGGAGGCCCTGACATGACCGAGCACGCCTCCGAGGAGTTGATCGCCGGATACGTCCGCGGCGACACCACGATCAGCCCGGAGCAGGAGTGGGCGCTGGAGGGCCACCTCGAATCCTGCGCCGAGTGCCGCGTCCGGCTCGCGGACGTGCCGAACGAGCAGGTGTCCGCGCTGGTCCTCGACGCGTGGGAAGGGATCGCCCCGGAGCTCGGCCACGTGGCACCCGCGCCGCGTCGCCGGTTCCGGGTGGTGCTCGACACTTGGGCCGCGCCCGCGATGCTGCCGTGGATCGCCGGGGCGCTGCTGGTGGCGGTGTTCGCCGTGCTGCTCGCGCTCGTGTCCGGGCGGCCCGACGGGGACTCGCCGCTGCTGCTGTTCGCGCCGGTGGTCCCGGTGCTCGGTGTGGCCGCGGCCTGGTCGACGGGGCTCGACCCGATGCACGAGCTGGCGGTGGCGACGCCGCGCGCCGGGCTGGCGCTGGTGCTGCGCCGCACGTTCGCGGCGCTGGTGCCGGTGGTGCCGCTGCTGACGGGCACGAGTCTGCTGGTCGGCACTTCTCCGCTGCTGTGGCTGCTGCCGAGCGCGGCGTGCACGGCGTTGTCGCTGGCGCTCGGCAGCGCCGTCGGCGTGCACCGGGCGACCCTCGGGGTGGCCGGAACCTGGTTGCTGCTGGTCGGCGGCGCGCTGTTCGTCGCCGAACTGCCCGCGACGGTGCTGGCGTGGACGACGACGCCGGTGTGGGCGGGCGTCGCGGTGGTCTCCGCCGTGGTGCTGGTGGTTCGAGCGGAGGCGTTCACCCGCCTCGCCGGAGGATGAAAGAGGGAGATCGTGGCACGAATGGTGACCGCCGCCGAGACGGCGCCGACGACGTACGCGCACGAGGTCCGCGCAGCGGACCTCACCCTGCGGGCGGGCCGCCGGGTCGCGGTGCGCGGGCTGGACCTGGCGCTGGGCACCGGCGTGCACGGACTGCTCGGCCCGAACGGGGCGGGCAAGAGCACCTTGCTCAGAGCGCTGGCCACCGTGCTGCGCCCGCGAAGCGGTGAGCTGGAACTGCTCGGCGTGCCCGCGGGTTCGCCCGCGCTGCGGGACGTGCGGCGCCGCACCGGGTACCTGCCGCAGGATTTCGGCTATTACCGCCGGTTCACCGTCCGCGAATTCGTGACGTACCTGGCGTGGCTCAAGGAGATGCCGGCCGCAGAGGTGCCGGGAGCGGTGCAGCGGGCGATCGAGCGGGTCGGCCTCGCCGATCGGGCGGACGACCGGATGCGCACGTTGTCCGGCGGGATGGTGCGCCGGGCCGGGATCGCGCAGGCCATCGTCAACGACCCACGCGTGGTGCTGCTGGACGAGCCGACGGCGGGGCTCGATCCGACGTTGCGGATGCGGTTCCGGGATCTGCTGCGCGAGCTCGCCGCCGACACGTGCGTCGTCGTCTCGACGCACCTGGTGGAGGACGTCGCAGCCGCCTGCGATTCGGTGCTGCTGCTCGACGGGGGGCGGCTCGCCTTCCGCGGCACTCCGGGCGAGTTGGCGGCGGCGGGCGCCGAATCCGACGACGGGGACACCGCGAGCGAGCGCGGCTACGCGGCACTGCTCGCGCGGCGCGGGTCGGCCGCGTGATCGGGCGGCTGCTGCTGATCGAGCTGCGCCGGTCCGGCGCGCTCTGGTTCGCGGCGGGTTTCCTGCTGCCGACGGTGGTGCTGCTGAACATGAGCGGCCCGTGGGCGCACGGCGGCGCGCAGTGGGACGAGCAGTGGACGGCGCTGGTGCTGTGGCAGCGCCACCAGCTGTCCTTCACTTGGCCGGTGGTGGTCGGGTTGGGCGCGTGGCTGGGTTGCGCTCGGCGCCGCGCCCGGCTGGACGAGGTGCTGGCGGGCATTCCGCGCCCGGCCTGGCACCGGATGGCTCTGCTCGTCGCTCCCGTCGCGGGTTGCCTGGTGGTGGCGATGCTGGTGCCGCTGGCGTTCGGCGCGGTGCGGGTCGCGAGGTACACGAGCTGGTACTCGACCGGTTGGGTGGCGCCGCTGCTGATCGGCGCGCTCGCGCTGGTGGCGGGCGCGGTGGCCGGGATGGGGCTGGGGCACGCGCTCCCGGTTCCGATCACGCCTGCGATGGCGACGCTCGCGGCGTTCGCGGTGACGGTGGTGCTCCAGCCGGGGCCGCAGACGTTCACCCCGGAGGGCGGGTTGCCGATCGCGGTGGAACTGCTGTCGCCCGTGCTGCGCGGCCCGAACTCGCCGTACACCACCGTCGCACTCGAAGTCCACATTGGACAACTGCTGTTGTTCGGCGGTCTCGGAGCAGGCGGGTTCCTGCTGCTGGTGCTGCGCCGCGCCCGCTGGACGGCGGTGCTGCCGGTGCTGCTCGGCATCGCGCTGGCCCTCGCGATCTTCCCGGACCGCGCGAGCGACGCCTACCCGATCGATCCGGCGTGCACGGGGTCGACTTGCGTTGAGACTTTCCGCGATTCGCCCGCACGACCACTTGAGTGATCCACGTCACTTCGATTCGGAGAACCTGGAACCCCGCCCGGTTCGACTTGCTTGATGAATGCGGAAGAACTGGCAAAGGGGCGAACATGGCGAACTCGAAGAATTTGACGAGCATTTCCAGCGCGATCATCGGAATCGCGCTGATGGCGGCAGGAGCAGGTGTGGCGTACGCGGCCAACGCCCCGCAGGACCAGCAGCACGACCGGCAGGAGAGCAACGTGACCAGTGAGATGCAGGCGAAGGACCTTCCCCCCAAGGGCGCTCGCGCCGTCGTGAACGTGAGCCCGAACCCGACCTCCGAACGCGGCCAGGAAGTGACCCTGACCGGCCATTGCGGCGGCGGGAAGGAACTGCGCGGATTCATCAGCGGAATGGGCGGCAAACCCGTTCTGGAGAACATCGAGATAGTCAATTCCGACCCGAACGGATTCGAGGCCAAGGCCACGCTCCGGGAGGAGGTCGGCAACGGCGTCGGACCCGTTTTCGTCGACTGCGGCGACGAGGTCGGCGTGACGCTGCTGGTGACCCACGTCTGATCCGCGCGCCGCGACCGCGAACGCCAGGTGTTCGCGGTCGCGGCGCGCTCGGATCACGTCGTGGCGGGTTCCGCGCCGGTCGGATCCGGATCGCGGGTGAGCGCGCCGGTGATCTCCTCGGCGGCGGGCGGAGCGTCCCGGCACCAGGAACCGACCGCCGCGAACAGCAGCAACGAGACCAGCACGGGCGAGACCACGGTGATCGCCTCGGACAGCCCCAGCACGTACTTCGTGAGCGCGAAGGTGAGCAGTCCGCCCGCCCAGGAGGTCAGCGCGGCCGTGGGCCCGACGTGCCGGAACGGCCGCAGCATGCCCAGCATCATCGGGATCGAGATCGGCCCGATCAGCGCGCCCACCCAAGCGACGATGATGCCCAGCACGCCGCCGAGGTTCTCGGCGTTGAGCGCCAGGACCACGCTGAGGAACACGAACACCACCGTCAGCACCCGGCCCGCCCGGAGGAACTGCTCGTCGGTGAAGCCCCGGGCGCGACGCCACACGTGCGGCAGCACGTCGCGGGTCATCACCGCCGAGATCGCGGTCGCGTCGGACGCGGCCATCGCCATCGTGTGCGAGAAGACCCCGACCAGCACCAGCCCCAGCAACCCCGCAGGCAGGAACTGCAAGGCCATCTCGGCGTAGACGTCCTCGGAGTCCTGCACCCGCACCAGCAGCGGTGCCGCGAACATCGGCAGCATCAGCACGATCGGCCACACCAGGTAGAGCGCGCTGGACAGCAGCGCCGTGCGCCGCGCCGCCGCCGAGGTGGGGGTGGCGATGTAGCGCTGCGCCAGGTTCCACATGCCGCCGTTGTACTCGAACGTCTTCACCAGCACGTACACCAGCAGGAAGTACGCGGGATAGCTGCTCGTGGTCGGCGAGGTGTGGCCTTCCGGCAGCGCGGACCAGAAGTTCGCGTAGCTGAACCCGCGGTCGGCCAAGGCGATCCCGACCGCGCCGATCATCGCGAACGCGGCGACGCCCTGGATCACGAACTGCCCCAGCTCGGTGAGCGCGTCGGCCCACAAACCGCCCGCGGTGCAGTACACCAGCGTCACCGCCGCGGTGATCACGATGCCCCAGCCGAGCGGGATGCCGACGAACTTGTTGAGCAGCAACGCGATCGCCGACCACTTGGCCGCCACGTCGAACACCTTCAGCAGCGAACCGCTCCACGCCAGCACCTGCTGGGTGGGGACGTTGAACCGCTGCGCGAGGTACTCCAGCGGGGAGGCGATGCGGTAGTGCGTGCGCAGCCGGTTCCACTTGGGGGCGAACAGGAAGGCGCCGATCCCGGTGGCGACCGCCAGCGGGAACATGAACACCACGTACGACACGATGCCCTGGTCGTAGGCGACCCCGGCGTAGGCGACGAACACGACGGCGCTGTAGCCGGACATGTGGTGCGAGATCCCGGCCAGCCACCACGGCATCCTGCCGCCCGCCGTGAAGAAGTCCGCGGTGTCGGCGACCTGGCGGTGCGCCCAGACACCGATCGCCAGCATGATCAGCAGATAGCCTGCGATGATCACCCAGTCCAACGGGTGCATGTGGTTTCCCTTCCCTGGCCGGAGGAATCCGGCTCTCACGTCGTTGTGGGGGTTCGCCGCCGTCGCGGCTCTCGGGCGGTGCGGAGTGCGTTCAAGCTAGGGAGGCGCGGCACCGGCGGCAATCAGTTGCCACTACTTGCCACGGGCCGGGGATGTGCGCGGAGGTCGGGCCGGAAGCGTTTCGCCGCTACGGTTGCTCGCTGGCCGTAGTGGTCGGGGTTTCGGCGTCGATGGCCGCGATCAGCTCGTCGTCCGAGGTCAGGTCGGTGTCGAGTGCGGTGAGCACTCCGCGGGCGCCGGAGCGCGCCGCCGGTACCAGGGCCGCGGACATCGGATCGTGGACGTCGCCGTCTCGGAGGTGGGCGATCCATGCTGCGAGCACCGCCACCGCGGCCTCCGGCAGCCGACCGGCGGCGCGTTCGCGGTGCAGGACCGGCAGGATGCGCGCCGGGATCTTCTGCGAACCGTCCACCGCGATCTGCCGCAGGCGGTGCTCGATGGCCGGTGCCTCGAAGCGCCGCCGCAGAGCGGCCCGGTACTCGTCGAGTTCCGCCGTGGGCAGCGGCAGGTGCCGGGCGACGGTGTCCCACCACGACTCGACCAGCCCGGTGAGCACCGCGTCGTCCATCGCCTCCCGGACCGAGCTCCGGCCGCGCCCGAGCCCGGCGTACGCGAGCAGGCTGTGCGCGCCGTTGAGCAGCCACAGCTTGCGCCGCTGGTAGTCGTCGACGGAGTCGACGAACCGCGCGCCCGCCCGCTCCCAGCCCGGCCGGTCACCGGGGAAGTCGCCCGCCAGCAACCATTCCGCGTACGGCTCGGTCACCACCGGCACCGCGTCGCGGACACCGGTCAGCTCGTGCACGGCCCGCACGTCGGCGGCGGTCGTGGCGGGCGTGATCCGGTCCACCACGGTGCTCGCGATCGACACCCCGGCTTCGACCCACGCCGCGAGCGCCGCACCCTCCCCCGCCACCGCCGCCCGCAGCACCGAGCGCAGCACCGCCCCGTTGTCCGGCACGTTGTCGCAGGGCACCAGGGTGATCGGCGCGGCGGCGCCGCGGAACCGAGCGCGCAACCCCGCCACCAGCCGGGAGATCGCGGAATCCTCCCCCGCCCGCGGCACCCGGTAGGCCGCCTCGGTCACGGTGAGCGTGACCACCGCGACCTCCGGCGCGGCGAGGTCGGCGAGCCACCGCTCGCGCTCGGCACCCGCGTGCGCCCGGCTGATCGAGCCGACGGTGCGCACGCCCTCGCCGCGCACCAGCAGCGAATACAGCCCGCCCTGCGCGGTGAGCTCCGCCTGCGGAACGTGTACGCGGCGATGCCCCACTCCGGATCGGCGGCCGTGTAGGAGGCCTGGTGCGCGCGGTGGAACGCGCCGAGGCCCCAGTGCACGGCGCGGACGGGGGCGGGTTCGGTGTCCCGATGCAGGCGCACGATCACAACCTGAAGGCGGTGCGGGGCTGGCGGTCGTTGAGATCGCGCAGGACCTGCGCGGCGTCGTCCTCGCTGAGCACGTGCTCCGCGACGAGCGAGGCCAAGTGCCCGGCGTCCACCCGGCGCGCGGTGTCGTGCCGGGCGGGGATGGAGCAGAAACCCCGGGTGTCGTCGATGAATCCCGCGGTGCGGTGGAAACCGGCCGTCTCGGTGACGGCGTCCCGGAACCGCCGCATCGCGCGCGGCGCGTCCAGGAACCACCACGGCGCGCCCAAGTACACCGACGGGTAGAACCCGGCTATCGGGGCGAGCTCGCGGGAGAACACCGACTCGTCCAGCGCGCACAGCACCGTCCGGAACCGCGGATCGGTGCCGAACCGCCGCAGCATCGGGCGCAGCGACTCCGTGAACTCGGCGCGCGTCGGGATGTCGTGGCCGGTGTCGGGGCCGTAGCGGGCGAAGGTCTCCGGGTGGTGGTTGCGCAGGCTCCCGGTGTGCAGCGCCAGCACCAGGCCGTCCTCGCTGGACATCCGGGCCATCTCGCCGAGCAGCTGCCGCGACAGCAGCGCCGCGTCGCCGCGCCCGGCGCACACCTCCGCGAACAGCCGGGACGCCTCCCGCTCCGGCAGGAACTCCATGCGCGGGTCCGGGGCGCCGTGATCCGTCGCGGTGGCGCCGTGTTCGCGGAAGAACTCCCGCCGCGCCTCCAACGCCCGGACCAGCCCGCGGTAGTCGCCGGTGTCGATGCCGCTGACCTCCGCGAGCCGGTCCAGCGCCGCCGGCCAGTCCGGGCGGGCCGCGTCGAGGTAGCGGTCCGGGCGGAACGTCGGCACCACCCGCCCCTGCCAGCTCGAATCCTCCGCGAGCGCGCGGTGGTGGCGCAGATCGTCGGCGGGATCGTCGGTGGTGGCGAGCACCTCCATCCCGAAAGACCGGTACAGCGCGCGAGGCCGCAGCTCGGGCCGGGCCAGTCGTTCGGTGAGCTCGTCGAACAGCGCGTCGGCGGTCGCCGCGGACGGCTGCACCACCACACCCAGCACGTCGTGCAGCTCCGACTCCAGCCACTGCCGCGACGCGGTGCCGAGGAACAGGTGCCAGTGCGAGCAGAACGCCCGCCACACCTCCCGCGGCGGCGCCGGTTCCTGCGGCCCGCCGGGGAGGCCGCACTCGTGCAGCGCGACGCCGTGGGCGTGCAGCAGCCGCGTCACGTAATGATCGGGCGTCACCAGCAGCGCCGCCGGGTCGGCGAACGGCCGGTCCGCCGCCAGCAACTCGGGGTCGACGTGCCCGTGCGGACTGATCAGCGGCAGGTCGCGGACCGCCGCGTAGAGGCGCCGAGCGATGGGCCGCTGCACCGGATCGCTGGGCAGCAGCCGATCCGGGTGCGGCGCGAGCGGAGTCGAACCACTAGCCATGCCCGCAGAATCGGCCGCGGGTCGCGCGTCGGACAACTAGTTGCCATCGGTTGCCGGTGCCGGTCCAGTGGAGCCGCGGACCACGAGGTGCGCGTCGAACGTCAGCGACCGGGTCGCGCCGCCGGTCAACTCCGCGTGCACCAGGTCGACCGCGGCCCCGCCGACCTTCTCGGCAGGCCCGGCGATCGTCGTCAACGCGACCAGGTCGGCGCCGAAGATGTCGTCGCAGCCGACGATGCTGCGATCCACCGGCACCCGCAGCCCCATGCTCCGCACCCGCTGCATCGCTCCGATGGCGACGAGGTCGTTGTAGGCGATGGCCGCGGTCGCCCCGTCGAGCACGAACGCCTCCGCCGCATCCCGCCCGCCTTCCCTGGTCGGCGGATGCGGCCCGAGGTACGCCGACTGCAAGCCCAGTGCCGCGGCCTCGGCGTGCACCGCCGTCCAGCGCTGGCCGTTGATCCACGAATTGCGCGGACCGGACAGGTACGCGATGCGGCGGTGCCCGAACGCCGCGACGTGGCGCACCGCCGTGCGCATCCCGCCCGCGGTGTCCACCACCAAGCTCGGCAAGCCCTCGATGACGCGGTTCACCATCACCAGCGGGCGGTGCCGCGCCAAGTGCCGCACCACATCGTCGGCCAGCCGGGACGTGGCGAGGATGCCACCGGTCGAATTCGCCAGCAGGTGCCGCAGATTCCCCGCCTCCACTTGCGGTGACTCGTCGCTGTCGGTGAGCGCCAGCGTGTAGTGCCGCTCGATGGCGCGGGACTGCACCGCCTTGATCATCGCGGCGTAGTAGGGGTTGGCGATGTCGGTGACCACCAGCATCAACGTGCGCGACCGACCCGGCGCTTCGGCCCTGGCCAGCGGGCGCGGCTCGTAACCGATCTCCACGGCCGCGGCCCGGACCCGGCTGCGGGTCGTGGCGTTGACCCGCGACGGATTGCTGAACGCGCGCGACACGGTGGAAGCGGCAACACCGCAGCGCCGCGCCACGTCGTAGATCGTCGGCCTTCGCTCGCCCACGCCCCCACTCCCTTCTCCGCTCTCCCCAATCGACCACGCCCCCCGAACCCCTGACAACCACTGGAACCTCGTCGCCACCCCTCGCCCCCGCCGGAGACCACACCCCGCGGCACCCACCCGGTTGGAGTGAACGGACCGTTCGCCCAATCCCCTTGGACGAACGGTCCGTTCACTCGATCCCGCCCGCACCATCCGAAGCCGGCGCTCCGACCGGGCTCCCCGAGTGAACGGACCGTTCGTCCAATCAGATGGGACGAACGGTCCGTTCACTCCAAATCCGTCCCACGGCCGCTACCGAGCAGGCGTGACGTCAACGACCGAGTTCGGGGCGGGTGAGCGGACCGTTCGTCCAGTGAGATTGGGCGAACGGTCCGTTCACTCCGACCCCGTCACGGCGCCAGCAGGATGCGGATCGGGGCGCCGTCGTGGTCGCGGAGCCTGCGGATGCCCTCGGCCACGTCGTCGAGCGGCAGCACGGCGGTGACCGAACCGGACACGTCGAGCCTGCCGCGATCGGTCAGCTCCACCAGGTCTTCCAGGTGCCGCATCCGGTAACCGGTGTGGCCGATGACGCTGTGCCGATTGCGCACGAAGTGGATCTCACGACCGACCTCTAGCTGATCCGGGGAGATGCCGATCAGCACGAGCCTGCCGCGATGCCCCAGTGCCGCATCGGCCTGCGCGAACGTCGTGCTCCGCCCGACGCAGTCGAACGCCGCGCGCAGCCCACGACCACCGGTGATCTCTTTGATCCGAGCGGCCGTGTCCGCAGCGGCCGGGTCCAGCGCGTAATCCGCGCCCAGGTCGAGCGCACGTTCTCGCGCCGACGCCAACGGGTCCAGCGCGATGATCGGCGAGGCGCCGCAGATCCGGGCCAGCTGCACGAGGTGCGTGCCCAGCCCACCCAAACCCCAGATCCCCACCGATTCCGCCGCGCGCAGCTCCGCGGTTTCGATGGCTCCGTACGGGGTGGACACGGCGTCGGCGAGCACGGCCGCGTGCTCCAACGGCACCGACCGGGGGACGTCGACCAGGGAGACGGCAGCGGTCAGCACGTACTCGGCCCAGGCGCCGTCGTAGTGGAACGCCATCACCTGGAGGTCCTCGCACCGGTCGGTGCCGCCGCCGGTCCGGCATTCCGAACAAGCGCCGCACTCGTTCCCCGCGGCGATCACCACCCTGTCGCCCACCTGCCGGTGGTGCACTCCTTCGCCGAGCGCGGCGACCACACCGGCGGCTTCGTGCCCTGGCGTGATCTCGGGCAGCCGAGGTGCGATGTGGCCGTCGAGCTGGCTCACGTCGGACTGGCAGATTCCGCAGGCGGCCACTCGCACCAGCACTTCACCCGGCCCCGGCAGCGGAACGGGCACTCGGCGGATCGCGAGCTCGCGGGTCGCCGCGTCGAATCGAGCCGCGCGCATCGTGGTGGGCAGGTCAGGGGACGACGGGTGTTCGGTGAGCGCCGGGACAGCTGTCATCGGAGTGTCCTTTCGGATGTCGGTCGAGCTCACGTTTCCGGGGCCTGGCGGTGATTTCCGGGCACGGTCGATCACGCCGCCGGGCTGCCTCGGCCAGGCGAACGCGAACCGCTGGGTGGCATGGGGAAGAGGGGGCGAACGATCGTCGGCCGGCGCGGGAAAACCCGTGTGAGGGGGAACGTCAGTCGTCGAACGCGGGAACGCCGCCGGCGAACAGGGTGCGCACCGAGTCGGCGAGCTCCTCGGGGCTCCAGTCGGGTTCGGGGTCGAGCAGCAACCGGGCACCGGATTCGGCCGCACCGACCGCCAGCGCGGCCAGCGCGCTCGCACGGCGCTCACTGCCAGGGCGGGAACCGGAGCCGTCCAGCCAGCCGTGCAGCACCGGGGTGAGCCGGGTGATCGCGCGGGACCTCGAGCCTTGCACGGCTTGCGCCCGGTCCGCACGCACCCTCGTCCCGTACAGCAGCCGGTAGCTGTCCGGGGAGTCGCGGACCGCGGCGAAGTAGGCCACGAGGACCCCGTGCAGGGCGCGCGCCGGGTCGGATTCCGCCTGCGCCGCGTCCAGCGCGGTGGCCAGCTGCTCGGCGAGCCGACTGCTCTCCCGCTCGTCCAGCGCGTGCAGCATCGTCTCGCGGTTGCTCCAGCACCGGTACAGCACGGTCTTCGCCACACCCGCCTCGGCGGCCACGGCGTCCATGGACACGGCGTCCCCGTCGCGCAGCGACACCCGCAGTGCCGCGTCGAGCACGAGTTCCTTGCGGACCGCGAGCGGCAGGTGCTGCGCGCGCTCCGGCTTCTCCCCCTTGGCACCGGTCATGACCGGCTCCCTTCGCTCAGCTGTCCCGCATCGGGTGCATGCGCAGCAGGAAGGTCGGCGACACCAGGCCCACCGGCAGCGGCAGCTTGCCCACCCTCATGTTCACCCGGCGGAAGTGCGCGTTCAGCGGCGGGCCGGAGATGAGGGTGTCCAGCGGGTCGGTGTAGGAGCCGCCGACGGTGAGGTCGACGTCGGCGTTGCGCTGCTCCAGCGGGTGGTCGACGGTGCTGAAGGTGACCAGCCGGGGCACCGAGAGCCCGACGGTGCCGATCACGTTGCGGAACGGCTGGTTGAAGATCGGCGGGACCGAGTCGACCTCCTCGCCGAACTTGCCGCTCATCCGGATCAGCTCGACGCCGCGGCGCCGGACCACTGCCTCAACGCCATCGTCCTGCTCGGACCAGTCGATCTCGGCGATCTTCTTCGGGAAGCCCAGGGTGTCCCTGCCTCCGATGAGCGCGGTGTCGTCGTCCACCACGATCCACGGGCAGTGCGCGGCGCGGAACGGGCCGTGCTTGACGTTCAGGAACAGCGCGGCCTCGCGGTAGGTGCTGTTGAAGTTCGTCCACGGGTAGTCGACGACGAAGAGCGTCGCGGTGCTCGATTCGTCCATCTTCACGCCGGCGGGCAGCACGTGGTCGGCCGCTTCGCGGTTGATCGGCACCGTGGCGGAGAGGAACTTCGCGTTCTTGTACTTGTCGGCCTTGGGGTTCTGCCTGCGGCGGAGATCGCTCTTGGCCTCTTCGAAGGTGAACTCGGGACGGGCGTCGGCGGGCGCCACTCCCTCCTCGGACATCTGCACCTTGTTCGCGCTCTGAGCGGTCACGCTTACCTCCCGTGGTTTGTACTGTCAAGTACAATCATTGTACGAGCGAGTACAAAAGTCAAAGCCCCAGGTGATCACCCGCCCCACCCCGCCGCACGACGCCCAGGAACGCACCCGACGAGCGACCACACCCCAACCACCACTTCCGGAGTGAACGGACCGTTCGCCCGAACTCGTTGGACCAACGGTCCGTTCACTCGCCCCGACCACCTCAGCTACCCGTGAACCACCGGGATCGACTGGAGTGAACGGCCTGTTCGTCCAATCCCGTTGGGCGAACGGTCCGTTCACTCGGAAACGCTCGGCGGGCCGACGGCCGGGCAGATGCTCGCCGACGCGCTCAGCCGTGGACGTGCACGCGGTCGCTTCTGGCGGAGTGAACGGACCGTTCGTCCAGCTGGATCGGGCGAACGGTCCGTTCACTCACATCCAGCCCAGGCCGGACGGAGCACGGATCAACCCGGGGCGCTCACGGCGAGAGGGGGGTCGAGGAGGCGACGTACCGACCGGAGCCCCGGCATCCGGGCGCCCTCACCTCCGCGAGCCCGCGTCGAGCCGGAGGCCGATCAGAGCAGCACTCCAGCACACCCGCTCACCCGCGCGAAACCGCACCGTCGCGCACCGGCACCCCACCGAAACGGCGCAGGAAGTGCTCGGTGGTCTGCGGTACTCCCAGCACGACCGCGATGGCGACGACGGGGCCGACCATCAGCGCGGTGAACGCGGTGGTGTAGCCGGCGTGCTCGACGACGTAACCGAACACGCTGGGGCTGAGCACCCCGGCGAGCTGCCCACCGAAGAGGATCACTCCGGCCGCGGCTCCGCTCAGCGCGGCGGGCAGGCTGCGCAGCGGTACCGAGAAGCACGGCAGGTAGGCCAGCCCGGCGACGCCGCCGAGCACCGTCGCGCAGGCCACGAACAGCGGCACCGTGGGCATCCGCGGCAGCAGGAACAGCAGCACCCCGACCACGATCATGCTGGGCACGACCACCCGCTGAGGACGTCCGCCGAACCGGTCCGACAGCCGGCCGCCCACCACGATCCCGATCGCGCCGAGCAGCGTCGGGCCGACGACCACCAGCCCGGCCTCACCGATCGGCAGCCCGTGCCGTTCCACCAGGTAGGAGGTGGTCCAGGTGCTGATCCCCCAGCTCACGATGTCGTAGGCGAAGAACATCACCGCGAAACCCCAGATCGCGGGTGAACGCAGCACCCGCATCGTGCCGCCCGCGACCCGGCGTGGTCCGGTCAGGTCGAGCGAGAGCGGCTCCGGCATCCACCGCAGCACGGCCACGAACACCAGCAGGCCCAGCCCGGCCACCGCGCAGAACGCGATTCGCCAGTCCCAGACGGACAGCAGCGCCGAGCCCACCACGGCTGCCAGCAGCGCGCCGATGGCGTTGGAGCTCTGCATCCAGCCGTTGGCCGTGAGCCGCTGCTCGGGAACGCTGCGGGCGCTCAGCGCGCTCACCGAGGCTCCGGGAAACAGACCTTGCGCGGCCCCGAAGCTCAGCCGCACGGCCAGCAACGCGGTGAACGACCACGCGAAGGCGGTGAGCCCGGTGAACACCGACCAGAGCAGCAGCGCCAGCGAGGCCATCCGCACTCCGCCGTAGCGGTCGGCGAGCAGCCCGCCGGGGATCTGCATCAGCGCGTAGGTGAGGAAGAACGCCGAGACGACCAGTCCGCGTTCGCCGTGGTCGAGGCCGAAGGTTTCACCGATGGACGGCAGCGCGACGTTGATGATGAGCCGGTCGATGTAGTCCACGGTCCAGGCCGCGAACAACAGGGCAACGGTCACGCGGGTCGTTCGGTGCACTGATGCTCCTCCCGCCCGGAACGGGCGATCACACGGCGGCCACCCCGGAACCTACCTCTAGTAGGTATCCGGTCGGGAGGGGTGAACCTGCGATCGACCGGCCGAATCCGCCGCACGTGGACCGGCGCTGGAACGCTCGAACCCCTCCGGCACCTCCCGGCGCACCGCACGCCCCTGACGTGCATGTTCCGCACCCCGTGCATCGATGCCCACATTCAGGCCACAGTTGACACCCATACCCCCCATGGGTATACCTGTGTCCGTTGGCGCCGGACCGGGGAGAGCTCGATGCACGGATACACACAGGACAAGGACGAGTACGCGAAGCGGCTGCGCCGCATCGAGGGACAGGTCCGCGGCCTCGCCAAGATGATCGAGGACGACAAGTACTGCATCGACGTGCTCACCCAGATCAGCGCCACCACCAAGGCGCTCCAGTCGGTCGCGTTGGGACTGCTCGACGAGCACCTCAAGCACTGCGTCACCGAAGCACTGGCCGAAGGCGGCGACGCCGCCGACGAGAAGGTGGCCGAGGCCGGCGCCGCGATCGCCCGGCTGGTGCGCTCCTGACGGACGACGAGAGCGGCCGGCGCCCGCAAGGCAAGACGACCATGAGGAAGGGACGTACATGAGCCAGTCGACCTACACCGTGACCGGGATGACCTGCGGACACTGCGTGAGCTCGGTGACCGAGGAGATCAGCGAGCTCTCCGGCGTCTCCGACGTCGCCGTGGACCTCGCCACCGGCGCGGTGACCGTGACCAGCACCGAACCGCTGTCCGAGAACGCGGTGCGCGGTGCGGTCGAGGAGGCCGGCTACCAGCTGGTGAACGCGTAGGCGTCCAGGCGGGAGCGGTTCCGCCGCTCCCGCCGCCTCGCGGCACATCCCGACAAGTCCACTGCGGACGTCCCTTCCGGACGGATCCGCGCGGCGGGTGAACAGGAGATCGCACGATGAGCACTGGAGCATCGACGGCACCGGGCGCCACCGGACGGCAGGTCGAGCTGATCATCGGAGGCATGACCTGCGCTTCGTGCGCGAATCGCGTGGAACGCAAGCTCGGCAAACTCGACGGTGTGACCGCCACGGTCAACTACGCCACCGAGAAGGCCGCCGTCAGCTACCCCGCCGAGCTCGACCCGCAGCGGCTCATCGACCAGGTCGAAGCCGCCGGATACACCGCCGCGGTCCCCGCACCACCCGCTGAGGACACCTCCCCGGACGACGCGGAGGACGACTCGACCACCGCGCTGCGCGACCGGCTGATCACCGCTGCCGCGCTGTCGATACCGGTCATCGCGCTGGCCATGGTGCCCGCTCTGCAGTTCACGTACTGGCAGTGGATTTCGCTGACGCTGGCCGCTCCCGTCGTCGTCATGGGCGGTGCGCCGTTCCACCGCGCGGCGTGGACGAACCTGCGCCACGGCGCGGTCACCATGGACACCCTGGTCTCGCTCGGCACGCTCGCCGCGTTCCTGTGGTCGCTGTACGCACTGCTCTTCGGCACCGCCGGCATGCCCGGCATGACCCACGACTTCGACTTCAGCACCGGCTCCGGCAGCGGATCCGGGTCGATCTACCTGGAAGTGGCCGCCGGCGTCACGACGTTCATCCTCGCCGGGCGCTACTTCGAAGCCCGATCGAAGCGCCGGGCCGGCGCGGCGCTGCGGGCGCTGCTGGAACTCGGCGCGAAGGACGTCGCGGTGCTGCGCGACGGCCGGGAACAGCGCATCCCCATCGACCAGCTGGTCGTGGGCGACCGGTTCGTGGTCCGCCCCGGCGAGAAGATCGCCACCGACGGCACCGTCGACGAAGGCGGTTCGGCGATCGACGCCAGCGTGCTCACCGGTGAATCCGTTCCCGTCGAAGTGGGTCCCGGCGACTCCGTGGCCGGTGCCACCGTCAACGCGGGCGGACGGCTGATCGTGCGCGCCACCCGCATCGGATCCGACACCCAGCTCGCGCAGATGGCGCGACTCGTCGAAGAAGCGCAAACCGGCAAAGCAGCGGTGCAGCGCCTCGCGGATCGGATCTCCGCGGTGTTCGTCCCGATCGTCATCGTGCTCGCCCTGGCCACCTTGGTTGGGTGGCTGCTGGCCGGCGGCGGCGTGGACGCCGCGTTCACCGCGGCCGTCGCGGTGCTGATCATCGCCTGCCCCTGCGCACTCGGGCTCGCGACCCCGACCGCGCTGCTGGTCGGCACCGGCCGGGGCGCGCAGCTCGGCGTGCTCATCAAAGGCCCGGAAGTGCTGGAATCGACGCGGCGCATCGACACGGTCGTGCTGGACAAGACGGGGACCGTCACCACCGGGCAGATGTCGCTGGTCGGCGTGCACTTCGCCGACGGCACCGACGAGATCCAGGCGCTGCGGCTGGCGGGTGCCGCCGAGCACGCCTCGGAACATCCGATCGCGCGGGCCATCGCGCTCGGCGCCGCGGAACGGGTCGGCGAACTCCCGGTCGCGGCCGAGTTCGGCAACGTCGAAGGGCTCGGGGTGCGAGCCACCGTCGAAGACCACCAGGTCAGCATCGGCCGGATCTTCGACGGTGAACTCCCGGACGCGCTGCACGAGGCAAAGGCCACCGCGGAACGCGCAGGGCACACCGCAGTCGTGCTGGCCTGGGACGACGTCGCGCGGGCCGTGCTCGAAATCGCCGACACCGTGAAGCCGACCTCCGCCGAAGCGATCCGGCGGCTGCGCGGCCTCGGTCTGCGCCCGGTGCTGCTCACCGGCGACAACGAGACCGTGGCGCGCACCGTGGCCGCCGAAGTGGGCATCGACGAAGTCATCGCCGAGGTGCTTCCGCAGGACAAAGCCGCGGTGATCACCCGGCTGCAGGGCGAAGGGCGCGCGGTGGCGATGGTCGGCGACGGCATCAACGACGCCGCCGCTTTGGCCCGAGCCGACCTGGGCCTGGCGATGGGCACCGGCACGGACGTGGCGATCGAAGCCTCCGACATCACGTTGGTCCGCGGTGACCTGCGGGCGGCGGTGGACGCGGTCCGCTTGTCCCGCCGCACCTTGCGGACGATCAAGGGCAACCTGTTCTGGGCGTTCGCCTACAACGTGGCGGCGCTCCCGCTCGCCGCGGCAGGCATGCTGAACCCGATGATCGCCGGGGCGGCGATGGGCTTCTCCAGCGCCTTCGTGGTCGCCAACAGCCTCCGCCTCCGCCGCTTCCACCCCACAACCCCCTCCTGATCGGGGTGGAGTGAACGGACCGTCCGTCCAATCCCGCAGGACGAACGGTCCGTTCACTCCATCCGAATCCCCACCCCGCTCGAACGGCTTTCGAAGTGAACGGCCCGCTTGCCCAATAGCGTTGGGCGAAAGGGCCGTTCACTTCTCTCGAACGTCGGATTCTCAGGTGCGTCGAGATCAGCGTTGGCAGCCGATCGAATTAGGTGAACGGACCGTTCAGCCAACGGAATTGGGCGAACGGGCCGTTCACTCCGCCGGATCCCCCAGCGGCCACGGTGGATTCGGTCGGGCTGCCGCTCGGAGAGGTCAGGGCAGGCGAGGACTGGGAAGCGTGCGCAGGACCAGGCCGGGATGCGGGTTGGGGCCGAACGCCGTGGCCTTCGGCGGGAGGCGCACACCGGTCGCCGCAGCGGCGGACAGGTCCAGCTTGCTCGGGGGGAACGTGATGGCGGCGATCCCTCCGACTTCGCGCACCACGTGCAACGCCCTCGGCGCACTCGGTTCGTAGTGCACGGTCATTTCCGGCGAATCCCGCACCGTGTCGAGGAACGCCTGCAACACCGAGATGTGCATCGACCGCAACGACTCCGGGAACCTCCCGCACGGCCCGGCCAGGAAGTGCGCATCAGGCCGGTCGAGCAGGAACGCTCTGTCCGGTGTCGCCACGATGAAAGCCGGGCCGTGATACGCCCGCGCCCGCAGCACGTCGAGCCATTCCTCCAGCGGCCCGCTCAGCGCGGTGATCTGGAACCACTGCTGCGCGGCGGCGAGCACCTTCCACGGGTCGGCGTGCGGCAACACCCGGTGCACCGGCCGCAGCCGCAGCGGGCTGCGTTTGGTGTCGACGAGTAACGCGGGCAGGTAATCCCACGGCCCACGGCCGTGCCCAGCGGCGTGGACATCACGGCGGAACCGACGGGCGGCGACGTGGCGGTGGTGCCCGTCCGCGATGAGCGCGGCCCGCTGGTGCAGCCCATCGATGATCTGCCCGCAGATCTCCCGCTCCGCGAGTCGCCACACGCGGTGCTCCTGTCCGTCCGGTGTGCGCAGCTCGGTCAACGGCCGTTGCCGGGTCGCCGCGTCCAGCTGTTCGGCGATGCGGTCCGTCCCGGAATAGCCGAGCAGGATGGGCGGCATGCTCATCTCCCCCGCCCGCATCAACTCGACCATGCCGTCGGTATGAGCGGGGGTGACGTCCTCGTGCGGCAACAGCCGGCTGTCCAGGTGCACGGCGGAGATCACGCCGCGCTGCACGCCGAGGGGCCCGGACTGCTCGTAGACGTACATCGCCGGACGTTCCTCACGAGCGAGCACCGCGAGCCGCTTCCACTCGCCCAGCAGCCGCACGGAATTCCCGACGTCAACACGGTCCCACGGCGTGGCGTGCCGGTCCGCGAGGCCGCGCAGGCGTTCGGGCGCGAGGACCCAGGCGCGGAACGGGCGGATGTCCACTCCCACACGTACCGAACTCGTCACCACCGCAGTATCAACCCGCTGCCGCGCGTGTGGTCAGGTGGCCGTGGAAAGCACCGATTTGTGCGCTATGCCAGGGGTTTTCCAAACGGAGAGTGAACGACGATCACCCGAGCGGGGTGGCGACGAGCGCGGCGCGGAGATCTCCGAGAGCCCGGTCGAGGGTGATCAGATCGTGGGTGCACACCTGCTCCGCCTCCGGCCTCGGTGGGAAGCATCCACGTCGGAGCAGTCGGTCCACTCGCTGCTGCAACTGGCGTGCGGAAGCGATGACCTGCGGAGGATGTTCCGTCGGTTCAGTGGCGCTGAGCGCGATGTTGCGCACCTGCGCCACGTACCGTTCGCATCGCTCCGTGCCGTGCTGCGCGGGACGCGTGAAGCACTGGTCCTGCGACACGAATCCGATCTTGGTGATGATGTCGTCGCGGGAAGCGCTCGGCGCGTGGTGCTGCACTCCCGGATCGGTCTGGTACCCGGCGCACCCGCTCAGCACGAACCCGGCGAGCAGCGCTCCTGCGGCCGACCGCGAAAACCTCTGCTGCGACGTCCTCATCACGCCCCCTTCCCGTGTCACGGTACGCCCGCTCCCCCCGGAGCAGCGGCCGTGTGCGCTCCCGTCCCGATGCCGAGTGAGCGGACCGTTCGACCAAACCCGTTGGGCGAACGGTCCGCTCACTCGATGCCAGCCGAACGCGAGCCCCGTCCGACACGCCGATATCGACCCGAAAGGGAGCGGATCATTTCCGAACTGAACGGACCGTTCGACCAACCTATTTGGACGGATGGTCCGTTCACTCCACCACAAGCGCTCGAGTTGTCCACAGGGCGGCGATTCATCCACAGATCTTGAAATCGACCTGGCGCGCGAGTTCTCCGGTTGGTCATCGTGGAGTCATGCCGAGGAGAACGATCGTTGACTGGGACGGGGTGGCCACTGCGGCCACTCACGGCGTCCTCACCGCGCGTGCTCTCGACGAACTCGGCGTGCCAAGACAAACCACGTACCACCGGGCGTCGATCGGCGGCCCGTGGAAGCGGCTGCTGCCGGGCGTCATCATGCTGTCGTCCGGCACCCCCACCCTCGAGCAGCGCCATGACGCCGCTTTGAGGTACGCGGGAACCGGTTCGATGATCACGGGTCTGGCCGCGTGCCGGTTGCACGGCATGACGCGCCTTCCCGAAACCGACGAAGTGCACCTGCTCATCCCGGAGGCTCGCAAACGTGCCAGCAAAGGTTTCGTCGAGATCGAACGAACCACGCGCCTCCCGTCGCCGGTGACTCGCGGCGGCTTCAGAGTGGCACCGCTCGTCCGTGCGTTGCTCGACGCCGCTCGCCGGTTGCCCACGCTGGACCAGGTCCGGGCGTTGCTGGCCGAGGCGGTGCAGCGGGAGTTGGTGACGCCGGAAGCGCTGGCGGCCGAAGCCAAGGCCGGTTCGCGGCGCGGCGTCGCTCGATGTCGCGTCGTGCTGGAGGAAATGGGCGCCAACGTGCATTCCCCTGCTGAGAGCTGGGCGTACCGCTTGACGCAGAACTCGGATTTGCCGGCCATGCAGTGGAACGTGCGGCTGCTGGGGCCGGACGGGACTTTGCTCGGGATTCCGGACGGCTGGATCGACGAGGTGGGTCTCGCCTGGCAGATCGACTCCATGGAGTACCACTTGCGGCCCACCGGCTACGAGAACACGGTGTTCCGCCACACGCTCATGACCGCCGCAGGTGTCGTCGTGGTGCACACGCTGCCGAAGCGCCTTCGCTCCGATCCCGCCGCGGTGCTCGACGAACTGCGCCGCTCGTACCGCGCGGCCCAGCAGCGGCCCCGCCCACGGGTGACCGCGGTCCCTCGTGTCCCAGCACGACGCTGAACGCTTCCGTCCGAGGCTCCATCAGGAGTGGACGACCCCTTCACCCACTCCACCGGCCAATCAAGCCTCCCCTGACACGCCTCGCGCATCGCGGCTGATCACGCACAGCGCGTCCCGGTAGCCGCGCCCTCCTCACACCCGCACCACTCGACGGGAACTCAGCGATCTTTCGGAGTGAACGGACCGTTCGTCCAATCCAACGGGACGAACGGTCCGTTCACTCGCATGGATGCGGTCCGGGTGGGCGCCGGGCGGTGCGGGCGCGAGCGCACGCCGGCGGACGGTCTTGGGCCTCGGGGAGGGCGAGTTCGTGGAGTGAACGGACCGTTGGCCCAAGGTGATGGGACGAACGGGCCTTTCACTCCACCAGGATGGGGGCGGCGGGGTCAGGGTTGGGCTAGGCGTAGGAGGCGGGCGCAGGCGGTGTCCTCGTCGGGGGACGAGGTGATCACGTGCCAGACTCCGCGTTCGGCCACGCCGGTGTCCCAGCCGTTCTCGCCCTTGCGCAGGAACAGGAATTCTGTGGGCGGCGTTCGGGGTTCGTGCACACCTTCGATCCACAGCTCGCTTTCGGCGACACCCGCCCCGCGCAGCAGGGTGAACAGTTCGCGGCGATCCATCCGCCTACCGTAGATCGTCCGCGGGCTTGAGGTATCCATTTGACAGCAGCCACCTGACGTTCAGCCGCTGCCCCTCGCCCGGCTGGAGGAATGCGGCGTCGAGCAGGATCTGGGTGCCGCCGCCGGGCTGCGCGAACCAGGGTGCGATCGGGCCTTCCCACACGGTGAACGGCCGGGCCACTTCGTACCGGTGGTAGCCGCAGGGGAAGTCGGCTTCGCGGGTGGTGAGGCTTTGCGGTGGGAGCGAGCGCTCGGCGTAGTCGTCCCCGACGGGAGCGAGGAACGAGCCGTACTCGGAGCCGAAGCGGTCCAGGTCGTCGCCGACGTCCAGCACTTCGGGGTGCTTGTCGGGGCTGCCGTCCGGGCCCACTTCGAAGCCGTCCTGCGGCGGGTACCTCCAGCTGTTCGCTGCCGAATCCCAGTAGGTGTCGAGGAACTCGGCGGGCGCGAGGTCGCCACTGCGGGAGTACTCGTCCAGCAACGGGCCGACCGGCTCTTGCCACGGCCGGGGCAGGAATTCCGGGCCCCAGCGCTCGTCGCCGGCGTGCACGCCGGAGCACTGGACGTGCGGGCCGACGGGGCTCGCCGAAGCGGCCTGCCCCAGCCCGGCCTGCGTGGGAACGACCGGGATCAGCACCGCCGACAGCCCGACACCGAGCGACAGCAGCGCTCGGACGCAGCGAGTTCCGCCCCGTGCTCTGGGTTCTCCGAACCCCACGCCCTCGGTGGGACGCCTGTTCGCCCGTCCGAACCCCAGCATCGGAACTCCCTCTGATCGCACGTGGTTGCCCCACTGATAGCCGCCGGACGGCCCTGCGTGGAATGCTCCGGAGCGAACTAGACCCGAATGATCCACTCGATCGACCCGATCAGGTGGATCTTGAAACGCGAACTGACTCTCCGCGTCCGGATTCACGTCCGGGAATCAGAGCCGGGCCAGCGCAGGTAAACCACTCCACATCAATCCCGCAGAACACGGTTCGTCCTATTTGGACGACGTTTTACCTGTTGCTTTCACGGAGATACCACCTCGGACTCGACCTCCACTCGACATCAGGCCGAGCCAGACGGGCTCCGATAAATCGGGCGGCCCTCAATGACCGGGGCCACCGATCCGATCGTCAGCAGCGCAGCCGACAGCAGAAGAATCCACCATCACAGCAGTGGGGACCCGACCTTTTTCAGCGATTGCCGAGCCGACAGGATCCCGACCACGAGGAACCGGGCATCGAAACCGCATACGCAATGCCGCCACCGCTGGAGCCGAAACCCCCTCCGAAACGAACGAGTGACCGACCTCACCGATTCCACTCTTCCGCAATTCCACCCGCTAAAGGTATTTCGCGCACGACACGCCCGCGCGACGCATGCGATCACACCGGATCCGAATGCTCCGATTCCGTCGCGTGACCGCCGCGAACTCGCTCCGGCTGCGGGATCAGCAGCTCGTCCACCTCGCAGCCGAGGACGGCGCAGAGCACGTCCAAGTCGTCGAGCTTGACGCTGCCCGGCTGGCCGGACCACAGCGCGGACATCTTGCCGGCCGAGATCACCATGCCCCGCTCAGCAAGCCTGCGCTGCAGGTCACCCGCCTTCCAAATGCCGCGATTGGCCGCAGCCAGCCGCAGGTTCCACCGCATCCGGTCACCCTCCTTCACCCCCGACCGACCCCGCGGACGCGCGCGCGGAACCGGGCACGAGACGACTCCGCGGAGATCCCCGCACCGACCAGGGATCTCCGAACACACGTCGAGCGCAAGATTATTTCAATAGGACCGAATTCGACTCGTCGAGGTCGGATTCAACCGCTGAACGGTACTGCATCGATCCAACCACTCCGCAACCGGTTCTCGCCGAACACCTCCGCACACCCCCCGTTCGGACCAGCACCTGGACCCGAACCGATCCGATCCGTGCACGAGCCCGGACTCCGGATCTCAAATAGACCAAAGAACGATGAATTGATTACAGCGACAACTACTTTTCGTGGCCGCGAAAGGCGAATCGCAGATGGATCGCAGATTTCGTCACTGGGCGCAAACGGCACAGCCAGGCTTAGCACCTTCGGGTGACTGTACGGCTCCATCCGGCAGTGCTAGCGTCTCTCCCGCCAGGAAATGAGCACGCATTTCGCCGATGCCCGGTTTCCACGTCGGCGTCTATCCATTCACCCAAACCACTTCGACTCGACCTGGGTTCATATCGGGTCGGGCCGTTGCCGACCTGATCCGCGTCGCGGCCCCTCCCGATCCGGACCGGTCGATGCGCTGCCGGACCGGCGGGCACCGCCCGCCGGCTCAGCGCATCCGCTTCACCGGCGCATTCGGCGCCGTTTCCCTGACCCCATACGAAAGATTAGGTGGTGTACGTCGTGACCGTGGCGGATTCGGGTGTCGACGAGAACGAGCAGCCGCAGCTGAGCCTGGGGACGGCGGCAGCGCGCAACCTCGCGACAACGACCAAGACCCCACCGCAGATGCAGGGCATCACGTCCCGCTGGCTGCTGCGGATGCTGCCGTGGACTCAGGCGACGGGCGGGACCTACCGGGTCAACCGCAGGCTCACCTACACCCTGGGCGACGGGCGGGTGACCTTCACCAACACCGGCTCGGACGTGCGCGTGATCCCCCAGGAACTGCGCGAGCTGCCGCTGCTGCGGGGGTTCGACGACGAGTCGGTGCTGGGCGCGCTCGCCGACCGCTTCGTGCAGCAGAACTTCGAGCCCGGCGACGTCATCGTCGAAGCGGGCAGCCCCGTGGACCAGGTGTTCCTGCTGGCGCACGGCAAGGTGAACAAGCTCGGACGCGGCGAGTACGGCGATGACGCGGTGCTCGGCGTGCTCGCCGACGGCGACTACTTCGGCGACGGCGCGCTGGTCTCGGCCGACGAGACCTGGAACCACACGATCAAGGCCGTCACCTCGGGGACGTTGCTGGCCCTGCGGCACCAGAGCCTGCAGGAGATGAACGCCGCCGAGCCGCTGCGCGCACACCTCGACCAGGTGCGTGCGACTCCCGGCAAGGCGCAGAACGACCACGGTGAAGCGGAGATCGGCATCCACTCCGGGCACACCGGGGAGCACCCGCTCGCCGGAACCTACGTGGACTACCAGCTCGCCCCGCGCGAGTACGAGCTGAGCGTGGCGCAAACGGTGCTGCGGGTGCACAGCAGGGTCGCGGATCTCTACAACCAGCCGATGAACCAGACCGAGCAGCAGCTGCGCCTCACCATCGAAGCACTCCGCGAACGCCAAGAACACGACCTCATCAACAACCCCGACTTCGGACTCCTCCACAACGCCGACCTCTCCCAACGCATCCACACCCGCACCGGCCCACCCACCCCCGACGACCTCGACGAACTCCTCTCCACGGTGTGGAAGGAGCCGAGCTTCTTCCTGGCCCACCCGCGCGCGATCGCCGCGTTCGGCCGCGAATGCAGCAAGCGCGGCCTCTACCCGCAGAACGTGGACTTCCAGGGGCACCAGATCCCGGCATGGCGCGGTGTGCCGCTGCTGCCGTGCAACAAGATCGGGGTCTCGGAGACCCGCACCAGCTCGATCATGCTGATGCGCGCGGGCGAGCAGAACCAGGGCGTGGTCGGCCTGCACCAGACCGGCATACCCGACGAGTACCAGCCGGGCCTGTCGGTGCGGTTCATGGGCATCAACGAGAGCGCGGTGATCTCGTACCTGGTCAGCACGTACTACTCGGCCGCGGTGCTGGTCCCCGACGCGCTCGGCGTGCTGGAGCACGTCGAGATCGGTCGCGAGGGCTGATCCGGTATGCGGGCCTTGGAGATCACGGGTTCGGGTGAGCCGTGCGGCGCACGGCTGAACCCGAACGTGGACCGCGCGTACGCGAACACCGCGCGATGGGCGCGGGACCAAGGCCTGCTGTCGTCCGATGTGGACTTAACCGGTCCGCGTCAGGAGTCGAAGGCGGGGGTCTCCGGTTCCCCGCCCAGGCCCGAGGACGTGCCGGACACCGTCCGGTGCGCCTCAGGGCGACGAGCTCCGGAAGCGGTGGGGCCCGCGGTGGGCCCCACCGGTCCCGGGGTTCCCGCATCCGGCATCCGGGATCAGGTGCTGCTCGCCGCCTGGACGCATCCCGATGTACCGGGCCCGGAGCTGTCGCTGATCGCCTGCTTCGGGGTGTGGCTGGACGCAGTGCGCCACCACCTGCGGCGGCACCGCCAGGCGACGACGGCCGAGCGCTACGTGGCGAAGCTGCGGGCGCACCTGGCCGGTCCGCCGGGCGGAAGTGATCCCAGGGGCGCCGCTGATCCGGTCGAGCGCGGCCTGTGCGACCTGCGCGCACGGGTCGCGCCGTCGTGGCGGTGGCAGCTCGATACCGCGCTGATCGACCTGCTGCGCGGGCAAGCTGCGGAGTCGGCCGGTTCGGTGGTGTCCCGGGTACCCAATCCGATCGACCACCTGGAGCTGGGTCGCGGCCCCGGTCCCGGCCCGTGGGCGGCGCGGTTGGTGGCGTACGGACTGCGCACCACCCTCCCCGCCGAGGTCACCGGCGTTGCGGCTTTCCGCGCGGTGCACAACGCGTTCTGCGACGTGGTGCTGCTTCGCGCCCCTTCCGGTGCCGCGCCGGAGGGAACCGAGCGCTCCGGCAGCGTCGTCGTGCTGCAACGGCACTTCGGGCAGTCCCGCCCGCTGGCCATGGCCATGCTCGGCGATCTGCAGGCGCGGCGCTCGCAGCGGTTCGACGAACTGACCTCCGCCGAGCTGCCCGCGCTGCTCGTGGGTTGCCGGGACGAGGCGCAGCGCGAGACGGTGCTGCGCTACGTGCAGGGCCTGCGGGATTGGCTGGCCGGGATGCTGGCGTGGCGGCCGAACTCGGCGGCGGCGGAGGTCGAGGCAGCGACCCGACCCGCGCCGGCGAGGCAACGCACGGCGAACCGGGTGCGGCTGCCGGACTTCTTCATGCCCTTCGACACCCATCCGAATCCGGCACTCGAAACGACCCGGCGGCACACCCGCGCATGGGCTCAGCAGCACGGGCTGCTCGACGGCGGCGGCCCGGAACGAGCGCCTCGGCAGTGGACCCCCGCCGGGTTCGACGCCGCCGACTACGCGCTGCTGGCCGCGCTGACCGAGCCGGATGCGGACGAGGCGGAGCTGGCGCTGGCCGCCGACCGGCAGGCGTGGTCGTGGCGCGCCGACGATCATCTGATCGCCTCCGACGGCGGGGCGGACTTCCTGAGCAGGCTCCCCCAGCTGCTGCGCCCGGACTCGCGAGCCGCGGGAGCCCCGTGGGAGCGGGCGTTGACCGACGTGTGGCGCCGCACCACCGCCGGCCTCGACTCCCGGCCGCGCCGGGAGATCGCGGTTCGGCTCGCGGAGATGCTCGAGCTCCGGGCGGCGGAACTGGGCGCCGCGGAAGCGGCGGATCCGCTGGAACTGCTGGCGTCGCGCCGCCGCACCTGCGGCGGCGAGCTCACCGCCGCGCTCCTGCGCCACCGGCACGCGCCGGGGATCCCGGCCGAACTGTTCGCGACGGCCCCGATGCGCACGATGGCGACGACGTTCGCCGAGGTCGGAGCCCTGCGCCACGACCTGTTCCGCTACCGCGCCGGACCGGGGGGAGCCCACTCGGTGCCGGACGTGGTCACCGCGGTGGCGGCCTTCCTCGGCTGCGGCCCGCACCAGGCGGTGGCCATCGCCGATGACATGTGCACCGCCCGCCTGCGGCGGTTCGAATCGATCACGCATCGAGAACTTCCCGCAGTGATCGAAGAATTTGCGCTCACCGCCGCAGCCCGCGCCCGGCTGGAGCGATACGTGCGCGGACTGCAGCAGTGGATGGCGGGCGAGCTGCGGTGGATCTCCGTCACCGGCCGCTACGCGAGCACCGGCGATCGGTCGCGCCGGGCCCGCCGGGCGTTCGGGCGGCCCGGATTTCCGCGCCAGCGCTTCCTGCGCCGAGCACCCGGCTAGTCCTCCGGGCCCCGGCGGGGTCCGGTTCTTCCAGCAACGACAACGGGAATGGTGACTGCATGACCCGCGAGACCAACACCGAGGACCCGACCGACGCGGGTTCCGGCGCTCGCCCCACACTGAGCCTGGGCACCGCGGCGGCGCGGAACCTGTCGACGACGACCAAGACCTCGCCGCAGATGCAGGGCATCACATCCCGCTGGCTGCAACGGACCCTGCCGTGGGTGGAGGCGAGCTCGGGCACCTACCGGGTGAACCGGCGGCTCACCTACACCCTCGGCGACGGACGCGTCACGTTCGTCAGCACCGGGCAGGAAGTGCGCGTGGTGCCGCAGGAACTCAGGGAACTGCCGCCGCTGCGCGGATTCGACGACGCAGGCGTGCTCGGCGCGCTCGCCGACCGTTTCGTGCAACGCGAATACGGGCCCGGCGAGGTGCTGGCCGAAGCCGGATCGACGGTGGACCGGATCCTGCTGCTGGCGCACGGGAAAGCGCACAAGCTGACCGCCGGCGAGTACGGCGACGACGCAGTGCTCGGCCTGCTCGCCGACGGCGACCACGCTGGCTCCGGCCTGCTCATCGACCAGGACGGCACCTGGAAGTTCACCGTCAAGACCGTCACCACCTGCACCGTGCTCGAGTTGCGCGGCGACGTGATCGAACAGACCGCGGCCCGTTCCGAAGCCCTGCGCGCACACCTGGACGAAGTCCGATCGCTGCCGGTGAAGTCGCAGAACAAGCACGGTGAAGCGGAGATCGGCATCCACTCCGGGCACACCGGGGAGGCGGCGCTCGGCGGCACCTTCGTCGACTACGAGACTGCGCCCCGCGAGTACGAGCTCGCGGTCGCGCAAGCCGTGCTGCGGGTGCACACCCGCGTGTCCGACCTCTACAGCACTCCGATGGACCAGACCGAGCAGCAGCTGCGCCTCACCATCGAAGCACTCCGCGAACGCCAAGAACACGACCTCATCAACAACCCCGACTTCGGACTCCTCCACAACGCCGACCTCTCCCAACGCATCCACACCCGCACCGGCCCACCCACCCCCGACGACCTCGACGAACTCCTCTCCAAACGCCGGAAGACCCGGCTGTTCATGGCCCACCCGCAGGCGATCGCGGCGTTCGGCAGGGAATGCAGCCGACGGGGCGTGCTGCCGGAGACGGTGCAGGTCGAGGGCGTGCGGGTCACCGGATGGCGCGGGGTGCCGATCCTGCCCAACGACAAGATCCCCGTCACCGAGGCCGGCACCAGCTCGATCCTGGCGATGCGCACCGGCGCCGAGGACAACGGAGTCGTCGGCTTGCGCCAAACCGGCATCCCCGACGAGTACGAGCCCGGCCTCAACGTGCGCTTCATGGGGATGGACGAGCACGCCGTGGTGTCCTACCTGGTCAGCACGTACTACTCGGCCGCGGTGCTGGTCCCCGACGCGCTCGGGGTGCTCGAACACGTCGAAACCACCCGTTGAAGGAGACCGGCGGAGATGACTGCACAAGTGGGACAGGCGCGAACGGTGACCGAGACGCTGCGCACGGGCCGGAACTTCGTGGATCCCGCGCTGCGCGCCGCCGTCGGTTCGCTGCCCGAGTCGATGCAGCGCATCGTCGGCCACCACTTCGGCTGGCTGGACGAGCACGGCGACCCGGTGGACGAGGACCAGGGCAAAGCGATCCGGCCGACGCTGGTGTTGCTGGCCGGACGCGCCGTCGGCGCGGATCCGCTGCAGGTGCTGCCCGCGGCGGTCGCGGTGGAGCTGGTGCACAACTTCTCGCTGCTGCACGACGACGTGATGGACGGCGACCTGACCCGGCGGCACCGGCCCACGGCGTGGAGCGTGTTCGGCTCCGGACCGGCGATCCTCGCCGGTGACGCGCTGCTCACACTGGCGGCGGAGGTCCTCACCAGCAGCGGGCACCCGGCGGCGATCGCGGGGTTGAAGGAGCTCAACGCCACCGTGCTGGACCTGGTGGACGGGCAGAGCTCCGACATGTCGTTCGAGCGGCGGTCGGACGTGGCCCTGCCCGAATGCCTCACGATGGTCGGGTCGAAGACGGGTGCGCTGCTCAGTTGCAGCTGCGCCCTCGGCGCGTTCTTCGGCGGGGCGAGCGAGGAGCGGGTCGAGCACCTGCGCCGCTTCGGGTTCCGCCTCGGCTTGGCGTTCCAGCTCGTTGACGACGTGCTGGGCATTTGGGGGGATCCGGCGGTGACCGGGAAACCGGTGCATTCGGACCTGCGGAACCGGAAGAAGTCGCTGCCGGTGGTGGCAGCGTTGAACTCCGGCACCGCGGCGGGACGGGAGCTGGCGGAGCTCTACGCGGACGGCCGGGAGCTGTCAGAGCAGGACGCCGTTCGCGCCGCGCGGCTGGTGTCCGACTCCGGTGCGAGGGATTGGAGCCGCACCCACATCGGCACGCTGGAAGCGGAGGCCCTGCACCACCTCAACACCGCCGGCCCTGAGCCGGGGCCTGCCGCGGAGCTCACCGAGCTCACGCACATGCTCACCCGACGCCGGAACTGAGGTAGCCGCGGTGTGCCGGGGCGGCCAGGTGGAGTGAACGGTCCGTTCGTCCAACCGTTCTGGACGAACGGACCGTTCACCCATCGCCGATCCACCGCCGGGTGCGCCACACGGCAGGCGACCGTGCAGCGGGTGCCTCGCTCAGCAGGTTCTGGTGAACGGACCGTTCGTCCAAGCCGGTTGGACGAACGGTCCGTTCACTCACGACGCCGGTGGCGCCTGCCGCGGCTCAGCGGGGCGGGTCAGTCCTCGTCGCCTTCGAAGAAGTCGCCCGCTTCATCGATCACTTCGCCCACGACCATGCCGCCGACGATGCCCGCGCCCACGCCGAGCGCGGCTCCGGCCGCGACGCCACCCCAGCCGGGGCCGCCGCGCTGGTCGTCGTGGTGCTCGTGGTGGCCGTGCCCGTGCCCGTGCCCGCCGCCGAGCAGGCCACCGCGCTGGGCGACCTCGTCGAGCCAGCGGGTCAGCTCGGCGACCCAGTCGACCTGCTCCGCCTCCGCGTGCGTCCGGTGGAACCGGCCGAACGCGTCCTCGCCCGAGCGGAACAGGCCGCCTCGCCGGTCGGCTTCGAGGACGACGTGCAGGCCCTCCGCATCGGCCACGAACGTCAGCTCGACCTCGTTGACGCGGCCGTCGTACTGGTGCGGCGGGTAGAACTCGATCTCCTGGAACATCGGCAGCTGCTGCTCGATGCCGGCCAGCTGCGCGATCTCCAGGTCGGTCGACTTGAACTGGAAACCGAGGGCGCCGAACGCGTCCAGCACCCTGGATTGCGAAGGCAGCGGTGCGACGAACAAGCCGTCGAGGTCGCCCTTGTCCACGCTCTTCGCGACGGCAAGCTCGGTCCGCACGCCGAGTTGGACTCCCGGCAGCTGCTGGCCGTCGACGACGTTGAGCGGGGTCTCCCACGGCACGGGGATCGCGAAGGGGATCACCTTGTGCTCGTTGGCCTCGACGCGGCAGTTCTCGGCGACGATGGCGTGCAGGAACTCGACGGTGGCGTCGTGCTGCTCATCTCCGCGTTCCAGCTCGGAGCGCGCCTCGAACCGCAACGTCACCCGCTCGATGTCGACCTCGCCGTCGCCCGCGGTGATGCGAACCTCACCGGACAGGGTGGCGCCCGGGTACACGTGCGGTTCGGAGAGCACCGTGTCGACGGTGGGACCGCCGATCCCGAACGCCCGCAGCATCTTCTTGAACACCAACGCGACCTCCCAGTCGTTTCAAGATCATCATACGAGCCCCTGCCCCGCGTCCGATCTTGCCCCAATGTCCGGTTCGCGCGCTATCAACGGGCCCCTCATCGCACTGGTCCCCGCGAAGATCCGCCGAACGACGGAGCGGGCAGCACAAACCGAGCCGAACCACCGACATCCACTGCCCCGGGCCTCCCGAAGGCACGACCGGTGCTCCCCGACACGTACCCGGCACGACGTCGACGCAGGAATGAGGTGAACGGACTGTTCGTCCAATGCCGTGGGACGAACGGTCCGTTCACTCCCCGCTCGGTCACCCGTGCTCGGTGTCGCACGACGGATGCTGCTCAACCCTCGTCCAGGTGGAGTGAACGGACCGTTCGTCCAAAGTCGTTGGACGGACGGTCCGTTCACTTCGTTGGGGTCAGCAGATGGCGCCTTCGGCGGCTGAGCCGACTAGGCGGGCGTACTTCGCGAGGACTCCGTGGCGGTGCTTCGGGGCTGGCGGTGTCCAAGTGGTCCGGCGGCGGGTCAGCTCGGCCTCGTCGACGAGCAAGTCGAGGGTGCGCGCCTTGAGGTCGAGGCGAATCGGGTCGCCGTCGTGGACGAGGGCGATCGGGCCGCCCTCGGTGGCTTCGGGGGCGACGTGGCCGATGCACAACCCGGTCGTGCCACCGGAGAAGCGGCCGTCGGTGAGCAGCAGGACGTCCTTGCCCAGCCCGGCGCCCTTGATCGCGCCCGTCACGGCCAGCATCTCCCGCATCCCCGGGCCGCCTCGCGGACCTTCGTACCGGATCACGACCACATCGCCGGCTCGGAGCGCGTCCTGTTCCACCGCTTCCATCGCGCCCTGCTCGCCGTCGAAGACCCGAGCGGTCCCCTCGAACGACGCCGCTTCGAAGCCCGCGCTCTTCACGACCGCGCCCTCCGGCGCCAGCGAACCGCGCAGGATCGTCAGGCCTCCGGTGGGATGCAGCGGGTTCGACAACTCGTGCACCACCTCGCCGTCCAGCTCCGGCGGGTCCAGTTCCGCGAGGTTCTCCGCGAGGGTGCGCCCGGTGACCGTCATGCAATCGCCGTGCACCAGTCCCGCATCGAGCAAGGCCTTCAGCACCACCGGGACCCCGCCGATGCGGTCCACCGCGGGCATCACGTGCTTGCCGAACGGTTTCACGTCCGCCAGGTGCGGGACCCGGTCGCCGACCCGGTTGAAGTCCTCCAGCCGCAGGTCGACCCCGGCTTCTTTCGCGATCGCCAGCAGGTGCAGCACCGCGTTGGTCGACCCGCCGAAGGCCATCACCACCGCGATGGCGTTCTCGAACGCCTCCTTCGTGAGGATGTCGCGGGTCGTCAGTCCCCGCTCCAGCATGCCCACCACGGCCCGGCCGGCGTCTCGGGCGCTCACGTCCCGGCGCCGGTCCACCGACGGCGGGCTCGCCGACCCCGGCAGCGACATGCCCAACGCCTCGGCCGCGCACGCCATGGTGTTCGCCGTGTACATCCCGCCGCAGGCACCTTCACCTGGGCAGATGGCCCGCTCGATGCGTTCCACCTCGTCCTCGCCGATGAGTCCTCGCGCGCAGGCGCCCACGGCCTCGAACGCGTCGATGATCGTCACCTCGCGGTCGTCGACCTTGCCGGGCAAGGTCGAACCGGCGTAGACGAAGACCGAAGCGAGGTTCAGCCGCGCCGCGGCCATCAGCATGCCCGGCAGGCTCTTGTCGCACCCCGCCAGCAGCACCGAGCCGTCCAGCCGCTCGGCCTGCATCACCGTCTCGACCGAATCAGCGATGATCTCGCGGGACACCAGCGAGTAGTGCATGCCGACGTGCCCCATCGAGATGGCGTCGGACACCGAGATGGTCCCGAACTCCATCGGAAAACCACCGGCCTCGTGCACACCTTCCTTGCCCGCTTTCGCCAGCCGTTGCAACGAGAGGTTGCACGGCGTGATCTCGTTCCAGGAGGAGGCCACTCCGATCTGGGGCTTCGCGAAGTCGGCGTCCTGCATGCCCACCGCCCGCAGCATGCCGCGGGCCGGGGAACGTTCGATCCCGTCGGTGACCTCGTGACTGCGAGGCTTCAGGTTCCGTGGTCCGGGGTGCTCGCCGCTAGTCATCTGGCCGACTGTAGTGCCGGCGACCGAGTGGGACACCACAGCCGAGGGCCCTCGCCGAGGATATGGGCATGACAAAGCCCTCCAGGTGGCTACCTGGAGGGCGAAAACGAACGCGCCCGATGATGAGAGGTGGATAGACGTGGAAATGCGGGAACGCCCCACAGCTGTCAGCTGTGGGGCGTTCCCGGATGAGTATTGTCGGCGGTGTCCTACTCTC
>NZ_JAPFGB010000028.1 GCF_026241095.1 Saccharopolyspora sp. NFXS83 | reverse complement strand
CACCCAGCCCACCCCACACACAAAGCAAGGAGCCCACCCCACCCGACCACCGCACCGTGGGGGCCTACGGGGGCTCGGCCCCCGTACGAACAAAAAGGAGCCGGGAAGACGCCAAAGGCGTCAACCAGGCTCCTGGTGGAGGTGCCGGGAATCGAACCCGGGTCCTCCGTCGCTTCACCAAGACTTCTCCGTGCGCAGTCCGCTATGCCTCTGCTTGGCTCCCTCGGTCTCGCGAACTAGCCGAGGTGACGAGCCCAGCCGCTGTTTGATGTCCCACCAGGTCCCGCGGCCGGACCTGGCGGTAAGAGCCTCCTAGTCGATGCCGGATTCCGGGACGGAGGCGTTCCCGGTCCGACAGAGTCGCTCCTCGCTCAGGCGGCGAGGGCGAACTCGCGCTGACTCTTGTCGGCGCTTATAAATTGCGGCGACGCTCTCGGTGGTCTCCCGCCTGCACCGGCACGCTTCCCTTGGATCGACGTACGGAGTCGAAACCGTTCACCCCCTCGTAGCGGCCGTACCTTCCCGACCGCGCGGTCCGTACAGCATAACGTCACCGACCCGGCGGATCATTCCAATATCGGGTAATTGAATTTCCGCAGGTCACAGACCCAGTAGGCGACTCGGCGCGTCGTGCAGCACGCTGCGCAGGAACTCCGTACCCAGCCGCTCGTCGGCGGCGGCCCAGCCGGCGATCGCGGCGAGCTGGTCGGCGTAGGGGTACGGGATGTTCGGGTAGTCGGTGCCCAGCACGATCCGGTCCCGCACCGGCACGAGCCGCGCGGGCCAGTCGGCGGGCACCGGGGCGAACCGCTCGGTGAACGCCACCCCGACCATCGTCGTGTCCAGGTGCACCCGCTCGAAGCGCTCGACCAGGCGCAGCGCGGATTCGTACTCCGGCAATCCGGCGTGCGCCAGCACCACCGTCAACGACGGGTGCCGCCGCAGGACTTCCCCGAACACGTCGAGCCCGGTGTGCGCGCCGCGGATGGGGCCGTTCCCGCAGTGGACGACGACGGGCACCGCGGCCTCGGCGAGCACGCCCCACACCTCGTCGAGCAGCTCGTCGCGCGGGTCGAACGAGCCGACCTGCACGTGGACCTTCACGCACCGCGCTCCCGCGTCGAGGGATTCGCGCATCGCCTTCGCCATGCCCGGTTCCGGGTACAGCGTCGCCGTCGGCACCGCGCCCGGTGTGCGGTGACCGAAGTCCAGCGCCCACGAGTTGAGCCACTCCGCCATGCCCGGCTTGTGCGGGTAGACCAGCGGCGCGAACGTCGTCACCCCGAGCTCGTCGAGCAGCCGCAGCCGGGTGGGTTCGTCGTAGCGGTAGTGCACCGGCCAGTCCTGGCCGTAGTGCGCGCGCGCTTCGTCGAAGTACGCCCACACCTTGTGCAGCATCCGCTCCGGCAGGAAGTGGGTGTGCAGGTCGACCAGGCCGGGGATGCCGAGCCCGTCGAGCCAGGGGCGCACCTCCGCGTCGGAGGCGGGGCCGGCGAGCGGGCTCACACCCGCCCTTTGCGGATCCTGCCGATGTGCCGCTGCATCTCGCGGTCGGCGTCCCGCTTGGCCATGTCGTGGCGCTTGTCGTGCGCCTTCTTGCCGCGCGCCAGGGCCAGTTCGACCTTGGCCTTGCCGTCGGAGAAGTACATCGACAGCGGGACCAGGCTCAGCCCGTTCTCCTTGATCTTGCCGACCAGGCGGAGGATCTCACCGCGGTGCAGCAGCAGCTTCCGGGAGCGCCTCGGTTCGTGGTTGGTCCACGTGCCCTCGGTGTACTCCGGGATGTGCGCGTTGCGCAGCCACACCTCGCCGTGGTCGACCGTGCCGAACGCGTCCACCAGCGACGCCTTGCCCTGCCGCAGGCTCTTCACCTCGGTACCGGTCAGCACGATCCCGGCTTCGTAGGTGTCCAGCACCGACCAGTCGTGCCGCGCCTTGCGGTTCTGCGCGATCGGCTTGCGCCCGCGTTCCTTCACCATGCCTGCACTTTAAGACCCGCGGTCAACCGAGTTCTCACACCACCCTGCCCCGGCACGACGAAGCGGCTGCGTCCGCGTGCGGAGCACGCGAGCGCAGCCGCTCGATCGAGAGGGCGGATCGGTCTAGAGCCGCACGTACAGCCGCAGCGTCACGTAACCGGTCGTCGCCGAGATCACCGCCGCCACCAGCAGCATGATCGGGGACACCGCGGCGATGTCGCCGTAGCCGATCTCGGGGATGATGCCGGTGCCGAACACCGGCGACATGACCCTGTCGATGAACGCCGCCTTCGAGATCAGCAGTCCGACGACGGCCAGCAGCGCGCCGATCAGACCGGACACCATCGCTTCCAGGAGGAACGGCAGCTGGGTGTACCAGCGCGTCGCCCCCACCAGCCGCATGATGCCGGTCTCCGTTCGCCGCGTGAACGCGGAGAGCTGAATGGTGTTGGAGATCAGCAGCAGCGCACCGACCGCTTGCACCAGCGCGATCGAGAACGTCGCGTTGCGCACGCCGTTGAGCACGCTGAACAGCCGGTCCAGGTAGTCGGCCTGGTCGACGACGCTGTCCACGCCGGGCTGGCCTTCGAACTTCTGCTGGATCGCGCCGAACCGCTCCTGGTCGGTGAGCTTCACCCGCAGCGAGGCGGGCATCGCTTCGACGCGGGCGACGTCGCGCAGCTCGGGCATGGTCTCGAAGACCTTGTTGAAGTTCTGGAACGCGGCTTCCCGGTTCTCGTACTTCACCGAGTCCACGCCGGACGAGCGGGTCAGTTCGGACTTGAGGTTCGCGCAGGGCTGCTGGGTGCAGTCCGGGTCGTTGGCGCTGACGTCGTCGGTCATGAACACCACGACCTCGACGCGGTCCTGGTAGACCTCCTGCATCCGGTCGATCAACCGGACCACCAGGAGACCGCCACCGAGCAGGCCGACCGAGATGGCCGTGGTGAGGATCATGGCGATGGTCATCGTCACGTTGCGCCGAAGGCCGTTGACGACCTCGCTGAATACGAAGCTCGCGCGCATCTTGGTGTGTGCTTCCTGGCTGGGTTCGGGGGTGCGGGGCTGCTCAGCGACCGACGCCGTAGACGCCGCGGGCGTCGTCGCGGATCACTTTGCCGAGGCTCAGTTCCACGACTCGACGCCGCATCGAGTCCACGATCGAGTGGTCGTGCGTCGCCATGATCACCGTGGTGCCGGTGCGGTTGATCCGCTCCAGCAGCAACATGATGTCCTGGCTGGTGTCGGGGTCGAGGTTGCCCGTGGGCTCATCGCACAGCAGCACCAGCGGCCGGTTCACGAACGCACGCGCGATCGCCACGCGCTGCTGCTCGCCACCGGAGAGCTCGTTCGGCATCCGGTCGGCCTTGCCTTCCAAGCCGACGAGCTGCAGGACCTCGGGCACCACCTTGCGGATGGTGTGCCGGGGCTTGCCGATGACCTCCAGCGCGAACGCGACGTTCTCGGCGACGGTCTTGTTGGTGAGCAGCCGGAAGTCCTGGAACACGCAGCCGATTCGCTGCCGTAGCCGCGGCACTCGGCGCCGCGGGAGTTTCGCGACGTTCCAGTCGGCCACGAACACCCGGCCGCGGGTCGGCACGTCCTCGCGGAGCAGTAGCCGCAGGAACGTGGACTTCCCCGAGCCGGAAGGGCCGATGAGGAACACGAATTCGCCTTTGCCGACACCCACGGAGACGTCGTCGAGCGCGGGGCGGGTCGAGGTTTTGTATCCCTTGGACACGTGCTCAAGCCGGATCACGGGGCGTGAGTTTACCTGCGACCTTTCGGGGGACGACGGCTCACCCGGACCAGCGCCGATCGAGCCCGCGATCGGCCGTCTCTTCGCAGGTCACCACATGATCGACGGAGGGGGCCGGGAATCCCGGCCCACCGGGACGAGCTTCACCCGAGCGGGCGGTCCCGCGCGGTCTCGCGGACACGGGTGGTCCCGCTGCGCTAGGGGTGGCGCCCCGGTGGCGCACCGCCGCCCGGGGACGACGGCGAGATCACCCGGCGGCGGCGACCTCACCGGTCGCCGCGGCCGGAAGTGCCGGGTCGCGCGGCCCCGGCGGATCGGATGATCAGGCGGCGCCGTCCTGCTGGCGGCGCCAGCGGATGCCCGCTTCCAGGAACCCGTCGATCTGCCCGTCGAGCACCGCGTCCGGGTTGCCGACCTCGAAGTCGGTCCGCAGGTCCTTGACCATCTGGTACGGGTGCAGCACGTAGGACCGCATCTGGTTGCCCCAGCTGGAACCGCTGTCCTTGAGCGCGTTGAGCTCGGCGCGCTCCTCTTCCCGCTTGCGGGCCAGCAGCTTCGACTGGAGCACGCGCAGCGCGGCGGCCTTGTTCTGCAGCTGCGACTTCTCGTTCTGGCAGGACACCACGATCCCGGTCGGGGCGTGCGTGATGCGGACCGCGGAGTCGGTGGTGTTCACGCTCTGCCCGCCGGGGCCGGAGGAGCGGAACACGTCGACGCGGATGTCCTTCTCCGGGATCTCCACGTGGTCGGTCTCCTCCACGACCGGCAGCACTTCGACACCGGCGAAGGACGTCTGGCGCCGGCCCTGGTTGTCGAAGGGCGAAATCCGCACCAGCCGGTGCGTGCCCTGCTCGACCGACAACGTGCCGTAGGCGTAGGGCGCGTTGATGCGGAAGGTCGCCTGCTTGACGCCGGCCTCTTCCGCGTAAGAGGTGTCGTAGACCTCGACCGGGTACTCGTGGCGCTCGGACCAGCGCACGTACATCCGCATGAGCATCTCGGCGAAGTCGGCGGCGTCGATCCCGCCCGCTTCGGCCCGGACGGTGACGACGGCTTCCCGCTCGTCGTACTCACCGGACAGCAGCGTGCGGACCTCGAGGGCGTCGAGCTCCTTCTTCAGCCGCTTGCGCTCGCCGTCGGCCTCGTCCAGCCCGGCCTGATCGCTTTCGTCCTCGCTGAGCTCGTAGAGGACTTCGAGGTCCTCCACGCGCTGGCGCAGGTCGACGACCTTGCGCAGCTCGGCTTGGCGGTGCACCAGCTGGCTGCTGATCTTCTGCGCGTACTCGACGTCGTCCCAGAGGTTCGGCTTCGCCGCCTCGGCTTCCAGTTCGGCGATCTTCGCCCGCAACTCGTCGAGGCCCATGACGCTCTCAATGCCTTCGAGCGTGGTGGACAGGTCCTTGATATCTGCGGCGACGTCGGGATTCACAATGTCCGAGGGTACTTCACCGGCGGACGGCCGCCCACGAGGACGGCCCGGCCGCTGCTGGTGCCGACCGCTCCCGGCGGCGATGCCGCCGCGAGCGGAGCCGGCGGATCAATCCGGTCGGCTCATTCCGGAATGCTGTCCAGCAGTTTGACGATGGCCCGGTTGTGGGCGACGGTGAAATCGGCTGCGGCCTTCTCGTACGGGTCCGCGGAGGCCTTCGCCGCGTTCTTCGCCTCGTCCACTCGCGCGGTGTACTGCACCCTGGCCGATTCGACGAGCGCGGCGCGCTGCTTCGGCGTCAGCGAACCGGCGTGCACGAGCCGCAGGATCAGCGGGCTGCGCACGTTGTCGGGGCCGGGCTCGGTGTTCAGCCAGGACTTGAAGGCCCGCTTGCCGGCCGCGGTGATCGCGTACTGCTGGCTGGACCGCGGCCCCTGCTTGCCGAGGCGCAGCAATCCGGACTCGGTGAGCGCGGGGAGCTCGCGGTACACCTGGCTGCGGGTCACGCTGAAGAATCCACCGAATCGTTCGGTGGCGGCAGCGACGAGCTGCCCCCCGGTCTTCGGGCCGTCGTGCAGCAGCCCCAGCAGGGCGGCGGATGTCGAGTTCAGCTCAGTCACGAATCCACCGTGCCACGGCCCTCGCAGGCTGTCCACAATGGTCGGCCACTCTGTCCACTGTGGTTGCAATGGGCTGGTCCGAGTGGACCATCCGCTGCTGGCGCTGCGTGAGCGGATGCCGCCGTCTCAGCGTGCTTTGGCGCACATCGTTCTGCCATCAAGGGGAACGGCAGGCGTCGCGGCTCGGCCGGCCGCCCGCACAGGGTGTCCCGAGCAGCCCGGATCGCTACCTGATCGTGCGGTCTACCTGCACGAAACGGTGTGGCCGCGCGTCGGAGCAGCCGATTACCGGGAGTGACTCGCATGCTGTGGGCGGCGATCGGCGCTTCTGGCGGTCGCTTTCGGACGGAGGTCGTGATGCGTCGCAATGAGCCATTAGGCCGAGTTTTCAGTTGTGCGAGCAAGAAAATCCGGATCCCCGGCCACGCTTGCGCGGTGTGCGGCCGAACCATGCGCCCGGTCCCCGGAGTGCCTCCCGCGGAACGCCTCTGCTCCCCCGCCTGCGCCAAGATCTGGGCCCGCCCCAAACCCTGACGGCACGGCGAAGCCACAGGCAAAACCCGCCGCCCGAGCGGCGAAGCGGAATGCGGGCACCACTCAGCCCGAGCCGCACACGAGAAACCTCGACAACATCAACCTCAACGGAACCACCGCACCGCGGAGGCCCGGCCGCAAAGCGGCGAATAACGAAAGAGGCCCCATCTCGCCAGAGATGGGGCCTCGAACACGTTCACAGTAGCGGGGACAGGATTTGAACCTGCGACCTCTGGGTTATGAGCCCAGCGAGCTACCGAGCTGCTCCACCCCGCGCCGCTGCGCAGCCGATCGCTGCGCTGTATTTCGTTGTGTGCAGAAGCCTACTCGACGCCGAACCGGGGGTGACACCGGGGGTCCGCAATGGAACGCCGCCCGCGCGGCACGTCCGGCGTTCCGCGGGTCGGCCCTGGTCAGAGCCGGGCCGACCCGCGGAACGGGGAGATCAGCCGCCGTTGCCCTGGAGCTGCTCGAAGCGGCCGACGGCTTGCTCCAGCTGTTGCAGCGCGTTGCCGAGGTCACCGAGGTCGCCGGACTGCTGCGAGGTCCGCACTCGCTCCAAGGCGCCTTGGATGTCGTTCACGGCGCTGCGGAGTTCGGGCGTGGCCTGCTGTCCGGGCTGTTGCGGCCCGGGAGGCTGCTGGCCCGGCGGGCGTTCGACCGCTCCGTCACCGGTGGCGTCACCGGCGCCGGCACCGAAGACCTGCTCCAGTGCCTTGGGCAGGGTTTCGGCGAAGCCGACGTTGCCGCCGAAGGACACCAGGACCCTGGCGAGCTGCGGGTAGGAGTCCTGCTCGTTGCGCTGGATGTAGATGGGTTCCACGTAGAGCAGGCCGCCCTTGACGGGCAGCGTCAGCAGGTTCCCGAAGATCGCCTTGACGTTGGGGTTGTTGAACAACGTCCGGTTCTCGGTGACCTCCGGGGTGGACTCCATCTGGTTCTGCACCTGGTTGGGACCGGCCGTCTGGGTGTCGGTCGGCAGTCGCAGGACGCTGAGCTTCCCGTAGTTCTGCGGGTCGGAGGACGCGGAGACCCAGGCGGCCATGTTCTGCCGTCGCAGCGCGGTGAGGGCGCTGGTGAGCTGGAACGTCGGCTGGTCCTGGCCTTCGACTTGGGCGACCACGTAGTACGGCGGTTGCTGGTTGCCGTCTTCGGCCGCGCCGCCTTGCCCGCCGCTGGTGGGGTCCGGCGGGACTTCCCAGAAGGTCTGGGTGGAGTAGAAGTCGCCGGGGTTGTCGACGTGGTACTTGGTGAGCAGCGAGCGCTGCACCTTGAACATGTCCTCCGGGTAGCGGAAGTGCTCGCGCAGCTGCGGGCTGATCTCGGAGGAGGGCTTGACGACGCCGGGGAACACGCCTTCCCAGGCCTTGAGCACCGGGTCGGGCTTGGTGCCGTCGGTTTCGTACAGGTCCACGGAGCCGTCGTAGGCGTCGACGGTGGCCTTCACCGAGTTCCGGATGTAGTTGATCTGCTGGTTCGGCTGGCGCTGCACGCCGCGCAGCGTGTCGTTGGTGGCTTCGCCGAACTCGGTGATCTCGGAGTACGGGTAGTTGTTCAGGGTGGTGTAGCCGTCGATGATCCACTTGATGCGCCCGTCGACCACGGCCGGGTACGGGTCGCCGTCGACCTTGAGCCAGGGCGCGACCTTCTGCACCCGGTCCCGCGGGTTCCGCTCGTAGATGATCTTCGAGTTCTCCCCGATGGCCTGGTTGAACAGGATGTTGCGCTCGGCGTGGTGCGCGGCGAACACGAGCCGGTTGAACCAGTTCCCGATCGGCACGCCGCCCTTGCCGTCATAGGTGTAGGCGCTGCGGTCGGTGTCGTACTCGCGGGGCGCCTCACCCGGGTCTCCGCCGACGATGGCGTAGGTGGAGACGAGTTCGCCGAAGTAGCTGCGCGGCTGGTCCACCGGGATCTTGCCGCGGCCGTCGTTGGCGACGTCGCTGACCGAGAACACCGGGTAGCCGCCCTGGGTGCGGCCGTCCTCCAAGGTGGAGTCGACGCGGTCGGCGGGCGCGCTCACGAACCCGTTGCCGTGCGTGTAGACCATGTGCTGGTTGATCCACGACTGCTGGTTCTCGGCCAGCCCGGCCGTGTTGATCTCGCGGAGCGCGACCAGGTAGTCCTGCAGCTTCCCGTTCTCGTCCCGGTAGCGGTCGACGTCGAGCTTGTCGGGGAAGCCGTAGAAGTTGTACTGCTGGGTGAGCTGGGTGAACGTGTCGGACAGGACGCTGGGGTCCAGCAACCGGATGTTCGGGATGGTGCCGGTGTCGTCGGCGACCTGCTCCGGGCGCAGGTTCGTCACGCCCGGGTAGTCGTGCACCTCGACCTTGTCCTCGCCGATGTCGAAGGCTTGGCGGGTGGCGGCGATGTTGCGGCGGATGGACTCCGCCTCGCGCTGGTTGGCGTTGGGCCGCACCGAGAACTGCTCGAGCAGCGCCGGGCCGACGGCTCCGACGAGCACGCTGGAGAGCACCAGCAGGACCGTGGCCAGCGCCGGGATCCGCAGGTCGCGCAGGAACACCGCGGCGAAGAACGCGAAGGCGCAGAACACCGCGATGCACAGCAGGATCAGCTTGGCGGGCATCACCGCGTTGAGGTCGGTGTAGGTGGCACCGGTGAACAGCGAGTTCCGCCGCGACAGCAGCAGGTCGTAGCGGTCGAAGAAGTAGTCGACGGCCTTGAGCAGCACGAACAGCCCAGCGAGGATCGCCAGCTGCACCCGGGTGGGAGCCGACAGCTGCCCGGCACGTCCGGCGAGCCGCACGCCGCCGAAGATGTAGTGCGTGACCAGCGACCCCAGGAAGGCGATGGTCACCGCGACGAAGGCCCAGGACAGCAGCCAGCGGTAGAACGGCAGCTGGAACGTGTAGAAGCTGACGTCGTGGCCGAACTCGGGGTCGGTCTGCCCGAACGGCACGCTGTTGAGGAACAGCTGGAACGTCTGCCAGTCGGCTTGCGCCGCGAGTCCGCCGAGCACCGCGACGGCGCCGGAGACACCGACGGCGAGCAGCACGGGCCGCGCGCTGATCACCGTCCGGTAGCGGGCAAGCGGATCGTCGGGACCGGTGATCGGCACGAACACCGGCCGGCTCCGGTAGGCGATCCACAGGTTCAGCAGCAGCACGGCGCCGAGGAAGACTGCGGCGGCGACGCCGAGGCCGACTCGGGTCAGCAGTTGGGTGGTGAACACCCCCCGATAGCCCACTTCGCCGAACCACAGCCAGTCGACGTAGGCGCCGACGAGGCTGGACCAGACGACCAAGGCGGCGAGCACGACCACGCCGATGATCAGCAGGATCCGGCTCCGCCGGGACAATTTCGGCATTCCAACCGGGGGCCGCATGGCCACAGGGCACACTCCAGGCGACGATCGACGGGCCGGGGCGCTGCACGCCCCTCGCGATGTTCAACTCTACGATGCCCCGCCGGGTTCCCCCGATCGCACTCGAATTCCGGCGAATCCGACATCAGTTCGCCTGGTCGTGGCGGGTCCGGGGTGGTCGGACGCGGGGTGCGACGATGAACTCATGTCAGCCGCTCACGGCGAGAACCTCGCCGCCGCCCTGCCCGGAGCCGCCCGCGAGATCGAGGAGTTCGTGGCCGCCGCGGGCTGGGACCAGCCCACCCAGGTGTTCGCCCTGGTCCCCACCGAGCAGCTGCTGGCCGCCGAGCCCAACCTGGCCGACGAAGTGGACGGGAACTCCGCGCTGACGCCGATCGCGCAGGAGTCGCTGCCCGCCGAAGACCTCGCGGAGGCGCTGTCCCGGATCGTGTGGCCGGAGCAGGTCGCGGGATGCGCGCTGGTGCAGGAGATCGTGGTGCTGCCGCCGGAGGCGGAGGCCTCGCTGCCCGCCGAGGACGAGCAGGCCCGCAACGCCGCGGCCGAGCACCCCGACCGGCAGGAGGCGCGGCTGGTCGCGGCGGTGCTGCGGGCAGGCAACGAGACGTGCGTGCTGCGGCTGCGGGCGAACGGCGAGGAAGGCGAAGTCGGCGAGCGGGTGCAGGACCCGTCGCTGGCCCCGAACCTCCTCCGCGCCCTGCACGAGACCTTCGCGGCGTGAGGTCCGCCGCGTAGCGGACGGCCTGCTCGCCCGCCACCGGCACCGCCGGGTCAGCAGCTCGGCGGGACGCCGCCTTCGCGGATCACGTCGAGGGCGTGCGTCGCCTCGTCCAAGGTGCCGACCCGGGCGAGCTGGAGCCCGTCCGGCGCTTGGGACTTCGCTTCCGCGCAGTTGCCCGCGGGAACCAGGAACGTGGTCGCCCCGGCCTCCTGGGCCATGGTCATCTTGAACGGGATGCCGCCGATCGGGCCGACCTTGCCGGTCTCGTCGATCTCCCCCGTGCCCGCGATGAACCGGCCGCCGTTGAGCTCGCCCGGCGTCAGCTTGTCCACGATGGCCAGCGAGAACATCAGCCCGGCCGAGGGGCCGCCGACGTCGGCGAGGCTGATCTCGATCTCGAAGGGCACGTCCGGGCGGCCGACCGCGCCGACCCCGAGGAAGCCCTGCGGACGCCCGTCGGCGTTCGAGCCCAGCACCACCGGGACCGTGCGCTCCGGGTCGGTTCCGTGGCGGTAGGTGAGCTGGATCGGGTCGCCGGGCTTGTTGCGCCCGACCGCGGCCTGCAGCGCCGGCGGATCGGTGATCGGCTCGCCGTTCACGGCGATCAGCTGGTCACCGGGTTCGAGCACCGCGTCGGCGGGGCTGCCGGTGACGACCTGCCCGGCCAGCACCTTCGTCGGGTAGCCCAGGTGGTGCAGCGCCGCGGTCTCCGCGGAGGTCTGCGAGTCGTTGAACGCCTGGGTGTTCTCCTGCTCGATCTGCTGCTCGGACTTCTCCGGCGGGTAGTAGACCTCGCGGGGCGCCAGCGCGTAGCGACCGCTGACCCACAGCCCCAGCGCGCCGAGCATCGACAGGTGATCGGTCACCGACACCGTGGTCATGTTCAGGTTCCCGGCGGTGGGGAAGGTTCGCTGACCATCGATCCGGATGACCGGCGTGCCGGCCTCTTCGCCCAGGGTGTTGTAGGTCGGTCCCGGACCGAGCGCCACGAACGGCACCGGGACGAATGCCCCGAGCAGCCCGAAAGCGGCCACCAGGATGACGCTGGTCACTAACGTCCAGGTTCGACGGCTCACGAGGCGACAGGGTACGTGTTCGCCCTCGGCGAGATCCCCGGGCGGGTGATCGCCGACCGAGCCGCGAGCTGCGGACATCGCGCCCGCGGAGGTGGCGAGCTGCTTATCCGCGTGGACGCGATCCGCGTACGGTGGAGGCATGAATGACATGCCGTTCGGGTTCGGCCCGCAGGATCCCGACGACGACCGCGACAAAGGGGAGTCGTCGGAAGGGCGCTCCGAGGGTGGCGCCGGCAATTCCGGACAGCAGTCCGGATTCGGCTTCGGCGGCGCCCTGCCGGGCGGCATGCCTGGGGGCATGAACTTCGACATGGGCCAGCTGGGGCAGATGTTCTCGCAGCTCGGCCAGGTGCTGAGCCACTCGGGCAGCGGCGGTTCCGGGCCGGTGAACTACGACCTCGCCAAGCAGCTCGCGGTGCAGCAGCTGCACTCGAAGCAGCGCACCGAACGTCCCAGCCAGCAGGAGGTCAAGGGCGTCGAGGACGCCGTGCACCTCGCGGAGCTGTGGCTCGACCCGACGACGGCGCTGCCCGCGGGCGTGCGCACGGCGCGGGTCTGGTCCTCCGTCGACTGGGTGGAGCAGACCTTGCCGACCTGGCAGCGGCTGTGCGACCCGGTGGCGCAGCGCATGTCCACCGCGTGGCTCGACGCGATGCCCGAGGAGGCCAAGCAGGCCGCCGGACCGCTGCTGTCCATGCTCGGCCAGATGGGCGGGCTCGGGTTCGGTTCGCAGCTGGGCAACAGCCTCGCCGAACTCGGCGCCGAAGTGCTCACCTCGTCCGACGTCGGCCTGCCGCTGGCGCCGGAGGGCACCGCCGCGCTGCTGCCGGCGAACGTGTCCCGGTTCGCGGAGGGCGTGGACCGGCCGCTGGACGAGGTCACGCTGTTCCTCGCCGTCCGCGAAGCCGCGCACCACCGCCTGTTCAGCCACGTGCCGTGGCTGCGGCAGCGGCTGTTGGCCACCGTCGAGGAGTACGCGCGCGGCATCCAGGTGGACACGTCCTCGCTGGAAGACCTGGCGAGCAAGATCGACCCGACGGACCCGAGCTCGATGCAGGAGCTGATGGGCTCCAACCTGCTCGAACCGAAGACCACCCCGGAGCAGGAAGCGGCGCTGACCCGGCTGGAGACGCTGCTGGCGCTCGTCGAGGGCTGGGTCGACGTGGTCGTGTCCGACGCGCTGAGCGAGCGGCTGCCGGGCGCGGGCGCGCTGAGCGAGACGATCCGCAGGCGCCGGGCGAGCGGCGGCCCCGCCGAGCAGACCTTCGCCACCCTGATCGGGCTGGAACTGCGCCCGCGCCGGCTGCGGGACGCAGCGAACCTGTGGCGGCTGATGACCGAGCGCCACGGCACCGACAGCCGGGACCGGGTGTGGGACCACCCCGATCTGCTGCCGGACGCCTCCGACCTGGACGAACCGTTGGACTTCGCCGACCGCTGGGGCGGCGCCTCGGACTTGGACGACCCGATCGCGGCGATCAAGCGCGCCGAGGAGGCCGAGCAGCGGGCCGCCGAATCCGGCGAAGGCAAGCCGGAGGACTCCTCCGGGAAGTCGGACGGCTCGGACGACGAAAGCGACGGCCCCGACGCGAAGTGAGCCGCGGGGCGGTGCAAAGTCCGGCTTCGCGCTGCCCGCTCACGTTTCCCCTGACGGCGGATCCGCTCACGCGCGGGGCCGCCTCAGTCCTCTTGGTCGCCCATGGTCAGGCCCAGGTTGGCCGCCGCGGAGAGCCCTTCGAGGTAGCCGACGGCACGCTCGGTCTTCGGGTACCGGTTGACCCACTTCCAGAAGTCGGCGCCGTGGCCGGGGACCAGCAGGTGCGCGAGCTCGTGCACCAGCACGTAGTCGAGCACCCAACCCGGCACGTCCCGCAGCCGGTCGCTGATCCGGATGGCCTTGGTGCTGGGCGTGCACGACGCCCAGCGGGTGCGCATCGGCGGCACCCAGCGGATCGAGCGTGGCTCGGCGCGGCCGTCGAGGTACTGCTCGGAGAGCTCCACGCAGCGTTGCGCTAACGCCGTGTCCGAGTCCCGTGCGGGTGACCGGCGGCGGGTCTCGCTGCGCTGCAGGCGGCTGAGCATCTCCGCCACCCACTTCTTCTCCTCGGCTCTGCTCATCCGAGCCGGGAGCAGCACGATGACCTTGTCACCGTCCCGGTACGCGCTGACCGTCTGGCGTCGGCGTTTGCTGCGACGCACCTCGACCTGCGGTTCTGCCACGAGACCTGACCTTAGCGAGTGGTACCGACGTGAGGACATGACAGTGCGGTTTTCCACATGCCTACTGCGCGTGATCACCTAAAGCATTACGCCATTCCCCCTAACATGCGATCAGCTGAATGCAGTGATATCGATACGGCCACCTGTACGGTTCCTCCAGCGCAGCCCGAACGGGCACGCGCCGTAGCGATCACAACACCAAGGAGGACGCCGTGGCCGAGACCTACAACGGCTACTGCGTGAAATGCCGGGAGAAGCGGGACTTCCCCGGCGAGATCACGGAGACCAACGGACGCCGGATGGCCAAGGGAACCTGCCCGGTGTGCGGCACTCGCATGACCCGAATCCTCGGAAAGGCCTGACGGCCGGAGGCGGAACTCGCGCGGCTCGGGTGACCGGGCGACGGCACCTCGAGGTGATGTCTCGCCCGGTAGCCGGCTTCGCTGGCGGCTCGCACCACGAGTGAGTTTCGGAACGAACACGACCACAGCGGCGCTCGGGCGTCCCACAACCGGTCGGTGAACCACTACGATGTGCTCCGGCCCCGGATATCCGAAAACCTTTCGGAGCCGGGGTGGTTCTCCTGCGCGCGGCAAAGGAGCCCTCGTGACCGACATTCCCCGCCGGGCGGCGCATCGCACCGCCAAACTGGCCAGCCTTCCGCTGGGCGTCGCGGGGCGGGTGGCCGCCGGGTGGGGCAAGCGCCTCAGCGGCCGATCCGCCGACGAGATCAACGCGGAGCTGTCCGCACGCACGGCCGAGCAGCTGTTCGCGGTGCTGGGACAGCTCAAGGGCGGCGCGATGAAGTTCGGCCAAGCGCTCAGCGTGTTCGAGGCCGCCGTGCCCGACGAGATGGCCGAGCCGTACCGCGAAGCGCTGACGAAGCTCCAGTCCGCCGCTCCCCCGATGTCCGCCGACAGCGTGCGGCGGGTGCTGGAGCAGCAACTGGGACGGACCTGGCGGGACCGCTTCGCCGAGTTCGACGACGTTCCGGCCGCCGCGGCCAGCATCGGGCAGGTGCACCGCGCGGTGTGGCACGACGGCCGGGACGTCGCCGTCAAGCTCCAGTACCCGGGCGCGGGCGAGGCGCTGCGCTCGGACCTGCGCCAGCTGAGCCGGTTCTCCCGGCTGTTCCAGTCGCTGGCTCCCGGTGCGGAGATCAAGCCGCTGCTCGCCGAGCTGCAGGACCGGATGGTCGAGGAACTCGACTACCGCACGGAAGCCGACAACCAGCGGACCTTCGCCGCCGCCTTCGACGGCGACGAGCACGTGCTGATCCCGAAGGTCGTCGCCAGCGCACCGCAGGTGATGGTCACCGAGTGGGTCGAGGGCACCCCGTTCTCCGCGATCATCGCCGACGGTGATCGGCGGCAGCGGGACGAGGCTGGCCGCAAGCTGGCGGAATTCCACTTCTCCGCACCGGAGCGGTCCGGGCTGCTGCACGCCGACCCTCATCCCGGCAACTTCTTGCTGGCGCCCGACGGCAGGCTCATCGTGCTGGACTTCGGCGCGGTGGCACGGCTGCCCGACGGGTTGCCCGCGGACATGGGGCGGATGCTCCGGCTGGCCGTGGAGGACCGGGCCGAGGAGCTGCTGGAGATGCTGCGCGCCGAACGCTTCGTGCACACCGACAGCGAGCTGCGCGCCGAGGACGTGCTGGCCTACCTGGGGCCGTTCGTGGACCCGGTGCGCGAGCCGCGGTTCCACTTCAGCCGCTCCTGGATGCAGCGGCAGGCCGAGCGGGTCGGCGACCTGCGCAGCCCGGACTTCCGCACCGGCAGGGCGCTGAACCTCCCCCCGGACTACCTGCTGATCCACCGCGTGACGCTGGGCGCGACGGGCATCCTCTGCCAGCTCGACGCCGAATTCGAGGCCCAGGAGATCATCATCCGCTGGCAGCCGGGCTTCGCCGATCCCGAACCGGCGGCGGACTGAGCCGGTCGCCCCTCCACCTCCGAGATCAGGCTCAAGCTCGGCGGGTGCCGACGTGGATCGTCTGCGCGAGGAGGTAGTAGACGTCGTCCCGGTCGCCCGCGTAGTGCGATCCGGCCGGGTCGAGCAGGGCGTCGACGGCGTCCAAGTCGTCCTGGGCGACTCGTCCCTCGGCGCCCCGGCGCAGCCATTCGAGCCTGCGCAGCACCGCCGTCATCGCCGCCCCGGACACCGGCGCCGGCCGATCCACCAGTTGCGTCCAGGACAGCACGTCGTCGAGACCTGCGTCGGCCATGGCCCGCGCCCAACCGGTCGGCAACCGGACCGAGCCCGGCATCTCGGCCCGCATCTCGCGGAACCAGTCGGCCCGCGCCGCCGCGAGCCGCGACTCCAGGCCGGGTTCACCGACCCCGACGTCCCACGGCAGCACCCGCGGTTCCAGGCCGGACTCGACCAGGGCGAGCCGCCCGCCGGGCCGCACCAGCTTCAGCAACCGCCGCAGGCCCGCGAGCTGATCCGGCAGGTGGTGCACCACGAACGAGGCGAAGACCAGGTCGGCCTGGCCCACGGCGGACAGGTCGCCGCGGGCCACGTCGGCCTGCACCGAGAGCACCCGGACGTCGGGACCGGCCGTGGCGGCGGTGTTGCGCGCCGCCGCGGCCAGCAGCTCCGGCGCGGAGTCGACGAGGATGATCGTTCCCCCGGTGTCCCACATGGCGTCCGCGAACGCGGTCGCGGCACCGCCCGCGCCGGAACCGATGTCGATCACCGTGCGGTCCTGCGGGCGGAGCAGGTCGCGCACCAGATCAGCGGTCTCCGGGGCGGCCAGTTCATCGCCTTCGCGCAACCGTGCGATCTTGGCGTCCCAGTCGATTCCATCGTGCGAGTGAGCCACGAGCGTGCACTTTACGGCCTGGTGATCTCCCCCTCCGCGTGGTCCGCGCGTTGATGCGCGTACCGCGCCAAGCGGCGCCACCAGCGACCGGCGGTGGCCTGGCGGGCCAGCCGGTCGCGGCGCACCTCGATCAGCAGGTCGTGTTGTCGGATACGTGCCATGTCCTCTGGCAACAGCATTCGGATCGCTTCCTTCGAGCCGTCGGGGTGGATGCGGGTGAGGTCGAACCGGTTCATGTCGTTAGCTCCTTCGGTCGTGCGGGACGATCGCCGGTCATGGCCTAAGCGACGGCGGGTACGGGGTTCTTGCGGGGGCGGCCTCGGGAACGCTTGCGAGCCACCACTGCTCCGCGTTCGAAGATCTCGCCGCCCCACACCCCCCAGGGCTCGCCACGGGACAGCGCGCCGTCCAGGCAGCGCTGCTTGAGCGGGCACTGCCCGCACAGGTTCTTCGCCCGGTCCAGGTCGCCCGGGCTTTCGGCGAACCAGAGGTCGGGGTCCCTCCGGCAGGGAACCTCGTCGGCCCGGTCGGTGGCGCCGTCGAGCAACGCTCCGACGGCGCCGTCACATCCTGCGTCGACAGCCCTGCTCTCGGGCTGTATCGGGACGCTGGTGGTCAACATCTCTCCTCCTGTCTGCTCGGGGCAGTGCACGTGCCCGCACGGACGATCGGTATTTCCCCAGGAATGCGTTGGATGGCGCTGCTTCTCGAAGTTGGAGATACGAAAAGGGCCGCGGACCCGGCTGGTGCGGGTCCGCGGCCTCGAAGAAGAGCCTGGAGCGTGTCCTCGGTCAGGAGATCAAGGATCAAGCTCCGCGCGAACCGGCACGAAACGGCCATCAACCGGGAGGCCGGCGTCATTCGGACGCGGCACAGCGATGACACGCTCATAGCCAGGCTGGGTCGCTGTGCGACCGCGGAACAGCGCGATACCCCCGGACATGGGGTGGCCAGGGGTACCGAGCTTCTGAATGCCGGTCATCGCTGCCACCTCCCCTCCGGATCACGCCGGGTTCCGTACACCACGGCTTGCGCTGTTGCAGACTATGAGGCGCCGGAAGCGCGCCGCAACCGATTTTTCGAAGTTCCGCCGATGGGGGCGGAGTTCCTGCTCAGCGGCGTCAGTTCCGGTCGTGCTCGCGCTGGATCAACGCCAGCACGTCCTCCCCGAACCTGCGGACCTTGCTGGCGCCGATCCCGGAGATCGCGACCAGGGCCGCCTCGTCGGACGGGCGCTGCTCGGCGATGGCGGTGAGCGTCGCGTCGGTGAACACCACGTAGGCGGGAACCTTCAACTGCTTCGCGCGATCACCGCGCCAGGCGCGCAACCGGTCCAGCAGGCCCTCGTCCACGTCGGACGGGCACGTGGAGCAGCGGCCCAGCTTGATGTCCATCGTGCTCACCAGGACCGACTCGCAGTTGCGGCAGCGCGGGGTGGCCTGCTTGCGGGTGGGGCCGGGTTCGGGGGTGCGGCTCTTCGCGGTCAGCGCCGCCGGGTGGCGCTCCGGGATCACCCCGTAGAGGAACCGGCTGCGGCGGCGGTAGCGCCGGCCGTCGGCGGCCCGCGCCAGCGCCCAGGACAGGTGCAGGTGCTCCCGGGCTCGGGTGACACCGACGTAGAGCAGCCTGCGCTCCTCCTCGATGCCCGCGTCGTCGTCGGCGTGCTGGATCGGCATGGTGCCCTCGGCGAGTCCGGCGAGGAACACCGCGTCCCACTCCAGGCCCTTCGCCGAGTGCAGCGAAGCGAGCGTGACGCCCTCGACCGTCGGCGGGTGCTGGGCCTCGGCGCGCAGCTCCAGCTCGGCGACGTAGCGGGCCAGGTCCGCCTCGTCGGCGACGGCCGCGAGCTCCTCGGCGAGTTCGACGAGCGCGATCAGCGACTCCCAGCGCTCCCGCGCCGAGCCCCCGACCGGAGGTTCCTCGGTGAGCCCGACCTCGGCCAGCACGGCCCGCACCGAGGCGGGCAGGTCGGCACCCGGATCGGCGCCCCGGTTGGCGGCGGTGCGCAGCGCCACCACGGCCTGGCGCACCTCGGGGCGGTTGAAGAACCGCTCACCACCGCGCACCTGGTACGGGATCTCGGCGTCGGACAGCGCCTTCTCGTACACCTCGGACTGGGCGTTGACCCGGAACAGGATCGCGATCTCGGACAGCGCCACGCCCTTGCCCGCCAGCGCGGCGATCTTGCGGGCGATGGCCTCCGCCTCGGCGGGTTCGTGGTCGTACTCGGCGAAATCCGGTTCCGGGCCGTCCGGGCGCTGCCCGATCAGCTTGAGCCGCGTGCCCGCGGGACGTTCGCGGGCGGCTCCGATCACCCGGTTCGCCAGCGACACGACCTGCGGCGTGGAGCGGTAGTCCCGCTCCAGGCGCACCACGGCCGCCTCCGGGAAGCGCTTCGGGAACCCGATCAGCCACTTCGGGGCGGCCCCGGCGAAGGAGTAGATGGTCTGGTTCGCGTCGCCGACCACGGTCAGGTCGTCGCGGCCCCCGAGCCACGCGTCGAGCACGCGCTGCTGCAGCGGGTTGACGTCCTGGTACTCGTCGACGACGAAGGAGCGGTAGCGACCGCGGAACTCCTCGGCGACCTCCGGGTGCTCCTCCAGGATGGCGACGGTGTGCAGCAGCAAGTCGTCGAAGTCCAGCATCCGCGCGTCGTTCTTGAGCTCCTCGTAGGTGGCGAAGACCTTCGCGAGCTGCTGCGGGACCACCGGCGCGTCGCGCCCGGCGCGGGCAGCGGCGGTGGCGTACTGGTCGGGGGAGATCAGGCAGGACTTGGACCACTCGATCTCGCCTGCCAGGTCGCGCACCGACTCCTTCTCGGTGGACAGGCCGACGCGGTTCGCGGCCTGCATGACCAGCCGGAACTTGTTGTCCACCAGCGGCCACACCTGCGAGTCGTGCACCCGCGGCCAGAAGTAGCGCAGCTGCCGGAACGCGGCGGCGTGGAACGTCTGCGCCTGCACCCCGGCGGCACCGAGGGCGCGCAACCGAGTGCGCATCTCACCCGCCGCGCGAGCCGTGAACGTCACCGCCAGGACCTGCTGCGGAACGACGAGCCCGCGCTGGACCAGGTGCGCGATGCGGTGCGTGATGGTCCGGGTCTTGCCGGTGCCCGCACCCGCGAGCACGCACACCGGGCCGCGTGGCGCGGTGACCGCCGCCCGCTGCTCCGGATCGAGTCCTTCCAGCAGTCGCGGTTGATCGGCCATGCCCGGCATCCTCGCAGAAGCACCTGCCCCACCGGCGGCAACCCCACCGCGCGCCGCGCGAGCGAACGCCCCACCCGTCGCTCAAGAGCGGATGGGGCGTTCACGGGTGACGCGGGTTTCAGGACCAAAAGGCCCAGCCCTTGAGCATGCGGTGGGCGATGGAGACGCTCGGCGGCAGCCGTAAGCCGGGGATGATGCCGTCGTCGGTGCTCATCGCCGCCTGCACGTCGGCGCGGGAGACCCAGCGGGCCTCCTCGATCTCGCCGTCGGCGGGCCGCAGCGGCGTGGCCGGGTCCGCCACCGCGGCGAACCCCAGCATCAGCGACCTCGGGAACGGCCACGGCTGGCTGCCGAGGTAGCGGATCTCGGTGGCGTGCACCCCGACCTCTTCCTCGACCTCCCGCTGCACGCAGGCCTCCAGCGACTCGCCGACCTCGACGAACCCGGCGAGCACGGAGAACCTCTCCGGTGGCCACACCGGCTGGCGGGCCAGCAGCACCTGGTCGGCACCGTCGTGGACCAGGCAGATCACCGCGGGGTCCGTGCGCGGGTACTCCTCGCGGTCGCAGCCGGAGCAGCGCCGAGCCCAGCCGACCTTGACCCGGTTCGTCGCCGCACCGCACGCCGCGCAGTAGCGGGCGTGGTCGTGCCAGTTGAGCAACCCGACCGCGGTGGTGAGCAGGCCCGCGTCGGTGTCGTCGAGCTGCGCGCCCGCGATCCGCAGGTCCTGCCAGCCCTCCTGCGACCCGTCGCGCTCGGTGCGCAGGGCCCAGTACACGGTGCCCTGCTGGCTTCCCAGCAGCACCGCGCGCGGCGTGGGCTGCTCGCCGAACACCGCGGCGTCCTCGTAGACGAGGCGCCCGTCCGGACCGATCTGGGTGCGGCCCTTGCCGTCGACCAGCAGCACCCGGGCGGACGACCACAGCTCGGCGACCGGTCCCTCCCGCAGCAGTTCGGTGCGATCCGCGGTGGACCGGGACAGCAGCGGCGCCGAGTCGAGCAGGAAGCCGCCGTCCGCCGCGATCGGCGGCGCCCACGCCTCCGTCACGGCAGCACCACCCCGCCGAGCGCCGCGAGCCGGTCGCCGATCTTGTCCGCGTCGCCCACCACGACACCGGTGAACCGGGTCGGCGCGTAGAACAGCGCCGCCTCCGCGACCTGCTCCGCGGTGACGGCGCGCAGCCGGTCCGGGTGCGCGGTGAGCCAGTGGTGGTCGAGCCCGGCGACCGCGAGCGTCAGCAGCATCGACGCCATCCCGGACTGCGAGGACGTCGAGGTCAGCAGCCCGCCGATCGCGTACTGCCGGGCCGATTCGACCTCCGCCTCGGTCGGCGGGACCAGCGCCATGCGGCCGAACTCGTAGCGCATCTCCAGCAGCGCCGCCGCGGTGACCTCGCTGGCGGTGTCGGCGTCCACCAGGATCGTGCCGTTGCCGCGGGTGAACTCGAACGACGAGTGCGCGCCGTAGGTGTAGCCCTTGTCCTCGCGGATGTTCTCCACCAGCCGCGAGGAGAAGTAGCCGCCGAAGGCGAGGTTCGCGATCTGCAGCGCCGGGTAGCGCTCGTCGGTGCGGTGCAGGCCCTGCGCGGACATCCGCAGCTGCGACTGCACGGCACCCTCGCGGTGCACCAACCGCACGTCCCCGCCGCGCAGCTCCGGCAGGTCCGGCAGCTCGGTGGCGGCGACCGCCGAATCCCAGGGCGCCAGGACCCGCGTCACCTCGTCGACGATGGTGTGCGGGTCCAAGTCGCCGACGAGCACCAGCGTGGAGCCGCGCGGCAGCACGGCGCCAGCGTGCAGTTCGCGGACGGCATCCGGGGTGACCTGCCCGACGTCGGCGGCCTGCGGGACCTCGCGGACGAACGGGTGGTCGCCGTAGCGGTGCCGCTGCAACTCCTCGCGCGCGATGACGCGCGGCTGCGAGCGGGCCACGGCGAGCCGCTCCACCAGGCGGTCCCGCTCACCGGCGACCTCGTCGGCGGTGTAGGCGGCGCCGGTGAGGGCGTCGGCCAGCACCTCCAGCAGCGTTGCCTTCCCGCTGGAGAGCGCGCTGCCGATGAAGCTGAGGCGCTCCGGGTCGACCACCGCGTGCAGTTCGCCGCCGACGGCGGCGAGGTCGGTGTCGACCTGCACCCGGTCGCGGACGGCGGTGCCGGTCAGGATCGTCTCGGCGAGCACCTCGGAGGTCGCCGGGTGCATCGCGTCCTCGCCCGCGAACGGGATGCGCAGCCGGGCTTCGACCATCGGGACCACGCCGTGCCGGGCGGCGATCAGGCGCAACCCGTTGGGCAGCGTGGAGTCCACGACCTCGGGAGTGCGCAGCGGGCGGGGTTCGCCCAGCGGCGGCAGCGGGCGCGGACCGGTCTCGGTGCGGCCGATCTCCTCGGCGCTGCGGTGAGGGGCCTGGGTCATGCCGCACCTCCGGCGGAGTTCGAGTCGGGCTGCACGCGCAGGGTCGCGCGGGAGTCCGGGGTGAGGGCCTTCGCGGCGGCGGCGACCTGCTCGGCGCCGACCTCGGCGATCCGCTTCGGCAGCTCCGAGATGAGTTCGGCGCGGCCGTGGATCAGCTCGGTGCTGCCCAAGTCCAGCGTGCGGGAGACGACGCGGTCGTGTTCGCGGTGCAGCGACGCCGCCCAGCGGGACGTGACGCGGGACAGCTCCTCCGCCGTGGGCCCGGTCGCGGCGAGCGCCTCCAGTTCCGCGTCGACGGCGGCGACGACGCGCTCCGCCTCCACCTCGGGCGTGTGGATCGCGGTGAGCGTGAAGGTGTCCGGGTCACGGGCGTCCAGCGGCGCGCCCATCAGGCCGCAGCCCGCGTGCACGTCGACGACCAGCGGGTCCTGGTAGACCATCCGCTGCTGCAGCCGGGAGGCGTCGCCGTCGGTGAGCACCGCGGCCAGCACGATGTTCGCCAGGTACTGGTCGAGTTCGCCGACCGGGTCCGGCAGCCGGTGCCCCAGCGCGATCGCGGGCAGCGGCGCGTGCGGGTCCGCGTGCACGCCGGTGACCTGCTCGGTCGGCAGCGGCTCGGCGAACGAGGGACGCGGGCGCACCTCGCGGGCCGGGACGTCGCCGAAGTGCTTGTGCACCAGCTCGGTAGCCCGGTCCACGTCGAAGTCACCGGCGATGGTGAGCACCGCGTTCGCGGGCGCGTAGAAGGTGTCGAAGAAGGCGGCGCAGTCCTCGACGGTCGCCTGCTCCAAGTCGGTGAAGTCGCCGTAGCCGTTGTGCGCGTTGGCGAACGTGGAGTAGAGCACCGGCGGCAGCAGGATCCACGGGAACCCGCCGTAGGGGCGGTTGAGGACGTTGAGCCGGATCTCCTCCTTCACCACGTCGACCTGGTTGCGGAGGTTCTCCTCGGTGAGCTTCGGGGCCCGCATCCGGTCGGCTTCCAGGAACAGCGCCCGCTCCAGCGCCGCCGAGGGCAGCACCTGGAAGTAGTCGGTGTAGTCCTGGTGCGTCGAACCGTTGAAGGTGCCGCCGGAGCCTTGGACGTGGCGGAAGTGCGCGAGCTTCTCCAGACTCTCGCTGCCCTGGAACATGAGGTGCTCGAACAGGTGCGCGAATCCGGTGCGGCCTTCCGGCTCGGAGCGGAAGCCCACGTCATAGTGCACGCTGACGCCCACGACGGGGGCTTGACCGGAGGCGCCCCGCGCCGAGTCCGGCGCGAGCACGACGCGCAGCCCGTTCGGCAGGGTAACGCGATGCAGTGGGGGTTCGACCATGCCTCGCAGCCTACGTGCGCAACGTAACGCTGTGCGTACCCCCTTCGCTGCGCTCGGTGCTCACCACTCGGGGCCGCGACCGCGGCGCCCGCGCCCCGCCGGAGGGGACGCGGACGCGCGCCATCGCAGGCCACGCCCCTGGCCGGGCGTCCCCGCACCAGACCGGGCCGACCACGTCGAGCAGAGCTCGGTGGCGCGAGGTCGCGCGGACGAGCACTCGCGGTGAGCGACGCGCGCGGGGTGTTCGCCGTTCGGCGAACACCCCCGGATCACGCGCGGACCTGCGCGATCAGCGAGTCGATCTCGGTGCCGATGGTGCGCGCATCGGCGGGGACGAGCGCGAAGACCTGCTCGCCCGAGCTGCCGCGCTCGACCCGGTTCAAGTACCGGCCGTCCGGCTCCAGGTTGTCGAACCAGGACACGACCGTGGACCGCCTCCTGCGGCCGTACTGGTCGCGCAGGTTCGCCGCGAGCTGCCCGATGCGCTGGTGCGGAGCGTTGCCGATCGCCTCGTAGAGCCGGACCTGCCGGTCGCCCGTGCTGCCGCGCTCCTCGGTGGCGGAGCGCATCATGCTCGCCTGCCCGAAGTCGTCCGGTTGCTGCTGCCGCTGCAACGACGCCTGCGGAACCCGGACCGGCCCCTGACCGCCGACCCGCGCCGGGGGCAGCGTGGCCAGCAGGACCTGCGGCAACGGCACGTTCTCGTGCACCTCGACGGTGACCAGGCCGCCGCGCTTCGGGTCCTCGCCGGGCGACTGCACCCCGAGCACCACCCGGTTCCCCTCGGTGAACACGGCGAGCGTGCGCCAGCAGTGGTCGGCGCCGACCTTCGGGAACCAGATCGAATCGACCCACAGGTACGGCGCGGCGAGCACCCGGAGCGCACCGGCGAGCGCGGGCGCGATCTCGTCGTCCACGACCGCGCCGCTCGCGTACATGCGGTCCAGTTCGGCTTTCGCCACGCGGCTGAACTGCTCCGCGGTGTACCCGGTGGACCGGCTGGTCAGCGGCAACGTCAGCCGGTCGATCCGCAGATGCTTGAGCGCCACGTCCAGGTGCACCGGCGGCAACTGCCAAGACCCCAAAGCGGTCACTGCGTTCTCTCCCCTGTGAAGTGCAGATGCCGAACCGCCGACCGGTCCCGTGGCCGACCGGCCCCCGATGCCGGTCGGCGGTGAATCACTCGCCCAGCACCGGCGGGGCGGTCTTCGGCATGTCGTTCATCCAGATGTCGTCGTGCTCCTCCAGCCAGGACGGGCGCTCGTGCTCGGCGTCCTCGCCCTGCTGGCCGCGCTGACCGGCACCGCCCATGCCGCCGCCCATGCCGCCTCGGCCGGCACCGGCGCCGCGCGCGCCGGCACCGCCACCGGCCGCACCCGCACCGGCACCGCCGATCCCGGCTCGTCCGCCCGCGCCGACGCCACCGGCGCCACGGCCCAGGCCGCCCGCACCGGCTCCACCGGCACCACCTGCGAGACCACCGGCCATGCCGCCGAGTCCGGCACCAGCGCCCGCACCGCCACCGGCGCCACCCGCACCGGGGCCGCCCACGCCGGGAAGCCCGCCGGAACCGGGCCCACCGGGCTGCCCGGCCCACTGGCTACCGCTGCCGGAAGGCGTGGTGGGCACGCCGCCGAGACCGCTGCCCGGCCCGCCGGAACCGCTGCCGTAACCACCGCCCGGAAGTCCGGAACCGCCGTAGCCACCACCCGGAAGGCCCGAGCCCGCGCCACCACCGATCCCGGATCCCGGCCCGTTGCCGAGACCGCCCGCACCGGGGCCACCGCCCCAGTCGGTGCCGGGCGGCGGAGTCGCCGGTGGCGGCTCCTTCGTGCTGCCGTCCGGCGCCGTGTACTGCGGCATCTTCGCGTCGACCTGCGTGAGCGTCGGGCTGTAGACGCGGCCCATCGTCTCCTGCGCGGCCTTCTCCGCCTGCTCCTGCTCCTCCATCTGGGAGAGCGCGTTCACGCCGGCTCCGGCAGCCCCGAACGGGATGGCGGACGCGACGGTGGAGCCCACGCTGAAACCCTCGGGCTTGTCGACGAGCTTGCGCGCCTGCCCCGCGGCCTCACCGGCGGCGTTGAGGTTGTTGCCGGTGACCTCGAAGGCGTCCGCGCTGGCCTTCATCCACTCGGACGCGGGCTTGCCGACCTCCTTCGCACTGTCGGCCGCTTCGCCCTGCCAGCCGCCCTCGACGATCTGCTGCAGGTCCTTGCCGTAGTTCTCGCCCCGCTCGCGCAGCGACTTGGCGAACTCGGTCCAGGCCTGCGCCACCTCGGCGACCTTGCCCTGGTCGATCGAGTCCTCGTTCGTCTGGAAGATCTGCGCGTGGTCGAACCCGGACCAGTTCACGCACTGCGTGATCGCGGGCGAGTCGTAACCGTTGACGTTCATCCCGGAGTTCTGCTGCGCCAGCTGCGCCTGCTGCCGCTGCGCGATCCGGTTCGCCTCTTCGCCGTGCTCCTTGCGCTGCTCTTCAGCGGCGCTCTCGTAGCCGAAGACCCGCGAGCCCGCGTTGTCGATCGTGTCGAAAAGCCCCATGATTCCCCCAGATCAAGCTGGCAAACGCGACGCGGTCTGATTTGCGATCTTTTCCAGATCACCGCACGGGTCGGCGACGGAGTCACGCATGTAGCCGACGAGTTGATACAACACGATCCCGTCACCGGCCGACACAACGGTAATGCAGCTTCCCTGCCCGGTGGCACCGGAAACGATCATCCGCGCAGCATCGCGACCAGCAACGTTGATTCGCGTGTACTCGTCGAACGAACCGCCCTTTTCGAGACTTTCGACGGTCTCATCGGCGTTCTTCTGCAAAGCGATGTCCTGTTTCTCGCCGTTCCACGTGCAGCCAGGCTGAAAACTCACTTGAGTGAAATCCTGAGCCTCAGTGGACACGCCGAACGAGATCAGCTCATCAGACTTAAAGAAGGTGCACGGATCAAAGCTTTCCAAGCCGGCGCCTTGAGCCGCAGAAGTCGGCGAAGCACCTTCCCCACCCGGACTCGAATCGCCGAGTGCACAAGATGAGAGCCCGAACAGCGCAAGTCCGGAGGCCACTGCGATCAGGGACCGGGAATACTTCCTCACTGCATACCTCGCCTGAGATCGTCGGCGTTCTGTTCGTCCATGGCACGGTAGTCCCGAGCTGCACCGCGGAACGCCTCAGCCTGCTTCTGCAACTCGTCCTGAAGATCACGAATCAGCTTGAGCGCACCGGCATCGCCATCAGCGGCCTTGTCTTGGAAGCGCTTCGCCAGTTGTTGACCATCGGGGTAATCCCCCAAGCCCTTTACGCTGCGCAAAGACTCTGCGCTCTTGTACAACCCCTGGAGCGCTTCGATTTCCTCCTCGACGCGCTTCGCGGCCTTTTCCGCGACCTCCGGGTCCAGGGACAGCATGCCCGCGCCGACCGACTGGTTGATCGACTGGGTCTGGGCGCTGACCGCCTTCAGACCTTCCTTCGCCGCCGCGAACCCGCCGGCATCCGCACTCGTCATCCCCAGGCCCCTCTGGACTCCACTGATCTCCCCCGACGAACGTCGATCACTTTAGCGCGACGCCACGGCATCGGTCTCCGGTTCGGGCGAACCCGACGAACCCCGCCGCGCTCCGAGCGCGGCGCACAGCGTCGTCGCGAACGCCGGGAAGGCCTCCCGGAAGCGAGCGAAGTCCGAGGGCGCGCCGCGTTCGGCGTACCAGTGCGGGCCGGGCGTGCCGTCGGGGGCGAGCGGGGTGAACTTGGCCAGCCACCGCTCGGCCTCCCCGAGCACCAGCGCGTACGGCAGCGACCGGGAGAACACCGTGTCCCGGTCGGCGTCCGGGATCTCCGCCACGGGCACGTCGCGCAGGTGGTCGCGCAGGCCGTGGATCTGCCCGACCAGCACGCTCCCCCGCGCCGTTCGCGCGGGCATGAGGCGAGCGGCGGAGGTCAGCGCCACTCCGCCGAGGACCACGGCCACGCCGAGCAGGCCGAGCGGCCCGGTGAGCGCCAGCAGCACCGTGAGCAGCGCTCCCGCCGCCGCGAGTCCGACGCCGCCCCACCAGAAGCGGTTGCGTTCGGCGTCGGGCCTGCGGGTGAACCAGTCGTGGGCGACGACCTCCGCGTACAGCGCTTCGCGCACCGGCGCGAGGTTGCGGCCCGCGAGCTCCGAGACCAGCACCTGCTCCCGGTCGCCGACGAGCAGGTCGTGCACGGCGCGTTCGTACTCGCGCAACCCGGGGTCCGGGGCGTTGCGGCGCACGATGCGCCAGTCCCCGTCCAGTTCCTCGATCCCGAGGTAGTTGCGCACCGCCAGGTCGACGACGGTGGCGGCGACGTCGACGAGGTCGACCCGTTCGTCGGCGACGGTGCCGATCTGGCCGGGCAGCACGCCGTCCGGCGACGCGAAGGCCGTGGTGCCGTCCGCTCTGGTCAGCAGGACCTCGACGGGCCCGGTCGCGGCGGCCGACGCCCGGTGGTCGCGCCCCCGGAAGCGCCAGAGGACGCCGATACCGCCGATCAGCAGCAGTGCCACGCCCGCCAGGCCCGCGCCGGTCTCGGGTGTCAGCGAGAACGCGTAGACCGGGTCGAAGCGCCGTTCGGTCACCGCGTTCGACGGCACGGCACCGGCGGGCACCCGCATCGACAGGTCCATCCGTTCGCCCGCCGCGAGCCCGAACTGCAGGACCTGCACCTGCCGGGTGCGCCCGATCTCGAAGCGGTCGCAGCGCTCGTGGCCGCCGACCGGCCCGGCGAGGCAGGTGATGTCCTGCGGCACCTGCGGGGCGAGCAACGACGCCGACACCCGGTCCACCGGCAGGTCCCAGCCCCCGGAGAGCTGCCAGCGGATCTCCTGCAGGTCTCCGGCTTCGGCTACGGCACCGCGCACGGTGTAGTCGAACGCCACCTCGCCGGGGAGCAGGGTCATCCGGGCGGCGTCCGGCCCGATCTCGATCTCGCCGCCGTCGACGCGGACGTCGGTGAGCGCGAAGACGCGGTCGGTTCCGTCGCCGGTGCGCTGCCGCAGCGGAATCGCCCGGCGCACGGGCGGACCGGCCGGAACGGTGATCCGTTCGGTGACGGTGAGCCCGCCGTCCCGTTGCAGCTTGACGTGCACGTCGGTGGAGACGGTGCCGGGGAGCACGTTCACCGGCCGGGCCGGTAGCGGATGCGCGGCTCCAGGTGCGGACCGGCCGGTCGCGGGGAGGCCGATCAGCGCGGCCACCGCGAGCAGCAGGACGACGAGGGCCGGTTTCCGCAACACGGCCCGAACGATAGCCGGGCCTGGCTAAGCTTCGGCCCGCGTCAGGACAACACCGGAGGGCGGTCACCGATGACGGGCGGGCTGTGGACTTCCGGTGCGGCAGGTGGTCGCCCGCACCTCCGATGTGGACTGATCGGTGGACCAACCCCGGTCCCGGCACCGCTAAGCTCGGTGCGCTCCAGTCGTCGGTGAAGCCGGGAGATCGGTCAATGACGCAGCAACCACCGCAGTCGCAACCCCCGTGGGGTGAGCGTCCGGTCGGCCCGCCACCAGCGTCGCAACCGCTGCCGCAACACCAGGCTCCGGCCCGGTACCAGGCTCCGCGGCAGGCGGGCCAGGAACAGCCGCACTACCTGCCCCCGCAGCTGCCGCCGCCGGCCCAGCCACCGCAGTGGGGACCGCCACCGTGGCAGCAGGGCTACGATCCCCCGCAGGCTCCGCCGCCGAAGCCTCGCAGGACCGCCCCCGGAGTGATCGTCGCCTTGGTGATCACCGGGTTGTTCCTGCTCGGCGCGGGCACCGTCGGCGTGAGCGCGCTGACGCGGTCCGGCACCGACGCGTCCGACTACGAGACCCCGGTGCACGAGACCGGCGACGGTTCGGCCAACGATTCGCGGACCTCGGCCGCGCCGACCACGTCGAGCGAGCCGAGCTCCACCCCTTCGTCGAGCGCCGCGCCCACCACGGCCCCGAGCAGCGGGTACGCGCCGGCCGCCCGGCCCGTCGCCGCGCTCGGCGACAACCCGATCAACATCCCCGGCAACGGCGCCGTGAACACGCCCTGCCCGCTGCCGCGGTTCGCCACCGACACGGCCGCGCAGGCGGCGTTCTACGAAGCCGCGCTGCCCTGCCTGATGGCGATGTGGGCGCCCGCGCTGCGGGAGGCCAACCTGCCGGTGCGGATGCCGTCCGTGCTCACCATCGACGGCACCGTCGAGAGCCCCTGCGGCACCCGGACCTGGGACCAGACGGCCATGTTCTGCCCCGGCAACAACACGATCTACATGACGGCGCGCTACTACGCCGACAAGGAGGGGCGCACCGACGCCGGTGTCTTCCTCGGCCAGTTCGCGCACGAGTTCGGGCACGCCGTGCAGAGCATGAGCGGCATCAACCAGGCCTACACGGCGGCGTCCTACGACGCGAACGGCACCAGCCCCGTCGGGCTCGAACTCACGCGGCGCTCGGAGTTGCAGGCGACCTGCTACGAGGGGATGGCGTTGGCCTCGCTGCAGAACGGCGGCGTGCACAACGACATCATCTTCGCCGCGCTCACCGATTCGCGCGGTCGCGGGGACGAGTACAACGCCCAGCCCGACCACGGCAGCATCGCCACCAACACGGCGTGGATCGACCAGGGCTTCTACAAGAACCGCGTCACCGAGTGCAACACCTGGATCGCCACGCCGGACCAGGTGGACTGACCTCCTGCTCCGGGCCCGCGGTGGTGACCGGAGCCGTCGCGCGCGGGATCGGGCGTCCCCCTGGCGGTTTCCAGGACCGGGCCGCGCCCGCGGGTACCGGCGGCGAGGGCGCGGAGTTCCAACCGTCCGCTGGAACGTGATCCGCCGGGTGCGCCCACCGTGGCACCGCGACGGGGCCGGAAGGTCGCCGACGAGCGGGTGATCAGCTCAACGCGCGGGGGCGGGTGATCAGCAGGGCGTAGCCGCCTCCCGCTATCGCGGCGAGGGTGCACAGGACCCAGCTCGCCCTGGAGTGCAGGCCACCGCTGTCGTCGGACTCGCCCGCCCGGACGGCGTGTTCTCCGCCGCCGGCCGGGATCTGCACCTGCATGGTCTGGCCCGCGGTGTGACCGCAGCCGTCCAATCGCAACTGCCGCACCTCGCCGTCGATCCGGACCTCCACCAGGTCGCCGCCCGCGGACGGGCCGCACGGCGCCGACTCGATCACCTTCGCCGTGGCGGAGCGCACCGCGCCGTCCGTGGAACCGATGTTCGGCAGCCGCCACCAGGACAGCGCCACCACTATGACCCCGAGCAGACCGAGCGCCACCAGGATCAGCGCCACCGATGCCGAACCGCCTCGTCGCCTCACACCGCAATGGTCCCAGAACGCCGGAAAAGGCTTCCATGGCCCGAGGTTTCGCCGTGACGGGCGGTTCTCCGCCGGAGTCAGGACTCGGCCGGGGTGACCTTCTTGACGTAGAGCAGCCGGTCGCCGACCTCGATCGCGTCGGCCTCCGGGGCGTCCACCCGGTACAGCTCACCGGCGCGCACGACGCCGAGCACGATGTCCGGCAGGTGCCGGGGCGAGCCGCCGACCTCCTTCGGGTCGACCTCCCGCTCCGCTATCGCCAGGCCCACGTCCGGGGTGAGCAGGTCCTCGAACATCTCCACCACGGAGGGCGTGGTGGTCGCCATCCCCAGCAACCGGCCCGCGGTCTCGCTGGAGACCACCACGGAGTCGGCGCCGGACTGGCGCAGCAGGTGCACGTTCTCGGCTTCCCGCACCGCGGCCACCAGCTGCGCCTTCGGCGCCAGTTCCCGCGCGGTCAGCGTGACGAGCACGGCGGTGTCGTCGCGGGCCGGTGCGACCACGATGGCGCGCGCCCGCGTCGCACCTGCGACGCGCAGCACGTCGGAGCGGGTGCCGGATCCGTTGACGGTGACCAGTCCCAGGGAGGACGCCGTTTCCAGCGCCGCGTGATCGGTGTCCACGACGACGATCCGCTGCGGGTCGGCACCGTCGCCGAGCAGCGCGGTGACCGCCGAGCGGCCCTTCGTCCCGTAACCGATGACGACCACGTGGTCGCGCACCTTCGTCCTCCAGCGTTGGATCTTCAGTGCCTGCCGGGAGCGTTCCGTGAGCACTTCGAGCGTGGTGCCGACCAGCACGATCAGGAACAGCACCCGCAGCGGGGTGATGACCAGGACGTTCACCAGCCGGGCGAGCGGGCTGACCGGGGTGATGTCGCCGTATCCGGTCGTCGACAGCGACACCGTGGCGTAGTAGACCACGTCGAGCAGGCTCAGCTCGCCGCCCGCGGTGTCCCGGTAGCCGTCGCGGCCGACGTAGACGATGGCCACGGTGGCCGCCAGCGCCAGCCCGGCGCCGATGATCCGGCGCACGATGGAGCGCACCGGGCTGATCGTGACTTCCGGCATCCGGATCACGCCGACCAGCGTGTGGTCCGGGCGGTCGGTGAGCCGTTCCGTGATCGGGTTCCGCATTCGCCCGCCGATCAGGTGGCTCGCCCGGCTCGGGCCGCGCCCGCTCACCACGGCGATCCTCCGGTTTTCGCGCCTTGGGACACGATTCCCCCGATTCCGGCTGAGCGTGCTGACGACGACGCTGAACATAACCCGCTCGGGCGGCGGCGCACCGCAAGCCCTCCCGTACCGCGCGCGTCACCCGGCCATTGCCGCCCGGTACCGCATCGTGCAACGCTGCGGCGCATGTCCTTCCCCCGTTCAGCGCCCCTGCTCGCCGGCGTCCTCGCCACCGCGGGCGTGCTGCACTTCGCGAAGCCGAAGCCGTTCGACAGCATCGTCCCGAAGCAGCTGCCCGGTTCGGCCCGCACCTGGACCTACGTCTCCGGTGTCGCCGAGCTCGGTTGCGCGGCGGCGGTGGCGCATCCGCGGTGGCGCCGCTTCGGCGGCCTGCTCACCGCCGGGCTGTTCGTCGGCGTGTTCCCGGCGAACGTGCAGATGGCGCTGGATTACCGGCGGAAACCGCTGCCGCAGCGGGCCATCGCCTACGGCCGGTTGCCGTTGCAGCTGCCGTTGATCGCGTGGGCGTGGCGAGTTCGCTCCACCGCAACGAAATAGCCACCGGACGTAGTCCGCGGCGGGGCGGCCGGTTTACCATTTCCCAGTGCAGCAGCTTGAGCACGCCGCCGACGCTCTCGACTGGAAGGGACTCCTGGTCCCGCACGTCGAGGTGCTCGGAACCCGTTTCGCCGCCGTCACCCGAGTTCGGCGCGACGTGCACCTGTGGCGCCGCGAGCACGGCTGGGCCCCTGAGGACGATCCGCTGTGGTTCCGGTCTTGGTCGCAGCCGTCCATGCACGACCACCTGCCGCTCGCCGCGGTCGACGTGGTGGGCATCCTCGTCCCGGTGCGGAAGGCGAAGTACGGCCTGCGCGCCTGCGGGAACCTGATGACGCTGGCGCCGTGCAGCGTGGTGCTGCCGCGCGGCCACCCGTACCGCCCGTGGCCGATGACCGAACTGGACTACTACGGAATCGGCGTCGTGGCCGACCACGGCGCGGAACCGTCCGAAGTGCTGCTCCCCCCGGAGGACCGCTCCTCCGAGTTCGGCGCTTCCCTCTTCGGCCGCTGGCTGCAAGAGGTCCTGTACTCCCTGGTCCTCCAACGAGACCCCGAGCTCGCCGAGAACCCCACGGCCTGATCGGCACCACAGCGGCACACCCATCTCACCCGAGTCAGCGCGGCAAAACCGACTCCTTGCGGCCGAAGGCCGTGCCTGTGTGCGCGCCAGCGCACAGCCCACGTCGAAAAGCCGCTCACCCGCGGGTTCTCAGCGTCCTTCTCGCGAGGACAGCTTTTCCCTCGTGCCGGAGCCACTCGGGAAAAAGATCCCGCAGCGAGAAGGACGCTGAGGTTCCGCCACCCGGACACCAGAGCGGAACGAGCCGCGAAAGCAGTCAGTAAACCCGACCTTCCACCGCACCACAGCAACCACACACCCAAGCCGGGGAAGGCCTTACAACCCGACACCCCACCCCAAGCCGAGCAAAGCTCCAAAGCCGACCACCAAAGCAGAACGATCCCAGCGCTCAAGCCAGAACGTACTCGTGCCAGTTCATGCCGTGGGGGTTCCAGCCGAGTCCTCGGCCTTCCTTCGCCGCCCGCAGCGCCTGCATGGTGTGCGGCCAGCGGCGGATCACGTTGGCCACGGCGACCGGGGTCATCAGTTCGCTGGTGCGGCGGTGGTCTCCGGGGCCGAGGAACGCGATTCCGCCTGGCGTGGACAGGATGTCGGTGAGCGGCACCTGTCCGGACAGCGTGGTCTTCTCCACGCTGATCAGGGTGTTGGGGTGCAGGTCCGGCGGCCAGGTGCGCCGGTCCAGGTCAGCGGCGACGGGCTGGTCGCAGTTGCCGCAGCGGCACTCGAACTCACCGGCCCAGCCGTGCTTCGCCCAGGACCACACGACGCCGGCGCCCACGTCCAGGTCGGACAGCGCGGCCACGTGCGGCCAGGCTCCGACGACGGCGCTGAGCATGGTGCGCTTGGTGGGCCGGGTTTCGCCTTCCGGGCCGCTGAACGACCAGGTGCCCGAGTCGTCGCGGTGCACCCGGACCAGCGGCGCCCGCAGCGACAGCACGTCGGTGTCGACGAGCACCTCGGCCTCGGGCGGGGTGTTGAGTTTCCACTCCGTGTTCTGCTCCATCCCGAGCATCGTCATGCGTCCGAACGGGCGACCACAAGATCCACCACCCGAAGGTGTGGATCTACCCCATGTCGCTGACGACGGAACTTCGACCGTGCGTCGATCCCGCAACGGGCGAACGGCCGAGGCGCCTACGCTCCTGAATCGGGAACGGAGTCGATCAGCTCGCGGAGGCCTTCCGCGTCGAAGAGGTCGGCCGGCCGCAGGGTGGTGTCGTGGCGGACGTAGTGGAACGCCGCGCGCACCTTCTCCAGCGGCGCCTCGGCCAGTTCCGCCCATGCGAGCCGGTAGGCGGCGAGCTGCACGGCGAGCGCGGGCACCTGGTCGTCGGCGGGCACCGCGCCGGTCTTCCAGTCCAGCACGGTCCAGCCTCCGTCGGCGTCGGCGAACACGGCGTCCATCCGGCCGCGCAGCACGATCCCCGCCACCTGGGTCTCGAACGGCACCTCGACCTTGTGCGGCACCCGGTCGGCCCAGGATCCGCGGCGGAACGCGTCTTGCAGCCCGGTGAGGTCGTCCTGCGGCGGCGCGGTCTCGTCGGCGGAGCCGGGCAGTTCGTCCAGGTCGAGCAGCGCGCTGGAGGTGAAGCGGTGTTCCAGCCACGCGTGGAACGCGGTGCCGCGGCGGGCCATCGGGTTCGGCGGCATCGGCAGCGGGCGGCGCAGCCTGCGGGCGAGGGCTTCCGGGTCGGCGGCGAGTTCGACGAGGCGGCTCACCGAGAGGTGGCCGGGCAGCACGACCTGTTCGCGGCGCTGCGCCGCCGCTTCCCGTTCGGCGAGCAGCACGTCGACGTCGCGCGCCCAGCTCAGCTCGTCGTCCTCGGCGTCCGCGGGCGGCTCCGACTCGTCGTCCGGTGATTCCGCATCGAGCGTCAGGTCGGCCTCGTCCGGCGGCAGCTGGTCCTCGTCGTCCGGCGGCTCGTCCGGCGGAAGGTACTCCTCGTCATCGGGCAGCGGCTCCGGCGGCAGGTCGGCGTCGTCCGGCGGACCGGAATCCGCTGTCCGCCGCACATCCGCCCCGGCCACACCGGTGTCCGCAGTGGACGGTTCGGTTCGCGCCGTGACCATCGCGGCCCGCACCAGGTCGGCTCCGGCGACCACCGCGCTGCGCCGCGGCCCCAGCGGATCGGCCGGCCATTCCACCGAGCGCAACGCGTCCGCCAGCGGGTTCTCCGCGTCCTCCGCCGGTTCCTCGACCCACTGGCCGATGTCACCGGCGCCGGTCCCGCGCAGCACGTCCGCCAGCTCGGTGAGGAAGTCCGACGGGCCCTTCGGCTTCTTGCCGCCTTCCTGCCACCAGTGCCCGGACAGCAGCAGCACCCGCTCGGACCGGGTCAGCGCCACGTACAGCAGCCGCCGCTCCTCGGTGAGCCGCCGGTCCTCGAACTCGCCGTCGTGGCGCTTGAGCTCGTCGCTGATCTCCTTGCGGTCCATGCCGGTGAGCCGGTCCAGGTCGAGAGCGGGCAGGTCTCGGGCGTCACCGCGCATCGTGGCGGGCAGCTCGGTCACCGAGGTCAGCCACGAACCGGAGTGCCTGCGACCGGGGAACACCTGGTCCACCAGGTGCGGGACCGCGACGACCTCCCATTCGAGGCCCTTCGCGGCGTGCACCGTGAGCACCTGCACCCGGTCCTCGGCCACCTCGACCTCGCCCGGTTCCAGCCCGTCCTCGGCGCGTTCGGCGGCGGTGACGTAGTCCAGCAGCGCCGACAGCGGCGCGGAGGGGCTGGCGGTGGCGAAGTCGGTGACCACGTCCGCGAACGCGTCCAGGTGGATGCGTCCCGCCCCTGCCGGGCGGGCGAGGCTTTCGATGTCCAGCAGCAAGGTCCGCTCGACGTCGGCCACCAGCTCCGGCAGCGGCTGGTCCAGCCTGCGCCGCAGCCGCACCAATTCCTTGCCGAGCGACCGGATCCGCTCGTAGCCCGCCGCCGAGTAGGCCTCCGGCGGTCCGGGGTCGTCGAGCGCGTCGACCAGACCGGCCTGCTCCGCGTGCTCCCCCGGCAGCACGTCGTCGACCGAATCCGCGCCGGCCTCCTCCGCGGCGGGCCCGAGCCGCCGCGCCCGGTCCCACAGCGCGGCGATGTCGGCGGCACCGAGGCGCCAGCGGGCACCGGTCAGCAGCCGCATGGCCGCCGAACCCGCCAGCGGTTCCACCAGCACGCGCAGCGCGCTCACCAGGTCTCGCACCTCGGGTTCGTCGAGCAGCCCGCCGAGGCCGACGACCTCCACGGGCAGCCCGCGTTCGCGCAGCGCGCCGGCCAGGCCAGCCATGTCGGAGCGGCGCCGCACCAGCACCGCCGACGTCGGCGGGGAGCCCTTCTCGTCGAGCACCGCGTGCCACTGCTCGGCGATCCGGTCGGCGACCCAGTCGCGCTCCACCCGCACGTCTTCGACGAGCGCGGCGCGGATGTCCCCGGCTCCCGCGCCGTCGCGGGCGCGCAGTTCGTCGACCTCCAGCCCGGCGGCGCGCAGCGGTTCGGAGGCGGCGTTGGCGAGGCTGAGCACCTCGGGCGGGTTGCGGAAGCTCGTCAGCAGCCCGTACCGCCGCGCGGGGGCCGGCACGCCGTCCTCGGCGCGGGGGAAGTCGGTGGTGAACCGCGGCAGGTTCGCCGCGCTCGCCCCGCGCCAGCCGTAGATGGCCTGCGCCGGGTCGCCGACGGCCGTGACGGGCAGCGGGTCGGCGCCGGGAGCGACCCCGCCGAACAGCGCTCGCAGCAGCACCCGCTGCGCGTGACCGGTGTCCTGGTACTCGTCGAGCAGCACGGCGCCGTAGCGTTCCCGCTCGCCCGCCACCACCTCGGGATGTTCGGTGGCCAGCAGCGCCGCCAGCGACATCTGATCGGCGAAGTCCATCGCCGCTTCGCGCCGCTTCTGCTGCGCGTAGGTCTCCAGCAGCGGCAGCAGGGCGGCCCGCAACCGCTGCGCCGCGATGACCTTCGTGAGGTCCTGGGGGAGTTCGGCGCGCTGCCGCTTCGCCCGCGGCGCGTCCTCGATGGTCCGGCACAGCCGTTCGGCGTGCTCCCGCAGCTGGTCCGGCCGCACCAGGTGTTCGGCCAGCTCACCGGCGAGCGACAGCAGGTACCCGGTGACGGTGGAGGGCACCTTCTCGGTGTCCAGGTCCTCCGTCCACGTCGACACGACGCGGTGCGCGAGCTGCCAGGACGCGGTCTGGGTGAGCAGCCGCGCGCCCGGCTCCACCGGGATCCGCAGCCCGTGCTCGCCGACCAGCCGCCCCGCGTAGGCGTGGTAGGTCAGCACGGTCGGCTCTTCGGCCAGCACCTGGTTGCGCAGGCCCCCGCTCGGATCCACCTCGTCCAGCAACCCGGACCCGGCGAGCCGCCGCAGCCGAGCCCGCACCCGGTCCGCGAGCTGCCGAGCGGCCTTGCGGGTGAAGGTCAGCCCCAGCACGTGCTCCGGGGTGACGAACCGGTTCGCCACCAGCCACACCACGCGGGCCGCCATCGTCTCGGTCTTGCCCGCGCCCGCGCCCGCCACGACCAGCGCCGGTTCGGCGGGCGCGGCGATCACCGCGGCCTGCTCCGGAGTCGGCGGGTGCAGCCCCAGCCCCTGCGCGATGCGATGCGGACTGATCCGTTCAGGCAAGCGTCGCTCCACTCCAGGCTGTTCCGGCAGGTCAGCGCCGGTTGTAGCACGTCGCCACGACCAGCCCCGCTGGTGCCCGCTCCACCTCGCTCAGCGGCGCTTCTTCGACGGGGGGACGGGCTTGAGCTGGCGCTCGCACTCGCAGTTGTTGTCGTAGACGGCCTCGGCGGTGATCGTCGGGCCGTCGTTGAGCCCGGTCACGATCGTCTCGCCGCGACGAGACTCGGTCAGCCAGATCTCGGTCTCGTCGGTGAACCCGACCTCGTCCTCGGTCAGTCCCATCGCCGCGCGCAAGGTCCCCGCGAGCCAGGCCGCTACCTCTTCCGGGGAGTGCATGACCTCGTCGGGATCGAGCATCCGCCGCTCCGCCGCGCTCAACGCGTGCGAGAGCGTGGAGCGTTCGACGTATCCGTGGTGGTGCAGGCCGTTCGAGTGCTGCGCCATGACTCCCCTTTCGATTCCGAACCCTCACCAAAGTAGCTGCACGCTGCGTCATCTTTCGAGAACCCGCCCTGAGCCGATCGTGAACATCACTCCGCGAAAGGGATGAACTCGCGGATCCGACGGGCGACTCGGGGCTGGCGACTCTGCTCCAGCGGCGGCAGCGCTCGCGTGGAGGCGGGGTGCATCAGCCCGGCACCGGCGATCCGGGACGCGAAAGACCGCGCGGGCGGGGCTGATCGCCACGCCCGGCGATCAGCGGACCGCGGCGTTGCGCGGGCTCGGCGCCGACCGTTTCGACGGCCTCCCCTGCGGAAGCCCTCCCGTCACTGGCCGACTTGGCGGCCTTCCGGGTGGATGGGGCAGGACGGGCGGGCCGGGCAGCGGGGGCAGTCCGAGTTCTCGGCGGCGACGTAGGCCGGGCCGACGCTGGAGGCCGCCGCGTCGTGCACCACGTCCAGCCACACCCGCAGCCGGTCCTCGTCCAGGCCTTCCTGCGCCCGCTCGGTCCACGGCCCCTGCCGGGAGGACTTCGCCACGTACAGCAGCCGCGCCCCGCCGGGCTCGGTGAGCGCGTCCGGTGCGGCTTCGCCGCCCTGGAACGCGCCGAGCGCGGCGGCGAGTTGGTAGACCGCCAGCTGCGGGTGCTCCTGCGCATCGTCGGCGCTCACCGCGGACTTGCTCGTCTTGACGTCCACGACGACGGGTTTGCCGTCGCCGTCGGCCTCCAGGCGGTCCACCCGGCCGCGCAACCGCAGCTTCGGGCCGCCTTCGCGGCTCGGCACCTCCAGGTCCAGGTCCCGCTCCACGCCGAGCTGCGTCAACTCGGCGCGGGAGCTCTCCAGCCAGCCGAGGAACGCGTCGAGCATGCCCTCCACGCGGCGCCGCTCGTGGCGGGAGAACCACGGCGCTCCGGCGTCGACGGACTTCCACGCCTGGTCCAGCGCTTCCCGCAGCTGCTCGCGGTCGGCGCCTTCGGCGGCCTTCTCCACCAGGGCGTGCACCAGGGTTCCGGTGACGGAGGCGAGTTCGGCTGCGTCCTCACCGCCGTGGCGCTGCACCATCCACCGCAGCGGGCACTTGCTCAAAACGTCCACAGTGGACGGTGATACCTTGACCGCTTCGTCCTGCTCGACCAGCGGCGCCGAGGTGGAGCTCTCCGGCAAGCCGTACCAGCCGTCCGGGTCCGCGCCGGGAACTCCGGCGACCGCGAGCCGCGCGAGCTGTTCGGCGGCCCGCTCCCGGCGGCCCGGTTTGGCCTCGCCGTCGCAGACCACCCGGCGCAGCTCCGCGACGAGTTCGCCCAGCACCAGGCCGCGTTCCGGGCGCAGCAACGGCCGCTGCTGCTCCACGTCGGTGCTGATCCCCTCCAGCTCGTCGAGGAAGCGGGACGGCTGCTCGTCCTCCCCGCGCACCGCGCTCACCAGCAGCGACCGCCGCGCGCGACCGGCGGCGACGAGCAGCAGGCGCCGCTCCTCCGCCAGCAGCGGCGCGGTGGCCGACACCCGCTCCTGCTCGTCCATGCCGGAGAGCACGTCCACCAGGCGCCCGGTGTGCAGCAGCGAACCCCGCAGCCGCAGGTCGGGCCACGTCCCCTCCTGCACGCCGGGAATCGCCACGACCTCCCACTCCCGGCCCGCCGAGGCGTGCGCCGTCAGCACCGACACCGCATCGCCCGCCGGGGCCGTCGGCGCCAGGCTGCTGCCGGTGATGCGCTGCTTGCTCAACTCGTCGACGAAGCCCACGACGTCCGAACCGGGCTTGCGGTCCGCGTACTGCGCGGCGGCGTCGAACAGCGCGACCACCGCGTCCAGGTCCCGATCGGCCTGCGCTCCGGCGATGCCGCCCCGTTCGGACGCCGACACCCAGCGCTGCTCCAGGCCACTGGCCTTCCACACCCGCCACAACGCCTCTTCGACGCCCTTGCCGATCACCTCGGTCGCGGTGGCCAGCAACGCCGCGAGCCTGCGGGCCGGGCGCGCGGCGGCGTCCTCCAGGCCCGTGAGCCGGTCGCCGTCGCGCAGCACCTCCACCAGCAGCTCGCCGCTGGACTTCTGCTCCCCGGTGGCCTTCTGCAACCGCAGCAGTCCGCGGCGCAACCGCCGCAGCGCCAACGGATCCGCGCCGCCCAGCGAGGAGGACAGCAGCGCCTCCGCCGCATCCGGGTCCAGCGCCGGTGGGCTCGCGGCGCAGCGCAGCAGCGTCAGCAGCGGACGGATCGCGGTGCGGTGCGCCAGCGGCACGTCGTCCACCGGCAGCACCAGCGGCACGCCCGCCGCCAGCAGCGCGCGGCGCAGCACCGGCAGCGACTGGCCGGTGGAGCGCACGATCACCGCCATGTCCGACCACGGCACCTCGTCCAGCAGGTGCGCGCGGCGCAGCTGGTCGGCCACCCACGCCGCCTCCTGCGCCTGGGTGCCGAGCAACCGCACCTGCACCGAGCCGCCATCGCCGTCCGGTGGCCGCAACGCGCGCTGCGGCCCGGCGCCCGGCAGGCCCTGGATCAACCTGCCCACGGCGGTGTGCACCGCGGGCGACATCCGGCGGCCGGTGGTGAGCACCTCGGTGCGGTCCGGTTCGGCGCCGGTCAGGGCGCTCGGGTCGGCGCCGCGGAACGAGAACACCGCCTGGTCCGGGTCTCCGGTCAGCAGGAACTCCCGCGCCGGGTCGCCGAGCCTGCGGATCAGCTCGAACTGCTGCGGGTCCAGGTGCTGCGCGTCGTCGACCAGCAGGTAGCGCACCCGGTCGCGCTCCGCGGCGAGCAGCTCCGGGTCGGTGTCGAAGGCCAGCAGCGCTTGGGCCACCAGTTCCGCCGCGTCCAGCTCCGCACCGCCATGCCCGCCACCGCGCAGCAGGGTGACCTGCTCGTACTGGATGCCGAACTTGCCCGCGGCCACCCATTCCGGGCGGCCGTGGCGCTCGCCCAGCTCGATCAGCTCGGCCGGTCCGGTGCCGCGCTCGGCCACGCGCAGCAGCAGATCGCGCAGTTCACCGGCGAACGCCTCCACCGGCAGCGCGGCGCGCAGCGAATCCGGCCAGTCCCGCGCGCCGGTGTCGAGATCACCGTCGAGCAGCTCGCGGACCAGCGCGTCCTGGTCTGGGCCGTTGAGCATCCGAGGTGGTGGCGCCTCCGCCAGCACCGCCTGCAACCGCAGCACCGCGAACGCGTAGGAGTGCACGGTGCGCACCAGCGGTTCCTGCGCGGTGCGCAGCCCCTCGCCGGAGGTGAGCCGCCGGGTGATCTGCGCCCGCATCCGGGTCGCCGCCGCTCGACCGGAGGTCAGCACCAGCACGTTCTCCGGCGGGACGCCGTGGCGCAGGATCCGGTCGGCGGCGACCTCGGCCACCAAGGTCGTCTTCCCGCTGCCGGGGCCGCCGAGGACGCGCACGAAACCGCCGCCGGCGGCGTCGAGCACCCGCCGCGCGGGCTCGTCCCAGTCCAGCCGTCGTCCGCCGCCGGGCCGGCGGACGAGCACCGGCGCCGCGCGGCGCGGGGCCGACTCGCGACGAGTCGGCTCGCGGGCAGAGGTCCTGTTCGGGGCGGGCACGGCACCGATGGAATCACGCCGCACCGACACCGATCGCGCAGGCCGGGCCGACGCAGTCGGAATAACGGTAATTTCCCACGCCGTTCACATTCTGCTGTGAACGCGGCGGAAAAACTCCTCTGTGGACTCCACAATTCGCTGGCCAGCGCTGATACAGAAAGCGACAGAGAAGGCACGCCAAGTCCCCAGAGGGAGCACGCGGATGTTCCTTTTGGTGGTACGAACCAATTTCAGGTTCTGGGAAGGTCCCGCTGTGCCACGAACCCCCGCCGTGGCGAACAAGATCCCCGAAGGAGGACCAGTGGGCAAGCTCCGCAAGAACGTGCTCACCCTGGCCGGTACCGGTGTCGCCGTCGCGTGCGCGGCGACCCTGACCGCCGTTCCCGCGCTGAGCGCCAAGCAGGACGTCGCACCCCAGGCCGAGAGCCCCGTCGCGGCCTCGCCGTACCTCTACAACGGCTGGGGCAACCCGCCGGCGCCGTCCGAGGTGCAGGGCGCGACCGGCGTCAAGGACTTCACGCTCGCGTTCATCAACGCCGACGGCACCTGCAACCCGGCCTGGGACGGCACCCGGCCGCTGGACGGCCAGGACAAGGCCACCATCGAGGAGATCCGCGCCGGTGGCGGCGACGTGGTCCCCTCGATCGGCGGCTGGAGCGGCAACAAGCTCGGCGAGGTCTGCACCGACGCGCAGTCCCTGGCCGGCGCCTACCAGAAGGTGATCGACGCCTACGGCCTCAAGGCCATCGACGTCGACATCGAGTCCACCGAGGTCGAGACCCCCGCCTCGCGGGACCGCGTGATCGAAGCGCTGAAGATCACGAAGGAGGCCAACCCCGGCCTCAAGACCGTCGTCACGTTCGGCACCACGACCACCGGGCCGAACGAGAACGGCAAGGCGATGATCGCCAAGGCCGCCGAGATCGGCGCCGACATCGACGTGTGGACGCAGATGCCGTTCGACTTCAACGGCACCGACATGGCGCAGGACACGATCACCACGACCGACGCGCTGAAGGAGCAGGTCAAGACGACCTTCGGCTACGACGACGCGACGGCCTACGCGCACGTCGGCATCTCATCGATGAACGGCAACACCGACGTCGAGGGCGAGCACGTCGACGTGGCCGCGTTCCAGAAGATGGCCGACTACGCCAAGGAGAAGGGCCTCGGCCGGTTCACCTTCTGGTCGGTCAACCGCGACCGGCCCTGCGACGGCGGCGGCGCGGTCGACAGCTGCAGCGGCGCCGAGCAGCAGCCCTGGGAGTTCTCCTCCATCGTGGCGGGTTTTGCTGGTTGAGGCTGTTCCGGGCTCTTTTTGCTCTGGTGTCCGGGTGGCGGAACCTCAGCGTCCTTCTCGCTGCGGGATCTTTTTCCCGAGTGGCTCCGCCACGAGGAAAAAGCCGTCCTCGCGAGAAGGACGCTGAGAACCCGCGGGTGAGCGGCTTCTCGACGTGGGCCATGCGCTTCGCGCATCCAGGCACGGCCTTCGGCCGCAAGGCAAGCATCGCTTCGCTCGCCCACTGCACGGCTTCGCCGCAAAGGCACGGCCTTCGGCCGCGAGGCAGGCTTCGCTTCGCTCGCTCTTGGCTTCGCCGTCGGCCGGTCGTGGACGGCCGAGGGCCGCCGCACCCGGCTCCACCACGCTCCACATTGCGCCGTGTGCCCCAGTTCCCGTTGGGGCACACGGCGCAATGCTGATCCACCGTTCCACCAGTTGATCTTGCCGTGCTAAGATCCGTGCGGTTTCATGCGGGAACAGCGAATCGGGGGGACCGGGACGCGAGCGTCCGATCGCCACACCCCGCAAACCCGTCTCCCTCAGCACGACACCTCGCCTGACGGCGTGGCGTTTCGCATGCCGCCGAGACCGCCGCGACGCGCTCGTCGCGCGCACCGGCACACACGGGTGGGACGTAGTGCAGAAGCTCGATGACTGGCGCAAAGGCCGCCGCAGCATCCGCGATCGCCTCTACGGCGTGGTCCTGATACCCGGCATCGCGCTGCTGGTGCTGTGGTCGATCATCAGCGGGATCACCCTCTACAACGGGTTCCACCTGCGCGGCATCGCCTCCGGCGTGCGCGACGTGTCGCTGCCCGCGATGCGGGTGCTGGCCTCCGCGCAGAAGGAACGCACGCTGAGCCTGCTGCAGGCCGCGGCCCCCGATTCGGCCGGGGAACGGCTCGACAAGCAGCGCGAGGCCACCGACCGGGCGCTGACCGCGATGCGCGACGCCGCGGACCCGACGTTGCAGCAGGCACCGGACGAGGTCGCCGACCGGATGCGCGAGCTCAACCGGGTCATCGCGGAGCTGCCCGTGATGCGGGCCCGCGTGGACGGCAGGCAGGCCGATCGGGCCCAGATCCACGGCTACTACAACGGTTTCGTCGACGCGGGCTCCGCGCTGTTCGAGTCGCAGGCCCGGTTGTTCCCGGACTCCGCGGTCACCCAGGGCGGGCTGCGCGCCGACGCGTTCTTCACCGCCGCGGACCGGATGGCGCGAGCCGCGTCGCTCGCCTCCGACGGGCTGCGCACCGGCACCTTCACGGCCGCCGACCACTTGGCGTTCGCCCAGCTGACCGGTGCCTACCACCTGGAACTGGAGTCGAGCGCCGCGTCCGCACCGCCCGACGTGCGGGCGCGGTACACCAAGATCCTCTCTTCGCCGCAGTTCCGGCACCTCGCCGAGCTGGAGAACCAGATCGTCGAGCTCGGGCCGTGGAGCCCGGACGACGACGCACCGACCATCGACGCGACCGACTGGCTCACCACCAGCGACCTCGTCACCGACGACCTCACCACGCTGGCCTCCACGCAGGCGCAGCGCACCGCCGCCGCCGGGCTGGAAGCGGGCGACCGCAACCTGATCCAGGTCGCGATCGGCAGCGTGGTCGCGCTGCTGATCGTGCTGCTCGCGATCCTCGTCGCGCTGCGGGTGTCCCGCGGCCTGTCCCGGCGGCTCAACGGGCTCCGCGACGACACGCTGCTGCTCGCCGGCGGGCAACTGCCGGAGATCGTGGGCCGGTTGCGCCGCGGCGAGCGCGTGGACATCGACCGCGAGGTCGCGCACCTCGACTACGGCCGCGATGAGATCGGCCAGGTCGCCGAGGCCTTCAACATCGCCCAGCGCACCGCGGTGTCCGCGGCAGTGCAGGAAGCGCAGGCCCGCGAGGGCGTGCACACCGTCTTCCTCGGCATCGCCGGACGCAGCCAGGCCCTGGTGCACCGGCTGCTGACCATGATCGACCGCCTGGAGCGCGAGGAGCAGGACCCGGACCGGATGGCCCTGCTGTTCGGCCTCGACCACCTCGCCACCCGCGCCCGCCGCAACGCCGAGAACCTGATCATCCTCGGCGGCGGGCAGCCGGGCCGCCGGTGGTCGCGCCCCATCGAGCTCGCCGACGTGCTGCGCAGCGCGGTCGCCGAGACGAAGCACTACGCGCGGGTCCGCGTGCAGCGACCGCCGGACCTGGCGCTGCACGGCGACGCGGTCGCCGACACCGTGCACCTGCTGGCGGAGCTGCTGGACAACGCGACCTCCTTCTCCCCGCCGGAATCGCGGGTGAACGTGCACAGCCACACCGTCGCCCGCGGGGTGGTGATCGAGGTCGAGGACCGCGGCCTCGGCATCGCCGACACCGACCGGGAGGCTGCGAACGCGATGCTGGCCGGCCCGCCGGAGTTCGACGCGATGGCGCTGCGTTCGGACAGCAGGCTCGGCTTGTTCGTGGTGGCTCGGCTCGCCGACCGCCACGGCATCGGGGTGGAGCTGCGCACCTCCGCTTACGGCGGCACCCGGGCGACCGTGCTGGTGCCCGCGAAGCTGATCGTGGAGCCGATCGAGCCCGACCCCGGCGAGGCGCACACCTCCCAGCTCCCGAGGGTGCGGTCGGCTTCCGGGGACGACCCGCGGCACGAGCCGGAGGAGGAGGCGGCGGTGCCCGCCGGTGCCGCGGCCGAATCCGTCGACGTCGCCGACGAGTCGGTGGAGGCGGACCGGGTCGCGTTCGACCCGTTCACGTCGGCGAACGCCGAGCGCGGGAGTTCCACGGCCCCCGACGACGAGAATTCCGCGGACCCCGTTGCCGCGTCCGACGTTCCCAGCGCGTCGACGACCGAAGCGTCGAGCACCGAGACCACGGATCCGGACCTCGAAGTGATCGACGCCGACGAGCCCGCCCCGGGGCCGGAATCCGGCGGCGCGGACGGCGAACTCACCGCGGACGACCACTCCTGGCCGCCCGACACGGAGGATTCGGACCCACCGGACACCACGGCCGAGGACGCGGACGAGGCGGTTCGCACGCCACCCGAGCGTTCGTCCGACGTCACCGCTTCGGGCGACGACTCGTCGGCGGAGCGCGGCTACCGTTCGGACGGAGGGGAACCGATCGAGCCCGGAATTCAGGACGAATCCGCGCTCGACGCGGCATGGCCGACCGAGGATCCCGCCGGGAACGCGGAACAGGTCACCTGGCCCGCGGATGCGGATCCGGCGACCACCGATCCCACCGGCCACCGGCCGATCGCGAACACCGACACCGCATCGCCCGCCACCGGCGACGCGACCACGAACGACAGCACCGACAGCACGAACGGCCCGGACGGCGATCCGGGACCGGAACCCGAAGAGGCCGTGGTTCCGCTCCCCCGCCGCCGCAAGCAGGCCAACCTCGCGCCGGAGCTCGCCCGCGAGCAACCGGACGAGGACGAACGGCGGGCGGAATCCGGATCCCGCTCCGCCGCGGAGATCCGGGCGCTGATGTCGGCCATCCAGCGCGGTACCGACCGGGGCCGCAGGCCCGCCGACCCGGACGCGAGCACGACCGACGAATGAAGGGGATGCGCAGTGCGGCACACGAGCACCACGACCGAATTCGAGCTCGGCCGGTTGCTGGGCGATCTGGTCGACCGCGTCGCGGGAGCCCGCCACGCGGTCGTGCTGTCCACCGACGGCCTGGTGGTCGAGTGCTCGCCGGAACTGTCCACAGTGGATGCCGAGGCGCTGGCGGCGACGGCCTCCGCTCTGCACGGCCTCGCCCGCGGCACCGGGCACCGCTTCGGCGGCGGCTCCATCCGGCAGACCGTGGTGGAGATGGACCACGCGTTCCTGTTCGTCACCGCCGCCGACAACGGCTCCTGCCTGGCGCTGCTCGGTGAGGAGCACGCCGACGTCGGGCTCATCGCCTACGAGATCAACCTGTTCGTCCAGCAGGCGGGGCGGGCCATCGAAGCCGCACCGCGTTCCCGGCTCACCCCGACGGCGACGTGACTTCCCGGCGGGCGGCGACCGGAGGCTGGCGCGACGGCGCGGCCGGCCCGCTGGTGCGGCCGTACGCGCTGACGCGCGGTCGCACCCACGCCGCCGCGGCCGAACTGGACCGCGCCACCCTCGTCGTGGCCGCGCCGGAACCCGCCGCCTCGGACGAGTGGGACGCCGATCGCGAACGCATCCTGCTGCTGTGCGCGCAGCCTCGGTCGGTCGAGGATCTGGCCGCGGCATTGGAGATCCCGCTGGTGGTGGCGAAGGTCCTCGTGTCCGACCTGCTGGACAGCGGCGATCTCAGCGTGCCGCTCACCCCGCTGCGCGAACCCGACTACGACCTGCTGCAAGCAGTGCTCGATGGCATCCGCCGCTTGTAATAGCGGGTCGCCCGGCTCCCGACGGTGACGTCCGGCGTTCTGGAACACTGCACCCGTGGACGAGGAAACGCTGGAACGGGTTCGAGCAGTGGTCGCCTCCATCCCGCCCGGCTCCGTGCTCGGCTACGGCGACGTCGCGGAGCTCGCTGGACTGCGGTCGGCGCGGCTCGTCGGCCGGATCCTGGCGGAGGACGGCGCGGACATCTCATGGCACCGGGTGCTGCGCTCCGACGGCACCATCGCCGAGCACCTGCGGCAGCGCCAGCTCGAGCTGCTCCGCGGTGAAGGCGTCCTCGCCGACGGGGCCCGCATCAACATGCGCCGCTACCGCTGGCCCGGCCCCCGCTCCTGACCCGCCCCTCCTCGCCACGGCCCGGTCAGGTCCGCACTTCCTCGCGAAGGTGAACGCCCCGGCACGTCGGACCTGGTGGACGCCCCGTCTTGGCTGATCAGCTGCGCTGGTCGCGGCCCGGAACGACGAGGTGCACCTCGTTCGGACGGTTCGCATCGCGGAGGTCGTCCGCACCGCGGCGGTGGGACGGTCAGGGGCGGAATGCCGGGAGTTCGTCCGCGACCAGTTTGACCAGCGCGGCCGTACGAGCTCGTTCGGGCATCGCGTGCGGGAGCCCGGCTCGGGCGATCGGGGCCGCGGTGACCGGGCCGACGCAGGCGATGAACACGCCGCGCAGCGCCGCCAGCAGCGCCGGGCCGCGGCCGGTCCGCTCCGCGCGGGCCAGGAAGTTCGTCGCGGCCGGTGCGCTGGTCAGCGGCAACGCGTGCACCTCGCCCGCGATCACTCCGTCGATCAACCGGTCCAGCGCGGGCAGGTCCTCCGGGTCCGTCCAGCGGTACACCACGATCGGCAGCACCTCGGCGCCCGCCGCGCGCAACTGCTCCCGGAAGTCGGTCATCGGATCACCGTGCAGCTGCACGACGACCCGCTCGCCCGCCACGCCGATCTCCAGCAGCCGGGCGAGGATGTCGGCGACCTCCTCCGTCGGCGCGGTGAACGACTCGCGCAACCCCGCACCGCGGATCGCCCCGCGCGCTTTCGCTCCCCGCGCGAGCAGTTCCGCCGAGCGCAGGTGTTCCAGCAGCCGCTCCCCCGAGCCCTGGGCCTGCGCCGACTCGATCCAGCCGCGGAACCCGGTGCCGGTCACCGCGACCACGTGCTGCACGGGCCGCGCCAGCACCGCTTCGGTCGCCGCGGTCAGCTCGCCGTCGTCGTGGACCGGGACCGTGTGCATCGCCGGGGCGTAGCGCACCGCCGCGCCGCGCCGCTCCAGCAGCGCACCCAGCTCACCCGCCTTGCGCTCGGCGGTGATCCCCGCGGTGAACCCGCGCAGCGGTCCGGTGTCCTCGACGGTCTCAGCCACCCGCCCATCGTCACACCCGAACGGCGCCGCGTGGCGGACCGGGTGCGTCGGTGGCGCGGGCGATCGAGGCGGAACGCCGCGAAACCTCGCGGCGGCGCCGAGATCAGAGGACTTCGAGGACCATCTGCGAGGCGTGCTCCAGGCCGCCGAGCGACGCCGTCGTGGAACGCGGGTGCAGCGCGTGCACCGCGAGCCGGAACAGCAGTGCCCGCAGCAGCGCCTGCGGCCAATCCGTCAGGTGCGACCAGCGCTCCACGATCGCCGCGTCCGAACCGCCCCAGGACAGCGCGTCGATCACCGCGACCGCCGCCGCCCATTCCGCGGGCCGCCAGAACGGGGCGAAGTCGATGATGCCGGGCGGCGCGTTGCCCGCGAACAGGACGTTGCCGAACAGGTCGCCGTGCACCACCTGCGGGCGCAGCTGCGTCCGGCGCCGCGAACCGGCGAGCACGTCGTAGAGCCTGCCGCCCTTGTCCAGCGGCAACGGGTAGTCCTCTTCGCCCCAGGACATCCGGTCCGCCAGCGCGTAGATGTCCTGCCGCGCGTCGACGAACCTGGGCCGGGTGAGCACGCTGCTGGCGGCGTGCAGCCGCAGGGACATGGCCACGACCTCGTCGTGGCGCGGCTCCGGACGTCCCGTGATGTCGCGGCTCGCGGACCAGCCGGACACCACCCAGCGACCGTCGGTGGAGCGGACCGGTCTGCCCACCCGCACCTCGTCCGGTTCCAACAGGTCGAGGGTCTGCGCCACCCAGGCGGCTTCGGCGGTGTTCGCGGCCGGTTTGAGCACGACCTCACCGCAACGCCAGGCGACGCCACCGTTGAGCAGTTCGGCGTCCTCCCCGCGCGCACCGAACGCCGCGCGCACGTGCGGCGGGGGCGGCTCCGGAGTTCCAGTCACGGCGCAGACGCTACCTCGGAGATCCCCGAATGGGGGTCAGGCACTCCGCAGATCATGACCCGAAGCGAATCGTGATCTCCCGCTCCCGCCCACGCGCCGCCCCCCGAAACGACGACCGGCCCGGCCCCTGCGAACAGGAACCGGACCGGGAAGAACCGCCGCGCAGTGCCACCCGTCGAGCCGGGCGACCTGCTCCTTCTACCGTGCACGCCAACAGGATCCCCGGGCACCGCCCGGTCAACGACGAAGCCCGCCCACCCCGCGGCCGAAGGCCGTGCCTCGGGCGGCGAAGCCGTGCAGTAGGCGAGCGAAGCGATGCTTGCCTCGCGGCCGAAGGCCGTGCCTTTGCGGCGAAGCCGTGCAGTAGGGCGGCGAAGCCCGCCTGCCTTGCGGCCGAAGGCCGTGCCTGGATGCGCGCCAGCGCATAGCCCACGTCGAAAAGCCGCTCACCCGCGGGTTCTCAGCGTCCTTCTCGCGAGGACAGCTTTTTCCCTCGTGGCGGAGCCACTAGGGAAAAAGGATCCCGCAGCGAGAAGGACGCTGAGGTTCCGCCACGGAACCACCCGAGCAGAACGACCAGCCGACTCAGTAAGTAGGCAGGCTCGTGTCGACTTCGTTGGCCCAGCCGAGGACTCCGCCGCCGACGTGCACGGCGTCGGAGAAACCGGCCTTGTGCAGCGCTGCGAGGGCCTCGGCGGAACGCCCGCCGGACTTGCAGTGCAGCACGATCTGCCGGTCCTGCGGCAGTTCCGCGAGCGCCGCACCGGAGAGGATGCGGTCCTTCGGGATCAGCGTGGAGCCGTCGATCTTGACGATCTCGTACTCGTGCGGCTCCCGGACGTCGATCAGCTGGAACTTGTCGCCCCGGTCGAACTTGTCCTTGAGCTCGCGCGGCGTGATCGTGCTGTTCACGGCCGCCTGCTGCGCGTCGTCGGAGACGACGCCGCAGAACGCCTCGTAGTCGATCAGCTCGGTGATCTTGTCCGCGTTCGGGTCCTTGCGGATCTTGACCGTCCGGTAGCTCATCTCCAGCGCGTCGTAGATCATCAGCCGGCCGACGAGGGTCTCCCCGATGCCGGTGATGAGCTTGACCGCCTCGGTGACCATGATCGAACCGATGGAGGCGCACAGGATGCCCAGCACGCCGCCCTCGGCGCAGGACGGCACCATCCCGGGCGGCGGCGGCTCGGGGTACAGGTCCCGGTAGTTCGGGCCCTTCTCCTCCCAGAACACGCTGACCTGGCCTTCGAAGCGGAAGATCGAGCCCCACACGTAGGGCTTGCCCGCCAGCACCGCGGCGTCGTTGACCAGGTACCTGGTGGCGAAGTTGTCCGTGCCGTCCAGGATCAGGTCGTAGTCGGCGAAGATCCCCAGCGCGTTGTCCGAGGACAGGTACGTCTGGTGCAGGTTGACCTTGACGAACGGGTTGATCTCGGCGATCGAGTCGCGCGCCGACTCCGCCTTCGGCCTGCCCAGGTCGGACTGGCCGTGGATGACCTGGCGGTGCAGGTTCGACTCGTCGACGGCGTCGAACTCGACGATGCCGATCGTGCCGACACCGGCCGCGGCCAGGTACAGCAGTGCCGGGCTGCCGAGCCCACCGGCACCGATCACCAGGACCTTCGCGTTCTTCAGCCGCTTCTGCCCGTCCATCCCGACATCCGGGATGATCAGGTGGCGGCTGTAGCGCGCGACCTCTTCCTTGGTCAACTCCGCCGCCGGCTCAACGAGCGGCGGGAGCGTCGTTGCCTGGGCTGAATCGCCGGACATCTCCCAGCTCCTCCTCAGTGGTCCTCACCTCGCCGTTCTCCGCTTCCGCGGGGGCGACGAGCGTCCGCGCCCGGAATCGGCGGAACCGAACCGGCGCGAAAGGTGCAACGCCAGAGTGGCGGATCGTCTTCCCGCCTCCCAAATTACTCCCACCATCCGGGAACGAAGTGGCCGCGAGCACGTTCCGGCGGCCCCGGAAGATCAGCGACCACTGCCGCCGACGGGGAACGGCCAGGCGTTGTACTTGCAGACGAAGCCGTCGGCGGGGATCTCCGTGCCCTGCGGCACGGCCTTGTTCAGCTCGTGCAGCTCGTTGTTCGCGGTGCTGAACGTCTGCTGCATCATCACCGGCGCCAAACCGCCCTGCTTCCCGCACGGCACGTGCCCGTTGCCGAAGACGTGGCCCACCTCGTGGTTGATCGCGTAGCGCCGGTAGGTGCCGATGTCGCCCTCGAACGCGACCGCGCCGCGCACCCAGCGGGCCGCGTTGATGTAGACCCGGTCGGAGATGCGGCACGAGGTGTCGAACGGCAGCCCGCTGCCGTAACCGCAGATCTCCCGGGCGGTGTTCTGGCTGACCAGCGTCACCCGGAAGTCCGCGGAGGCGGAACCGTCGACCCGCTGCAGCGAGATGTCGCCCGCCTCCGGGTTCGTCCAGCTGCGCGGGTCGGCGAGGGTCTGCTGGGTGAGCCTGCCGAAGGAGTCGTTGCCCTCCTCCAGCCGCACGCCGACCTCGACCTCGACCGTGTAGCGGTACAGGTCGCCACCGGCGCCGACCTTCGGCGAGGCGCCGGGCAGCACGTCGAAGGTCCGCCCACCGACCTCCGGAACCGGGGAGCCCGGCGGGAGTTCCGCGGAGAACATGTCCGCGTCGTAGGTCTGCCCCGGCGGAGCCTCGGTGACCACCGGCGCCTCGGGCACGTTCGGCGCTTGCAGGTGCGCTCCCGGCCCGGCCTCGCCGAGCTGCTCGGCCCCCGGGTCCACGGACTCGAACACGGCCAGCGCGGTGATCACGACCAGCAATGGGACCGCGTAGATCCGCCATCCGTACAGCGACCAGGCGCCGCGCCGCTCGCGCCGCGGGCGCTCCGGCTCGTCGATGTCGTAGTCGCGCTCGTCGAACGGGCGCCACGACGCCGCGAGCGGCTCGTCCGGGCGCGGTCTGCGCCGCGCGTGGGGTGCGGCTCCGTCCGCCGCATCCGAGTGGCCGGGGGCGGCGTCACGGGTTCGTCTCGGAGGGCGCGGCACGGTACAAGCGTGCCATAGCGCGATCGTGGGCATCGAGGCTGTGGCCTGCGATGTCCGGTACCTCCGACAAAGATCACCCGATTCGGCTCCCGGTGATCACCAACGGCCGACTTCGACCTCCCGGAGCATGCCGATCACGGCCGCGGCGACCACGCGCGGATGCTCCAGTTGCGCTACGTGACCGGTGCGCGGCAGCACCAGCAGCCGTCCGCGCCGCAGTGCTCGCGCGGTCCGCGGCGCCTTCCGGACGCTCACCACGCGATCCCGCGCACCCCACACCACGAGACCGGGCGCCCGCACTTCCGGCAGCAGGTTCCACAGGGAACGCCACGGCGGCGAAAGCCAGGACCACATCAGCCCGGTCGTGGTGCGCCCCAGCGCCACCTCGGCCCAGGCGAAGTCCGCACGCTCCCGGAACTCCTCCACGACCAGCCGCAGCCGGTCGTCCGGCACCGCCGCCGGGTCGGCGAAGCACAGCTCCAGCAACTTCCGGGCGCGCTCGCCCGGCGGCACCGCCGCCAGCCGCTGCCGCACTACGGGCCCGAGCAGCGGCAGCCACGCCAACGGGATGCGCGGATCGGACAGCCGCCGCGGATCGGGACGCAGGTCCGGCATCGCCGGGGAGATCAGCGTCAACGAGGCCACCAGGTCCGGCCGGTGCGCGGCGATGAGCACCGCCACCGCCCCGCCGAACGAGTTCCCGAACAGGTGCACCGCGCCCGTCCCCGACTCCTCCAGCAGCCGGATCACGACGTGCGCGTGCTGCTCGCACGTGTAGTCGAACCAGTCCGGCGGTTCGGAACGCCCGAACCCCGGCAGGTCCACGGCGATCCCGCGCAGGTGCGGCGCGAGCGCTTCCGCGAGGTCCGTCCAATTCGCGGCGGAGCCCGCGAGTCCGTGCAGGTACACCGCGGTCCCGGCACCGGAGCCGGGCGTGTCCCGGACGTGCGCGGTCACCGGCCCGAATCCCGTGATCAGCGGCACGTGCCGACCGGGGGCGGGAACGCCGGAGAGACGGGTCTCGACGGCGTCGACGGGCATCGGAACCCTGGTCAGCTCGCTGCTCGGCCGCGATGCGTCGAGGCGCCGTGTTCTCGTCCGCATGCCCCCAGCATGCCCCGGGAGGGCGATGAACCGCCGGATGTGGTCGAGACCGAGTTTACCGGCGAGTAAGGTTGTGCTTCCCCGGCTGGAGCGCCCAGCAAGTGTCACGGAAGGACGGGTGGGGCAGGCATGACGGAGACCGCGCAGCCGAGCAGAGGCGTTCGGCTGCCCCGCGACGCCCGCCGAGCACAGCTGCTCACGGCGGCTCAGCACGTGTTCGTGACCAACGGCTACCACGCGGCGGCGATGGACGACATCGCCGAGCACGCCGGGGTCAGCAAACCCGTCCTCTACCAGCACTTCCCCGGCAAGCTCGAGCTGTACCTGGCGCTGGTGGAGATGCACGGCGGCGAGCTGGTGCGCCGCGTCCGGGAGGCCATCGAGACCACCCCGGACAACAAGCAGCGGGTGCGCGCCGCGGTCGGCGCGCTGTTCGAGTTCGTCGACGGCGAGGGCCAGGCGTTCCGGCTGGTCTTCGAGTCGGACCTGCGGGGCGAACCGGCCGTCGACCAGGCGGTGGACGGCGCGCTGTCGGATTGCGTGGACGCGGTCGCGGAGGCCGTCACCGCCGATGCCGGCCTCGACTCGGAACGCGCGCGGCTGCTGGCGTTCGGCCTGGTCGGGCTGAGCCAGGTCACCGCGCGCTACTGGCTGGACGAGACGGAGTCGGTGCAGCGCGACGAGGCGATCAGCCTCATCTCCACCCTGGCGTGGAAGGGCCTCGCGGGGTTCCCGCTGCAGAACGGCTGATCACCCGTCCCGAGTGACGAGAAGGGCCGAGCCGCGCACGATCGCGGCTCGGCCCTCTGCTCGCGGGAGCTCAGCTCCGGTCGGCGACGCGGACCAGTTGGGTGATCCGGTCCGCGACCTCGTCGGTGCGCTCCATCGGCAGCATGTGCCCGGCGCCCGAGTACACCAGCAGCTGCGCGTCCGGCAGCGCGTCGGCGATGCGCCGCGAGTGCGGCAGCGGGCACAGCCGGTCCGCCGAGCCCGCGAGCACCACCACCGGGATCGACCGCAGCGCGGCGAGCGCGTGCGCGCGATCGTGCTCGGCCAGCGATTTGCGGAAGCCGGCCAGGTTCGACGGGTTGCAGGCCGCGACCCAGTCCGCGCTGTCGGCGATGTCCCGGCGCTCGGCACCCGCGCCGAACAGCAGCCACCGCATCCCCGGTCGCAGCGGACGCGAGTTCTTGCTCAGCCGCTTGCCGGAGGAGTTGGCGAGCACGCCGCGCACGCCGAGTTCGGCGCGGTGCGCGACGGAGGCGATCGGCGCGGGCAGCCCCAGCGTCGGCGCCACCAGGTCGCCGCTGGAGGTCGCGACGAGCGCCGCCCCGGCGATCCGCGCGGCGAACAGCTCCGGGTGCCGCTCGGCCAACGCCATGATCGTCATGCCGCCCATGGAGTGCCCGGCGAGCACGATCGGCCCGGTGGGCACCCGCTGCGCGATGAGTTCGGCGACGTCGTCGGCGCAGCGCTCGATGGTGGCCGACCCGGCGGGCGCGGCCTCCGATTCCCCGTGCCCGCGCAGGTCGAAGCGCACGACGCGCACGCTCGACCCGCTGAGCACGGAGTCGATGACCCGGTCCCAGGTGTGGGTGGTGAGCGTCCAGCCGTGCACCAGCAGCAGCGTGGTGGGCGCGTCGGCCGGGCCGTGCTCCCACACGCGCAGCCGCACGCCGTCGCCGGTGGTGAGGGTGTCGGTGTCCAGAGTGGTCGTCATCGCGGTGCGGGTTCCTGTTCTGGAGTCGTGGTCAGCGGATCAGGAAGGACTTGCGCCAGAAGCTCATGCCGGGCTTGCCGACGAGGCCCTCCTCGTCCAGGAAGCTCATGATCTTCTCGCCGCCCCAGTGCAAGGTGTTCTGGAAGTGCGGGTTCGCCCACGCGGCGGCGTGCGCGTCCCTCGGCCGCAGGCCGACGGACTTGTACACCCTGGGGTTGATCAGGCTGAAGCAGATCGCGTACGACACCAGCGCCGTCCAGTACTGGTGCCAGGCGCGTTCGGCGGCGTTGCACTTCTCCATCCGCCGGATGACCTCTTCGCGGGCGAAGGTGACGTGCCGCGCTTCTTCCAGCACGTGGATGCGGTTGACCATGCGCACCAGCGGCTGCACGGCCTCGTCGTTCATCTGGTCGCGCTGGAACCGGTCCAGGATCTCCTCGGCGACCAGGATCGAGGCGTACGCCGACGGGCCCTTCAAGATCGCGGGCAGCACCCGGCCGCCTTGGCGCAGCAGCGGCACCGGGCCGTAGGCGGGGGCTCCGACGCGCCGCACCGCCTTGCCGAACATGGTGGAGTGCCTGCACTCGTCGGCGATCTCGGTCAGCGCGTAGTGCGCGTGCTCGGAGCGCGGGTCGGAGTCGTAGAACTCCTTGAGCAGCATCTGCATCAGCAGGACCTCGAACCAGAGCCCGTTCGAGGCGATGCTGGCGAACTCGTGCTTGGTCAGCTCGACGCGCTGCGCGTGGTCCAGCCGGTCCCACAGGTGGGTGCCGTAGAGGCTGCTGCGGTGGAACGGGACGTAGGGCGCGTCGTCGAGCAGCGGCGCGTTCCAGTCGATGTCGACGTCGGGGTCGTAGCTGTTCTTCGCGGACGACTTCAGCAGCCGGGCCGCTGTCTTCTCCCGATCGTTCACCTGCAAGGTCCTGACCATGACGGTGCTCCCCTTCGACCTCCGCGCGGCTCCGCTGCCCGCGTATTGCATGTTACTTCAAGTAACAGCTACCTTGGGTAGCGTGAGCCACCGCACTCGACCTGTCAAGGTCGTCCCCACCGCGCCCCCACCGGAACGCGGCGACGCCCGCCGGGAACGCTGGCGCGAGCACCGCCAGGCTCGCCGCACCGAGTTCGTCGAAGCCACCGTCCGCGCCATCGGCGAGCACGGCGCCGACGTCGGCATGGACGAGATCGCCGCCGAGGCCGGAGTCAGCAAACCCGTGCTCTACCGGCACTTCCACGACAAGAGCGACCTGTACGTGGCCGTCGGCGAATGGGGCACCGAACTGCTGATGCGGCGGCTGGCACCCGAGATCGCCGCCGACGGCAGCCCGAACGAGCGCATCCGGCGGATGCTCGACGCCTACCTCGGCGTCCTCGAGCAGTACCCCGACCTGTACCGGTTCGTGGTGCGGCGCACCTTCACCGACAAGCCGGTGCGCGACGACCCGGTCACCGCGGAGAAGACGGAGATCGCGAACTCGCTGTCCCGGCTGCTCGGCGAATACCTGCGCGCGCTGGGCCTGGACTCCGGCGGCGTCGAGCCGTGGGCGCACGGGCTGGTCGGCATGGTGCAGGCCAGCGGCGACTGGTGGCTGGAACGGCAGTCGATGAGCAAGGACAACCTCACCGACTACCTGAGCCGGATCATCTGGCACGCCATCGACGGCGTGCTGCGTTCCGGCGGCATCGTGGTCGACCCCGACGAACCGCTGGAGCTGAGCACCGGCCTCCGGCTGATGACCGAGCAGCACGGCGAACCGAGCACCGGCGTCGGCGAGAGCTGACCGCGGAGAGGAGAAGCATGTCCGACGTGCGCGAATCGGCGGCCACCGCCGATCAGGAACACGGCCCCGAGGAGGAGTACGAGGGCGAGGCCGTGCTGTTCACCGAGGACCGCGAAGTCGCGGTGGACGTGCTGCTGCGCGGGTACTTCCAGCCCATCGACGGCCGCTTCCACTGGTACGGCCGGATCTCCGCCCACGACGGCGTCGCCGAGCTGGCCGGGGGACGCAAGACCGACGTGGTGCTGCGCACGCCGCGCGGCCAGGCGGTGGGCACGCTGGCCGACCCCGATCCGTGGCAGCGCTACCGGATCACCGGGCTCGGCCGCCCGCCGTTCTGATCGCGAACACGACGATGCCCCCGGCGGAGAGGTCTCCGGCCGGGGGCATCGCGGTAGATCACTGAACGCCGAAGCCGACCCGCGGGGACTCCGAGGGACCGATCTCGACGTAGGCCACCTTGGCGGCGGGCACCAGGTAGCGCCGGCCCTTCTCGTCGGTCAGCGACAGCACCCCGTCGGTGGTCTTCAGCGCGTCGGCGACCAGCGACTCGACCTCGGCCGAGGACTGACCGCTGGCCACGACGAGCTCACGCGGGCTGTCCACGACGCCGATCTTGACCTCCACGCTTGACCTCCGTAATTCGCAACCGATGCGTACGCCCGAGAGGTTATCCCAGCCCTCGCCGAACCCGCCTTCGCCGTGGGCGAACACGTCGGCGATCGAACCCTCGATCAGCCCAGGCCGAGGCGGGCCATCCGCTTCGTGTGGTTGTTCTGGAGGCGTCGGAAGAGAGCGACGATGCCGGTGAGATCGCCCGAACCGGTGATGATCAGCTCGGAGAGGGCGTCGCGTTCCGCGACGACGCGCTGGGCCTGGGTGACCGCTTCGCCGAGCAGCCGCCGACCCCACAGCGTCAGCTTGTCGCGCAGCGAGCGGTCGTCGACGCAGGCCGCCTGCACCTCCCGCTCGGCGAACGCGGAATGCCCCGTGTCGGCGAGCACGGTGAGCACCAGGTCGCGGGTCGAGTCGTCGAGCCACTCGGCGACCTCGCGGTAGAAGTCCGCCGCGAGGCCGTCGCCCACGTACGCCTTGACCAGCGACTCCAGCCAGGAGTGCGGCGCGGTGGAGGCGTTGAACGCGTCGAAGGGCTCCGCGAACGGCGCCATCACCTCGTCCACGGCCACCCCCCGGCCGGCGAGCGCTTCGTCCAGCAGGCGGTAGTGGCCGATCTCGGCAGCGGCCATGCTGGCCAGCGCGGCCCGGCCGGACAGGGTGGGCGCGGTGCGCGCGTCCTCGGCGAGCCGGTCGAAAGCGGAGAGTTCGCCGTAGGCGAGCGCGGCCAGCAGGTCCACGACCCCCTCGGCGTAGGTGGAATCGGCGGATCCGGCGACGGAGGGGTCGAGCTCGCTCATACCGGCAGCCTAAGGGGTCCACGAGTGCGCGGGCGGGACCACCGGAGACCTGCCGCACACCTCGGCCATCGGGTACGCGCCCGCCCGACACGCGCGGAGTGCGGGCACCCCGGCGCCGCCGGTCCCACCCCCGGCGCTGGTCGTGCGGGCCGTTCCGCGAAGCTCATCGCACATTGCCGACCTAGATCCGGTGTGGACCAGGTATCCTTGCGGACGCAGAAGCCATGAGGCATCAGGCAACCGGCAGTGGACCCCTCTCCCCGCGCGGACCCGAAGGGCTCGAAGCGGGCCACGGTCCCACCCCGTGAGCGGCCGGTCGCCCAGGGTCCGTGCGGGAGGCCCGGGCGTGGGCGCCACCTGTGTGCCCGGCTACCGGCCGGCGAAGCCGGAGGCGTGGGCGACGGCGTGAGCCTCGCCACGATGCCGACCGAACCAGCAGCGGATTTCCGCTGATCGAACAGGGGCGCGCGACCATCGCATCGGTGACCACGAGCATGCGGCACGCGAACAACGCGGCCGGACGCGGATCAGACCGCGGCCAACATGCCGGAGGGCGTCACCGCGAGATCGGCCGAGAATCGGCCGCAGCGCGCCGGTACTGAGAGAGGCGATCACTCTGACCCTCAGCAATGAGCGGGCCCCCGAGGCCCCCGCGACAACGGACAGAACCGAGGACGTGCACGCGATCGAACACAGCGAGAGCGGCGCCCCCGCAGTGGAGGAAGTGCCGCCGCTGCACGCGGAGAGCACCGTCCCGAACACCCCGACCTTCGCCGAGCTCGACGTGCACGAGGAGATCGTGCGCGCGCTGGGCGAGGCGGGCATCGAGCACACCTTCGCGATCCAGGAGCTCACGCTGCCGCTCGCGCTGCGCGGCGAGGACCTGATCGGGCAGGCCCGCACCGGCACCGGGAAGACGCTGGGATTCGGCGTCCCCCTGCTGCAGCGGCTGCAGGTGCCCGGCGACGGCACTCCGCAGGCGCTCGTCGTGGTGCCGACCCGCGAGCTGTGCGTGCAGGTCGCGCGCGACCTCACCGACGCGGGCAAGCACCTGGGCATCCGCACCCTCGCGGTGTACGGCGGCCGTCCCTACGAGCAGCAGATCGACGCGCTCAAGCAGGGCGTCGACCTGGTCATCGGCACTCCCGGGCGGTTGCTGGACCTGGCCGAGCAGCAGCACCTGATCCTCGGCAAGGTCCGCGGGCTGGTGCTGGACGAAGCCGACGAGATGCTCGACCTGGGCTTCCTCCCGGACATCGAGCGGATCTTGAACATGGTTCCCGAGCAGCGGCAGACGATGCTGTTCTCCGCGACCATGCCGGGCCCGATCATCACCCTGGCCCGCACGTTCCTGAACCAGCCCACGCACATCCGTGCGGAGGAAGCGGACGCGAACGCGATCCACGAGCGCACCAAGCAGTTCGTCTACCGCGCGCACGCGATGGACAAGTCGGAGCTGCTGGCGCGGGCGCTGCAGGCGCAGGACCGCGGCCTCACGATGATCTTCACGCGGACCAAGCGGACCGCGCAGAAGCTCTCCGACGAGCTGGCCGAGCGCGGTTTCGCCGCCGCGTCGGTGCACGGAGACCTCGGCCAGGGCGCCCGCGAGCAGGCGCTGCGCGCGTTCCGCTCCGGCAAGGTCGACACCCTGGTCGCGACCGACGTCGCCGCGCGCGGCATCGACGTCTCCGGCGTGACGCATGTGGTGAACCTGCAGTGCCCGGACGACGAGAAGACCTACGTGCACCGCATCGGCCGCACCGGTCGCGCGGGGCGCGAGGGCGTCGCGATCACCCTCGTCGACTGGGACGAGGAGACCCGCTGGAAGATGATCAGCGACACCCTCGACCTGGGCAAGCCGGAGCCGGTGGAGACCTACTCCACCTCCAAGCACCTGTATGAGGACTTGAACATCCCCGCGGACGCGACCGGCCGGTTGCCGCTGTCGAAGCGCACTCGCGCCGGGCTGGGCGCGGAGGTGGACGAGGATGCGAAGCGTTCCTCCTCGTCCCGCAAGCCGCGCCGCCGCACCCGCGGCAACGGGGCCGGCGAGCAGCCCGCCGGCGAGCCCGCGGGCGACACCCGTCCCGGTGGCCGGACGCGGCAGCGCAGGCGCACCCGCGGCGGTGTGGGAGCGGACAGCGGCGCGAAGCCCGCGGAATCGGCTCCGCAGGCCGAGGGCGCCGGGGACTCGGCTGAGGCTCCCCGCAAGCGGCGGCGCAGGCGTCGCGGCGGCGGTGGCGGTTCCGGCTCCGGTGGCGGCGAGTCGGCCGCCGACTGAGGTAGGACGAGCGGCGGGCGGCCCGACGACCGGGCGGCCCGTTGGCCGTGCCGGGTGGCTAGGCTCGGTGGCCGGGAGGCACCGGGCCTGATCGCTCAGCGCGCGCGGACGAGTCCACCGAGGCTCGCACCGAACCGATCAGCAGCCGAGTGACCGACGAACGCCGACAGTCCGACGAACGCCGACGGAGGAGTGCAGTGGTACGGCCGGAACGGCGGACGCGGTCCGACTTCGTCGCGGTGGCCCTGATCCTGGTGGCGGTGGTGTCGGCCGCCGCCGTCATCTGGTGGCGCAGCGACGCCCGCGCGACGGTGTCCGAGCCCGCCTCCGAACAACCTCCCGTGGCGTCCGCACCTGCCGGAGCCCCCACATCGGTCCAGGAGCTGTGGCGTGCGCCCAGCCCGGCCACACCGGTTCCGGTGGTCGCCGACTCGACCGTGGTGACCGGCGACGGCGGAACGGTCCTGGGCCGGGCTCCGGGAACCGGCCGCGAGCACTGGCGCTACTCCCGCGATCTTCCCCTGTGCACGGTCGGCGGTGAGTGGGACCGCGCGGTGGCGGTGTACCGCAAGGCGGCGAACTGCAGCGAGATCAGCTCGTTGCGCGGCGGCACCGGCGTGCGCGGACCGGCCCGCAACTCCGACACCCAGTTCGGCACCCGGTTGCTCAGCGACGGCAAGTACCTGACCGCGACCGGTGATCGGGTGCTGGAGAGCTGGCGCTCCGACCTGGTGCGCACCCAGCAGTACGGGATCATGCCCGCGTTGAAGAACGCCGGGAACAACCTGCGCCGACCGGACTGCACCTACACCTCGACGGCTGTGGGCAGCGAACGGGTCGCGGTCATCGAGGACTGCCCCTCTGACCCGACCAAGCGCCTCAGCGTGCTCAAGACCAAGCCCGAGGACGACGAGGAACCGGAAGAGGTCACCACCGCGGTGCTCGGCGGTTCCGAAGCGACCGCGGTGGCGGTGTCGACCAAGCAGACCGTGGTCTACCTGCGAGATCGCGGCTCGATCGTGGTGTACGCGAACACCACCGGCGGGATCGAGGCCGAGTACCCGCTGCCCGCCGAGGGGACCGGGATCCCCGAGTCCGGCGTGGAGGCCGTCGCCGCGGACCGGGTGTGGACGGTCAACCTGCGCCCCGTCCCCGAACCCGAGCAGCAGCGCGCCGCGCGCTCGATCGCCACCTCGCTGCACCGGTTCGATTCGACGATCACCGAGCAGAGCGTGCTGCACGGGCTCGCCACCGCCGGGCCGAACCGGCCGTTCCGGGTGGCTGTCCTCGACGACGAGCAGTACCAGCAGGTCAAGGACAAGATCGACGACATCGCCGGGGCCACCTTCGGCGGCCTGCTGTACTGGCACAACGGCGCCACCACGGTGGCGCTGGACGCCGCCACCTTCGCCCCGCTGTGGACCGTGCCCGGCACGCTGGGCCCCGGGACGCTGTTCGGCGGCGAACTGCTGCTCCCCGTCCCCGAGGGCATCGCCGTCGTGGACCGCTTCACCGGAGCGCGGCAACGGGTGATCCCGGTGGACCGGCAGGGCTACGACGGCCCGATCAGCATGGATTCCGCGGGCCCCACCCTGCTCGAACAACGAGGCGGAACGCTGGTGGCGCTGGGCTGAGGCCCGGTGTTCGACCTCGTCCCCTCAGCGGGTCGGCCCGAGAAGACCCGTCAGAGCCACCACCAGAACCACAGGGTGCCGAAGACGGCGATCAGGACTCCGAGCAGGGCTGCCGCGCCGCGCCGATCCCGGTTGCGGTCCGCGAAGGCCTGCAGCACCAGGGCCAGCACGACGCCGACGGCATGCGTGACGATCATGCTCGTGCCCGGCCCCGCCTCTCCTTGCCGGGTGGACCAGATCTGCACGCCGAGCAGGCCGACCGTCACCACCAGCAGGCCGAGCGCGAGCGAACCGGTCAGTCCGCGCAACCACGTCCCGGCGCGAGTACCGCTCGCCGCGCCGGCGCGGCGGACCGTCGGCCGTTCGTCCGAGTCCTGCTCTTGGTACCACTCCACCTGCTGCTGCCGAGGTGGGCGCGACGAGCGGAACGGCACCGTGCCGGGCTGATCGGCGGCAGCATCCGGTCCCGCCCCGTAACCGGGGGCTCGGTGCGGCCCGCGCAGCGCCTGCGCCTGCCGGTGGCGGGCATCGGAGTCTCCGCGTGCGGCGTCCTGCGGCCCTCGTCGGGGCATGTCCATGTCGTTCCTCTGGTCCTTCACTCGGCCAACCCGGCCCACGGCGCGGCGGGCGGCGCCGCCTGCTGCCCCTCCGGGCAGTGCGCCCGGAACTCGCACCACGCGCATTGTGCGCCGGGCTTCGGCGGGAAGGCCGTTCGTCCGCCGTCCCCCTCCTCGAACGTGTCGGAGGCGGCCTGGAGTTCCGCCGCCGACCGCTCCGCCGCCCGCACGTGCTCGTCGAGGGAGGCCCGGTCGTGCTCCCACGCCCCGACCCGCCCGCTGGGCAAGTGGTGCAGTTCGACCCGCCCGGTCTCCCCGCGCAGCGTCTTGCGGGTGGCGACCGCGTACAGTGCCAGGGCCCGCGAATCCCGCGCGTCCTCGTCGGTCGAGGCGCGCCTGCCGGTCTTGTAGTCGACGACGACCAGCGCACCGTCGCGCCGGTCGATGCGGTCCACCCGGCCCTCCGCGATGATCGTGCCCGCCGGGGCCGACACCCATCGCTCCACCGCGACGGGATCCGCGTCCGGACCGAGCCGCTCGACGTACTCGGCGACCCACCGCTGCGCGCGCCCGCGGTACTCGTCGGCCTGCTCGAAGTCCGCGAACCCGTCGCTCTTCCAGCACTGCCGGACCAGCAGCACCGCCTTCTCGGGGGTCCGCTGCGCGATCGGGAGCTCGAAGAACGCCTTCAGCGCGTTGTGCACGACCGCGCCGAGCGTGGCGTTGGCGCGGGCACCGGACCTCGACGGCGCCGGGCGGTCCAGGTAGGTCATGCGGAACTTGCGCGGACAACGGTCCCAGTTGGCGAGTTTCGCCGGAGTGACCCGGACGAGCTTGCCGGGGATGCCTTCGAGGCCGAGCTGTCCCTGCACTCGCCCCACCCTACGCAGCCGGGTCGTCGCGTCGAGTTTCACCCCGCACGGCGCCGAAAACTCGCACGATCACCGCGAATCCGCACCGCGCGAGCCGCGTGATCGGCCGATCAACCGGCCGTGAAGACCTCGCTGCCGCTGCTCTTGTCGATCAGCCGCTGCAGCGACTCCGGGGTGGTCGTCTCCTGGCCGATCCGGATCGTCTTGTTGGTGCCGTGGTAGTCGCTGCTGCCCGTCGGGACCAAGTTCAGCTCGGCGGCGATGCCCCGCAGTTCCCGCCTGGTCGGCTCGTCGTGGTCCGGGTGGTCCACCTCGATGCCGGTGAGCCCCTGCGCGGCCAGCTCCGCCACGACCTCCGCGTTGATCACGGGTCCGCGGGCTCGCGCGAAGGGGTGCGCCAGCGCCGTCACGCCACCCGCATCGGCGATCATCTCGATCGCCCGCCGCACCGGGGTGTCGGTGCGCGGCAGGTAGTACCGGCCGCTGCTGCCCAGGTAGCGGGCGAAGGCCTCGTCCACGCTCGCTACCAGACCGGCCCGCACGAGCTGCCGGGCCAGGTGCGGTCGCCCGCCCGGCGAGTCCGGCGGCAGCCCCGCCATCAGGGCCTCCGGATCCACCGGGAACCCCTCGGCCGCCATCCGCTCGGCCATCTCCCGCAACCGGCCGCGCCGCTCCGCGCGCAGCCGCGACTGCTCGGCGACGAGCGCGGGCGAGGTCGGGTCGAACAGGTACGCCAGCAGGTGCACGGTGATGGTGCGGCCGTTGCCGTCCGGACAGCTGCAGGACAGCTCGGCCCCCGGGACGACCCGCAGCCGGCGCGGGCCGGAGCAGGCGGCGACGGCGGCAGCCGCCTCGGCCCAGCCCGCCGTGGTGTCGTGATCGGTGATCGCGACGGCGTCCAGTCCCGCGTCGAGCGCGGCGGCGACGAGTTCCGCGGGCGTATCGGTGCCGTCGGACTCGGTGGAGTGGGCGTGCAGGTCGATGCGCAAGCGTGGCCTTTCCGTTGAACCCGGCGGTCGGCGGCGGACGATCCCCCGCCGTTCCCGCCGCGAGCTCGGCGAGAACCCCGGCACCGGGCGCTCGACCGGCGCCCCGGGGAACCGACCTTCCGCTGCGCACAGTCTCGCCGATGGCCGCGGGGACTCCCGCACCAGCCCACGAACACGACCGGGGCCGCAGGCAGCGCCTGCGACCCCGGCTCGCGAGCGACCGGTCAGCTCGGAAGCTTGGCCTTCTTCTTGCCCACCGCTGCGCGACGGGCCTTGAGCATGGAGAACCGCTCCTGCTGCGCCTTCTTCTCCCCGAAGACCAGGTAGGAGATCGCGTCTTCCACCTCGTCGGGGCTCGGCACGTACTCGATCCGGTTGAGCGCCTGGATCTGACCGGCCGACTCGACCACCAGGGTGCCGTAGCCGAACATGCGCCCGGCCAGGGTCCGCTGGAAGGTCAAGTCGGTGACCTTCCCGATCGGCATCATCGCCACGTTGGTGGTGAAGATGCCTTCGGCGATCAGGAATCGCTTGTCGGTGACGACGATGCGCTCCACGTACCAGTCCAGCACCTGATAGGTGAACCGGAGCAGCACGACCAGGCCCGCGTACCAGAGCACGTTCTGCGGCAGGGTCGTGTCCTGCGGCAGTAGTTGGGACACCATCACCACACCGACGAGCAGCCCGATCGCCTCGAACAGTTCCCAGACCAGGCTCGCCCAGTGTCTGCGGAGCCGGATGACCCGGCGTTCGGTGTCGAGCAGGTACTCGTCGGGATCCCTAGGCGCGAACACGTCAACCGCCCTTCGGCACTACACGAAGATGTTCTGCATGAAGAGGATGACCGCCTGCGCGGCTCCTTCCAGGCTGGCGAGGATGTTGTTCACCAGGTTACCGGCCTGCTGTGGGGCGGAGAAGAGAAAGAAGAGGAGGAACGCGACCCCGGCCCAGGTCAGGATCTTCTTAAGGTTCACTGCGATACACCCCGTCCGAAATGCCATTGAACACGCTGGCGCCTGCCGATCTGTTGTACCGCACTCGGCGGCGTTAGGGCAGCATTGTCCCGCACTTGGGTCAGTCGCTAGCCGAACCGTCCGGATCAACTACCCTCCGTATCCGTGATCATACCCAACGGCCCAGTGATCCGGTGCGTCGGTGGGGTCGTCCACGACGCCGATGGCAGGTTGTTGCTGGTACTACGCACCCATGACCCCGGCAGGGGGCAGTGGTCCGTGCCCGGTGGGCGAGTGGAGGCCGGAGAAACCGATCGTTCGGCGGTACACCGGGAACTTCTGGAGGAAACCGGACTCTCCGTGATCGTCGAGGGCCTGCACGGACGCGTGCTGCGCCCGACCCCGACTGGTACCTACGAGATTCACGACTACGCATGCCGGACCAACGAGGTAGCCCTTTTCCCTGGTGACGACGCCTCCGACGCGATGTGGGCGGATACTGCGACCTTTGCCACACTCGACGCCGAGCATCGGCTGACCGACGGCCTCGCGGACTGCCTCCGGGCGTGGGGCCGACTCCCCCGATCCTCCCCGCCGCGCTGAACCAGGCCAATGAGACAAAGGGAATGATCAGGTCGATCCGGACGAAAGCCGGGATTTTCCCGTGCGCCGAGACCGAAGAATCACCCGTTTCGCCGTGTCCCATCACACCCCGCACCGCCGCCGACCGCGCCGGGCACGGCGAGTATCGTGAATCGTTGGCCGGTCCGAACCACCTCGCCGATGCGCGAGGCGGACAGAAGGAGGTGAGGGATTGTGAGCGGCAGTGCCGACAGCGCGCTTCCGAGTAGTACCAACCGCATCCCCGCCTGGAAGGCCTGCGGCTAGGCCCAAATCCAGGCGCCGGAGCCCTTCGGGGTTCCCGCTGCGCCGGCGGGGATGCGCGGTCCAGGTGTGCGAGATCGCCCCAGATCCGATTCCCCGCCTTTGGAGGTCGCCGTGCCCAGCCTTCCCTCGCTCGGCCTGCGCAACCGCGCGGCCCGCAACATCGGCCGAGCCACCCCGGTTCCCGCCGCTCCTCCGGCTTACGTCATCGACTGCGGCGTCTACGTCGACGGCGTGCGCCTGTCCGGCACGTGGTCGCACGCCGAGGCGATCGACGAAGTGCGCCGGCGCGGCACCGGGTTCGTCTGGATCGGCCTGCACGAACCGGACGAAACCCAGCTCAACGTGCTGGCCGAGACCTTCGGGCTGCACGAGCTCGCGGTCGAGGACGCCGTGCACGCGCACCAGCGGCCGAAGCTGGAGCGCTACGACAGCACGCTGTTCATGGTCCTCAAAACGGTGCGCTACATCGCCAACGAGAAGCTGACGGCCACCAGCGAGATCGTCGAGAGCGGCGAGCTGATGGCCTTCGTCGGCCGCGACTTCGTGATCACGGTGCGGCACGGCAAGCACGCCAGCCTCGGGCAGGTGCGCGCGCAGCTGGAGACCGATCCGGAGCAGTTGCGGCTGGGGCCCGCCGCGGTGCTGCACGGCATCGCCGACCACGTCGTGGACACCTACCTGGAGGTCACCGAGGCCATCCAGGACGACATCGACGACATGGAAGCGGCGGTCTTCGCGCCGCGCACCAAGATCGAGGCCGAGCACATCTACCTGATGAAGCGCGAGGTCATGGAGCTGCGCCGGGCGGTGATGCCGTTGGCCCGGCCGTTGCAGCGCCTGGCCGAGGGATACACGCCGATGGTGCCGGAGGAGGTCCGCTCCTACTTCCGCAACGTCGAGGACCACCTGACGACGGTCTCGGAACGGGTGGCGTCCTTCGACGAGCTGCTGACCACGCTGGTCGACGCCACCCTGGCCAAGATCACGCTCCAGCAGAACACCGACATGCGCAAGATCTCGGCGTGGGTCGCGATCGTGTCGACCCCGACGATGATCGCCGGGATCTACGGGATGAACTTCAAGGTCATGCCCGAATTGGACTGGAAATTCGGCTATCCGGCGACGCTGCTGGTGATGATGCTGGCCTGCTTGACGCTGTTCAAGATATTCCGCAGGAACAAGTGGCTCTGATGATGCGCTGTAACGTTTTCGATCATTCGAGCGATGTGGTGCGCAGAGGTTCGACAGCCGCGGTTTCCCGCCGCGAGCGTTTCCGCCGAACAACCGCCACCGTGCTGACTCCGGTGCGCGTCGGGAGAAGTGAGGAGGTGGCCATGCCGATCGCCGTGCGGTTCAACGGACCGCGTCGCAGCGCGATGGGGCGCCGGGTGTTCACCCGCAGGCTGCCCGTGACCGGTTCGGGGAACGTGGCTCCGGGGCGAAGTCCCGTGCCGCGCCGGGGGCGAAAACCCGGCGCGATGTGGGACGCGCTGTCCGCCTCGCCGCGCATGTGCTCCATGCGCTGACCCTCGTTGCGGCATCGCCGCCCCCACATCGTGAGACGACATCTCGTTATCGATCATTTCTCACGCTGCCGGGAGGCACCGCCATGACTCGTCTCGCCACCAACAAGCTCGCCGTGCTCACCACCCTGATCATGGGCTGGATCCTGACGCTGTTCATCATCATCGCGCAGCAGATGTGATCCCGGTTCGTCCACTGTTGACGACGATTCTCCGAATCCCGTTCGGGTGATCCGCCGCGCGGCGCGGATCACCCGTTGCGTGGATTGCCGGGCCGACACGCCGAAAAGCACGTTAGAACTGTCCGCACCTGGGACCGCTGTCTTCGAGGAGTGGTGCGGATGTTCGTCTTCCCCCGGTCGATTCCCGGCTCGCCCGCCTTCCGCTGGCGGAGTCCGGTCCGGCCGATCCTGCTGTGCGCGTTGCTGAGCGCCTCCGCGATGTTCGTCCCGTCCGCGCACGCGAACCGGATGGACGTCGTCACCGCGGAGGTCGTGGACCGCACGAACGCGGCCCGCGCCGAAGCCGGGTGCGGGCCGCTGGCACCGTTCCCCGACCTGGAGCGCTCGGCGCAGGCGCACGCCATCGACATGGCCGTGCACGACTTCTTCGCCCACTCCGACGCCGCCGGGCCACGGCTCACCGGCGCGACGGCGGAGAACATCGCCGCGGGCAACGCCTCGCCCGCCGCGACGTTCCACCAGTGGATGACCAGCCCCGGCCACCGGGCGAACATCCAGAACTGCGCCTACACCCGGATCGGCGTGGGGCACGCCTTCGACCCGAACAGCAGCTACGGCCACTACTGGGTCCAGGAGTTCGCAGGCCCCTGACCCGCGCGGGCCGTTTCGGAGTGAACGGACCGTTCGTCCATTCTCGTTGGACGAACGGTCCGTTCACCCGTTCCCGGCTCACTCCTTGACGGCTCCGGAGGTGAGGCCGGAGACGATCCTGCGCTGGAAGAACAGCACGAACAGGATGATCGGGATCGTGATCACCACGGCCGCGGCGGCGATCGTCCCGGTGGGGTCCTCGAACTGGGAGTCGCCGGTGAAGAACTGCAACGCCACCGGCACCGTGCGGGACGCCTCGGTGGAGGTGAGCGAGATGGCGAACAGGAAGTCGTTCCAGCAGAAGATGAACACCAGGATCGCCGTGGTGAACACGCCCGGCGCGGCCAGCGGCGCGATCACCTTCCGGAACGCCTGCCCCGGAGTGGCCCCGTCCATGGTGGCCGCCTCCTCCAGCTGCCACGGGATCTCCCGGAAGAACGCCGAGAGCGTGTAGATCGCCAGCGGCAGCGAGAACGTGATGTACGGCAGGATCAGCCCTGGCCAGGTGTCGAACAGCCCGAGGGTCCGTTCGATCTCGAACAACGGCGACACCAGCGACACCTGCGGGAACATCGCGATGAGCAGCGACACCCCGACCAGCAGGCGCTTGCCGGGGAACGTCAGCCGCGCGATCGCGTAGGCGGCCATCGTGCCCAGCACCACGGCGATCGCGGTGGCGATCAGCGCGATGCCGATGGAGTTCAGCAGGGCGCGCAGGAACTCCCCGGTCCGGAAGATCGCCGCGTAGTTCTCCAGCGTCCACTCCGCCGGGATGAACCTGCCGTCGCTGAGCCCCGCGGAGGTCTTGAACGACAGCGACACGATCCACAGCACCGGCACCAGCGCGTAGAGCACCACGACCGCGTTGAGCACGGTCCACTTGGCCGTGTCGGCGGGTTTCCTCGCACGGCGGGCCATCAGCGCCTCCCGTCGTCGTCGGCGCCGGGCGCGGCGGTGCCGAACAGCTTCACGAACAGGAACGCGATCAGCGCCACCGCGAGGAAGATCAGAACCGACATCGTGGAGCCGATGCCGAGGTTGAGGCCTTTGATCAGGTTGTTGTAGGCCAGCACCGACACCGAGGAGGTGTCCTGCGCCCCGTCGGTGAGCACCACGATGTTGTCGAAGACGCGGAACGCGTCGAGCGTGCGGAACAGCAGCGCGACGAGGATCGCGGGCTTCATCACCGGCAGCATCACCTGGGTGAACCGCTGCCACCGCGAGGCGCCGTCGATCTGCGCCGCCTCCAGCATGTCCTCCGGCACCAGGGCGAGCCCGGTCATCAGCAGCAGCGCCATGAACGGCGTCGTCTTCCACACCTCGGCGACGATGATGATCGCCAGTGAGGAGGCTCGTTCGGTCAGCGGCGCGCCGTCGGAGAACAGGTTCGCCAGGTACCCGGTGTCCGGCGTCCACGCGTAGCGCCAGCTGAACGCGGCGACGACGGTGACGATCCCGTACGGGATGAGGCTGACGGTGCGCACCAGCCCCCGCCCGATCAGCGCCCGGTGCATGATCAGCGCCAACGCCATGCCCAGCACGAACTCGATCACCAGCTGGGCGACGGTGATGAGCACGGTGATGCCGAACGCCGTCCACCAGTACTGGTTGCCGAGCACCGTGACGTAGTTGTCCAGGCCGACGAACTCGCGCTGGTCGGGGTACTTCAGGTCGTAGCGCTGGAACGAGAGCCACACCGCGTACAGGATCGGCCAACCGGTGACGGCGACCATCACCAGCGCGGCCGGCGCGCACAACGCCCAGCCCAGCCTGCGCTCCGCTCGCCCGGCCGTGTCCGTCGTGGACATCAGGGCATCACTCCCTGCGAGTCGAGGGCGTTCTGCACCTCGGTGCGCATCCGCTCGGCGGTGCGCGGCGGGTCGATCGCCGATGCCGGGGACAGCAGCTTCGCCAGCACCGTCGAGACGTTCTGGTACGCCGGGGTGATCGGCCGGATCGCCGGGTCCCGCAACTCCTCCAGGATGGTCTCCCGCATCGGGTACTCCGCGGCCATCTCCGGCGCGGCGTAGACGGATTCGATGGTGGGTGGCACCCCGTCGTTGACCGCGGAGAACCGCTGGCTCTCCGCGCTGCGCAGGCACAGCGCGGCGTCGAAGGACGCCGCGGGGCGCGGCGAGTACGCGCTGACCGCGAGGTTGAAGCCGCCGATGGTCACCTTGCTGGGCCGGTTCGGATCCGACGTGGGGTAGCGGGCCCACCGCACGTCGCGCGCGATCTCCGGCGCGTCCTCCTGCATGGAGGGGTAGACGAACGGCCAGTTGAGCTGGAACGCCGCGTCGCCCTGCTGGAACTCGAGCCGGATGTCGTCCTCCTGCGCGTTCGACATCGACGGGCTGGTCAGGCCGGAATCGGCGAGCGCCTTGAGCTGCTCCAGCGCCCGCACCGCGCCCTCGTCGACCACGGCGCGGGTGCCGTCATCGGAGATGATCTTGCCGCCCGCGGAGGCGAGCAGCGTGTTGTACTGCACCACGTAGCCCTCGAACTGGGCGCCGGGGATCAGGATCGTCGACGGGCGCCCCTCGGCTTTCAGCCGCCGCGCCTGCTCGATCATGTCGTCCCAGGTCCGCGGTGGTTTCCGCACCACGTCCGAGCGGTACCAGAGCAGCTGGACGTTGGTGTTCTTCGGCGCCCCGAACAACTTCCCGCCGTAGCGCGCGGATTCCAGCGGCCCGGCGAGCGTGCCCGCCTCGGCCTGCTCCCGGTCCTCGCCGGTCCACTCCCGGATCCACCCGGCCCGCGCGAACTCCGCGGTCCACGTCGTGTCCAGGCCCAGGACGTCCATGCCGTCGTCCTGCGCGGCGAGCCTGCGCACCATCTGCTCGCGCTGCCCGTCCGCGTCGCGCGGCAGCTTGTGGTAAACGATCTTGAAACGGCCTTGCGCCTGGTCGTTGCACTTGTCGACGACCGCCTGCAGGTTCTCCTCGGGCGCGTAGTAGAGGTTCACCGTGTTCGCGCTCTGCGGCGGCGCGCACGCCGTCACGCCCGCCGCGGCCACCACCGCCAACCCCCACGCCACGGCCCGCCGGACCGCGCCCCGATCGCGTTCTCGCACCCTCACCGTCGTCGGCCTCCCAGACGTCTCGCGCCGGTGCGGCTGAGGCCGAGTGCCCGCGCCCCATCGCACGCAACGGACCGCACCGGCGGCCCGATGCGGGTGAGAGCAACCTAGGCGCGTTGATCGACTCCGGCAATACCCCTATCGGCGCAGCGAACCCCTGTTCCCGCGGGCCGCCGACGGCCGGATCGGGAGGCACGATCGACTGCGCAGCGGGCGCCGCCCGACTCGCGAACTTCCTCCTACCCCCAGAACAGGCGTACAGTTTCCTGTACGCACAGGAGGTGGCTGACCCGTGAAGACCATGTCGTACTCGGAGTCTCGCGCACGGTACGCGGAGACCCTCAACTCAGTGATCGACGACCGCGAGGAAGTAGTGATCACCCGATCCGGACACGAACCAGTGGTCATGGTCGCGCTGGACGACTACGAGTCGCTGAAGGAAACGGCCTACCTGCTCAAGAGCCCGGAGAACGCACGCCGCTTGCTGGCCTCGATCGACCGCCTGGAGCACGGCGGCGGAACGACTCGGGACCTCATCGAATGAAGTTGGTCTGGGACGAGAACGCCTGGGATGACTACGTCTGGTGGCAGACCCAAGACCGCAAGGTTCTCAAACGGATCAACACGCTGTTGAAGGACGTCGAGCGGAACGCGAACGAGGGAATCGGCAAACCGGAGCCGCTGAAACACGGCTTCCACGGATTCTGGTCGCGGCGGATCACCGATGAGCACCGCCTCGTCTACCGGATCCATGAGGACCAGATACAGATCGCCGCGTGCCGCTATCACCACGGCAGCTGAACCGGGCCTGTCACTGGGAGGTCTGCGGCCTCATCGCCAAGTGGGCCAGCAGGTTGCGACCGTGTTCGGCGTGGCGGGGCTGGGCGAGCACGTCGTAGCGGCCCGCGACCAGCTGGCTCGCCGAGGAGAAGTCCCGGCGCCCCCGCATCGCGAGGTACCCGGCGACGGCGAAGCCGATGCCGATCACGATGCCACCGCCCAGACCGGCCAGCATCGAGCTGAGCGCACCCGTGCCGGGCGGTGTCGCGATGCTCATCACCAGGCCGATGAGCAGTCCGATCCACGCCCCGGAGGCGGCACCGCCCGCGATCACCTTGCCCCAGGTGAGCTTGCCGGTGATCCGCTCCACGAGCATCAGGTCGACGCCGACGATGGTGACCTCCCGCACTGGGAAGTCGGAGCCGGCGAGGTGGTCGACAGCGCGCTGCGCTTCCTCGTACGTGCCGTACGAGCCGATCGGCCATCCCGTCGGCGGGATGGGCATGCTGCCCGGTGAACCCGGCGCCGGCCGAGCCGAGCCGGAAAACGGGGAAGACACCGCTGACACCTCCGTGGAGCGCACTACCTAGCAGGATCGGCAGGAGCCCGATTCGTCCCCTATCGTCCCTGCCTCCAGGCTACCCCGTCACCCCGGCCCGGAGATCGTCTTGGGTCTCCGCGCGCAACGACCACGGGTTCAGCGGCACCCGGCCGCCGGTGACGGTCCACTCCCCCCGCTGAGCTGCGCTGCGGTCCACCCACCAGCCGTAAGCCAGCACCGCCGCGATGAACGGCAGCACGTCGCCCACCGCGAAATCACCGGCCTGCTCGATGCCCGGCACCCCGGACAGGCCGCTGACCAGCACGCTGAGGCTGTTGTTCGCCACGTGCAGCGCGATCGCCGCCTCCAGGCCGCCGGTGCGCAGCGTCAGCCAGCACATCGCGACCGCCATCACCAGCAGCTCGCACCACACCAGCGGATCGGTGTAGCCGTGGCCGAGCAGGAACAGCACCGAGGTGATCACGATCGCCACCCACGGCGTGCGGAACCACGCGGTGAGGGTCTGCAGCAGGAAACCGCGGAAGGCGAACTCCTCCGCCGCGCTCTGGAACGGCACGATCAGGACCGCCAGCGCCACGATCCGCGCGTAGTCGGCCCACCCCGGGAAGCCCGGCCCGCTGGAACGCCCGGTGGCCCAGGTCAGCAACGCGGAGATCGCGAACGCCACGACGAACACGGCCACGGCGGCGAGCAGGCATCGGCCGAGCCACCGCCAGCGCATGCGCCCGGTCACGCCGATGAGCTGCCGCGGGCTCCGCCGCTGCGCCCACAGCACGGCGAGCATCACCGCCGGGATCAGCGCGGCCAGCGCCCCGAACGACACGTACAGCAGCACGAACGGATCGCGCACCACCGCCTCGACGGAATCCGGGTTCAGCCACAGCGACGCCAGCCGGAACTCGCCGAATCCCGCCGGGTACAGCACGAACAGGCCCAGCAGCACCATGGCGACCAGCAGCAGCACGAACGCGAGCACCGCGCCGAACAGCAGCGCGAGCAGCGGGGTCCACCACCGGTGCCGGGAATCGCGGGCGAGGAGGTGGTACGGGGTGCCCTCCGGCGTGGGATCCGCCGTTGCCGGGAAGTCGCTCACCCCTCTGATCGTAGTGCTCACCCACCCGTGGCCGGACTCGCGCGCACGGCATCCGATCGGGCGGAATCCGGACTCGCCCCGGGCCGGGTGCCGGGTTCGGAACGCTCCGGGCGCGGGCGGGGACGCAGCAGGTCCACCGTCGAGAGCAGCACCACGTGCGCGTACGCGGCCACGATCGACGCGGGCAGCAGCCAGGTCACGGCACCGACCGCGGGCTCCGCGAGCCACAGCGCCCCGGCGAACACCACCGCCGACACCGCCGCGGCGACTACCCGGCCCCACGCGCGCAGGCCCAGCGATCCCAGCCAGGTCAGCACCACCGCCGCCACCACCAGGCCTTGCGGGCCGAGGGTGAACCCGGTGCTCGCCGTCCACAGCAGGGCCGTCGTCAACGCCGCCGCGACGAACACCGCGGGCAGCCACCGGGCGAGCCCCTTGCCGCGGCTCATCAACCGGAACCCGAGCCACAACGCGGACACCGCGGCGACCAGCAGCGCCAGCAGCACGCCCAAGTTGATCACGAACGGGTCGTAGGTGAACGGGCGCAGCACCGACACCGCCGAGGAGTCGGGCGGCACCACCGCGATCCGCGCGCCGATCGCCGTCGCGGGCTCGTTGAGCAGGCAGGACATCGTGGCGTCCGGTGGCGGCTGCCCCACCGGGCAGCTCAGCGAGTACTCCTGCACGTACGGCGCCCCGGCGGGCGCGACCCCGCTGAGCACCACCGCACCGGCACCGAGGAAGAGCACCAACGCCACCCGGCGCGGCGCCGCCACGGCCAGCACCACCAGCAGCAACACCGGCTTGATCACGGTCATCGCGATCCGCCCGAGCAGCCGCAGCACCCCGGACGTGCCCGGACGCACCGCCCGGTAGGCCACCAGGGCCGACCTGGTCGCGACCGAGGCGAGCCGGGGCTCACCGAGGTCCTCGACGCGCTGGCGCCCCACCGCGTAGCGCTGCACGTCGCGGGTGAGCCGCTGCGGCTCCGGGATGTCCGGCAACCGGGGCTCGCCCGGATCGGCGCCGGTCGCGACGGTGGCGACGAAGGGCAGCTCCTGCGCCGCGATGGTCCAGTGCAGCCGCTCGACGACCAGCGCCTTCGTCTCGGTCAGCGGATGCTCGTCGGCCGGGTCGGCGAACATCGCCGCGAGCTCCGCCCGCACCTGCTCCGCGCGCCGCTCCCACAGCTCGGCCAGGAAGCCCTGCCAGCGCTCCGACTCCGCCAGGTCGCCGAGCTCCGCGCTGGTCGGGGTGGTGACGATGGCGCGCAGCCGCTCCGCGATGCCCTCCGGGCCCAGCCCGGCGCTGTGGCGCAGCAGGCGCGCGGGCACCAGCAGCAACCCGACCAGTGCTGAGGCCGCGTCCAACCGGCCCCACATCCAGTCGTTCGCGCGCCACCGCGCGGACAGGAACGCCCCGAAGTTGCCCAGGTCGCCGCCGCGCACCTTGTCCTCGACGCGCAGTTCGCGGGCCACGCGCAACGCGTCGAACGGCAGCGGCGACGGCGCGTCCCCGACCACCCGGAGGAAGTTGATCCGGTCGCCCGGCGACCGCCCCACGTCCAGCGGCGCGGTGAGCACCACCAGGGCGCGCAGCACGGCCGGGCGGCGGTCGGTGCGCTCCAGCAGGCCGTAGCCGATCTGCGCGGGGGATTCGAAATGGGTGCGCGGCGGGGCGGCGGCGGCGAGCCGGTCCGCGATCCGGTGCAGCACGACGCGGCCCTCGGCCACCGCGTCCACCCCGTGCTCGTCCCACGGCACCGCGTCGGCCCCCGAGGTGTCGGCCATGGACGCGAGTTCGGCGGCGAACTCCTCCAGCGCGCGCTGGAAGCGGGCGTCCTGCTCGACCTCGTTGAGCACGGCGCCCAGCAGCGGTCGCACCGGCGACGGCAACCGGTGCTGCATCCGCTCGCGGCGATCGGCGACCCGCAGCACCCAGTCCGCGAGCTCACCCAGCTCCACGATCGGCTCCAGGACGGCGCCGTTGATCCAGTAGCGGTCCGCGTGCCCCTCCAGGACCTCGGCGAACGTGCGCAGCCGGTACAGCGCCGACTTGCAGCGGCCGATCACCGGCAACTGGCCGGGAGTGGCCCAGCGGCCGATGTCCCGCGCCCAGTCCAGGCATTCCTGCACCCCGGAGGACAGCCCGCGCACGTCGTCGAAGACCCGGTTCGGCTCCGCCGCGGCGAGCTCGGCCAGCCCCGCCGACAGCCGCCTGCCCAGCACGGTGCGGACCTGCGGCGACCAGCCTTCCAGCGGATCCCCGACCACCGGCGGCAGCAGCCTGCCGTCCTCGGTGCCCGCCGGTTCCACCAGCAGCCGCAGCACCGCTTGGGCGTCGAGCTCCGCGCGCACCACCGCGTACTCCGCCTCGACCTGCCCTGCCTGGGAGAACAGCACCGCTTCCCGCTCGGCCGGGGCCGCGGGCCGCAGGGGCGCGAAGACGGATCTGCGGCGCAGTTCGGTGCGCTGCACCGCGGCGTTGTGCTCGTCGAGCGCGTGGATGTCGGCCAGCAACGACTCCTGCGACATGCGCGCGCTCATCGCCGTGGACGCCACCGGCAGCGCCAGCTGGCGGCTCAACGGCCTGCCCTCGCCGACGGTCTCCGGTTCCGGGTTCAGGTACAGCAGCCAGCGCGCGCTGGGACGTTCGGTGGGCACCGCGGCCATCGCCTCCACCGCCGCGGTGACCGGGATGTTGTCCAGCACCCCGCCGTCGATCACCCGGAACGGCCGGGGATCCGCGGTGTTCTCGGAGAACACCCCGAACATGTCCGGCTCACCTGGTGGCGGCGCACCGGTGCTGGAGTGCACCTGCGCCGGTTCGAAGGCGAACGGGAACGACGAGGTGGCGCGCGCGGCCTGCGCCAAGCGCAGCGCGGTCGCCGGAAACTCCTCGCCGGTGCCGAAGTCCGACAGCGGCTGGCCGGAACGACCTCGGTGCCGGAAGCGGAACGAGGCGGTGCGGCGCTGCTCGGTCAACGGGCCCGACCTGCCGTCGAAGTGCCGCTCCAGCACCGGATCCAGCAGGGTCGCGGTCAGCAGCAGGTCCAGCCGGTCGCCCAGGTTGCGGGCGTCCGCGGGGGCCGGGGTCAGCTCGGTGATCAGCCTCGCGAGCTCGGCGCGGAAGTAGTCGTCGCCCTCCAGCAGGGAATCCGGCCGGCGCTGCCAGAACTTGGGCACCGCGCGGCACATCGCTTCCAGGTCCGCGAGGCGCACCCACAGCTCGCGCATGTCCTCGAACGGCATGCCGTAGACGATCGACGCGGACAGCAGGGTCGCGTTCAAGCCGCCCGCCGAGGCACCGGCCAGCACGTCCACGGACACCGAGTCGTAGCCCGCGAGCCCGGCCAGCGCCGACCACGGGTGCTCGTCGTCCGGCTCCGGGCTCGGCTTCGCGGGCCCGGGTTTCGCCGTTCCGGACGCAGGCGCGCCGGGCCCGGCCGGTGGCGGTCCGGACGTCGCGCAACGCAGCAGGTCGATCTCGGCGACGGCGCCGCCGATCCACACCGCGAGGCTGGCACCGCCGCGCATCGCCAGCGCCAAGCGGAGTTCCTGGTCGTTCTCCGCGTCGGCACCGCCGGAGGTGGGTTCGCCGCCGGAGTCCACGTCCGCTCCGCCGCCGGGAGCGGCGCGACGCCGACCGGCCGCCTCCCCGGTGGTGCCACCGTCGGCCCGCCCGTCGCCGGTCGCCCCGCTCCCGGCGGGGTCGCCGCGGGTCAGGTCCTCGTCGGCCATGCCGCCGCCCCCTCGGTCGACTCGCACGCCGGGAAAAGGCCTCGGCACGGCTCGTTCCGCGGAGGAACCCGACGATCGCTCTTGATCAGAACGTACCGCGCCGAACCGACTCCGGGATCGTCCACACGGGCGTCAGGGCCCGACCGCGCAGGCCGGTGACCTCAACGGGAGCCCCCGACCGGGCGTGTTCCCGTTCCTGAGCGGAGGCCGGCCACCCGCCACGGGTCCGCGCGAAGCGGTGTCGCGCCAGCGGCGAAGCCGCTGCGCGGCGGCCACCCGATCCAGATCAGTCCGGCAACGGCGGAGTCCACTCGTCGGTGCGGGACATGCCCGCCGCGCGGCCCTTGCCCGCGATGACCAGCGCCATCTTCCGGGACGCCTCGTCGATCATCTCGTCGCCGAGCATCGCCGCACCGCGCTTGCCGCCGGCCTCCGAGGTGTGCCAGTCGTAGGCGGCCAGGACGTTCTCCGCGTGGTCGTAGTCCTCCTGGCGCGGCGAGAACAGCTCGTTCACCGCATCCACCTGCGCCGGGTGCAGCACCCACTTGCCGTCGAAGCCCAGCGCCGCCGACCGGCCGCCGACCCGGCGCAGACCGTCCACGTCCTTGATCGCCAGGTACGGGCCGTCGATGGCCTGCACGTCGTGCGCCCGCGCCGCCATCAGCATCCGCATCAGCACGTAGTGGTAGGCGTCGCCCACGTCGTAGCCGGGCGGCTGCTCGCCGACGACCATCGACCGCATGTTGATCGAGGCCATGAAGTCGGCGGGACCGAAGATCAGCGTCTCGACCCGGGGCGAGGCGGCGACGATCGCGTCCACCTCGACCAGGCCGCGCGCGTCCTCGATCTGCGCCTCGATGCCGATCCGGCCGACCTCCAGGCCGGTGGCGCGTTCGATCTGGGTCAGCGTCAGGTCCAGCCAGCGCACGTGGTCTGGGGTGGAGACCTTCGGCAGCACGACCGTGTCCAGGTTCGCCCCGGCGCACTCGACGACCTCCACCACGTCCCGGTAGGTCCACGCCGAGGTGAGGTCGTTGACCCGGACGGAACGGATCTTGCCGTCCCATCCGCCCTCGTTGAGCGCCGCCGCCACCCGGCCGCGCGCCTCGGCCTTCGCCAGCGGGGCCACCGCGTCCTCCAGGTCCAGGAAGAACGAGTCCACCGCCAGCCCGCGCGCCTTGTCGATCATCTTCGCGCTGGAGCCGGGCACGGCCAGGCAGCTGCGGCGGGCACGTCGGCGATCGACCACGAGTTCCTCCTCATCGAACGGGTTCAGAGGTATCTACCACGACGCCGCCCCGCACGGCTGTGACCCCACTCGCCCCCCAACCGCCATGAGCGGCAAACCCGTGCAGTAGGCGGGGAAGCCGTGCCTTGGGCGGGCGAAGCCGCGCCTGGCTCGCGGCGAAGCCGCGCCTGTATGCGCGAAGCGCACAGCCCACGTCGAGAGCTCAACCACCCCCGGGTTCTCAGCGGCTTCCTCGCGAGGACAGCTTTTTCCCTCGTGGCGGAGCCACTCGGGAAAAAGATCCCGCAGCG